>NZ_AP035954.1:0-650967 GCF_059730495.1 Pantoea sp. X-Soil-TKNS-1211
CAGAAACCGATCCTTTTCATCCACAGAATGAAGATCTCAGGCTATGGCAGATAAAGAGAGTGAAAACAAGGCGTTACTTGAACCTTTTCTGTCGGTGACAAAAAACAGCGGTGAAGTTATTCAGCTCCACCCTAATAAAAATAACACCGTACAACCGGTGGCGTTAATGCGCCTTGGACTGTTTGTTCCGACATTGAAGTCAACTGCACGTGGTAAATCTGGCGCTATGGCCTCCACAGATGCGACCAAAGAGCTGAAGAACCTCTCGCTGGTGAAATCCGAGGGCTATGAAAAGATTACCATCACTGGTGCCAGGCTGGATATGGATAACGATTTCAAAACCTGGGCCGGGATTATCCAGTCATTCTCACGCTATCCGTCGAAAGGCGATACGGTGACATTACCGTTTATCGATTTCGTCAAAATGTGTGGCATCCCCTCGGCGAACTCCTCTGCGGCTCTGCGTAAGCGTCTCGATGCCTCATTACGGCGTATCGCCACCAATACCCTCTCCTTCGAAGGTAATGGTAAGGCTTATCATACTCACCTGGTGCAATCGGCCTATTACGATCGTGAGAAGGACGTGGTGCGTATTCAGGCGGACCCGAAGTTGTTTGAGCTGTATAACTTCGATCACAAGGTTCTGTTGCAGTTGCGAGCCATCTCACGGCTTAAGCGGAAGGAATCAGCCCAGGCGCTGTATACCTATCTGGAGAGTCTGCCAACCAACCCGGCACCTATTTCGCTGGCGCGCCTGCGTATGCGTTTAAATCTCGGTTCTAAAACCACAACGCAAAACCATGTGGTGCGTCGCGCTATGGAGCAACTGAAAGAGATTGGTTATCTCGACTATTCAGAAGTAAAGCGCGGACGTTCCGTGTTTTTTATTATCCACAGTCGTACGCCAAAACTGGATGGAATCAGCAATCTTGAGAGTATCGACTCTCTCGAAGATTTGGATTTTGAAGACTGAATTTTAACGTTCACTGTAGTCTGCCATTCTCGTGTTGCAGTGTCACTTTTAGGACAAAAGTGACACTGCGCGTCTCCTTAAGCATTCACTGTAATTAGTACTCCATCCGGTCATTCACTGAAATCAGTAACGTTCACTGTAATCAGTGATTTTGCTTTGTTTCATCGATTTCCCGTAATCATCCTTTCCTGAAAATCACCATTTATCAGTCTATAGATGATAGTGAGTGCTCACATTGTTATATTTTAGAGCGAAGGCATCTCTATCAGGATGCTTTTACTGATTACAGTGAACGTATTCATATCATCGATTATCACTCTTTATAGTGAATGTATGCGGTCTGCTTCGGTTGCAGATTATAGTGAATGTTTTTATATATCATTCTGATTTTAAATGATTTATATGGAATGCTAAAAAAGATTCACTGTAATCAGTAATCGGGGCTTCCAGCATGGGCAAAAAGTGACAGGGTTGGTCACATTTGCTGATTACAGTGAATTGTTATCCCATTTACTGACTACAGTGGACGCTAAAATAAGGATTCCAATCCGGATCTTTGGTATGAAATCTCACGTCACGTTGTCACTGATTACAGTGAACATGTTACTGACATCCGTCATTTACAAGCCTCAGTTAATGACATCCGAAACATGGGGGCGGGTGTTCTACTGATTACAGTGAACCTTTGAGTGATTGTCGTTGGCTACCTCTTACTGATTACAGTGAATGATCTACCCTTCCCTTGGTCATGCATGCTTCCATTCTGATTACAGTGAACGTAATGAGAGGTGGCCGACTCGCACGTACTGAATACAGTGAACGTTGTGTTTTACTGATTCGGGATCGGGTACTGATTACAGTGAACATTGGCGATACCCCTTCCCTGCCTCGTTTACTGATTACAGTGAATGTTTGTTTTTCCAATGCACCAGTTGATGCCTTTTTCACCCATCAAATCCGTGCTTCGCCGTACTGATTACAGTGAATGTTTTATCCTCCTGTCCGTGATGTTAGTTGTCGCTGTGAATGTGGATGGGTGGCCGGTTATTAGCATCCAATATCGGTTCACTGACTACAGTGAATGTTTTATGGGATTCGCGATCAGGCGTTCTACTGATTACAGTGAACATTGGATGATGCCGGTACAAGATATGCTGATTACAGTGAACGTTCTCATTGGTAGTCACATAACCCTACTGACTACAGTGAACATCCCGGATTTCCATAGCCTCGATTCACTGATTACAGTGAACATTTCCTTGTGTAACGCAAATCAGCGGTTACTTTTACTGATTACAGTGAATGTCCGAGACAACTACTCTCCCCTGTTGTCGCCAGTGAGCGGCTTTGTTCTGCGTTGAATGCTGACTATAGTGAATCTTTCTATCCGGCTCACTGATTACAGTGAATGTTATGCTGATTGCAGTGAATCTTTGCGAGAGCAATCAGCAAATTTAACTGACTACAGTGAATGTTGAGGTCTGGTCTGGGTCTGTGATTTCACAAAATCCGTGCTTGCAACGTCCTTAAGCCTTCTCTCTTTTTCTCTGATTACAGTGAATGTTTGCGAGTTCGCTCGGAAAGTGATCAGTGCGTTATTTACACAACATCCCAGGTGTGGCTAATTTTACGGCACTGATTACAGTGAACATTCCTTTGAACCCCTTTCCCTTAAGGTGTTTCGCTAATTTCAATTCTTTCTGATTAGATGAGATATATTTGCCTGATGTGCAGGATTTCGGTATAAAGTCATAAATCCTACATATGTGGAGCAACTATGGCTAACGATGAAAAGCAGGTTCTGAAGGTTGCTCAGCGTTCTGAGAGAATGCTGATGAGTCTGACGGAACAGATCCAGGCACAAAAAGAAGAATTGCAGGAAAACACCTTCTATCAGGTTTACGCGAAAGCCGCTCTGGCAAAACTGCCAAAGCTTACACGTGCCAGTGTTGATTACGCCGTTAATGAGATGGAAGAAAACGGCTATCCTTTTGACAAACGTGCGGCTGGCAGCTCAACAAAATATGCCATGTCGATTCAGAACATCATCGATATCTACCATCACCGCGGTGTTCCTAAGTACCGTGACCGACACAGCGATGCTTTCACGCTGTTTGTGGGCAATCTGAAAGGTGGCGTATCGAAAACCGTCTCAACCGTATCTCTGGCTCATGCGTTACGAGCGCATCCGCATTTGCTGTTTGAAGATTTGCGTATTCTGGTTATCGACCTTGACCCGCAATCCTCAGCGACCATGTTCCTTAATCATGAACGTTCTGTTGGCCTGGTCGAAGCAACGGCGGCACAGGCGATGTTACAGAATGTCGGCCGTGAGGAACTGTTGAGCGAGTTTATTGTGCCTTCCATCATTCCTGGTGTGGATGTGCTGCCCGCTTCTATTGATGATGCATTCATTGCTTCACGCTGGGACGAACTTTGCGCCGAGCATCTACCGCAGCACAATGTTCATTCGGTGTTGTATGAGAATGTCATCGTTAAGCTGAAGAAAGATTATGACTTCATCTTTATTGACAGCGGTCCGCATCTTGATGCTTTCCTGAAAAATGCTATTGCTGCGTCCGATTTACTGATGACACCCGTACCACCCGCACAGGTCGATTTTCACTCTACGCTGAAGTATTTGACGCGTCTGCCGGAGCTGATTGGCATCATTGAAGATTCTGGTGCCAGTTGCCGTTTGCAAGGCAACATTGGTTTTATGTCGAAGCTTTCCAACAAAGCTGACCATAAGCTGTGTCACAGTCTCGCGAAAGAGATTTTTGGCGGCGATATGCTGGATGCAGCATTACCGAGGCTGGACGGTTTTGAGCGTTGTGGAGAGTCATTTGACACTGTAATCTCGGCCAATCCTTCTACCTATGTAGGCAGCAGTGAAGCCTTAAAGAATGCGCGTTCGGCGGCGGAAGACTTCGCCAAGGCCGTATTTGACCGTATTGAATTTATTCGCCTGAACTGAGGTTACTATGAGCGCAAAACGCATTACGATTGGCAGAACGTTCAGCCAGACACCGCTGCAAACAGAAGAAACATCAGAAGGCCATGCCCAAACCTTTATCCTGTCGACAGGGAAACGCGCCCAGTTCACCCTTGAACGCATAGCAGCGAAAGAAATTGAAGACAAAACCTATGTGGTGATGGAAACCAATGGCCGCGACCAGTCGGGCCTCACACCTGAATCGCTGCGCGATATTATCCGCACTATCAAACTTCAGCAATTCTTCCCGGCAATTGGCGTTCAACGTGACGACCGCATCGAGATTCTTGATGGATCACGTCGCCGGGCAGCGGCATTGCACTGCAAAACCGGCCTCGACGTGCTGGTAACCGACGCTGCGATTAGCGCCGAGGAAGCCCGTCGCCTGGCACAGGATATTCAGACTGCGCGTGAACATAATCTACGCGAAGTCGGTATGCGCCTGATGGCACTGAAGGACAGCGGCCTGTCACAAAAAGAAATTGCGCAGAGTGAGGGGCTTTCACAAGCCAAGGTAACGCGTGCATTGCAGGCTGCCAGTGTACCCGCTGATTTAATTACCCTGTTCCCCAACCATTCAGAGCTGACTTATCCCGATTATAAATCCCTGTTGCAGGCTTATGAGAAGCTACAGGAGACCGGGCAGACGGTTGAGGCCCTGATCGATGCGATTGGTATGGATGTTGATACCGTTTGTGCACGTGATGGTCTGGCTGAAGATGAAGTGAAGAACGGTATTCTGCGCCTGGTGCGTAACGGTAGTCAGACGCTGATACAGTCACCGGCAAAAGATAAAGTGATTGCTACCGCGCTCTGGAACTTTGCCGACAAAGACCGTTTTGCCCGTAAAAAGACGCGCGGTCGTATGTTCAGCTATGAGTTTAATCGCCAGTCAAAAGAGTTGCAGGATGAGTTGGACCGGGTGATAAACGAAACCCTCAACAAATACCTCAATCAGTAAGCTACGCCGCCTTCGGGCGGTTTTTTTTTGCGCCTCGCCAGCTGTTTTTCATCGCTAACCTCATGAAAAACCGACAGTGATGCCGCAAATTTCAGGCTGAAATCGCCACGATTTCAGGCCCAGCATCATACTCGGCAGACAAAATATCCAGCGGGTCTGGTGCAGGATTGACCGGTAGCCGTGGGATGAGTCCAAACGGCGATTTTGAATTTTGAATATGATAGCAAAGATGAAATTACTAAATTTCGCCATGTCGATTTCATTGTTATCTATATGAAAATCATCATTTTTTGAAATTAATTTCAGGGTGAAATCGCCAGTGGTGCAACTCTCAATCATCAACCCTTGTCACGTTCTTTCTTTGTTAGCCAGATGATATTCAATGATTTATCCACAGAAAAGGTGGATAACTTTCTTCAGCACCCTGCCCCCTCACTTCGCCAGATGAGTTAGGCCAGCAACCGCAATTCTGAAGAAAATCGCCATGCGGCCTCTCTGACGCGAACGGGTTTGTTGATTAAACCCAGCGCATAAAAACGGTCAGCGATGGCCTGTTGTTGTTTAATGACTTCAAATGTCATTGAGCGAGTTTGATGGCTGCGACGTGATAACGCACGCTCTACCGCGTCAGTTTCCAGACCCAATTCCAGAGCCAAAAGTTTCGCTGCCTGTTGCCCACGGTTATCGATAAATTGCCCGGTCTGCTGCAACGCTTCCACTAACTGACGCAGGATATCATCATGTAGTTGTACGTAGTCGCGGCGAGCCAGATAGAATTGATGGTTACTGACACGCCCTTCACCATTGGCAAGAACCCGCAGTGTCGGATTATTCTCCGCAGCGCTAAGTATCGGGTCCCACATCATCCATGCATCAACGGAGATATAATCGCTGACCGTCAATGGATATTTGGGCGGCGCATAAACCACTTTTACTTCTTCAAGGCCAATACCTGCCTCATCCAGCAACTGTAACAACAACCAGTGCACGTTGGAGCCTTTATTGACGGAAATTCGTTTTCCGCGCAGGTCACTCAACGTCTTGATGTTGCTATCGAATGGTACAACAATACCCACGCTACTGGGGGCAGGTGGTTCCCAGGCAATATAGGTCACAGCATTGCCACTGGCCTGGGAAAAAATAGGTGGCACTTCACCCGTAGTGCCAAAATCGATTTCGTTATTTTGCAATGCATAGAGCAGTTGAGGACCGGCAGGAAACTCACTCCAGAGCACACTCACCCCGTGCTGCGCAAAGCATTGTTCCAGGCTCTGCCGAGCTTTTAATACACCAAGATTGCCAAACTTTTGATATCCGATACGTAGTTCACGTTCACCTGGTTGAGGAGGAGCGATGAGGGTCGGTGTCATGGATGCTGTTTTGCGACGTCCTTTAATCACCCCTTGATTCGCCAGATGGGTACGTAAGGTGTGACGGCTAATGCCTAATAACGCTGCCGCCTGGGTTTGATTGTTGTCGGACAGCTCAAGCGCATTCTTAATCAGGCTTTGCACGACGCGATCAAACAACTGGTGGGGTTCGGTTGTTAAGGATTGGCGTAGAAAACTATCCAGCGTTGAACTCTGCGTATCGGTGAACTGATGTTCACTGTAACCAGCAAGGCGTAGTTGTGCTGGTGATAATGTCTCGTCCCGACTGAGCAGCACCGCATTATGCAGCGTGTTTTCAAGCTCACGAATATTACCGGGCCAGTTGTACTCCATGAGAGCTTCGAGCGCATCCGGGGATAAACGACGTGCCGGACGACCGAGACGGCGGGAATAAAGGGCGAGGAAATGTTGTGCCAGTACCGGGATATCTTCACGTCGTTGCCGCAAAGGGGGCAAGGGGACAACGGCGATGTTGAGGCGGTAGAACAAATCTTCCCGGAAACGTCGTTCCCGGATTGCCTGGGCCAGATCGACGTGGGTAGCGGCAATCACACGAACATCAATTTTTATCGGTTTACGTGAACCGACACGGGTGATTTCGCGTTCCTGCAATACGCGCAAAAGCTTGACCTGCAATGACAGGCTTAGCTCGCCAATTTCATCAAGCAGCAACGTACCACCCTGGGCTGATTCGAACCACCCCGGATGCGCTTGTGTTGCACCGGTAAACGCCCCTTTCTCATGCCCAAACAATTCAGCTTCGGCAAGGCTCTCGGTTAACGCACCGCAGTTAACCGCCAGGAAAGGCCCATGGCGACGGGCGCTATGATGATGCAAATATCGTGCGACGACTTCTTTACCGGTGCCGGTCTCACCGGCTATCAGCACGGTGGCATCGGTGGGGGCAAACTTGTCCAACAAAGCCTGGAAAGCACGAGAAGCGGGATCGACCAAACGAGGTGAATCAGTAGTAAAGTCAGCATAGGGTGTCAGCATGGTGAGTATCCTTGTTGCAAGCATATGCTCACGCTATACAAGCAGATTAACTATGGACATCAGGAAAAAAGCATAAGAAGTTGCAAATGCAGCAAATGCTGTTGAGGCAAAGTTGCGAATACAACAGGTAAGAAAGCGGTTGAACATATCAATCTATTGATAAATAGGAGTTTAACCAAAACCAGAAGCTGGCACGTATTTCGCTAATGGCTATATAACTAAATAAATGAAGTTAAATGATCATTTTTTAATAAAGTTATATAGGAATTGCATAATGACCGATTTCGTTAATGAGAACATCAATGTCTTCTGGTTTCTTCCTACACACGGCGACGGGCGCTACCTTGGCACTACCGAGGGCGGGCGACCGGTGGATTTAGGTTACTTACAGCAAGTCGCGCTGGCTGCGGATAATCTTGGGTTTTATGGCGTACTAATTCCGATCGGTAAAAGTTGCGAAGATTCATGGCTGGTGGCTTCAGCACTGGCCCCGTTAACACGGCGGTTACGCTTTTTGGTCGCAGTACGCCCTGGTTTGCAGCCACCCACGCTGGCGGCACGTATGGCCAGCACGCTGGACCGACTCTCCGATGGTCGGCTGCTGATTAATGTGGTGACCGGAGGAGACCCGGTAGAAAACAAAGGGGACGGTATTTTCCTCAGTCACAGTGAACGTTATGAAGTGACGAAAGAGTTTCTGGATGTCTACAGTCGTCTGCTACGCGGTGAAAAGGTTGACTATAAGGGGCAGCATATTCACGTTGAAGGTGCCGAAGTGTTGTTCCCGCCGGTACAGGAAAATGGACCGCCGCTATATTTTGGTGGTTCATCTGATGCGGCGATTGACGTTGCGGCCGAGCAAATCGATACCTATCTCACCTGGGGTGAACCTCCCGCGCAGGTTGCGGAGAAGCTGGCGGTGGTCCGTGCACAGGCTGAGGCGCGCGGGCGCAAGCTGGAGTACGGTATTCGTTTACATGTCATCGTGCGGGAAACAGAAGAAGAGGCCAGAGTGGCCGCAGATAAACTGATTGCTCATCTTGATGAAGAGACGATCGCGCAGGCGCAGAAAATTTTTGCCCGTATGGACTCAGCTGGCCAGGCGCGGATGAGCGCGTTACACAACGGCTCGCGCGACAACCTCTACATTGCACCAAATCTGTGGGCAGGAGTAGGGCTGGTACGCGGTGGGGCAGGGACTGCGTTGGTAGGTAGTCCGGAGCAGGTGGCGGCACGTATCCGCGAATATCAGGCGCTGGGCGTGACCAACTTCATCCTTTCCGGATATCCGCATCTGGAAGAGGCGCATCGTGTGGCAGAGTTACTCTTACCATTGCTGCCGCTGGCACATGGGCAGCAACAGCGCGCCCGCAGCGTCAACACCGGACCGTTTGGCGAAACCATCGGTGGCGATAAGCGGCCAGGCAAACAGGCGAGCGCCAGCTAATGCTGAAGAAATGCAGTGAGGACCAGGCGATGCAGATACCGCATGTGATGATTGTGGGGGGAGGATTCAGCGGCACAGCGCTGGCGATTCATCTTGCCCGTAATGCGACAGCGCCATTGCGCGTCACGGTGGTGGAACCGCGGCATACCCTGGGCGCTGGCGTCGCCTATTCTACTCAGGAGCCTGCGCATCGTATCAATGTCCCTGCGTCTCGTATGCAACTTAGCGGGGACGAGCAGGGCGCGTTTGAACGCTGGTATCGGCAGCAACCAGAATGTTCACTGGATTCAGTAGCGCACTGCGCAGATGGCACGGTGTATCCACAGCGTGGCATGTTTGGGCGTTACCTCGCCGAACAGTTTGTGCAGGCCGCGCAACAGCACCCGCAGGTGACATTACGTCATCTCCAGGCCAGCGCCATTGCCTGGGAAGGGCAGCAGTTGCTCCTGAGCAACGGGGAAACGTTGCAAGGCGATGTGTTGGCACTGGCGATCAGCCATCCACCGCCGTCACTGCCGCGTGCGCTTGTGCCCTTCGCGGAACACCCGGCCCTGATTGCTAACCCATGGCAGCCTGGTGTGTTGGACAGCATTGACAGCCATGCCTCGGTGGCGATTATTGGCACCGGCCTGAGTATGGCCGATGTGGTAGCCTCGCTGGGTATACGACAACATCGTGGCCCGTTATTAGCATTCTCCCGGCGCGGTCAGCTGTCACGCGCCAACCTGAGCGGTGACTGGCCAGAATGGTCTCTGGCCCCACAACAACAACCCAGCACGCGTCTGTGGCTACATCACATCCGTGCGGAAGTAGCGCGTGCCGCAGAACAACAACTACCGTGGCAGCGGGTGTTGGATGAAGTGCGCGCGCAGGGGCAAACTATCTGGCAGTCGTTACCACTGAGTGAACAACAACGTTTTGTCCGGCATTTGCGTTCCTGGTGGGATGTACATCGTTACCGCATTGCGCCACAGGTAGCGGCGGAGATCACCCGACGTCAGCAAACGGGTAGTTTGCGCGTGCTGGCTGCCCGTCTTACGAAAATTGCATCGCGTGGCAACCAGCTCGACATTGGGCTGCATACCCGCAAAGGCGCGGCAGAAAACCATCAGCTCGACCATCTGATCGTTACCACCGGTCCAGGCCATGGGGCGTTGACGGCCAGCCAACCGTTGCTGCTATCCCTCAGTCAGCAGGGCATCATCCGCGCCGATGCGTTAGGTTTTGGTATTGACGTCGATCACCAGTCCCACACGCTGACGCGATCCGGTCAGCCAAACCAAAAATTGTTTGTGGTTGGCCCAGCCGCCAGGGCGCGTTTTGGCGAACTGATGGGGTTGCCACAGGTCGCTGATCATGCCGCTGATGTGGCTCGACAAATTCTCATATCGCTGCATATCCAACATGCTGAGCGATGTCCCCCTTTAGCGCCCTAATTTCTCAACATTCCCCCAAAATTAACTGACGAACGCCGGGTCGCACAACGATCACGGCCTCGCTATGGAGATTGCTATGCCATCGCAACGTGAAATTCGCCTGAATGCTTTTGATATGAACTGTGTCGGACACCAGTCACCGGGTTTGTGGGCGCATCCGCGTGACCGCTCCTGGCAGTATAAGGACCTGGAATATTGGGTTGATCTGGCACGCCTGCTGGAGCGCGGTAAATTCGATGGGTTATTTATCGCCGATGTATTGGGCATCTACGATGTACTCAACGGTAACGGAGATGCTGCCATTCGTCAGGCGACACAGGTGCCAGTGAACGATCCGCTGTCGTTGATCACGCCGATGGCGTTAGTGACCGAACATCTGGGGTTTGGACTCACCGCCTCACTGTCGTTTGAGCATCCTTATCCGTTTGCCCGGCGTCTCTCCACGCTCGATCACCTGACCAAAGGGCGTATCGGCTGGAACATTGTCACCTCGTATCTGGAGAGCGGTGCGCGCAATATCGGCCACAAGGCGCAAACCGACCACGACAGTCGTTACGACTACGCCGATGAGTATTTGCAGGTGGTGTACAAACTGCTGGAAGGCAGCTGGGAAGCCGATGCAGTGCTGCGCGATCGTGAACGTTGTATCTTCAGCGACCCGAGCAAAATCCATCCCATCAACCATCAGGGCACCTTCTTCAATGTGCCGGGGATTCATCTGTGCGAGCCATCACCGCAACGCACGCCGGTATTGTATCAGGCGGGGGCATCCAGCCGAGGTAAACAGTTTGCTGCCGAGCATGCCGAGTGCGTGTTTGTTGCGGCACCGTCCAAAGTGCTGCTGAAGAAAACCGTGGCGGACATTCGCCGCCGTGCAGCAGAAGCGGGCCGCGATCCGCGCAGCATCCTGATCTTCAACCTACAGACGGTCATCGTCGGGGAAACAGACAAAGCGGCCCAGGCGAAGTGGCAGGAGTACAAAAGCTGGGTGAGCTATGAAGGCGCGCTGGCGTTGGTGTCGGGCTGGACCGGCATCGATTTCGGCCAGTATCAGCCGGATCAGGTGCTGAAGTATTTACATACCAACGCCATCCAGTCGGCAGTGGAAACCTTCTCTACCGCTGACCCTGACCGCCAATGGACCGTCGCTGCGCTCGCCGATTGGGTGGGGATCGGCGGTTTCGGTCCGTTGCTGGTCGGGAGTGCCGCAACGGTAGCGGATGAGTTGCAGAGCTGGGTCGAGGAAACCGATGTCGATGGTTTTAATCTCGCCTACGCGCTGACACATGAAACCTTCGAAGATGTGGTCGAGCTGTTGATCCCGGAATTGCAGAAGCGTGGCGTATTTAAGAAAGAGTACGCCAGCGGCACGCTGCGCGAGAAATTATTCCATGCCGGGCCTCAGTTGCAGGCACCCCATCCTGGCGCGGGTTATCGCGTGCAGTCGGTGCCGCAGGAGGTTATATGATCGAGATAGAAGCGTTGAGTAAGCACTACCGTGCGTCTGATGGCCGCGTAACCGAGGTGCTGAAGTCAATCAACCTTGAGGTACAGCCCGGCAACATCACGGCGGTGGTGGGGCCGAGTGGGGCAGGGAAGTCTACGCTGGCAAAATGCATCAGCCTGCTGGAACGACCGAGTGCGGGTAGCATCCGCGTCAATGGGCATGACCTTTCCCGGCTGAGTGGTGACGTATTACGTCGCGAACGACGTGCCATCGGCACCGTATTTCAATCCTCGGCATTGTTACAGCGTAAATCCGCCTGGGAAAATATCGCGTTGCCGTTGCGTTATCTTGGAGTGGTTGAGCGCGATATCAACGCGCGGGTAGGGGAGTTGCTGGAACACGTGGGGCTGAGCCATAAAGCCACCGCGTTTCCAGCACAGCTTTCTGGTGGGCAGCGTCAGCGCATTGGTATTGCCCGTGCATTGGCATTGCGTCCATCGGTCTTGCTGGCCGATGAAGCGACATCCGGACTCGACCCCGAAGCGACCATCACCATCCTCGACCTGCTGCGTAAGTTACGTGACGAGTATCGGTTGGCGATTGTGTTAATCACCCATGAAATGGATGCGGTACGCCGTGCGGCGGATGCTGTGGCAGAAATTCGCGATGGGCAGATTGTGCACTACGGCGTGGTGAGGCAGTTGCTGGCACAACCGGATTCCCGGTTGGCGCAACAGCTTCTGCCGCTGGCCCCACAAGCCGCCTCGTCAGAACTGGTACTCCAACTGAGTTATCGCACCGATGTGCCGGTTGCCAGCGACTGGTTATCGCGGCTTAGCCAGCAATTTGCCCTGCGCATTGATCTGCTGGGTGCGCATGTCGAGCAGGTGAATGGCCTGCAACTGGGACGCTTGCAGGTTGGCGTTCACTTCCAGCGCGAACGCGTGCCTTTGTCGCAGTTGCTGAAACAGCTGGAGCAACTGGGGTTGAGTGCCAGCGTTGTTGCCGGAGTTCCGCTGCTGAAGGAGGCGGTATGAGCGTCTCCGTTATGAGCCAGGATACACCGTGGAATGAAATACCCGCGCTGATGCTGCCCGCTGTGGGTGAAACGGTGCTGATGGTCGGCATTGTGATGTTGTTTGTCGTGACCTGCGGTGGGGTCGTGGGTGTGGTGTTGTTTAATACCTCCGCGCGCGGATTGTTTCCTCATCGGGGTGTAAACCGGGTGTTGAGCTGGATTGTGAACATGGGGCGTTCGCTGCCGTTCCTGGTGTTAATGGCCGCGATTATCCCGTTCACCTTCTGGCTGACCGGCACCACTATTGGCATTCCGGCTGCGGTGGTGCCAATGATCGCCGCAGGTATCCCATTTTTCGGACGCCTGGTGGATAACGCCCTGCGTGAGTTACCGGCTGAGGTCACTGCAGTGGGCCTGGTTTGCGGCGGCTCGCGTTGGCAAATCATCCGCCAGGCGCAACTGAGCGAAGCCCTGCCAGCCATCGTCGCGGCCATCACCCTCAACCTGATTTCCATGATCGAATACTCGGCGATTGCTGGCACCATCGGCGCAGGTGGCATTGGCTATCTGGCCGTGGTGTACGGCTATCAGCGTTTCGACAATCACATCATGATCGCCACTATCGTGGTGCTGGTCGCCTTGATTCAAACCATTCAGTTTCTCGGTGATCGTTTGGTTACCGCTTTACGTCATCCTCAGGGGACATCGCTATGACAACACAAGAATTTGAGTTACGCAAAACCCGCCGCTGGCCGTGGCTGCTACTGATTATAGTGGTCGTTGCTGTCGCTGCAACGGCCTGGCTCTGGCGTAGTCAGCAACCGCAGGCGGTGGTGTTTGGCACCACCTTAAAAATTCACTATGAACCGGCGATGGCGGGTGAGCAGAAGCTGATTGAGTATGTGAACGACCATATCGCAGCAGATTACGGTCTGAAACTGGAAGCCGTGGGCGTGCAAGACCCGGTACAGGCTGATCGCGCGGTAGCTGAAGGACAATATGCGGCGACGGTGTATCAACATCAGTGGTGGCTGAAACAAGTGGTGGACGCGAATAATTTTGCACTGACGCCAACGTTGCCGCTGTTCCAGTGGGCATTTGGTGTCTACTCCGACCGCTACAGTTCAATTGATGCGCTGCCGCAGGGCGCCACCATTGTGGTGCCGGACGATGGTGCAAACCAGGGCCAGGCGCTGTGGCTGCTGGCGCGACAGGGACTCATCACCCTTGATCCGCATGTTGAACCGCGTACGGCAAAACTGAAAAACATCAGCGTTAACCCACATGGCTTTGTGTTTAAGGAGCTGGATTTGCTGACGATGCCGCGTGCGTTGAACTCGGTGGATGCCGCGATTGGCTACGTGTCGCAATTTGATGCCGGCAAAGTGCCGCGTGATAAAGGCATTCTGTTCCCGCCTGCGCCACGTACCTTCGCATCACAACTGGTGATCGGTACGCCATACCTGTCACAGGAAAATATCGAAAAGCTGAAAAAAGCTTTTGCCGATCCGCGCCTGCAACAATGGCTGAAGACCACAGATGATCCGCTGGTAAAAGGCGTATTGGTGCCCGTTTCCGCCGACTGATTTCCCCCTGATTACGGGTTTCCCCAGGCACGTTATGCGCGCCTGGTTTTTTGTGTTTTTATTTAATTATCTTATTGATTTAAAACAAATAAATATCACTATTTGTTGCTTTGGTCCTGAGCGATTAGCGCATATAACAACCTCACCTGCATAACAAATAACAGCGTGAGGCGGTATGAGCACACTCCCTTTAGAAAACACCCTGCCGGTTTCCGAACCGGTCCGTTCGGTCAGCGACGTTGCGCGCCTGATCAACACCCGCAGTGATAAAAATAATTACGCGCGCATGATTGTGTTTCTGGCGCTCGGTGGCGTCTTTCTCGACGCCTACGATCTCACCACGCTCTCGTACGGCATTGATGATGTGGTACGCGAATTTCAGATCTCACCGTTTATCACCGGGCTGGTCACTTCATCGATTATGGTTGGCACCATCGTTGGCAACCTGATCGGCGGCTGGCTCACCGACAAATACGGCCGCTACTCGGTATTTATGGCGGATATGTTGTTTTTCGTGGTGTCGGCGATTGCTGCCGGGCTGGCTCCCAACGTCTGGGTGCTGATTGGCGCTCGTTTTCTGATGGGGATCGGCGTGGGGATTGATCTGCCGGTGGCGATGTCTTACCTGGCCGAATTCTCTAAATTTGCCGGGAAAGGTAACAAAGCGGCACGTCTCGCCGCCTGGTGTCCGATGTGGTACGCCGCATCGACGCTCTGCTTCCTGCTGATCTTTGGCCTCTACTTTCTGCTGCCGAAAGAGCATCTCGATTGGCTGTGGCGGGCTTCGCTGTTGTTTGGTGCGGTGCCTGCGTTGCTGATTATCGCGGTGCGCAGCAAGTTTATGAATGAATCCCCATTGTGGGCGGCTAATCAGGGGGATCTGAAATCGGCGGTGCGCATCCTGCGTGATTCCTACGGTATCCATGCCCATGAAGCAGAACCCGAAGCGCCACCCGCCTCAGCCGCACCCAAAGTTAGTTTCCGCGTACTGTTCCAGCAACCGTGGCGTGAACGCACCATTGTCGCCGGGGTGATGAATATTTGTATCTCGTTTGAATACACCGCCATCGCCTTCTTTCTGCCATCAATTCTGGCGCAGTTCCTTGGTGCGGGCGTGTTTGAAACCATTTCTGCCTCGCTGGGCCTGAACGCATTGTTCGCCTTTACCGGTGGCCTGTTGGGGATGCGCCTGGCGTGGAAATATCCATCGCGTCATGTGGCGATTGCCGGATTTGCCTTGCAGTTTGTCGCACTGATTGCGTTGGCATTGATTGGTCACCCCGAAGCGGTGGCGGGCATCGTGTTTGCAGTGTTGATGCTGGGTCTGTGGCTGTTTGCCGAGGGTTTTGGCCCCGGTGCGCAGTTGATGGTTTATCCGGCGCTGTCTTATCCCACCTCAATTCGCGCCACCGGCGTCGGTTTTAGTCGTGCCCTGTCGGGTATCGGTAGCGCTCTGGCGCTGTTTATTCTGCCGATCCTCCAGGCTGCACTCGGCACCAATATGTTCTGGGTGGTGTCGCTCAGCGCCATTATCCCGATTTTCTTCCTGCTGGCGGTACGCCATGAGCCAACCCGCCACGATATCGACGATCTTTCCCATCAGGAGTGAACCATGACCTTATTAGCAACAGGAACTGATTACGCGCGGCTGGCTGCACATTTCCGTCCGGTATTTGAACGTATCGCCGCTGGTGCCGCCGACCGCGAACGTCATCGCACGTTGCCGCATGAACCTCTGGCCTGGCTGAAAGAAGCAGGCTTTGGCACGGTGCGTATTCCACCCGAAAAAGGCGGTTGGGGGGCCTCGTTGCCGCAGTTGTTCCAGCTGTTAACGGAGCTGGCCGAAGCAGATTCGAATCTGCCACAGGCGCTGCGTGCGCATTTTGCCTTTGTCGAAGACCGTCTGAATCAGCCGGATAGCCCGGCACGGGATAATTGGTTCCGGCGTTTTATTGATGGCGAGTTGGTCGGGAGTGGCTGGACGGAAATAGGTACGGTCAAACTGGGGGAGGTGATCACTCGTGTCACACCGGGTGATAAAGGTTGGACGCTGAATGGCGAAAAGTTCTACAGTACCGGCACTCTGTTTGCCGACTGGATTGATGTCTACGCACGCCGCAATGACAATCAGGGTGATGTGATTGCGCTGGTCAACACTCACCAGCCAGGCGTCAGTCGTGAAGATGACTGGGATGGTTTTGGTCAACGTCTGACCGGTAGCGGCACCACGCGCTTTGATAACGCCTACGTCGAACAAGAACATGTTTTCGACTTTGCTGAGCGCTTCCGTTACCAAACGGCGTTCTACCAGCATGTGCTGCTGGCGACGCTGGCGGGGATTGCGCGTGCAGCTGCACGTGATGCGGCACTGGGTGTGGCGGCACGTCAACGCATCTACAGTCACAGCAACGGCAGTGCATCACGCCAGGATGTGCAGGTTTTGCAGGTGGTGGGTGAAGTGACCAGCCTGGCTTTTGCGGTGGAAGCGACAGTGATCCGCACCGCACATTCACTGCAATCAGCGTATGAGGCTCATCTCAGCAGTGATGAGGCTTATATCAAACAGGTAAACGACCTTGCAGAAGCGGAAGCCGGGCAGGCGCAAGTGGTCGCCAGCGAACTGGTGCCGCGTGCCGCGACCGAGTTGTTTAATGCCTTAGGTGCTTCTGATACCCGCTTAAGCAAAGCACTGGATCGTCACTGGCGTAACGCACGCACTGTGGCATCGCATAACCCGGTGATCTATAAAGCGCGTGATATCGGGAACTGGAAGGTGAATGGCACGCCGCCAACCGGTATCTGGCAGATCGGCAGCGGAGAATGAATAGGGGGGCGAAAAGCGCCCCTTCGAGTTGTAACGGCGTGATTTAACGCCAGCGCGCACGGAATTGCGCGATAAATCACGCCGCTACGATGTATGTCTTTATTTCTTATCCAGTGACCAGGTTGCGCTGCGCACGTCCACCTTCACCGGCAGCAAACCGACACGGGTAAAGGTATCCGCCAGCGCCTGCTGTTCTGCAAACACCTGTGGCGTCATGCGCTGCGCACCATAGGGCAGACGTGCCAGCGTAGTTTGCCAGATGGCTTTATCCAGTCCGGTCGATTTTGACAGAATGGCAGCGGCCTCATCCTTATGCTGGTTAGCCCAGTCACTCAATTTACTTAACTCATCCACCACCTGTTTCGCGGTTTGCGGATGTTCCTCGGCAAAACGACGGCTGGCGAGATAGAAAGTGTAATGAGGCACCAGACCTTCCGCATTGCGGACCTGACGCGCACCGGTGTGCGCTTCCACTTCGGCCAGGAACGGATCCCAGATCACCCAGGCATCAATCGCTCCCTTCTGGAAAGCCGCGCGGGCATCAGCAGGGGGCAAATACACTGGGGTGATGTCTTTGTAGTTCAGTCCGGCGTCTTCCAGCGCCTTAACCAGCAGATAATTGACATCCGATCCCTTATTCAGACCCACGCGCTTACCTTTGAGATCGGCAACGCTCTTAATCGGGGAATCTTTTGGCACCACGATGGCTTCG
Organism: Pantoea sp. X-Soil-TKNS-1211; assembly: GCF_059730495.1. NCBI lineage: Bacteria > Pseudomonadati > Pseudomonadota > Gammaproteobacteria > Enterobacterales > Erwiniaceae > Pantoea > Pantoea sp. X-Soil-TKNS-1211. Next base: position 17,787 of record NZ_AP035954.1, read on the forward strand.
GTTTTGGGGTTTGCGGGCGAATGGCCCAGATAGATCAGGTCGGCTTTGGCGGCCTGAGCAAAGGCGGGTGGGGCATCTCCGGTTGCTGCCAGATCGATACTGCCGACATTCAATCCTTCCAGCATTTGTGGCCCGGCGGGAAACTCAACCCAACGGACGTTAATACCTTCCTTCTTCAACGTCTCATCCAACGTGCCACGATATTTCAGCAACGCGAAGATATTGGCTTTCTGATAACCGATGTTGACGGTTTCCGGGTTGGCAGCGAAGCTGTATGCGGAGAGCAGTCCAAGGCTTAACGCCAGCGTGCTTAAGAGGTGCGTTTTACGTTTCATCATTGTTCTCTCGTGGTTTTTTTACCACCATAGCAAAGCGCATATATAACCAATAAATAACAATTTTCGATCGCTTATAACTTTATTATTTAATTGCGCTGCATTCACTGTAATCAGCCAGCGGGTGAAAATTTCCCCCTTAATTTCCATAGAGGCCCATATAATTAGCACGGTAATAATTTGTATAACAAATCAAAATGCCTTCCGCAGAGGCTTCTGCCAGGATAAGCCAATTCCTGCATGCTCAAGGTCTTTTTTGCTTTATGAAGTGGCTTTCTCAAAGTGCAGTGTTGTTTTCTGCCAAAACGTGTCTTGCCGCCTTTCTGGCTTTTTATATTGCTCTGGAACTCAATCTCGATAAACCGGCCTGGTCGTTGACCACTGTCTATGTCGCCTCGCAGCTCTATTCCGCTTCGACGGTGTCAAAATCCATCTTCCGCTTTATGGGAACGGTACTGGGCGGATTGTTCACGCTGTTAATCTACCCGATGACGGTACAGGACCCGATGCTGTTCAGCCTGTGTATCTCGCTGTGGGTGGCGGTGTGTCTCTATCTCTCGTTGCACGACCGGACGCCCAAAAGCTATGTGTTCATGCTGGCGGGCTACAGCGCCGCGATTATGGGTTTCCCCGATGTAACGTCACCGGCTTCTATTACTTACACCGTAATCTCGCGTATTGAGGAGATCACCGTGGCGATTGTGTGCAGCAGCCTGGTACATCGTCTGATCATGCCGGTGTCGATGCGCCATCTGCTGGAGCAAAGCGTCAGTCAGTGGTATCAGAATGCGCGCAAGCTGTGTAGTGAGCTGGTGACGTCGACGCCGAACGACAAGGCGCTTGAACGCGAAGGCATTCTGATTCAGATGGCTAACTATCCATTGAATGTCGAAACGCTGATCACCCACTGTGTCTATGAAGGCGATGCGGCACGCCGCCTGGTACGTCTGGTGAGTGTGCAATATCAACATCTTTCATATCTGATCCCAACGCTGACGGCGATTGAATCGCGGCTTAACCTACTGGCACAGCAACAAATCCTGTTCCCTGAGTACGTTGCACAGGCGTTTCAGCAATTCCTGGTCTGGCTAAACGGTGCGGAAGAGCAGCCGGTGCATGACAATCTGGTAGCAGCACAGGATCAACTCAAGCTGGCGTGGCAGGAGGGCAGGCTAAACAGCGAAGAAAGTATCTTGTTGCTGGGGTTGTTGGAGCGCTTACTGAATTTCGTGCGTATTGCCAATGCCTACCACAGCGTAAGTGAACGTGTTAGTGAGTGGACACCAACGGTGAAACCGGGAAAAACCGTGGTGCGTAGCCACCGCCATATTGATAAAGGTTTGTTGCTGCTCTCGTCCTTCACTGCCTTTATCGCCACTTTCGCCACCTGCCTGTTTTGGATCGGTAGCGGCTGGGTGGATGGTTCGACTGCGCCGATGATGGCGGCGGTACTTTGTTCCTTCTTTGCCGGGATGGATAGCCCGATTGCCCCGATGAAGCTGTTCCTTAAGGGCGTGATCATCGCAGTGGCGATCAGTCTGATGTATATCGTGTTTCTTATTCCACAAGCGATTACGTTTGAAGCGCTGGTGATCTGTCTGGCGCCGGGGTTACTGGCGCTGGGGCTGGTCATTGCCAATCCCTCAACCAACCTGATTGGTCTGATCGTCGCAACCCAGATACCCGGTTTTATCGGTATGAGTCACCACTTCAAACCTGATTTACTTCTTATAGTGAACGCGGTGCTGTCGACGATGGTGGGGATTGTGTTTGGTGTGGTGATCACCGCGTTAATTCGTAACAAACGCCCCTCGTGGACGGCGAAACGCGCGGTGCGCAAAGGGATTCGTGAGCTGCTGCAATTTATCACGGCGATGCGACTGGATGGCGTGACGATGTCGATGCGGCAGCAGTTTGTGGCGCGGACCCTGGATAAGGTCAACGTGATCCTGCCTCGTAAACGGGTCGATCCGGTGCCGGATCTGGTGTCCGGTGGCAACCTGATTGCCGAGGCGTGGTTGGGAGCGAATTGCTATGACTTTTATGTGCGCCATCAGGCGCTGCTGGCAACGCATCACATCGATAGTGGAGCGATGTTTCATGAGTTAAGCCAGTTCCTCAAGCAGCGCCTGAAATCATTGCAGACTCAGCCGCAGCCAGCCTTGCTGATGGAGCTGAACCGCTTACTACTTGGTCTGGAGGCCGGAGCCGTGCAAGAACATGCGTTATTTATCCCGCTATTCCATTTGTTCAATATTCGGTTATCGTTGTTTCCGACGGCACGCTGGCCGGAAAGGATAAAGGACACAGAATGAAACTGATCGGCCTGATTGGCGGGATGAGCTGGGAATCGACGGCGCTCTATTATCGCATCATCAATGAACAGGTTAAGCAACAGCTGGGTGGCTTGCATTCAGCTCGCAGCCTGATGTACAGCGTTGATTTTCAAGAAATCGAGCAATTACAGGTAGCCGGTGAGTGGCAAAAAGCCGGTGAGATTTTGGCGGCTGCGGCGCTCAGCCTTGAACGCGGTGGTGCCGATTTTATCGTGCTCTGTACCAACACCATGCATAAAGTTGCCGCGCAAATCACGGCGGCGGTAAACATTCCGCTGCTGCATATTGCCGATGCCACGGCTGCGCGCATCCGCCAGTCGGGGGTAAAACGTGTCGGCCTGTTGGCGACAGGCTTCACCATGGAACAGGATTTCTACAAAGGGCGGCTGCAACAGGCGTACGGTATTGAGGTGCTGGTGCCCGCGGCAGCGCAGCGTCAAGTGGTGCACGACATCATTTATCAGGAACTGTGTCTGGGCATTATTCGCGAGGAGTCACGTGCGCAATATCGCGAGATTATCGCGCAGTTGGTTGCTGACGGGGCGGAAGCCATTATTCTCGGCTGCACGGAAATCACCTTGCTGGTGAAGCCGGAAGATGCCAGCGTACCGCTGTTCGATACCACGTTGATCCATGCGCAGGATGCGGTAAAAGCTGCCTTGTCTTAGTCAGATCATCAGCTAAAAATCAGGGGCCATGCTGCAAAACTGATACGTATTTGTTCACTAAATCACCGTTGTTGACTATTCTCTCCCGCAACTAAATGTGGTGAAACGACTTTCAGGGAGAGAAAGTATGTTAAATAACACAAATTTTCATGAGGAAGTTAAACTCAGCGCGCACAATCGCTACTTGCTGAGCTTCGCAGAATCAGATAGTTACGCTGATGTTGAGTCGTTCACCGGCGAGGAGGCGCTGAGTCAGCCTTGGCGTTATGTTATCCGCTTTACCTGCGAAGATCGTGATATCCCGCCCGATAGTCTGATGATGAAGAAGGCTTCGTTCAGGATCCGCGGCCCTTCAGACGGTGGTTCAAGTCCGCCGCTGCCAGAGGGACGACGGCCGGTGTATCGTGAGATTAATGGTGTCATTACCGCGATGTCTCGTTTATCTGCCAGTCGGGATGAAGCGTTATACGAAGTTGTGCTCGAATCCCCCCTTTCTCTGCTAAGCCATACCCATCGTTACGCTATCTTCCAGAATGTCGCCGTGCCAGAGCTGGTTTGCCGTGTGCTGAAATCGCACGGTATGCAAGGCCATGAAATGGATATGACGGGTCTGCGCTGGACTTACCCCGAACGTGAAATGATTGTCCAGTGGGGAGAAACTGACCTGCAATTTCTCCTGCGGCTACTGTCTGAAGTGGGGATCTGGTTTCGCTTTGAACCGCATAAAACGGCCAGCCATCTGACCGTAATGATGTTTGGTGATATGCCATCGGGGTACGTGTCGGGTCATAACATCAGGGCATTGCCTCAGGCTGGCATGGCGGGGGAACACCTGACCATTCGAGATATGACCAGCCATGCTGCGGTGGTGCCTGCGGCTGTCCATACCCGAGATTATGACTACCGTATCCAGCGCCTCACTGCGTTGGAGTCCTCGGCTGATATGGCGAATGAGTCTGCGTTCACCTGTGGGCGCGATTACCACTACGCGGATATTCACTACGGCGAAGGAGACCGCTGGGCAAGTATGCAGGCGGGGGAGGCGGAAACGTCCTGGTTTTATGCCCGCATTCGCCATGAGCGCCATTTGTGTCATCGCATTCGACTTACAGCAAGGGCTGATGATCCTGCGCTGTTACCCGGTATGGTGTCGGAAATTATCGGGGAGCGCCCTGACGCGTTTTCCGACGGATGGCTGGTGGTGGGCCTGATAAGCCGTGGTTCCCGCGACAGCCCATTCCAGTCTGAACTGAGCGGGATTCCCTGGAGTGCACGCATTTCGTATCGACCTGAGCGGCTCCCACGGCCCGTTATTGCCGGGACCGTTCCAGCGCGTATCTCCGGTCACCATATGAATGACACCTTAGCGCGCCCCGATCGACTGGGGCGCTACCGGGTGAAATTCTGCTTCGACCAGGATGAATGGGTGAAGGGACAGGAAAGTATGCCAGTGCGTCTGGCGCGGGTTTACGCCGGGGATCGTTTCGGCGTGCATTTCCCGTTACTGGATAACACCGAGGTTGCGATTGCTTTCGAGGGCGGTGATCCGGAACGTCCATATATTGCGCACGTCCTGCATGATGTGACCAATCCTGATCTGGTGAATGACCTAAACAGTACCCGCAACGTCATTCGTACCTTTGGCAAAAACAAGCTGCGTATGGAGGACGAGAAGGGACATGAGCACGTCAAGTTGGCAACCGAATTTGGCAAAACGCAGCTGAATATCGGCCATCTGGTGGACGTCAAACGCCAGCCGCGCGGTGCCGGCGCTGAGTTGCGTACTGACCGTCATGCCTCGGTCAGAGCAGGGCAGGGTATTTTTCTGACCACCGCGACACAACCCAATGCGCAGGGTAACCAACTTGATATGGCAGAGACGATCCGCCATCTGGAACAGGCGCTCAGTCTGGCGTATAGCTTGCAAGGGAGTGCGGGCCATGCTGGGGCCGATAGCGTGGATACCGCGCCGCAGCAACAACTTCAGCAATCACTTTCCGAACTGAAAAAACCTGGCATTGTGGCCTGGGCCGATGCCGGGCTGGTGCAGGCCACGCCGGAAAGCCTGCAACTGTCCGCCGGGCAGGATGCGGTGATTACCGCCAGCAATAATGGCAGCGTAAACATCTTTAAAACGCTGTCTCTGGCGGCGGGGCAGGGGATCTCTGCATTTGTGCGTCGCGTGGGGATCAAACTTATTGCCGCGTCGGGGCACATCAGCTTGCAGGCCCAGCGGGGCAAGCTGTCCGCGTTGTCCGAACAGGATATGCAGATCACCAGTGTGAATGGTGAGGTACAGATTAGCGCGAAAAAGGGGCTGTTTTTGCACTGCGGTGGCGGCGGTATCCGTATCCATCCCGGCGGTGGGGTAGAAATTTTCTCGCCAAAATACATTGAACAGAAATCGCCGACGCTCAGTTATCAACCGGGCGAGATGGCGAAGATTGTTGATCCGGTATTTGTGGCTAACCCGCTGGCGCGCAAGGTCCGGTTGTATCGTGATGGTGACCACAAACATCCGCTGCTCAATCAGGCATTCGAGGTAACAAACTCGAATGGCAGTGTGGTCGAGGGGATAACCGATGCCAACGGATACTCACCGCTACTGGATGTGGCGGAGACCGAACAATTGGAAATCACGTTAATCAGGAAGGCAAAACCATGAGCAAGGAAAATTACGCGAACGGTGTGTTTAACAACCCGGTACTTGGGACTTGTATTGGTGTGGATCGTGAGACCGCGGGGGCGATGCTCACTCAGGACTTAGCGGTGGGCAGCCCGCTACCCTGCATCGTTATTCTGGTGCATGGCGTCAACGATATTGGTGAAGCCTATGAGACGCAGGAGCAGGGGATTGTCGCCGGGTTGAATACCCGGCTGGCCCGCACGGATATGCATATCCATGAATGGGCGGAGATGTGCGGTTTAACCGATCTGAACGGTGCCGCGCGACGTGTTACCCAAAGCGGTCGCTCGCCGGTGATCCCGTTTTACTGGGGATATCGTCCGGTGGATCGGGAAACCTATGACGCCGACCAGCAGCGTTATCGTGCCGAGGTCAAAAAGCTCGGGCTGGAATCGGTACTGCCATATGACGCCTTTCAGGAGAATGATCCGCAACGCCTGAAAAAACTTAATCCTGAAATGCGCGGCTTCTGCAACGATAACTACGGCAATGTGCTGAATCTTGCGGTAACCAAGAATGGTGGCCCCTTTGCCAATGCCACCACCTGTATTCCGGATATGCTCGGGCCGGGTGCCAACGGCGGCGCGATCTGGATGGCGGGCGTTTACAGCCGCAAGCTGAATGGTGGCGACTTTACCCACCCGATTTACGGCAATCCGCACCGGATTTATCAGTTCTTTGCGGCGCAGCGGCTGGCGGATCTTATCTGGGAAATCAGAGATAACCCACGTACCCGCTACGATACCATCAATATCGTGGCGCACAGCCAGGGCACCCTTATCACCATGCTGGCGAACATGATTCTCAGGCAGAAGGCACCTGAATATACCGTTGCTGACTGCACCATCCTCTGCCATTCCCCTTATTCACTGGAACCGCGTTTTCTGGAGAACCTGCTACCGGGCCGCCAGCAGACCGCTAAAGCCCGTCAGGAAACCCTGCGCAACTTTTGCCGCCTGATGGCCACCAACCCCAAATACGATCCTGCCGGGCGCTATCACCCGGACTTTGTGCAGGCGATGTTTAACGACGGCACGCTGGCGCGCAAACACCAGTGGCACAGCGATCCGCGCTACAGCCGTAACAATTATGGCCGGGTATACAACTACTTCTGTCCGGACGATGGCATCGTGTCGCTACAGAGCGTGCAGGGGGTTGGCTGGCGCGGCATTCCCGATCAGGTTGCATCGAGGATGGAGAACCTTTACCAGCGGGCGTTTTGCCAGCACTACACCACCGGCGGTAACCCGACGCACCGGCCATTTGAGAAGCCCGCCTGGCGGGAAGGGGACTTCCGTTATGACGGCCGGGCAACCAACGCGGCCTATCCGTACCACAGTGGCGTGACCCTCAATGCCGAAGCGTTGCCGCAGGTGTTTGAGCTGAGCATGATGGGCAGCAGTCATGACGGAGACATGAAGTTTAAGACCGGGGTAACAGGGGAAGATCGCTATATCGACTACTCCGCCCGTGCCCATGAGGGCGTGTGGCAGGTAAAGGAAACCCGGCACCTGATCTCGTTACACGGCTATGGTATGCAGCCGGGGCATATTCTGACCGAAGCCGAGCTGAGTGCGGTGAATATTCACTACAAAACCCATTTCACCGGTGGGCGTATTATCGGCACGAAGCAGTGGATGGAATATCTGCTGTTACGGAATAAAACCGATCAGGAAATTGATGAAATGGCGAAATATGGCGATCCGGTAAAACTCAGCCAGCATTCGGCCATTGTGATGGACCCGAACGTGCAGGAAAAAGCGGTGGCGTATGACCTGGCGATTGGTAACTGTATGGCGTTTGAAGATCCGGAGTTCTGGCTGCGGCTGAGAAAGCTGGCCGACTGGCGGCATATGTATAATCCAAATGAGGATACTAAGGCTTATTACAAATCTGGGCAATTGTCTGAAAGGGACATCAAGCGTTTCATGAACAAGCCCAATGATGTTTTACCAAAAGGTGAATTTGGCGTTGTTAATGAGTACCATCCTGCAACCAAAATTGATCCGGCTCGACCTGGAGAATTTCACCATAAACAGATCCCATTACCTCAGTGGGATATGCCGGAACCCCTCAGTTATTTAGATCTTCCCGCAACGGGCCACAAAATGGTGTTTTAATGATGCTGAAATATGTAAAAGGAATTACATCGATGGTTATTACTTTGCTCATACTTAGCGGGTGCCAGAGTCACTGGTTAAAACCTCGACAGAAACCGGTACAGGTGGTTTACCGGTTTGATGATCATCGCTGGCTTGAACTGGAGGGATTCCACTGTGAAGGGGCTTTGTGGTTTGTTGATCAGCAACGGGGTATTCGCAGCGAAATATGGTCTCAATTTTACCGAATATTCACCAAACCCTATATCAATGCTTCTGAACGATATATAGCGGTTCCCAACTGGGGTGAAGCAGGATTTGTGGTTTCCAAAGACTATGGAAAAACCTGGCAAAATGCGTCAATTAAAGGTGAAGAAGATAATGGTTCTGATACTCCTGACTATGATGACATCGTCTCTGCCACGATTGTCAATGATCAGGGGTTTCTACTGACCAAACAGGGCCGTATTTATATGTCCTCCCTGCCTTTTGACGATCCGCGCCTGCAACCTGGCGGAACAGGCGTGGATTATGTTGTCGAGTTCAGAGGAAGAAAGATCCCTAACCATATCAATGCAATACAACCTGCTGAAGGCCTGGATACGTCATTGTGGGGCAGGGACTATATTGATCCGCGCATTTTACATCGCTCGGTAAAACAGTATTACACCAACTTCCAGAACCTGCCCGACCGCATACCCGAAGTCAAAAATTATCAAGGCTGGACGCATATGAAATGCGACCTGAATGCCGGACTCTGACCGGTAGCGGCGCGATTTATCGCGCGGTGTTAAGCGCACAAAAAAACAGCGCGATAAATCGCGCCGCTACTATTTGGATCTTCCCTCAACGGGTCACAAAATGGTGTTTTAATGATGCTGAAATATGTAAAAGGAATTACATCGATGGTTATTACTTTGCTCATACTTAGCGGGTGCCAGAGTCACTGGTTAAAACCTCGACAGAAACCGGTACAGGTGGTTTACCGGTTCGATGATCATCGCTGGCTTGAACTGGAGGGATTCCACTGTGAAGGGGCGTTGTGGTTCGTTGATCAGCAACGGGGTATTCGCAGCGAAATATGGTCTCAATTTTACCGGATATTCACCAAACCCTACATCAATGCCTCAGAGCGATATATAGCCGTTCCCAACTGGGGAGAAGCGGGATTTGTCGTATCCAAAGACTACGGAAAAACCTGGCAAAATGCGTCAATTAAAGGCGAAGAAGATAATGGTTCTGATACTCCAGACTATGATGACATTCTCTCTGCTACGATTGTCAACGACCAGGGTTTTCTGTTAACCAAACAGGGACGCATTTATATGTCCTCCCTGCCTTTCGATGATCCGCGTCTGCAACCCGGCGGTCCGGGAATTGACTACACGGTCGAATTCAAAGGCAGAACCTTACATCATCATATTCATGCACTAGATCCTGCCTCCACAGAGAACGCTTCCACTTGGGGGATGTTTTATTTCGATGCCCGAACGCTTAACAGAGTAATTTACAAACATTACACCAACTTCCAGAACCTGCCCGATCGCATACCCGAAGTTAAAAACTATCAAGGTTGGACGCATATGAAATGCGACCTGAATGCCGGACTCTGATTATTTATCCGGTAAACGAAAAACAATGGATATTAAAGGATTAAGAAGATGATAAAAGGCGTTATCCGTCTCGGAGACAAATTATCGCACGGTGGAAGCGTGACTGATGCGACCGGTGAAATATTTGATGGCAAACCCGTCATGTTAGTGGGCGACAGCGCCCGTTGCACGATTCACGGTAAAACCAAAGCTGACGAAGGCCATCCCACATGGACGATGAATGGCCGAAATGTGGTCACTGAGGCGTACCAGGCTAAATGCGGCTGTTCTTTCGTTTCTTCATTACCTGTCGCGGGAGCGGTTGAGTCATGAATATCTGGAAACCCCTGCCTGAACCGCGGAGGCCAGACGAACAGCATATCCCGTACCTTATCAGCATATCCTTCTGTGTCCTGGTGGGAATTGTCATTGCGATTACCAGCGCTCTTGTGATGGAGCCGGACGCACCGGATACGGTGAAAATTATTCGGTTGTTGGTCATGCCTGCCGTTGTTAGCGCCCTCATTTTCACCGTTATCCTGCTTATCCATAATACCAGCCGGTTTTGGGCCGATATGATGCAAACAAGTTATATCGAGATGCGGAACTGGTGGATTCACAAAGCGTCGGCCTCGATCAGGCTGGCTGGACATACATCACTTTTTCCGGTGGAGAATGCCGCCCTGAAAATGGTTCGCCTGGAAGGCGAAATGCCGCCGCAAAAAGATTTCCCCCGTAAACTCAGTATTGGCGTTGATGAGGACGTCGGGTTGAGTCGCACGCAACAGGTGTTAACCCGACTGTTGGACCAACTCGATATCGCAACACTTAACAGGCCAGAAATCTGGCTATACATGCGTAACGCGGACGAGCCAACCCAGAAGGATGCCACTTCCGTCTTGAACAACCATCCTTCATTACAGTACAAGTCAAAAGTCCATCTGCTCCAGGCGCTGCCACAGCGTGCAATGCTGGAAGAATGGATCATAACCCGTTTTTGTGGGACGCGTTTATTGATTGTCATGGAGTTGCATGGTGCCAATGACGACGCTTTCTGTGAATACGCCACGGCGCTGCTGTTTGCGCATGATCACGCATCATCTGACACGCGGATGCCGGTCTGGTGTTTTCGCAGTCTCAGCTGTCAGCAGTATCAGGTCGAAAAATACCTCAACATTTTATTCGCCGCCAGGCAGGTAGTACCGGCAAATTTACGCCACGTATGGACAGGGAATTTGCAGGGTGAAGGTTGGGATTTGCTCACGGATGCCTTAAACGAAATCCCTTCTGGCATACAAGACAATAATTGGCACAGTTTGCCCGTGGCTGAAATATGGACGCCGGGTTACCAGTGGTTGATGCTGGAATGGGCGGCTCGGGCAATTCGTCATGGGCAACGGGGGCAGTTGCTCGCCACACAAGAGAGTGAAAAACAGCAAATTACTATGGCGATGATGTGTGGGGAACTGGTCACGCCATCCGCAGACGATGACGAGCAGGGGCTGCAACTGCTTTATGGCATGTTAAAGGTGATTTGTTTTATCTCACTAGCCAGTCTGGAAGCACTGCTGCTGCTGTTCGCGCTTCCCAAAGAGGTCTGGGAGGATGCTATGATCTACGTGTTGATGTTTACAGGTGGCATGGTCTTACTTGCGGTGGGCGTGATTACCCAGGGTTTTAATATTGCGCGTCGCCACATAAATATGATTATGGCTTATTACCACCAATAATGACGTGCCATGCTGCCAGCGCTTAGGGCGCATGCTGTAGCGGCGCGATAAATCTCGCCGCTACCAATCAGAATGCTGTTTCCAGTGAATCTGTGACGCAATAATCATCATCCACCAGCGGCAAATAACGCCACTTATCAAATGCGGTGCAGGGATGTGAAATGCCACAACCGACCCAGTCCCCAGGCTTCAGTGCATCCTCTTCCGGCAACAACAAATAGGCATGTTGATCGTTCACTTCGCTGATCCGCATGCCCGCTGCCGCGCGTGGCGCACTGCCATCAACATTCCGCACCCATAGCGGATTTGGCAGATCCTGGTCAAAGGGCGCATCGCGACGACCGAAATCAACAAACGCCAGACCAGGCTCGGGGCGCGATAACACACGTCCCCAGATTTCCAGTGCTGCTTCAAAATGATGGTTCGTACCGGGTTGGGCGAACGGCGTGATACGGGCATACAACCCGTTATCATGTGCCATATAGGCACCTGAACGGATCAGCGGCGTGATCGGCAACGACAATCTGGCTTCGGTAAAACAGGCGCTGACCACGTCAAACCAGGCACCGCCACCGGCGCTAAGAATGATGGTGTCACTGCCGAATAGCTGCTTCTCAGCCAGCAGCGCAGCGGTGGCGATCAGCATCTGACAATAATCGTGCACTTTAGCGATACCGGCGGTATCACGACCTGCTCCCAGCGCACCTTCATAGCCTGCCAAACCTACCAGTTGCAGGGCAGGGCTGGCGGCAATCGCGGCAGCAATGTCCAGTGCGTCAGATTGTGAGCGGCAACCGGTGCGTCCGCCACTGACCGACATCTCCAGCAGCACGGCTATGCGGGTGTCGCCGAGATGCTGCTCCAGCAAGCGCACCCCTTGCATTGAATCCACGTAACAAAGAAAGCCGTGGTCAGGATGTTGCTTTTGCCACTCGCCAATCCAGCGGATACCCGCGGGGTCGACCAGTTGATTGGCAAGAAAGACGTTACGGATGCCGAACTGACGCAATGCGCGCACCTGCGCAGGTGTGGCGGCGCTCAGTCCCCAGGCGCCCCCTTCGGTGATGGCACGACGCAGGATCGCAGGAGACATGGAAGTCTTGCCGTGCGCCGCCAACATCACTCCTTGTTCACGGCAAAAATCCGCCAACTGACGCAGATTATTCTCCAGTGCCGATTGCTTCATCAGCATCAATGGGGAAAATACCTTGTCGCTGGCAAGTACCGGAGTGCCGACAGGTAACGGCGTATCGCCGCGACCTGCTACGGATTTAAAGCGAGGTGCGGGTTGCAGTGCATCCAGCAGACCATCCGCCACCAGCGGAAAATGAATCGACATAGCGCCTCCGATCAATGCTCAAGCACGCGTGATAAAAATTGTTGGGTGCGGGGATTCTGCGGATGAACAAAAATCTGCTCCGGCGATCCCTGCTCAGCAATCACACCTTGATCCATAAACACTACACGGTCGGCAGTTTTGCGGGCAAAACCCATTTCGTGGGTGACGACTACCATGGTCATACCTTCGCGCGCCAGGCTGCGCATCACCTCCATCACTTCACCGACCAGCTCAGGATCGAGTGCCGAAGTCGCTTCGTCAAAGAACATAATTTTCGGCTCTACCGCCAGCGCCCGGGCAATTGCCACGCGTTGCTGCTGTCCACCGGAGAGTTGCGCCGGATAATAATGGGCACGTTCGGCCAGACCGACACGCGTCAGCGCCGCCATGCCGCGTTTATTGGCCTCTGCTTCAGATAATTTTTGTGCTTTGATCAACGCCAGCGTCACGTTACCGAGCGCGGTTTTGTGTGGGAACAGATTGAACTGCTGGAACACCATCCCGACGTGTCCACAAATTTCCCGGCTGCGTTTGTTATCATGCAACGGCACATCATTGACCCAGATTTCTCCGCCGTCGGCAGTCTCCAGGCCACTCATAATACGCAACACGGTACTTTTGCCGGAACCGGAGGCGCCAATCAGCACCAGCACTTCACCGGGCGAAACATCAAGGCTGATCTCCTTCAACACCTGAGTAGCGCCAAAGGACTTGGTAATACGGCTCAGCGTAATGGCGGATTTGCTCATGATAACTGGCTCCTGGTTTGATGATGTTGAACCCAACGGGAGAGCGGAAAACAGACAACGAAATACAGTACGGCTACCAGACCATAAATCACCACCGGCTGGCCGATACGATCGACAATCGCCTGGCCCTGGTGCATCAGTTCCGACATGCCGATCATGCTGACGATCGAGGTGTCCTTAATCAGGGAAAGATATTGCCCAACCAGTGGCGGCAGCACGATGCCGCGCGTCTGCGGCAGGATCACGCTAACAAAGGTCTGTCGCTTCGACAGACCGAGAATCCATGACACTTCCCATTGTCCTTTGGGCACGGCTTCAATTCCGGCACGAAACACTTCGGCGATATACGCACCCTGATAGATGCTGAGTCCGAGGATACCGGCGGCAAACAGATTGATTTCATAGCCAAAATACGCCACGCCAAAGTAGATAAACATCAGGGTGATGAGCACTGGCGTCCCGCGAAACAACTCGGTGTAGAGCACGGCAATTTGTCGGGCGACCGGCAACCGGCTGGTACGCAATACGGCGGCAAGCAGGCCAAGTAGGGTGCTGCCAACGATAGCGGTGATGGAAAGCAGCAGGGTGATACCCAACCCCTTTAGCAACAGCGGCAGCGAGCTGATGATCAAATCGCTCATAGCGCATTCTCCCGTTTGATGGGTTTAGTCAGCCATTTTTTTGCCCACCACCAGGCGGACTTTTTTACCTTCGTCACCAGCGGCGGATGAAACATACGCCGTCCCGCCAGGGTGCCGAACCAGGAAAACAGATTACTCAGCAGCAGATACACCAGAGCTACTACGCTGAAGGTCTGGATATACAGCAGGGTACGGGCGTTAATCACCGTAGCGGTGCCGGTCAGCTCCGGCAGTGCAATCGCCGACAGTAACGAAGTCCCCAGTAACAGCTGAATCAAATTGTTGATAATGGCCGGCCACACTGCGCGTGCCGCCTGGGGCAACACCACACTCAGAAATATCTGGCGGCGTGGCATACCTAAAATCCATGCCGCTTCCAGTTGGCCTTTGGGCACCGACTGTATTCCGGCGCGAAAGGTCTCCGACAGATAAGCTCCGACATTAATCCCCAGTGCCAGCACGCCAGCCGTAAAGGCGCTCATGGTGATGCCGAGCGAAGGCAGACCGAAAAAGATGATGAATATTTGCAGCAATACCGGCGTATTGCGGATGAATTCGACGTAACAGTGGCTCAACCAGCGTAGCGGGGCCAGCTCGGAAGCTTTCGCCAGCGCTGCCAGTAGGCCGAGTGTCACGGCCAGCACGAAAGCGAGAAGCGTGACCTGTAACGTCAGCCAGGCGGCGGCCAGAAAGGTCTCGCCATAATTCCACAGGGTTAGCCATTGATAACTCATGGATGGACTCCTTCTTGCGGCGTAGCAAGTTCTGCTACGCCGCGTGCGATCAGAATTGCGGATTCAGCGGATAACGTGGCTTATCGCCGAACCATTTTTGATACAGCGTGGCATTCTCACCGGAGGCATTGATCTCAAACAGGAATTCGTTCAAATAGTTAAGCCACACCTGATCACCCTGTTTCACGCCAAAGGCGTTGTACTCCAGCGGCACCAGTGCTTCATTGGTGACGGTCAGCGTCGGATCGAGCTTGGCCTGATACGCAAGGAAGTTGTTATCCTCGATCATCGCATCGGCCTGGCCCTGTTTCACTGCCAGAATGGCGGCCTGTGAGGAGTCGTACTCCTGGATTTTCACATCGATGCCCATGCTGCGCACTTCATCACCATTGGTCGATCCTTTCACCGTGGCAATGGTTTTACCGGCCATATCATGCGCCGACTTGATGCCGCTCTCTTTGCGTACCAGCATCGCTTCGCTCGCCACGACATACGGGTTGGTGAAGCCAATCTCTTTGGCGCGCTCCAGGTTTCGCGTGAAGTTACAGAACACCACATCCACTTTATTGGTTTGCAGGTTAGGGATGCGGTTGGCGCTGGTGGTGTTGACCATCTCCAGTTTCACACCCATCTCTTTCGCCAGCGCTTTCGCCAGGTCGACGTCATAGCCATCGGGATTGCCGTCTTTATCGTAGAAACCGAAAGGTGCAAAGCTCAGGCAGTCACCCACGCGCAGCGTGCCGCGTTGCAATACGGTTTGCAGCGCAGATTGTGGTGCTGCACCCATGTCTTTTTTCTCTTCCGTGGGGGTACAACCGGCAACGGCCAGCATGACCAGCGCACCACCGATGATTTTTAACGAAGTTGCATTCATTGTTTTTCTCGCTTATTTAATGGAGACGACATGAAAAGCATCAGTTATTAACGCACTACCCTGGTGTGGGCGGGTAAATAAAAAATTAGTTTTTATCAGATGGTAAATATTATTTTCGATCGGCACGGAAGCATTTCATATCCACTTCCACTTTGCAGTCGACGACTAAATCCTGCACGCTACAAATACGTGCTGGCGGATTACCGCTAAATATCTCGCTGAAAACTTTATTAAAAGAACTGAAGTAACGGGCGTCGGTTAACACTGCCGTGACGTGTACCACATCCTCCACCGCATAACCCGCCTCGTGCATAATGGACAGGCAGTTATTAAACGCCAGACGCGTCTGTTCGATGATGCCGCCTTCCACCACTTCGCCTTCACACATCGGTGTCTGGCCCGAAATATATAACCAGCCATCGGCCTCAACTGCACGTGCGAACGGCAGTTTTTGCCCACCGGTCCCAGTGCCGCCTTCAATGCCATAACGTATGATCGTCATGCAATGCTGCTCCTTTTATGAACTGAGAATGACAATCTGCATTGCATGACAACTGTCTGGTATATCGGACTGTTATCTGCAATATCGGATAGAGCAAGATTTGCACAGGATTTTCACTTTTGCAATATGTCTCCAGGGAATTAATTTTTTGTGATGCAGTCGCGATCGCAAAATAAAAAAGCAATGAAGAAAATCTTTGAATGGAAATGTGATCATTCTCGTGATTTAAAAAAACAACCGACACATCATGCGCTAAAATGAGGCACCAAAATAGAACAGAGAAATATATAACCAACCAATAAAATTTTAATTAACGGGGATGGGTTAACGTTGACGCTGGGTGTATGATGCTTTTCTTTTTTACTGTCTGGGCCACCCCCCGACTGCATCAGGAGAATTTGCTTATGCCGGACGAAAAGCCATCGCGTGCGCGCGGCGTTGACCGGGTTATCGACATTTTTCGCCAGTTGCATATTGCTCGCCAGCCTATGGCGATGCGTGATTTGATTGACGCCACCGGTGCGCCGCGTTCCAGCGTGTATGAATTAGTTAGCCTGCTGAGTGAAGCCGGGCTGGTGGAACTGGATGCCGACGGCGCGGTGTTCTTTGGCCGTGAAATGCACTATTACGGTGCGGACTACATGGCGCATAACGACCTCATCCGCCGTGCCCATCAGTTAATGGTTGAGATAGTGGCCCGCCATGGCGAGACGGTTCAGCTGTGTATGCTGGAAGGGAATAAGTACACCGTGGTGCTGTCGGAAAGTAACGCCCATCCGTTTAAAATCACCTCCGATATTGGCGTACGGGTGCCCATTACCTGGACCGCCACCGGCCGTCTGCTGCTCAGCAACTGGTCGGACAGCGCTATTCTCGATCTTATCCCCGAAGAAGATTACCGTCTGGCGAATGGGCAAATCCTCGACAAACAGGCGTTCCTTGAGGATATCCATCGTGCCGGACAACTGGGTTATTGCCTGACGGAAGGATTATCCGAGAGTTTTACCTGCTGTATGGCCGCGCCGATTCGTTCACGTAGCGGTCAGGCGGTGGCGGCAATCTGTTTTATGGTGAGTCGCGATACGCCAGAAGAGCGTCGCCAGACGTTGTTGAATGAATTGATCGTTGCCGGGCAAAAATTATCTGATTTCACCTGAATCCGGTGCATTTTCTCCGTACTCCGGCACAACCCATTGATGTGCAGTTTACTTTTGTATCTTAAGGTTGTGTTAAGGTTATTGATAATAATAACTATTCTTTTTATCACGGAGTTTGCGATGAAAACGCGCCTGTTACTGGCTATGGGGTTACTGGCTTCAACGGCGGCTTGCGCCACCACTTATCCACTCAGTGTCACTGATATGGATGGTCATACTCAGACCATCAGTAAGGAGCCGCAACATATTATTTTGCAGGATGGCCGAGATGTCCTGGCGCTGGCGCTGCTGGACCGTGACGACCCATTCAAACGCGTGGTTGCCTGGAATAATCTGCCGAAAAAGCAAGACACCCAAACCTGGGATATGTTGAAAGGCCGTTGGCCGGAAGCGACGAAAATCGTTGATATGGGCTTTAACGACCAGGGACAGGTCAACCTGGAAAGCGTATTGGCGCAAAAACCAGATTTGATGATTGCCCAACTGCGAGCCAAACCGGCACTGAAGCAATCGGGTGTGCTGGACACGCTGAACAACCTGCATATTCCGGTAGTGTTCGTCGATTATGAACTGCATCCGGCCCAGAATACCGCGCCGAGTGTCACCCTGTTGGGTAAAGTGCTGAATCGTGAATCAGAGGCTAAAGCCTACACCAATTTCTACCAGCAGCATATGCAGAAAATGACGCAGGTTATTGATAAAATTAAAAATAAACCTACGGTATTTATTGAGCCGATCGCCGGTAACAGCGACAACTGCTGCTTTACCCACGGACACAACGGCTGGGGTGGATTGGTTGAAGCGGTTGGCGGTAAAAACATCGGCTCCGCGCTGCTGCCGGGTAACTCAGGTTTCATTTCACTGGAAAAAATCATTGCCATGAAGCCGGACGTCTACATCATGACCGGATCCAAACGTCCGAATACTAACGTGCTGCCGTTTGGTTATGGTGTCGATCCGCAAGATGTGGCTGTCACCTTCCAGAAACTGTTGAGTCGCACCGGTCTGGCGCAGATCGAACCGGTGAAACAAGGTCGTGTTTATGGCGTGTACCACCATTTCTATAACCATCCGTACAATATCATCGGCATGGAAATTCTGGCGAAAGATCTCTATCCACAGCAGTTTAGCGATCTCAACCCGATCGCGGATTTCCACACCCTTATCAAAGACTTCACCAAACTGCCGGATGATGCGATTACCCTGAGTTATCCGCAAAACCAATAACGGATACCGCAGCGGCGCGACGTATCGCGCCGCTGCGTTAGGATGCATACCGTTTTGCGCCAAACACACACATAATGGTGCCACTCGCCACCGCCAGCATCGTCCAACTAACCGATTCGTGTAGCAGCAATGCCGCCAGCGCGAACCCCATAAACGGTTGTATCAGTTGCAGTTGTCCTACCGCCGCGATGCCGCTTTTTGCCAGGCCGTGATACCAGAAGATAAAACCAATCAGCATGCTAAATACCGATACATAAGCCAATCCCAGCCACGCAGAGATGGCGATGCCGCTAAAGCTGACAGGGGCGGTGACTATCGCGAGGGGCAGCATCACCGGAGCAGAGAGTAGCAACGCCCAACTGATCACCTGCCAACCTCCGAGTCGGCGCGATAACTTCGCCCCTTCGGCATAGCCCAGTCCACAGAGAATGATGGCCGCAATCATCAACGCATCACCCACCATCATGCTTCCCGCGCTTCCACCCAGTGCATAGCCGGCAATAATGGCGCTGCCGGCGATGGAGAATAACCAGAATATCGGACGTGGCCGTTCGCCACCGCGTAGTACGGCGAAGATCGCTGTCGACATCGGCAGCAGGCCGAGAAACACAATCGAACGGGCAGAGGAGATATGCTGAACGGCCCATGCGGTTAACAATGGAAAACCGACCACTACCCCTAACGCGGTGATGGCCAGTGCGGGGATATCCGCTGCCACAGGGCGCTTCTGGCGCAGTATCAGTAACAACCCGCAGCCCAACAGCGCCGCAATGGTGGCGCGTGCACAGGTAAGAAATAGCGGATCAAATCCGCCGATGGCGGCGCGCGTGGCGGGCAGCGAACCGGCAAAAATCATCACTCCGATAAAGCCACTGACCCAGCCATTTAATCTAATTTTCATATTTTCTCCTCCCTTAATATTACGCAGTTAACCACTGATTTCGGCAGTGAAACCAGATACAATCCAATACAATTTAACGAAACTGTATTGGTCGATTGGGCAGTACAGCGGGAGAATCTATGACGTTGCGAAACAAAACCCGTATCGAACAATTGATGGATGATATTCGTCAGCAGATCGCCTCCAGGGTGTTAACCCCAGGCAGCCGCCTGCCTTCCGTTCGCGCCCGTGCCCAATCTGCCGGGGTGTCCGTCTCAACTGTGGTGGAAGCCTATGATCGGCTGGAAGCGGAAAGCGTGATTGTCTCGCGTCCGGGCGCGGGTTTCTTCGTCTCCGGGCCGATTGCCCCCCTCGACCTGACACAGCTGGCACCGACCGTGGAGCGCGATATTGATCCGTTATGGATTACCCGCCAGGCGCTGGACGCCGCACCGGATATGCCAAAACCGGGCTGTGGCTGGATGCCGCCGGAGTGGATGTATGAAGAAGGTATTCGGCGTGCGCTAAGGAAAGCGGCGCGCAGTGAAAGCGCGCTGTTGACTGACTATGCTGTTCCGGCGGGTAACCCGGAATTGCGCCAGTTGTTAACCCGGCGTCTGGCGGCGTATGGACTCTCCGCCACACCCGACCAACTGCTACTGACCGATTCCGGGACGCATTCAATCGATCTGATCTGCCGTTTTTTGCTGGAGCCAGGCGATACCGTGCTGGTGGATGATCCCTGTTATTTCAACTTCCACGCCCTGTTCAGGGCGCAGCGCGTTAATGTTGTTGGTATTCCCTGGACCGCCCAGGGACCGGATTTGGCGGCGTTTCAGCAGGCGTTAATGCTGCATGCGCCACGGCTGTATATCACCAACTCAGGTATTCATAACCCAACGGGCGGCACGCTCACTCCGGCCACCGCGCATCGCTTGTTGAAGATCGCCGAAAATTCGGACCTGGTGATTGTGGAAGATGATATTTTTGCCGATCTGGAGACGCACACTGCTCCCCGTCTGGCGGCATTGGATGGTTTTTCGCGTGTGATAGTCATTGGCAGCTTCTCGAAAACGGTATCCGCCTCGGTGCGTTGCGGTTATATCGCGGCCAAACCAGCTTGGGTGGAAAAACTTACCGATGTGAAAATTGCCACCGGTTTCAGCAGCGGTAGACTGGCGGCTGACCTGTTGCTGAACGTGCTGAAAGATAGCGGCTATCGACGCCATATAGAGACGATAAAGCAACGCCTGGCCGATAACCGGCAACAGGTCATGCAGCGACTCGGGGAACTGGGCATTATTCCGTGGCTGGTGCCGCAAAGCGGGTTGTTTGTGTGGTGTGAACTGCCGGAAGGGTTCGATGCTGCGGACATTTCCCGTGCTTGCCTGCGTCAGGGCGTGGTGCTGGCACCTGGCAACACCTTTAGCCAGTCAGGCATGTGCGATCGTTTTTTGCGCTTCAATGTATCGCAATCCACCGATGAGCGAATTTACACGGTGCTACGGGATGTTATGCATACTCATTAATATTTATCTTGCATATGATATTTAGACGTGCGTTAATGCGCCGTCGGTCTGATTAGCAGACAGTATCAAAGTTGGTTCCTATAGTATCTCTCATCCAGTTTAGTGCCGCATTCCAGCCTTTCTCTTTGAGTTTTATCCCAAGATCTGATTCGTTGCTGCAATTCAGCCTCTATCGCCGCAAGGCTCATTGAAAAGGTAATATATTATGTCTAATAAAATTCGTGGAACGGTTAAGTGGTTTAATGCTGAGAAAGGCTTCGGTTTTATCACTCCTGAAGATGGTAGCAAAGACGTGTTCGTTCATTTTTCTGCTATCCAGGGTACAGATTATCGTTCACTTGACGAAGGTCAACGTGTTGAATTTTCAGTTGAAAATGGTCAGAAAGGCCCTTCAGCAGTTAATGTGGTAGGTCTCTAAAATTAAGTTAGTAGCAAACCGTTTCAGATGTCCCCATTGCCAGAGTTCTCAATACAGAACTTCTGCCTTTGACATCACGAGAAAGAATCCTTATGGCGCAAAATGCATTTTCTGCAAATCTGTAATGGTCGCGTTATCCGCGTCATTACCTGCACAGAGAGTCGCAGCTTAATTTATTAAAGCGCCGCATTCAGTATGTTTTAATTGCTGAATTTTTTATTAAAGCACTGCTCAGGCAGTGCTTTTTTGTTTTCCAATCCACTAGCGTGATTTAATGCTGCCTTTCACGCCATGCGGTTCTGAACGCAGATATTGCGGTGGCACATGCACGCTGGCACCCAACTCGGCAGCGGCATGCCACGGCCAGCGCGGATCATAAAGAATGCCGCGCGCCAGGGCCACCAGGTCGGCGTCGCCATCCTGTAACAGGTCTTCCGCCATGCGTGGTTCAGTAATCAGCCCCACCGCGATCACCGGCATACGGGTGACTTTGCGCAACTCACGGGCAAACGGCACCTGATAACCCGCCGACACGGTAATTTTCTGCTGTGCTGACAAACCTCCGCTGGAAACATGCACATACGCTGAGCCAAGTGCTTCAATTTTCTGACAGAATTCAGCGGATTGCTTCACATCCCAACCCCCTTCGACCCAATCGGTGGCGGAGATCCTGACGCCGACGGCCACATGATCAGGCACGGCCGCACGCACCGCTTCCAGCACTTCCAGTGGGAAGCGCATACGATTTTCCAGGCTACCGCCGTATTCATCCTCACGCTGGTTGGCAAGCGGTGACAGGAACTGATGCAGCAGATAACCGTGGGCGGCGTGGAGTTCAATCAGCTCAAAACCAATGCGTACCGCGCGCAGGGCACTGGCAACGAAGGATTGTTTAATCCGGGCAAGGTCAGAATGGGTCAGGGGTGTAGGTGAGTGCTCACCTTCATGCATCGGGATCGCAGAAGGAGCAACAGTTTGCCAGCCTTGTTGCTCCAGCGGAATTTGCGTACCGCCCTGCCAGGGCGCGAAGGTTGACGCTTTGCGTCCCGCATGACCGAGCTGAATTCCAAGGCGAATATCGGCGTACTGACGAACATCGTTAACTACCGTCTGCAAGGCCTGTTCCGTTGCGTCATCCCACAAACCCAGATCCTGCGGTGAAATGCGTCCTTGTGCTTCTACGGCGGTGGCTTCGACGATCAGTAACCCGGCACCAGAAAACGCCAGTTGTCCCAGATGGATACGATGCCATGCGGTGGCACAGCCTTCTTGTGCCGAGTATTGGCACATTGGGGCAATCACGATGCGGTTATCCAGCTCAAGCGAACCCAGTTTGATGGGACTAAACAATTTGCTCATGTGTTGATCCTGGTTTTAGGCCAAAGGAGGACATGATGCGCTTATCCCAAGGCCAGGCAACGATCAATTTGTGCGTTCGTATGCTACTCAGGCTGTGCCACCAGTTCTAACCGCACGCCCGATTCAGACAGATTTTCACGCGCGGCGGCGGGAATATCGTCATCGGTAATCACGGCGTCAAAAGGGTGTTCCGGCGAGCTGGGATAGGGATGGATCACGCCGAATTTCGATGAGTCGGTAACGGCGACGGTGTAGGTTTGTTTGGCCATCACCGCATTGATCACATCGCAGCGCATCATATCCCGGCCGGTAAAACCGGTTTCCGCATGCCAGCCATCGACGCCAAGGAAGGCTTTATGGAAATTGATGTGCTGGATACAGAAGCGGGTCAGCGAGCCTACCACCGATTCACTGCTTTTCTGGTACTGGCCGCCGAGGATAACCACTTCACATTGCGAGTCACGCAGCAACTGAGCGATGTAGTGACTGACGGTGATGATGGTCAAATCTTTGCGGTTAGCCAGACAGCGCGCCAGCAGGGCATTAGTGCTGCCGCCCTCTATGAAAATGGCTTCACCGTCATTGACTAATGACGCGGCACGTTCAGCGATGGCCTGCTTAATCTTGTAACGGGTGCGCATGCGCGAACCGACATCATCACTGTCGGGAGCGACGGCGGAGCCGTGCACGCGGCGCAGGAAATTTTCGCGCTCCAGCGCATTAAGGTCCTGGCGGATGGTCACTTCGGAAACGCCGGTTAACTGCGAAAGTTCGTTAACGGTGACGCTGCCCCTTTCGTTTACCAGTTGGATAATCTGTTGGTGTCGGCTATTCATCGCATCAGGCTTGGGCACGGTTAGGATAATGTCGCAGTGTAACAGAAACCCGCCCGGCAGCACCGGGCGGATGGCGGTCAGGCTAATCCCAGGCTACGTCTGCCGATGGCGTTCAGGTCTGCGGTGGTGAAACGTTCCTGCCAGTCGCGTTCATAGTCTTCGCGCGGGAAGTCAGGGGGCGAAATACCGAAGTCCAGTGCATTCGCCACTTTTGCGGCATAGCGCAGATTCTTATCGCACAACGGCGCGGCGGGAATATACATCACATTTCCCCAGCCCTGTTGGTCTTCAACCGGGGCCACGGCATGAATCACATCACAATGCCACCAGACAGAGTCGCCCGCCTGTAATGGCGGAATAGAGCACAAACCCTCAATCAAATCGGGATGCCAACGCTCAGAGATGGGCAGCACTTTTCCGGGGGCGACACCGCACAGTTCATCTTCCGGCACATCACTTAGCAGCGGACGTAATAACACATATGCCATGGCTTCCGGTACTGGCACCACATGCAGCAACCCCTGGCCGGCTTCCATATCTGACAGCGCCGTCCAGCCCTGGAAGGTTCGGAAGGCTGAACATTTGGTGGTATTCGCCACATCATATTCATTGACGTCAGTCCTGTGGGCGGCATCCCAGGGGTCGTAGTCAGCAAATTGGTTATTGAAGATTTTGCTAAACACCTGCTGATAGGCGGGCAACAACCACCGTTCCAGCGCACCCGAATCGGTATGGGCGCCAAGTCCTTTCGACGTGGTGCCGGGCAGACGGCGGCGGATGCGATCGGGATAGATGATGCTGACGTCCGGATCAAACCAGTTAACGCCGCCACTGTTAAATTTCCACAGCCGGTTCAGGAACGATTGCGTCAGCGCGATCCCTTCACTTTGTCGGGCTTCCATCTGTGATTTGGACCAGTAGATGGGGTAAATCTCCGGCCTGGAGGCTTCCAGGCTGCCAAAGAAGGTGTCGCCTGGCCCACGATACTGACGGTCAAAATCGTTCAGTTCGAGATAATCAAGCATCGCTTTATCCCATGCCAGCGCCTGCTCACGGGCAAAGTTTTGCTTCACCACCACGCAACCACGACGTTTGATAAAGTCGATTTGTGCCTGAGTGACGTTCTTTTCGGCAATATCCCGCCAGCTGACTTCCGGCCAGGCTGAGCCCCGCTGTGCTTCATCTTCCTTTGCCTGCGCAATCGCTTGGTTGATTTTGGCTTTCACTTGAAGGAATAAACCGTCGACATCGCCAATTTGTTTTCTGAGTTGTTGTTTCATCAGGCGGATTTTCGCCTTGTGATCTTCTGGGAGGGTTACCGAAGTAAAAGGAATGTTCATAGCAACTCCAGGTCCGGGTACGATGTTTCGAATGAACTAGTTTTAACTTTCATTCGTAATATGCAGCGAAAATAACAAAACCGCAACAGTGGAATGTTGCGTGAGTTCACAGAGGGAAAAACGCGCATCGGACAGGGTTACATGTGGGGGAGGGAGGTGTAGCGGCGCGATTTATCGTGTGAGGTAAAACCGCGTGATAAATCAATCCGCTACGTGTATTGCGGGCTATAAAATCAGAACGGTCCCCACTTAATCGAGACGCCAATCAGCAGCATCACCACGCAAATGGCAAACCACACCGCAATCAGCGGTGCAATAAAACGTAGCCACTTACCGAACGGGATACCCGCGGTTGCCAGCACCGCCATCAGCACGCCCGAGGTAGGGCTGATACAATTCACAATGCCTTCACCCAGTAGCACCGTTTGTACCGTGACCTGGCGGGTCAGACCGAGGTTATCTCCCAGCGGTGAGAAGATCGGGATCAGCACTGCCGATTCTCCGGAACCGGATGAAATGCCGAAGTGAATCAACGCGGCGCTGATGAACATACCAATGGCCGCGACCTTTTGCGGCACCGGGGCCAGCAAATCGGTCAGGAAGCCGACAATCGGATCGAGCACATGGCCCTGTTGCAGCACCAGTGACACCGCGCCCGCCAGACCGACAATAAACCCGCCTTTCACCAGGCCAGAGCAACCGGCGAGGAAGGTATTAGCGATGTCGGTCCCGGACATGCGGCCAATCAACCCGACGACAATCGCCAGCAAGACAAACATCGCCGACATTTCATTGGTGCCCCAATGCAGTCTGACCGCCCCGCTGATAAAAATAATCAGCGCCAGCGCACAGGTCAGCAGAATCAACTTATGGCGTGGTGTCACCACCAGCGTGGCATCCTGCGCCTCTGTCTGTTTGGGACGTAACTCGCCTGCCTTACGTGCTTTGCGCACCGACCAAATCAAATAGCCCATCGCGCTCAACGCAAACAGCAGAAAGGTCAGTCCGCGCAGCAGCATGCCGGAAAAAATCGGCAACTGCGCCAGGTGCTGCGTCAGGCCGGTGGTGGCTGGCCCTAACACCGAGACGTTAAATCCGGCGGCGCAGGAGAGATACACCAGCGACGCACCGAGGATCGGCGATAAACCCAGTGAACGCGCCACCAGCAAACCGATGGGCACGAACGCCACCACCGCGTTGATCACCGCGCCGGTGGTGCCCAGAATGGCGAAAATCACACCGAAGATCAGGATGATGCGGGTATCGCTCAGACGAGTGCTGCGGGCAAGAGAATTCAGTGCAGTTTTAATCGCCCCGGTTGACTCCACCACCGCCAGCACGCCACCGGTGAACAAAATCAAAAAGATAATCGGCGCGGCTTTCACCATGCCGTCGGCAATCGCGGTGAAGATCTCCAGCGGATAAACCCCGGACTGCGGCACGGCATGCAGGCTGCCTTTCACCGCAAACTTAATCCCCTCACGGGTTTCGTAATCGAAGGCACCCGCCGGAATCAGCCAGGTGGCGATAGCCGCCACCACCAGCATAATAAACAGCAGCAAATACGGGCTTTGCCCGGCGGGACGTGCCACCGGCACCGTGGCGGATGGCGCAATATTCACCTGACTCATGCCGTATCACCTGCTGAGTTGTCGCCAAGGAGAATACCGGCGACCAGGGCGGCACGCGGCACGATATCGACAATATTGATATGTTCATGACGTGCGTGGATACCCCGGCCAGTGGCACCGAGGCCATCGAGTGTGGGCAGTCCCAGCGCAGCGGTAAAGTTGCCATCGCTGCCACCGCCGACGGATTTGCCTTCAACCGCAAAACCAAGCGCTAAGGCAATGCGTTGTGCACGCACCAGCAACAACGTGGAAGCCGGGGTTTGCCGCATCGG
The DNA here is from genome assembly GCF_059730495.1 of Pantoea sp. X-Soil-TKNS-1211. Lineage (NCBI taxonomy): Bacteria > Pseudomonadati > Pseudomonadota > Gammaproteobacteria > Enterobacterales > Erwiniaceae > Pantoea > Pantoea sp. X-Soil-TKNS-1211. Next base: position 44,721 of record NZ_AP035954.1, read on the forward strand.
CGGACGCCCCTGTTCACCGGTAACTTCCAGGGTGATCCCCGGCATCACCGCTTGCAGGTTAGTGATGGCGTGATGAATACGCTGCGCCTCTTCCTCGCTGGTCACACGGGTATCAATGCCCAGCTCGGCATGGTCAGCCACCACATTGATGCGACTACCGCCATTGGCGATGCCAACATTCACCGTGGTACCGCGTTGCGGATCATTCAGGGCGTGCAGGGCGTGGATTTGATACGCCATCTCCTGCACCGCGCTGATCCCCTCTTCGGGGTTGTTGCCCGCATGGGCCGCCAGACCGGTGATCACCACGTCATAACGTCCGGTTCCTTTACGCGCTATTTTCAGCGCACCGCTGCCCACTTCTGCGGGTTCCACCACCAGCACCTGTTCTGAACCCATCGCGTTGCGGCCGATCCAGGCACTGGAACTGGGGCTGCCCACCTCTTCGTCGCTGTTACAGAGAAACACAATGCGCTTCCCGGTTAATCGCTTTAGCTGCACCAGCGCACGTACCGCCCAGATGGCCTGCACCAGCCCGGCTTTCATATCCAGCACGCCAGGGCCATAAAACTTGCCATCCTCTTCCCGTAGCGCCAACTCGCCATGATCCCAGACGGTATCGAAATGTCCGATCAGGGTGGTTTGTGGGCCATCTTCACCCAACGCAAAACGCAGATGGTTGCCATAGCTCGGTTGATGATCAACTTCAGCATGGATCCCCAGGCGCTGTTGAAAAATGCTCTGTAGCACTTCGCCACAGCGATCGACGGCGGCTTTGTCGAGTGACGGTGATTCCGCCTGCACCAGACGTTTGATATCGCCCAGAATCTCGTCGGCGTGCTGCTGTAAGTAATTTTTTATATGGTTCATTTATATTTTCCTGCCTTAGTCCAGACGGCAGTATGCGCAGAAAAGTCAGCGGTTAAAAATGAACTGGGAATGCTAGAATTGTTGACCTGAAAGCAACAGATAGGCTTATCTTATGACAAATGCCGCTTATCCTGAGAAAGCGATAAGTTATTTATATGAAGTGGGGATGCAGGGCGGTATCCGGCGTGCCGCCGATGCCCTCGGAATCAACCCTTCGGTGGTCAGTCGCCAACTGTCGCTGCTGGAGCGTAGCCTGCAATTGCCGCTGCTGGAGAGGCGCGGGCGCAATGTGGTGCTCACGGAAGCCGGTAAGCTGCTGGCCGAGGATTATGCGCAGACCACGCAGCGCCGCAAACTGCTGGAGCGACAACTGCGGGATATGCGGCATATGCGTGGTGGATCGGTCACGTTGCGCATCGGGCAGGGCATGGTGGAAGAGGTGGTTAACCATGTGTTGCAGGAGTTCTCCGTCGCCTGGCCGGGGGTGTTTATCGATATCAGTTCGGGTGATATGCAAACCACCGTTGACTTGATTATGCGCGGTGAGGTCGATATGGCGGTCGGTTTTGGCACTGCCGGGCCACCTGGCTTAAAAAGTCATAGCTTTGTGCGAGGGCCAATTTGCGCCATTGTTACGCCGGATCACCCCATTGCCGGTTACTCCTCAATTAGCGTGGCGGAACTGACACAGCACCGTCTGATCGCCATGAGCGACACCTTTGGTCTGCAACGTTATCTCAGTGCCATCTTCAAAAGTGAAGGACAGTTGCTGGCCCCGGCATATTGCTGCAACCTGTTTTCCAGTGCACTGGCGCTGTGCCAGGCCGGATTGGGCATTGCGTTTATGACGCAACAGGCGGTGCCACGCGCTTTGCTGGAGCAGGGGTTGCGGGCGATTCCCCTCGATCACCGCATCGCGCGGGAAAGTCAGTGCCATTTGCTGCGCAGCGTGGATCACCGTTTCACCCCAGCTGCCAGCTATCTCTGGCAGCTGTTGTGTAACTTTTTCTATGAGTCAGAGATTAAGGAATGATCCTCGCCTGACGGAACTGCGTAAACAAATCAAAAAACATCTGGTCAGTAGCGCAGTAGTGACTGAAACCGGCACGGCGTAATTTGCTGCCATCGCCGAACATGTCGTAATCCCAGCTAAAAACAAAGTCCGCAAAGCGCCCATCACTCAGTTGCAGCAGGTCAGTCTGTCGCAGAGCAGCCTGCTCAGCCAGCGCCTGCCATTGCGGACGGTAGTCGCGAAATATTTGCTGGAAAGAGATCGTCGCGGCAGGTGCGCTGTCAAGTTCAAACCAACGCGCAATGGCGGGCCAGAGTTCACTCCAGCGCCACAAGTCGCCGTTGTTGACGTTAAAGGCCTGGTTACGTGCCGCATCGTTATCTGCCGCCCAAACGGTCGCCGCTGCCAATAACCTGCCGTCGGTGTGATCGACCATGCTGTGCCAGGTGGCGAGTGAGGCGGGAAAACGTAACGGCAATCCCAGCACCCGACATAACGAGGCATAGATCGCGATACTCAGCGCCAGGTTCATCATATTGCCCGCTACCGGGCTGCCGACGACGCCTGGCCGCAGCGCGCTCCAGTGCCAGGGCTTACCCTGCTGGTATGCCGAGAGCCATGTCAGCTGTGCCGCATTAAACTCCGCGCCCACAACGGCGGGATCACTTTCACGCGCCGGGGTTTTGAAACGTCCCAGATGGGCACCATAAACCTTATATCCCTGCATCAGGCTGACATGCTGCAACGGCGCACAAGCGTCGATGCCCTGCACCAGGTTGCGCAGCATTGTGACGTTAGGCTCCACCATTGACGACCAGTCGGGCGCATCCAGCCAGGCGCTGTAGAAGATGTGGGTCACGTCAGTCAATCCAGCCAGAGCTGATGCGCTGCTGGTGCTGTCCAGCAGATCCACGCTAACCAAAGGGATAGGCTGCGTTTGTTGCGTCTGCTGGCGGGTCAGGCCGATAACTTGCCACTGCTGCGCCAACAACGTTTCTATCAGTTTACTGCCGACGATGCCGGTCGCCCCCGCTACCAGGGCGACCTTTTGCTGTGATGAGTGATGCATAGAGGATCTCCAAATGATGTGGAGGTTGCATTCTCATCTATTATTTTTTGTGGTTATATCCCATCAATTTGATGTCACTTATCACGGAATTTAATAAATGAACAATAAGCTGAATGCCATCGCCACCTTCATTCGCGTGGCAGAGGCGGGTTCTTTCTCTGCGGCTGCACGCCAGAGCGGCAGCAAACAGTCGGCGATCAGCCAGCAGATTGCCGCGCTGGAAGCGGAGTTGGGGGTGGTGTTGCTGCGACGTACTACCCGTGCGATGGCGCTAACGGAAGCAGGGGCGCAGTATCTGCAACAAATACAACCACTGATAGAGGCAATGGACGATATTGAGACGCAACTGCGCCCGGTGCAGCAGCAATTGCGGGGCAATCTGCATATCCAGCTTCCCAGCGGTATCGGCCAGCTATTCCTGCCGCATCTGTTGCGTTTTCAGCAGGAGCATCCGGGTATCCGGCTGGATGTCGCGCTGGATGATCGACTGGTTGAGGTGATCAGTGAAGGTGTTGATGTGGCGTTGCGTTTGGCAGATCACCCTCCGGCGAATATGGCAGCGCGTCAGTTGGCGCGGGTAACCACGGTGTTGGTGGCGTCCCCGGCGTTAATCCACGATCGGCCGTTACGCGAGGTGGCGCAGTTGCGGGATTTTCCCCATGTGCGTTTCGCAGGCATCGCTAAAGACGCACCCCTGACCTTAATTTCTGGCGAGGAAACCCTCACCATTCCGGTGAATACTGTGTTCAGAGCCAACACCAGCCAGGTGCTGATGCAGGCGATTGAAGCGGGATTGGGGGTTGGTGGTTTACAACTGCCGCTGGGTGCTGCGTCATTATCATCTGGCTCCCTGGTTCAGGTGTTGCCTGAATATCGCTTGCCGGACCGCTACCTGTACGCGGTTTTTCCTGACGCGCGTTTTATTCCACTGCGCGTCAGGGCGCTGGTGGATCGACTCAGTGTACTCCAGACTCTGCCCGGTTTTGCCGCAATGCCCGCGCCGTTTTAGTGCATTGCTAGCAATGGTGCTAACGTTTTCTGGCTATAAGAATTCGATCTTGTATCCCAGTCCGTATCCTGACTGACTTTCTCGCTTTACCACCGTTATAGCCGAGCAATCTGGCACGCGATCTGCACTGACTCCGGGTATCTACGATTCTCCTGGAGAAAGTCATGTTTGATGAGTTACTGGATGGTGATGCAACATTGCTGGCGACACTGGTAAGCAACGGTGAGGTGTCAGCACGTGAACTGACGCAAGCCGCACTCGACCGTCTCAATCAGCGGGAACCGCAGGTTCAGGCCTTTTGTACTCTGGTGCCAGAGCGGGCGTTGGCACAGGCCAGCGCGATTGATACCCGACGGCTGAAAGGGGAAACACTCGGTGCGCTGGCTGGGGTGCCTTTGGCGGTGAAGGATTTGATCTGCACTGCCGGGATAAAAACCACGTCCGGTTCCGCCGCCTATGCCGATTTTATCCCGGATGAAGATGACATCACTGTCGAGCGTCTGCTGGCGGCAGATGCGGTGTTGTTGGGGAAAACCACCGCACCGGAATTCGGTTATAGCGGTGTAGGGCACAATCCGCTGTTCCCATCGCCACGTAATCCGTGGGATCTCAGCAAAACCCCTGGTGGCTCCAGTGCCGGTTCGGGGGCGGCGCTGGCTGCTCGTCTTTGTCCCATCGCGTTAGGTAGCGATGGTGGGGGATCAGTGCGTATTCCGGCAGCGCACTGCGGTGTCTATGGCTTAAAAGCGTCGATGGGGCGCGTGCCGCTATGGCCTGGCTGTCGTGACGAACGCTATCCGGGAGTATCGAGTTGGGAGTCGCTGGAGCATATCGGTCCGATGACACGCAGCGTGCGTGATGCCGCGCTAATGATGTCGGTGATGGCTGGCCCCGATATGCGCGATCGACACTCCATTCCCTGTAGTGATGTGCACTGGCTAAATACGCTGGCGAAACCGCTGAAGGGCTTACGTATCGCCTTCAGCGTGGACTTTGGTTTTGTCGCGGTTGATGCTGAAGTCCGCGACGTTGTGACTGCCGCCGCACGCCGTTTTGCTCGCAAACTGGGGGCAGAACTGGAAGAGGTTAACCCGGCGATTGAAGATGAAGTTGCCGCTTTTTCGGCGCTGGTGGCGCTGGAAAGTGACCTGAGTGGGATGCGTGACCTGCGCACGCAACTGGGATCGCGCATGTCTCCCCATCTGGCCGCCATGCTACAACATGACTGGCGTGCGGAGACATTCACCGATGCCATCGCGGCACGGAAAAAACTCAGTAACCAGCTATGGCGCTTTATGCAAGGTTACGATCTGCTGCTGACGCCGACTTTAGCCACACCACCGTTCCCGTTGGGCATGCAAGGCCCGGAGATCATTGATGGCCGTATGGTTCGCAGCGACCACTGGCTCTCTTTCTGTTTTCCCTTCAATTTTACCGGCCAACCGGCGGCTTCCGTCCCGGCGGGCTTCACGGCCAGCGGGTTACCGATTGGCATGCAGATTGTAGGTCGTCATCTGGACGATGGCCTGGTGCTGGCGGCAAGTGCCGCTTTTGAGCGCATTCAACCCTGGAATCATTTCTATCCTGCTGTTACCGGAGTCGTCCATGAGTGATAAATCTTCCCCTGCCCTGGAGCAGGAATTCGAACACGAGCCTGTTCCCCTGAGCCATCGTCATTCAACGCGTTCGGTCTCCGCGGTGTGGTTTGGTTTTCCGATGATCTTAACCAATGCGTTATTTGGCGGCATCATCACCTGGCATCTCGGCTTCTGGCCTGCGCTGATCGCCATTCTGTTGGGTAATCTGGTGTTGTTTGCCTACGTGGGTGCGCTGAGTTGGTTTGCGGGCAACACCGGCATGAACTTTGCGCTACAGGCAAAACGCACCTTCGGCACCAAAGGCTACATTCTGGTCTCTGGCTTTCTGTCGACGGTGGTGATTGGTTGGTACGCTTTCCAGACTGGTCTGACGGGAACCGTGATTAACCAGACCTTCGGCTGGAACGCGTTGGCGGTAACGGCTTTCGCCATGGTGCTGTATACCGGCGTCACCTTTCTTGGTGTTCGGGCGCTTTCGGTGCTGGGGATGATCGCCGCACCCTTGTTTGTGGTGCTGGGGTTGGTGGCCTTATGGCTGATTGCGGAAAATCATGATTTCAGTGCCATCACGCAGTGGCAGGGCAGTGCCAGCGCCGCCGGCGCGATGAGTATGGGGACGGCCGTGACTATGGTGGTGGCGGGTTTTGCCGATTCCGGCACCATGACGGCAGATTTCACGCGCTGGTCCAAAGATGGGCGCTCAGCGGTTATTGCCGCGTTTTCGGCCTTCCCGCTGGCGAACGTCATCTCGTATCTGTTTGGTGTGGTGATTGTTGCGGTGGGGGCGGCGGTTGATCCGGTCAGCAACGGCGGTAATTTTCTGCCGATGTTGATGGGCCACGGCGTATTGCTCTCGACGGTTGCCTTCCTGTTTGTGTTTATCAACCTCGGTTCGGTCTGCACCCATTGCCTGTACAACGGTGCGGTGGGTTTTAGTCATCTGTTCAGCAGCAAAATGCGCATCTGGACGCTGATCCTGGGGGGGATTGGTGGCGTGCTGGCGCTGGCTGGCGTGTGGTCATACTTTCTTGAATGGCTCAGTCTGCTCGGCATCGTGGTGCCACCTTTTGGCGCGGTCATGATTGTCGATTTGATCTTTATGGCGAAAGTCAGTGAAAAACGGCCGACTCGCCGTCTGCGTGGCAGCGCGTTTGCCGCCTGGGCGATTGGCAGCCTGTGTGCGGTGCTGGCACATGTGGCGTTCCCGCAATTTGGTGAAGCGGTGATTGGGCTGGTGACAGCGGCACTCAGCTATACCCTGATTGTGAAGATGCAGCGGCCAGTGACAGTACAGAATCTGGAGAAAGAAAATGCCTGACTATTCTATTGATTCAACGCCTTACGCTTGGCCGTATGATGGCCGCTTTAGCTCGCGCGACACGGCGTTGGTGATTATCGATATGCAAACCGATTTTTGTGGTAAAGGCGGTTATGTCGATAGCATGGGTTACGATATCGCCCTGACGCGCGCCCCCATCGTGCCGTTGCAGCAGGTGCTGGCGAAAATGCGTGCGCTGGGCTTCCCTATTATTCATACGCGTGAAGGTCATCGCCCGGATCTGAGCGATCTGCCAGCCAACAAACGCTGGCGTTCAAAGCGCATGCAGGCCGAGATTGGTGCGCCCGGTCCCTGTGGCCGCATTCTGGTGCGTGGGGAGCCGGGGTGGGAGATTATCCCAGAGCTGGCACCGTTGCCCGGTGAGGTGATTATTGATAAACCCGGTAAAGGCTCCTTCTATGCCACTGATCTGGAGTTGATTCTGCGCAGTCGCGGCATTCGCAATCTGATCATCAGCGGCATCACCACCGATGTTTGCGTGCATACCACGTTACGTGAAGCCAACGATCGTGGATTCGAATGTCTGGTGTTGTCGGACTGCTGCGCTGCAACGGAACTGAAGCATCATGAAGCCGCTTTAAGCATGATTCATATGCAGGGTGGGATCTTCGGTGCGGTCGCCAGTTCGCTGACGTTGCTGGCAGGATTGCGGGAGGAGAGCGCAGCGGCATAACGTCAGACGGGGGCGTGATACCAACGCCCTCACCTGAATCTGTAGCGGGATCAGGGAAAAAGGCAGCGATTTACAGTAAAAGATGGTCTGGAAATCTCTGAAAGCGGTGAACAATCTGATAATTAACATTCTCATTAATCCACACCGCGAGTAAGCTGAATAAAACCTTTGAAGCCGGATGGATGTGACGGCGCACAGATACAGGAGAGCACTATGGCAGTGAAAATGATTGCGGTGGATATGGATGGCACGTTTCTGGATGACAACAAGCAGTACAACAAGCAGCGCTTTCTGCGTCAGTACGCGTTGCTGAAAGAGAAGGGCATCCGTTTCGTGGTCGCCAGCGGCAATCAATATTATCAGCTGCTGCGCTATTTTCCTGAAATCAAAAACGAAATTGCCTTTGTGGCAGAGAACGGTGCCTGGGTATCGGACAGCAACGAAGAGATTTTCTGTGGCGAACTGGCACCGGAAGCGGTGCATCAGATCCTCGACATTTTGGCAAAAGAGCCGGAGATCAGCACCGTGGTGTGCGGCCGTAATGGTGCCTATGTGCATACCTCGATGCCGGATGAGGTAATGGCGATGCTCGCCAACCATTACCATCGTCTGGAAAAACGCGACAACCTTTACGATATCGATGACATCATCTTTAAGTTTTCGCTCAATCTGGCGCATGAAGGTGTTGATGCGCTGATGGAGCGTTTGCATACGCAACTGAATGCGGTTGAAAACATTATGCATCCGGTATCCAGTGGTTTTGGCTTTGTCGATCTGATCATTCCCGGCTGCCATAAGGCGCACGGTATCGCGTTGTTGCAGGAGAAATGGGGTATCGATGATTGCGAAGTGCTGGCGATTGGCGACAGCGCGAACGACCTCGAAATGCTGCGTCAGGCGTGCTACAGCTTTGCGATGGCGAATGCGGCCGCGCCAGTCAACGCGGTGTCGCGTTATAAAACCGAAAGCAACAATGATGAAGGCGCGCTGAATGTGATTGCACGCCTGCTGGCGCGTGAATTTCCTTTCGCATAGTCGTTAACCGTAGCGGCGCGATTTATCGCGCTCGTTTGACCTATGATGTTAAAAAACGCGCGATAAATCGCGCCGCTACGGTACCGTACGATCAGCAAAAGTAATCTGTTTCGCGCATATCCTGCAACAATCCCGGCCCGTCTGGCTGCCAGTTAAAGGTCTGGCGCGTCCATGCGCTGGACGTCGGATTATCGGTGGCGGCAAAACGCGCCATCCAACCCAGCCATTCCTGCGCCTCGTTTGGTGTCAGACTTTTCACCGGCAGAGATAACCCTGCGGCAATGGTTTCCGCGATCTGGCGGAAGGGAATACCTTCTTCCTGCACCGCATGCAGAATGGTGCCCGCTTGTGCCTGCTCCGCCGCAAGGCAAAACAACTCGGCAGCGTCAAAGCGATTGACCGCAGGCCAGCGGTTCTCCCCGTCATCCACGTAAAACGCCGCGCCTTTTTCCTTTGCCAGGTTAATCAGCATCGGCACAAAACCGTGATCGCCTGCGCCATGTACCGTCGGTGGCAAGCGCACCAGCGCGACACGCACCCCTCGTTCCGCCAGCGCCAGTGCCGCCACGTTGGAAGCCGAACGCGGATGCGCGCCTGCCACCGGTTGATCCTGCTCAGTCGCTAACCGTCCCGGTGCAACCAGCGCGGTTCCGGAGGTAACAATCAGTGGCCGATCGGAACCCGCCAGTTCCTCACCCATGGCTAAAATCGCCTGTAGATCGACAGCGGCGGCATGATCCATACGACTGAAGTCATGGATATAGCCAGCGTGGATCACGCCGTCACTTTGTCGCACTGCGACGCGCAGGCTGGCAATATCCTCCAGATCGCCGCGCAACACCGTCACGCCCTGCTGGTGCAACTTGTCTGCTGACGCATCGCTCCGCGCCAGCCCCAGTACCGCGTGACCACGTGCGTGGAGTTTTTTCACAATGGCGGAGCCGACAAAGCCGCTCGCCCCGGTCACAAAAATTCGCATATTCGTGCTCCTCACTGGCTGTTAACAGGCACTATGATAAAAGCCTGCGACCGGGTGAACAGACGTGAGCTTATACGGGTATTGAAACTAACAGGATACAAACCATGACAATGCAAGACGACAATCTGCTGGGCAATTATCTGCGTGAACGCCGCCAGCGTCTGGACGCAGCCCGACTCGGTTACCCGATGCAGCGCCGTCGTACGCCGGGTTTGCGCCGCGAAGAAGTGGCGGTTCGCGCCTGCGTCAGCACCACCTGGTATACCTGGCTGGAGCAGGGCCGGGGCGGTGCGCCATCTGAGGTGGTGCTGGAGCGATTAGCGAAGGCGCTGGAGTTGAGTGCCGCCGAGCGCGATCACCTTTTTTTACTGGCGCAGAATCGTCTGCCTGGTGTCAGCTGGCAAGGTGGGGTGAGCGTATCGCCCTCGTTGCAGCGCGTGCTGGACAGTATGCCAATCACCCCGGCGTTGGTGAAAACCGCCGAGTGGCAAGTGGTGGCGTGGAATAGGGCGGCTACCAAGGTTTTTGTCGATTATGCGCAACTACCACCTGATCAGCGCAATATCCTGCTGATGATGTTCCGCGATGAGCAGATGAAAAAGCGCTTACCCGAGTGGGAGAAGGTCACGCGCGGTATGGTGGCGAACTTCCGCGCCGATGTGGCGCGCACCGGAGCCAGCGAGCATGTGCGTGCGCTAGTGGACGAGTTGTGCACCATGAGTGAAACCTTCCGCCACTTGTGGCAATCGCAGGAAGTCAGCCAGCATGGCGAAGGGATCAAACAACTATGGCTACCGGACGAAGGGGTGCTGGAACTGGAGTACAGCACCTTTGCCGTCGAGGGTAAACCCGGCCTGAGCCTGGTGGTGTTTAATCCGCGTCAGGAGCAGGACCAGAGGTGCATGATGCGTCTGATGTCGCGTCCCTAGCCGCGCGACAAAATCCCGCTACCACGGTATGTGGATAATTAACGATTTTTTATCCATAAATCTGCGTCCTACTCGGAAGTAACTCATTTTAACTAAGATGTAACGATAAACCATCAGGAAAGAATCTATATCGAGAATGCCCCATCGGACATATGTAAATTAAGTGTATTTAGTTTTCCACCTACAAAAAACGATCCCTACTCCTTGAATGATTAGGCTGGCTGATATCATTCCCATCCAGATTTTGTGATAAATCATGCGCTTTTCTCATTCATGGAAATAGCTGGTTTTTATTTAGATAATCCTTCAGATTATTTGAAATTGATTGCGATCAAGTAAATATTATTACTTTTGAGTGATTTTATTGTGCGCCATATTTCTTGATGTGGAAATAAGGGGGGCTAAACTTCCACCTTTTGCTTATCTCCTTAGTATTCTTATTGAGAGAAATATGGCCGCACCAGGTAGTAATATTAAATGGAAATTAATGTTTAAGGATGTATAAATTGTCAAAAAAAATGCTGCCCCGTACTCTTGCCTTGATATTTATCACTGGATCTTCCTCTCTCTATGCAATGAACGTATCTCCTCAGGTTTTTCCTCCCATCAATCTGGTTGGCAATGAAACAGTTTCTAATAATTCGCCAATTGTGCTCAGAGGCACTCCGTTCAGTGTACCGGATTCCAAACGAATGGCATCATGGGCCTGGCATCATGGTTCCCCTTTAGGATATTATGTGGAGCCTGGACAATCTTTTAATTATTATATTGATTGCACGAATCATAAAGACAAGATATATCCTTATATTCAGGTAGGTACTTATACCCGTTATAAAGGCACGACTCCTCTACGAAGAGCGGTAGTCCAGAATGTGCATAACACTCTCACCTCGGGTCAGAATGGGGGCATTCTTTACGCACAGGCAGCAATGATGGAATATAATGCTGACGCATCATGCAACCTTACCATAGAGGGCGCAAATCCAATGCCGAGGTATCAATTGGGCACGACGACGAAGGCCGCATGGCGCGCAATGTTAGATAATTATCCGGCGCCTGATGTCATTCTGGAATCAGAACGTGCCATTATTGTCGCTTCGCGGGAAAATGCGTTGCGTTATCTCGAAGAAGATCAGGATAAAGTGTTACAGGCCATTGACAAAGTCATAAACGCTGAAGATAAAATTGCAATGTTACAAGATGATCCTACACTTTTTTCTTCAAATAGCAAAAGTTTGCACAAGATATTAATGACTGAAACAGATAATCCCGACGTGTTTATGATTGCAACCGATTATCACACCGCTTATTACAAAGATACGATGGGGCATCTCCTCAGTCTTAAAGGATTTGCCAACGATGGTTGGGGCCCCTGGCATGAGTTGGGCCATATGCATCAGCAGAATTTATGGAGATGGGATGGGATTAACGAAGTTCAGGTTAATATTTTCACGCTCGCGGCCGAAAGAGCCATGGGGATATATCCATCCCGCTGGATGAAAGAAACTGATTCCTGGGGGAGAGCCAAAAAGTATCTTAATAAGACGTCGTCTGAAAAGGATTACAATCTGGATAAGGAATTGGGCAATGAAGGAAAATTAATGATGTTCCATCAGCTCTGGCTGGCTTATGGTGATGTGTTTTATCAGTCGTTACATCGTTATTACCGTGCTACGCAACCTGTTCTGGCAACCGATGAAGAGAAAATAAACAGCTTCATTTTGCGAGCCAGCTTTTATTCCGGGCATAACCTTGCATCCTTCTTTTCCATCTGGGGATTGATGCCGAAAGACCCCAATGCCTATAATTCGCTGATGGCTAAATTAAATGCATTTGGTTTACCGCCTACAAAAATCGATCCTTACACCTTAACGGATCAGGCCGATTGATAGCCTTCCCGCCCGGATTTGTACGCTAAATCCGGGCGAGTATCGGTAAACTGAAATCATCTGCCTCACGCATATCCTGTTACAACTCCCGTCCGTTCGGCTGCCAGTTAAACGTCTCGCGCGTCCGTAGCCGCGCGGTAGTTGGCGGTCATTTCGTCCAGCGCGGCCTGATTCTCCAGCCCCCATTGATACATCTGTTCAATCGGTGCGGCAAAGGTCATCCCGAGCGGTGTCAGGCGATAATCGACCTTCGGTGGCACTACCTCATAAACATGGCGCGCGATCAGGCCACGTTGTTCCAGTTCTTTCAGCGTTTGGAATAACATCTTCTTCGAAATCCCCTGCAAACTGCGCTGAAGTTCCCCGGTGCGGGCGCGCTGGTTCGGCCAGTGATACAGCGCATGCAACACCATGCTGCTCCACTTCAGGGAGAAAAGATCCATCAAGCGGCGCGGCGGGGAATCCGCGAAGAACATCAGTTTACCGTCAACCCAGGCAGGCATAGGCTTATCTCCTCAGATGGTCACCAAAAGGTGACTACTATCAATTATGAACCTTGTTCTTTATAGTCTGCCGCCTTCACACAGCCATTGCCACAAGCTTTCGGAGGCGCAATGAAAATCAACGCGTTAGTCGCAACCCATGCCACACAACCTCTCTTATCCGGTCAGATCGCGCTGCGCAGCGTGCAGGCGCAGGATGTCAAAATCGAAATCCTTTACTGCGGCGTTTGCCACTCAGATTTACATATGGCGCGCAATGAATGGGGCGTTAGTCACTACCCCTTAGTGCCGGGCCATGAAATTGTCGGACGTGTGATTGCCACCGGTGAGGCGGTGAGCGATTTTCAGGTTGGGGATGTGGTCGGTGTGGGCGTGATGGTCGATTCCTGCCGAACCTGTCATTTCTGCCAGCAGCAGGAAGAACAATATTGTGAAGCCGGATGGACCGCGACCTATAACGGCACGGATAAATATACCGGTGGCAGCACCTGGGGTGGCTATGCGCAGCATGTGGTGGTCGACCAACACTTTGTAGTGGCGATTCCGACCAACCTGCCGCTGGCCGGTGTCGCTCCACTGTTGTGTGCGGGCGTCACGGTCTGGTCGCCACTGCGCTACGCTAACGTGAAAACCGGGGATCGCGTCGGGGTGGTGGGACTTGGCGGTTTAGGTCATATGGCGGTAAAACTGGCGAGCGCACTGGGTGCGGATGTGACGCTATTTACCACTTCGCCGCAGAAAGGCGAAGATGCACTGCGTTTAGGTGCGAAACGCGTGGTGGTCTCGCGTGATGCTGCGCAGATGGCAGCCTGCCAGACATCACTGGACCTGATCATCGACTGTGTCTCTGCCCCGCACGATCTCGATCCTTATCTCGCGACGTTAAAAACCAACGGCAAGCTGGTGTTGGTGGGGATTCCCGAGCAGCCACATGCGTCTCCCGACGTAACCCCGATAGTCAACCGCCGTCTCAGCATCAGCGGTTCGTCCATCGGCAGTATCAAAGAAACTCAGGAGATGCTGGATTTCTGCGGCCAGCACAACATCACGGCGGATATTGAGCTGATTGCTGGTGAAAAGATTGAAGAGGCATTTGCGCGCATGTTACGGGGCGATGTGAAGTATCGTTTTGTGATTGATATGCAGGCTACGCGCTGGTAGAAGGGGACTGATTGGCCGTAGCGGCGCGATTTATCGCGCGGGGTTTCCGGCATCGCGCGCGGAATGGCGCGATGAATCGCGCCGCTACGGTTCAGGTTTTACGCTAAATCCTGTCCATTACTGGCAATGACTTTCTTGTACCACCAGAACGATTTCTTACGCATACGATCCAACGTACCCTGCCCGTGGTCGTCGCGATCCACATAGACAAAACCATAGCGCTTACTCATCTCTCCGGTTGAGGCGGCAACCAGGTCGATACAACCCCAGGTGGTATAACCGATCACCGGGATGCCATCGTCAATCGCCTGCGCCATGGCGTGGATATGCTCCCGCAAATAACTGATGCGGTAATCATCATGAATTTCACCCTCAGCATTAATCTCATCACGCGCGCCAAGGCCATTTTCCACCAGGAACAGCGGCTTCTGGTAACGGTCGTACATCATGTTCATGGTGATGCGCAGTCCCAGTGGATCAATGCCCCAGCCCCATTCACTGCGTTTGATATGCGGATTAGTCAGGGATTTCACCACGTTGGCGGCGCTGCTGTTTTGCTCGTTCATCTCGGCCGAAGCACAGCGCGAGGCGTAATAACTGAAGGAAACAAAATCCACGGTGTTTTTCAGGATCTCGCTATCCTCAGGTGCCATCTCAATCTTCACCCCTTTCTCACGGAATACACGAGCCGAGTAGGAAGGATAAGCACCGCGCGCCTGCACATCGATAAAGAACAGGTTTTCGCGATCTTTTTCGAGGGCCGCCCACACATCTTCCGGTTTGCTTGACCACGGATAGAAGTTACCGCCTGCCAGCATGCAACCCACCTGGTTTTGCGGATTGACTTCATGGGCGATCCGCGTCACCAGCGCGCTGGCAACCAGTTCATGGTGCGCGGCTTGATATTTAACCTGCTCAGGATTTTCGTCGGCTTCAAACACCAGACCTGCACCCGAGAACGGGCTGTGCAGCAGGATGTTGATCTCATTAAAGGTCAGCCAATATTTCACCAGGCCATCAAACGCTTCAAAACAGGTGCGTGCATAACGGGAGAAAAACTCAATCATTTTACGATTGCGCCACGAGCCGTATTCCGTCACCAGATGCATTGGTACATCGAAGTGGCACAGCGTCACCAGCGGTTCAATCCCGTGCTTCTTACACTCGCTGAACACATCGCGATAAAAAGCGATGCCCTCCGGATTGGGTTGCAGCTCATCACCGTTGGGAAAAAGACGGCTCCAGGCTATCGAAGTGCGGAACACGCTAAAACCCATCTCTGCCATCAACGCGATATCTTCTTTGTACCGATGGTAGAAATCGATGGCCTGATGGCTGGGATAATATTCGTCTTCACGCAGGGTAAAACGCTTCTCCAGCCCCAACTTAACCGGCATACGGTGCGGGCCATGTGGGATCATATCCACGGTGGTCAGTCCCTTGCCGCCTGCCAGATAACCCCCTTCCGATTGGTTAGCGGCTAAGGCACCGCCCCATAAAAATCCCGCAGGAAATGTCAGTTCAGACATGAAAATCCTCAATTAATTGGCGTTTACAGGTTTTGCGGCGTCAACCGCCGCAGCTGGCGTTTTCGGGCTGGATTCCGCAACCGGGATATCCTCAAAGCCCAGCACCAGGGTCAAAACAAACGAGAGCACCACCGACAGCGCCATCACCGCACCCACCCAAACGATGCTCATTGGGTTGTTGGGATCAAAAAACTGCACGCTGGTGAACAGGCCAGGAGAGGCCATTGAATGGCTGGCGAGGCCACCAATACCGGCCACCGCGCCACAGATAAAGCCACTGATCAGACTGGCGATCAGTGGGCGTTTCAGCCGCACCGCCACACCGTACAACGCCGGTTCCGAAATCCCGGCAACAATCGCCGAAGCCGCAGCGGCCAGGGCCGTCTGACGCAGTTCCGGGTTTTTGGTCTTAAAGGCGACCGCGAGGGAGGAACCGCCGAGCGAGAGGTTGGCACCAATTTCTGATGGCATCACCATCCCTTCTTTCCCGGTCTCCGCGATAGTCTGGATGATGGTTGGGGTGAACACACGATGCATTCCGGTCATCACCAGCAGGGGCCAGAGCGCTCCCATAATTGCCACTGACAGCCAGCCCAGGTAACCGTGAATGGTGTAAACCAGCGAGGAAATTCCACTACCGATCCAGATGCCCAATGGGCCAATTAGCACGATGGCGATCGGCGCGGCAACCAACACGATCAACATCGGTTTGAGGAAGTTCTTGGTCACTGCCGGGGTGATACGATCGATGATGTGTTCAATGTGCGACAGGATCCAGGTCATCACCAGGGCGGGGATCACGGTGTAGGTATATTTGACCGCCGTTACCGGGATATAAGCAAATTCCACCGCCTGGCCTTGTGCGGCTTTGGCCATCAGGTCGATAAAATTGGGATGCACCAGCACGCCAGCGATGGCGATAGCCAATGACATGTTGGTTTTAAACTTCAGTGCGGCTGAGGCGGCAACCATGATCGGCAGGAAGAAAAATGCGCCATCGCCAATCACATTGAGGATCACCAACGTTGAAGACCCTTCCGCAAACACGCCGGTCATATTGAGGATCATTGCGAGTAATTTCACCATTGAACCGCCAATAATGGCGGGGATCAGCGGTGACATGGTGCCCACCAGCGCATCGAGAATCCCGGCACCGATGCGTTTCAGGGTGATTTTGCGTGGTGCGGGTGACGCGTCTGCCGCCGATCCTGGTGTCGCCAACTTCAGCACTTCCTGAAAGGCCTTCCCGACATTATTGCCGATGATCACCTGGCACTGGGTATCCGCGTGCACCACGCCCATCACGCCGGGGATGGTTTTCAGTACGGCGTTATTCACCTGCTCAGGATTCTTCACCACAAATCTCAGGCGGGTCATGCAGTGCGTGACGGCTTCGATGTTTTCAGCACCTCCCAGCGCCAGGACGATGGCGCGGGAGATCTCGGCATAATTCTTCGACATGGATTTTTCGTCTCTTATCAAAATAGGGCGCTTATCTGGCGGGTCGTGCTGCAGCTGTAGAGCAGAGGCCACCAGATGTTCAATTTCTCATCATGAGAAACCGGTTTCACAAAATAATGAAGTTGTATTTATAACCTGACAAGAGATTTGAAATTTGATTTAAAACATTGTGACGCGAATCACTTTATAGTGATGGTGCCGGGGCAGCGGTCAGGAGAAAAATTTCCTAATCTATGAGCAGGTTAGGTAAACTACGATTCGTCTTGATTTAACTGAGAAAACGATGACAACCATCCTCGAAGTCGCGAAAAAAGCGGGTGTATCAAAGGCAACGGTATCCCGCGTGTTATCGGGGAATGGCTACGTTGGAGAGGAAAAACGCGAACGGGTACTGCGCGCGATCGCCGAAACCGATTACCGACCAAACCTGCTAGCCCGTAATCTGGCGGTCAAGTCCACGCAAACTATCGGGTTGGTGATTACCAACACGCTGTACAGCGGCAGCTACTTTAGCGAACTGATGTCCCATTCGGCGCGCCTGATGGAGCAGCAGGGGCGGCAGCTGATTCTGGCTGACGGCAAACACAGTGCCGCCGAAGAGCGGGCGGCGATTCAGTTTCTGCTGGATTTGCGTTGCGATGGCATCATCATTTATCCACGTTTTCTCTCCATTGATGAGATGGATGAGATCATCTCTCAGCACAAGCAACCGATCCTGGTGATTAACCGCCGGCTGCGGCAGCACCAAAGTTTCTGTATCTATTCCGATCAAAAAGCCAACAGCGCGTTGGCGGTCAATCAGCTGATTGCGCTGGGACATCGTGATATCGCTTTTATCACCGGTTCACTGGATTCCCCCACTGGCCTGGAGCGTCTCTCCGGCTATAAAGCGGCGCTGGCTGAGCATCAGATAGCGGTGCAGGATGCGCTGATTGTCGAAGGAAAGTGGCATGCACAAAGTGGCATGGCAGCGGTGGAAACCTTGCTGGCCCGTGGTTGCCCATTCAGCGCCATTGTCGCCAGTAACGATGACATGGCGATTGGTGCCATGAAACAACTTGCCGCAGCCGGGCTGGCCGTGCCAGAACAGGTTTCGGTAGTGGGGTTTGATGATATCCCGCTGGCCCCGTTTACCATTCCTGCGCTATCGAGTATGAAGATTCCGGTCACTGAGATGGTCCAGCAGACCATTGCACAACTGGTGTCGATGCTGGACGGTGGCACTATGGAACAGGGCAACAATTTCACGGCGCGCCTGGTGATGCGGGAGTCTATCGGGCCAGGGCCGTATCGCTAAATTTTAAAACCTTCACCCGTAGCGGCGCGATTTATCGCGCGCGATGCTTTCTGCTAATCAGAGTTACTTGCATTTTGATAGTGACTATGAAAATCTGAGCGCGTTGAGTTCCTACCCGAGCCAGAAAGATGAAAAACGAACCGCTTTACCACGCTCCTTGTCCCATTGCCCGCAGCCTCGGGCGTATCGGTGATAGCTGGAGCATGATTATCCTGCGCGATGCGCTGGCGGGGTTTACCCGCTTTGATGAGTTTCAAAAGAATGCCGACATGGCCCCGAACATCCTGTCCCGTCGCCTGAAAGAGTTGGTGGAGGATGGTTTGCTGGAGAAAGTGTGTTACAGCAGCAACCCCCCACGCTACGAATATCATCTCACCGCTATGGGCCGTGATTTCCGCCCGGTGATTTTGGCGTTGGTCGAGTGGGGCAGCCGTCACTTCTCGCCGGAAGGTCGGCAGGTGCAATTGGTGGAAACCGCCACGCAACGCCCGGTGCAGGCGATTATGGTGGACAGCGAGACACGAGAGCCGCTGACCGCCGAGAAATATTCGATAGTACCCGGCCCGGCTGCGGCACCCGTCATTCGTTATCGCCATGAATATATTCAGAAAAAACGGGCCGGTGAGCCAGCACTGAAATTTGTACCGCCAGCGAAAGAGGCGGAAAGCAAATGAACAGGCGCAAAGTGATCCCATCGGTGGCGGTTGCCGCTGTGGTTCTGGCTGCTGGTTACGGTCTGTGGTGGTGGCAGTCCGGACGTTTTATTGAATCAACCGACGACGCGTATGTGGGTGGCGATATCAGCGCTATCTCCGCCAAAGTGGCAGGCTACGTGCAGGAAATTGCCGTACAGGACAATATGCAGGTGAAGAAAGGTGACCTGCTGGTGCGTCTTGATGCGCGGGATTATCAGGCGGCGCTGATGAAAGCCAGCGGCGAAGTGGATGCTCAGTTGGCCGCGTTGACCGATATCGCCGCCACGCGTGAATTACAACTCGCGACCATCGCTGGTTCGGTGGCGGCGGTGAATGCCGCACAGGCGCTGACCGAGAAAACCGCAGGTGATAACCGGCGCTATGGCGCGCTGGTGCAGACGGTCTCGGCACAGACCCGCGACTATGCGCAGGCGGACTACCGTCAGGCGGTGGCGCAGGAGAGCAAGGCCCGCGCCGATAAAAGCGTGGCGGAACGCCAGCTACGGGTTTTGGATGCGCGTGAGAAACAGACGCAGGCGGCGCTGATACAGGCTCAGGCCGGTCTGGAGATGGCGAAACTCAATCTCGGCTATACCGAAATTCGCGCGCCTTTTGATGGGGTCATCGGTAACCGACGCGCCTGGTCCGGGGCTTATGTCAGCAGCGGTACGCAACTGCTGTCACTGGTGCCTGCGCAGGGATTGTGGATTGATGCCAATTTTAAAGAGAACCAACTGGCGCATTTACAGGCCGGGCAACAGGCACAGATCGTCGCCGATGTGTTGCCAGGCCGCACCTTTAGCGGCCATGTGGTCAGTCTGTCACCCGCTACCGGTTCGCGCTTCAGCATCCTGCCAGCGGAAAACGCCACCGGTAACTTCACCAAAATCGTTCAGCGTGTCCCGGTGCGGATTGCGCTGGATGGCGATGCGGCAAAACTGGGTCTGCTACGTCCGGGCCTGTCCGTTACGGTCACGGTTGATGAGAAACCTGCGCCATGAGCAGCCAGAGCGCCTTACCTGCCGTACCGACATTAGCAATGCCGGTCAGCAAAAAGGTCATTGCCTTTGCCACCATGTGCCTCGGTATGTTTATCGCGCTGCTGGATATCCAGATTGTCTCCGCCTCACTGCGCGACATCGGCGGTGGGCTTTCGGCGGGGGACGATGAAACCGTCTGGGTGCAGACCAGCTATCTGATTGCCGAGATCATCATTATCCCCCTCTCCGGCTGGCTGGCACGGGTGATGTCAACGCGTTGGCTGTTTGCGGCGTCGGCAGCCGGTTTTACCTTGATGAGTGTGTTATGCGGCTGGGCGTGGAATATCCAGAGCATGATCGCCTTCCGCGCCTTGCAGGGTCTGGCGGGGGGATCGATGATCCCACTGGTGTTTACCACCGCCTTTGCTTTTTTTCAGGGCAAGCAGCGGGTGATCGCCGCCGCCACCATTGGCGGGCTGGCGTCGCTGGCTCCCACGCTTGGCCCCACCGTTGGCGGCTGGATCACCGAGAACTTCAACTGGCACTGGTTGTTTTTCATCAATATCGTGCCGGGGATTTATATCACGCTGGCGGTGCCTGTGCTGGTGAAAATTGATACGCCGGATACCTCGCTGCTGCGTGGGGCCGATTATCTCAGCATCCTGTTGCTGGCGGTGTCGCTGGGATGTCTCGAATACACGCTGGAAGAGGGACCACGCTGGGGGTGGTTTGACGACAGCACCCTGACACTCACCGGCTGGCTGGCGCTGGTGTGTGGCGTGATGTTTATTATCCGCACGCTGCGCCATGCGCAACCGGTGATGGATCTGCGCGCCCTGAAAGATCGTACCTTTACCCTTGGTTGCTACTTTTCGTTTATGGCGGGTGTCGGCATCTTTGCCACCATCTACCTGACGCCACTGTTTCTCGGTCAGGTACGTGGCTTTAGCGCGCTGGAAATTGGTCTGGCGATCTTCTCCACCGGCCTGTTTCAGGTGCTGTCGATTCCGCTCTACGCGTGGCTGGCGAATCGGGTGGATTTACGCTGGCTGTTGGCGGCTGGGCTGATTGCGTTTGGCGTGTCGATGTACAGCTTTGTACCCATTACCCATGACTGGGGCGCGGATCAACTGCTGTTGCCGCAGGCGTTTCGCGGGATGGCACAGCAATTTGCCGTGGCCCCTACGGTGACACTGACGTTGGGTAGCCTGCCACCGACGCGGCTTAAACTGGCATCCGGGCTGTTTAACCTGATGCGCAATCTCGGTGGGGCCATCGGTATCGCCTTGTGTGGCACTATACTTAATGATCGCACCAACCTGCATTACAGCCGTCTCGCCGACCATCTCAATAGCGCCAGCCTGACGCTGGGCGAATTTATGCATTCATCCACCGCAGCACTGACCCAACAGGGTTTCAGCCCCGATGCTGCACAGACTGCCGCGCTGAAGAACCTTGCGGCACTGACGCTCCGTGAAGCCAAAACCCAGGCTTTTGCGGATGCTTTCTGGCTGATCATGATCGGATTTTTTATTGCCGCATTGCTGGTGCCGTTTATGAAAGTGCCAAAAACTTAATCATCACATCTGGAGATCATATGGATATCTCATTAAAGCGCATCGTCGTCACCGGGATGGGGATTGTCAGCCCATTGGGGTGCGGCGTAGAACACGTCTGGCGCGCCCTGGTACAAGGTCAATCCGGGATTAGTCCGTTACCGGAAGACATCGTGCAGGATATTCCCTGTAAAATCGCTGGCCAGGTGCCCTCCGTAGAGCAGGACCCGCAGCATGGTTTTGATCCGCTGGCGGTTATCCCGGCCAAAGAGCGCAAGAAAATGGACCGCTTTATCGAGTTCGCGCTGGTCGCCGCTCATGAGGCGCTCACTCAGGCGAAATGGTTTCCCCAGTTGGAGGCCTTGCGTGAGCGTACCGCGACCATTATCGCGACCGGTATCGGCGGCTTTAACGAAATCGCGGCGGCAGTGGAAACCACCCACAGCCGAGGCCCGCGTCGTTTGTCGCCTTTTACCGTGCCATCGTTTCTCGCCAATCTGGCAGCCGGTCATGTCTCAATCGCGCACGGCTTTCGTGGGCCGATTGGCGCACCGGTGACGGCCTGCGCGGCCGGGGCGCAGGCGATTGGTGATGCGGTGCGTCTGATCCGCAGCGGTGAGGCGGATATTGCCCTGTGTGGTGGCAGCGAAGCGGCGATTCATCGCGTCAGTTTGGGTGGATTTGCCGCCGCAAAAGCGCTCTCCAGCGGGTTTAACGAGCAACCCACCAGCGCCTCACGGCCTTTTGATCAACAACGCGACGGCTTTGTGATGGGCGAGGGGGCCGGGCTGCTGGTGATTGAATCGCTGGAACATGCCCAGGCGCGTGGCGCGACACCGCTGGCGGAAGTGGTAGGTTATGGCACCAGCGCCGATGCTTACCATCTCACCGCCGGGCCGGAAGATGGCAGCGGCGCGCGTCGGGCGATGGCAACCGCCATCCGTCAGGCCGGGATTACACCCGCAGAGATCCAGCACATCAATGCGCACGCCACCTCGACTCAGGTTGGGGATAAAGGGGAGTTGGCG
Source organism: Pantoea sp. X-Soil-TKNS-1211 (assembly GCF_059730495.1). Lineage (NCBI taxonomy): Bacteria > Pseudomonadati > Pseudomonadota > Gammaproteobacteria > Enterobacterales > Erwiniaceae > Pantoea > Pantoea sp. X-Soil-TKNS-1211. The sequence continues at coordinate 67,333 of NZ_AP035954.1, forward strand.
GCGATCCGCACGCTGTTTGCCGATAGCCCGGTCGCCATTACCTCAACCAAATCGGCGACCGGCCATTTATTAGGTGCGGCGGGCGGAGTGGAAGCGATCTTCAGTATCCTGGCGTTGCGTGACCAACTGGCCCCGCCGACGCTGAACCTGCATCAACCTGATGCGGCAGCAGAGGGGCTGGATCTGGTGGCGTTAACGGCGCGTTCGATGCCGATGGAATATGTGCTATCGAATGGGTTTGGCTTTGGCGGCGTCAATGCCAGTCTGATTTTCCGCCGTTGGCCCGGTAATCAATAACCCCGTGTGATAAATCGCGTCGCCCCGGCGCGATTTATCACGCGTTTTTGTGAACTGTACAATAAACAATTCCTCATCTGATCCGATAACCCTCTCAGTAACCCTTACAAAAATGATAAACGCAGGAGTGGGAAACATGGGATTGGTATCGCGATTGCGAAACGTGCGCATTACCCGAAAACTGTCGGCAGGATTCGGTATTGTGCTGTTACTGGTGGCGTTCGCTACCGGGCTAAGCGTACAGCGTTTCAACGAAATTCATAATATCTATCAGAAAACTAACCTGATTTATGACATCAACATTGAGGTGTTCCAGGCGAAAATTAACCGTCTGAAATATCTTTACGGCGATGATCAGTCGGGCGCGGTGATGGCGAAGTATGTCACCCATGCACAGCAACTGACCGGGGAAGCGAAAAAACTCAACTGGTCAGCAGATGCCGCGCCAATTATCGATGAAATCGGCAGCCATCTCACCGACTTTCAGCAACGCATTGGCGCGATGACGCAAGCGACCCAACAATTAAATAGCCTGCGCGCCCAGCTCGATAACATCAGCCAGCAGGACACCACCTCTCGCTATACCCAACTGATCCGCACTCCGGTGGCCACCCCGGAATTGACCAACCAGATTTACGACCAACTGTTTGCCATTAGTAATGTGCGCGAAGAAGCGTTGGCGCTGCGTTTTAACGTTAGCGACGCGTTGCGCAATGCGCTGGAAGCCCACTTCCGAAGCGCCGGGCAGGGGATGAACGCTTTGCTGGCGCAACTGCCGCCGGAACAGCAAGGTGGCTTTACCGCGCTGTGGCAGGATACCGAACGCTTTAAAGACCTTAGTTTGCAAGCGGCTCAGACGTATGCGCAACTGCGCAGCGCGGAAGATAGCGTGAAAGTGGCGGGTGATAAAAGCAGCGCGGCGATCAAGAAAGTCATTAGCATTGTTAAAACACGCAACGATGAACTGGCTAACGGTTCTGCCACTCTGTCGCTGTTGATTGGCGGGTTGGCGATCCTGTTTGGTGTGCTGGTGGCCTGGTACATCATCCGTCAGATTACCCAGCCGGTATTTCATAACCTGGAGCTGGCGGAACGCATTGCCAGTGGCGATCTCAGTTCGCAGTTTGCCACTGACCGTCGTGATGAGCTGGGCAAGTTGACCTCGGCGATGGGCCGAATGAATGAACGACTGCGCAGCATGATTGGTGACGTGTTGAGTAGCGTTAACAGTGTCTCGCAGGCGGCCAGCGCGATTAATCAGGGCAATCTCGATTTGTCTTCACGTACTGAGCAGCAGGCAGCGGCGGTGGTCGAAACTGCCGCCAGCATGGAGCAGCTGACCGCCACGGTGAAAAATAATGCCGAGAATGCGCGTCAGGCCAGCCAGATCGCCGCAGAAGCTACGCGCAACGCCAATCAGGGCGGCGTCGCAGTACGCGATGTGGTCAGTACTATGGGTGAGATTTCCGACAGCTCGAAGAAAATTGCCGATATCACCGCCGTGATCAACAGCATCGCCTTCCAGACCAATATCCTCGCCCTGAACGCCGCAGTGGAAGCCGCGCGTGCCGGTGAGCAGGGACGTGGTTTTGCGGTGGTGGCGAGTGAAGTGCGCAACCTGTCACAGCGCAGTTCACAGGCGGCTAAAGATATCGAACAGTTGATCAGTGAATCGGTCACCCGTATCAGCAACGGTCATCAGCAGGTGGCGCGTGCCGGTGAAACCATGGATCAAATCCTCGGCAGCATTGCGCGCGTGAATGAAATCATGGAAGAGATTTCAGCGGCGTCGGATGAACAGAGTCGCGGTATCGAGCAAATTGCCCGAGCCGTGGGTGAACTGGATACCACCACCCAGCAGAATGCCTCGCTGGTCAGCGCTTCGTCTGTCTCAGCCAACTCCCTGGAAGAACAGGCGCTGATGCTGGAGCGTCTGGTAGCGCAGTTCCGCCTGCAAGGTGCAGCGAGCTAACGAAATCACCTGGTGCACAATTCGTAGCAGCGCGATTTATCGCGCTGTTTTTTTTGGGGCAAACTCGCGCGATAAATCGCGCTGCTACGAATGCAAACAGGCCGGTTAGCAACAGGCACTGCGCTTATTTTCCGCATCCTGCAACAAAATCGTACTGTTGTGCGGCTGCAAGGGAAAAAATCTGAAAAAAACCGCGCTGTTTAGCACTTTTCCGATAGACTGCATTTCTTGTCGGTCTGATATTTCCCGTGAATGAATTACTACTCACCTGATGATAATCACCTGAAGCGTCGTTCGGTACGCTTCGTTCGCCGCATGTTTCTGATGCGCCAGCTCGGCACGATCCTGTGTTTCTTCCCTATTCTTTCCGTATTAATGGAAATGAACCGTAGCCTCGAACTGTGCGGGCTGCTGTTTACTAACGCCTTTATCTGGCCGTGGATCGCGTATCGTCTGGCGCTGCACGCGGAAGACTCAACCGCCTCGGAGCGGCGCAATCTGACATTGGATGCGGCTTTTGGCGGTGCCTGGGTGGCGCTGATGGGGCTAAGCCCGATGCCCTCGTTTATTATTATGGCGGTGCTGGCGTCGGATCGTTATGCGGCGGGGGGCAGTGCGCAACTGATTGCGGCACTTCAGGCGTTTTTCTGTACCTTTATGATGGTCTGGCTGGTGGATGGCACCGGCTTGCGGCTCACCTTTAGCACGCAAACCGTCTGGCTGACACTGCCGCTGGCGACGGTTTATATGCTGGTGCTGAGCGTCGCCTCCTACAATCTTACCTGGCAGTTGCGCAAACGGAACCGCGAGCTGGAGCGAATTGCGCTGATGGACCCCGGACTGGAGATCCCGAATCGGCGTCTGTTTGAACGGCGGCTGGAGAGTGAATTCCTCAGCACCCGTCGTGGCGACAGCAGCGCCTATTTGCTGTTGATTGACGTCGATAACTTCAAAGCGGTTAACGACACCTGGGGCCATGAAGCAGGGGACTTTCTGCTGGCGGAGATTTCCGCCTTGTTGCGCAACTATGTCGGATTACAGGATATCCCTGCCCGCTTTGGCGGCGATGAGTTAGGGGTGATTGTGCATCATGCCTGCGATGAATCCGTGGTGATGCTGGCGGAGCGCTTGAAAGAGAAGATTGCGCAACTGCGTTTGCCAGCATCGGCGGATTTCAGTTGTTCGGTCAGTATCGGCATCGCCTCTGCCGCCAGCGCGGAATCGTTGGGCTACTGGCTGCGCCATGCGGATGAGGCTTTGTATGAGGTGAAACGCGCCGGACGTAACGGGGTGCGGTTGTGGCAACCCGAGCTGGCTGGCGCGGCCTGATCTGGCGTCGCGACGCTACGACAGGTTCTCCGCCGTCACAATCCGTAGCTCCACATTGCCATCCTGATAGACGTCCGGCTGATACCCTTGCTCCAGATAGCGCATCAGCAGTTGTGTGGCCAGTTCCGCATGTTGGCGCGCATTCTGGTCGAGGGTAAAGGCCAGCACATCTTCCTGTAATAACCGGCGCGTGACGTCATAGAGTTCATGGGTGATGTAACAGCTGCGTCCCGCCAGCCCGTGCTGGTGCAGGAGTTCGCTAATGTCGTTATTGCTGTCACCGGAATTATATAACCCAACCACATTGTTCGATTGTTCTAATGTCTGGTGGAGCAGCGCACGTATTTTATGGCGCTCATCTTCCCCGGCCAGCACTTCTCGCAGGCGTAACCAGGGCGCACGTTGACTAATAGCATCGCGGAAACCGGAAATACGCTGAATATGCGCGCGGAAATCAAAACGCCCGCTGACCATAATCACCTCGCCTTCCATTGGCATACTGCGACTCATTAATAATCCTGCGGTGCGTCCGGCCTGATATTGATTGATGCCGACATGGCATAAGCGATATGAACCCGGTAAGTCACTGGCGAGTGAAATCACCGGAACCTCACGTTGCTGACAATATAATAAGGCATCATGAATCACCGGATAATCATGACCAAAGACGATAATACCGTCGCGCAATTCACTGCTTTTTTTTATCTTTTCTGCCAGCTTCTCTGGCTGTGATTCTGCGACCAGAGTGCGGAATAATTTAATTTTACGATAACCGAGCCGGTCGGCGATTTGCGCGAACTCTTCTGCCAGTTGCTGAAAAAACCAGGTTCTGTTGCTGCTTAGAAAAACTTCAATTTGCCACGGCTGTTGTGTTTCCTCAGGCAACAGACGTTGCAGACCCGCGGCACGCGCTGCGCGCAGTACCTTGCGCACCGTCTCTGGACGTACGCCACCCCGTTCATTCAACACCCTGTCGACGGTCGCAATCCCAACCCCGGCCAACTCGGCCACCTTAATCAGGGTGAGTTTTTTCATTTTTACCTCAAAGCACACAGTATCGAAATTGTGTCGTTTAATTCGGCACAAAGTTTGGGTTTTACATCACAGCAGGGCGTTTTTTTTCGCCGTATTATGCGCAGGCAATCTTCGCTGACAAGTGGCGAAATGTTGCGAAACAAATCCGCACTGTACAACTTATCGCCTCCCTAATTAAAAATCTTCGATGATGGGAAACCATCAACAAAATCCTTTCAAATTGCAGGGTGAGAAATTAACCTTTGCATCGTTGTTAAAATTTAATTAATTCCTTGATTTGAATGTAAAGACACTTACCTGAATTTATTAACAGCCTGACGGACACGTCTGTATCTAATTCATACCGTTTTTCTTTATGGCAAGTTTATCGCCAGGCTAAAACACGTCTGTTATTTAGCCCGGTTTGCAATGTGACAAATTCATTGGCAGGGAAAATATGAAACGCAGAGAATTTCTCACTTCCATCACCGCATTGGGAGTGGCGTCCTCGATCCCCACGCTGGCGCAGGCCGAGGTGGTTAACGGCGGTCAGCCGTGGGAACCCGGCAAAGTACAAACGCCGCCTGCACCACCGAGAAAAGGTGGACTGCAATATCTGACGCAACACGAATTCGACACCGTGGGTGCGATTGCCGAGCGCTTTATCCCGGCAGATGAGTTGAGCATCAGCGGCAAAGAAGCGGGTTGTGCCATTTTTATCGATCGCCAACTGGCCGGTGACTACGGCAATGCGGTGGCTATTTACCGTCTTGGACGCTTTGTGAAAGGCACGGCGGAACAAGGACCCCAATCACCGCTGACGCCAGCCCAACGTTACCGCCTCGGTATCGCTGCCCTCGACAACGCCATGCAAAAACAGTACGGCAAAGCCTTTGTTGAACTGAGCGGTGAACAGCAGGACGAGGTATTGCAGGCGATGGAAGCCAACCGGCTCGACCTGGGTGAACAGGTAGAAACCAGGGTGTTCTTCGAGTTGCTGCTGCAAAACGTGCGTGAAGGTTTCCTCTCCGATCCGATCTACGGTGGCAATAAAGATATGGCGAGCTGGAAGATGATTGGCTTCCCTGGCGCACGTTATGACTTCCGAGATCTGCTGGCGAAGAAAGGGCAAAAGCTCAATATCATCCCAACCAGCCTGATCGATAACACCCTTTAACGTCTTTACCTGTTAAGCAATAACGAGTTCTGAACATGACTAATGTCCGTCCAAAAGCTGATGTCGCCATCGTCGGCCTGGGTTGGTGTGGCTCTTTGATCGCCGAAGAACTGACCCGTGCTGGTTTGAATGTCGTTGCCATTGAACGTGGCCCGTGGTTTGAAACCGCCACTGATTTTCCGCCATCGATTGATACTGATGAACTGCGCTGGGATACCCGCCGTAGCATGCTGCTGCCGCCCGCCGTCGAAACCACCACTTTCCGTAATAACAGTACCCAAACGGCGTTGCCGAGCCGTGAATGGAACCTGAACGAACTGGGCTACAACGTCGGTGGTTCCGGTACGCACTGGGCTGGGATGGCGTGGCGTTTTACGCCGTTTGATTTTGAACCCTATACCCAAACGGTGCAGCGATACGGCAAGTCGCAAATCGCCAAAGGGGTGATCCTGCAAGACTGGGGCGTCACTTATGATGAACTGGAACCTTTCTATGACCGTTTCGAAAAGATAGCGGGCGTCTCCGGTAAAGCAGGAAAGCTGAACGGGAAAATTATCCCGGATGGCAACCCGTTCGAGGGTAACCGCAGTAGCGAATATCCGTTGCCCGCACTGGAAAGCATGCGCCTGACGGATATCTTTGCCGAAGGGGCGAAAAAAATCGGCCTGAATCCGTTTATGGTCCCTGCCGGACAGGCGTCACGTGCCTACGTAAACCCGCTGGGTGTGCGGATGGGGCCTTGTACCTATTGCGGTTATTGCCTGTATTACGGCTGCGGTAACTTCTCCAAATCCAGCCCCAATGCTTGTGTCATCCCGGCGTTGATGCAGCGTGAGAACTTCACGGTGCTGACGGATTCAGCGGTGGTACGGGTTAATAAGTCTGTCGATGGCAAAATTGCCACCGGCGTGACCTATATCGACAAGAACAAAAAAGAGTGGGTACAACCGGCGGATATCGTCATTTTGTCAGCGTTCCAGATGCAAAACGTACGCCTGTTGCTGTTGTCGAAAATCGGTGTGCCTTACAACCCGGTAACGAAAACGGGCGTAGTAGGGCGAGCCTACAGCTTCCAGACCGTCTCGGGTGCGGCGATTCACTTCAAAGATGAGAACCTGAACCAGTATATCGGAGCCGGTGCCCTCTCATCACAGGTCGACGACTGGAATGGCGATAACTTTGACCATACCGGTCTCGGCTTTATTGGGGGGGCGGGGATTCTGGTGGTTGCGCGCGGTGCACGCCCGATCGGCAATGCAGATGCACTGCCACCAGGCTCTCCACGTTGGGGTAAGGACTGGAAAAAGGCTTATACCCACGCTTTCCAGAACACCACTTTTATTTTCGGTCAGGGCACCAGCTACTCACACGAAGATTACTACCTCGATCTTGACCCGGAGTACAAAGACGACAACGGCAATCCGTTGCTGCGTGTCACTTTTGACTACAACGACAACGATCGTCGCTCAGCCAAATTTATCGAAGAGAAAAGCGTCGAGATTGGTAAAGCAATGGGTGCTGAATTGGTCATTGGGACCAACTCGGCCTCCGGCGCGTACTCGCCTTACAACTTCGCCAGCGACCACACCATTGGTGGTGCCGTGATGGGTACCGATCCGAAAACCTCGGTGTTGAACCGTTACCAGCAGTGCTGGGATGCTCACAACGTGTTCGTGTTGGGGGCATCCTCCTTCCCGAATAACGCGGGTTACAACCCAACTGGCACCATTGGTGCGCTCAGTCTGTGGACGGCGAAAGCCATTATCGAGCAGTACCTGAAAAACCCTGGCCCGCTGGTGAAGGTGTGACATGAAAAAAACAACAATTGCAGGTGGCGTGGTCATTGTGGCCGCCGCCGTCGCTGCGGCCTTGCTGTGGCAAAACGGGAACACGTCTGCCGATGATGTCGCCAGTGAAAATGTACTGACCAGCCAGCCGCCAGCGGCAGCCGATGCTGCCGCTGTAGCACGCGGTCGTTATGTGGCGATCGCCAGTGACTGTACTGCTTGCCACACCATGCCGGATAGCAAATTGCATATGGCTGGAGGTTACAGAATCAGTACGCCGTTTGGCGGAATCTATGCCAGCAACATCACGCCCGATGTGATGACCGGCATTGGCAACTGGACCGAACGGGATTTCTTCCGCGCGGTGCGTCATGGCAAAGGGAAAGAGGGTGAGAATCTCTATCCGGCTATGCCTTACAACGCCTACGTTAAGCTGACCGATCAGGATATGCACGATCTGTGGATGTATATGCGTTCGGTGCAACCGGTGCATTACGACGTGCCAGAAACTAACCTCGGCTTTCCCTACAATATTCGCCTGGCGATGATGGGCTGGAATCTGCTGTTCTTTAAAAATGCCGGATTCCAGGCCGATCCCAACCAGTCAGCAGCGTGGAACCGGGGCGCATATCTGGTCGAAGGCCCGGAGCACTGTGCTGCCTGTCATACGGCGAAGAACCTGATTGGCGGTGACAGCAGTGCGTATTTGCAGGGCAGCAATCTGGCGGAGTGGCACGCGCCGGATATTACGCCAAATCAATACACCGGCATCGGTAGCTGGAGTAATGACCAAATCGTGCAGTACCTGAAGCTGGGAAGCAACCACGTTGCCGTGGCCTCGGGCCCGATGGCGGAAGCGGTGACCAACTCGACGCAACACCTGACGGATGCGGATTTACAGGCCATTGCGGTGTATCTGAAGTCAGTACCGGCTTCGACGGCACAGCGTCCACAGCCGCTGGCGACGGATAATGCGCAGATGAAGATGGGTGGAAATGTTTATTCAGCCAACTGTACCGCTTGCCATAACAGCGATGGTAAGGGTATCCCTAACCTGGCGGCGAGTCTGGCCGGTAATCCTGGTCTGATGGCGGATGACAGTTCCTCGATCATCACCACCGTGTTGCAGGGTGGGCGCGGTGCAGTGACCCAAGGGAATCCGACCAGCGGGGCGATGCCTTCCTTTGCCTGGAAGTTATCAGATGAGCAGGTTGCCGCAGTGGCAACTTACCTGCGAAACAGCTGGGGCAATGCAGCACCGGCGGTGACGACGGACGAGGTGGCGAAAGCGCGCGCTGCGTTGAAGCTCCCGGCTCAAATGGCTGCGCATTAAGCAGTAAACCCGTGCGATAAATCGCGCCGCTACCCGCGAGTGTCTGACCGTAGCGGCGCAATTCATTGCGTATTGCTGACAATTATTGTATCGATCTTCCGTGCTCAGACCTGACAGAGCTGACATCCACACTCGCGGGAAGTGGTATCGGAGATGCAATAAATTATGATTTATTATTAAGTTAGAGTGTCCGGCGTTTATTCCTTTGCGCAGGAATAAGTAAATATTGCGCTGATTTAATTTGTACAAGAAATATAACCCTGTACAAATTAAATCGATGGTTTGTATAAGATGGTGGGGAAATAGCCTGGTGCCCGCGGATAATATAACCTTCCCTGACATGATAAATAGAAATTGTCAGGTTGAACGTTCCCGCGAAAGAGAGAATGAATATGGAATATCTGAGCGTTTTCGTTACTTGCGGCGGCTAATTTTTCCTCCTTTTCGACCGGCTTCGATGGCACGCTCCGGGTCATTGCGGAAATTCCCGCCACTCATCTGACCACCTTTGCGGCCCGCTTCAGCCGCTCGTTGTTTATCTTCTGCGAAGTTGCCCGAACCACCACGACGTTGCGTCATTTTTTATTCCTCTGAGATGTATTCCCGATTAACAGGGTGTGCTTCTTCTCACATCCAGAAGCAATAATAACTGTAGCGGTGATTTGAATTAAGGCAAACTAAGAATAATCCTAAGTTGTCAATTTTGCCGTTCTGTTCATGCAAGCAATAAATAATCAATGCGCTGTCGACAAATTATTTATATTCGTTAGGTTGCTATCTATTTTCATTGCGAGAAAGAATGGTTTGTTGCTATATCCCAGACCTGGTCCAGTTATTCCGTCAGTATTAGTCCCTCGATTTCGGCTGAGGGGATGGTGGGAAGATGATGCCGCAGCCCGCCACGGTAGTCGCCGCGCGGTTCATACGGTGATTGGCACCAATGGGGCGTCGCTTGCGAGCTGCACCGGCACAGCATGTCTCTCCAACGCGCCAGGGTGGGATATAGCAGCGTTGGTTGGAAATGGTTTCCCAATGCATTCTGCTACTGATGGCGCTGGCGGGGATGGGCTACAATCTGCGTGAACTTTTTTAAAGTTCGATCACCAGATTGGGAGACAAACTGCGAGAGCAACACAGGGCGATATATTGCTCGGGGGCGCATTTTTCTGCCTCGGATTGTACCGTATCGCGATGATCTACCTCCCCGGCGGTGACACGCGTCAGGCAGGCACCACACATGCCCATCTCGCAGGAAAGCGGCACATCGACGCCATTCTCCAGCAGCACCGTGGCAATGGTCTGCCCCGGTGCGACCGGCCATTGCTGCCCGCTGGAGGCGAGGGTGACCGTAAAGCCTCCCTCGTCCGGTTGTGCCACGGCGGCCTGAGGTTTAAACGCTTCGGTGTGAATATTCTCCTCACGCCAGCCATGAGTGGTCGCTGTGGCGTGGATGTGGCTCATAAAACCCTCCGGGCCACACAGATAAAGGTGAGTATCTTCAGCCGGGTCGAGCAACTCTACCGGAGCATGGCTACGCGGGCTGCGGCCTTCGCTGCTGTGCCAGATCTCGCAGAAACCATGCTGAAAGGGTTTAGATAGCTCGGGCAGAAATGCTTCATCGCCCCGCTGTTTCACGTAGTAATGCAATACGAAAGGCACGCTCGCCGCCTCCAGTGCTTCCGCCATGGCATACAACGGCGTGATACCGATACCGGCCGCCATCAGGATCACTTTCCCGGCGGGGAGCAGCGGAAACAGATTGCGCGGTGGCGAGATGCTGATCACCTGACCGGGGCGCAACATATCATGGACATAGCGCGACCCGCCGCGTGACTGCTGATCTCGCGCAATACAAATCTGATAATGGTGCGTGTTGCCATTTTGTCCGGTGAGGGAGTATTGCCGCACCAGCCCATCACGCAGATGGACATCAATATGCGCACCGGCTTGCCAGCCCGGTAACGGCTGACCATTTTCCGCCACCAGATTGATCGCGAGGTTGTGTCTTCCCTGGCGATACATCCCGTCTACCACCACTTGCAAGGTTGTGCTCATCGTCGCCTCCGCTACACCAGGAAAAATTCACCGAAGCCCATACGTTTCAGGCCGCGACGATAGGCAATGGAACTGCGATCGGCCGGGATATGGGCCTCCAGCGTCAGGTCGAGCGGCAGGCGTTCCGGCATCTGGGTTTCCACCATCAGCCGATCTTCCTCAAACACTCGCTGATTAAAGGCATGGACATCTTCCACCGGGATGTGCAGATCAAAGTTGCGGGCGATCGGGGCGAACATGCGGGTTTTACGTGCTGATACCGGTGAGGCGGCGTTCATGATCACCAGCCGGGATTCGCCAGGAAAATGAATGGTCAGCGTGGCGGTGAAGGGCAGGTGCATTTCAAAATGACGCAGCCATGCAAATCCTTCCGGTGCCTGCTGCCCGCTGTCGGCGGCGAAATTGCTGACCGAACTCCAGTAATCCACCGCGAAACCGTAAGGGGTTTCAACCGGATTGTAGGTCGGTACCACCTGATTCGTGGCATCAGCAAAGGTCTCGGTATGGACCCAGGCGAAATGGGCGACGTCGAGAAATCCTTCCACCTGACGACCGGCGAAACCGTTCACATCAAAACCGGGACAGTTGATTTGCTGGAATCCGGCATCCTCCCAGTGTGGCATCACTGGTAAGGGAGCTGGGTTGTCAGCGTCCGGTGCCATGCACACCCAAACCAGACCATAACGTTCCTCCACCTGATAGTTGATCAGATTCAGTTTGGCGGGGATCGGCTGACCGGGACTGGAAGGGATACGGTTACATTTGCCGCCTGCACCAAACCGCAGGCCGTGATAAGGGCAAACCACGCCCTCGTCGTCATGAAAACCGAGGGTTAGGGGGACGCCACGGTGTGGGCACACATCGCGCGCTACCACCGCCTGACCTTTGATGCGATACACCACCAGTTGCTCATCCAGCAGCACCGCTTTAGTGGGTGCGCCGTCAACGTCGCAGGAGCGTGCCACGGGATGCCACTGGCGTGCCAGTTTCAGCCAGTCATCAGGTTCAAAAGTACAGTGGGCGGGTGGGGTGAGGGTATTCATAGCGATGTCCTGTCAGTGGCTCACAATAAAGTCTTCATTTTTGTCCGGTCATTGTGAATAATCAGGCCTGTACAAATCCATCAGCATTAATTCATTTCTGTGTTGCAAAAATCAGTACAGGTGAGCCATGAGTCCATTTTCCCGATTTGCCGTTTATTTTGCTGAAGTGGCGCGTAGCGGTAGTTTGCGTAAGGCGGCGGAGAAGCTGCATGTCTCGGCATCCGCTATTAACCGGCAAATTTTGCAGGCCGAGGAGAGTTTCGGTACGGCATTGTTTGAACGTCTGCCCGACGGGTTGCGTATGACGACGGCCGGTGAACTGTTGTATGACGATGTGATGCGCTGGCAGCGCGAGTTCCGCGTTACTCGCCAGCGTTTTGATGATATTCAGGGCCTGAAACGCGGCAATGTCAGCGCCGGGCTGGTTCAGTCGCTAACCAAAGGTGCTGTGGCCGATGCGTTAGCGGATATTGCCCGGCAGCATCAATGGTTGCGGCTGGAGCTAACTGTCGACAACAGCCATGCCATCAGCCAGCTGATCCGTCAGTCAGACATTGATTTTGGCTTGATTCTCGACCCAGCCGGGCAGAGTGGCCTGGATGTGCTGGCCTTTGCCGAGCTGGAGATGGGGGTGGTGCTGCCGCCGCAACACGCGCTGAGTGGCCGTAACGCGTTATCGCTGAGCGAGTTGAGTGGCGAGCGACATATCATCCCTGGCGAATCGCTGGTGGTACATGAACGTGTCGCGGCGCTGTATCGCAAACAGGGAATGGCACCAGATAACATTATCGCCTGCAATGATATCCGGCTGATCCGCAGTCTGGTAACTCAGGGGACCGGCATTTGCGTGCTCAGTCTGTTGGATGTGATGAGCGAGGTAGAAGAGCAGCAACTGTGTTTTGTGCCACTGAAAAATAGCGTATTACGCCCGCTGACGCTGGCGCTGTGTACCGCGCCCTCCCGGCAGTTGTCGCGGGCGGCGCAGCAGGTGATTCAGCGCATCACCGAGGTGATTGAGGAGATGACGCCGCAGCGGCATCTTTAAACGGACAAAAGGGCATTTAACGTGGTGTGATTACTTCAGTGAGGAATTGTGCGATGAAAGAGACCGCAGCGCTAAACAGTAGTCATGAGCTTTACCGCTATGTCCGTGCAGGTGAGCGCGTAATAAAATCATCCTGCCAGCCGACAAAAACAGATATGCGTCAACAACAGGTGCGTTATCTTGCGGGGTTGGAGTTACGCACAACCCGAACTTCTTCTCGGGTGAACGTATCCCTGCGGGTTATTACGGCAAAGGGTGTGCGAATTCTGCACTGGCAACAAGGAAAATCTGCAGACGCCGGTATATATCAATCACGCTTTTCTCTTGCCGATCGTAGCGAAAGCATCCAATTTGAACTGGATAGTGGCGGGGACGTTATCAGCCGGGAAGTCTATTTTCCCTTTGGCGGCACCGCTATTTGGGTAACGACCAGCCAGATAACGTCCCATTATAAAACCATGCGCTATTGTTCTAAAGAACGCGATATTAGTGGATTGCTCTACTACGGCTACCGTTATTATGCGCCGTGGATGATGTGCTGGATAAACACGGATCCGGCTGGAGTGGTGGATGGACTTAATTTGTTCAGAATGGTGAGGAATAACCCTGCTACATTCGTCGATAATGAAGGGAGAATTCCAGTGAATAAGGACGATATGCAGAGGATGGTTCTGGCGACGCATAGATGGTTTGAGCGGGCAATGCTGTTAGGCAGACAGGATGGGAACCTGGAACGGAATCATACAATTTTGGGTGCAGTTTTGCCCATAGCAGGTTTCCTGATAGGAAGCTTATCTAAATATATCCAGCAGCAGCATGAAAATGACAGAGAGTTTCGAGCTTTCGGAGAATTAGCACACAATATTCTTCCTGATGTTGACCCAATAACAGACGAAAAATACAGACTTAGAAACATTACCGTGATAGGCACAGCAGATAAAAATCGTCCGGCTATTACTTACACCATGAAGGGACAAGACAGGAAGCTGGTTTTTGAGGCGCATGGTAATGTTGCAAGGGGGGGGGAACCTATCATCAATGGTAAACCATTATCGGTTGAAGAGTTCCATAGCTGTATGAATTGTCATCACTCGAAATTCGATTCAAGTTACGATCTGTTAATGCTCCATATTTGTAACACTCCAGAGGGAGCGAAAAAATATGGGCAAGCCCTATGTGATAAAATGAATAAAGACATCGTTATGTATTCAGGAATATATTCTTTCAGGGAAAAAGATTCCACAGGGCTACTGAAAGAAGCAAATAATAAACTGAATGCGGGGGAGTTTCCATTTATGGTAACTGAGTATGTGAGAAATGAAGAAGAAAATGGGCGACAAGTTTTTAGAAGAAAAGAAATTGACAAAAGTAAATTTCTTTTCTTCGGTTCGAAAATGACAGGGCGTAAGCAACTTTAGTCTTTCACTCAACAACAATTACACTCATTAAAATCAGGGTTAAAAATAACGCCCTGATTTTAAATATCAAATCTCTTTAGCTTGCTGCGGGAACTTTTCACGCAGCTTTTGCAGCTTGGCCGGGATATTCATCATACAGAAGGCGTTTTCCTACCCCCTCTTTCCTGAGATAAATGATAAATCGCGCCGCTACGGCATGTATCTAATCAAATGGCTTCGTATTCGCCGGTACCATCCGGCCACGGCGTCAGCAGATCAAACCCGCTTTCCGTCACCGCCACGGTGTGTTCCCACTGAGCCGACAGCGAACGATCCTTAGTGACCACCGTCCAGCCATCGGACAACACGCTGGTGCCCGCTTTACCGGCATTGATCATCGGTTCGATGGTAAAAATCATCCCGGCTTCCAGTGCCAGACCGGTGCCCGGCGTACCGTAATGCAGAATTTGCGGTTCGCCATGATAGATTTCGCCCACGCCGTGCCCACAATATTCTCGCACCACCGAGAAACCGGCTTTTTCCGCGACCTGCTGGATCGCGGCACCAATATCCCCGAGAGTGGCACCCGGTTTCACCACGCGAATGCCTGCCACCATCGACTGATAAGTGATCTCCACCAGACGTTTGGCACGTACCGACGGCGCGCCGACAAAATACATGCGGCTGGTGTCGCCGTACCAGCCATCTTTGATAATCGCCACGTCGATATTGACAATATCGCCTTCCTTCAGCTTTTTCTCGCCGGGAATGCCGTGGCACACCACATGGTTGATCGAGGTACAGACGGTGCGGGTGTAGCCGTGATAACCAATATTGGCAGGAATGACTTTCAGCTCGTTGACGATGAAATCATGACAGATGCGATCCAGTTCGTCGGTCGTGACACCCGGTTTGACGTAAGGTGTGATCATCGCCAGCACTTTGGCGGCGTCATGGCCTGCTGCCCGTGCCAGTTCGATTTCCTGCGCGGAGTGCAGTTTGATGTTGTTCATTGCGCGATTCCCTGCGTAGTGGGTAAAGAAGCATTCAGCAGCTTCGCCAGATCGGCGCCGCCATCGATTTCCACGCGCATCAACAGGCGCGTCAGCTCCTGGTGACTGAGCTGGGGATAGAGTTCGGCCAGCATGCCGATTTTCATCCAGTGTTCCGCCTGTGCATTGATGGAACGGCTGAGTGCGGTGCTCGCTACGCGCAGGTTCTCATGCATCAGGTCGGAGATTTTCACGATTCCCATAATAAGGCCTATATGAAACGTATATGGTTTATATATAGGTTACGCCGGGTGTGTTGATTTTGAAAGGTAAAATTTTAGCGGGTCCGCAAATGATGCGGCCAGTCAATTTGTCGATAACGTGTCACGAACGTCGACTAAACTGACTGCATCGTAGCCAATGGCGGCTACCTCAAGTTATGAAGGAGTGCCTGATGTCTTATTTTAACGGTAAGTCAGTGCTGGTGCTGGGCGGGAGTCGCGGAATTGGTGCCGCGATTGTGCGGCGTTTTGCTGAGGAAGGCGCTAAGGTCTTGTTCACCTATGCCGGTTCGCCAGAGGCCGCGAGACTGCTGGCGGAAGAGACGGGCAGTCAGGCTTTCCAGACCGACAGCGCCGACCGCGATGCGGTGATTGCCAGGGTACGCGACAGTGGTCCACTGGATATCTTAGTGGTCAATGCCGGGGTTATCGCCTTTGGTGATGCGTTAGAACAGGATCCCGACGAGGTTGAACGCCTGTTCCGTATCAATATCAATGCACCTTACTTTGCCTCTGTTGAGGCGGCACGCCAGATGCCGGAAGGGGGACGCATCATCATCATGGGTTCGGTCAACGGCGACCGCATGCCGATACCCGGTATGGCATCCTACGCCCTGAGCAAATCAGCCCTGCAGGGCATGGCGCGTGGGCTGGCACGTGACTTCGGTCCGCGCGGCATCACCATCAATGTGGTTCAGCCAGGCCCGATTGATACCGATGCCAACCCGGCAGAGGGACCATTAAAAGACTTAATGCACGGTTTTATGGCGATCAAGCGTCATGGGCGAGCGGAAGAAGTGGCCGGGATGGTCGCATGGCTGGCTGGCCCGGAAGCTGGTTTCGTTACCGGCGCCATGCATACCATTGATGGCGCCTTCGGTGCCTGATCAGGGCTAACGCTGATAAGTGACGTTGCGCATTTTCCAGGCCAGCCAGTTATCCAGCTCCTCCTCCCGTAGTGGGTGAGAGTAGAAATAGCCCTGTGCCTGGTCACAGCCAAACTCTTTCAATGCCTCAAGGGTTTCCAGATTCTCCACCCCTTCAGCCAGCACCATATAATCCAGTTCCTTTAGCATGGCGATGATGCTTTTGGTGATAATGCGTGAAGCGGTGTCAGTGGACAGGCCATTAATGATAGAGCGATCCAGCTTGATGACATCCAGCGGCATGCGACGAAGATAGCTGATGTTGCTGTAACCGGTACCGAAGTCATCAAGCGAAATGCCGAACCCGCGTAATTTAAGCATCTCCAGCCCATCAATGGCGGCGGGGCTTTCAATGATCCGTTCGGTTTCCAGGCACTCAATGCCCAATAGCGATGTCGGCAAGCGGGCGTCAATCATCAGTTTCTCGAGCCAGTCGGCAAAACCTTTTTTGCTGAAATCTCTGACACTGACATTCACGGTGATGGGCAACTGAATTGCGCTATTTTTCAGGCGCTTCAGACGATCTATGGCGTGGGTTACCACCCATACCGTCAGTTCTTCCATTAACGTCGTTGGCTCTGCCAGGGGAATGAACTCTGCTGGCGGCAATTCCCCTCTGACCGGATGTGCCCAGCGGATCAGAGCTTCGAGACCGAGTGGCTCTCCGCTTTGCAAACAAATTTTAGGTTGGTAAACCAGATAGAGTTCCCGGTCATGTTTCAGGGCTGATGCCAAATCATTTACCAGGGTGAAATCTTCGGTCCGACGTTCATCCGACGTCAGGCTGAAGCTCATGGAGGGCACGTTGCGACAGATCGCTTCATGTACTGCACTGACCGCGCGCCGCAGAATTTCATGCGCTGAAAGTCGACCAGGGATAAAGTCAGTTTCCCCGGTGTGTGTGGTCAGGTCGACGGACAGTCCCTCTCCCATATCCGCACTGATCCCCTCCAGCCTTGCAGCCACCCAGGCGGCACTTAATCGACTGTCTTGCTTGGTCAGTACCGCAAAGCGGCCGGTTGCGATGGTATAGAGCAGCGCTTCGTTGCCGGGGCGCAGCCGTAATGGTAGCAAGGTGGCGACATCTTTCAGCAAGCCCTCAACCGGTGCCATCCCGAGAGAGCGAGTCAGCTCATAGGCTCTGGGCATATCAATACAGTCGACCAGCACTAACCTGCGGGGCGCGGTATCCCCAGAGGAAGAGAGGGATTGAAGATCACGAATTAGTCGCTGACGGTTAGGCAGGCCAGTCACCGGGTCGGTATAACCCACGGCATGCCAGGCTTCGAGGAATGACATCACCAGATCAGCGAGTAACTTAAGTGTAAGCAACTGGTCCGAGCTGAACGAGTGCGATTCACGGTCAACCACGCATAAGCTGCCAAGGACCAGACCTTCCCGGTTCTTTAATGGCACTCCGGCGTAAAACCGGACAAAGGGTTCCCCGGTGACAAAGGGATTGTTGGCAAAGCGGGAATCCAGCGAGGTATCAGGCACCACCATGGCACCATCACCCTCCACCACGTGTTGGCACATTGAATCAACCCGAGCGGTCTTTCCCACCACAAAGTTATGTGCGGCTTTTATGTATTGATGATCGTCATCCATTACCGAAATAAAACTGCTGGGAATACCCAGTGTTTTACTGACCAGACTGGTAAATTTTCTCAGTACATCATCCCGGCTTTCATCTGGATCTCGCAGCACTTGCAACACGAGTTGCTGGGATCCAGCATCGCTACTGTTGTTTATGTACATCATCCCTCCGCCCTGACCCTGATTCAGATGCGAAAATTAAAATGAAGACGAATCATTGAAATCTGGTGAGTTGGTTATTCTGGCCATCGGCAGCCAAACTTTTTAAGTTGATTATCATAGGCTTGTCGCCAGATTTTGTCATTCTTATTTGTCTTAACGTATTCTTTACCTCTGTAACCTGGCGCTTATCCGGCTGGGAAAAGAAAAACCCGCACGAAGCGGGTTGAAATGCTGCACATTTAATTAAGGAAAAATCTCGTACGCAGCACGTTGCTGTGTGTGTGCTTTGCGTCACTATAATAGCAACGAGATCGCCGGTGTACAGATAATGATCGGCGAATTAAATTCACCGTGATGATTAGATTTTTAATCCCAGGTGATTCTTTGACCGATGTGAAATAATAAAGACATAAATAACGCCGATGAATTAACCCGGCGCCATCATCCGGTTAATTATCATTTTCATTTGTGATGATAATCTCCGTGAATGAAATCCCGGAGTGAAGAAAATAGAAAGTGGCGTATGGTATTATAAAATAATGTTTTTTTGGAAATCGATAACAGACGCTCCCACCACCTGCTGTCCCGGTTGTTTAAAGTGTTGTGCTATTTCCCGCTGCATCGCGTTCAAATATTTTATTTTTAATTAAACGATCGATTAGCCAGCTTAGCGCCCTTCCGGGTTTCTTTTTCCGTGACCACAGCAGGTCTACGCCAACAATCCAGTCGGTATGTGGATATTCCTGCTGCCGCAATTCGGTCAGTACTCCTTGTTCCAGCTCGCGTTGCACAAATATGCGGGGCAGAGAGGCCCAGCCCAACCCGGCAATTGCAGCATCAATCATCGCGTTATAACTCTCCACGCGCCAGGTCATCGGGCTGCCGAGATATTCGGTGGTGGAAATGGTCTTCTGCTGTTCACCGAAAGTGATATGTCGCCAGCGGTGGAGATCGGCAAAGGATACTGGCAGATGTTGGGCTAGCGGATGCTGTGAACTGACTACATGCACCATGATCAGCTTGCCCAACTGGGCAAACTCAATGGTGTCACTGTCCACCGGGCGCGACATCGAGATACCGACATCCACCTCATTTTTTCGCACCATGGCTTCCACATCGCCCTGGAATGGCTCGCGGACATGGATGTCCACTTCAGGAAAATGCATAGCAAATTCGTATAGTACGGCGGCAACTGTGGTATAGGGCACTTCAATCGCCAGGCTGACGTGGGCCTCGGTTTCTATGTTGAAAGCACTGACACGCTGCTCCAGCGCATTGCATTGCTCCAGAATCGTTTTCACATATTCCCGCAAGGTGCTGCCTTCCGGAGTAAGACTGATCTGGCGCGGTGAACGTACAAACAGACTGACGTTAAATTCATCCTCAAGATTACTCATCGCCATGTTCACTGATGACTGGGAACGTTTCATCACCCGTGCGGCAGCTGAAAATGAACCTGACCTGGCAACCTGCTCGAAGGTCATAAGTTGATCCAATGAATACTTCATCTGGCACCTTATCTTTCAGTTTTATTGAAAGCAGCTGATTATCGTCTGCCATTTTTAATTACATATAGTCAGGCAGTCAATCATTCGATATTTCATTTTTCCGGGGGTGGTATGGAAAACGTGGTAAACAGCGGGCAGGCGGATAACCCGCTCACCGTCAGACGTATTTTGTCATTGGGGTTCCAGCATGTGTTGGTCATGTATGCAGGCACGGTAACGGTTCCGTTGATTCTGGCATCGGCGCTGAAACTTTCAGCGAGTGAAACCATCGTGCTGATTAATGCCTGTTTACTGACCTCGGGATTAGCCACCATCTTGCAATCATGGGGAATCGGGCGTTTTGGTGCGCGTCTGCCGTTGATACAAGGCTGTTCTTTCGTGGTGTTGGGGCCGATGCTGATGGTCGGCCATGAATTTGGTATCAACTCGGTGTTCGGGGCGGCGATGGCCTGTGGGTTATTTACCTTACTGGTGGCGCCGATTTTCAGTCAGTTGGTGCGGTTCTTTCCGCCGGTGGTGATTGGCTGTGTGATTACATTGATCGGTATATCGTTGATGCCTGCTGCCGCGATCTGGTTGGGAGGCGGAAATCCCGATGCGCCTGATTTTGCCAGCGTCGACAAGCTGTTGCTGGGGGCCGGAACCTTAATCATCACCCTGATTTTCTACTGCGTGACCCGTGATGTGATGCGTAACTTCAGCATTTTGGTGGGGTTGATTTGTGGTTCAGCATTGGCTTACCTGGCGGGTATGACAGATTTTTCTGCGGTTGCCAGTGCCGGTTGGGTGGGTTTTAGTCTGCCGTTCGCTTTTGGCATGCCAGAGTTTCATGTCGCACCGATTGTGGTGATGTGCCTTTCGATGCTGATTGTGATGACCGAAACCACCGGTAACGTCCTGTTGATCGACAAACTGATTGGTCAGCCGACTACCTCACGCCGTCTGGCAGATGCCATCCGCGCCGATGGGTTGTCCACGCTGCTCGGCGGTTGCCTGAACAGCTTTCCTTACAATGCGTTTTCGCAGAATGCCGGTTTGATCATGCTGACGAAAGTGACCAGCCGGGTGGTGCTGATTGCGGCGGGGGCAATTTTGGTCGGGTTGGGGGTGTTCCCGAAATTGGGTGCGATCATCGCCGCCATTCCCAGCCCGGTATTGGGTGGGGTAGGTATCCTGATGTTTGGTATGACCATCAGCGCCGGTATACAGGAGCTGAAAAACACCGATTTCAATAATGAAAAGAACATCCTGATTATCTCTGTCTCGATTGCGGTAGGCATTGTTCCGATGGCCTTTCCGGCGATTTTCCACGCGCTGCCGCCGTCCCTGAAACTGATTTTCGACAGCGGTATTTTCCTGGGTGGCTTTACCGCCGTGGTACTGAACGCCATCCTGAATGGTTACGGAGCACGCAAATGATCAATGATGATGATATTCACTTCCTGCGTTTATCGAATGAGGTCGGCAGACGCGCTATCGCGCTGGGTAAACACCCGTTTGGTGCGGTACTGGTCGCGCCGGACAACAAAACCGTATTACTGACGCAGTGCAATATCGACACGGTAAATCATGCGGAATCGACCTTAGCACGTATTGCCGCCACCAACTTCTCACCGGAATATTTGTGGCAATGCACGTTGTATACCGCGGTTGAACCCTGCTGCATGTGTGCCGGAACCATTTACTGGGCCAATATTGGTCGGGTGGTGTTTGGAATGAGTGAGGCGCGTTTGCTGGAGTGTACCGGCAGCCATGAGGAGAATCCAACTATGAGCCTGTCGGCAGCAGCGGTGTTTGCGCACGGGCAGAAAGCCATCCAGTTAGTTGGACCGGTTGATGCGCTGGATCAGGAGACCTTCGCGCTGCAACAATCATTCTGGCAAGCGAGGTAACTTAAGAGGGTCGGCATGGGGCCGCCCCTCAGGTATTGCTCAGGATAGAAGCGTTGCCGCACCCTGCAACATAAACTGTGCATCGGTGCCGACAGCGATATAATCAAACCCCTGTTGCGCATACGCCGTCGCGGTTATTTTATCGGCCGCGAAAATCATGGCTATTTTCTGCTGTGACTTGCATGCCTGTAAAATACGTGCAATAGCTTCCTGAATCACCGGATGCCGGAGTTCTCCGGGCAACTTGTAGGCGACGCTCAGATCGTAGGGGCCAACAAATATACCGTCTACACCGTCAAGGGCGCAGATCTGTTCAATATTTTCCAGGGCACCGAGCGTCTCGCATTGCGGAATGACCAAACAGCGTTGGTTCACGCTGGTAAAAAAGTTTTCCATACCGGTTTTTAGCGTTGGATCCATACCATAAGCCGCATTGCGACCAAATGCCACACCACGATGACCAAGTGGATAATATTTGGTGCTGAGGACAATCTGCTCAATCTCTTCCATGGTGTGCACATCAGGGATAATAATCCCGGCAGGGGCCATATCCATACTGTGGAGCAGAGTTGAACGCAGTGAATCACGCACACGAATAAACAGTTTTTCCGGCCACTGACTGGTGGCATGTACAAAGTTTAATAAAGTCTCATCGGATAATGCGCTATGCTCGGCATCGGCAATAAGAAAGTCAAAACCCGCCAGACACAGACTTTCGGCAGCCACTGGACTCATTAATTGACAGAATGTACCGGTCTTGCTTGATAACATGGTAAACCCTCAAATTATACGTTCCCCAGACATTTTTCACCCTAACGTCTCGCCAGAGCAGTATTTCCCCAGCATGGCTTTGTTTTCTACGCGAATGCGCCCGCGTGAAGATGAGATGACGGACTCTTTCTTTAATTTACTGATAATGTAAGAAACCTGAACGCGTGATACCGCCACCACGTTGGATATTTCCTCGTGCGTCAGGTTTATGTCATAAAATTGCATGCCTGAATCTTGCATGTATTCCGAGTAGAGATAAAGGAAATTACATACTCGTACGAAGGCACTATTGTAACTCTGGTTGATTGAGTCAAATATCAGGAAGTTGAACATGTCCAGATAAGACGAAAGCACGCGCTGCATAAGTTCAGGATGCTGCTGCATTAACTCACTCAATTTCCTTTGCGGTAAGATGATGCCTTCTACATCTGTTACCGCCATATTATATTCCAATAATCGGTAGGTCCGCATCGATGAATAAGTTGGAAACAGGCTACCTTCCGCATGATAAAATAACGTTTTAACTGCGCCTGATTCATGGATGACAGAATAACTACTGAGGCCTTTCTCAATCAACAGACAAAAATCCAACGGTGAATCCGATGAAAAAATCAATTCACCTTTTTTAAATATCTTGCGCCCGGTGGCATGCTGTGAAAGCAGTGGCTTCAGGTCGTCAAAGACGTGCGAGAAATAGAATTTTGGAATCTCCATCGGTTGACGCTCATTGCCTGACAGGTAAATGTGAGGAAGATGATACATGCAACTCCTTACGATGGATATGAATGCTAACGGATTAGTAATAACGCCTGACTTATTCTGTCGATGGCGACCTTTAGATTTTCCATGGATGTTGCATAGGAAAGCCGGACATATCCCTCTCCCTTAGCCCCAAAGACAGTGCCCGGCACAAGGGTGACATAACAGGTCTCAAGTATGTATTGGCAGAATGCCTCGGAGGTCATCCCGGTGTCCTCGATGTTGAGCATGATGTAAAAGGTTCCTGCCGGTTTCTGGCAACGACAACCGGGCAGCTTGTTGAGTTGCTCATAGAGAAAGTCACGGCGTTGACGATACTCTGCGACCATCGCCCGGCTGGCCTCATCATTGCTGTTAAGTGCGGTTTCCGCCGCAGTCTGAATAAAACTTACCGGACACGCAATGCTATAGAAGCTGAGTCGCATTAACGGATCGATCAGCGACTGTGGGCACAACAGATAGCCAATACGCCATCCTGTCATAGCGTAATACTTTGAGAAGCCGTTCAATACAATGGTACGCTCACGCATTTCCGGCAGCATGGCAATACTGGCGAATTCACCCTCAAAAAGAATGTCAGCATAGATATCATCTGTCACCACTAACAAATTATATTTGATGGCCAGTTGAGCAATCGTCATTAATGAGTGCTTATCCAGCACGCTCCCGCTTGGGTTAGCCGGGCTGTTTACCAGAATCATGCGCGTTTTTGCGGTAATTAACCTTTCCAGTGACTCTGCATTTACCTGATAATCCCGACTGGCATCCAGAGGATAGCTAATGGCTTTGGCTCCGGCGATTTCCGGAACGGTGAAATAACAAAGATAGCCCGGATCGGGAACCAGAATTTCATCTCCCGGATTGAGATAAGCCATCATCGCCAGGAAGATGCCGTGAGCGACACCTTGCGTGATCATGATTTCGTTTGCAGTATAGGCAAGACCATAGCGCTGCTGATATTTTTGCGCAATACTTTCCCGTAAGGACACTTTCCCCATTACCGGCCCGTAGTGAACATCATTGTTATTTAATGCTTCAATAGCGGATAGAGTGATATTTTTGGGTGTATTGAAATCCGGCTCGCCAATTTCAAGGTGGATAACATCATGGCCTGCTTTCTCAAAAGCCAGAGATTTTTCAATAATGTCACGAATTTTAGACAGCGGTGCATTGACCATTCTGTCGGCCTGACTAAAAGCTTGTTTCATCTTAAACCTTTATTTTATTCTGACCTGAATCAATTCGCACCTGTACGCGCAGGCGCGAATCGTTTAGAGTTTTTGATTACGACATCACGAAACCACCGGTCATCATAATGTTTTCACCATTAATATAATGCGCGATGTCGGAGCTAAGAAAAGCAACAAGAGCGGCTATTTCTTCAGGGTTTCCAACTCTACCCAATGGAACTTTGTCACCAATGCGTTGATAAAGTTTGGCTATTTCCACGCCTTCGATCTCCGCACGCGTTTTCAACGCGGATTGCAGAAGTTCTGTATCAATGTTACCGGGAGAAAGGGCAACAGCACTGATATTATGTTGACCCATTTCAAGCGCCATCACCTTCGTCAGCATAATTACGGCGGCTTTCGCGGCACAATATGCGCTATTTGCATACTCCTCCCGGACACCGCAATAGGAGGCGCAGTTAATAATCCGGCCCTGACGTCTGGGGATCATCTGCTGCAAGACTTCGCTGCAAACGATAAATGTTCCTTTGAGATTAAGATCAACAATGAAATCGAAATCCTCATCACTCAGTGTGTCAATAGTGGCAAGACGTGTGGAACCCGCGCTATTGAACAACACATCGATATGACCAAACTCAGCGACTATTTGGGCAATGGTGGCAGCAACTTGTTGGCGATTGGTGATATCGCTGGCGAATGCCAGCGCTTTCCCGCCCTTGTTGCGGACTTGTTGTGCAGTAATTTCCGCGGCGTCGCCATTGATATCAAGCGCGGCAATCGTTGCCCCCTGTTCCGCACAGCGATAACTGGCGGCGCGGCCAATACCACTCCCCGCGCCGGTGATAACCATCACTTTATTTTGCAAATTCATGGCGGATCTCCCGTTTTTCTGGTACTTCAAGCCCATGAAGTTCAACCAGTTTTTGGTCGATACCTTTCACTTTATTTAACACCATCGACACCACCACCATCAGGATGGCAGGGGGTAGCACGCACAGCCCCATTGAGACGGTCCAACTGATATGGAACACATAATCCATCAGTAAATAGGACACCGGACCGGCGATGAGGGCACACCAGGCACCTTCTTTCCGGGCGTAGCGCCAGGAAACGCCAGCAAACAACGGAACGGCTAACATAGAACCCACACCGGAAAGCGACAGAAAAATAAATACCTGTAACAACGCGGGTGGTTTGACCATATTGAAATAAAGGACAAACAGGGCTGCCGCAATAATGCTGGCCTGAGTGACCCACACCGTCTTACGCGGCGTGGCTTTCTTACTGAGGTGAGCATAGAGGTCGGAACCAATCGACTGTCCGATCACCAGTAACAGTCCCGAAGCGGTGGACAACATAGCGGAAAAGAAACCAATCATCATGATGCCGGAGAGCACAGGCGTGAAGAACTCTCTGGTCATCGTCACCGTGAGATAGTCTGGGTTGGCTTTGGGAAATAACACATGACCAATCAGGCCAAGGAAAATCATGGCATTGAACATCGCACCTAACACCAGGGTAATCAGCAAAAACTGACCAATTTTCTTTCTACTGATGTTGGGTACCGCCAGATAGCGTGAGGCGATATAGGGCTGGCTAAACATGATGAAGAAGCCAAATAAGGCGATACAGGGAATAGAGTACCAGGGAAAGACCGCATCAGGACCCGTATCCCAGGTGCGCAGGTAATTGGGCGCGACCTCCTGTAAAGACGACTCCAGACCGGTAAAGCCTCCAATCTTCATCAGTGCAACCGTCACCAACGCCGCAGCCAGGATAGTCATAAAGGCACCCTGGAAGAAATCTGTCCAGGCAACGGAGCGGAAGCCTCCGACATTCACAAAAAACACCACAGCAACCATCATCACCAGCAAGCCGGTTGAAAAATCAATACCGGTATAACTTTGCAACAGCAACGCAGCCCCTTTGTATTGCGAGACCAGCATAAACAGGTAGCAAATCACCATGACCACGGAGATGTAGATCTTCATGCTGCTGCTGTTGTAGCGCGAGCATAGATAATCGGTTAACGAGAGAGAACCATAACGGCTACTTTGCAACCGAAGCCTGCGGATCACAAATAACCCTGGAATGACCAGTCCAGGCACGGTGAAGACGGTAAACCAATAATAGGGCCAACCGACGGTAGAAATAAAACCAGGATCGCCAATAAATGACCCCGCACTTACAGACGTTGCACAATAGGAAAAGGCCAATACGACAATAGGTGTCACTTTCCCGCCGAGAAAATACTCTACATCATCACCCGACTTACCCTTGCGCATCTTCAGCCAACCCCATACGGCAAGAATAAGGTTAATGACAATGAAGACGGCAAAAAATATCATATAGAAATGTTGGTCGCTCATTTAATTCGCCCCGGCTTAGCTGCCATTTCGTGAGTCTGAGGAATTCTGCATCTCAATCTTTTTTAGCATTTCATCTAAATGATCATCGGGGCGTCGCATCCAGATAATCACCATAATAGCCGCTAAGGCAAAAAGGAGAAATTCACAACCTATCATTATTGCCCATATTTGCATGATGTTACCTCATTCAAATTGCTAAGGCCGCTTCGTAACCCTGACGAATTGCCTTTACCATATCCCCCGGCTTTTCCGCATCACCGATAATTTTTATATTTTTTCTAACCGCACTCTCTGATTTTTTTAACTCTTCATTAAGCGTTGAACCTGTTGAAACAATGATACTGTCAATTTCAGCAATACAATGCTCTGAACCTTGTTGTTGATAATAAACACGATCGCCATCAATATGGCTGACACGTGCCTGGCTGATGGTGTGGAGTTGTGTATCCATATTGAGTTCATCAAGCAGGCAGATTCTTGAATCCTGTGGCATGCCATGGGCAATATATTCCTGCGGATCGATAATATAGACCTCAACTTTTTTGACCGACATAATATAATGCGCCAGTTCGGCACCGACCGCACCGCCACCGATGATCACTGCGCGTTGCCCCACCTGTTGCGGAAATAAAAATGCTTGTTGAGCAGACAGCATTTTTTCAGGCTGAAGACCAGCGATAGGCGGAACTTTATCAATTGAGCCGGTAGCAATAATCACTGCATCTGATGTAGAGCGGGCAATGTCTTCGTGGGTGATTTTATATCCGGTATGAATTTTAATATTAAGTTTTTCCAGTTGGCGGCGATAATATGCCAGCACTTCCAGATAACTCTCTTTACCGGGAGCCAGAGCGGACTGGACAATCTTGCCGCCAATATCAACTCCGGCATCAAACAAGGAAACCTGATGCCCACGCAGTGCGGCAACTCGGGCGGCTTCCATCCCGGCAGGACCACCACCAATGACCATGATCTTTCGGGATTGCACGGCTGGTGTGATGTCATAGTTGCTCAACGTTTCGCGCCCGGTCTGCACATTCAACATACATTTTACTGCGCGCTCCCCTGCCGTGCGGTCATGGCATCCTTTATTACAGGCGATGCAAAAAACAATTTCATCCAGTGCGCCGAGCTTTAATTTGTTTGGATAATCAGGATCGGCAATTAACGCTCGCCCCAGCGCAATCAAATCGGCTTTTTTTCTGACAATGGCCTCCGTTTGAATATCAGGCGAGCTGAGTTGTCCGGCCGCCATCACTGGAATTGAAACCGCATCACGGATGTTTTCCGCCAGGTAAAGATTGACCCCTTTCTTGTGGTAAGTGTTGGGAACCGTGCGAATATAAGGGTACATGCCCGCAGACACACTGATAGCAGCAAAACCAAGTTGCTCCAGATGTCGGGCAATGCGTACCGACAGGTGTGGATCGATACCTCCTTCACGACACTCATCACCGACAACCCGGATAGTAATAGGATATTCATCTCCAACAAGGGCACGGCTACGTGACATGATGTCGTCGATAAACTGCATCCGTCCGAGAAAACTCCCGCCATAGCGATCGGTTCTTTTATTGGTCAGCGGAGACATAAAAGCACAAATCAAATAACCGTGCGCACCGTGCAATTCAACAGAATCAAACCCTGCTTGTTTAGCACGCCACACTGCCTGAGCATAATATTCAACATATTCTGCAACTTCTGCGGTTGAAAGCTCTCGTGGCGGTGAGTATTCCGCTTTAAATATTGAGTAGACCTCAGGTTCGAAATACGATGGAGCAACCGGTTGGTGGCCGGTGACATTAATGCTGGTTTCACGACCTGAGTGGTGGATTTGCGCGGAAATCAGACAATCATGTTTATGTACCGCGTCAGTGAGGGCTTTCAGGCCCGTGATACATTCGTCGCGGTCGATATAGAGTTGCCCACCAAAATCACCATCAGGTTTGATACAGACGGAGCCGACGATGAGCATTGCACTTCCGCCTTGTGCCCGGCGTTCATAGAATGCAATTTCCTCTGGTGTTACGCTGCCATCATGCGTCATATGGACAGACATCGGTGCCATGACAAAGCGATTTTTTAACAGCAAAGGACCAATCTGAACTTTTTCAAATAAAATGTCTGTGTTCATTTTACTTATGCCTCGCACCCACAATGTTTCGGGAGTTTTCCCATTGGGAAAAGTTATTTTAATTTTTGCCGTCCTGTTTTTACTGCATTCCTGGTTTTATTCAAGTTTCAGTTCCCCGGTTGGCTATTTATAGCAATAACAATGTTTTCATCTGTAACTTACTTTACATTCGCGGCATTAAGTCTCCTGGTATAAGAAAAGGGAATGCTATTCGATACAAATAAAATGGAGGAAAGCGTTAACCCAATGAGATAATTGGCACCCGTGGGACTCTAACATGTAAATATCAACGTTCAGGATATCGAGGTGATATGAAAAAAATATAGATATAAGGGGTGATGTACCGGCACACGTGTTCTGACTATAGATGTTGTCTTTAATGCCGGTGTCGTTGATCCCCATCAAATTTCCTGACATCCAATCATTACTCTCAGGCTAACGATTCGACCCGCAGCTTGATTGATGGAATTCTCCCCAGACGCCAGACTGAATCCAGTTGAAGCAATCATTGAGATTCGCGAATTCAGGAGGTTAGTCATGTCATCAGGACAGCATACGCCACGCGTCTGGAATACGCGGCGCAGCGAAAAACAGCGGAGACTGGCAGCAGTGAAGGTAGCGGGTAAGGTGCTACCGAGCGATCAAATGGCAGAGATGCTCGAATGCTTGATCGCTCCGGGTGACCGGGTGGTGCTGGAAGGCAACAACCAGAAACAGGCCGATTTTCTTTCGCGCATGTTGGCGCAGGTCAACCCGGCTAAAGTCAATAATCTGCATATGATCATGCCCAGTGTCGGACGCAGCGAGCACCTCGACATCTTCGAAAAAGGCATTGCCCGTAAACTCGATTTCTCCTTTGCCGGCACGCAGAGCCTGCGTATTTCGCAGCTGCTGGAGGATAACATCCTCGAGATTGGTGCGATTCACACCTATATCGAACTGTATTCCCGCCTGTATGTCGATCTGGCACCGAACGTGGCGCTGATCGCCGGTTACAAAGCCGATCGTAAAGGTAATCTCTATACCGGACCGAGTACCGAAGACACCCCAGCGCTGGTGGAAGCCGCCGCTTTCCACGATGGCATCGTGATTGCCCAGGTCAATGAACTGGTGGATGACGAGTGCGATCTGCCGCGTGTGGACATCCCTGGTTCCTGGATTGATTACGTGGTGGTGGCGGATAAACCGTTCTTTATTGAGCCGCTGTTCACCCGTGACCCGCGCCTGATCAAACAGGAACATATCCTGATGGCGATGCTGGCTATCAAGGGCATCTACGCCGAACATCAGGTGCAGTCACTCAATCACGGTATCGGTTTTAACACCGCCGCGATTGAGCTGCTGCTGCCGACTTACGGCCAGCAACTGGGCCTGAAAGGCAAAATCTGTAAACACTGGACGCTTAACCCGCATCCGACGCTGATCCCGGCCATCGAAAGTGGTTGGGTGGAGAGCGTGCACTGCTTCGGTGGTGAGCTGGGGATGGAAGAGTACATCCGCGCTCGTCCCGATATCTTCTTTACCGGTGCCGACGGTTCGATGCGTTCCAACCGCGCCATGTGTCAGCTCGCCGGTCAATACGCGGTGGACATGTTCATCGGTTCGACCTTACAGGTTGACGGCCTCGGCAACTCATCTACCGTCACCCGTGGTCGTTTGGCCGGTTTTGGCGGTGCACCGAATATGGGCCATGACCCACACGGACGTCGTCATGCCACCCCTGCATGGCTGGCGATGATCAACGAGCCAGATCCAATGCAACGTGGCCGCAAGCTGGTGGTACAGATGGTGGAAACCTTCCAGGCAGGCGTCAAACCGACCTTTGTGGAAAAACTCGATGCCGTTGATGTGGCGAAAAGTGCCGGTATGCCGCTGGCACCGGTGATGATTTACGGCGATGACGTTACCCACGTGCTGACGGAAGAAGGTATCGCCTATCTCTATCGCGCGACCAGTCTGGAAGAACGTCGGGCGATGGTGGCTGCCGTAGCGGGTATCACCGATATCGGTTTGGGCGTGGATGCCAAACGCGTAGCCGAACTGCGCCGCAGCGGCAAAGTGGTGTTCCCGGAAGATATTGGTATTCGTCGTTCAGATGCCACCCGCTCACTGTTGGCTGCCGGTAGTGTCGCTGATCTGGTCGAATGGTCAGACGGCCTCTACAACCCGCCCGCTAAATTCCGGAGCTGGTAATGAAACGACTCTCACCCACACCGGTTGAAGCGCATCTGCACTGTCTGGCGCAGATAGCGACCGATTGCCTGATTGAAGAAGTGAACCTCACGCCCAAACCTGGGCTGGTGGATCGGCGCGGCAGTGGGGCGCATCACGACCTCACGCTGGCGCTGATGGAGCGGTCAGCCCGCAGCCTGACGCCAACCTTCTATGCGTTAGCGCAGCAAAGCTGGCGGCGTCCGGCGGATGTCGCGTTGCGGGAAACCATCGGACAACTGGGACGTGAAGGTGAGAGGCAGATGATGGCCGCCACTGCCGGGGTCAATACCCATCGTGGTGCCATCTGGGCGCTCGGCTTGCTGGTCAGTGCCGGTGCCATGCTGGCCGGGGCAGGCGACAGTCAGCGCGTCTGTGATGTTGCTGCGCAGCTGGCAACTTTGCCGGATTGCGCCGCCCCCCGGACCTTCAGCAAAGGGTTGCGGGTGGTGCATCGCTTTCGTGTACCCGGAGCGCGCGAAGAGGCACAGCAGGGCTTTCCACACATTACCCGGCTGGCGCTACCGCAGCTCCATGCCAGTCGCCGCGCCGGTGCCGATGAAACGGCGGCACGCCTTGATGCGCTGATGGCGATTCTGACCTCACTGACCGACACCTGCGTATTGCACCGGGCAGGCTTACCGGCGCTGCGTGCCATGCAGGACGGTGCGCGCCAGGTACTGGCGGCCGGAGGTTATGCCGAAGCGGCAGGGCGCCGGGCGCTGGCAAAACTGGATAACGCGATGTTGGGATTCAATGCCTCGCCGGGTGGTGCCGCCGATTTACTGGCCGCCACGCTGTTTCTGGACCGCATTACCGGCGCTCAGGCATCAACATTTAATGATTAAGAGGTAGCTATGGAACACATAACGTTGTCATACCCGTCCAGCCGTACGCTAAGCGGCAAGGCGTTGGCGGGCGTGGTGGGATCGGGTGATATGGAGGTGCTGTTCACGGCGGATGATAGCCACGTTCTGAACATTGCTATCACCACCTCAGTCAATAACAGCCATGCACGCTGGGAAGCGCTATTCAATCGCCTGGCGCAACTCACCGAATTGCCTGCGGGCCAACTGGTGATTCATGACTTCGGTGCAACACCGGGTGTTGCGCGTATCCGCATTGAACAGGTGTTTGAGGAGGTCGCTCATGCGTAACGACAGCAGTTTTATTGAGTTACGGGCGCGGCAGCGGGCGCTGGCGCTACTGGATACCGGCAGCGCACGTGAACTGCTGGATCCTTTCGCTGGTGTGATGTCGCCATGGCTGCCCAAACAGGGCATCGTGCCGCAGGCCGATGACGGCATGGTGGTGATGAAAGGTAGCCGTCACGGTAAACCCACAGTAGTGGTGGCGATTGAAGGCACCTTCCAGGGCGGCAGCATGGGTGAAGTGTCCGGGGCCAAAATGGCGGCGGCGCTGGAGCTGGCAGCAGAAGACAACCGTAACGGTATCCCGACCCAGGCGATTCTCTGTCTGGAAACCGGAGGGGTGCGGCTACAGGAAGCGAACCTTGGTCTGGCGGCGATTGCCGATATTCATGCGGCGATTGTGGATCTGCGCCGTTATACCCCGGTTATCGGCATTGTCGCCGGTACGGTCGGTTGTTTCGGTGGGATGTCGATTGCAGCGGCGTTGTGCAGCTACCTGATCGTCACCCGCGAAGCGCGCCTGGGGCTGAATGGCCCGCAGGTGATCGAACAGGAAGCCGGCATTGAAGAGTACGACTCGCGTGACCGTCCCTTTATCTGGAGCATGACCGGCGGCGAAATCCGTTATCAGAGCGGGTTGGTGGAAGCGCTGGTCGGTGATGGCGTGAATGCGGTACAAGCCGCAGTCGATGCCGCTAGCGATCAGGGCGTCCCGGCGCAGCATCGTAGCGAAAACTACGCCTTCTACCTTGATCGCTTAACCCGTTTTGATACCCAACAACAGGCCAGTACGGCTGTGATTCATCAGGTCTTTGCCCCGGAGGTGAAAAAATGAGCGCAAATAACAGCCGTGGTGAACTGTGGTTTAACCAACTGACCGGCGGAGCGGAGCGGATTCAGGGTTTGTGTCCTTCGGTGCTGGCCGCTGACGCCGCTGGGGTGCGTTACATCGCGGTGGTTCCGGATGCGCACAACCGCTATCCGCGTGCCGCCAAAGGTGAGGTGGGCTTACTGGAAGGTTGGACGCTGGCGAAAGTGGTGCAGGAAACCATCGCCGCCGATGCCAGCAACCCAATCAAACGCCCGATTGTGGCGGTGATTGATGTGCCAAGCCAGGCCTACGGTCGCCGTGAAGAGGCGTTCGGTATCCACCAGGCGTTGGCCGGTGCGGCCGGGGCGTATGCCCAGGCGCGTCTGGCAGGTCACCCGGTGATTGGGCTGATTGTTGGTAAGGCGATGTCCGGAGCCTTTCTGGCGCACGGTTATCAGGCCAATCGCCTGATCGCCTTCAACGATGCAGGCGTGCTGGTACACGCCATGGGTAAAGAATCTGCCGCACGAATCACGCTGCGTACCGTGGAAGCACTGGAGAAACTGGCAGCCACCGTCCCGCCGATGGCTTATGACATCAGCAATTACGCCACGCTGGGTTTGCTGTCGTCGCTGCTGAACATTGCCGACCCTGATGCACCGAGCGCCAGCGATCTTCAGCGGGTGCGCGACACCCTGGCGGCAGCGATTGAGGATGCCCGCAAGGATCCGCGCCGTGGTTCCGGTGAAGTCGCCGTCAATCGTCAGGCGTCTGCTGAAGTTCGCGCGCGTATGCGTGCCAGTTGGTAGTTAAAACAAAAAAATATAAACCTGCCGGATAGCGACAGGGCCGGGTGTGTTAAGACGCCCGGCTGACTGGAGCATCTGTTAAATAAACACCATCGCGTCAGTATTCACTCTTCTAATAACAGGTGATTTATGACTTACGTGATTCTTCATGCCCTCGCGCCCATTTTTGTCATCATGCTGCTGGGTTTCTGGGCGGGCAAGGCCGGGATGGTCGATAACAAGAACGTCTCGCTGCTGAATATTTTTGTAATGGATTTTGCCTTACCGGCGGCGCTGTTCAGTGCCACGGTACAGACCCCGTGGAGCGGTATCGTGGCGCAGATGCCACTGATCGCGGTACTGACGCTGGCGATGTGGATTGCCTATGCGGCGCTGTACTTTATCGCCACCGGAATTTTCAAAAAGTCGCCACAGGATGCAGCAGTGCTGACGCTGACGGTGGCACTGCCGAACTATGCCGCGCTGGGGCTGCCGATTCTGGGCAGTGTGGTGGGTGAAGGTTCCGCGACGTCACTGTCGGTGGCGGTGTCCATCGCCTGTGGTTCGGTGCTGATGACGCCGTTTTGCCTGCTGATCCTCGAACGGGAAAAAGCGCGAGCCGCTGGTGAGACTCAACGTTCCACCCTGGCAATGTTGCCGGTACTGATGTGGCGTTCGGTGAAAAAACCCATCGTCTGGGGACCGTTGCTCGGGGTAGTGCTGTCGGCGTTTGGCGTGAAGATGCCGGATCTGCTGCTGGCCTCGATTAAACCGCTCGGACTGGCGGCCACTGCGGCAGCGCTGTTCCTGACCGGGGTGATCCTCTCGGCACGCAAACTGAAAATCAATAGCATGGTGATCAGTTCCACCGTCACCAAGTTGTTGATTCAACCGGCGCTGGCCTGGGGTATCGTACTGGTGTTTGGGTTACACGGCACCGTCGCGATCACCGCGATTCTGATGATTGCGCTGTCCGCCGGTTTCTTTGGTGTGGTATTTGGTAACCGTTTTGGCGTGCAGTCGCCGGATGCGGAAGCGGTGCTGCTGTTGAGTTCGCTGCTGTCGATCCTCTCGCTGCCACTGTTTATTTCATTAACCGCAGGAATCTGATGATGAACATCACCGCACGTCCCCATGACCTGCTCTGGCTACGCCATGACACGGCACTGCTCGGGATCGCCGAATCCTGGGTGGCTGAACTGTGGCATTGCCAGCAACCGGTGGTGGTGCGACGTGATGTGATGCAACAGGGGCTGATTCCAGTTGGCGTGCGCGGCCAGGCACGCCAGCAACGGGCGGCGGGTTGGGTAGCACCTGCTGACGTCGTGCGGGTGATCTCGCCGGAAATGCTGGTGGTGCCTGCCCAGTTAAATCACCACCCGACAGTGCAGGCGCTGGTGATGCTGCGTCAGCATCACTGGCCGTGGGAGTGGGGCGTCACCGGCAGCACCGGTTTTGCGCTGGCAACCGGCTTACCGGTGCTGCATCACGATAGCGATTTGGATCTGCTGATCCGTGTGCCAACGCCATTGCCGCCTACTGACTTTGCCCGTTGGCAACGGGCCTTGTCGACGCTGCCTTGCCGCGCCGACACGCAAATGGAGACGCCGCAAGGTGGCTTTGCCTTGAATGAGTGGTTACGCAACGGACGTGTGTTGCTGAAAACCGCACGCGGACCGCGTTTGACGGACAACCCCTGGGCAGAGGAGATGCCATGAAAACCTTGTTTACCTTTCCCGGTCAGGGCGCACAACGGCCTGGTATGCTCAACGACCTGCCACGCGATGACAGTTGGCAGCAGGCGCAAGCCGTATTGGGTGATGAACTGATCAGCCTCGATAGCCATGACGCATTACAGCATACTCGTGCGGTGCAGTTGGCGCTGCTGATTGCCGGGGTATCCGCCGCCCGCAGGTTGATGGCGCAGGGTGTGCAACCGGATATGGTGTGCGGCTTGTCGATTGGTGCGTATCCGGCGGCGGTGATAGCCGGTGCGCTGGACTATGCAGATGCGCTGCGGCTGGTGGCGCTGCGCGGCGATCTGATGGAAGGGGCGTATCCACAGGGTTATGGTCTCACCGCCATCAACGGCCTGCCGCTGCGACAGGTGGAGCCGCTGGTGGATAATCGGCACAGTTTTATCGCCAACATTAACTCAGAATCGCAGATTGTGATCGCGGGTAGCGAGACGGCGATGAAAGCCGTCGGAGATGCGGCGCGGGCGCAAGGCGCAAACTGCGTACGCCGTCTGGCGATCAGCGTGCCATCCCACTGCGCGTTGCTGAATAAACCGGCGAGCAAGCTGGCGGAACATATGCAGCAGGTGCGGCTAAACCCACCACGCTGTGCGTACCTCAGCGGCAACAGCGCCAGGGTGCTGTGGCAGCCGGAACGTATTGCTGACGATCTGGCAATGAATATGGCGCGTCAGGTACGCTGGCATGAGGCGATGGTGGCGGCTGAAGAACGTGAGGTGCGGCTGGTGATTGAAATGCCACCGGGCGGAGTACTGACCGGCCTGACGCGCAGCACCCAGCCGCAAGGGGAGTGCCTGGCGCTGGAACGCAGCAGCACGGAACTGGTGCAACATCTCTACGCCCGTGGCTGAGCCTTATCCTGTAAGCTCAGGGCATACATCCGGCCCTCCGCCACCAGCGCCAACAGATTAGGGTCATGCTCGCGGTTGCGGGCGAAGACGATGGCGATCTGCTGGCGCATCTGATACGGCTCGGCCAGCTTGCGAAACTGTAAATCGTGTTCGTATTGTTTGCGCATGCGTCCCGGCACCAGCGAATATCCCATCCCCGCCTGCACCAGGCTGAGCATCGAAAAGATATCATTGACGCGCGTAACGATATTGGGTTCAAAACCTGCCACGTGACACGCTTCCTGAAAACCTGTAAAGGTGGCGAACCCTTCATCGAGCGAGACAAAGGGTTTGTCGCTGTAGTCGCGCAGATCGATATCTTCCGCTGCATCGCGGGGTTCGGCGGTGGGCACCGCCAGATAAATATCATCCTGAAACAGACCCACCTGCTCAAACACCTTCTGGTCAATTTCCGTTTCCGTCACCGAAATGATGATTGCGTCTAACTGATTATTTTGCAGCATCCCCGTCAGTACCTGATTGGATCCCATCGTCAGGTTCAGCTCCAGTTCCGGACGACGCAGTTTCATATTCATGATCAGACGCGGCACGGTTTCCAGCGACAACGAATACAATGTGCCGATGCGCAGATGCCCCAACCCGATACCCGCTGTGCGGCGTGTCTCTTCCAGCCCCTGGCTGAGGGTCTGCAACGCTTCGCGACTATATTCCAGCAGTGTCCACGCGGCGGGCAGCGCCACCAGATTGCGTCCCTTGTGGGTAAATAACGGGCAACGCAGACTCTCCTCCAGCGTATGCAGCGCGCGGTGCACGCTGACGGTGCTGATGTTGAGGGTTTCCGCCGTGCGCGCCAGATTCTCGCTTTCCATATAGGTGCAGAAAATGAAAAGTTTGCGCACCGTCAAATCATTGTCGAAATTAAGTTTCATGAATAAAGTCATTAAAAATGAATGCGATGGTAATCATACACCTTTCAATTGCATCATGCGGCGTGCCATCTCGCAGTGAAGGCTACAATCTGTAGCGGCGCGATTTATCACGCAACAAATAACTTACACATCATGACGTTGTCGATAGTTGTGTGACGTTACCATTCAACATATGATACTGGCGCTGAAATTGTACAGCCTCACGTTGTCGGGGATTTCCCGGCTTTAAGAGGGCACAATGATGTGCAATTTAGTATTAAAACTGCTGATGCTGGCTGGTTTTGATGGGGATGCTCATCAGCTGACGCAACAATGCTGGTCAGGGGCGGCGACTCAGGCAGGAAAATATGCCGTTATTGCGGTGGTTATTCTGGTTGGGATTTTAGTTCGGCGGTTGTGGAAAAAACTAAGGGGAGCGACGCGCCAACGTCGATCCCCTCAAGATAAACCACATCGTAAGTAGTTTTTCCGGCGGTCACGGTCACTACCCACCGTGCCGCCGTTTTTTATTATCAATAAGGGCAAGGTTGCCGTCAACCCGATTTTGTTACGGTGCAGATTTAATCACAGATTCTGCGGTTGCAACTGGTATACCCATGCCGTAACCAACTGGCCCTCAACAGTTGTCACATCCACCTTGACTCGATCATAACCTTCTTCAAACTCATCCAGCATCGGCCAGTGGGCTTCCAGGTTGTCGGATAAAAACAGGTAGCCGTCGACGCGAGGCGCGCTTTTGTCCAGCACGATGCCGGGGAAATCTGCTGCTGCTCCCCAGCCGCGTTCATAAAAGGTGCCTGTTACATGCCCGGCCAGCCATTCTCCGCCAATCTCTTCCAGGATATGCGCATTAGAGCGGCCGGGGCACAGTGTGCCGTAGACAAATAAGCGTTTCATTTTCCCTCGTGAAATCAGACAAAAGAGGTACTTTAACCGGTGTGATAAGCGAGGTCTATCGCATTGAAAACCAATAACGTCTGGCAGACGTGAGGCCAGGTGTGAATAATCGAAGCATGACTATTTATCGCGTAAGAGTGGGGTTTCATAACCCTTCTGCCCTGACCTTCAGACAACTTGATGAAATTCTCGAACCACAACGTTTCTGGCGTACCGAGCCTGAACGTGGCCAGTTTCGTTATTTCAATGAATATGAATATCAGTCAGACGAACGCGATCTTTGCGCGGTGTGCTCGCTGGCTTACTCACAGGCGTGTCGGGTGAGGAAATGTCCGTTGATTCTGGTGGAAGTGATAACTCAGCCTGTATAAAAACTGCCCTGAATCGTAGCGGCGCGATTTATCGCGCGGACCTAAGCCGCGATGAAAATGCTTGAAATAGCGCGATAAATAGCGCCGCTACGATATGTGCGGGGGATTTATTGTTTCTCTTTTTCGTCTTCAGCAGGGATCAACGGCTCATCAATGTCACTCTGTTGACCGGACTTCAATAACTGGAGGTCGAGGATCACATAGGTCATGGTGCTGATAAATAATGAGATAACGCTGCCAATCACACCACTGGTGGTGAAGGTGAAAAAGTTATACATCACCACCCATGTCACGCTGATAAATAACGCCAGAGAAATGGTGATGGTGGGCTGCGAATAGTGCGTGGTGCGCGCGCCCATTATATTGATTTGATGGCTCAGATTGCTGGCGGTGTATTTTTCCAGCAACAGAATGCTGCGCTCCCAGTTGCGTGTCCGGCGTGCGCTGCTACGGGTAAAAAATAGAAATAGTAAGGAAAGGAAAAAGCCGGAGAAGGCGATCAATACCGGCACCGCTTCCAGCGCGTAAGTAATGCTTTTATGGCTGGAGCTTTTGGCGGTGAGGTCTAATGTGAGAGACGCCCCCAATCCGGCGTAAAGAAACACAAACAGCGCGAGGAATAACGCGCTACGTTTCCAGTCCAGTTCTGACTCAATATTTACCTGCTGGCGAGCCACCTGAAGTGCCTGGTGCAGTTGGTTCGCCTGGGGGGAGTCCGCTTCGATGCTATCAATTTTTTCGCCAAAGAAGCTGTGGATAAAGGGCTGGTCAGTCTGATCAATGGTAATGCGCATAAAATTCCGTTTGGACTAATGATGATAAAGGTAAGTCTACCGTAAATCAGTGCCGCAAGCCTGGATTGCTGTTGGACTGTCATTTTGCCGCCTGTCACGCAAATCCTGCCTGCATATCTCTCGTACACTGATGACTCCTGGTTAACGACGGAGGAATTCCCATGTCCTATGTTGATGGATTTGTTGTGGCGGTCCCACTGGACAAAAAAGACGCGTATCTGGCAATGGCGACTCAGGCCGCGCCGTTATTTAAGGAGTTTGGTGCGACGCGGATTGTCGAGTGCTGGGCGGATGACGTGCCAGACGGCAAACTCACCGACTTCCGCATGGCAGTCAAAGCGGAAGAGGATGAAACGGTGGTGTTTAGCTGGATTGAGTACCCTTCCAAAGAAGTGCGCGACGCGGCCAATCAAAAACTGATGGCCGACCCGCGAATGAAAGAGATGGGCGAAAACATGCCGTTTGATGGCAAGCGAATGATTTACGGAGGTTTTTCGCCCATTCTTGATGAGTGACTTGCCCTCGCTGGCTGTGCGGCGTGCCGCCAGCCATCTCATCACAGGCTAATCAGCTTCTTCACCCCTGGGATCTGCAACAGCAGCAGTGAAATCATCATCGATAACATCACGGTCAAGCCAATCACCATGATCTTATCGACCAGTGAACGGATGGTAATCGACCAGGCGAGGATGTTAAACACCAGGTAATGCAGGATGTAGACGCCCGTCATGGTCTTACCGAGGGTGGCGAACAGGGCGGGCAGCTTTTTCCAGTGTGCGGGTACTCTTATTGCGTTGACACTAATCGCCATCAGGATCACCAGAAAATAAACCTGCGATCCGGTCAGTACGAAGTCATTGCCGGTGGTGATAAAGCGCGCGATAAAGTAATAGCGTTCATAAAGCCAGGTAAACAAATACACCGCTGGCAGCAACAGCAGACTGAGTTTCACTACCCGTACCGATTGCAGCATTTGAATCACGCTGGGCAATGCCATCAGACGACCTGAAAGGTAGTACAGCACCCAGGTCCAGATACGATATTGCGGCAGTAGTGAGAAAGCGCGATTGTTCGGGTACAGCACCGCCAGAATGTCATAGAGGAAAGCCGCCAGCAGCAGCACAAAAATAATCGCCGCCATTTTGCCAGGGAAAAGGAGCAGGCGGTCAATCAGCGGTTGTGAGACATAAATCAAAATCAGTGAAATCACAAACCACGGCTGAATCAGATAACCTTTATTTTGCACTCCCGCGAACCAGAAAAAGCTAAACCAGAAGAGGAAGATCAGCATAATGCGGCGGATCTTGTCCAGTTGCCAGTTTGGACTGTGCTTCTGCCCGGCATCCAGATAGCCGCTCAACAAAAAGTAGAGCGGCGTGGCGATGGTGGAGATAAAACTCAGGATATTCAGCGCGAGGCTGTAATTGTAGTTGTAGCGGTCGTAGCTCTGATACAGGGTGAAAAAGGAGACCGCCGTCATACATGCCAGGGTTTTCAGCAGATTCAGCCCGATATTATTCATCGGCAGCGTCCCTGGCATGGAAGCAACGATACAACACCGGTAGCACCAGAAGCGTCAGTACGGTGGCAAAACCCAGCCCGAAAATGATCACCACCGCCATGCTCTGGAAAAACACATCGCGAAGCAGCGGCAGCAGGCCCAGCACTGTAGTGAAAGCGGTCAGTAAAATGGGCCGCAAACGTGATGTCGCAGCATCCAGAATCGCTTCCTGAAACGGTTTTTGTTGCCGGAGCTGACGGGTCTCTTCCAGTAATACGATCCCGTTACGGATCAGCATGCCGGACAGGCTCAACAAGCCAATCAACGCCATAAAGCCGAACGGAATCCCGGTAAGCAAAAAGCCGCAGGTCACGCCAATTAAGGCCAGTGGAACGGTGATCCAAATCGCAACAGCATCGCGCAGGGAATTGAACATCAGTATGGTGATCACAAACATCACCAGGAAACCCATGGGCAACGAACTTAACAGGCCGCTTTGTGCTTCACGTGAGCTTTCCAGCTCGCCACCCCATTCCAGACGATAACCCGCGGGCAGTTGCAATTGTTCAATTTGCGGCTGAACGCGCGCCACCACCTGGGCTGCGGTTAACCCTTGCGCCGGGTCAGGATCGGTTTGTACCGTCAACACGCGCATCCGATCGCGTCGCATAATTAGCGGATTTTCCCACTCGAGGCGGAAATCAGAAATCACATTACTCAGCGGAACAAAATGTTGCAGCGAGGCGCTCCACAGCTGGATGTTGGCGATATGATCAATATTTTGTCGTTCCTCGCGTGCCGGGAACAGCATGATCGGGATCAGCCGCGAGCCGTCACGGAAAATACCCACCGCATCACCACTGAAGTTCATGCGTAGCGCCTGGTCAATGTCGCGTTTATCGACACCCAGTTCCTGGCCGCGCAATGCCGAGTATTGTGGCCGGATGACTTTGCTGCGTTCCTGCCAGTCATTGCGCACCGGGAAAGTGGTGCCGTCTGCCTGGAAAATGCCGTCAATCTGGCTGGCGATATGGCGAAGCACATCCGGGTCGGGACCGATGACGCGCAGTGCGATGGCGCTGTCACTGGCGCTGCCAAACTGGATACGTTTAATTCGCTCATTCACTTGCGGATATTGCTGCTGAATATAATGTTCGGTGGCCAGCGCAATGCGTTCCAACTGGCGGCCATCTTTCACCCGCACCATGATTTGCGCGTAATTGGTGTATTGGCGCGTCGCGTCGTAGGTCAGGGTAAAGCGCATCGCACCCTGACCAATGGTGGTGACCGTGGCGTCAACGCCCGGCTCCTGATTAATAAATCGCTCGATTTCTGCCGCCGTCGCGGCGGTAAAATTGATATCCGTACCATAGGGTAACCAGAGATCGGTAAAGAAAATCGGCGTGTTGGAGGAGGGGAAAAAATTCTGTTTTACAAAGGTGAATCCGTACAGCGAGGCCGCGAGACAGGCCACCATCACGGTGATGGTCAGCCAGCGCATACGAATCAATCCGGCCAACGTGCTGCGATAGACGCGGAATACCACGCCCTGGTAAGGGGATTGATCGTCCTGAGGGGGTAGATGGAGTTCTTTGCGGCGCGCTTCACTCCATTTAATAAACACTGGCGTCAGCGTCAGTGCAGTGATCCAACTGAGCAGCAGAGAAATCAACAGCACCTGGAATAGCGATTTACAATATTCCCCGGTGGAATCTTGCGACAGGCCAATTGGCGCAAACGCAATGATGGCAATCACGGTGGCACCCAGCAACGGCAGCGCCGTGCGCTTGATCATCTGCGTGGTGGCCTGTTGTAACGGTTTGCCGCGTTGTTGGTCGATCTTGATACCTTCGACCACCACAATGGCGTTATCCACCAGCATACTCAGGGAGATGATCAACGCCCCCAGTGAGATGCGCTGGAGTTCCAGCCCAAACAGGTACATTACCAGTAACGTTCCGAGCACGTTAAAAGCGAGTGAAGCGGCGATAACGATACCGCTGCGTATCCCCATAAATATCAGCAACGTACCGACAACAATCGCTAACGCCATCAGGAAGTTAAGGATAAAGCCGTCCACCGACTGCTTCACCTCATGGGCTTGGTTATAAAAGACTTTCAGTGAAATCCCGGCAGGTTTGTCTTGCTGATAATCCTGTAGTTTTTGGCTCAACGCATCACCGACGTTAATCACGTTAACGCCGGGTGCGAAGGAGACACCAATTGCCAGTGCGTCATGCCCATCGGCATGGTAGAGATTGTTCGGGGTGTCGGTGACGCCGTGTGACAGGGTCGCGATGTCATGCAGATGGATGGTTTGCGTGGTGCCGGGGCGCGATATTGGCAGATTGGCTAAGTCATCCAACGACTGAAACTCGCCGGTCGGGTTGAAACGGATCGACTCACCTTCGAGGCGGATACTCCCGGCATTGGACACCACATTGCTGCGGCTGAGCAGGTCGGCTACCCGCGCCGGGGTGATACCGTAGCTGCTCATTTTGGTGCTGGAGAGGGCGATCCGAATCTCTTCCTGCTGCACCCCGGCCACGGCCACCTTCGCGACACCTGGCACCAACACCAGATCGCGCCTCAGCTGGTCGGCATAATTACGCAGTTCATCGTTGCTGAAATCCTTGCCATAAATAACAAAGAAATAGCCATACACATCGCCAAAGTCGTCGTTAACGAAGGGAGCATTGACGCCGGGTGGGAACTGGAGTGCGGCATCGCCGACGCGTCGCCGCAACTCATCCCAGATTTGCGGCAGCTGATTGGCGAGATAACTGGTATGAATTGAGACGGTGATCTGTGACAGGCCATTGCTGGAAATCGAGCTGACGTTGTCGAGTGAAGGTAAGCGCTGCAACGCATTTTCCAGCGGCAACGTCACCTCTTCCTCCACCTGCTGTGCCGATGCGCCGGGATATTGCGTAACGATGACCGCCGCCTTGATGGTGAATAACGGATCTTCGAGTCGGCCAATGTTAAGCAGGGCATAAATCCCGCCAACGCCCAGCAGCAGGATGACCATCCAGATGCGGACCGGTTTATTAATAAAGTTATCAAAAATCCGCATCATAACCCCCGCTCACGGGTCCAGATGCGGATCGCTTCACCGTCACGCAACTCGCCAGTACCGGCTGACACCACACGGTCACCGGATTTTAATCCGCTGGTGATTTCAATGCCTTCGGCACTGACGTTGCCGACGGTAACTTGCTGATCCTTG
The DNA here is from genome assembly GCF_059730495.1 of Pantoea sp. X-Soil-TKNS-1211. Classification (NCBI taxonomy): domain Bacteria; kingdom Pseudomonadati; phylum Pseudomonadota; class Gammaproteobacteria; order Enterobacterales; family Erwiniaceae; genus Pantoea; species Pantoea sp. X-Soil-TKNS-1211. The sequence goes on from NZ_AP035954.1 coordinate 111,652, forward strand.
ACATGTAAATTGTCGCCTTCACCGACAATCAGCCAGACATGCGGTTGATTGGTAGGGCTGCGGTCCGGATTGAATACCGCCGCTCCGGGTATCACCACCTGCGATTGTTGCGGCGCATTCGGCAGGTTGTGCAGTTGAATACGCACCGAGCCACTCAGTCCGGCCACATTGGGCAAATCGGTGGGACGTGGCATGGTCAGCACCACCTGCCAGGTGAGCGTCGCAGCATCGGTTTGGGTCGTGTGTTCTTTATAGCTGGCGGTGAAGGTGCGGTTGGGCAGGGCGTTGAATTGGACTTCCGGCTGATAACTGACGTTCTGGATATCAAGGCTGGTAAATAAACTTTCTGGTACGGTGAAAATCACATCCAGCACATCAGCGCGTGTCAACAAGGCAACAGGCTGCCCGGCAGCGACCACCTGATGATTACGCACATCGACGCGCGCAATCACGCCATCAAATGGGGCACTGAGGGTGAGAAACTGCAACTCTTCCTGGGCGACCTTCAGCGCGGTAGCTGCCGCATCACGATTAGACTTTTGTACATCCATATCCGCTTGCGACACCGCACTGCGATTGGATAGCGTGCGGAAACGCTGATATTGCCGATCGGCCAGTTGGAAACTATTTTGCCGATCTTTCACCCGTAAACGTGCATCGGTGTCGTTGAGGCGGGCCAGGGTTTGATTCGCTTTCACCACCATGCCATCGCGTAAATCGAGCTGTTCGATGCGGCCGGCACGTTTAAAGGCCAGTTCGGTATTATCCCCTGCCTGAATACGTGCCGGAAAGACACGCACATTGCTGGCACTGCCGGAGGTGATGGTAAACGCTTTAACGACGCGCGGTTGGGGTGGGGGCAATTCTTTTTTTTCATCGCACCCCACAATTAACAGCGCACAGGAAAGTAAAAGTATGGCCTTGTATTTTATCATTATTTTTCCCTCATCCTGAAAATAACCCGCCATAATATAATCAGCTAAGATTCAACAAAGTGTTAATCCGGTGGCTGAACTATGAAATATGCGACACCACCACATAAGTCAGTAACCCTACCAGCGTTGTGGCAACAACGGCCATGATAACGAAGCCACAAACTAACTTAACTGTTTGTATTTCCATTACTGTTTACCTTTATTTTTTTATGTACTGAGATCGGCAAGAGACGCATGCAGCCTGAGGCTGACCGAGCGAGCAAAGTAACATTGCCATTCTGATAATATAGATTAGATTTAATTTATCTCATTCAAATCATTAGTCAGATCGCTTTTTCGGATAATGATGCCGGCAGGTGTCAGACAAATCTAATTACCTCAAATTATGTGTGTTTTTTTGAAAAACTCATTTTAACAATAGCTTAGTAGCTAGGGGTCAATATGGAAAATGGTCAAGCTCAGGATAAGGGTGTACAGCCCTGGTATCAGTACTCCACAGAGGAAACTTTCCAGCACTTAGCAAGCTCCCCGTCTGGTTTGTCATCCAGCGACGCCAGCGAACGTTTGAAGAAACACGGTCCCAATGCATTGCCGCAAAAAGCTGAGAAGTCAGCGTTACTGAAATTTATTGCACATTTTAAAGACGTGTTAATTTATATCCTCTTTGCCGCTGCGCTTATTACCGCTGTGATGGCGCATTGGGTGGATACGTTTGTCATCATTGGCGTTGCGGTGATTAATGCATTAATCGGTTTTGTTCAGGAGAGTAATGCCGAGAAATCCCTGAAAAGTATTCAAAATATGTTAGCCAGTGAAGCGATTCTGGTGCGGGATGGTAAACAGACCACCGTCGCCACCCAGGATATCGTGCCAGGGGATGTGGTGATGCTGCGTCCCGGCGATAAAATTCCGGCGGATTTACGCTTATTTGATGTGCATAACCTACGGGTGGAAGAGGCGATTCTTACCGGTGAATCGACGGTGGTGTCCAAGAACGTCGCGACGCTGGAGGGGGAAAAATCCCTCGGCGACCGTCTCAACCTCGCTTTTTCAGGTACGACGGTTAGCTCAGGTACGGCATCGGGTGTGGTGGTTGCCAGCGGAGGTGACACTGAGCTGGGACACATCAATGAGATGATCAGCTCGGTGAAAGAAGTAAAAACGCCGCTGCTGGTGCAGATCGACAAACTTGGCAAAGCCATTTTCTTCATTATCGTATTGATGATGGTGGCGCTGTTTATTTTTGCCTGGCTGCTGCGTGACATCCCGTTCCCGGAACTGGCGTTGTCAGTGATCAGTTTGGCGGTGGCCGCGGTGCCGGAAGGTTTACCGGCGATTATCTCCATTATTCTCTCGCTCGGCGTGCAGTCCATGGCACGCGTCCAGGCCATCATTCGTAAATTGCCTACCGTTGAAACCCTCGGAGCGATGTCCGTAATTTGCTCGGATAAAACCGGCACCCTGACCATGAATGAAATGACGGTCAAAGCGGTGGTGCTGGCGAAAAGCAGATGGCGCGTCAGCGGCAACAGCTATGAACCGAAAGGCGAAATTGTGGCGGAAGGCGATGCCAATGGATTAAATTCGGCGACCGATCCGTTGTTTCAGCAATTTTTACGCGCGGTGGATACCTGTAACGAAAGCCAGCTCCAGCAGGATGCCAATGGTCATTGGGTGATAGTGGGTGGCCCGACCGAAGGTGCGATGAAAGTGCTGGCGGCGAAAGGTATTACGCAGAAGCAATCGGTCGAGGTGGTCAGCAAATTACCTTTTGATTCTTTGTATAAATACATGTCGGTCAGCTGCGTGGCTGATGGTCAGTCGTTTATTTTGCTGACCGGTGCACCTGACGTGTTGTTGAAACTTTGCCAGCAGCAGCAAACGCCGCAGGGAGTCGAACCCCTCGACCTGGCGTACTGGGAAGCGGCAATCACCACCTATGCCAGCGAAGGATTACGCACTGTGGCTGCGGCGTGGAAGCCCATGCCTGCGCCTGTGACTACCCTCGACCACGATGAACTGAAAAATGGCATGGTGCTGTTGGGATTGGGCTGCATGATGGACCCACCGCGCCCTGAAGCCATCTCGGCGATCCACGAATGTCAGCAGGCTGGAATTCGCGTCAAGATGATCACCGGCGACCATCAGGAAACCGCCATGGCGATTGGGCAGATGCTGGGTATTGGCAACAGCAATTCAGCGGTGACCGGCTATGAACTGGAGCATATGAATGACGCCGAGTTGGCACAGGCGGCAAAAACCTATGACATCTTTGCGCGTACCAGCCCCGAACATAAATTACGGCTGGTAAAAGCGCTGGAATCCAGCGGTGAAATCGTCGGGATGACCGGTGATGGAGTGAATGATGCCCCGGCACTGAAACAGGCCAACGTCGGCATTGCCATGGGTATCAAAGGGACTGAAGTGACGAAGGAGTCGGCGGATATGATTCTGGCCGATGACAACTTCGCCACCATTGCGGCGGCGGTGAAAGAGGGGCGGCGGGTTTACGATAACCTGAAGAAAACCATCCTGTTTATTATGCCGACTAACCTGGCGCAGGGCTTGTTGATCATCATTGCCATCCTGATGGGTAACCTGCTGCCGCTCACCCCGGTGCAGATTCTGTGGATGAACATGGCAACCTCCGCCACCCTGTCATTTGGGCTGGCGTTTGAACCGGCAGAAGCCAATGCCATGCGCCGTCCACCGCGCAATGTCAAAGCGCATGTCATGGATGGCTACGCCATCTGGCGTGTCATCTTTGTCGGTTTGCTGATTTCGATTAGCGCCTTCGTGCTGGAAGCCTGGCTCCAACCGCGCGGCTACAGTGAGGAGTTTATCCGCACCGTACTGCTGCAAATGCTGGTGACGGCGCAATGGGCCTATATGATTAACTGCCGTAACTCGGAAGGCTTCTCCCTTGACAGCGGACTGGTCAAAAACAAAGGCATCTGGATGGTGACGCTGGTGCTGATTGTGCTCCAGGCCATTATCATCTATGTTCCGCTGATGAACACGCTGTTCGGTACACGTCCGTTACCGATTAACTATTGGTTCATCTCGTTGATCGTCAGTATCGCCATCTTTATCATCGTGGAAATAGAAAAACGTCTGACGCGCGCCTGGCGTGGCGTTAATACGCAGTCATTGATCTGATAATCCGGGGTCCTGCTGTTGCCGGTAGCTGGCCAGCAGGACTTTTTTGATCAGATACGTTAGCGGAATGGCGAGGATGGCACCGGTGATCCCCAGTAATGCCTGCCAGAACAGAAAAGCCAACAGTTGGCTGGTTAACGCCATATCAAGACGCTTACCAATCATCAGCGGTTCCAGCACCGAGCTGAGCGTCAGATTTAACAGCACAAAGAAACCGGCTATCGCCAGCGCCACTTCCAGGTCAAAGGCGATATAGCTCTGCACCACTGGCGGAATCGCCGCCATAAAGGAACCCAACACCGGGATGTAGTTGAAAACAAACATCAACACTCCCCAGAAGAAGGCAAATTTCAGCCCCAGCAGCTGCGCACCGCCCCAGACAATCACGCCACCAAATATACCGGTTAACGTTTTTACCCGCGCATAGACAATGACGCTCTGGATCCCGTCATCGAGCGCATGATAAAGCGCCGCAGAGTTGCCGTGTGCGCGTTTTTCCAGTGCGTTTTTCAGCAGCGGCAGTTCATACAACATAAACAACAACATCAGAAACACCATCACCCACCACGACAGCACGCCGGGAATTTGGGTGAGGAAAGCGGTTACCCATTTGACCACTGCACCGACATCAATAAATGCCAGCATCTCATCCGGGGCCAGCACGATGCCAACCTGGTCCAGCGCCTGGGTGATCTCCTGCAAGCGGGTGGTTAACAACAGGGGCGTCTGACGACTAAGCAGGATCAAATCGGGCGTCAGTACCGTGAGTTTATAAATGGTGACAACAATCACCAACAGCAGCACCAGAATGATCGCCAGGGAGGAGAGGATGCGCGGAATACGCTTGTGTTCCAGCCAGCTTACCAGCGGATCCAGCATGATGGAGAGTAGCAACGCCAGCAGCACCTGATTGATAAGATGCGCCGACAGGTGAAGCCCGATCAAAATCAGCGTCAGGCAGGCAAGGAGAATCAATACACGAGATAACTGCGGCCACGGGGTAAACCAGCTCATTGCGTCATTTCCCTGAAGTTAACGATGCGCTGCATAGTGCATTAACTATATCTGCAATGTTTTGATTCAGCATAGTTTGGGGAGTCATGGGCAGTGACTGCCCAAAACAAATACACTTAAGTCTGATTAACCACCATTTCACGTGCGTCACTCTGCTGCAACCAGTCACGGCTGATCACCCGTAACATCTCCAGAAAGCCGCGCCCGGCGGTAGACAGGCGGCCAATGTTGGCACATAAGATGCCGATATCGGTGGCCGGTAACACCTCCTTCAATGACAACGGGCGCAAGCTTTCCTGATAGCCGGGAAAGCGCAATCGTACCGACGTCCACATGCTGACCATCTCAGCTTCGTCCATCAATCGCGCCATGATAGTTGGGGACGAACAGTGGATCACCCGTTCCGGCAGCGGGAGATTATAGCGGCGAAAAACTTGCGCCAGAATCGAATGGTCGCCTGGTTCATCCCAGTCCAGCCAGGGATAAGCCAGCAACTTGCGCAGAGAAGTCGTGTGGGTTATGGGGTGATTTTTGCCCGCGATGATGGCGTTGCTCAGGGAATACAGCATTTCATAATACATCGGTGCGATACGCATCCCATCGGTGGAGGAGATCACCGCGAGGTCGATGCGATTATTCTCCAGCGCGTCATACAGCTGATGAGGACGTCCTTCCATCGCGATCAGTTTTACGCCGGGAAAGCGTTGCTGATACTGAAGTAACGTGGTGGTGAATGGCCCCCAGGCGGCGGCGGAGGTGAAACCGACACGAAGCTGACGCATCGCTTTGCCCAGCAGGTGAACAATCTCTTCACGCGCCTGATTCAGAGAACGATCAATATCCCGCGCATGGCGCAGCAACACCTGCCCATATTCGTTGAGCGTCACCCCCCGTGAAGAACGTTCAACGATGGGCATACCGATCTCCGCTTCCATCTCCTGAATGGTTTTACTGATAGCCGGTTGTGTCAGATGCAGGGTCCGTGCGGCTTTACCAATGCTGCCCTGAGCGGCCACTTCCAGTAAGACATCGAGCTGATTGAGTTTTATTTTCATGCTTTCCTCAGATTTTACTCACATCGATGGTGCAGCAAATGCACCATCAACATTCAGGACAGATAACTCAGGGCATAACAATTTCTCATGATTGAAATGTAATTTATTTATGACAATAGTGCACCTTCCACCGTTTATGAAACGTTACTGGAAGGATTTGCGTATGAAAAAAGTCAAATGTGCGCCTGCTGAGGCGCAGGCAGCGGTTTCGCTTCCTTTCAGCGACACTGCAACGATAAACCGGCGTACCCAGGCAAAATCGCTGTTTGCCGTGACGCTGGGCAATGGCCTCGAAATCTATGATTTCGCCGTTTATAGCTTCTTTTCTGTCATTATTGGACATCTTTTCTTTCCCACCGATAGCGACTCCGCCTCGTTATTACTGGCAGTGGCGACCTTTGGTGTTGGATTTTTTATGCGTCCGCTTGGTAGCCTGGTGCTGGGGCACTACGCCGATAAACATGGGCGTAAGGCGGCGCTGACGCTGATTATGGCGTTGATGGCGCTCGGCGTAGCGCTGGTCGCCTTCGCACCGACCTACGCGCAAGCCGGAATGCTGGCACCTGCCTTACTGGTTATCGGGCGTCTGTTACAAGGCTTCTCTGCCGGTGGCGAAGTGGGTGCGGCGACCAGTTGGTTGATGGAGGCGGGAGGCAAGTCGCAGCGCGGGGTGCGTGTGAGTTGGCAGATGGCCAGCCAGGGTGGTGCGGCATTGCTCGGCGCGGCGATGGGGGCGTTATTAACCCACAGCTTAAGTCATGATGCCCTGTATAACTGGGGTTGGCGCATACCTTTCATTGTTGGTCTGGCGATTATGCCGGTCGGGATTTATATCCGTCGCCACCTGAATGAAACCCACACGCCATCGGTTGAGCCAGCGGCAGGCGGAACACCGGCGGGTCGTCTGTGGCGGGAGCATCGTCGTAGCCTGTTGCTGGGCATTCTGCTGGTGATGAAAAGCACCACCACGTTTTACATCATCGTCTATTACATGCCCGCTTATATGGTGCATACCCTGCACATGCCGGAAGCCACCTCGTACTGGATTAGCCTGATGGCTGCTTCATTAACGCTGGTGGTGCCTTTTTTTGCCGGGAAACTGGCGGATCGCCTGCCACGTCGTAAGCCCCTGTTGCTTGGCTGCGGCGTCGGTTCGTTATTACTGGTATGGCCGATCTTTGCCAGCTTGCACCACGGCGCACCCTTCGCGCTGACACTGGCATTGATTACCCTCGATCAGGTGCTGGCCAACATCACCGCAGTGGCTTTCTTTTTGCTGATTCTCGAAGCCTTCCCACGCCCGATACGTGCCTCGGGTATGGCGCTGATTTATGCCATAGGCGTCACCCTGTTCGGTGGCTTTGCCCAATTTAACGTCACCTGGTTATTAAATGTCACCGGCGACGCTATGGCCCCGGCATGGTATCTGCTGCTTAGCGCGGTGGTGTCATTGTCGGCATTGCTGGCATGGCGTGAACAACCGGTTTTATCCGATGAGTAACAGCTGAGGTTTAACATGTTGATTAAAGAAATTCTCGCATTCGAGGACGAGATGATTGCGATCCGCCGTGATTTTCATCAGCACCCGGAATTGGGTTTTGAAGAATTCCGCACCAGCGATCGTATCGCCGAACTGCTGGCGTCATGGGGTTATACTGTGCACCGTGGTCTGGGTGGCACTGGGGTGGTCGGCACGCTGAAGGTCGGCAATGGCAGCAAACGTCTGGGATTACGTGCCGATATGGACGCCTTACCGATGCAGGAGTTAACCGATGTTCCGTGGCGCAGCCAGGTCGCAGGAAAGATGCATGCCTGCGGCCATGACGGGCACTGCGCGATGCTGTTGTCCGCCGCCCGCTATCTGGCGGAGAAACGTCCTTTCAGTGGCACGTTGCATGTCATTTTCCAACCGTCGGAAGAGTCATACGGCGGTGCGCGGCGCATGATGGATGACGGTCTGTTTCGTTTATTTCCCTGTGATGCGGTATTTGGCTTACACAATTTTCCGTTGCTGCCGGCCGGACATTTTTTCACCAAACCAGGGCCATTGATGGCCTCTTCCGACAGCATGACCATTACGTTACATGGCAAAGGAGGGCATGGTGCGACGCCGGAAAATACGCTCGACCCTACGGTAGCAGGTGCGGCGATTGTCATGGCGTTGCAGACCATCGTGTCGCGCAATGTTGATCCGCAAGATGCGGTGGTCGTCACTGTCGGAAGTCTGCAAAGTGGTAGCACCCATAACGTTATCCCGGACAGCGCAGTGCTCAAACTCAATCTGCGTACCTTCAGTGCCGCAGTTCGCGAGAAAGCAAAGGCGAGGATTGAACAACTGGTACAGGCGCAGGCTGGCAGTTTTGGTCTGACCGCCACTATCCAGCCGGATTTTGGTTACCCTGTCACCGTCAACCATGAGACGGAAACGGCGTTTGCGACCCAGGTAGCACGTGATACCTTCGGCGCGGAACGTGTTGCTGAGTACGCTGAGGTCAAGCCGCTGATGGGCAGTGAGGATTTTGCCTTTATGCTGGAGGAGGTACCGGGAAATTATATCTGGTTGGGCACCAGCACCGGTGGGGAGGACTACGCGGTGCACCATCCGTTGTATCAGTTTAATGATGCCTGTCTGTCGACTGGCGCGACTTACTGGGCGCGCTTAACGGAAGCCTTTCTGCGTTAAGGCAAATTCATCAGCATGCGGTCAATAAATGACCTGGCATTTCTCCGGGGCCGCAGGACGCGGCCCGGAGAAGTTTATCCACAGGGTTTTGGCGCGGATATGCACCCGGAATGTGGACAACCAGGTTCTATGCACCTCATGGTAGCAACGCCATTTATCGCGCGGGTTTTAAACCGGCAAGAGCGGGTTAAATAAGATCTTCCTCACATTATTTAATCAAGATACCGATAACCGCTTGCCTGCCCACCGTACTTTGATGATGATGCTCCCCATTCAGGATTGTTACTGTTTTACAGGCAAAACCTAAATCACCTGGTTCTGGTTATTCAGAGTCAGGCGATTTAGGTTTTTTTTTTGCTAAAAATTCCGACAGTGAATTGACTCAGGCAGATATTTATCTGCCGGGTTAACTACGCCCTAAAAAAATAGAGAGAAGAGAAAATCATGATTAAAAGCATGAGGGTTTTCCGTTCGACAATTCTGGCTGGATTACTTTTTACTGCGCTAAATACCCACGCGGAAGACCCACAGTGGAATGGTACGGTATTGGGTTTTGAAGCACCGGGAAAAGGTTTACTGGGGGATATGCTGGGCATTCGTCCGATCCTGAGCGATAACGGATTTAACTATAATTTTCAGTATTTAAATGAAAATGCATACAATATCGCCGGGGGTTATAATCACGATCATCACCTCGCCTATATTGATCAGTTCGCTATCACCTTTACCCAGGATCTGGAGCGCTTTACCGGTATTCCGGATGCGACCATTGAAGGTAATATTGTTAACCGTAATCACGATGACAGCCTGTTAACCAAGCGCGTACAGGATTCACGCGTCAATATTAATGATGCTACGCAGGAAAGTGCCGGAACAGGTTCCATTACCCGTCTGGGCTGGTTAACCTTTAGCCGAACCTTTGACGATCGCCGTTTACAATGGCGTATCGGGATGATGAATAAAGTCCAGACATTCGATCAAATTGCCCCCTGTGATTTTCAGACGCTGATGTTGTGCGGCGGAAAATCAGCCAACTCAATGCTGTGGAGCAACTGGAATATTCACACCTGGGGAACCACCTTTGCGTATAAAGTGACCCCGGAACTGACCCTTAAAGCAGGTATTATGGAGCAGAATCCTTCGGCTACCGAACGCAGCCATGCCTGGAGTTGGTCAACGAAAGGTAGTAAAGGGTTTATTTTGCCGCTGGAAGTGGAGTGGAAAACCCATATTAATCAGTTACCCGGTATTTATAATTTAGGCACGCAATTTACCAACGCCAAACAATCCGATCTTTACAGTGGGAAAACACAAAATGCCGGGGCGAATGATCCCGAAGGTTATAAAGAATATAACCGTACCTGGTTTTTCTATGGCGGGTTCAACCAGCAACTCACGCGCCATGTTGATGATGCCAATCGCGGTTTAAGCGGCGGCGTCAATGCCGGGTTTGGTGATCAGCGTAGTAACTATATCCATTACGTCACGGCGGCGACCTTGCGTTATCGCGGGTTGTTTGATGCACGCCCGGAAGACTGGATTGGTGTGGGTGTGTCGTATATCGATATCAGCAATCACTACAGCCGCAATCAGCAGGAGAAAAATAGCCTGCAAGGGGTGAGCGACTATTTTGACCCGCTGTATAGCCCGGTGCCGGGACATGCGGTCAACGCTGAACTTTATTATCGCTTCCGTCCCGTCAGTTGGCTTGAGTTGCAGCCCGGTATTCAATACTGGCATCGCCCTGGCAGCCTGAGCGAAACCCAGGATGCTTGGGTGGGCGAACTGAAAACGGTGGTGACGTTCTAATTCTTTGTTTCCGTATCGGCGCGATTTATCGCGTAATGCTGGTCAGTTAAGCAATCAATGATAACGCAGTCTGGTGCCGCACAGGGGCTGGCGGTCCTCGCGCCGCTGACGCGGTGCCTTCACGTCATTCGTCTGCCTGACGGACCGGCGGCGATGGAACATCCCTGTCCCACCCCGCCTTTCGCGCGCATCCATGCGCGCTCTCCTGGCAGACTCACTCTGTTCAGCGCTGCGGATTGCCTGCCCTTGAGCGGCCCCAGCCTGCTCCGAAGCGTCGGTGTGTGTTGCCAGAAAGGGCACAAGCGTGCAGGCCATAGCGCCTCTGCTGCTGCAAAGGGCTATCCGCAGCGCTGAGGCTTTGACGTTGTGCCAGGAGACTCACGCATGGATGCGTGAGTCAGTTCGGGGTGGACAGGGATGGACTTCCCCGAACGGTCCGTCGGCACGACGTTGAAGCCGGAGGCACCGCGTCAGCGGCGCGAGGACGGCCCGGCAGCAGCAGAGGGGCGATGGCCCACAACAGAGCACGCATGAAAAAAGGCTGCCATTCCTTAAAAAATGGCAGCCTTACTCGAATATGACCTTAACTGACCAGCATTACGCGATTTATCGCGCCGTTACGGAATGTGTCCCCACTTATCGGTTATTTAAGGTTTGTGACAGCGCGGGGATGTCGGTGAGTCCGGCGCCTTTTATTTTTAGGGTTAAAGGAATGGTGCGATGCAAAACAATACTCAGCGCCGCCAGTAGGGCGGGCAGGGCGAGAACAAAGAAAATCGCCGACTGTCCAGGGAATGCACCCATCAGCAAGCCACCGATTGACGAACTCAGGATCGCCCCGGTGCGACCAATACCATGCATCCAGCTGACGCCAGTGGCGCGGATTTCCGTGGGATAATAAGCCGGTGAGTAAACCTGTAGGCCATTTTGCGCACCGTTGATACACATGCCGATGACAAAAATAAAGGCTCCGAGCGCCACCCCGCTAAAGCCAAACAAGCCCTGCGCCACCAGACACAGGCAGCCGAGCAGGTAGACCACGCCAATGACATATTTGGCGCGCAGTTTGTCCATCAGCGCACCGACAATAATGCCGCCTAACGGGCCGCCAAGCTGGAATAATCCCGCCAGAATGGCCGCCTGCTCCAGCGAAATACCGCCGGAACGCATAATGGTAGGCAGCCAGCCGTTCAGCAGGTAAATCACGAACAGCCCCATAAAATAGGTCAGCCACAGAATGATGGTGCCGCGTGCAAAGCCGTTGCGGAAAAGTTGCGAAATCGGGCTGTGACCATTAACGCGCGGTGAGTGCAGCACGAAGCCGCTGTCGGGACTGAAGCTACCGCCCATCCGGTTCAGCAGGGAGGCGATCTGCCTGCGCGGGGCTTTACGCACCAGCAGATTCAAAGCAGATTCCGGCAGCAGCCAGACAAAAAACGGCAGCATTAACAGAGGAACAGCGCCGCCAAATACCAGCACCGCTTGCCACGACCAGACACTCAGCAATCCTGCCGCGATAAAGCCACCCAAACCGGAACCGATGTTGAAACCGCTGAACATCAGGGTAATCATCACGCCTTTGCGCCGTTCCGGCATATATTCCGACAGCAGTGTGACGCAGTTCGGCATCACCGCGCCCAGTCCTAAGCCGGTGAGAAAGCGTAGCAGCGCCATCTGCAACGGCGTGCTGGCAAAGGCACAGGCGAGGCTGAACGCTGAGAACATCAGAAAGGACAACAGAATAATCCGTTTACGGCCAAAGCGATCGGAGAGTGGTCCGGCGATTAACGCGCCGATAGCCACACCAAACATCGCCGCCCCGAGGATCGGCCCCATTGCGGCCCGGGAGATGCCCCAGTGTTCAATTAACGCCGGCGCAATAAAACCCATAGCGGCGGCGTCGTAACCGTCGAACATAATGATGATCAGACAGAGGAATAACACGCGCCATTGAAAGCGCGAAATCGGTCGGGCGTCGATCCATGCTTTGATATCGACCAGGTTGTTTGTGTTCATGGGTACGCTCTCTGTTATGCCGTGTCAGACGGCTATTGTCATGGTGAGAGAAATTTAACAATCCGATCACACCTTAAGCATGGCGCGGGGCAGTGTCTGTCAAAAAAGGCTTTTAAGGGTATGAGTTGGGTTTATATTGTGAGCTGGCTGACAAACTCAGAAAGGGAAAAAGCGCGTACAGGCTGGGATTATCCACAGAGGGATAAAATAAGCGTATGAATTTCGTTTAGCAGACGATAAAAAAGGGGCATAACGCCCCTCGGGATTCAGGCGTAGTACTCGGGGGCTTTTTTAAATCCTGCCCAGGCATCTGGATCATGGCCGGTGACGACAATCGCATCCGCTCGCTCGGCAACCGCACGCAGTTTCTGCACCGAACGTACCGAATCTACTGCCGAAGCGAGGAAGCCCGGCAGCGCTTTTTGCTCCCAGTGATCAACCGTATAAGCGGCATCGATCGTCAGCAACAGCGGTTTGCTGTTGGGCAAACGAACCAGGAAGGATTGATGTCCGGGCGCGTGGCCGGGCGAGAAAATGGTGGTGAGGGTGCCATCACCGTAAATGTCGTAGAAGTCATCGTCGGTGCCGTTAAGGAATTGCCAGTTCAGTCCGGGACGATCGAAATCATGACGGATATAGCCACCCGCAGCGAACCAGTCCGGGGTAAAGGCGTATTCATACTCCGCGCGCTGGACAATATGGCGCGCATTCGGGAAGCGACCGATAGCCCCGGTGTGGTCGAGATGCAGATGCGACTGCACCACATATTTCACGTCTGCCGGGTCGATACCGAGCGCTTTGACCTGATCAACACAGCCCTGATCTTCGCCGAGCACTGGCCAGTAAACATCGCAAATCCCGCCCCAATAGCCACGTGGATCGGTTGCCACTTCAATCGCGTTGCCGCCATCGATAATGGTATGACCGTCAGGATGGGTGATCAGAAAGAACGGAACCGGGATTTCATAATCGGCCCCGGACTCCTGGTTCATCTTAATGTTGTGAACCTTACATTTCAGGGTGCCGGACTGGAGCATGTAGAGTCGTATATCTTTCATACTGTGCATTCCTCTGGTTAGTCGTGGGTACTTTTTTGTTTTAGCGGTAAGAATTTAAAAGGCTTCGCGATACAGATTCAGGGCATCCTGCTCCAGCACCTCTACCGGGTTATTGGTGAGCAGACGGGTTTGCAACATGGCATCGGTAGCCAGTCTCGGCAGGCTTTCCTCGGTGACACCCACATCACGCAAGCGACGTGGTGCGCCGCTGCGTTCCATCAGTTGCAACATATGTTCAACAAAGGCGCTGGCACGCGCAGTGGCATCACCGCTACCGGCCACACCCAATACGTCCGCCAGTTCGGCGTACAGCGGTGCCGCTGCGCTGGCGTTATACCGCAACACCGGCCCGAGCATCAGTGCATTGGAAAGACCGTGTGCGACATGGTAATGACCACCCAACGGGTAGGCGAGGGCGTGTACAGCAGCAACCGGTGAGTTGGCAAACGCCTGACCGGCCAGCGTCGCCCCGAGCAACATCCCTTCACGCGCCGCGCGGTTGGAACCGTCCTGACAGGCATTGATCAGGTTGGCACCCAGTAACCGCAGCGCTTCACGCGCTAACGCGTCGGACAACGGATTTTTCTTGTGCTTGCTGGTGTAGGCTTCAATGGCATGCACCATGGCGTCAATGCCCGTCGCGGCGGTATGGATTTGTGGCAGTCCGACGGTGAGTTCCGCATCAAGTAATACGAAATCGGCGTACAGCTGCGGCGCAACCACGCCCATCTTGGTGGTTTCACCGGTGGTAATGATGGCGATATTGGTTACTTCCGAGCCGGTCCCGGCGGTGGTGGGGATCAGCACCAGCGGCAGCCGGGAACCCGTCACCTTGCCGATGCCATACATCTCAGCCAGCGGTTGATCGCCGTGAGCCATCACTGCGGCCACCTTGGCGATATCCAGCGACGATCCGCCGCCAAGGCCGATAATCATATCGGCACCGGCTTGTTTCACGGCATCAACACAGGCGTGGACGATGGCTTCCGGCGGATCGGCCACCACCTGATCAAACACGCTGACGCTAAAGCCGGCGGCGGTGAGATTGTCCACGATGGGGGCAATCAGACCAGCTTTAACCAGCCCGGCGTCGGTGATCAGGCTGACATGACGTTGCGTGAAACGGTCGGAGAGACTGGTGCCGAGCTGCTGTGCACCTCCCCACTTCATTTCAATCGCGGGTACGGTGCGAAACTCAAATGGATTGATAGTCATCTCATCTCCTCTTTGTTGGCTGCTATTTTCAGGCGATTTCTGAGCACAGGTATTTGATTTCCAGATACTCATCAATGCCGTGATGGGAACCTTCACGACCCAGACCGGATTGCTTCACACCACCAAACGGGGCGACTTCGTTCGAGATCAGACCGGTGTTATGACCGACCATGCCGTATTCCAGCGCTTCGGCCACCCGCCAGGTGCGGCGCACATTTTCGGTGTAGAAGTAAGCGGCCAGGCCAAATTCGGTATCATTTGCCATCGCGATCACCTCTTCCTCGCTGGTGAAGCGGAACAGCGGGGCGACCGGACCGAAGGTTTCTTCACGCGCGATTTGCATCTGCTGAGTAACCTCCGTCAGTACCGTCGGTTCGAAGAAGCGACCACCGAGCGCATGGGGTTTGCCACCGGTCACCAGCCGCGCCCCTTTCGCCAGTGCATCGGCGATATGTTCCTCAACCTTTTTGACGGCGTTGCCATCGATCAGCGGCCCGATCAACACATCCGACTGATGACCTTCGCCCACTTTTAATGCGGCAACCCGTGCGGCGAGTTTTTCAGCAAACTGGTCGTAAACCGCGTCCTGCACATAAAGACGGTTGGAACAGACGCAGGTCTGCCCGGCATTGCGGTATTTCGAGGCGATCGCGCCTTCGACGGCGGCATCGAGGTCGGCGTCATCAAATACAATAAAAGGTGCGTTACCGCCCAACTCCAGCGACAGTTTTTTGATGGTCGGGGCGCACTGGGCCATCAGCAGACGCCCCACCTGAGTCGAGCCGGTAAAGGAGAGTTTGGTGACGATGTCGCTGGCGGTGAGTACGCCCCCCAGCTCGCGCGCATCGCCGGTGATCACCTGGAAAACCCCGGCCGGGATGCCAGCCTGTTGCGCCAGTTCTGCCAGCGCCAATGCCGTTAGCGGCGTTTTTTCCGCCGGGCGGACGATCATGGTGCACCCTGCGGCCAGCGCGGGCGCGGCTTTGCGGGTAATCATCGCTGCCGGGAAATTCCATGGTGTGATGGCTGCACAGACACCAATCGGCTGCTTGATCACCACAATGCGTTTGTTATTGGTCGGTGCCGGGATGGTTTCGCCATACACGCGTTTGGCTTCCTCGGCGAACCACTCCACAAAGGAGGCGGCATACAGCGCTTCACCTTTGGCTTCTGCCAGCGGTTTGCCTTGTTCTGCGGTCATCAGGGCAGCGAGGTCGTCGGCATTTTCTACCATCAGATTGAACCAGCGACGCAGCACGGTGGTGCGATCTTTGGCCGCCAATTTGCTCCAGCTGCGGAACGCGGTTTGCGCGGCGCGGATAGCGCTCTCGGTATCAGATGCCGAGAGCGCTGGCACGGTGGCGATAATGTCGCCGGTGGCGGGATTGTCTACCTCAATCACTTTTCCCTTGCTGCCGCTGACCCATTCGCCATTTACCAGACAACGGTCGCGCAGCAGTGCTGGATTTTTTAGTTTGATCATGTACTCCCCCTTAGGATAAGTTCAATATATTGAACTAAGATCGGTATAGTGAACGTTGGACAGGGGGCAGTATGTCAGGGGACTCCGTAACAAAAAGCGATCAAACGCGCAAAAATATTGATACCGTACCTGCCTTGCGACGCGCGGTGACCATTCTCGATCTGGTCGCTGCGCAGGGCGGAGCGCTCTCTGCTGCGGATATCACGCGTCAGCTGGACCTGCCAAAAAGTACCGCGCATGGGCAGCTTAATGTGCTGACGGAACTCGGCTTACTGGTCAGGCGCAGCGATGGGGCTTTCCGATTGGGGCCGCATCTGATGCGCTGGGCTGAAGGTTTTTTGTCGCAAATGGATATCGTCGCGCTGTTCCGCGAATACTTTGCCAGCGACAGCGAGCTGAATGGCTACACCATTACGCTGACTGTGCTCGACCGCGATGAGGTGGTCTATATCAGTTGCCGAAATTCAGAAAAACCCCTGGGTCATACCTTTCGGATTGGGATGCGATTGCCAGCGCCTTTTACCGCCACCGGCAAGATGCTGCTTTCCGAACTGCCTGATGCGGAGCTGGTGGCCCTGTTCGCGAGCGGTTTCCCACCACCCATGACCGCTGCCGGGGTGAGCAATCTTGAAGAATTACGCGAGGAACTGACGGCGATTCGTGCGCGACACTTTTCCATAGATAACGGCCAAATCCATGCTGCGATGACCTGCGTTGGCGCGGCGATTTACGATCACTCAGGAAGGGCGATTGCGGGCATCGCGACCAGTTTTCTCAGTAGCGAAGCCCGCGCGGGTTTGGTTGAAAATCTCGGGGAGAAAATCCGTGCGGCGGCGTTTGCCTTGTCCCGCCAGTGTGGGTATCCAGGCTGACATCGATTTCCCGTAGCGGCGCGATTTATCGCGCAATGCAGGAAAATCGCGCGATAAATCGCGCCGCTACATATCAGTCGATCAGGCTAGCACCATGTCTCCTTCAGGCTGACACGAACAGGCCAGCACAAAACCCTCATTGATTTCCTGTGCGCTGAGGGTCGCGGTGCTGCTGACGTGGTATTCGCCCGCAAGTACCTGGGTTTTACAGCAGCCGCACACCCCCTCGCGGCATGCCGCGACGATCGGCACTTTATTGCTTTCCAGCGCCTGAAGCAGTGAACTGCCATGCGGCGCAAAGAAGGTTTTGCCTGCGGAAAGTTTGCTGATTTTCAGCCCTTCAGTCGCCGGGGCTGCCGGGATGAAGAACGCTTCTTTGAAGAAGCGACCTACGCCGAATTGTTTCACCGCGTCTTCCGCCCACGCCATATACGGTGCCGGGCCGCAGCAAAACACCGTGCGCCCGGCGAGGTCGGGCACTGAGCTTAACAACGCATGGCTCAGGCGGCCAGAGGCGAAACCCACGCTGGCATCCCGCTCCGCCACCAGCGTGACCGGGTAGTCCCGCCATTCGTCGGCAAAAATCACATCCTGCGGTGAACGCACGTTAAAAATGACCTGCACATCGACATTCGGACGACACTGCGCCAGCCAGCGGCGCATCGACATAATCGGTGTCACGCCGCAACCGGCGGCCAGCAGCAACAGTTTATCCTGCGGTTCGTTGTCACAGGTAAATTGCCCCTGCGCATCCGAGAGCCACAGATAATCGCCGCGTTTTACCTTTTCGGTTAGCCATTGCGAGCCTGCGCCGCCCGCAATACGGCGCACGGTGAGCGTGATGTATTCACTGACGCCCGGTGTGGAGGAAAGGGTATAGGCACGTAACGTCGTGGCGCTGTTCGCGATACTCACTAACGCATACTGTCCGGCGCGATAAGGATAATAATCGTGGCACAGCAGCGACAGCGTCCAGACATCCGGTGTTTCCTGACGGATGTGGTGTACCTGCATGCGCCACGGGCATTGTGGGGTAGGCATGGTCATGTTGGTCTCCTCAGGCACTCAGCATCTGCTGCATATCCTGCTCAACGGTGGTCACCTGACGCAGGCCAAATTTCTCGTTCAGGATCGCCAGCAGGTCCGGAGTCAGGAACGCCGGGGCGGTCGGGCCGGTGACGATATTGGTCACGCCCAGCGATAGCAGCGTCAACAGGATAACGATCGCTTTCTGCTCGAACCATGACAGCACCAGCGACAGCGGCAGATCGTTGACGCCACATCCCAGTTTTTCCGCCAGCGTTACGGCCAGCATGATCGCCGAATAGGCGTCGTTACATTGACCCGCATCGATCAATCTTGGCAGTCCGGCAATGTTGCCAAAATCGAGTTTGTTGAAGCGATATTTACCGCACGCCAGGGTCAGAATCAGGCAGTCGTTCGGTACTTGTGTGGCGAAATCGGTGAAGTAGCTGCGTTCGCCGCGCGCGCCGTCGCAGCCGCCGACCAAAAAGACATGACGAAGTTTTTCCTGTGTCACCAGATCGATCAAAGTATCCACGGCACCGAGTAAAGTCTGGCGGCCAAAACCGACGGTGATCAAGTGTTCGATTTCACTATACGGGAAACCGTTCAGTTGCTGCGCCTGCTGGATTACCGCAGTGAAATCATCACCTTCCAGATGATTCACGCCTGGCCAGCCGACAATGCTACGCGTCCAGATACGTGCGTCATAGGCACCGACCGTTGGGTCGATAATGCAGTTGGAGGTCATGACGATCGGGCCAGGGAAGCGGGCGAATTCCACTTGCTGGTTCTGCCAACCGCTGCCGTAGTTGCCCACCAGATGTTTAAACTTACGTAATTCCGGATAGCCGTGTGCGGGTAGCATTTCACCGTGGGTATAGACGTTGACGCCGGTGCCCTCGGTCTGTTGCAGCAGGTTATGTAAATCTTTGAGATCGTGACCGGAAATCAGGATGCACTTGCCGGCGACCGCTTTGACGTTGACCTGCGTCGGGGTCGGATGCCCATAGGCGGTGGTTTCTCCGGCATCCAGCATACGCATCACGTTGAAATTCATTTGACCGATTTCCATCGCGCAATTCAGCAGGGCATTCATATCCGCGGGCCAGGTGCCCAACCACGCCATGATGCGGTGATAATCAGCGTAAATGGCGTTGTCGTACTGACCGAGTACATGCGCGTGTTCCATATAAGCCGCCGCGCCTTTCAGACCATACAAACACAACAGACGCAGGCCGAGAATATTCTCACCAATTAACGCTTTGTCACGGTTTGGTGTGAAACCGGCGGCTTGTTGCTGCAACGCACCGAGATCCTTACTGACCAGCTGCAAATCCGCCATGGGATGATTGACAGCAGCCTGTGGGTCAATCGCCAGACAGGCCGCTTTCAACGCTTCACGTTTGGTAATCGCTTCGCGCGCATAACCGACAATACGCAAGGAATCGAAGTTGACGTTCGTGAGGGTGGAGAAAAAGGCGCGCGGGGCAAAATAGTCGATAGGGTGATCAATTAGGTCATATTCACGGGCTTTGCTGGCCCAGGCGGACAACCCCTGCAACGTGGCGATCAGCAGATCTTGTAAATCAGAGGTCTCGGCGGTTTTACCGCACATTCCTTGCGCGTACGAGCAGCCGTTGGCTGCCGGGGTTCGAATGGTTTGCTCACATTGCACACAGAACATAATCATGGCCCTTGTTATAAGTTGTATTTTAAATGCAACTTAAGGCTAAGCCTGATTATGGCAAGCGACCAGAAGATTTTTGTGTGACTTGCAGGGGAATTGATTTGGCGCAATTTTCCCCGTCATGTTGCTGCGAACGAGGTGGCTTCCCTGCCACCCAGACAGGTTATTGCAGGTTGTCTTTCACCTTCTGAACCGCTTTGGCATCAACGGGTGAAGCGGCGTTACCCCAGCTGTTGCGGATGTACGTCACCACTGCCGCAATCTGATCGTCACCCAACGCACCGGCAAAAGATGGCATAGCGGGTGCCGTCGGGCGGATGTCGGTGTCTACGCCACGACTCCCCGCTGCAACCACGCGAATCAATGAGGTTGCATCCGGCTGGTTAAGCAACGGGTTATCTTTCAATTGTGGGAAGATGTTTTGCTCGCCACGTCCACCTGGGCTATGGCAGGCCGAGCATTTGGACGCATAAATTTGCGCGCCGAGTTTCATTCGCTCATCGCTGGCAGGCAACGGTTGCGGTACTTTTTCGCTTTGTTTATCTCCATCTTTTAGATAGGTCGCGACGGCCTGAAGATCGTCATCACGCCAATGTTGTGTTGAATGACGAACCGCATCTGCCATCGGTCCTGAGGCAATGTCAAAGCGGTTCACCCCGGTGCGCAAGTAGCTGACGATGTCTTCCGCAGTCCATTTCCCCAGCCCGCTATGATCGTTGTTCGTCAGGTTGGGTGCATACCAGCCTTCAACCACTTCGCCAGTGAGGAACTGACCGCTTTTGTCGCCACCCAGTAGATTTTTCGGGGTGTGGCAGGTGCCGCAGTGGCCGAGGCCTTCAACTAAATAGGCCCCCCGATTCCATTGCGCCGATTTGTCTGGATGGGGTTGGAATTCACCTTGGTCGAAATTAATCCAGTTCCACACCATCAGACTGGTGCGAATGTTGAAGGGGAACGGCAGTTGATTGGTTTCTACCTCATGATGAACCGGCTGCAATGTTTGCATCCAGGCCCACAGGTCGTGCAAATCCTCATCAGACATTTTGGTATAAGCCGTAAACGGCATCGCCCCATACAGCCGTTTGCCTCCGTGACCAATACCTGCCGTCATGGCACGTTTAAAGTCGTCATAGTTCCAGTTGCCAATACCGGTTGCCGGGTCCGGCGTGATATTGGCACCGACCAGTGTGCCGAAAGGCGTCTGGAGTTTTACGCCACCCGCGAAAGGTTGTTTGGCATCGGTGGTGTGGCACGCCGTGCAATCTCCGAGCGTAGCGATGTAGCTGCCACGACTGATCTGATCATATTCCGGCTGTGCCTGCGCAGCGAAGCTGGCGGCAGCCAGTAACGACGCGAGTGAGAGAGACGTGAGCGTTTTCATACGGTGATCATCTCCCCTGGACGTTTGAGATAGTAATGACGAATGGCGTGAGCCGCTTTAAATGCCAGCGCACCGACAGTACCGGTTGGGTTATAGCCAGGGTTTTGCGGGAAGGCCGATGCACCGACGACAAACAAATTGGGCACGTTCCACACCTGCAAATGTTTGTTCACTGAACTGGTGTTGGGGTCAGCACCCATAATGAAGCCGCCCACCACATGGGATGATTGGTACGGAACGCTATTCCAGTGGCCGGACATCGGTTTGGCGACGATTTGACGCGGGTTCATTGATTTAGCAATTTCTGCCACCTTACCGGTGCAGTATTGCGCCATCTTCAGATCATTCTCCGCGAAGTCAAAGGTGATACGCAGTAGGGGACGCCCGTGTGGATCTTTGTAATTTGGGTCGAGCGACAGATAGTTGGTACGCGTGGTGTAACTGCTCGCCTCACACCCAATCGACATGGTACTGAGGTAGTTATCTTTTACCGCACGTTTCCATTGGGAACCCCATTTCGGGGTATTTGGCGGCAGCGGCCTATAACCAATCGGCGCTGAGCCTATGGGCGTCACGCGAATACTGCCTCCGCCGAAAAAGCCAAGGCCGCTATGGTCGAAGTTGTCGTTGTTGAACTCGTCAATGCCCATGCCGACGGCACCTGCACCGATAAAGGGATTGAAATTTTTGTTGTCGAAAAACAAGGTTACGCCATTTGCGGTCTGATAGGCGTAATTGCGGCCAGTGGTGCCTCGCCGTGTGACGGGATCGTAGGCTTCGCCGATATTCGAGAGCAACATCAGGCGCACGTTTTCAAACGTGAATGCGGCGACAATCACCAGGTCAGCGGGCTGCTCCCACTTATCGCCAGAGGAGTCGATATAGGTCACGCCGGTGGCTTTCTTACCGGATGAATCGGTCAGCACCTCCAGCACCTCGCAGTTGGTGTAAGCGGTGAAATTTTCTTTCCGCATCAACGCCGGCAGTACCGTGGTAATGGCACTGGCTTTGGAATAGTTAGCGCAACCGTAGTTGGTACAGAAACCGCAGAAAGTACAGGGACCCATCGTCACGCCGTAAGGATTGGTATAGGCCTCTGAAACCAACGATGAGGGAACCGGAAAAGGCTTATAACCCATATTCTTTGCGGCTTCTGCAAACAGTGTCGGGCCATAAGGCTGGCGCAGTGGCGGCGTGGGGTAATCACCGGAACGCATACCTTCAAACGGGTTACCGCCAGCGCGTTTTTCACCATTGAGGTTGGCGGCATAACCCGATGTACCGGCCACTCGCTCAAACTGCATATAATGCGGCTCCATCTCCTCCCAGGTCGTGCCCCAATCCTGGAGTACCAGTTCGTCGGGGATGGCATTTGCGCCATAGCGCTCGGTGAGATGGCTTTTGAGGCGAAATTCCTCCGGCTGGAAACGGAAGGTGATACCTGCCCAATGGTTTCCTGCGCCACCCGTGCCGTTACCGGGGTGGAATGATCCCCAGGTGCGCATCGGCAGTGCGGTCTGTGATGGATTGTTACGCATGGTGCAGGTATTTTGCCGGGTGCGGAGCATCAGTTCTTCGCGCATCACATAACGCAGTTCGTCGGTCACGGTGGCGACATTAAAGTCACGCGCAGTATCGCGCCAGGGGCCACGTTCAATCCCGATCACCTCGAGGCCTTCATCTGCCAGTTCTTTAGCAATGATCGACCCAGCCCAGCCGAGGCCAATGACCACGACATCCGTTTTTGGTAATTTTTTCATGTTGTTATCCCCTGGCTTTCCATTGCATCATGCTGATGGGTTCTAATCCCAGATTCTCGTTATGGCGATCGATATAGTCGCGATAGTCGTAACGCGCCCCAGGGAATCCCAGCATCTTCCAGGACACCATGTCTTTATTGCCGCCATAAATCGGATCGGCAAAAAAGCCTTCCATGGTGTTAGTCAGTAGGTCGTTAAACAGGGATTGCGCATCGTAGCCGTCGAAATGCACCTTGCCTGATTCCATTGCCTGTAACAAATGGTCCTGCTGCTCCGGTAGAAGGTCGACGAAGTTCTTTTGTGCGCTCTGTTGCACGTAACGGTTGAGCGCTGCGATGCCCTGGCGATAGCGCTGTTGTGGTATCAGCGGAGACTGGTCACCTTGTTCCGGTGTGCCCTGGTGGAACGGGCCTTGCATATACAGCCGTTCAAATGTCCCGTAAAAACCGTGCAGTTGCCGATCAATAAACACGGCACAACCGGCTTCTTTGCCACCCATGCTGAGTTCATCGGCAGGGATCAGACGATCAACGATCGCTTCCAGGGTTTGCGCTTCTTCAGGGGTAAAGAACAGCCAGCCTTGTTGATCGAATGATTCGGGAGGATTGTCAGAAAAGGGCGTCCAGCCCGGTGTACCTTTGAGAGACACGGCATCAGCCGCTTGTGTCACCGTGGCAGCAACACCCAACGTTGTCCACGTCAACACCTGCCGTCGTGTTACTCCCGGCAGTGTTTTGGCTCTTTTTTTCATATTGCTTCCTAATTAAGTTGAACAAATTTGAAACAAAGGTTTTTTTCAGGACATTGAAAATGAACAGTCAATTTTATGTTGTGGTTTTGTATCATTAACATTTTATAATTGTTAAATGTAAGGGCTTTCGGTCAAAGCAGGCTTTGAAAGGCGAAAAAATGCATTTTTTGTCAAAAAATGAGGGGGAAAGATAAGGATTGGAAATAGATAAACATGGCAGCTAACAAATTGTTACTTCGTTGGCTGCCTGAAAGTTGAGAGGGTTAAGCGGTTAATTGGTTACAACGCGTCATAGTTCTTCCAACGATAATTGAGCATCGAAACGCCCCAGCAAATGATAAACAGCCCGACAACCACAAAGCCCGCATTCCCCAGATTATCGTTCATCCCGCCGATCCAGTACCATATTTCCCCCTGCAATCCGAGCTTGTCGACCAGCAGTCCCAGTGCTTCCAGGCCGCCGATAAATAGCGCTACCACCACCGAGGTGCCGGTAATGGTCATGTTGTAGTAAAGTTTGCGCTGCGGTTTGTTAAACGCCCAGCCGTACGCATTGAGCATCACCAGGTTATCGAGGGTATCTACCAGCATCATGCCGCTGGCAAATAACACCGGAAAGATGAGGATCGACCAGATTGAAATCCCGTGCGACGCGGTGGCAGCCGAGATCCCCAGTACGCCAATCTCCGTCGCGGTATCAAAACCTAAGCCAAATAAAAAGCCCACCAGATACATATGCCAGCTTTTATCCACCAGCTTAAAGGTGGAGTTGAATAATCGGCTCATCAGGCCGCCTCCAGTGGTTTCGAGCGCATCGGGGGTGAGTGACTCGCCGCGTTTCCACTGGCGGAAGTTACGCCAGACGCTGCGCAGAATCACCAGATTCACCAGTCCCATTGCCAGCAGGAAGCAGGCCGACACCGCGGTGCCGATCACGCCGCCCACCTCATGGAACCAGCCCATATTTTTCTGGAATGCGGCGGCCGTAGCGGCGATAGCAATTGATGCCAGAATGACGATGGTTGAGTGACCGAGCGAAAACCATGCGCCAATACCGACCGGGCGTTTTCCCTGCTGCATCATTTTGCGGGTAACGATATCGATGGCAGCGATATGGTCGGCATCAACGGCATGGCGCAGGCCATAAGTCCACGCCAGCAGACAGGTCGCCATCAACGCTGTGCTTTGCTGGAATACCACCAATGCCCAAATCCAGGCGGCAAGATTCACTGCCACTAATCCACCCAGCAACGCGCCAGCGCGCGGGGTTTCACGAAGAACACGCAAAAACATCATTTTTTTCCTTGTGTATGAGGCATAAAACGCGCGGCGGCAATCAATGCCTGACCGAGAGAAAGCGCACCGTCGCCCGCAGGCAACTGTGACGGGAACAAAATGGTTAAATCAGGGAGCCACCCGCGCAGGCGTTCACGCAGCAGACGGTTATGCATCACCCCGCCACAGCACACGAGGGTAGTAAGGCCTTGCTGCCTGGCATGATGGTGAACCAGATCGGCCAGTCCCTGTGCCAGCGCATCATGGAACGCCCATGCTTTTGCCGGGGCGCTGGCCTGCCAGCCCAGCCATTGCTGCCAGAAGGTGACCATATCGGGACAACCCTGGACCAGCGGCAAGGTCACGGGATGACTACAGGGGCCATGATCCAGCGCCATCGTCTCCAGCAGGCAGGCGGCCTCGCCCTCATAACTTTGCTGGAGTGCAGCGCAGCCGAGGGCCGCCGCCACGGCATCAAACAGACGACCACAGGAGGAGGCGAGTGGCGCATTGACGCTGCGTTGCATGGCCTGAGCCAATGGTTG
Organism: Pantoea sp. X-Soil-TKNS-1211; assembly: GCF_059730495.1. Taxonomy (NCBI): domain Bacteria; kingdom Pseudomonadati; phylum Pseudomonadota; class Gammaproteobacteria; order Enterobacterales; family Erwiniaceae; genus Pantoea; species Pantoea sp. X-Soil-TKNS-1211. The sequence goes on from NZ_AP035954.1 coordinate 137,376, forward strand.
CCAGTTCTGCGCGCGTATCACCGCCGTTTCAGGATATTGCTGCCAGTGCGGTACAAAGGCTGCGCACTGCGCCAGCAGATTCCGCCACGGCTGCTTAGCCGCCAGATCGCCACCCGGCAAGGCCACCGCTGGCAGGCCGCCGAGATGTGAACATTCCCGATAGTCCACCCGCAGACATTCACCGCCCCATAGCTGGCCGTCAGCGCCATAACCAATGCCGTCCAGCGCCAGCGCCAGCACCTTGCCACCGTCCAGTGGCCAGTGATGTTCGGCCAGGCACGCGACTGCGTGGGCGTGGTGATGCAGCACCTCAGTGACTGGCAGCGCCATTTCGCGCCCCAGTTGTGTGCTGCACCAGGATGGATGGGCATCGACAACAACCTGTTGTGGCGTAAAGTGGTAAATTTCGCACATCAGGTCTAACCCTCGACGCCACTGGATTTCGACGCCGTGTTGCGCTAAATCGCCGAAGTACTGACTGAGCACGGCCTGGTCGTCACGTACCAGACAGAAGGTATTTTTCAGATCGCCGCCGAGTGCCAGCACCGGTGGCAGATGGCTAAAACCGGGCGGCAAGGGCAGGGCGTCCGGGACAAACCCACGGGCGCGCCGCAGCATTTCACCGCTAACACGCATTACGGAATCATCCATGCGTTGCAGGATTGGACGATTATGCAGCAGCCAGCCGTCGGCAATTCCAGCCAGTTCTGCAAGCGCCTGCTCATTCTCAAGCGCGGGCGGCAGGCCGTTCAGATTGCCGGAGGTCATCACCAGCGGGCCACCAAAATCCTGCATCAGCAAATGCTGGAGAGGGTTGGCAGGCAGCATCACCCCGATTTCATTCAGGCCTGGCGCAATGTTGGCACTCAGCCCGTGAAACAGGTGACGATTGACCAGCACAATCGGGGCCGCAGGTGAAGTGAGAAGCTGCGTGGCCGCTTCCGGTAAGCCCTGGCTATCCGGCACCATCACCGCAAAGGGTTTGGCGGGTCGCCGCTTACGCTGGCGCAGCCGCTGTATCGCAGCCGGGTTACGGGCATCCACTGCCAGATGAAAACCGCCCAGCCCTTTGATCGCGACAATCCCGCCATTTTTCAGCACGGTTACGGCCTGTTGCAGTGCTGCGTCACCATCACACCGTTGCCCGGCGCTGTGCCAGCTGATCTGCGGGCCGCAATCCGGGCAGGCCAGCGGCTGGGCATGAAAACGTCGATCAAGCGGGTTGCGATACTCCTGTTCACAAGCCTGGCACAGCGGGAAGGCGGCCATCACCGTGGCGGGGCGATCGTAAGGCATGGCGTGAATAATGGTGTAGCGCGGGCCGCAGTGGGTGCAGTTAATAAAGGGATAGCGGTAACGTCGGTCCGAGGGATCATTCAGTTCACGCAGACAGGCCGGGCAGGTGGCGGCATCCGGGACAATTTGGGTTTCCATTGCCCCCGTGCTGCTGTGGCGAATGGTGAAATTTTCAGGTTCGGCGGTCCAGTGCAGCGCCTGTTGTTCCACGCTTTCAATGCGCGCCAGCGGTGGGCAGTGCTGATAAAGTGCCGTGAGAAAGGTCTCTGGCAGGCAAGTCAGACGCACCAACACGCCCGCGCCATCATTGCAGACGTCGCCTTTAAGCTGGAGTTGCTGTGCCAGCTGCCAGATCCACGGGCGAAAGCCGACGCCCTGGACCTTGCCACGAATACGTAATGCTATGCCATTGTTATTCATGATAAATTATAATTTGTGTCCGTAACGGCGCGATAAATCGCGCCGTTACGTATTTTTTATGCTTCAGCCGCGGCGCGCAGGCGCGCTTTCATCTGGTTGTAAGTGGTTTGCGCATACTGTTCGGCCCACGCCTGGTCCGCAATCGCGCTGACGTTGACCGCGCAATATTTGGTTTCCGGCGTTTTGGAGATGGGGTCGAGGTTGTCCTGGGTCAGTTCATTGCAGGCACCAATCCACCACTGGTAAGTCATATACACCGAACCTTTATTGATGCGTTCATTCACATCGGCGCGACTGATGACCTTGCCGCGCCGTGAGCTGACCCATACCAGTTGCTGGTCTTGAATCCCCAACGCATCGGCGTCCAGCGGGTTGATTTGCATATAACCCGGCTCATCCGCGAGGGTTTGCAGCGCCGCACAGTTGCCGGTCATGGAACGGCAGGAGTAATGCCCCACTTCACGCACGGTACACAGCACCAACGGATACTGTTCATCCGGCACTTCTGCCGGTGCGCGCCATTCTGCGGCGAACAGTTGCCCTTTGCCGGTTGGCGTATCGAACTTGCTGCCTTTGTAGAGATACGGAGTACCGGGATGATCCAACGTCGGGCAGGGCCACTGTACATGTCCCATCTCGCCCATTTTTTCGTAGGTCACGCCGTAGAACAGCGGACATAATTCGCGCAGCTCATCCCAGATCTGCTGATTATTGTCGTAGTGCATCGGGTAGCCCATCTCCGTGGCGATCAGGCTGATAATTTCCCAGTCACGTTTGACGTTATATTGCGGCTCGATGGCTTTCTCAAAACGCTGGAAACCGCGGTCGGCACAGGTAAACACGCCACCGTGCTCACCCCATGAAGTAGCAGGCAGCAGCACGTCGGCCACCTCGGCGGTTTTGGTCATAAAGATGTCCTGCACCACCACAAAGTCGAGCGCCTCAAAGCCCTGACGCACCAGGCCTAAATCCGCTTCGGTCTGAAGTGGATCTTCCCCCATGATGTAATATGCCTTCATCTCGCCTTCCAGCGCCAGATGCGGCACTTCGGTGATACGCACACCGACTTTGTCATCCATCAGCGCCGCATCGATGCCCCAGGCGGCAGCGAATTTCGCGCGCACGGCAGGATCGACCACGTCCTGGTAGCCCGGAAACTGGTTGGGGATAACACCCATGTCGCAGGCACCCTGGACGTTGTTCTGACCACGTACCGGACCGACGCCGACATTTTCCCGGCCAAGGTTCCCGGTCAGCAGCGCCAGGCTGGACAAACCTTTCACCACATCCACCGCCTGGCCAAACTGCGTGACCCCCATACCCCACATGATGGTGGCGGAAGGTGCCGCAGCGTAGGTGCGCATCGCCTGGCGGATCTGTTGGGCAGGGATGCCGGTCAAATGCTCGACATCCTCCGGCGCGTAGCCTTTAACCGTGTCACGATAGGCGTCCAGACCTTCGGTGTATTGTGCGACATACTCTTTGTCGTAAAGCTGTTCTTCCAGCAGCACATAGCCGAAGGCATTGACCAGCGCCATATTGCAGCCGTTTTTGATTTGCAAATGTTGATCGGCGATGCGGGCAGTTTCGATGCGACGCGGGTCGCAGACAATGATTTTTGCCCCGTTCGTTTTAGCTTTAATTACGCGACGCGCCACAATCGGGTGTGAGTCGGCGCAGTTGTAACCCACCACCAGCAGGCATTTGGAGTTTTCGATATCGCCGATGGAGTTACTCATCGCACCGTTACCCAGTGTCACCTGCAATCCGGCAACGGACGGGCCGTGGCACACGCGTGCGCAGCAATCGACGTTATTGGTGTTCAGCACACCACGGGCAAACTTTTGCATCACATAATTGGTTTCGTTGCCGGTGCCGCGTGACGATCCGGTGGTCATAATGGCGCGAGGTCCGAACTGCTGCTTAATCTCGCTCAGGCGTTTCGCCGTATAGCTAATGGCTTCTTCCCAACTGACAGGCTGAAGTTTGCCGCCTTTCTGATAGCGGATCATCGGCTGAGTCAGACGGGGTGTGAGCAATTTGGTGTCGTTGAGGAAATCCCAGCCATAGTAGCCTTTCAGACACAACTCGTTCTGGTTAGTCACGCCGTCGGCCGCTTCGGCACGCAGGATTCTGTTGTTCTCGACGACCAGTTTCAGTTTGCAACCTGCGCCGCAATAGGGGCAGACGGTGGTAATTTTTTTCATCTGTAGCCAACCTGTAAAAATGTGAAATGCCGGGATTAAAACGACAACAATGAGGGTGTATCTAACGCGGCACGGCGGCGTTTTTCTGCGCTCATCTGTTCAAGTTTGTTGCGATCGACGCACATGATGGCGTTGGTCGGGCAAGCGTCGATACACGCCGGGCCGGATGCGCGTTGGTGGCAGAGGTCACATTTGTTAGCCTCGGCTTTTTCCGCCATCACGTTCAGTCCGGCACCGCTGTTGCGAATCACCGGACGAACCACCACCTCCATCGCGCCGTAAGGGCAGGCGACGACACAGGTTTTGCAGCCAATGCAGCGTTCCTGCATCACATGGACAAAACCTTTATCGCGGCTGATTGCCCCGTTCGGGCAGACGTTGGCACAGGGGGCGTCTTCACACTGGCGGCACATGGTGGCCGTAGAGACATTCACTCCTTTGATGACGTGAATACGTGGCAGGAAGGTCTGCGGGGTTAGCGCGGAACAATCCTGGTTTTCCTGATGGGACACGACACAGGCTACCTCGCACGTACGGCAGCCGATACACTTGCTTGAATCAGCAATGATGAAGCGGTTCATCATAAACTCCTGCATTGAACTTGTTATTGTCAGGGAGCTATACATAAATCGTGCCAGGTTTTTATATGATATAAAACAGCAGGTTACTGCATCACCTTGTTGGCATTGACACTTTTGACGATGACATTTGGCATGATGACACCTGGCATGAACCCGTAGCGGCGCGATTTATCGCGCAGTTCCGTGTGCGATGCCGGAAAATGACGCGCGATAAATCGCGCCGCGACGGTTACGGGTCATCATCCTTCAACGGTGAGTGCTGCAAATCCCCCGTCAGTCACCCAGCTGTCCAGCCGCTGATACACTTCCTCCACGGCATTTTTTACCTGTTCGGTCATGGGATAGCAGAAGCCAACAATATCCGGCTGAATGCCGAGGAACACCACCTCACCCACATCCTCTTTCAGCTGATCAATCAGATAATTAAGTGGCATGTTGTGGGTGGTCATCATCAACATTTCGGCGATATCGTCCGGGTCGATCACGCGGATTTCACCGGGTGGCAGCAACATGTCGGTGGCATCGACGATCAGCAGTAAATCCGGACGTTGTGCGCGAATGGCGACCACATCGTTTTCCGGTGCGCTGCCGCCGTCGATCACCGTCCAGTTGCCGGGTGGGGCGACGCGGCACTTTTCCGCCAACAGTGGGCCAGCACCGTCATCCCCCATCATGTTGTTGCCGACACACAATAAAACCTTAGTCATAGCGCCTCCTGACCATCAGATAGATAGCCGGTTCCTGTTGAATAGCCTGTAGCATCGTCAGCAATGCCTGGCTCCATTGCAGCTGCTGCGGGGTCTGGCAGGTTCTGGCGGCATCAAAGGCCTGTGCCAGCATCACCACATGGCTGTGGTCGATGACGATTTCGCCATAGCGCGGCACCCCCGCCATTTTCCGGTGGGCCTGGCTGGCGTAGGGTAGGGTGGCAATCCAGGCCAGGTAAGCCGCCCAGGGACATACCAGGCTCTCTTCCAGGCAATCGATCACGCCAAGGTGATGACCAATCGCCAGGCTGTAATACATCACCTGTTGCGCATCTGCCGGTGTGTGGTCGTTTTCATCGATAAACTTGCGGCTGAGCTGGCAAAACACCACGGATTCGCTCATTACACGCGCTCCATCTGCACCAGGTTTTCCAGATGCGTGACGATCTCGGTGAGGCGTGGATCGTTCTCCTCCACCAGCCATTGCTGCACCGCGCCACTGCCTGCCGTTAACTTGTTCATGTAGCTGTCGGCAATTTGCCGCCCATAGCGATAGCCCGCCAGACGGCGTGCCGCGCGATCAATCCTTACCCGCAGCGGCTGCACCATGGTCGAGTGCAGAATGCGCGCGGGTTGCAGATCCCGCTCGCTTGCCGGACGCGCATGGATTTTCTGTTCCAGCAAACCCAGCGCCATGGCAAAACCGTACAGGGTGGCGGCAGGAGTGGGGGGACAACCGGGAATATAGACGTCCACCGGCACGATTTTGTCAGTGCCGCCCCAGACACAGTAGAGATCATGGAAGATACCGCCACTGTTGCCGCAGGCCCCGTAGGAGATACAGATTTTTGGATCGGGGGCGGATTGCCAGGCACGTAAGGCCGGGGATCGCATTGCACGGGTTACCGCGCCGGTAAACAGCAAAATATCGGCGTGGCGTGGTGAGGGAACCACTTTGATCCCGAAGCGTTCGGCATCAAACAGCGGGGTCAGTGCGGCGAAAATTTCAATCTCACAACCGTTGCAGCCACCACAATCCACCCGATAAACGTAGGCCGATCGTTTGATCTTTTTCAGCAGCGAGGCTTTCATGCTGGCAATCGATTCTTCCACCGATACCGGCACAGGCTGGCCGTGGTGGTCGCGTGGACCTAATAAATGACTCATCCGTTGGCTCCCCTCAATTGACGATGAAACGCGGTACTGGCGGATGAGGTCAGGCTGTGCTGACGTTTACATGCCGGGCAGGTTTCGAACGCTGCTCTCCGGCTTTCCGCACTCTGGTCACCGTTGTGGCGTAACAAGGCGATGGCGTAGTCGATCTCCTTTTGTACCGCGAAGGGGTGACCACACTCCCGGCAGTGACACAGCGGAAAATGCGCCTGTTGCAGAAAATCGGCTTTGTTCCAGACCGCCAGTTCGAACTGCTGAGAAAGGGTGATCGCGGCGGTCGGGCAGACTTCTTCACAGCGGGCGCAGAAAATGCAGCGTCCCAGGTTGAACGTCCACGCCAGTTGCCCGGCTACCAGATCGGTTTCCACGCTTAACGCATTGGAAGGACACGCGTTCACGCAAGCGGCGCAACCGATGCACTGCTGGGCATTATGCTCAGGCTTACCACGGAAGTTGGCATCGACATCGATGGGTTGCAGTGGGTAAGACTGGGTGGCGACACCGCCTTTGAGCGCGTTTTTGATAAAGCTAAACATGATGACTCCCAACTATTTCAGCGGCGAATGGGTGCGCTCAATGCTGTAGCGCTCCAGCTCTTTGTACGGCACCACCTGACTTTTCTTCTTGCGGACATCCACCACCGTCATGCGGTCAGTGCAGGAATAGCAGGGGTCGAGACTGCCGATAATCAGCGGTGCGTCTGAGACCGTATTGCCGCGCAACATATAACGCAGGGTCGGCCAGTTGGCGTAGGTCGCTGCACGGCAGCGCCAGCGGAATAATTTCTGGTTATCGCCGGTCATGCTCCAGTGGATATCGTCACCACGTGGCGCTTCGCAAAAACCGAGGGCAAAACGGTTGGGTATATAGGTAAAGCCTTCCACCATCAGTGGGCCGCCCGGCAAATTGTCGAGACCGAAATCAATCAGATTGAGTGCGGTGAACACCTCATTGATACGCACCTTGAGGCGCGAAAGCACATCACAGCCCGCGAGGGTATGTACCTCCAGCGGGAGCAAACCGTAACCGGCAAACGGGTGATCAGCACGGGTATCGCGTGCATGGCCGCTGGCGCGTACCATCGGGCCGACGTTACTGAAATCGCGCGCGATACCCGGATCGAGACGACCAATGCCCACGGTACGGGCTTCAATATTGGGGGTACTCAGCAGAATATCCGTCAGAGTAAACAGCTCGCGGCGCATCTGCTGTGCCAGCTGACGCGTCTGAATCATGTCGTCTTTCATCAGGTCCCGGCGAATACCACCGATCAGATTCAGGCCGTAAGTTTTACGTGCGCCGGTCAGGATTTCTGCCATCTTCATCGACAACTCACGCACGCGGAAAAATTGCATAAATCCGGAGTCGAAACCGACAAAGTGGCAGGCCAGACCGAGGTTGAGCAGATGGCTGTGCAGGCGTTCCACTTCCAGCAGAATCGAGCGGACCATTTGCGCGCGTTCTGGCACCACAATGCCCATCGCGTTTTCAACCGAGGAGGCGTAGGCGGTGCTGTGAGCAAAGCCACAGATTCCGCAGACGCGATCCGAGAGGAAGGTGACTTCGTTATAGCCCATGCGGGTTTCTGCCAGCTTCTCCATGCCGCGATGGACGTAGAACAGGCGATAATCGGCATCGATGATATTTTCACCGTCCACAAACAGGCGGAAATGACCGGGTTCATCAGACGTGACGTGCAGCGGGCCGATGGGCACCACGTTGTTTTTGCTGCTGCCCAGTTCATTGATGAATTCATAGGTTTCGCTGTCGCTGGTGGGGGCCGGACGCTGGCGATAATCCATGCTGTCTTTACGCAACGGGTACAGATCGTCCGGCCAGTCGTCCGGTAGCACCAGGCGACGCTCGTCCGGCAGTCCAATCGGTTGCAAGCCATACATATCGCGCACTTCGCGTTCGCCCCAGACGGCAGCAGGGACGCGCGGTGTGACCGACGGAAACTCTGGCCGATGGGCATCGACCGCGACGCGAACGGTGATCCAGCATTTGGTGCCACTCTCCATCGACAGCACGTAGTACACCGCATAGCTACCACACAGCTGTCGTTCATCATTGCCGAACAGGACCGATAGCCAGCCCCCCTGCTGGTAATACAACCATTCGACAATCTCCGGCAGCATGTCGAGTTTGACGGTAACGGTGATTTGATCTTTGGTCTGCCAGCTCTCCTCCAGCACCGCGTGTGGGAACTTAAGATGCAGCGCCGCAAGGTAGTGTTGACCGATTTTATCTTCAGACATGAAATAAGTTCTCTGCAATTACGCCGCCAGCAAGGAGACGAAGGCTAAAAAGGCCAGACCAAAACCGGCCCAGGTGATACGTGAGGTTTCGAGCATTCGCAGTCGTGCCATGCTGTTTTCAAACAGCGCGATAATCAGCACGCCAGCCAGCAGTTTGACGAGGGCCAGTACGATGGCGATCGCCAGACCGCCCCAACTAAAAGACGACATCTGACCCCACGGCAAAAACACCCCGACAAACATTTGCAGCACCACCAGTTGTTTCAGTGAAATGCCCCATTTGAGGACGGCAAAACCCGCGCCGCTGTACTCGGAAAGCGGGCCTTCCTGGAGTTCCTGCTCGGCTTCCGCCAGGTCAAAAGGCAGTTTGCCCATTTCGATAAAGGTGGCGAAGGCGCACGCGGCGAGTGCCAGCACCAGCGTCAGACTGTGGCTGATCGGCCATGCATGTACGGTGCTGGCGATGTTACTGATATGAGTACTGCCCGCTACCTGAGCCGCCACCCACAGACCGAGCAGCAAAATCGGTTCCACCAACACACCGAGCATCGCCTCGCGGCTGGCACCGATCCCGGTGAACGGGCTGCCGGTATCCAGGCCCGCAATCGCGAAAAAGAAGCGGGCAATGGCAAACAGATAAATTAAGGTGATCAAATCGCCTAACGGCGGCAGGGGCGAGGCGAGGGTGACCACCGGCAGTGCGGTGGCAATCGTCAACATCACACCGACCATCACCAGCGGCATCAGGCGAAATACCCAACCCGCCGCAGCGGGTGCCACGCTCTGGCGGCCGAGTAACTTGAACAGATCCCGATACTCCTGCAACACGCCAGGACCACGCCGGTTATGCAACCGGGCGCGGGCCATGCGGGTGATGCCGGAGAGCAGTGGCGCGACAGCAAACAGCACCAGCGCCTGGATGAGAGCAAAAAAGAATGTTGTCATAGTGGATCCTCAGGCGATGACCGCGACCAGCAGGATCGCCAGTTCAATAAACGCCAGACGGCGAAACGTGACGGCGAGCCAGTCAGCCCGCCAGCCGGGCAGCCATTGCGCAGGATTGAGGCGGTGGCGTAATGCCAGCAGGAGCGCAAAAGCCGCTCTGACGGGCTGAGCAAAACCCGTTGCGGTGATCACCATTGCCGGTTCGTGATCGTAGCCACACACCCATGCCGGGCCGCGCGTGCGATTTGGCAGGCGGTCGCCACGGAACAGCACCAGCAGCACCAGCGGTAACAACGGCGTCATAATCAGCAGCAGGGCGATCATCGGCTGGGATACCAGGGTATGGGCGGTTTGCACCGGCAGTGGTACAGCGTGCTGGAGCAGGGGTAATAACCAGGGGGCGGCCACACCGGTGCTTACGCAACCCAGCGCCAGCAGAACGACAGTCAGATTCATCAAACCGGGTGGGTTGGCAGCCTGTGCGGCTTCCGGGGTACGCGCTGTGCCGAGAAAGGTGACACCGTACACCTTCGCCATGCACATCACGGCCAGTGCGCCGGTGATCGCCAGCCCCACAGCCAGCAGTGGTCCGATAATGCGGGCGATAAACGGATCAAGACTGCCAAGCTGGAAGAATGACTGATAGATCACCCACTCACCGGCAAAACCATTCAGCGGCGGCAACGCCGCCATCGCCATCAATCCAACCAGCATCGCAAGGGATATCAGTGGCATACGCTTGCCGATTCCGCCTAATTTCTCGATATCGTGATGACCGGTACGGAACCACACCGCGCCTGCGCCGAGAAACAGCGTGGTCTTAAACAGGCTGTGATTAAACAGATGGAACAGGCCGCCGATCATCCCCAGCGCCACCAGCGTCGGCTGATGCAGCGTGATACCGATAAACCCGCAACCGACCCCAAGCAGGATAATGCCGATATTTTCCAGCGAGTGATAAGCCAGCAGGCGATTGATGTTGTGCTCCATCAGGGCATACAGACCGCCGATAAAGGCCGTCACCATACCGAGCACCACCACCAACACGCCCCACCACAGCGGCAGCACTTCGGCGATCAGTGAGAAGCTGATGATGCCGTAGAGGCCGATTTTCAGCACCACTGCTGAGAATAACGCGGCGGCCGGAGCAGGAGCATTGGCATGCGCCTGCGGCACCCAGCCGTGCAGCGGAATAATCCCTGCCAGCAGACCAAAGCCGAGCAAACTTAACCACAGCACCAGCGGCGAAAGTGCTGATCCCTGCAACGCCAGGCGTAAGCCGTGGTAACTGAGCGTGCCGTATTGCTGCCACAGCAGCCAGCAGGCGGCAATCAACAGCAGCGTGCCGAGGCGACCGAGCGCGAACCACAGCTGGCCGGATTTGCGACAGCCGGTAAGGAAGTAGCCACACAGCGCCACGATTTCAGCCATCGCCACCAGCGTGACGAGGTTATCCGCGAGCAGGGCGGCAACGCTGGCGGCGAGGGTCAGATTGACCAGCAGTCCGTTGGCTTTGACCTGTGGATGGCGATGCCAGCTCACGTTGAACAGGCAAATAAACAGGCCGCAGAGTGACACTGTCACTAACCAGATGCTGTTAAAGCTATTCAGTTGTACCTGCCAGCGCCAGAGTGGCATTGCTGCATTGAAACCCAGCATCCCCTGTACGCTTACTATTAGCAGCAAACCACAACTTATCGCGCCGCCAATTCCAGCGATAAAGCCGCTGACGGGCCGGTTAAATGCGGTTACTCCCGCCAATAGCGCGCTGAGCATCAGTCCTGACAACGCCCACTGAATCAGAAAAAATGCGTTCATTTTCGTGCCTCTGGCTGGCTAAACAGGCTCAAATCCCCGAGTGCACCCGCCAGCGTTAATTCACGCTTCCGTTTGCTGGCTTTGGCGATATCGGTGTTGTCGATCAGTTGCAGCGCTTTGGTTGGGCAAGTGCGCACACAGGCCGGGCCGTTTTCGTCAAAGCTGCACAGGTCGCACTTCACCGCGACCGCCCGGACGCCGGGTATCCAATCCAGCAGGCTGCTGACGTGGAGGGGATCGTGCGGTGCGGCAGGGGCTTTTGGGGTATTGACGTCAGCCGGAATATGTAACGGCCGACTGCCGGAAAACTCGATGGCACCAAACGGGCAGGCAATGCCGCACAGTTTGCAACTGATGCACAGGTTGGCGTTCAGCTCTACCGCGCCATCGACGCGGCTGATCGCATTTACCGGACAGACGCTGGCACAAGGCGCATCTTCGCAGTGGCGGCACATCTGCGGGGCGGATTCGTCCCGGCTACGCGTGACTTTTAAACGCGGCATCGACTGCAAACCCTGAAGACGGTGCGTTTCGGCGCAGGCGGCTTCACAGGTATGGCAGCCAATACATAATTTTGAATCAGCGATTACAAAACGGTTCACCAATGAATTCCTCTGGTGACTGTCGTCATTAATGACGAAACCATGCCGAGAACCTGTCGCTTCGACAGTTTTCGACATCCTCAATCTCTCTACGCCACGGCGGCTGGTTGTAGCCGCGCCAGCGACACCGGGGTGTTCTCGTGAACGGCCAGATACAGGCTGTCATAAACCGGTTGGATCAGTTCCAGATAATGCGTGAGTACCTTTTCGCGATCGCGCGTACTGAAGGCATTGTCAATGCGACCGTCGTTATCCATATTTGCATTTCCAATCAATAACTTATCGCTACCGTCGGCCAGCTCCAGGTAATACTCAATGCGGTGGTTGTTAAAGCCCTCGCCAGGCTGAATATGAATAACGAAATGTTCAAACAGGAAGAAGCGCAGGCCATCTCCCGGCGTGCAGACGATGGTGTGATGCAGTCTGGCTTTCTCCAGCGTAATCCCCTGAATTAAGGCGTTCCCGTACTGCTTCCACTGGGCTTGTAGCCGTCGATGCTGTTCGGCGATGTAGTCTGCTTTTTCACTCAGTTCCCTAATGTCCATGATTAAATCACTCTGTTTTGTACGAATACTCCCCATAAGGCACATTTCGTGCCATGTTTGTAAGTCGTTGTATTTAATGATTAATCATATAATTCACCTGTCCGTAATGCCGTCAGTGACATGTCATTTCGTCATCTTTGACATCGGGGGTGACGCTGCACTGGCACCGTCTTTGCATTAACTGGCCTCAGCTAACCCAGGAGGCAGCATGCACGAAATCACCCTCTGCCAACGCGCAGTCGAATTAATTGAAAGTCACGCCCGGCAACATGGCGCTCGCCGTGTCACGAGCGTCTGGCTTGAGGTCGGCGCGTTTTCCTGTGTGGAGACCAGCGCGATGCAGTTCTGCTTTGAACTGACGTGCCGGGGCACCCTGGCTGAAGGCTGTACGTTGCATCTTAAGCAGCAGGAAGCGGAGTGCTGGTGCCACGATTGCCAGCAGTACGTCACGTTGCTGACGCAGCGCGTCAGGCTTTGCCCGGACTGCGGTGGTAATCAACTGCGGATCGTGGCGGATGATGGCGTGCAGATTAAGCGGCTGGAAATCGATCAGGAGATCAATCATGTGTAGTACCTGTGGTTGCGGTGAAGGCAACCTGTATATCGAAGGTGATGAGCGCAACCCGCACTCGGCATTTCGCAGCGCACCCTTTGCGCCAGCGCCGCGTCGGTTGCAGCGAATTTCCGGCGTGCAATTTTCCCCACGTGCAGGTGAGCAGGGCGATCTGCATTATGGACACGGCGTGGCGCAAGCCCATGCGCCCGGGATCACTCAGCGTAAGATGCTGGAGCTGGAACTGGATGTGCTGGATAAAAATAATCAGCTGGCACAGGGGAATCGTGCCCGCTTTGCCGCACGCCACCAGTTGGTGCTGAATCTGGTATCCAGTCCCGGTTCCGGCAAAACCACCTTGCTGACCGAAACCCTGAAACGGTTACAGGGCAAGGTGCCTTGTGCGGTGATCGAAGGTGATCAACAAACGGTGAACGATGCGGCGCGTATCCGTGCCACCGGCACGCCAGCCATTCAGGTCAACACCGGTAAGGGGTGCCATCTGGATGCACAAATGGTTCGCGATGCCATGCAGCGCTTGCCGCTGGCAGACGACGGTGTGTTGTTTATTGAGAATGTGGGTAACCTGGTGTGCCCGGCAGGGTTCGATTTGGGGGAGAGGCATAAAGTGGCGCTGCTGTCGGTGACGGAAGGTGAGGATAAGCCACTAAAATATAAGTATATGTTTGCTGCGGCCTCGCTGATGCTGTTGAACAAGATCGACCTGCTGCCGTATCTGCAATTCGACGTTGACCGCTGCCTGGCCTATGCCCGCGAGGTGAATCCGGATATCCAGATCCTGTTGGTTTCCGCCACCAGCGGCGCTGGGATGGACGCGTGGATCAACTGGCTGGAGGCCGAACGATGTGCATAGGCATTCCGGGCCAGATTGTTGCGCGGCTGGCTGATGGTAGCGCGAAAGTGGACGTCTGCGGCGTGCAGCGGGAGGTCAATTTGACGCTGGTAGGTGATGCTGCGGTCGGCCAATGGGTGCTGGTACATGTCGGCTTTGCGATGAGCATCATCGATGAAGCAGAGGCCCGTGACACCCTCGACGCACTGCAAAACATGTTCGAAGTGGAACCGGACGTGGGCGCGTTGCTGTATGGCGAGGATCGTGGCTGATGCGCTATGTCGATGAATACCGCGACCCCGCGCGCGTCATGCAGTTGATTGAAACCCTGAATAAGCGTGCGCCACTGTTGGATTATGATGCGCAGCATCCCTTGCAGATCATGGAGGTATGCGGCGGACATACCCACGCCATCTTCAAGTTCGGCCTCGACCAACTGCTACCAGACAATATCGATTTTATTCACGGTCCGGGTTGCCCGGTGTGCGTGTTACCGATGGGGCGCATTGACAGCTGCATTGAAATTGCCCGCCATGCGGAGGTGATTTTCTGCACTTTTGGCGACGCCATGCGTGTGCCGGGAAGAAATGGCTCGCTGATGCAGGCCAAAGCCCAGGGCGCGGATGTCCGGGTGGTGTATTCGCCGCTGGACGCCCTGACGTTGGCGCGCTTGCATCCGCAGCGGAAAGTGGTGTTTTTCGGTCTGGGCTTTGAAACCACCATGCCCGCCACGGCGATTACCCTGCAACAGGCCAAAGCGCAGCAGATCACCAATTTCTGGTTCTTTTGTCAGCACATCACCCTGCTCCCCACCTTGCGTAGTCTGTTGTCACAGCCGGATAACGGTATCGACGCGTTTCTGGCACCGGGCCATGTCAGCATGGTGATTGGCACCACTGCCTATGAATTTATCCCCCGACAATTCCGGCGGCCGCTGGTGGTGGCGGGTTTCGAGCCAATGGATTTATTGCAGGGTGTGTTGATGCTGGTGGAGCAAAAAATTAAGCAGCAAACTCAGGTGGAGAATCAATACAAACGCGTGGTGCCGGATGCGGGAAATGTGCTGGCACAGCAGGCCATGAATGAGGTTTTTTGCCTCAAAGGGGCCTCCGAATGGCGTGGCCTCGGGGTGATTGCTGATTCAGGTGTTTGTCTGACGGAGGCTTATCAAGCTTTTGATGCCGAAGCGCATTTTCGGCCGCAACACCAGCGGGTGTGCGACGATCCACGCGCCCGCTGTGGCGATGTGCTCACCGGGCGTTGCAAGCCGCATCAGTGCCCGATGTTCGGTACAGGCTGCAACCCACAAAATGCGTTCGGGGCGCTGATGGTCTCCTCTGAAGGAGCCTGTGCGGCCTGGTATCAGTACAGAAGTCAGGAAGTGAATGATGAAATCAATTGAATTGGCCCATGGCAGTGGCGGCAGATTGATGCAGCAACTGATCAACAGCCTGTTTTTACAGGCATTTGATAACCCCTGGCTAGCGGAACAGGAAGACCAGGCCCGGCTGGCGCTCAACGAGCTGAGCAACCGGGGCGACCGGCTGGCATTTTCTACCGATAGCTACGTTATCGATCCGCTATTTTTCCCCGGCGGAGACATTGGCACGCTGGCGGTGTGTGGCACGGTTAACGATATTGCCGTCAGTGGCGCGCAGCCGCGCTGGCTATCCTGTGGATTTATCCTTGAAGAAGGGCTGCCGCTGGCGACGCTCGAGTGTACGGTTGCCAGCATGGCGCGGGCGGCCAGAGAAGCTGGCGTTACTATCGTTACCGGTGATACCAAAGTGGTGCCGCGCGGTGCCGCAGATAAGCTATTCATCAATACGGCAGGTATCGGTGCAATTCCTTGTGGCCTGAACTGGGGCGCAGCGCAGATTCGTGCTGGCGATGTGTTGATTGTCAGCGGTACCCTCGGTGACCATGGTGCGACGATTCTTAATTTACGTGAACAGTTGGGGTTGGATGGTGATCTGCAAAGCGACTGCGCTCCCCTGACTACGCTGATCGCGCCACTGGTCGGTATCAACGGCGTGAAGGCCTTGCGTGATGCTACGCGTGGCGGTGTGAACGCAGTGCTACACGAGTTTGCTGCTGCCAGCCACTGTGGCATGGAAATCAGCGAGAATCAGCTGCCGTTGAATCCGGCCGTGCGGGGCGTTTGCGAGTTATTGGGTCTGGATGCGTTGAATTTTGCCAATGAAGGCAAACTGGTGATCGTGGCGTCAGCGGATGCTGCGCCTGCGGTCATCACGGCATTGCAGCGCCATCATCTGGGTACACAGGCCGCGATTATCGGCGTGGTGACTGAGAAACCCGGCGTCAGGATCACCGGACTTTATGGTGTCAAACGTACTCTGGATCTCCCGCATGCGGAACCGCTACCGCGTATTTGTTGATCTATGCCTGGTCTCCCCGAAAGAAAACCACATAAACTTTAATTCTCATCAATATTGGACGATGTTCCCGCCTCCATATTTAACTGGAGGTCTTTCAATGGACGACATAAATGGCATATACCCCGATGAGCGATATCGGGCAGCAGGGTTTGTTTGAAATCACCCAGACTCTGCTGCAACAGCCCGATTTTGGTGCGCTCGCTAACTGCCTGACCAAACTGGTCAAACAAGGGGCATTGGCGGATCGCGTAAATGTACTGCTTTATCATCCATTGCATTTGCAGGTGAGTTTTTATGGCATGGATAACCTGGGAAGTGAGCACAACCCGGAACAGGAGAAGGTGCTGGCAACGGGGCCAATGCAACGGATTCTTTCCCGCCCTGAGGCGTTGATTTGTCAGTGGCATGAGTTTGGGAAGAGCTGGCCGCAGGTGGCCAGGCTGCCTCTGTACTCGTCTTTTGGTCGTTACTGCCTGCTGCCACTGGTTTCCGGTGGCGAGATTTTTGGGGGGTGCGAGTTTATTCGCGACCACGATACGGGCTGGAGCGAGAAAGAACTGGAGCGTTTGCATACACTGACGCAGGTGGTGGGGCTGTGCGCGCAGCAGATCCGCAGCACGCAAGATATCGATCACCATTGTCAGGTGTTGAGTCGTGAACGTGATGATTTTCGCATTTTGGTGGCGGTGACCAATGCGGTGCTGTCAAAACTCGATCTCGACGAGGTGATGCAAGAAACCGCGCGCGAAATCCACCGTCATTTTGCCATCGATTCCATCAGCATCGTGGTGCGCAGCAGCCGCAAAGCATGGCTGACCATCTACTCCACCCATTTTGTTGATGAAGCGTCGCCCATCCATGATTTGAGCGACGTTCCCGAAGCTGGCACGCTGTCTGAACAGGTTTTTGCCAGCGGTGAAACGCTGCTGCTTAATCTTTATCCCGACGATCAAGCGGCCTCGTATGAGCGCAGATTACTTGAGCTTTGGGATAATCAGATTCAGACGCTGTGCCTGATGCCGCTGAAATTTGGTGACAATATGTTGGGGGTGATGAAGCTGGCGCAGTGCGGGGAACGGGGATTTAGCGCTGCCAACCTTGAACTGCTGCAACAAATTGCCGAACGCATTGCGATTGCGCTCGATAACGCGCTGGCATGGCAGGAAATCAACCGGCTGAAGGAAACTCTGACGGGTAAAAGCGCGTGGATTACCGAGTCGGTAAACGCCGGGGACAGTGATGCGGGAGAAATTATTGGCCGCAGCGAAGTCATGATGAATGTGCTTAAGCAGGTCGAAATTGTGGCCGCCAGCGACAGCACCGTGCTGATCCTTGGAGAGACCGGCACGGGTAAGGAGCTGATTGCCCGTGCCATTCACAGCCAGAGCCAACGCAATCGGCGGCGCATGGTAAAAATGAACTGCGCCGCCATGCCTGCCGGGCTGCTGGAAAGCGATCTGTTTGGTCACGAACGGGGGGCTTTTACCGGCGCTAACACCCAACGCATAGGCCGTTTTGAACTGGCAGATAAAAGCTCGTTGTTCCTTGACGAAGTGGGGGATATGCCGCTGGAGTTGCAGCCTAAACTGCTGCGCGTGCTGCAAGAAAAGGAGTTCGAACGCCTTGGCAGCAATAAATTGCAAACCGTCGATGTGCGATTAATTGCCGCTACGAACCGTGATCTGAAACAAATGGTGGCCGACAGGGAATTTCGTAACGACCTCTATTACCGGCTGAACGTGTTCCCCATCCGATTACCCCCACTGCGCGAGCGCCCCGAGGATATACCGCTGTTGGTGAAAGCGCTGACCTTTAAAATCGCCCATCGTCTGAATCGTAATATCGACAGCATTCCCGCTGAGACACTGAGCATGTTGCGGCGCATGGAGTGGCCGGGCAACGTCCGTGAGCTGGAAAATGTGATTGAGAGGGCGGTGCTGATGACGCGCGGCAACGTACTGCATCTTTCATTACCGGAAATGACGGACGCCCCACCCGTCAGGAAAAGCGAAACGCCAGTCATCGAACCACGCGAAGGAGAAGACGAGTATCAACTGATTATGCGGGTACTGCGTGAGACCAACGGAGTGGTGGCTGGTCCACGTGGCGCGGCTCAGCGCCTTGGCATCAAGCGTACTACGTTGCTCTCGCGGATGAAGCGGTTGGGGATTAATAAGGTGGAGTCGTAATGATTTTTGTCGCGGCGCGATAAATCTCGCCGCTACGATGCGTGCGCGGCTACCTCAACAATATATCGAATCAGTGCCTCGGCAGCGGGTGCATGCAGCGCCCCCTGCCGCAGGGTTAAGCCAATCTCGCGATGAGTATCCGGCAAGGCAAGCTCCAGCGGTTGCAGGATCCCTGCCCGTAGTTCGTAATCCAGTTGGTGCGAGGACACCGCGGCTACCATGTCAGAGTTCAGTAGCAGGCCGCGCACAATTGCTAAATCGCCGCTCTCAACCACCGGGGCAGGCGCAGTCATCCCCAGCTTACCAAAGGCGGCATCCAGCAGATGACGCGATGGGGTGTTATCGCGCGGTAATATCCATTGCACGTTAGCTAAATCGCTGGCCGTCAACCGATGCCCCGCCAGCGGATGTTGTGGCCGCACCAACAGCACCAGCGATTCGGCAAACAACACCTGATTTTGGATATCCAGCACCTGCTCGCTCTGGCGTAACGCCCCGAGGATGAAATCAATATCCCCGGCGCGTAGCTCGGTAATCAAGGCGTCGAAGGCGCTTTCATTGGTCACCACTTTAATGCCCGGATGCGCCGCCACCAGTTTGGTTATCGCCAGCGGCAACAAGGCGCTGCGGCACAGTGGCAGCGCGCCAACGTGCACCGTGCCGTGGAGGATGCCGGTGGCGGCGGCGAGATCTTCCGGGATATGGCGGATCTCATTCAATGCGCGGCTGATAAAGGGCGCCATCTCCCGCGCCGCCGCTGAAGGCATCATCCCTTTGGGCGTGCGTTGAAACAGCGCCATCCCGGCCCCTTTTTCCAACACTTTCAGGGCGGCACTCACCGCAGGCTGGCTGATGTTGAGTGAGTTCGCCACGCTTTGTGTATGGTGCAGGCGATATAGCCGCAGAAACACCTGAAGCCGCCGCACATTAAACAACCAGATGGGTTCTGCCTCTTCGCGGTGATGATCGCGCTGCTTTAACCGTGCCAGCGTGGCTGGAATCTGCTGTAATTCGTGGATGGTACGCTGGGCGCGTGGCAACACGCATTTCCCCATTTCTGTCAGCAACATACCGCTGGCATGGCGTTCAAACAGCGGCGTGGCTAAAGTGTGCTCAAGATCACGGATAGAACGGGTGATCGCCGACTGGGTGCGAAATAATTTCTCCGCCGCCTCCGAAACCGTACCGCGTTCTGCAATCATGCAAAAGGCACGTAGTTGCATGATTTTAATATCATTATCTTCTTGCATTATTTTCTGTCCAGTCCCACATCCATCGGCGATCGAAATCACAACATAAATAAAAATCATAGCTCGCGCAATGAAAGGCATTATTCGCGCGTAGAGCGGCATGTCAGGATGAAAAAAAACGCAACAGCAGGAATACAAGATGGAAAACACCGCTAAAAAAAGTGCCCTCGTCGTCAGTGCTCACTCCGCCGATTTCGTCTGGCGTGCGGGTGGCGCGATCGCCTTACATGCTGAACGTGGTTATGACGTGCATGTGGTTTGCCTCTCCTTCGGTGAGCGTGGCGAATCGGCCAAACTGTGGCGCAAAGGTAATATGACTGAAGAGATTGTCAAAGCTAACCGTCGCAGCGAAGCGCAGTCAGCCGCAGAAATCCTCGGTGCTTCAATTGAGTTTTTTGATCTCGGTGACTACCCGTTGCGCGCCGATAAAGAGACGCTTTTCCGTCTGGCTGACGTGTTCCGCAAAGTACAGCCGCACTTTGTTCTCACCCATTCGGTTGCTGATCCCTACAACTACGATCACCCGCTGGCGGCCAATCTGACCCAGGAAGCCCGTATCATCGCTCAGGCTGAGGGTTATCGTCCCGGCGAGCCGATCATTGGCGCACCGCCGGTTTACTGCTTTGAACCGCATCAGCCGGAACAATGTCACTGGAAACCCGACGTACTGCTGGATATCACCTCGGTGTGGGAAAAGAAATACGCGGCCATTCAGTGCATGGCCGGACAGGAACACCTGTGGGAGTACTACACCCGCGTGGCGCTGCAACGTGGTGTGCAGGCGAAACGCAATGTGGGTATCGCTTCATCACGCGTGCTGAGCCACGGTGAGGGCTATCAAAGCCTGTTCCCACGCGTGACGGAGGATTTGTCATGAGTCATGTCAATCAGAAAGGGGTGGTGGTGCGGCATATCGAGCGCGCTGATGCGGCGTTAATCACGCAGTTCGCCAGCTTTGGTGTGGCGACGGTGCATGAAGCGCAGCAGCGTCAGGGCTTACTGGATGCGCGTATTCGTCCGGTGCAGCAAGGGACGACGATTGCCGGTAGCGCGGTGACGGTGCTGGTGTCGCCGGGGGATAACTGGATGTTTCACGTGGCGGTGGAGCAATGCCAACCGGGTGATGTTCTGCTGGTCGCGCCGACGTCGGAATGTCATGACGGCTTCTTTGGCGATCTGCTGGCAACCTCGTTGCAGGCACGTGGCGTGGTGGCGTTGGTGGGGGATATCGGTATCCGCGATAGCCAGACCTTGCGTGAGATGCAGTTCCCGGTCTGGTCGCGCGCGGTTTATGCGCAGGGCACGGTGAAAGAGACGCTGGGTTCAGTGAATGTCCCGGTAATTTGTGCCGGCCAGTTGGTTCATCCCGGCGATCTGGTGGTGGCTGATGATGATGGCGTGGTGATTGTGCCGCGTGACGAGGTGCGGACGGTGGCACAGGCGGCGGCGCAACGGATTGAGGTGGAGGAGAGTAAACGCCAGCGGCTGGCCGCCGGGGAACTCGGTTTAGATATTTATCAGATGCGACAGAAGCTGGCAGCAAAAGGCTTGCGCTATGTCGATTCTCTGGCAGAACTGAAGAATAGCTAACGATGAAACAGACGCTGATCCCCTGTGTGTTAATGCGTGGCGGCACATCCAAAGCCGCCTGCTTCCTGGCGCAAGATCTGCCCGCTGATCCTGCGTTGCGTGATCGGGTGTTGCTGGCGGTGATGGGTTCACCCGATGCGCGCCAGATTGATGGTATTGGCGGTGCCGATCCGTTGACCAGCAAGGTGGCGATCATTACGCCATCAACCCGTGCGGATGCCGATGTGGATTACCTGTTTGCTCAGGTGAATGTCGACAAAGCGCTGGTCGACTATGGGCAGAATTGCGGCAACATTCTGGCGGCGGTGGCCCCATTTGCTATCGAAAAAGGGCTGGTGGCAATTCAGGGGGCGGTAACGCGGGTACGCATCTTTATGGTGAATACCGGGCAGATCGCCGAGGCGCAACTCCCCACGCCGGATGGTGCGGTGGAATATGAGGGCGATGTTCGTATTGACGGCGTTCCGGGTTATGCGGCGCAACAGGTACTGAATTTTGCCGATATCGCCGGTTCCAGTTGCGGAGCATTGCTACCTACCGGACAGGCGCAGGACTGCTTCGATGGCGTAGCGGTGACCTGTATTGATAATGGTATGCCGGTGGTGGTGGTGCGTGCTGCTGACCTTGGACGCACTGGGCGAGAAAGCCGTGAACATCTGGATAATGATGACGAACTCAAAGCGCGGCTGGAATCCATTCGTTTGCAGGCCGGACCGCGCATGAATTTGGGCGATGTTGCGCAACGCACCGTGCCAAAAATGACGCTGATTGCGGAACCGACCCAGGGCGGCACCCTTTCCACGCGTACCTTTATTCCCCATCGCTGCCACGCGTCCATCGGGGTGCTGGGCGCGGTCAGTGTCGCCACTGCCTGCCTGATCCCTGGTTCAGTCACGGATGGAATCGCGCAGCTGGATGCGGGTAGCGAACAACGCCTGGCGGTGGAGCATCCGAGTGGCGAATTCAGCGTAATGTTGCAGTGTGATCGGGCAGGTAACGTTGTTCAGAGTGGCTTAATTCGTACCGCCCGGTTGCTGTTTATTGGTGCGGTAGCGGTGCCCGGTTCACTGTGGCAGGGAAATACCCATGACTGAGATTGCGATAATCGGCTTCGGTGAAGCTGGACGGATTTACGCCCAGGACCTGGCAAGCCAGGGTGCGCGGGTGAGGGTGTGGGACAAAAAATTTCTCACCGGCGAGGGCGAGACATTAAAAACGCTGGCAGTACAAGCAGGTGTCCAGCCCGCCGTCAGCCTTGCGCAGGCCCTGGACGGGGCGGAGTGGGTACTTTCGCTAGTGACGGCGGGCAATGCGTTGTCGGTGGCGGAACAGACTGCCCCGTTGTTAGGGCCGAGCCAGACGCTGCTGGATTTCAATTCAGTGGCACCGGAGACCAAGCGCGCGGCGGCACGTGCCATCGCACAAGGGTCCGGGCGTTATCTCGATGTTGCGGTGATGGCACCGGTGCCGCCGAAACGGCTGGGTACACCGCTGTTAATCGGTGGTGAGCAGGCTGAAGGGATTGCCGCACAACTGTGTGGGTTGGGATGCCAGGCCCGTGCTGCCAGCGCAGAAATCGGTGCCGTTTCCGCCATCAAGATGTGTCGCAGCGTGATGATTAAAGGGCTGGAGGCGTTGACCACCGAGTGTCTTGGCGCGGCACAGCGCTATGGCGTGGAAGACGCGGTGCTGGAATCGTTGCATGCCAGTTTCCCATCGCTGGGATGGCAGGCTGAGCTGCCCGATTATCTGATCAGCCGAGTGGCGGAACACGGCATTCGGCGTGCTGAAGAGATGCAGGAAGTGGTGAAGACACTGCGGGACGTCGGGCTGGATGGCACACTCAGCCAGGCTATTCGCCATATACAGGCGGATTTACCGGCGCAGCTTAACGCCCGTCAGCTGCATTACCAGGATGTGGTGCCGTTTAGCTGGCGCGCAGTGCTGGCGAAGCTGGCGAAAAAACCTGCGTGATAAATCACGCCGCTACGAAACCTGCGAGTTACGACGTAGCGGCGCGATTTATCGCGCGGGAAGTACAATGATTAGCTGTCAAGCACGTCAGCGCTGCCACCCACGCGCAAAAACACCGGAATGGCACTCAGTGGGGCGGCGACGGTGATACGCTGTCCCCCCTGGTAACACTCGCCATTGCGCGCGAGCCACTGCTCGCCCGCCGGTAACCAAACATCCCGTTCACGCTGACCGGCGTGCAGCACCGGGGCCACCAACAGATCGCGTCCCAGCAGATACTGATCTTCCACCTGCCAGCTCTCGGCTTGCTGCGGGTAGTGATAAAACAACGGTCGCATCACCGGATCGCCCAGCTCATGTGCTTCGCGCATCAGCCCGTCAATATAGGGACGCAGCCGTTCACGTTGCAGCAGGCAGCTTTTCATCAAGGCAAAATTCTCCTCGCCGTAGCTCCACACCTCATTGGGCGAACCGCTGTTGCATTGCGCAATGCCGTCACGCCATGCTTCGGCTGGTTCAATCTGCGGTTCCCGGTAGCCATGCAGACGCATCACCGGGCAGAACACCGCCCACTGGAACCAGCGAATCAGCAACTCGTGAAACGCCGGATCATGGATGTTGCCGCCCTGGAAACCACCAATATCGGTGGTCCACCACGGAATCCCGGCCATCGCCATATTCAGCCCGGCCGTGAACTGGTTACGCAGCGCGTGGAAGGAGGAATGCACATCACCCGACCAGGCAAGTACGCCGTAGCGCTGGCTACCGGCCCAGGCACAACGCACCAGATTGACGATTTCGCTTTCGCCCTGCTGTTGCAAGCCTTCATAGAAGCCACGCGCAAACAGTTGCGGGTAGATGTTGCCCACTTCCTGTACTGGTCCGAGATGATAGCGATAGTTATCGAAATCGTAAGCGCGATACTCTGGCTCCGCTTCATCCAGCCAGAAGGTGCGAATGCCGTGGTCATAATAGTTGTGCTTCACTTCCTGCCAGACAAACTCACGTGCGGCGGGATGGGTGGCATCAAAGAAGGTGGTGTTGCCCATAAAATCCAGATTCACCGAGACGCCGCGATCGCTGTTGACCAGCAGCCCTTTGGATTTCATCAGCCGATAGTTTTCACTGCGGCTGTCCACTGTCGGCCAAACCGAGACCATGGTTTCAATCCCCATCTCCTTCAGCTCCTGTACCATGGCTTTGGGATCGGGCCAGTCACGGGCATCAAAACACCAGGTTCCCTGATTCGGCCAGTGGAAAAAATCGATAACAATCACCGAGAGAGGCAATTGCAGGCGACGGTACTCGCGTGCTACGTCCAGCACTTCCTGCTGGGTGCGATAGCGCAGTTTGCATTGCCAGAAACCGGTGGCGAAGCCAGGCATCATTGGCGCGGTTCCGGTGGCACGGCCATACTGGCGCACGATTTCTGCCGGGGTGTCGCCCGCGGTGATCCAGTAATCCATCTGGTCAGTCACCTCGGCCTGCCAGCGTGTGCCGTTCTTACCAAAGGTCACTTCACCGATCGCCGGGTTGTGCCACAGCAGACCATAGCCAAGGCTGGACACCATAAACGGCACGCTGGCCTGAGAATTACGCTGCGCCAGTTCCAGTGTGCAACCTTTCAGATCCAGGCAATCCTGTTGGTATTGCCCCATGCCATAGATTTTCTCGTCTGACCGCGCTTCAAACCGCACGCTGAGTTGATATTTCCCGCCAGGAATGGGGCGGAAGGTACGGGCATCCAGTTTCAGCGCGCTGATGTACTTATCCTGGCTCTTCTCGGTGGCACCGATCCCGACAGTGCTGCGTTGCCGCCAAAACTCCTCCAGCAGCAACTCCCCCCGTTGATTGTAAAATGCCAACTGACCGCGGATATTCAGCGTCGCGGTGAGATTGCCGTTGCGGATGCGCAGCAGTTCAGGCTCGCGCTGGATATCGACCTCACCAGGCGTTGGCGGTAATAAAGCCCAATCGTTGTCGATCAGTGCCGTCTGGCAGGTGGCACGCACCCGCAGGCTGTTTGCGCCCCAGGGTTCGATAACCAGGGTCTGACGATCAAAGGTCCAGATAATACGCTGGGATTCGGCGCGTAATTCGCTCATGACAACTCCTGTGGTTGCAGCACGCCAGGGCCAGAGGTGACAGGCTGTGCCGCAAGTTTGTTTTGATTGATGATACGCATGGTGGCGTCATTGAGTTTGTAGCCGCGCATCGCCAGCGCACTCAACAGCGCCAGCACGCCGGGAATGACCGAAAACAACGCGACGATGGCTGTCATGGCGGCAGGTTGTTGATGTGCGGCCTGGGCAACGTAACCGCTCAGACCAAGAGTCCAGCCAACAATCGCGCCGCTAATCGCCATCCCCATTTTCAGCACCGCCAGCAGCGTGGAGAACACGGTGCCATCGAGGCGTTTACCCTGACGATATTCACCGTAGTCAACCACATCAGACATCATCACCCACATCAGCGTGGTGGTGACCTGATAGAAGCTGGAGACGATAAAGGTCATACCCACCAGCAACACGAGGTTGGTGGGAAGAAAGACAATGCTGATACTCAACACGCCGGTGACGATGGCGCTGAGGGTGAAGGCGGTGATTTTACTTAAGTGAAGGGTCAGCAGTTTTGCCAGCACGCTACCGACGCTTTTACCGACGATATGCGCCGCCAGCAGCCACATAAACAGGCTGGCGTTACCGAGAAAATAGGTGACGTAGTACATCATGGCTCCGAGTCGCACCACGCCGAATGAGATGTTGCAGAACACCAGCAGTGCCACGATGCGCCACTGATCGTTACGTAACAAATCACGCAGATCAGCCAGAAAGTGGCCGTGGCTGGCGGGGGCATTAACACGCTCGCGCGTGTTGAGGAAACAGATAAAAAACATCAGCGTTGCCAGCGTCGCCATAATCGACATCGCAGCGAAATACCCCTCCAGCTTGTTGCCACCGCCGAGCCAGGTCGCCAGCGGGATCATCAGGAAGGTGGACATCGCGCCGCCCAGCGTTGCAAGGAAGAAGCGCCACGACTGCAACGAGATACGCTGGGTGTCATCGGCGGTGATAATCGCGCCCATTGAGCAGTAGGGAATATTGATGGCGGTGTACATCAGCATCATCAAGCTGTAGGTTGCTGCCGCGTAGATCATTTTTCCGGTCAGCGACAGGCTTTCCGGTACGGCATAAATCAACATGCAGCTCACGCCAAACGGCACCGCCAGCATCAGTAGCCACGGGCGAAAACGCCCCCAGCGTGAACGGGTACGATCCGCTACCATGCCCATCGCCGGGTCGATCACCGCATCGGCGACACGCGCCAGCAAAAATAACGTGCCGACAAATACCGCCGGCAGTCCCACCACATCGGTGTAATAAAACGTGAGAAAAATAATGACGTTATCAATGGCGATGTGGCTGGCCATATCACCCAGCCCGTAACTGATTTTTTCTTTAATCGTTAAGCTTGTTTGCATAAAGATTCCCGCCTGTCTTGTAGCGCTAAGGGTCAATCGACGGTTAGTTATAGGAAGCGGGCCGGGATGAGACAATTGCGGGATCTGTTTCAGGTTTTATGTTTTTTACTTTATGTGATACGGGTAACAAGAATAACAACAAAAAATTAACATGGCAGACAAAGTGCAACGGGCTACCATTAATCAACAGGTTAGAATCGCGGGTTCGCGGAGCAAAGGATGAAAACATCAATCCCAGCCGCTGTGCGGCAACGTCTGCCTTTTGCTATACGCGCGGGGCTCTGCTGCGGTTTGCCGGTGGTGATAGGTTTTTATGCCGGGCATCTTCAGTCGGGCCTGCTGGCCACCATCGGCGCTTTTACCGCGCTGTACGGTGATGGCCTCCCCTGGGGCAAACGTGCGCGTTTGCTGGCGATCATTGCGGTGACATTGGCGGTTATCGTCACCCTCGGGATTCTCGTCGCACCTTATCCGTGGCTCGGCGTGGTGACCGTTACCGTGATTGCTTCGCTCGCAACCTTGATCTGCAATCGCCAGCAGATAGGGCCGCCGGGAGCGTATATGTTTGCCCTGGCGTGTGCCAGTGGCACTGGCATGGTGGGCAGTGGCGTCGATCCCTGGTTCAGCGGCTTATGGGTATTGTGTGGCGGCGCGATCTCGTGGCTGGCGCATATGCTGGGATGCCTGTTTGAGCCGGCCGAAGTCCACAAGAGAACGGTTGCGGCTAAGGTAATCAAAGAAAACGCCAGACGCACGGCGGCACGGGTCGCATTTGGCACCCTTGTTGCGGGGGCGTTCGGTGTCATCCTTGGGCTGGAGCATGCGTACTGGGGGATGGCTGCGGTGGTGGTGGTGCTTAACCAGCCGGACGGTATGCCGGGGACTTCACGACGCGCCTTTAATCGGTTGTTGGGGACGCTGGTTGGGCTGGTGCTGGCGTGGAGCATTCTGACGCTTAATCCACAAGGTTTATGGATCGCCTTGACGGTCGGGGTGTTGCAGTTCGCCATTGAGATCGGCGTGGTGCTCCAATACGCCGCAGCCACGGTATTCATCACCGCCAATGCGCTGACGATTGCTGCCGGAGGACGGGATTTTAGCGAGGTAAGTTCTCTGTTCGCCGCCCGAGCGCTGGACACGCTGATTGGCGTGGTGGTGGCGATCGTGGTTTTCAGACTGACCATGCAGCAACAGGGAAGTGTTCAAAACCATAAATAAAACAATATTCACCCTCTCCGGCCATGCCTTAAGCTTATCCTCATCACCTTTCTGTTAACATGCGCAGGGTCGCCTGGTCAGAGACCGGCGCTCCGTCATTGCGAATGCTCATTGTTAGGGATGGATGACTATGGCCACCGATTTTCCCTTGCTTGATGTACAAGGGGTTACGTTTTCTCAGGAAGGTCGCGAGTTACTGGCGCCTGTATCACTGCAACTCAATCCCGGCGACTTTTTGCTGCTGACCGGCCCTTCGGGCAGCGGAAAAAGCACGTTGCTGAAGATTGTCGCGTCGTTGCTGGCACCCAGCAGCGGGCAGATTCGCTTTCAGAACCAGGATATCACCCAACTTAAAGCTGAAGTGTATCGCCAAAAGGTGTCGTACTGCTTTCAGACCCCGGTGCTGTTTGGCAGTACGGTTTACGACAATCTGGCGTTGCCGTGGCAGGTGCGACTCAAGAAACCCAACCGCGATGCGTTGGTGGCCGACCTGGCAAAAGTCAATTTGCCCGCTGACACGCTGGATAAAAAAATCGATCAACTTTCCGGTGGTGAAAAGCAGCGGGTTGGTTTGCTGCGCAATTTACAGTTTCTGCCGGAGGTGTTGCTGCTGGATGAGGTCACCAGCGCCCTCGATGAAGACAATAAGGATCTGATTCATCGACTGATCAGCGAAATAGTCACTGACAAAGACGTAGCGGTGATCTGGATTAGCCATGACGCTGAGGAAATTCGCCAGGCATCACGCGTGCTGAAACTGCACGCGCCAGAGAGGAACCACCATGAGCCAGCATAATATCACCAACTCGTCGCTGGTTATGGCGCTGGTTCTGGTGTTGATCGCGCTGCTGATTAGCCAGAAAGAGAAGTTGGGACTGAGTAAAGACATCATCTGGAGTGTCTGCCGCGCGATTGTGCAGTTGATCATCGTTGGTTATGTATTGAAATCGATTTTTGACGTCAATAATGACTGGCTGACGGTGTTGATGGTGCTGTTTATCTGCGTCAATGCCGCCGCGAACGCGCGCAAGCGCAGCCGTAATATCGATCATGCTTTTGTGATTTCTTTTGTTGCCATTACCAGCGGTACGGCGCTGACGTTAATGATTCTGGTGTTGAGTGGCGCGATCGAATTTATGCCAATGCAGGTGATCCCGATTTCCGGGATGATTGCCGGGAACGCCATGGTGGCTGTGGGGTTATGCTACAGCAATCTGAACCAGCGTTTTGCTGACAACCGGCAAAAAATTCTGGAGATGTTAAGTCTGGGTGCATCAGTGAAACTGGCCTCGGCATCGCTAATCCGCGAGAGTATTCGTGCCGCGATGATCCCCACGGTGGATGCGGCGAAAACGGTAGGGTTGGTGAGCTTGCCTGGCATGATGTCCGGTTTAATCTTTGCCGGGATCGATCCGGTGAAAGCCATCAAGTACCAAATTATGGTGACCTTTATGTTAATCGGCACCGCCAGCCTCTCCACCATCATCGCGGTTTATCTGGCCTATCGGCGCTTCTACAATGACCGGGCGCAGTTGCGGTTCTGACCTCTGCGCGGATCCGTAGCGGCGCGATTTTTCGCGCCACCCTGATGGCACCGAAATAACGTATCGACAACACCGCTGTCCCCCATCTACTCTGTCTCAACCACCTAACCAACAGGGATCAACTCGCCAATATGGTGATTAACTGGGAAAATTTACGCCGGGCAGCGCAGCGCACATTGCCGGGATTTGCCTTTGATTATGTTGATGGGGGGGCCGATGACGAGCAAACGCTGCGCCACAATCGTGAGGTCTTCACCCGTTGGATGTTTAAACCGGCGGTGTTGAAAGATGCAAGCGTGCGGAGTCTGCAAATGTCACTTGCCAATGATCAACTGTCAGCGCCGTTGCTGGTGGCACCGACCGGCTACAATGGCATGTTGCGTTACCAGGCCGATTTGATGCTGGCACGTGCTGCGCAGCAACAGGGCATCGGATATATCCAGAGCACGGTCTCCACTGCCTCACTCGAAGAGAGCGCCGCAGTGAGCCAGGGGCCACGTTGGTTTCAGTTGTATGTGTTGAAAGATCGCCAGGTCACCGCCAGCCTGATTGAACGCGCGCAGGCAGCAGGGTGTTCCGCGCTGGTGGTATCGGTGGATGCGGTACATTTCGGTAACCGCGAGCGTGATAAGTCGCATTACCGGCGGCCGCTAAAACTCTCGTTAAAAGCGTTGGCTGATGTTGCCAGCCATCCAGGCTGGGTATGGCGCACGCTACGTCCCGCCGGGATGCCGGGCTTTGGCAATCTCAAACCCTATTTACCGGCGGAATATCAGCAAGGCCTGAACGCCGCCACCTATTTTGCCCAGCAGATGGACGCCACTCTCAACTGGGAAACCCTGCGCTGGGTGCGTGAGCTATGGTCGGGGCCGCTGTATATCAAAGGCATTATGACCGAACAGGATGCGCTGATTGCCCGGCAACTGGGCTTTGATGGCATCGTGTTGTCCAATCATGGTGGACGTCAGCTGGATGGCACATTCAGTCCGATGCAGGTGCTGTCAGCGATACGCGCGGCGGTGGGACCTGATTTCTCGATCTTGATCGACAGCGGTTTCCGACGTGGCACCGATGTGGTGAAAGCGTTGGCGCTCGGAGCCAATGCGGTATTGCTTGGACGGCCACTGCTGTACGCAGTGGCAGCGGGAGGGGAGGCTATGGTCAATGCCACGTTGCAGGCAATGATTGCCGAAATTGACCGTACACTGGCGCAGCTTGGATGCAGCTCGCTTAAGGATCTGCATCCAGGCCTGGTGCATGAGGTTAATGGGTTAAGCCAGCGGACCTAGCCCTCCGGCATGGCGGAAGAGTGGTGAGTGGAGATTTTCCACTCGCTACCCGTCCAGGCATAGGTAAAGGTATAACGGGCGGATACCGCAGACTTATCGGCATAGGCGAAGGTATAGGTACCGGTATCCACCGCTTTGTTACAACCGATACGAATGGTGCGACTATCGATGTTACCCACCGGTTTTTTTTCCATGAAATGCTCGAAGTAATCAATACGTTCTGCTTCAGTCAGACGCACCCGATTTGATACCGTCGGCAGGAGTACCGCATCTTCCAGATACAGATCGGAAACCGACTTCGCGTTACCGGTTTTCAACGCGTCATTCCATTTATCAAATAAACCTTCGATTTGTTGCTGATCAACCTTGATGCAGCTGGCAGGGGTGGTGGCGAGTGCAGAGCCTGAAATAAACAGCAATGATGCCATGACGGCGAGTGATTTTTTCATACATTTCCCTTTAGTTGAGTGATTTCCTCGCCTTCAGGGATAGCAAGAATTACCCACCGGACAAATAAGATTTGGCTGGTGCCACGGCAATTAACGCGTCTTTTAGCTATATCCCCGCAAACCTTCCACCAACCTAATTCCCGCACCAGCGCGAATCAGCCCCCGTTGTGCCGGGTCGCTTTCAGTACGAAAGTCAAAATTCTCCCGCATGGTCATTCACAGATTGCTGACAGGAACGCTGTCTCGGGCAACAGGCACATCACGATGTTCAATCGGTTTACGTACCAGCAGCCAGTAACACAACCCGGTCAGGGCCGCGATAACACCGCCGCTGATAAAGGCCAGCGCATAAGAACCGGTGACATCCGCAATATAACCGGTGACCAGCGGCGAAAGCGCCCCGGCAAAGAAGCCGCCAAAATTCTGGATGCCACACACCGAACCGACAATATCATTGCTGGCGACATCGCCGGGGATCGCCCAGCAGGTACAGGACACCGCCGAGAGGAAAAACATCGCCACCGTCATCATGCTCAGTGCGCCGATCAACGAATCACAGAACGGCACGGCGATGGTGGTCGCGCCGCTGATCAAGGCTGCCACCATGATCACCACTTTCTTCGCTTGCAGCGGGTCTGCCACTTTGCGTTGATCGATCAACCATTTCACCGCATAGCCACCGAGTGCTGCACCGACAATACCGGCGAGATAAGGAATACTGGCGTAGACCCCCATACTGCTCAACGACAGATGTTGGGTTTTCATCAGATACAGCGGCAGAAAGGTGACAAAAATGTTGAACAGCCAGATGTAGCAGAACCAGCCGAGCATCATGCCCCACATCGATTGATAGCGAAACAGCTCACGCCACTTCACCCGTTTGCCACTGGGAATGGCTGAGACGCTGCCTCCGCCTCCGGCGACAATGTACTGTTTCTCCGCATCTCCAAGTCTTTGATGTTGTTCGGGGTGGCGATAGATACAGAAGAAGATCAGGCCGAAAATCACCCCAAGGCTACCGGCCAGATAAAACAACGCCCCCCAGCCAAAATGCACGCTCATTAACACCAGCAGCGGTGGCGCAAATGCCAGCCCCCAACGTGAGGAGGCATCCCAGATGGAGCTGGCCAGCGCCCGCTCTTTGCGCGGAAACCAGATCGAGGTGATTTTGGCGGAAGTTGGCCAGCCAGGGGCTTCGGTCATTCCCAGCAAGGCACGGGCACCCAGCAGCGCCGGTAGGCTGGTGCATAACCCGGTGATCATGGTCGACAGTCCCCATAAGGACGCCGCCGAAGCATACACCTTACGAGGACCAAAACGATCCGCCAGCCAGCCCGCCGGAAACTGGCTAAAGGCAAAAAACAGGGAAAATACCGATCCCATCAGGCCAATATCGGTATTGGTGAGATGCAGGTCACTCATCATCGATGGTGCCGCCACGGCCAGGCTGGCCCGATCGAGATAGTTGATAAAACCGCCTATAAGTAACACAAATGCAACAAACCAACGTTGCTTACCCACAACCTGATGCGATGGCATAGCGATATCCTGTAATGTGATTAACTAACATGTCAGAATAATGGACATCATCAGAGGTGAATCAGCAACAGGCAGGGTTTATTGTTTAGATATCGATCACAAATGGCGAAGTTAACACGATCTCATACGCTGGTGCTCGTCAGTAATCTTTCATGTCGCTTTGTATATAACATGTCAGATTTCGTGATATTGCCCACATTTAAGGCGGTAGTCTGTTGTCAGTCGGCACCTGTCTGGTCTACATCAAGGTAAATTAATTGTTAATTATTGATGAGGTCTGCGATGAGCCAGCACGACAATCCACCCGATGCAGCAACCCTGCGCCGGATGCCGTATCAGTTCAGTCAACCCGCGGAAATGGTCCCGGACCTGGTGGTGCCCAATGCGGTGCCACTCGACGATCGTATCTGGGTACCCCAGGCGGAAAACGTCTGGTTTCGCCCGTTATGTCTCAACCGTTCTGCCGGTTACTGGGTGAATTTGTTGAAAGTGCGCAAGTCCGGGGTATTAAGCCGTCACCGCCATCCGGCACCGGTGCATGCCTTGGTGCTGAAAGGTCGCTGGCGCTATCTCGAACATGACTGGGAAGCGGTTGAAGGTGGCTATGTTTTCGAACCGCCGGGTGAGACACACACGCTGGTGGTCGACCCGGATGTGGAAGAGATGATTACCTTGTTTCAGGTGCACGGCTGTATGTATTACGTCGATCCCTGGGGCGAACATATTGGTTTTGAAGACGTTTTTACCAAAATTGAGATGTGCCGTAAACACTATGCAGCGGTGGGGCTGGGTAGTGATTTTGTTGACCAGTTTATTCGCTAGGTCGGGAGAGGCAGCATGATGACGTTTCATCCGGCGTTGTTCGCCGGGAAAACCGCGTTGGTCACGGGCGGCACCAGTGGCATCGGTGCAGGTATTGTCAGCCAGCTTTCTCACCTCGGTGCGGAGGTGATTGCGGCTGGGGTGGGCAGCGACCAGCATCAGTTACCCGCCAGCGAACGTATCCGTATTCAGGAACTGGATGTGCGCGACAATCAGTCAATTATTGACCTGATAAGCGCGTTGCCGCAGCTCGATTTGCTGGTGAATTGTGCCGGGATCATCAGCCGGGGCATGGAGCACGAGGTGGAGGTGTTTGAAAAAGTGATAGATATTAACCTCAGCGGAACCATGCGCTGCTGCCGCGCTGCCCGCGAAAAGCTGGCGCAAAGCAAGGGATGTATCGTGAATACCGCTTCAATGCTCAGTTTTTTTGGTGGTGGGCTGGTGCCGGGATACAGCGCCAGCAAGGGAGGGATTATGCAACTCACTAAATCGCTGGCGATTGCCTGGGCAGAGCAGGGGATTCGCGTGAATGCCGTGGCACCAGGTTGGATCGCCACCGCGTTGACCCAGGCGTTGCAGGATGATCCACAACGCGCGCAACCAATTTTGTCACGCACTCCGCTAAAACGCTGGGGCCAGCCGGACGATGTGGCACAGGCGGTGACCTTCCTGTGCAGTCCGGCGGCGTCGTTTATCACCGGGATTATTTTGCCGGTAGACGGCGGATACTTAACCGCATAATCACGCCGCTACGCGGAAAGTGCCTGAATCACTAAATCTGCGCCATACCGCCATCAACAAACAGTTCGGTGGCGTTAATGAAGCTGGAATCGTCGGAAGCAAGGAATGCCACCACCTTACCAATCTCTTCTGGCTCACCGATACGGCCCAGCGGCACTTGCGCGGCCAGTGCATCAAATAAGCCCTGACGTTGATCTTCGCTGACCAGTCCACCTAAACCCGGGGTACGGATCGGGCCAGGGCTGACCACGTTGATGCGGATGCCACGCTCTTTGACGTCCAGCGCCCATGAGCGGGCAAAGTTACGGACGGCGGCTTTACTGGCGCTATACACGCTGAAGCCAGCGGTGCCTTTCACCGAGGTGGTGGAGGCGGTAAGGATCACCGACGCCTTGTCACTCAGCAACGGCAGCGCCTTTTGCACGGTAAACACTAC
Organism: Pantoea sp. X-Soil-TKNS-1211; assembly: GCF_059730495.1. Classification (NCBI taxonomy): domain Bacteria; kingdom Pseudomonadati; phylum Pseudomonadota; class Gammaproteobacteria; order Enterobacterales; family Erwiniaceae; genus Pantoea; species Pantoea sp. X-Soil-TKNS-1211. The sequence continues at coordinate 172,258 of NZ_AP035954.1, forward strand.
ACCGCGCACGTTGGTGCCGAAGATACGGTCAAAATGTTCCTCGGTGATGCTCCCCAGCGGCAACATATCACCGCCACCGGCGTTGGCGAACAGAATATCCAGACGGCCAGTCTGGTGAGCAATTTGTGCATAAACCGCGTCGAGATCGCTCAGCACCGCTGCATCCGCACGAATGCCGGTCGCGTTTGCGCCAATGCTGGCGACCGCGGCGTCCAGTTCCGCCTGACGGCGTCCGGTAATAAACACCTGAGCACCGCTTGCCGCCAGCGCTTGTGCGGAAGCCAGACCAATACCGGTGGTGCCGCCGGTGACTAATGCAATTTTACCTTTCAGTGATGCGTTCATGTTTGTCTCTCCAGATTGATGATTTAACGTGTCGTTTTGTGCATGGACGCAATGTAACCTTGCCGCGTTTAGTGATAAATCGTGTAAAATGAAAAGGACTATTCACACATATGGATAATAAGGGTAAAAGCGATGGATCAACTGCTGGCGATCAGGGCATTCGCCCGTGTGGTGGAAGCGGGCAATTTTACCCGTGCGGCGGATTCGCTCGACATGCCGAACGCCACTTTAAGCAAGTTGGTGCAGGAGCTGGAAGCGCATCTGGGAATTCGTCTGCTGCAACGCACCACGCGACGCGTTACGGTGACGGCAGAGGGGCGCGATTACTACGAAAAAGCGCTGCGTATCGTGCGCGATCTGGAGGATATCGATGCCTCGTTTAACGTGGTCAGCAGCCGCCTGCGCGGTCATCTGCGCATTGATGTGGGTGGCTCCACCGCTCGCGATGTGCTGCTCCCCGCGCTGCCCGATTTTCTCGCGCGCTATCCCGATATCCGTATTGATCTGGGGGTGTCGGATCGCGCGGTGGATTTGATTAGCGACAACGTCGATTGTGTGATTCGTGGCGGGCCGCTGAGCGATTCATCGTTGATCGCCCGCCATATCGGCGACGCCACCATGATTACCTGCGCCACACCCGGTTATCTGAAAGCCTTTGGTGTGCCTGCCTACCCGGATGAGTTAAAAAACGGCCATCGGTTGATTAGTTATCTGTCACCGCAAAGCGGGCGTCCGTTTCCGTTTCGATTTATGCGTGATGGGGAAAAAACCGAGATCAAGACTGAACATCGTATCGGTGTTAACGAGAGCAATGCGCATCTGGCGGCGGCGTTGGCCGGGCTAGGGATTATCCAGACCTTCACCTATGCCACTGCCGAGGCCCAGCAGCGCGGGGTTCTGGTGGAGATCCTCAAACCCTGGCGTCCGGCAGCTTATCCGTTTCATGTGGTTTACCCGCAAAACCGCCATGTAACGCAGCGGCTGCGGGTGTTTATTGACTGGCTGATTACGGTGTTTCCGCAGCGACTTAGGGGCGTCTGAACAGCGCGAGACTGCGCCCTTCCAGCTCAAAATCCTTCTCTTTGGTGATCACTAATCCAGGTTGATAGTTCTCGCTGGTACTCAGTTCCAGCACCCAGCCGCCTTCACCGAACTGCGGGATGCGGAAGGGTACGTTGCCTTCAAACGGATTAAACAACATCAACACATCGTGCCAGATGCCCTCGGTGGTTTGCAGATCGGGGCGACCGATATACATGCCGAGCGTGGTGCCTTCCTCCCAGTGTTCTGACTGTTGCAGGCCGCCACCCGCATTGAACCATTCAATCACCATCCCATCGCGCCAGTTCTCGCGGTGCAGCAGCGGCTGGCTGGCGCGTAGTAAGATAAGCTGGCGGGTAAATTCGCGCAGCGCATCGGCACTGGCGGGTAGGTTATCCCAGTGAACCCACGAGATTTCGCTGTCCTGGCAGTAGCCGTTATTATTGCCCATCTGGCTGCGACCAAACTCGTCACCGGCCAGCAGCATTGGGGTGCCGTGAGAAAACAGCAGGGTGGCGAGAAAATTGCGTTTTTGGCGTTCACGCACCGCATTGATCTGTTCGTCATCAGTCGGGCCTTCCGCGCCGTAATTATACGAACGATTGTCGTTGTGACCGTCGTTGTTCTCTTCGCCGTTGGCTTCGTTGTGTTTTTCGTTCCAGGAGACCAGATCATTCAGGGTAAAGCCGTCATGGGCGGTGATAAAGTTGATGCTGGCCCACGGGCGGCGACCGCGCTGATCGTACAGATCGCCGGAACCGAGCAAGCGGGCAGCAAAATCGCTGGAGACACTGTCGCCTTTCCAGTATTCACGTACCGTGTCGCGATATTTGTCGTTCCACTCGGCCCAGCCAGGCGGAAACGCGCCAACCTGATAACCACCCGGTCCGATATCCCAGGGTTCACCGATCAGTTTCAGTTTCCCTAACAACGGGTCCTGGGTCATGGCATCAAAAAAGCCGCCGCGCGGATCAAACCCTCCTGGTTCACGACCGAGAATGGTGCCAAGATCAAAGCGAAAACCATCGATATGCATCGATTCTGCCCAATATCGCAGGGAATCCATAATCATCTGTAACACCCGTGGATGCGAGGTGTTGACGGTGTTACCGGTGCCGGTGTCATTGACGTAATAGCGATGTTGATCCGCCAGGGTGCGGTAGTAGGAATAGTTGTCGATGCCTTTAAACGATAACGTGGGTCCCAGTTCGTTGCCTTCTGCGGTGTGGTTGTAAACCACATCAAGAATCACCTCGATCCCGGCATCGTGCAGCGCGCGCACCATATCGCGAAATCCCTGAATACCGCGTGGGCCAAAATAGCGTGCCGCCGGGGAGAAGAAGTTCAGCGTGTTGTAACCCCAGAAGTTTTTCAGTCCCTTATCCAGTAAATGTTGATCATCGGGAAACCAGTGCACCGGCAACAACTCGACCGAAGTGACCCCAAGGCTTTTGAGATAATCCACCGAGGCTTTATGCGACATGCCGTCGTAGGTGCCGCGCAGGGCTATGGGAATGGCGGAGTTCAACTGAGTAAAGCCTTTCACATGGGTTTCATAAATGATGGCCTGCGACCAGGGGATGCTCGGGCGGTTTTGGTCGTGCCAGTCGAATTCGTTGGTATCGATAACCCGGCATTTTGGCGTAAAAGCGGCGCTGTCGTGAGTATCAAACGTCAGGTCCTTGTCTTCGCCGTCGTGATGTAAATCGTAGGCGAAATGTGCCTCGTTCCAGGCGATATCCCCGTAGAGATCGCGGGCGTAGGGGTCCAGCAGCAGCTTATGCGGGTTAAAACGGTGACCATTTTCCGGCTCAAACGGACCGTGCACGCGATAACCGTACAGCGCGCCCGGTTGCAGTCCGGGGATATAGCCATGCCAGACTTCATGGGTGTACTCCGGCAGATCAAATCTGGCGATTTCATGCTGTCCACTGGCATCGTACAGGCAAAGTTCGACGCGATCGGCGTGCGCAGAGAACAGGGCGAAGTTCACCCCATCGCCATCAAAATTGGCTCCCAGCGGATAGCTGTAACCAGCGGTAATCACGGTAGGTCTGGCGTGTGACATGGTTCCCTCTCCTGTAAATAAACACCCGATTTCGACACCGCGCGATAAATCGCGCCGCTACAAACCTCGCGGCTTTTGGCATCGAAACGTAATGACGTACTTCCACGTAGCGCCGCGATTTATCGCGCGGTTATTGCTGAGTCGCTGAATAATACCAGGTAAGGCTCATTGCTTATCAATGTGTCACTCACGGCAAGCTCGCTACCATCCAGCAAGTTGCGATAACGACGATCGGCAAGTGCTGCGGGCAATTCAATCGGCTCACGCGTCTGCGGATGCGGCAACAGCCCCTGAAATGCCGTGAACGGCAGGCGCGGCACCACCAGAATCAACGCCGTTTCGCCGTCGGTGCGCGCAAAGGCGATCACCTCATCGTGTGTGGTTGCCAGCGGCAGATAATCACCGACGTGAAACAGCTGAGCGTGCTGCTGACGCAGATGCAGCATCGTGGCGATTGCCTGCTGTTTCATCTGCCCATTCAGCCAGCTGTACGGCGCCGGTTCGGCCAGCATCTGTTGCAGCTGGGTAAAATCGGGTGGTTCACGGTTGTCGGGATCGACCAGACTGAAATTCAGCGCTTCGCTACCCTGATAGATATCCGGCACGCCAGGAGCCACCAGCTTGATCAGCGTCTGGCTCAGACTATTTGCCAGTCCGGCATGAATAAAGGGTTGGAGCGTGGCGGTGAAATCCTGCAAAAAATCCGGGTTGTCAGGGGACAGCAGTTGACGGGCGTAGGTCAGCACCGTCTGTTCATAGCGTTGATTGTCCTCCGCCCAGTCGGTACGCAGTTTCGCTTCACGCAGCGCTTTTTCGACGAAGGCGATAAAGCGTGTCTCCAACGCCTGTAATCCCACCCGGTCATCGGGCTGCAACGTGACCGGCCACGCCCCCGCCAGTGCCTGATACAGCAGCCACTCCACACCGGGTTCCGGGGCCAGTCCATCGCGCAGTTGTTGGATATATGGCCGATGCATCTGCCGCCAGCGCGCCACAGCGGTAGCCCAGCGTTCCGGCGCTTCACTGAGGACATACAATCGGGCGCGAGCGTCCTCACCGCGCTTGGTGTCATGGGTGGAGGTGCTGGAGAGTCCGGCGGGTTGCTGTTGGCGTCGTTCCTGCATAGCCGCGTGGAAACGGGCCGGAGAGAACTCGGATGCCAGCGGCTCAGCCCCGACCTCATTCAACGCCAGCGCCACGCTCTGACGGAAGAACAAGGTGTCCTCCACCGATTTCGCCATTAACGGGCCGCTGAGTTGCTGAAAACGGGTGCGAAATAGCGCGGTTGTGTCATCCGGGGCCGCGCCGCGAAATAGCCGGGTGAGGGCGTTGTCCGCGCCGATTTGCGCGACAATCTTTTGCAGCAGTTGTTCATCGCTCGCCGGTAAGCCCTCGGCGGTGGCATAGGTACGATACACCGGGAAGGCAAGCAGCAACTCACGCAGGTCGTTCTCCAGTGAGTCATGGCTGAGTCGTTGCTGCGCCAGTGCCAGCAGCCGGGTAAATTCGCCCTCAAAATTCCGATCAACCATCAAGGCTTTCGCCGCACGCAATTCCGCTGCCATATCCAGCGACGCGCCGGTTGCTTCATCCCAGGCGTGGCGTAACGCCTGGATACCGTTGCTGGCGACCAGCGCATCGGCCAGCGCAGCGATAAATTCATAACCGGTGGTGCCGGATACCGGCCAGTCTGCCGCCAGCGCTTCATCACCCGCGAGAATTTTTTCCACCGTGATATAACACGCTGGCCCGGTCTGCTGGCGCAACCGGGTCAGATATCCTTTGGGGTCGGCCAGACCATCAATATGATCGATGCGCAACCCATCAACGGCACCACTGTGCACCAGTTCCAGAATCAACTGATGGGTGGCGTCAAACACCTCTGGATCTTCGACCCGAACCCCCACCAGCCCGGTGATTTCGAAGAAACGACGATAAGATAGCTCACGCGGCGCATCGGTCCAGCTCATCAACCGATAAGGCTGACGTTCATGCAACGTAGCAATGTCTGCCTTGTCCTGTAGATTCAGTCCCTGCCAGCTGTCCAGCGCCAAAGGGTAAAAATTGTCGTAATACGCGATAGCAGGTAAACCGCTGTGCGGATCGGCTTTGACGCTGATTTCACCTTTTTCCAGCACCTCAGAAAAAGGTGCGCCAAGGAACGGTAGAGTCAACGGGCGCGACCAGTCGATATCAAAAAAATGCGCGTAACGGCTGTGTTCGCCATGCGCGATCACATCGCGCCACCACAGGTTTTCCAGCGAGGCTGCCATATGATTAGGGACGATATCGAGGATCAGAGCCAGCCCGGCATTTTTCAGCGTCTGTACCAGGCGATTAAAACCCGCGCGGCCGCCCAGCGCGGGATCGATCTGCGTGGCGTGGGTGACATCATAGCCGTGAGTGGAATCGGTAGTGGCGGTGAAGATCGGCGAGGCATACAAATGGCTCACGCCTAATTTTTTCAGATAAGGCACCAGGCTGGCGGCACGCGCAAAAGTCATGCCGTCACGAAACTGAAGGCGATAAGTCGAGGTTGGCAGGGTCATGGTTGTTCCTCCTGCGCCAGACGCACCATCACCGTATTGGGCGGCAACGTTGCTGTCTCCGCTGAAGAGGCAAACAGCGTGGTGCCGGGCAGCATTGGCAGCGACTGCGCGTGCTCGCCGACATTCAGTGCCAGCGATAAGGTGCTGCGTGGGAAATGCCAGCTGACAGCCACCAAACCTGGTGCGGTGGCGATGATATGCCCTGCTGGCGTGTCACGCAGCAACGGTACGATATGTTGTCGACGCAACGTCAGCAATTGCCGGGTCAGAGCCAGCCATTCCTGGCCCTCGCTGTGGCTGGCTTTGGCCCAATCCAGTTTCGACATCTCGAAGGTCTTCAGGGCATTGGGATCGGGCACGCTATCAGCCTCATGTCCGGCATGACCGGTAAACTCCCTGGCACGTCCCTCACGTACGGCTTTCGCCAGCTCGCCGTGAAAATCGGTGAAGAACAGGAAAGGGTGCGTTTCGCCATACTCCTCCCCCATAAACAATAACGGGATATGCGGTGAGAGCAGCAGGGTGGCGAACAGCGCCTGAGTACGATCCTTACCGGCAAGGGTAAGCAGTCTGTCGCCCTGCGCGCGGTTGCCGACCTGGTCATGGTTCTGAATAAAATCGACAAAGGTTACAGGCGGCTGAGCGGAGCTATCCACCCCGCGCGGCTTGCCACTGTGGGGCGAGACTTCTCCCTGATAAGCAAAGCCTTGTGTCAGGATGCGGGCGAGCAGTTTCTCCGGCTGATCAGCAAAGTCTGCGTAATACGCGTGAGTTTCACCGGTGGCGAGGACATGAATCGCGTTGTGGAAATCATCATTCCACTCGCCGGTAAACAGCGGCGCGCTGCCGTCCGGGGTGCGCGGATGCAGAAAAATAACGTTGCGGCTGTCTTCCGTGGTGAGATGAATCTGCCGGTCGGTGATCGTCTCACGAATACGTTCAGCGATTTCAGGCAACACATGTTGTCCGGACGGATCTTTGATCTGATCAATGGCGTCAAAGCGCAGGCCATCAAACCTGAATTCTGTCAGCCAGTACAGCGGTGCTTCCACGATATATTGCCGCGCCGCCGCGACATCATAGGCAATCGCTGCTCCCCAGGGCGTCATCCGCTCCTGGTCGAAAAAATCGGGCGACAGCAGCGGCAGATAATTACCTTCCGGGCCAAAGTGGTTCAGCACGATATCCAGCACCACCGAGATACCCAGCCCGTGCGCCGCATCAACCAGCGCCCGCAGATCATCGGGTGTGCCGTAGGCCGAGTGAGGGGCGTAGAGCAGCACACCGTCATAACCCCAGCCACGCTTGCCGCCAAATTGTGCAACCGGCAGCAGTTCAATCATGGTGATGCCCACCTCAGCCAGCTGCGGTAACTTTGCAATGGCTGCCTGAAAGGTGCCCTGCGGCGTGAAGGTGCCGATATGCAGCTCGTAGATCACGCTCTCTTCCCAGCGGCGTCCTGTCCAGTCACGCTGCTGCCAGCGCCAGGCGTTGGGATCAATCACCAGTGAGGGGCCATTTACATCGGATTGTTGTGCACGTGAAGCGGGGTCGGGCACCGGTGTGCCGTCGGCCAACAGATATTGATACGGCGTGCCAGGTGCGACATGGCTTGCCTGCCATACAAACCAGCCATCGCCGCAGGTTTGCATCACATGCTCATCGCCTGCCAGACGCAATGTGACACTACGCTGGCCAGAGGCCCAGAGACGAAAACGCACGCTGCCGTCAGGCGCATACTCAGCGCCCCAACTTTTTTTAAAGGTATTGGACTCCATTTTATCGCCTCGCTGGTTCCAGAAGTGAGCTGTCAACGACGTCGCGCAGTTTCTAATACGGTAATGCGAGCTATAAATTCCGGGGTGGTCAGGGATAAACCTGTGAGAAACAAGCATAGACTATGGTGGCGTGTTTTCCGTAGCGGCGCGATTTATCGCGCGTTGTTTGTCGTGCCAATAAGGTCAAAGGCGCGCGATAAATCGCACCGCTACGAGAGGCGTGCTTTTTAGGAATGTGGCTGGAGGAAATAGGTGCCGCTGTACGGGATCGGCAGATAGTCGTGGAAGATTTGCTTCAACGTTTGCTCGGGGTCGACATCCTTAAACAACTCCGGGTAGAGCGTCTTCGCCATAAACTCGGTGGCGGCAATATGCCACGGACTCAGGTAGAAATTCATCCAGATTACCGCCGTATGACCGTTATGTAAGGCTTTCAGTTCGCGCAAACCGTTCTGTTTCGCCGTCATGGCGCGGAAGCTGCTTTGCACCGCCTCGGGCGCAACCGCCGGGCCTAATTTCAGCGCGCTTTGCGCGTCGTTATCACCCGCACCAGTGGCGATATAATATTCCGGCTGCGTAGCGATCACCGTCTCTTCACTCAAACGGCCAAACACGCCCTGCACGGTTTTGCTGGCGATATTGTCACCCCCCGCGGCGTGCAGCAGTTCACCCAGGCTGCCTTTCACGGCGGTGACGCAGCATTCGTTGCGCCTGCCGAGATGCAGTTGCAGCAGAACCGTCGGTTTTGTCCCCTGATAGCTTGCCAGACGTTGCTGAATCACCTGCAAATGCGCATGGTAGAAATCATTGAAGGATTTGGCCCGCGCCTGCTGGTTCAGCACCTCACCAAAAATCTCGACGCTGCGCGTGGTGTTTTTCAGCAAATGTACGCGCAAGTCGATTTTGACCACCGGGATGTGCGCGGCTTTCAGCATCGCCGCCAGCCGTAAATCGCCATCGTCATAACGTGCCAGGCTCGGCAGGATCACCACATCCGGTTTTAGCGCCAGCACCTGCTCCGGGTTCATATCATTGATGCCACCGGAACCCAGCCTGGGGATCTTTAGCATCTGCGGAAACTGACGTGCAAAGATGTCCCATGTCTGGCTGTCATACTTCTTGAGATCCTGCGGCCAACCGACAATATGCTGGAACGGGTCGCCCGGTTCCAGCATCGCCAGCGTATACAGCATACGGCTCTCGCCCAGTACAATACGTTGCGGGTGGTCAGGGATGGTGACCTGATTACCATCAATATCGGTGATAGTTTTTGCCAGCGCAGTGCCACTCAGCATCAGCAGAAACAGGGCCATTACTCCTTGTAATGGCCTGGTGATTAACGCCTTAGAATTCAACGCTTGCCTCTAACATAAAGTTACGGTTTTCACCTTCACGTACGCGCAGGTTGCCGCCGCTGGAGGTGTAGTAATGTTTATTGAACAGGTTATTCAGGTTCAGTTTCAGCTGGGTTTTGTTACCCAACAGGGGGTTGTTCCAGGCAATAAAGCTGTCGGCCACCACGTAATCCGGCAAGGTGAAGCTGTTGTCCGGGTCACCGGCACGTGAACCGACGTAACGTGCACCGCCACCGACGCGGAAATCGCCCGGAATAGCATTAAACGTCAGGTTATGGCTCAGGTACAGCGCACCGGAATGGCGCGGCGCATTTTGCAGACGGTTGCCATTATTGGCGGAATTCACACCATCGCTAACGATTTCTGCCTGGTCATAGCTGTAGTTGGCACTCAGATCCCAGCCTGGCAGAATCTCACCATTCAGCTCAAACTCGGCACCGCTGGAACGGGCCTTGTCGATAGCACGGGTTTCACCGTTGATGCTCAACGACATATCACGTTCATCAATTCGGTACAGCGCGACGCTGGCGAACAGACGTGGCGAAATCTGCCATTTGCTACCCACTTCCCAGGTGGTGCCCTGTTCCGGTTTGCCGACGTTACCATCATCATCCACGTCGGTAGAGGGGGTGAAGGATTTGCTCACGCTGCCATATAACGAAACATCCGGCGTCAATTTGTAGATCAAACCAGTCTGCGGCAGGAATTTGTTGCCTTTATCGTTCATCGTCTCAACCACCGGATCCCAGCCCTGCGAGGCACGTTGCTCATAATGCTGGTAACGACCACCGACCACGGCGATCCAGTTGGAGGTCAGGGAAATGCTGTCCTTAACGTACACCGAACGGCTGTGAATCCGGTTCAGCAGATTAGCGTTGGCGGTTTTTTCCGTGCTGCTATCGGTAACCGGCGACATCAGATCGTACTGTGGATCATTCAGGTTGAAATCACTGTTGGATTTCCCCTGATATTGATGGGCGCGGTAAGTCTGGTTCATCTCATAATCGGTGCCGACCACGAGGTTATGCGTCATGCCGAAGATTTCCGGCGTACCCATTAGATCCCAGGAAACATATTTGGTCTTATGGTTGAAACCTCGGTTGGCATCGGCACGACGGGTCACGGCGCCAGTGGTGGCGTTGATCGCCGTCACCCTGACTTCGTTGTTGTCATACTGGCGTTGATTCATGCCGAAGGTCAGGCGCGTGCTCCAGTCGTCATTAAACTGCCAGTCATAATGGGCGTTGAGGGTTTTGTTGTGTCCCCAGGCGTGGTTAGCTTTGTCGTCCAGACGATTTTTGTAGCCAATATCCACCGGTTTACCGTTAATAAACGCAGTGCCACGATCGTAAGGGATATCGTACTGATAATCTTCGTAGCTGATCAGGAAGCTGGCTTTCTCACCATACCATTGCAGTGACGGGGCAATTAAGGTGTGCTTTTCGCTACCGAAGTTGCGCCAGTAGTCCTGGTTTTGCTTTTCGGCGATCAGGCGGAAGGCAAAACCGTTGCCAAGCGGCCCGGTGACATCCACCGTCCCCGCGCCGCCTCCTTCACTGGCAAGGCGTCCGCTGACTTTGGTATGCCATGCATATTGCGGCTTTTTACTCACCACATTGATCACACCGCCAGGGTTCTGAATGCCATACAGCAGTGATGCAGAACCTTTCAACACTTCGACGCGCTCGGTGGTGGCATCGAAGTTCAGCCCCTGACTACTGCGCACGCCGTCACGATAGATCGAACCATCGGAGTTGCTACCGAAGCCTCGGCGCACAAAACCATCTTCAGTTCCGGCAAGGGTGTTGCCTTCGGTGACGCCGCTGACAAAACGCATCGCTTCGGACAGATTACTGACCTGATAATCTTCCAGCTGCTGTTGTGTTACCACACTGACCGATTGGGCTTCATTGACACGAGGCGTTGGCGTTTTGCTGGCAACCGAACTACTGGTGGCATTATAGCCCTGGTCGTTATTTTCCTGTGCCGTAACGGTGAGGGTATTATTTTCCTCGGCGGCAACGCTAATTGCAGGTGTAAAAATGGTCACCCCATAAATGGCTGCAATAATTGCCGGATGCGATTTTGTTTTAAATTTAAGAGACCGATTGTTAGTCATTAAGTGCAAGCCTGGTATTAATTTTCTGGTTATTTTCGTCCATGAAGAAATTGCCGACCTGGTCAATAGGCAGGTCAGGTGTCGTGCTCTGATAAACATTGCAAAGGGTCTGAGAATAATTATTTCATTTTTTTATCAGCGATGTTGGCACGCCTTGATGTAATTGAGAATCATTCAAACATGAAAAAATGTAGTAGTAAACGTAAAAAACAGCCGAGCTACTACAGCAACAATACCCCTGACTTTCACCCTGTTATTATCGATGTAACTTGTTGAATAAATTAGGTTGCAAGGGAGTTAAGCAATGGTTTTTCACCTGATTTAGATGTAGTTTAAGTCGAAGAAAGACGTTTTTGTCACTACAGAGTGCGGTGGTCAGATACGCGACAGTCAGCAACAATCTTATTTAAAACAAACAGATCGGACATAAAATGGCTTCAGTAAATAAAATAAAAAACCGGGTCGATGTTCTGGGTGAACGCTATCGCGCGCGGGCTGCTGCGCTCTCACCGCAGCTACAAACCGTGGTGCGTTATATCCATGAAAATCGTGAGGCGGTGGTGGAAGCCACCGCCATGGAGATTGCGACGGCAACCAACAGCTCGGATGCAACGGTTGTTCGCGCAGTCCAGGCATTAGGTTTTGCCGGATTACGCGATTTAAAAAAAACGCTGGAAGCGTGGTTTGGTCCGGCAATGAATTCCGAAGAAAAAATGGTGACTACCGTCAGTGAGCTTTCCTGCGATATTAATTCCGGCATCGATTTTGTCTTAGGCGGACATAAACGCGCCTGTGATGCATTAGCCGAACCGCATAATCGCCAGGCGATTGCCGCAGCTGTCGCATTATTAATTGAAGCACGCCAGGTAGGCTTATTTGGACTTAATGCGTCAGGTGTGCTGGCAGATTACAGCCGTCGCTTATTGGTGCGTATTGGTATTCCGGCGGTCGCGTTAAATCGCTCCGGTATCGCATTGGCAGAACAACTTATTGCCTTACAGCGCGGCGACGTGTTGATTATGATGGCGCAAAAGTCGGCGCACCGTGAAGGGAGTACCACTATCAAGGAAGCCAAACGACTCGGGATCCCGATTATTTTGTTGACCAATGCACCGGATTCTTTTTTCGCCAAAGAAGCGGATGTGGTGATCAATGTACCGCGTGGCGGCGAGGATGGACGCATGCCACTGCATGGCACGGTGCTGGTGTGTCTGGAAATGCTGATTTTGTCGGTGGCGTCGGCCAATGCGACGCGCACCGTCAAGACCATGAAGCGAATTCAGGATCTGAATCGCAGCATGAAACCGGCCAGTAAAAAATAGCCGGGTTATTTTGCGCTGGCGGTCAGCGTAGCTGGCCGGTCTGCACTCACCACCAGCCATACCGCACAGACGATGAGCAACGCCCCAGCGGCAAAGCCTTGATTTAACTCCTCACCCAGTACCAGCCAACCCCAGAAAATGCCGAAGGGTGGGATCAGGAAGGTGACGGTCAGGGTGCGCAGTGGGCCGATATCCGCCAGCAGTCGGAAATACAGAATATAAGCCAGTGCGGTACAGATAAAACCCACCGCCAGAATGCAGGCCCAGACTTCCGGGATCTGCCACTGGCTGGCGGACGTCTGCGGGGCGGTCACGGCGAAGAACGGCAGCAGAAAGCAGGAGGCTCCCAACTGGCTGCCAAACGCCACTTTGGTGGCATCCAGCCCGCCGCGTGCGCCGATCCAGCGCTTAGCGAGAAATCCGGCCATGCCGTAGCAGGTGGTCGCCACCATACAGGCGAGAATACCCAGGAGCAACGCATGGGTAAGGTGCGCTTCACCGGTGGTGCTGATCAACAGGATACCGGCGAAACCCACCACCATACCCAGCACTTTCTTCAGCGTCAGTTTTTCGGCAAAGAAGGCCGCACCCATGATCACGCCCATCAGCGGTGCCGTGGCATTGAGGATGGCGGAATAGCCTGCGGGCAACACCCGTGCGGCAAGGCAATACATCAGGAACGGCAACCCGGAGTTGATCACCCCGAGCAGCATCGCCCAGCGCAGTTTGCCGTCAAAACGCAGCGGCATTCTCAGCACCGCCATAATCACCAGCAGGCCGATGCTGCCGCAAACCACGCGCAGAAACGCGGTGTTAACGGCACCCAGCGCCGGAACGGCAATGCGCATAAACAAAAAGCTGGCTCCCCAGATAGCTGCCAGCAGCAGCAGGCGTAACGTGTCCGTTGTTCGCATAAAGTTTTCTTAGATCAATGGTGGGCAAGGTGAGTACTGTAAATATAAACAGGTCGGGTGGCAAGGTGATAGCAACATATAATTCACGTTAATTTTCAACAGGGTTTATTTATTAATATCATGCTGGGAACGTTACCAGCCTCAAACTCCGGGTATCAAACTATGCGCTTGATTGAAAGTGGTATACGAGAAGTCATATCAGGAAAGAATGTCACTATTGTTAAACCTGCCAATCTTTATGAGTGCGAACTTCAGGATGATGTCTTCTTCGGACCGTTTGTTGAAATACAAAAAGGGTGCGTGATTGGTTGTGGTACTCGTGTACAGTCACATACCTTTATTTGTGAAAATGTGACTATTGGAACGCATTGTTTTATTGGCCATAACGTCACTTTTGCTAATGACCTTTTCCGCTCTGGTAGCCCTGATCCCTCTGGAGAAAGCTGGATTGCAATCACTTTGGGGAATTCTGTTACCGTGGGCAGTGGGGCAACCATCCTGACCCCCTTCGTTTGCAGTGGTGCAGTTATCGGTGCGGGAAGTGTGGTGATAAAACCTGTGGAAGTTAAAGGTATCTATGCCGGGAATCCGGCGAGGTTGATTCGCGAACTTTGAGTCAATATGGGCCATAAAGACCCATCGGTTATCAGAGATACACCTGTGATTGCGTTATGGGCGCAGTCAGCCCTGTGGGACCCGCGCGAATCATAGCAATTTTCATATGCGTTTTCTCCGGCGCGAAAGGAGGGTCATTACCAGTATTGGTGCTGCCAGGAAAAATGTGATGATATTCGCAGCAAGAACTGCAATGTCTGATTTATGGAAACCGTATATAACCCATGAAAAAACACCAATCAGAAACATAATATACATGGTCACTGAGATGCCTTCAGTATTACGTGTTTTGAGTGTTTTAATGCTTTGAGGTGCAAATGCAAAGGTCGTAAAAAACGCTGCGAACAGGCCAATTAAAAGTGTGATGTCCATAGTCAACTAAAATTCCTCAATGACTTCCTGAATATGTAATCCTTGTGGCAAATCAGCAAGTAAGTGCTTTTTCTTGCCCGTTTTAAGATGCTCACACCAGTCCTGATGAAAAAATATAAATGAATCAGACCAGAAAGGTAGTTCACCCGGCGGGTCTGACAGTAGTTTTTCATTTTCGATTGCTATGTTTTCGTTTCCTACGCGATCGAACAAAGTCAAAAAAAGAGTATTTTCATTTTGGGTTGAATAACGTATTTCTCCTTTCTCAAACACAACATGGATATGCAACCCGAGTGCTTCTGGCTCATCTGCTTTGCTGGCATGAATCTGATAAAATGCCCCACGCTCTGAGCGACCGAAAACATAACCATTATCATCTACGTCGACAGGACCATCTTGTTTCGTTCTAATCCGCGTCCCCCTTACTGTTCTGAGCCCGCTGATATCAATTTTCGATTCGTCAAGCAGGCAGAAAATATCGAGCAAGTGGCAGGAGAGGTCCCCCAAAGCGCCACTGCTTTTACCTTGGCTGGCAGAATCGCGCCAGGTTATATGATTGCGGGTCAGTGCCGAGTTCTTGTTAAACGCAGCAGAGAAAAACATAAGTTTTCCGAGCAAACGTTCCTTTCTCAATCGAATAATCATTTCAATTATCCTGTTATAGCGGTAATTAAATGACACTACACTCGATGATGGAGAGATAGAAATCATCCTCTCCGCCGACTCAACATCTGTTGAAAGCGGTTTCTCACAGACAAAAGGAATTTTCCTGTAACTCATCACTTCTTCTGCCAGAGGAAGATGAAGATGATTCGGTGTACAAATAATGAAACCATCACTCATTTCCGCAAGTTGCCGTAGCTCCTGACAGAGTGTCACAGGAAGTGCTGATGATGCGCGGAGTTGATGCATGCGTTCATCATTCACATCGTAAAATGCCAGTCCACGTACATGTTTATTTAACGAGAGGGCGCGAACATGCGCTCGAGCGATCCCGCCACAACCTACAATCCCTATAATCATATATGCTCTCCCTGCAAGACACTGAGAATGCCGTGACAGTATGCCTTGTCAAGACAACTGCCATATTTTTCAACTGCGAACCTGTCGGCGTTAGCGACCAGATATCCCTTTCCAGACTCGGCAAACATGGCAAAATCGTTTGCACTGTCGCCAAAAGCTATGACTGCTTCTTTCGAAAGCAAGGTTTCTTCCCTCAGGAAAATGACCGCCTGGTCTTTGCCACAGCAAAGCGGGATAAATTCGACGTCATAACATTCCTCTGGGTCACCGGCAGCCGGGTTGCATTTTGTAAAAATCACACGGATGCAATTTTCAGCAGCCATACTCTCTATCCAATCAAAATCCTGCTGCATCTGCTGCCGGATTGGATAGTAAAAGCTGATTTTAAATCTCCCTTGATAATCATCCGGCTGTTTGACCAGTGGAATCCCCTTACTCTTTATGACATGAACGAGGTGGTCAACGCTATCGGAACTATAGCCGGACTGACGGATACGGTTTTCCCAAGTTGCAGATGGCAGGATTTCCCCATTTTTTATCCAATAAAACTCGGTTCCAAGGCTGCAACAAATAAAATGGGGACTGCGCGATATATACCCATTGGCCTTACGGACAGCAGAGGGCAGATTTGTACCTGTTATCCATCCAAGCAAAATGCCTTGGTCTCTACCCGAAGAGTCCATAAATGCCTCAAGCTCTGAAATACCACCAAGTTTTTTGTTCTCGTCTAAGAATGGGATGTAGGTTTCATCCAGATCACAGCACACGATAGACTTTATTACTTGTGGCTTAATGAATTCTGGGGGCAGTTTTTTACCGGAAAAAATCATGAAGGACCTCCACTACTTTATTCTGTTCTTCAAAGGACATATGATTATGTAGAGGTATATGAACCAAGGAGGAGTGGATCTCTTCAGAAGGGCGGAATTGTATTTTGGCTGGATAGAATGTTGCAAATTTATGATCGCCCCGGTGCGAAAGTACTGGGTAGTAAATATCTAATTCCACCTTTCTTTTTTTTGCATAAGAGATGAGGTCATTACGACTTATGTTTTTCAAAGAAAGAGGGTAAAGATGCCAGGTATTTTCTGTCTGTTCGATTGGGAGATGAAACTCATTGGAAAGATCTTTAAGAAGCATATGATAACGGGCGGCTAACAGGCATCTCTTCGCCGAATTGACGCCAAAATGTTTGAGCTTCACACTGAGTGTTGCTGCCTGAATGTTATCCATGCGACTATTTAATCCCCAACTTTGTACCTTTATGTTTTTTTTACCTTCAGCAAAACCATGATAGGAGTATTGTCTCGAAATTCGCGCCAGTTCAGGAGAGCGGGTAAGCAAACCGCCGGACTTTCCGAACGTGCCAATGTTTTTGAAGGGATTGAAACTTAGAGCTAATATATCGCAAAAATTCATAACTGCTTTGATACCGAAACATTGTGCTGCATCCACTACCACTGGAATTTCAGCCTGTCGGGCCTTTCGGAAAACTGCACTGATATTCCGGGTAGAACCATAAAGGCAAACGGGGATGACAGCCTTGGTGCGTGCGTTTCTGAGACGTTCAACTTCACCCGGAGTCATGTTATAGGACGCATCGATATTCGCAAAGACTGGAGTCGCGCCTATTGCCATTACCGCATTTTCAGTTGCAGCAAATGAATTAACCGGCAAAATAACTTCATCACCGACACCTACTCCGACGGCCTTCAGCGCAATTTTTAATGCATCAGTGCCACTGCTTGTGGCGACACAGGTCTGTGCATCGTAAAACTCGCGCAGGTTATTTTCTATATGATCGATAAAATTCCCGCTGGTAAATAACCCTGTTTCTATCACTTCAGAAATGATTTCAAGACATTGCTTGCGTTCAGAAATTGAATTGAGTCTGTGAAGCGGTAAGAACGACACGATCGAATTGTCTTCATATTCATTCTCCGAATCGATTAGATTGTAAATGTCGAGATGAGTTTTCTTGAGTTCTACTTCTGACGTTGCACTAAAAATAGATGCATTCAAAGACGATATATCTTCCATGTGATCCTCCATGTTTTTTCGTTGTTTACCTTACGTTATATGAAATTTAAAATCTATTGCGCGTGGCGATTTTTAGTGTGATTCAAATCACGGAAAATAAATATAAATTCAGATTCTAATTGGAACTATTTGTCTGTTTTTATGGAAAGATTTTTTGTGCATGCTGATTATATCTTTTAGTGTGTCGTGGAAATAACTAATTAAAGAATAAGTTTGAAGCTGATAATTAGTTTGCTAAATATTTAGTATCTCCTTTAGCTCTAAAAAATGCAGTGGTGTTTTTTCATGGGCAGCGTGAAACCGTGAGATAACGTGATTTGAAATACTACTGAACGGAGTGATTTAATACATATTGCTGCAATCGTTTGAAGGAACGACGCTTCCCCTCAAAACAAAACTGTGGCACCATTTAGGAATCAATCATTTCCTAAATGGGTGAGACATGTCTGTACAGCCACGCGGTCGCCCGCGCCAGTTTGACACCGATGCCGCGCTGGACCGCGCCATGCTGGTATTCCGTGAAAAGGGCTACCACAGCGCATCGATCAGCGATCTCAGTGAAGCGATGCAACTGACCGCGGGTAGTATCTACAAAGCCTTCAGCGACAAACGTGGCCTGTTTTTGCAGGTGTTTGCGCGTTATACCTCGCTACGCAATCAGGCGCTGCGCCAGCGGCTGGCGCAGCAGCCGGATGGTCGCGCGCGCATCGCTGAACTGCTGCATTTTTACCTCGAATCCGCCAGCGATATTGAAGGACGGCGGGGTTGCCTGGTGGTGGGGAGCGCAATCGAACTCCAGGTGCTGGATGCTGAATTGGCTGAACTGGTGCGCGCGGCACTCCTACGTAACCAACAAGCGATCCTGCAATTGCTGGAACAGGGACAACAGGACGGTTCGGTTAACCCGCAGCATGACGCTGAGGCGCTGGGTGGCGTGTTGCTCTGCATGGTGTTGGGAATGCGTGTGGCAGGCAAAATGCAGGACTTACCGGCGCGTGATCGACTGATTGCAACCGCACTGATGTTGCTCGATTAAAATTTTTTACCTAATAAGGAAATGATTATTTCCTAAATAACTGGAGGTTTGAATGTCTGATACTGTGAACGCCCAACCCTGGTCACAACCGGTGGTACATTTGCCTGGCTTTGCTCATCACTATGCCACAGTGGAGGGGGTTCGGCTGCACTACGTCAGCGGTGGCAATCCGCAGGGTGAGATATTGTTGCTGCTGGCCGGTTTTCCGCAAAGTTGGTACGCCTGGCATCAGGTAATGGCGCAGTTGGCCGATCGCTATTTTATCATCGCGCCAGATTTGCCTGGCCAGGGTGATTCCGACAAACCGCAAGCCGGTTACGATACTGAGGCGCTGGCGGAGAAGGTTCATGGTCTGATGCAGCGACTTGAGCACCCGCGTTATTACCTCGCTGCACATGATGTGGGAGCCTGGGTTGCCTGGCCGTATGCCATGCGCTATAGCCGGCAGGTGATCAAACTGGCGCTGCTGGATGCGGGCATTCCGGGGATCACCTTGCCTGAGGCGCTTCCTGCCACGCCAGATAAAGCCTGGAAAACCTGGCATTTTGCCTTCCATTTATTGCCGGATCTGCCGGAGGCTTTGATCAGCGGGCGTGAGGAGATCTACCTGGAATGGTTTTTACGGCGGAAAACCGCCAGTCCAATGGTGTTCAGCGACGCTGATATGGCGGAATATGTGCGTCTGTTACGCCAGAATGGCGCGTTGCGCGCCGGGCTGGCGCCGTACCGGGTGGTGACACAGTCGGCGGCACAGAACCGAGCGCTGCGTGAGCAGGGCAAACTGACGCTGCCGTTGCTGGCAATCAGCGCCGATCAGGGGTCCATCCCCGATATGGCGACGCCGTTGCGTCAGTTTGCCGATGACGTCACCGGGATCACCATCGCCCATAGCGGCCATTTCATCCCGGATGAACAACCGCTGGCGCTGGCTGCGGCACTGGCGCGCTTTTTCCGTTAAACCCGCAAACTGGCAACGTCAACGCGTGTGCCGCTGGCAGAGGAGCGCACCATCGCTTCGATGATTTGCTGATTTTCCAGGCCGAAGCGGAAATCCGGGAAACATCCGGTGCCCCGATAACGGGCAAATGGGACGCGCGGCAGGCATCAACATCACGCCGTTTAGTTTATTTATTCGTGAGAACTGCCCGGCAGGGACTGAGACGTAGCGGTGCGATTTATCGCGCTCTTTTGGGGCTTTTAAAATCCACGCGATAAATCGTGCCGCTACAAAATCTTATTTGGCAAACAGCTGGCTCATATCTTTAAACGCTTTGAATTCCAGCGCGTTGCCGCAGGGATCGAACAGGAACATGGTGGCCTGTTCGCCAACCTGGCCTTTAAAGCGAATATAGGGTTCGATAACGAATTTGGTGTTGAACCCACGCAGGCGATCCGCCAACGCTTCCCACTCATCCCAATGCAGAATGATGCCGAAGTGCGGCACGGGCACATCATGGCCGTCGACCGGGTTGGAATGCACATTCTCCTGCGATGCGGTTTTGGGGTGTTCGTGGATCACCAACTGATGCCCGTAAAAATCAAAATCGACCCATTGGGCGCTGGAACGACCTTCCGCCAGACCAAAAATGGTGCCATAGAAGGTGCGTGCCGCATCAAGATCGTAAACCGGGATAGCAAGGTGAAACGGGGAAAGGCTCATAATGTCTCCAGCAGCAAAAGGAAGGGGCGATGCGCCGCTGGCTGCGGCGTCTGGTGAAAATCATACGAATGGTTTTGTTTGAATAAAAACAATATATAGTTGGGATTAATACAAATAATTTTTGAGTATCAGCGATGATTCGTGAACTGAAAACCTTCATGGTGGTGGTGCAGGAGGGTAACTTTGCTGCTGCGGGTGACAAAATTGGTCTCACCCAGGCGGCGGTGAGTGCCCAGATGCTCAGGCTGGAAGCTGAATTGGGTTTTGATCTGTTTGACCGAAGCGGGCGTAGCGCCAGACTTAACCTGCGCGGGCAACAGCTACTGCCGCAGGTGGATGAACTGCTGACGCTGTACCGCCATCTCGGCGATAAGGCCGAATTACCTCGCCCGGCAACTCGCGTCACCCTGGGCGCGATTGCCTCTATCCAGCGTTCGCTGTTGCCCTCGGCGCTCACGCGCTTTCATAAGCAGTTTCCCGGTTGTCAGACGCGCATTGTGCCGGGATTGTCGCTGGAACTTGTCAATCTGGTGGATGCAGGGGAGCTGGATCTGGCGGCGGTGATCCGCCCGCCGTTTGCGTTGCAGGCCGATTTACACTGGACAACCTTGCGTCGTGAGCCCTATCGATTGATTGTGCCACGGCACTTGACCGGAGATGAACCGACACAACTGCTGGCGACGCAGCCGTTTATCCGTTATGACCGCACCTCTTTTGGAGGACGTCAGGTGGACCGTTATCTGCGCGAACGCGGCATCAGCGTGCAGGAATTGTGTGAAGTGGATGAGTTGGAAGCGATTGTCAAGCTGGTGGCAAATGGGTTGGGGGTAGCGCTGGTGCCACAAACCCAGGCGACACCACGCTGGCCGAAGACGGTGAGGGTGGTGGAGATGGGGGCGGAGACCTTTTATCGTGAGGTAGGGCTGGTACAGCGGGCTGGGCAGGTGAATGCTGAGCTAGCGGGGGAATTGGGACGTTTACTGGTAGAGGCGGGGTAGGGGGAGCTTTCAGTCTAATAAATGGAATATAATTTCGTTATTGAATTTATATTATTGATGATCTTAGCTCATTCACTGATGTAAATTATTGCGTTATGCACGCCGAAAATATTCTGTTATATGGAATTTCAAGATTTGAATTCCATGAGAATATCCTATAAAGCGTTGTTGCTTGTGGTTATTGATGCTAAACGTCCACACCTTCATGGAGAATGCTTATGGAAAAAATTATAGACGATAAAAATGAAAAGATAGTCACATCCATAGCAAAAAAAATTCGTCACGACATACCTCGAAATGACTATCATTCTTTTGAATCCACGGATGCTGATTTATCCAAAAGAGCCCAGGAGCGACTCCAGGAAATCTATAAGAATGCATTGAGTCGACAGGCTTTTTCATTGGGGTATCCTGTTAATCAACAACTGGATTACTCAGCAATTGCTCCTTTTTTAAATCTTCATATTAATAATGCTGGGGACCCTTATGCTGCCAGCTCAACATTACTACATTCACGGGAGCTGGAACGGGAAGTTCTGGAGTATTTTGCCAATCTTTGGCATGCCGAACCTCGTAGTCCATTAACGCTTGAATCGTTTTGGGGGTATATGTTGGCCATGGGTTCCACTGAAGGTAATTTATATGCTATGTGGAGTGCTCGTGAGTACTTTCAAGAGAAGTTTGTTTCTGGTGAATTAAATATTGAAACGTCGTGCAGCCCTGTTCTTTATTTTTCTCAGGAATCGCATTACTCATTAGAAAAAAGTGCGAATATTTTAGGTATAGATACTTTTCAGCAGGCGGGTAATGCGTATTATCCGGGGGAGTGCCCTATAACAGAAGATGGTCACTGGCCACATGGTGTGCCTGTGGATGAGCATGGCGGGGTTGATCCAAACCAACTTGAAATACTTGTGGGTTTCTTTGCAAGTCACGGCCATCCTCCTATTATTGTGCTCAATGTGGGGTCAACATTTCAAGGGGCCTTCGATGATGTGAAGTTAGTCTGGGAACGAATATCACCCAGCCTAAAACGGAATGGATTCTGTACTCAAACCGATGGTCTTAGTCGTCCGGATCTCTGGATACATATTGACGGTGCACTCGGTGCTGCGTATTTGCCTTACTTAGAATTAGCGTATGAGAAGAACTTGAGTCAGATAAAGGGTGGGGTTTTTGACTTTCGCCTTCCTTGGGTGAGTTCCATTGTGATGAGTACGCATAAATGGTTTGGTGCTCCATTCGTTTCAGGTATTTATATGAGCAAAGAAAAATACCGTATGCACCCTGCCACTCTGCCAGAATATATCGACTCTCCTGACACAACTTTATGTGGTAGTCGAAACGGGCTGTCAGCGCTACTACTGTGGTATGCAATATCCTCGATTACCCCGGAAAAACAAGCAGCTATCGCCGTGAGATGTGAACAGCTTGCGGCGTATGCCTATGAGCGGATGCAAGACATCAAGAGAATTCATCCAGACTTTCGTGTCACTCGGGGACCACAGTCGCTGGTTGTTTTGTTTTCCAGACCGTGTAATGAAATATTCAACAGATTTCAACTAAGTGGCAGAGGTGAGTTAGCTCATGTCGTAGTAATGCCTCATGTTACATATTCTGCAATTGATTGCCTGATTGATGCCTTGAAGAAATCAGATGTGTTTTCTGATTGTTAAAAATAATGATAACAAAATTAAGGAGAGAAAGATGAAATGTAGGCATGCTAAAAATTCGGATTTAAAACATGTCTGTAATCTTTTAGCGGATGAGTTTTATAACGATCCTGTGCTTAGATTCGCTTTTACCCATGTAAATAGAGAACAACGTTTAGCAAAGTTGAGGTTTTTTTTTAGAATTTATATTAATCTGGCAATAAAATTCGGTGGTATTCTTCTTGCTGAAAACGATGTAGGCGTACTGGTCTATTTTCGCCCTGAACTGATGGCTATAGGGGATGAAGAAAATAAGAGGATCGATTGTCTGCTGCGACAGGAATGTGGTTCCGACTATGAACAAGTTATTGCATTGATGAATGGACTTAACCACTATCATCCTCATAAATACCCTCATTTTTATGTATTTGTTATTGCTGTCAGAGGATCATACCGTCGTAAAGGTGTCGCTACAGGGTTACTTGCAACACTTAATGCCATGCTTGATCGTGAGACGATGGCTTGTTACGCAGAATGTACGGCATTAACGACTCAACATCTCTTTGAACAGCTCGGTTACAGCAACATTACTCCTCCACTAATTATCGAAGGGTTTCCCCGTTTGTTTCCTGTTTGGCGAGAACCTGCTGTTTTGGCACTCAAGAGCGCAGGTCGTGATATGACTTTGCGAATTTGACGAAGAAATGTCGTCATCGTTGGGCCAGCTTTTTTATGGTTGTCCCAACTTATTCTTTGAATAGTCTTCATGAGATATGCCATAACTGCCAATGAAATACTATAATTTGAGCCAGAGCATGGTTTGGATTAAGATTTCAACTTAACTTAGATAGCCTGTCACAACTTTAAGGAGTAGTTTATGGGTTTCTTCTCAAATATTGAAAAAAATAATCATATACAGCAGCATTTAGAAAAGAACCTTGTAAAGTACCCAGGGATTGATTATGCGTATTTTTTAATGAACAAAAAAAATATAGATGAAATAGTTATTATTAGTAGCATTTCAAAGTATTTTGACGAGGTCTATTTGGCAAACAAACACCAAAGCATAGACCCTATAATTATCAATGCGCTGAACAGAGTGGCTCCAATTATTTGGGATGAGAATTTAATGATTAATTCTCAATGGACAATCAATAAGATTTTTAATGCCGTGAAGCCGTTTTATAACATTGTCAGCGGGCAAACTTTTGTTTTGCATGACTATAATAATAATCTGGTGCTACTATCATTATATATTAACAAGTATTTGATGGCTGATATAAACGAAAAAGCAATAAAAGACAGAAATGATCTTCAGGGTCTACTGATTGATACTCATGAAATAATGCTTCATCTTTACCGTGATGAAAGTGAAAAACATAAAAGTGAAGAAAACATGCTTTCTTCTCGAGAGAATGAAATTCTCTACTGGAGTAGCACCGGAAAAACTTATCCGGAAATAGCACGCATGTTGAATATTACTGTTAGTACAGTTAAATTTCACATGGGGAAAATTGTTAGGAAAATGGGTGTTAATAATGCCAAGCATGCTATAAGCCTTGCAATTGAATTAAATATAATATCCCATCCGACTGGATTGTAATGTTTTTATATTAGGACTAAAGGTATGAGTTTTTACTCCAAACAATGTATTGAGAAGCGAGGTAGCTCGGCTGCCAAGCTCTTTATGACGTCCTTAGCATTTTTCATCTTGCTAATCAGTTGATTGTATTTTCTATATATTTGATTTTATTGATATTTAATGTTATTTTATGAGTTGATTCTGATAAAGGTGCTTTACAAGTTGGTGCATGCTCGCGTAACCTTCAAGCTAGAGGATTTATGAAAAATTAATAGCATCTACAATGCTTAGGAAGTTAGAATAATGAAGGTTCTTGAGGAATGCAGTAATGAGTAAGAATTTTTATTCAGATTCCGAAAAAAATGAACAGGTCAAGGCTAGTATTGAAAGAAACATTAAAAAATATGCCGATGTAAACTATGCATATGCTGTAATGAATAAAAGAAATATGGATGATATTGTTGTCATCAGTGATATCCCTGATTATTTTGAAAGTGTTTATCTGAAGAATAGATATCAAAGTATCGACCCTATTATCATTAATGCATTGAATCGCGTCTCTCCTGTCGTATGGGATGAGACTCTAATTGTTAATTCGCAATGGACCATCAGGAAGATTACTGACTCACTAAGGCCTGATTATAATATTGTAAGTGGTCATACATTTGTATTGCATGATCAAAATAATAATCTGGCAGTGTTGTCTTTATATGTTAATAAATTCCTCATGCCTGAAGTTGATGAAAAGGTAAAGAAACATAGAAATGATTTTCAGGGTATTTTGATTGATACTCATGAAATGTTGCTTCATCTTTATCATGAAGAAAACAACAGAATTCATCGTCACGATGACACACTCTCCATCCGCGAAAACGAAATCCTCTACTGGAGCAGCACCGGTAAAACCTACCCTGAAATCGCCCGCATGCTGGATATCACGGTAAGTACCGTCAAGTTCCATATGGGCAAAATCGTCAAAAAACTCGGTGTAAATAACGCGAAACATGCCATCAGCCTGGCGATTGAACTTAATATTATCTCCCACCCATCGGGAAGGTAATTCCTCAACAGATAAATCCCTTCCTGCCAGTGTGATACCGGCAGGAAGGTTTGAACATCAAAACGACACCGTCACCCCAGCATAATAAGCACGTCCCGGCTCGTTATAGGTTGATGCACCATCGTTTTCACGATAAACCCGCTTATCAAACAGGTTGTTGATACCCGCGTTGGCACGCAGATTTTTGGTGATATCGTAATTTACGTTCAGGCCAAAAATGGAGTAGGGGCTGATTTCTCGATTAGAAATGGCACCCGACTCGTTACGGATCTCGGCGTACTGGCGCGGTTTCTGACGGCCATACTGTGTCCAGTTGATATTGGCATCCAGCTTCTCGGTGACCTGCCAGTCCAGCTGTGAGTTGATGGTGAATTCAGGGATCACCGACAAGGGGTTACCGGTCTTCTTACTTTCCGAACGGAACATATAGGTCGCGTTGGTGCGCCACTCCAGCGTATCGCGGATCACCGGGATAGTCATGTTGCCTTCCAGACCTTCGACAATCGCTTTGCCGCCATTCTCCCAACGCAACACGTTGTATCCATTTGAGGTGTAACCTACGGCCTCGTCACCCGCGACGATTTTATTTTTATAATCATTGCGGAACCAGGTAATACCGGCGGTGTAACCCTCATTATGGAACTCAATACCCACTTCTTTATTGACGCTAATTTCCGGATCCAGGTTCTCATTACCCAACAGATAGCAGCTACCGGTAGAAATACCCACCGGGCAACCATTGCCACGGGTAGAGAGTAAATAACCTTCAGTGGATTGATACAGGTTCGGTGCTTTAAAGGCGCGAGCGATACCGGCTTTCAGGGTGAAATATTCGCCGAGTCCCTGAGAAATATTCAGGCTCGGACTCCAGTTAGCACCGAATTTATCGTGATAATCGAAGCGCAGACCAGGAATGATCTCGGTGCTGTCGGTGGCAGCGATATTATCTTCAAAATAAAGGGAACTGATGGTGGCACTATTTTTACTATTGCGCGAGGCCGGATTACCGGAAACCCCATCAATAATCACGCCGGACGCATCGGTTGCCGTCATGGACGCGGGATCATTCAACTCATCACGATTCCACTCCGCACCCAGGGTAACGGTTTGATCAACCAATAACTCCACCGGGAAATTAACCTCACCACCCGCACGATAACTTTCGAGGCGGCTGGTTGCGTAATCGTTGCTGTTGATCATTCCTTCAACGCGGCCTGTCGACCCTTCTTGCAGGCGGGTATTGTTGGTTTTCTCATAGTTAAAATTAAGTTTTGAGGTACCCCAGTCCCAGATGCCGTTATAGGTCAGCCCATAACTCTGGCGGTACATCCGGTTAGTTTCATCACCATACAGTGATTCAACCAAGCCATCCGGGCTGATGTTGCCGTTGCTGTATTGCGTATCACCCGCATAGATATTGCCCTGGCGGCTATAGCCATAGCTAAAATCGACAATTTGCAGTGGGGTGATTTTCCAGGATAACACCGTGTTGATGTCTTTATTTCGTACACCCTCGCGGCCTGCGGCATAGGAACCGTTTTCTGCGGTATTGATGTTGTAAGCATCCGCATCGGTTTTATTGATGTTGCCATACAGACGCATGGTCAGCGCATCGCCTGCCAATGGTCCGCTCAGGCTAAAGTTTGCGCGCTTGGTCGCCCCTTCTTTATCATCTTCCGGCTGATTGGTGAACAGCGACAATGAACCGTGCCAATCGTTGGTTGGGCGTTTGGTAATGATATTCACCACGCCGCCAGCGGCTCCCGACCCGTAGCGCGATGCAGCCGGACCACGGATGACTTCGATGCGATCAACCATTTCGGCAGGCACCCAATTGGTATCGCCGCGCGTATCACGTTCACCGCGCCAGCTATATCGCACGGAGTTGCGCGAGCTAACAGGGACACCATCAATCATGATCAAGGTGTTTTCTGGACCCATGCCGCGAATATCGATCTGACGGTTATTCCCCCGGCTGCCGCTGGCGCTGTTGCCGGTGAGGTTTACGCCTGGCATTTTACGAATAATGTCGGACAAATCGTTAACTGGAGGACTTTTCCGAATGTCTTCTGCTGTGATGGTTGAAACCCCCGGCTGTTGCTTCAGTTCCTCTTCCGCCGTGACGATCATCGATTCATCGTCAGCCAGTTTTTCAGTTGGCTCCTCATTGGCGGCATAAGCTGACGTACTCAGCAGGCTGGCCAAAAACAGCGCGACAGGTCGCTTTTGGCTACATCTGGTTACATTCACTTAAGTTTTCTCCCTGATATGTTAACGTTTGTAAGTAAATGCGCATGATAATGAGAATAATTATCATTGTACATATTGAGTAAGGAATCTCCCTGGTTTCTCCTCAATTGGTCAATAATCATTCAATTCTCATGGGGAAGAGCGATTTAATTACAACATACAGAAAGTTGGAATAATTCCTGACGTTGCTGATAATTGTTGCGCTGTTCTGAGTAAATTTTGCTGCGGAGAAATTTTATCAGGTACCCAGGGTTATTTGGTGATGGACGTTTGTCCTCGCGCGTTTTGCGATCGCTTAGAAAACATGGTTATGTCTAAGAATAAAAAGAGAGGTGAGTGCTGCTTTTGTAGCCCATTGATTCTCTGCCAAAATCCCTGTAATTCCGCTGCTGACAACAACTCCGTGCCCTCTGGGACTCACTGAAAAGCTCTATTGCCAGTTTTCGGCAATAGATATCTGTTTTTCGCATTTGTGATCCCTGCATATATTCACTGAAAATGACGCCGGGACATTACGAGGATGAATAAACCCGTAAGGCACAAAATAAATGTGGCTTATGAGGTGAAAAATACATCGCTACCTCCAATGCCTTTTCCCGCTGGGAAAACATTTTAAATATCAGGAGAAAGGTTCCAGTGAAATTCGCAAAAGGAATGACCCTTTTCGCACTTGCTCTGAGTGCGCACACCACGTTTGCCGCTGAACAATCTGTTCCCACCGACAGCTCAGTCCATGTTAAAGCCGATCCGGCGCTGAAAAGCCTGTTACCTGCGGATATCGTGAAACGTGGCTACATTGTTGCCGGAACCAACCCCAACACGCCGCCGACCACTTTCTATAAAGAAGACAACAAAACCCTGGCTGGTCGTGAAATCGACATTATGAATGCGGTGGGCGAGCGCCTCGGTATTCCGGTGCACTGGCAAGATACCGGCGGTTTTGACAACATCATTCCCGGCCTCAAAACCGGTCGTTATGATGTTGCGTTATCAAACATCAACGCCACGCCGACCCGTCTGAAACAAATTGATTTTGTTGGCTATTATAACGCCAGCCTGTTGGGCATTATTTCGCAGAAAGACGCCAATATCCCACCATTCAAATCGCTCAGCGATGTCTGTGGTAAAGAAGTCGGTGCCGGTTCAGGTACCACTCAGGTAACACGCCTGGAAGAAGCCAGCAAAGCCTGTGAAGCCGCTGGCAAGCCACCGATTAAAGTGTCCGTGTTCCCGGATCGTCCGGCAGGTGTACAGGCTGTCGTCAGTGGACGTGTCCCGATGTTCCTCGGCCCGTATGAAGGTCTGCTGTGGCAGGTCAAAGTGATTAAACCTCTGACCATGAGCGGCGAAATCACGGTTAATGACGCCCCAGTTTCAGTTGCTTTCCCGAAAGAGTCACCACTGGAACCGGCTGTTCAGGCCGCCCTGAACTCCTTAATTAAAGATGGCAGCTACAAGAAAATCCTTGATAACTGGGGGATTGGCTTTGGCGCTGTGACCGAAGCTAAACGCAACGAAGAGATCTTTAAATGAGTGATTTTCACGACCACACCGACGATCTGAAGATCGTCGGCAAACGCTACTACGGACGCTGGCTGAGTGCGCTGGTGGTACTGTTGTGCGTGGTGGCGATGGCGCACTCCATGATCAACAACCCGCGTTTTGAATGGGGGGTGATTGCGGAGAACTTCACCGGCCCGTCCATTTTGCAGGGTGTATTGATGACACTGCAACTCACCGCGATTTCCGTGGTGTTGGGGTTTGCCTTCGGCACGGTACTGGCGTTGATGCGTTTGTCATCCAACCCGGTACTGGTTGCGGTGAGCTGGGCTTATACCTGGTTCTTCCGTGGTGTGCCGATGCTGGTACAGCTGTTTCTCTGGTACAACATTGCCGCGCTCTATCCCAAAATTGCGCTATCGATCCCGGGATTGGGTGAGATCTGGAGCGCGCAGTCCAACTCGCTGGTGAGTCCGTTCAGTGCGGCAGTGATCGCGCTGGTTATGCATCAATCCGCTTATGCGGCAGAAATCGTGCGCGCGGGGATTCAGAGTGTCGGCAATGGTCAGTTGGAAGCTGCCCGTGCCCTGGGCTATCGTCCGGCGCAGATCTTCCGTCATACCGTATTGCCTCAGGCGATGCGCGCGATTATGCCGCCTGCCGGTAACGAAATTATCGGGCAGTTGAAAACCACGGCGGTAGTTTCAGTGATTTCGCTTCAGGACGTGTTGTTTTCCGCGCAGATTATTTACCAGCGCACCTATGAAGTGATCCCGCTGCTGTTGGTCGCAACCTTATGGTATCTGCTGATGACTTCGGTCCTGTCGATTGGACAATATTATGTCGAGCGCTATTTTGGTCGCGGCGTGACACGTCGTGAGAAGCGCAGCCTGTGGCAGTTGCTGCCACGTTTTTCTGCCACCAAGAGCGAAAGGAGCGTGAGCAATGGCTGAGGCAATCGCGCTGCGTAAGGTGACCAAACGTTTCTCCGGTGTCACCATCCTGGATGAAGTCAATCTCGATATTCCGGCTGGTTCAGTAACGGTGATCCTGGGCCCCTCCGGTTCCGGGAAATCGACGCTACTGCGTTGTATCAACCATCTGGAAAAGTTGGATGGCGGTACCATCCGTATCGGCGGCGAAATGGTGGGGTATAAGCAGAAAGGCCAGGCGCTGCACGAACTGAGCAGTGGCGCTATTGCACGTCAGCGTGCGGAAATTGGTATGGTCTTTCAGCAGTTTAACCTGTTTCCGCATCGTACCGTGTTGCAGAACATCATCGATGCCCCGATGCGCGTTAAAAAACAGAGTCGCCAGCAGGCCACCAGCAAAGCGTTGGCATTGCTGAAGCAGGTAGGCCTGTCTGGTCGTGAAGAGGAATGGCCGCAAAATTTGTCCGGTGGTCAGCAGCAGCGTGTGGCGATTGCGCGTGCGCTGGCAATGGATCCGGGCGTGATGTTGTTTGATGAACCCACATCCGCACTCGATCCCGAACTGGTGGGTGAAGTATTGCAGGTGATTAAACAGTTGGCGCATTCCGGTATCACTATGGTGATCGTCACACACGAAATTGGCTTTGCCCGTGAAGTGGCAGACAACATCGTGTTTATGGAAGGCGGCAAGATTGTCGCGGCCGGTCCAACTCAGCAAGTATTCGACGACCCGGAAAACGGGCGTGTCAGAAACTTTATTGCAACGGTGCTTTAAGCACCGTTTTTCTTTTTTTAGCCAGGAACAATGATGACGCAGAAACCGGTAATGCACAGCGCACACTGGGGGGCCTTTCATGCCCGACAGCAGGGCGATCAACTCACCATTGAGCCATTCCACCGCGATCCCGATCCCAGCCCGTTGTTACAAAACTTCCGTCGCGCCCTCAATCACCCGGCCCGCGTGGCGCGTCCGATGGTACGCCGTGGTTGGCTGGAAAATGGCCCCGGGCCGGATCAACGCCGTGGTAACGATGATTATGTTGCCGTCAGTTGGGAAGAAGCCTATACCCTGGTGGCAAACGAATTAAAGCGTGTTGGCGACAACTATGGCCCGGAAGGCATTTTTGGTGGCTCTTACGGTTGGTCGAGCGCGGGGCGTTTCCACCATGCGCAAAGTCAGGTGCACCGTTTTCTGAATACTACCCTTGGCGGCTATGTCCGTTCGGTTAACAGCTACAGTTCCGGTTCGGCGTCTGTATTGTTGCCGCATATCGTTGGCGATATGACCGAGATTGCCCGGCGCGGCGTCAGTTGGGAAGAGATCGCCCAACACAGCGACGTCGTGCTGGCCTTTGGCGGTCTGGCGCTGAAAAATTCGCAGGTTGCCAGTGGCGGCTTGAGTGAACACACCGAACGTGGCTTTATGCAGCAGGCCGCACAGCGCGGTACTCGCTTTATTTCTGTCAGTCCGTTGAAAAGTGATCTGCCGGATGAAGCGCAGGGGGAGTGGCTGGCGCTGCGTCCGGGAACTGACGCGGCGTTTATTCTTGGCGTGTTATCAGTCCTGATTGAAGAAGGGTTGACCGATGAAGCCTTCCTCGCGCGTTACACCGTCGGCTGGCCGCAGATGGTGGCGTATATTCGCGGCGAGGAGGACGGTACGGTACGCGACGCCCGCTGGGCTGCGGCGATTTGTGGTGTCGATGCGGCGTTTATCAGCCAATTTGCCCGTAAGCTACCGGGCAAGCGCGTACTGGTGACGGTGGCGCATGCCTTGCAACGTGCCGAACATGGCGAGCAGCCGGTATGGTTGGGGCTGGTGCTGGCGGCGGCATTGGGGCAACCCGGTTTGCCCGGCGGTGGTTATACCTACGCGCTCGGCGCGCTCGGTCATTACGGTAAGCATCATAATCTGGTCAGTTTCCCGGCTTTGCCGCAGGGCAAAAATGGTATCGATCGCCTGATTCCGGTGGCGCGCATCGCGGATATGCTGCTCAACCCCGGGACGCAGTTTGACTACAATGGCCGCCGTCTGACCTATCCGCATATCCGTCTGGCTTACTGGGCGGGTGGCAATCCGTTCCATCATCATCAGGATTTGGCTCGCTTACGCCAGGCTTTTTGCCAGTTGGATACGCTGATCGTGCATGAAATTGCCTGGACGGCCAGCGCCAGACACGCCGACATTGTGTTGCCCGCCACCATGACGCTGGAACGTGAAGACATTGGCGGCGCGCCGACCGATCGCCATTTATTCGCCATGCAGCCAGTAGCACAACCTTACGCTGAAGCGAAAGATGATTATGTGATTTTCAGTGAACTGGCTCGCAGACTCGACAAGGAAGCGGCATTTACCGAAGGTCGCGATACCCGTGGCTGGTTGCAGCATCATTACCAGCAGTTGCAGGAAAAACTTGCCACGCATCAGGTGACACTTCCGGAGTTTGACCAGTTCTGGCAACTGGGTGTGCTGGAGCTACCGCAGTTGAAGGACGGTGGGCGCATGATTAACGCTTTTCGCGCCGATCCTGATGCCTCACCGTTGCCGACGCCCAGTGGGAAAATCGAGATCTACTCGGCGACCATCGCCAGTTTTGCCTACGAAAACTGTCCCGGACATCCGGTATGGCGTGAACCGCAGCAACAACCGAACGATGAACATCCGTTTTGGCTGATCGCCAATCAGCCTGCCACGCGTCTGCATAGCCAGTTAGATTTTGGTGATTATAGCCTGAGCGGTAAACGTGATGGCAGGGAGGTATGTAGCCTGAATCCGCTGGATGCGGCTCGATTAGCCATCAATGATGGTGACATCATTGAGCTATACAATCAGCGGGGACATGTGCTGGCCAGTGCACGCGTCACCGATACCATTATGCCTGGCGTGGTTCAACTGCCGACCGGTGCCTGGTACGATCCGGTTGATCCCACCGCCGCACGGCCGCTGTGTCGTCATGGCAATCCCAACGTGTTGACGCTGGATATTGGCACCTCGGCATTAGCTCAGGGCTGTAGCGGGCAAATTACTGTGGTGCAGGTGAGGAAGTACGCCGGGGAACTCACGCCGGTGCAGGCGTTTATTCCACCTTGCTAAGCCATCCGTAGCGGCGCGATAAATCGCGCCGCTACGCTGAACATATTTATGCTCGCAACAATTCAGCTAACGTTTGCAAATCTTCCGACGTGCTCAAGGCGCAACTCCCCAGTATCAATGCCTGGTTTTCCGGCGTTTCCTGCCCCAGCGCCAGCCGCAGTTTCCCCGCCACATCCACCGCATCGGCCAGTGATTCCTGACGGGTACGACGTTGACGCAGTTGCGTACCGCCTTTAAGTGACAATGTCACCTCATGAAAGCGTAGCGCCGGATTGATCGCATCCGGTGGCGCGGAATCATCGGGTGTACGCCTTACTTTTGCCGCCAGCGGCATCACCTCATGGTTGAGGTCGCCTTCAGCAAAATCCTGCAAACGCAGGTCGTCGTAGATCAGCATCGCGGCGATAACATATTCGAGGCTGAAGCGTGCTTCAATACCGTTGCCCGGCACCTGCACTGAAGCCGCAATGTCGCCACCCGGCGGGAACGCGACGCTAATCTCGACGATATTATCCAGTAATGCCTCAAGCGACTGCCCGCTTGCCAGCCATTCTTGCCGCAAGATGCGTGTGGCTTCGGCGGCGCTATGGGTGCCAGCGCAGGTCGGGAAGGGTTTGAACTCCAGTCCCGGTGAGTTGATACGCCAGGGTTCGCCCCAGTTTGCCACCAATTTTCCTGGCTGCGCCTGACCGTTGCTGCTGGCCGCGAGGAAGGCCTCAATCACCCCCTCTTGTTTGCCATCCATGCCTGCCAGGGTCAACTGCGCGGCGGCCACCGCCTTTTCCGCCGCAAAACCGGCGTGCAATGGCTTAATAGCCGAACCAAACTGCGCCCGCAGACCGCTCGCCTGGGTGGTGGCGATGCCTAATAACGTCGCGCTGGCGGCAACATCCAACCGCAGAAAACGTGCCAGCGCAGCAGCAGCAGCGAGGGTGCCGAGGGTGGCGGTGTTGTGGTAGCCCAACGCGTAATGCTGCTGACTGGCAGCCAGTCCGAGTCGTCCGGCCACCTCCACGCCGATGGCGTAGGCATCGAGGAACTGCTCAAGTGTCGCTCGCGGCTGGGACTGTTGCCAGGCAAACAGCGCGGGCAGGATCACCACGCTCGGATGACCACGAAAATCGGCATGGAAATCATCGTAATCCAGCGCATGGCCGGCATAGCCCAGCAGCAACGCCTGGGAACGGATGCTGCCATCGCTGTAAACGGAACGTAGCGCCGGTAAACCGCTGTCTGGCACCTGGCCGCGTAGCACCGGCCAACTTACCGCGACGAAATCGCGAATGCCTTCACGCGCCTTGCTTTGCGCCAGTTGATCGGGCTGGCTGTGAACAATCTGTTCGGCCAGCGCGGTTGTCAGGGTCATGACTGCGATTCCAGGCTGTGCAATGCGGCTAGCGCGAGGTTCGCCAGATAACGTGAAGTGGGCAGCAACACCTCATCATTAATACGAAACGCCGGGTGATGCAGCGCATACGGCTCACCGGTGCCAATCATCATAAATGCGCCAGGCAATTGCTGTTGGTAGAAGGCAAAATCCTCGCCAATTGGACTGGCTTCCACCACGCGCGCTTCAAAGCCGCTGGCACTGGCCTGCTGTAAGCCGAAATCGGCCCAGTATGCATCGTTAACCACCGACGGTGGCCCGGCATGCCAGTTAAATTTAACCACCACACCAAAGGCGGCACCGATACCCTGCACGATTTCGCTGAAGCGTTGCTCCAGACGTTCGCGGGTGCTTTGTGAGAACGAACGCACCGTGCCTTCCAGCCAGGCGCTGTCGGGAATTACGTTCCAGGTACTGCCGCTGTGCACCTGGGTAATGGACACCACGGCATTATCCGCCGAGGGCGCGTTGCGGCTGATCAGCGTTTGCGCCGCCGCGATAATCTGCCCGGCGACGATGATCGGATCATTACCTTCATGCGGTTTGGCGGCATGGCTGCCGATGCCGGTAATGGTGATATCAAAACGGTCCACGGCAGCGGTGAGCGGTCCGGCTTTGCTGCCGATGACGCCAGCGGGCAGTGAGGGATCGTTATGGATGCCGAAGATTGTTACCGCATCCTGCAATGCACCAGTGGCAATCACGTCCGGGGCACCCTGACCGGTCTCTTCAGCTGCCTGGAACAGAATTCTCACACGTCCCGGCAGGGTGGCTTCCTGCTGCTTGAGCAGAATCGCCGCACCGAGCGCGGCAGAACTGTGAAAATCGTGACCGCAGGCGTGCATCACGCCAGGGCGTTCAGAACGAAAGCTGACGTCCGATTGTTCTTCAATCGGCAGGGCATCGATATCCGATCGCAGCACCAGTAGCGGCCCTTGTTGCGGACCGACTTCGGCCACCAGGCCGGTTTTCAGCGGCAGATCAAGGATACGGATGTGGTGCTGCTCCAGCTGCTGGCGCAGACGGGCGGTCGTTTCGAATTCCTGGTTTGAGAGTTCGGGAAAACGGTGCAATTCATGGCGGAAAGCGACGAGATAGTCTCCCAGCGCGGTTTCATCAATGGTACTCATGCCTTGTTCCCTTGTTGTGCTGCCTGACGCGTCAGCCAGGCATCATGTGCGCTTTCATCCAGCACTTTCTTCATATATAGCGTGATATGACCTTTACCCAGATCGGTGGTATGCATCGGGTGGAAGCCGCGCTTCAGGTACATCTCCTTCAACCATGGGTGGCTGATGGCGGTGCCAAGCGACACCGCTGGTGCGCGCAACTGACCCATGATGATCTCCTGTTCCAGCCAGTCCTGAATTTTACGACCAAACTGTTGGCCGGGATAATCCGGGTGTGCGCCAAACCAGCCAATATGCGGTAAGCCAAACGGACCGGGCAACGGTCCCCACGGATAGCGGATGGTGATGGAAGAGACCATTTCACCCTCGGCGTATAGCCCGTAAACCCCATGGCTTTGCAGATGGCGTAACGTTTTTTCCCGATCGGCACTGGCGGCATCGAACTTAATCCCCAGCGCTTTGGTGGACGCGTAAGCGGCATGCATCAGCGCCTGGTAGGTTTCAACTTCGTCTTCTCTGACCTGGCGAAAATCGAGTTGCATAGTATTCCCCGAAAAAAACCGCCATGCTGGCGGATAATAAGCTACGCATTTAAGGGTATTGAGATTAACAGCAAAGGCTATGCGCGCTATATCTAAAAAATAACTAAGCTAATGCATATTTGTGAAAATGAAATCGCCGCTTTTTTATTGCTTAAATCGTTATTTACCGTAGTATGCAGAAAACATACAGCGCTATAACAAATTCGCATTAACTCTCTGTAAAAACTCCATTTTATCCGTTATAGCCTTTCTTTTTATCAGGGTAACGCCGTGTTAGCGATTAAATCTCCGCGCGCCTATGCGCATGAGGCGGGCCTGCGTGCACGTGCTGGTGAGTTTATTAAACCTTACGCCACGCATATCCGCATCTTCACTTCTCCCCACGCGTGGCAGGCGGTTAATCCAGAATTGACCACCAGTCTTGAGGTTAATGGCATCCGCTGGCAGCTGGAATATCTGCACGGTGAATGCACCGATGACGCCATCGCCACCTTAAAACACAACACCGAACAGCAGGGCGCAGAACTGTTGTTTGCCATTGGTGGCGGACGCGTATTGGACGCCGCCAAAGCCGTCGGTAGCCAGTTGGCAGATTTGAAGGTGATTAATTTCGCCACTCTCGCCGCCACCTGTGCTGCCTGGTCGCCAGTCGCTATTATTTACACCCCGGAGGGTGGACATGTGCGCAGCCAGGCACTTGGCAAAATGCCGGAACTGGTGCTGGTGGATAGCGAAGTCATCGCACGTAGTGACGTGCGCTATCTGAAGGCAGGTATTGTCGATGCGCTGGCAAAATACTACGAATTCCGTCCTTATCAACGTCACAATCCCGATGACCTCGCGCTTGACCTCAAGGTGATGACCGCGTTGCGCGCGCTGGATACCTATCGTCAGTTTGGTGCTGAGGCGGTTGCCGCCAACCAGCAGCAGCAAGTCACGTCCGCGTTGGTGAAGGTGATTGATGCCAATATCGTGCTGGCTGGGCTGGCGAACAGCGTACGCGACGAGCTGCCCACGCCAGGTTTTGCCCACGCCATTCATAATCGCCTGACACACCAGCCGGAGCTGCACCACTGGCTGCACGGCGAGAAAGTCGGCTACAGCCTGCTGGTCCAGTCGTTGATTGAGCATGATGGCGTACCGGATGCTGAACTGCTGGCTTTGCTGCGCCAATACGATATGCCGCTGACGTTGGCCCCGCTGAGTGGCGATCGCGCTGGCCGTATACGTACCCTCGCGCAACAGATCAAATTCCCGGCCGCCAGTGCCGAACGTCTGCCGTTTACCGTGTCCGCTGAGACGCTGGAACAGGCTTTGCTGGCAACCGATAACGCATTTTAAGCGTGCGCTGCGGCGCACATTTTACTTTTACAGACCAGGACATTTTTTATGGACAGCGCAACATCTTCACGTCGCCTGCGACTCGGCCTTTTCGTACAACCGGTTGGACAACATGTCAGTGGCTGGCGTTTGACGCAACAACTCGGCGATCCTACCGATATCGACTGGCTGATCACCATCGCGAAAAAAGCTGAAGCGGGCAAATTTGACCTGTTTTTTGTCGGTGATGCGCTGGCGACCAGCATGTATCGCCTGCCTTCCACTATGGCACGCCTTGAACCGCTGACCATGTTGTCGGCCCTCGCGGTCAATACCAAACGCATTGGCCTGGCAGCCACGGCGTCAACCACCTTCAGCGATCCGTTCACCATGGCGCGCAGCTTCTCCTCGCTGGACCACATCAGCCGTGGTCGCGCCGCGTGGAACGTGGTGACCTCGTTCTCCACCGATGTCGCACGTAACTTTAGCCGCAACGATATGCCGAATCATGCCGAGCGCTATGCGCGGGCGCGTGAGTTCCTGGAAGTGACATATAAATTGTGGGAAGGCTGGGAAAAGGATGCGGTACAACCGAACAAAGCTACCGGCCAATATTTTATTGATGACAAGATCCAGCCGATCAACCACGAAGGCGAGCATTTCCAGGTGCAAGGCCCGCTGAACATCACCCGCTCACCGCAGGGTCGTCCGGTGATTATCGAAGCCGGTTCCTCAGCCGATGGTCAGAAACTGGCGGCGGAAACTGCCGAAGTGATCTTTACCGCGGCGGCCAGCCTCGAAGAAGCACAGGCTTTCTACCGTTCGCAGAAAGACCAGGTGATTGCTGCCGGTCGTAACCCTGATCATGTGGTGATTATGCCTGGCGTGATGCCGATTGTCGGCCACACCCGTGAAGAAGCCAAAGCGCTGTGGAAAGAACTGAACACCCTGGTGGATATCGAAAACGGTCTGCGTCAGCTGTCGCTGCGTTTCAGCATGGATCTGAGCCAGTACCCGCTGGATGGGCCGGTGCCAGAAGTGCCGTTGGGTGAAGGTAACCAGAGCCGCGTGAAGCTGATGACTGATATGGCGAAACGCGAAAATCTGACGCTGCGTGAACTGGCCGCCGTCGCTGCCGGATCGCGTGGACATCGGGTGATTGTCGGTACTGCCGAAGATATCGCCGATGATTTCCAGCTGTGGCTGGAGCACGGTGGCGCGGATGGTTTCAACATCATGCCTGCCATTATGCCGGAGCAGCTTGACCTGTTCGTCGAACTGGTGATCCCGGAACTGCGACGTCGCGGCTTGTTCCGCGATGAGTACGAATTTGCCACCCTGCGCGAAAACCTCGGTCTGCCCGTGGTGTAATCACTGGAGAACAGCATGGTCACCTTATCAAAGCGTGTGCAATCCGTGTCTCTCTCTGCCAATGCTGCGGCGCGTCAGTTGACGCGCCAGCTTAAAGAACAGGGCGTGGATATTCTCGACCTCACCACCGGGGAACCTGATTTTGATACTCCGCCACATATCCGTCAGGCAGCTGTGGTGGCAATGGAAGCGGGTGAAACACGCTATACACCCACGCCCGGCACTACGCCACTGCGTAAAGCGGTACAGCAGAAACTGGTGCGGGAGAATCAGTTGCAGTACGAGGTGGAGCAGATCGCCATTGCCAATGGTGCCAAGCAGATCATCTTCAACGCCTTTGCCGCCACATTAAACGAAGGTGATGAGGTGATTGTGCCGGTGCCTTACTGGCCGACCTTCCCGGATAGCGTACGTTTTAATGGTGGCGAACCGGTATTGCTGGCATGCCCACTGGAGCAGCAGTACAAGTTACAACCGCAGCAACTGGCTGCGGCTATCAACCAGAAAACTCGCTGGCTGGTGCTGAACAATCCGGGTAATCCCTCGGGTATGGTGTACAGCAAGGAAGAGTTAACCGCGCTGGCGGCGGTGCTACGCGATCATCCCGATGTGCTGATCATGCTGGATGAGTTGTATGAACATATTCTGTTTGATGGTCGTCAGCACGTTAGCCTGCTGCACGTGGCACCGGATTTAGCGCCGCGTATTTTGCTGGTGGGTGGCGTGTCGAAAACCTATGCCATGACCGGCTGGCGCATTGGTTTTGGTGCCGGACCGAAAAAATTGATCGGTGCCATGACGGTGGTGCAATCACAAAACAGCTCCGGTGCCGGTGCCATCAGCCAGGCCGCTGCGGTGGCTGCGTTCAACGGTGGACTCGATTTTCTGCCGCCGCAGAGGGAAGCGTATCAGCAACGGCGTGATGCCATCATGGCAACGTTGAGCCAGGTGCCGGGTATTGATGTGCTCAACCCGGAAGGGGCGTTCTTTATTTTCTGCCGCTGCGCCGGTTTGCTGGGGAAAACCCGCCCGGATGGCAAACGGCTGGCGAGTGAGGACGACGTGCTCAATTACCTGCTGGAAAGCGGGGTGTCCGGTGTGGCTGGCAGTGCCTACGGTTTGTCGCCGTATTTTCGCCTGTCGATTGCCACGGATATCGCGAGTGTGACTGAGGCGGGCAAGCGTATAGCCCGCGCTTGCGCGGCGTTGGTTTAATGGTTCCTGTTGCGGCGCGATTTATCACGCCGCAACAGAGGTTAGTTTTGCAACACCTGCACCATGGCTTTGCCGACGCTGGCTGCCGATTGTGGATTCTGCCCGGTCACTAAACGACCATCGACTGAGACCTGATCCTGCCAGGCTGCCGCGCCCTCAATGATTGCCCCTTGTTGCTGCAATTTACGGGTCAGCAGGAAGGGCACCACGTCTTCCAGCCCTACAATATGTTCTTCTTCATCGGTAAAGGCGCTGACACGCTTACCGGCGACCAGCAGGCTGCCATCTTGCAACGTCACATTCACCAGGGCTGAAGGGCCGTGACAGACCGCCGCGACCACGCCATTGTGCTGCCAGATCTCGCGAGTCACGCGCTGCACGGCGGTGCTGTCCGGGAAGTCCCACATGGTGCCGTGACCGCCGACATACAAAATGCCCACGTATTGGCTTGCATCCACTTGATCCAGCACCAGCGTATGCGCCAGTTTGTGCTGGAATGCTTCATCGTGCCAGTAATGGGCGTTAACCTGGTCATCCAGCTCCACACCATACACCGGGGGCTTACCACCCGTTATCGAGGCAAAATCCACACTGAACCCCGCCTTTTCAACCTGTTCAAGCGGGTGAGTCAGTTCAGGAAGATAGAAGCCGGTTGCGCCATCGGTGGTGCCAAGTTTGTCGTGGCTGGTGAGGACGAACAGTAATTTTTTAACAGACATGATTGCTCCTTAGCAGCTGATGCGTCTGACCTGCAAGTATGACGCACGGCTAACATCAGCATCATCGTCATTGATGATTTCAGTTATCACGCTAGGTTATAACGGGGAAGGGTATGCCAGGGCAGGTTAACGACGTAACGCCTTGCCCACGGCAGGGCAAGGCACTTATTTCTGACAGATTAAATCAGAAACTCATCCAGCGAACCGCCAGCGTCGATTACGCTTTTGATCGGGGAGGGGGTACGTCCCTGGCCAGTCCAGAATTTCTCTTCACCGTTCTCATCTGTGAACTTATATTTTGCCGGACGCTGGGCGCGTTTTGCTTTAGGCTTGCTTTCGCCCTGGGCTAATTGCGCCAGTTCATTAATATCAATACCGTCGTTAAGCAGCATTTCTTTATACAACGCCAGTTTTTCTTCTTTCTCGCGCTGGGCGGCATTTTCCGCAGCCGCTTCTTCACGACGTTCGGCGATCACCGCGCTAAGCTTTTCCAGCATTTCGTTTAAAACTTCAACCTCAATATCACGCGCCTGAGCACGCAGTGTACGAAGATTGTTCAATGCCTTCAGTGCATCGCTCATAAATAAACCCTTAGTAATGGTATGACTCAATCAAAAAACGGCATTCTACGGGAAATGAGAGCAAAAGAAAATATTATGTCGCAGCCAGATTAGTCCTGAAAAATATCAGGACACCAAGAAGGTAAACTATAACCTGATATCCCGTTTACGAAAACGAGGATATTTTAAGCATCCCGATAAAACGGGAAACACCCGGTAATCAACGCAACCAGCAATAACACCATGCAGGTTATAAATGACCAGCGTAATGTAAAGCGTTGAGCCTGTGCATAATCCAGTTTCAGCATGCCAATCAATAAATAGGTTGATGCAACTAACGGGCTGAGAATATGCACCGGTTGCCCCACCAGCGCTGCGCGTGCCATTTCAATCGGTGCGATACCATAATGTCCTGCCGCCTGCACCAACACCGGCAACATACCAAAATAAAAGACATCGTTAGAGACCATCCAGGTAACGGGTATGCTCAGTATCGCGGTAATTACCGCCAGATAAGGGCCAAGCGCCGGGGGAATCATATTCACAATGGCGGTCGCGAGGCTATCGGCCATCCCGGTTTCAGCGAAGATGCCGGTAAACACCGCAGCGGCGAAAATCAATCCGGCGACGGCGAGGATCGCCGGGGCATGGCGCGAAATCTGTTCCTGCTGCTGGCTGAGCTGCGGATAGTTAGCGACAAACATGATGGCAGTTGCCAACATAAACAGATACGCCATGGGCACCACATCCAGCACCAGCAAGGTCATTAATGCAATGGTCAGCGCCCAGTTAAACCAAAAACGCCAGGCCACACAGGGTTTCTGTTCAAACTGCAATCCGCCCAGCGTTGCCGAGTTTCCGCTGTGGAAACCAATGCGTTTGCGTTCGCTGCGTCCCAGCAGCCATGCCATCACAAAAGTCCAGACAACGCAGGCTAACAGCGGCACCAGCATCGGCACAAACAGGGTGGCGACGTCGGCATGTACCGCCGTGGCCGCGCGTGCTGTAGGGCCGCCCCAGGGGAACATATTACCCAACCCGGTACATTGCAATAACAGGCAGGCCACGCTGAGCTTTGACAAGCCAACGCGTTCATATATCGGCATAAAAGCGGAAAGTACGATCATATATACCGTTGCGCCGTCGCCATCCAGCGCCACAATAAAACCCAGCAGGGCGGTGCCAATAAAAATTTTGACCGGATCACCATCGACGGCAGAAACAATGCGTTTAATAATGGGATCAAACATTCCGGCATCGGTTACGCTCATAAAATAAAGCATGGCGAAAATCAACATCACGCCAGTGGGTGCGACGGTGCGTAATCCTTTAATCACCATACTGCCCATTTCCGCACCGTGACCGGATAACAGGGCGAAAAGTGTTGGGATAATAATCAATGCCGTTAGGGCAGAGAGTTTTTTGCTCATTAATAAGCCGATAAAACAGCCGATCATAAGCACACTGAAAACGAGCAGCATGGTGAAGTATCCTGTTCAGAGGTTTCGGGTATAAATAAAACAAACGGCTATTTATTGTTCAGTTACACTTTTTTCCCCTCATCATTCGGACATTATTATCCAGAAATCATTTTGATGAGAGCAAGGTACATTTATGAGAAAAATGCGTGCAACTTCTTATTTTTAATAAAATTAAAATCGCTTCAGGTTATGATTAATCGCGGTGTTATTTACGCTCCTCAACCATCTCGATAAGAAATAAACCACACCCGGCCGGTTGCGCCGGGTGCATAAATTAACCGTGATCGCGTGGTGATGGCGCAATCGGTAACGGCAGGCGATAAAGTTTTACCGGATATTCCACGGTTGAGGGCTTCCCGCCGGTGGTCGCTGGAGTACGATTGATTTGCGCGGAAGGCATCCACAACGCCCCTTTGGAAATCCACATCGCGTCAATCCACACCAGGCGCGGATCCTGAATCACCGTGGTGACAGACCCATCAGGCGCGATACGTTTGATGCTGCGGGTATTGATGTCCGAGGCATAGATATTGCCCGCGTCATCAA
The DNA here is from genome assembly GCF_059730495.1 of Pantoea sp. X-Soil-TKNS-1211. Lineage (NCBI taxonomy): Bacteria > Pseudomonadati > Pseudomonadota > Gammaproteobacteria > Enterobacterales > Erwiniaceae > Pantoea > Pantoea sp. X-Soil-TKNS-1211. Next base: position 215,834 of record NZ_AP035954.1, read on the forward strand.
TCGCTGTGCCGCCGGTGCTCCAGGTATCACGCACTTTCTCGGCGTGTTTTGCCACATCAGCCTGTGAAAGTTTGTCATCATTCAGATAACGGGTTTCGATGCGTGCCAGCGGGCCGGGAATGGCCTGATAGTAGAGCCATTTTCCGTCAGGTGAGACTTCCAGTTGATCCAGGCCTACACGTTTTTCCCGGCCATCGCGCAGGAACAGTTTTTTACCGTCGGCATAGATCGGTTGGTGATCGATAGAGAGCGGATGATCATCCAGCACGCGCCAGCTTTTACCGCTTTTCATATTCAATACCACCAACCCCACCGCCCCAGGATCGGTCAGGTAGGCGTAATCACCATTAAAACGCACATCATCCAGATAGCTGGTGGCTTTCAGCACCGGGGCTTTAAACACGTAGCTACCCACCACTTTGCCGCTTTGCAGATTGATGCGGACCAGTTTGGCCGCGCCAGCTACCGAGTGATCGCCGGTGCCGATCCCTTTATTGCCCGCATCCATCACCCAGAGATCGCCATCCGGGCCGATACGCAGGGCATTTACGTGATAGAAATGATGTTCCGGGTCGGTACTTTGCCACTGATTCCAGCTGGCATCGGGATAAGCCTTAAGCTGACCGTTCACCACTTCCGCCAGTTGTAAACCGCTGCCCTCCGATTGGGTCAGCGAGGCAAAGATGCGACCATCATGGCTGACGGTGATGCCGTTCCACACCCGCGGTGAGGTGGTCACCTGTTGCAGGCGGCTATCTAGCTGGGTTGGCAGCTTAACCGGTAGAGTATCTTCGGCCAGTACCGGTACGGCGACAGTGACGGTCAGTGCGGCGACCAGCGCTTTCAACGAATGCTTCATCCTTTCTCCCTTCCAGACATTGCAGGTTATTTGTTGCTCTGTTGTTAATGTCTTTCCATCCTGGCAGCCCGAAGTGATAAATTATATTCTCTGATTTTTATCAATTAATTCCTGGTGGGAATGAATGGAACTTAAAGATCTGCATTATCTGTTGGCGGTGAAAGAAACCGGACATCTGGGTAAAGCGGCCCAATCCCTTGGTATCACTCAGCCCGCACTGACCAAATGTCTTCAGCGCCTGGAAAAGTTCTACGCCACCCGGCTGATTTTGAAGGTCGGGCGCGGCATGCAACTGACGGAAGCGGGACTGCTACTTTGTGAACGTGCTCAAAAAGTCGTGCACATGATGCAGGTGACGCGGCAGGATTTGCAGGCGCTGGGTGCAGGTACGGCGGGGGTGATCCGCCTCGGTGTGGCCGCGACGGCCGCAGAATTTATGCTGCCGATGTTGAGCCGCGATTTGCTGCATAAAGCGCCGACGGCACGGCTGGAAGTGACGGTGGGCATGAATGACCTGCTGCAAAAAATGCTGCGGGAAAACAAGATCGATCTGATCCTCGGTTTCTTGCCGGACGGTAATAGCGAGTTTATTACTCGCCCGCTGATTGATGATCCGGTGGTGATTGCCGCCAGCAAACGTCACCCGCTGGCGAATATCCATCCCACCCCGGAACAGCTTGATCAGTACAACTGGCTACTGCCTTCCGCCAAGGTCGCCACGCGCCAGTGGCTGGAACAACGATTACGTAATGGCGGCTATGCAGCACCGCGCGTACAGATGGAAAGTAATACCTTGTCGCCACTGCGTCAGGTGATAGCCAGTACCCAACTGCTGAGTTTTCTCTCGCGGCGTTTGCTGAAAGGCGAGGGCGATGAGGCCGCGCTGGTGGAAATTCCCCTGCCGCTGGTCACCATGCCGCGCACCTTTGGCTGGCAGTTCCGTTCCTTAAGTGAGCTTTCGCCCGCCTCACGCTTACTGGTTGATTTGGCGGAAAAACGCTGGCATTGGTGACATTGTCACATCATACGTAGCGGCGCGATTTATTGCGCTTTAATACCAATGCGCAAACGATCAGCGCGATAAATCGCGCCGCTACACTCAGTTGGTGATAATTACCTCTCGCAACTCTCATCTTTCATTAGCCATTGAAGAATAAGTAATTTCCGCGCGAAAAAAGTCTACGCAATCAGTAACAATTACTTGCAATAGAAATCTTAATGCGTATATTTCTCATTTGTTTTCTTAACGACACCTTTACTGTCGCACTGTACGTGCCGGGATGGCACAGTCAGGCGCTTTTTTTCCTGACCTTTATTCTTCAACAGGTATTTGTGGCGGGACGCCAGCAGACGTCAGCGGGCATGTCGTCATCAATAACAAAAAAATTGAGGAATATTATGTCTTTCGAAGTGAAGCGCGTCAGGGAACATGGCCAGGCTCCGCAGCGCGTGTTGCGCCTCTCAATGCTGGCGATGTTTGTTGCCTCCGGTATCGCCCATGCGGCAGAGACCACCAATAAAGAACAAACACTGACCGTCGATGCCAGCACCAGTAATGCTACCCAGCAGCAGGCTGCACAGGATTACAGCGTGCCAGTCACCCGCGCTGGCACCAAAATGGCCCTGACCGCGCGTGATATTCCGCAATCTGTCAGCATTATCAGCAAGCAGCGTATGGAAGATCAGCAGCTGCAAACGCTAAATGATGTGCTGAAAAATACCACCGGCATCAAAAGTGTCAGCCAGGATATGGATCGCCCGCTGTTCTATTCGCGTGGCTTCCTGATTGATAACTACATGATCGACGGAATTCCCACCGCGTTTGCCTCACGCTGGAACCTCGGTGATGTGCAGACCGATATGGCGCTGTACGAGCGCGTTGAAGTGGTGCGTGGCGCGACGGGTCTGCTAACCGGTCCGGGTAACCCGTCAGCCTCGATCAATATGGTGCGCAAACACGCCGACAGTAAAGAATTTACCGGCAGTCTTGAGGCCAGCTATGGCAGTTGGAATAAGCAACGCTATGTTGCCGATCTCTCCACGCCGTTGAGTGAGGATGGACGCGTACGTGGTCGCGTGGTAGCGGGATATCAGGATCGTGATAGCTTTATCGAGCGTTACAATAACCAGAAACAGTTTGTCTATGCTGTGGTTGACGCCGACCTGACCGATTCCACCAAACTCTCTGTCGGTTATGAGTTCAGCCAGGTTAACACCGATTCACCGATGTGGAGTGGTGCGCCGCGCTGGTACACCGACGGCACGCAGATTCATACTCGTCGTGGCTACAACACCGCGCCGGACTGGGCCTACAACGACAAAGAGAACAAAAAGGTCTTTGTTAATCTGCAACAAAACTTTGATAACGGCTGGAACTTCACGCTGAACGGCACTCACAACGAGATGTTCCTCGACAGTAAGATGCTGTATATCGATGGCTACTTCGATAAAACCACCGGTATCGGCACCTCGCCGTATGCCAACTATCCGGTCATTGGCGGCACCGGGTACAATACCGGCAAACGTAAAGTTGATGCGGTGGATGCTTTCGCCAGTGGCCCGTATGAACTCTTTGGTCGCCAGCATGAGCTGATGGTGGGGGTGAGCTACAGCCGGCAGGACAACAAATACTACAGCGCCTGGGACAATATCTCTCCGACCCAACTGGGTGACTACAACGATTTCAACGGCCAGTACCCGGAAACCGACTGGAACCCGCGTACCGAGTCCAGCGACAGCCAACTGGTGCGTCAGAAATCGACCTACCTGGCGACACGCATCTCTCTGGCCGATCCGCTGCATGTGATCCTTGGTGCCCGTTATACCAACTGGAACCGCCAGACCATGAGCGGAGAGATGGAGAAAAATAACATCACCCCTTATGGTGGCGTGATTTACGATATCTCCGAAAACTGGTCGGCCTATGCCAGCTACACCTCGGTATTCCAGCCGCAGGATTATCAGGATGCCTCGGGTGCGTTCCTCTCGCCGGTGATCGGCAAAAACTACGAAGCGGGTCTGAAATCGGACTGGTACAACAGCCGTCTGACCACCACTTTCTCCGTATTCCGTTCTGAGCTGGATAACGTTGGCGTGAGCACCGGTCAGGTGAATCCGAGCACCGGCAATACCATTTATGAAGGCAAAAATGGCGTAGTGAGCAAAGGTGTCGAGTTTGAAGTCAACGGTGCGTTGACCGATAACTGGCAGATGACCTTCGGCGGCACCACCTATCTGGCAGAAGATCGCAATGGTGACGCTTATAACTCACAGCTGCCACGTACCTCATTCAACCTGTTCACCAGCTATCGCGTGCCGCAACTGGATGCGTTAACGCTGGGTGGCGGCGCGACCTGGCAGTCAAAAACCTGGGGAGACGTGGGGGGGCCGGATGGCAATGGCACCTGGCGCGCCCGCCAGGGTAGCTATACGCTGGTGGATCTGTTTGCCCGTTATGACGTTACGAAAAACGTCACCTTACAGGCCAACCTGAATAACCTGTTTGACAAAGAGTACGACACCAACGTCGGCGGCGGCGGCATTGTCTACGGCGAACCGCGAAACTTCTCGGTTAGCGCGACCTATCGTTTCTGATAAAAGAACGCCTCTTCGGCGTCATGCTGTTTAGTTAAGGCATATTCTGTAGCGGCGCGATTTATCGCGCGATAAATCGCGCCGCTACGAATGAATATTACTGACCTTTTTTCGCTCTGGCAGCCGCCACCAGACCATCCAGCCAGTCCTGATGACCATTAATCATCGGGTTCGGCTGCGCTTTAGCCAGCTCTTTTGCCGGATTACCGTTCTGCGTTTCCTGAGTCAGGATGCGCACCCGGTTGTCCGACAAATCTTCCACCAGCCAGGCGTGCAGCACATCCAGGCGATCTGCCGCACCTTCTTCGCCTGCCCAGCCGTGCCACGCAACACGGCCCGCTTCACCGGCTGACGGCGCAACGTATTCCGTGACGCGAGCTTCTACTGGAAAACCGAAGGTTTCAAAATAGAAACGATCATCCTGCGCCAGCACCGGTCCTTTATTGTCGTAGAAGCGGGCATTGGCGGAGTTTTTGTAATAGCTCGGCCACAGCGCCGGTGTTGCCAGCAGCGGCCAAATCTCTGCCGCAGTCAGGCCCGCAACAATCACTTCATTGGAACAGTAGTTATCGGTAAAACCTGGGATAAAGCCTTCCGGCCATACGATGGCATTCATTTTCATGGTAATCACCTCTCATTCGTTTTGATGGGATTAGCATGAGCCTGTTTTTCATATAAGTGAAATTGATAGTTATGATATTAGATATCGTCTGTCGTTATTTTTGACTGCTGCAATAAATCGCACAAGGGGTTTATTGCTGAAACCGCAACGCGACACTAAACGCCTGGTCGGCCGCCACAATCACCGCATTTTCCGTCTCATTAAAAGGGACGTCTCCCAGCAACAAACAGGCTTTCACTTTGCTCAGGTCGGTGGTGTGTAAACTTAGTGCCGCCATACGCGCGCTGCCATCATAATCAGCCGGCAGGCTGTTAAACCGCTTCACCACATATTCTGCGGCGGCGAAGCGCACCGTCGCGACACCGGCTTTCAGCACAAAAGCGCCCTCCTGACAGGCTACCAGGCGTCCCGCACCAAACAGGCGACTGTAAACCAGCGCCGACGCTGCCGGATCCTGTGCGACCACGACAAACTCAACAATGTTGCTGACTCCATTTGGGTGTTGTTGCCATGCCGGTTGCCATACCGCTTGCGGCGTTTCGTGTTGGCAAAAAAAGCTGCGGCCATTCGGCACCAGATCGCTGCGTAAACGTACGGTACGAAAGCGCGCCTGCTGTTGCGAACCGTCCGGCAGCGTCACCGGACGATAAAAACTGGCAGGCAGGTCGCCATCAATATCCTGACTCTCCAGGTAACGCCAGACGGCATCGGCGTCCTCACTTTTCCACACCAGGCCACTCAATCCCGGTGGTGATTGCCAGAGATCCTGCCGCACATTGCCGCGTTCCGGTTCATAACCCAGCAGCTCCAGGTAATTCTCGCCAAACACCGCCAGATGATTGCTGGAACCGAGCGAGTGGTGCCCCCGCACGGTCAGTTGAAAGCCCAGCCGCTGGAACAGCGTGCTGGCCGCATCGAGTTGATCCGCCACATTGATCACCACGTGATCGAGACGTGGCGCGGGAACGGTAATTGCCATCGGTTTTCTCCTTGTTCTCACCGTCACGAGGCCAGTTCCTGAGCTTGCTGCACCTCAGCCAGCGCCCGCTGTGCCAGGGTGGTGAAGAATTGCACCGCAGGTTCGAGCATCGCTTCATCCGGGTCGAACGCGGGATGATGCAACCCTTGAGTGCTGGCGCTGCCAATGCTGACAAACGCCCCCGGCACCTGATGCAGGTAGAAGGCAAAATCCTCGCCACCCATCTGTGGGGTGCCGATATGGATGTCATAACCTTGCTGCTGCGCCAGATGCAGCGCCACGTCTGCCCACGCCGGGGTATTGATCAACGAGGGTGGTCCTGGCTGCCACACCAGTTCGGCATCACCGTCAAAACCCGCGGCAATCCCGGCAATCAGGCTGCGGATTCTTTGCGGGATCTCGGCACGGATGGCGGCGTCATGGGTGCGCACGGTGCCCTCCAGTTCCACCTGATGCGGCAACACATTCCAGCTGTTGCCCGCAGTAAAACGCGTCACGCTGAGCACCACCGCTTCCAGTGCGCTAAAAGCCCGACTGGGCAGGTGTTGCAAGGCCGTGACGATGTGGCTGGCGATCACGATCGCATCGATACCTTCATGCGGGCGCGCGGCATGTGCGCCTTTGCCACTGATGTTGATCTGAAAACGATCGACATTGGCATACATCGCACCGCCACGGGTACGAAACGCCCCGACTGGCAAATCTGGCGCGTTGTGTAAACCAAAAATCGCCTGCACTTCCTCCAGCGCACCCGCATCAATCAGTTGCTGTGCGCCGTTAAAGGTTTCCTCGGCGGGTTGAAACAGGATGCGTACCCGGCCCGGTAGCTGCGCTTCAATACGTTTGAGCTGATGTGCCACCCCAAGCATCACGCTGCTGTGCAGATCATGACCACAGGCATGCATCACGCCTGGCTGTTGTGATTTCCAGGGGTGGTCGGTCAATTCCTCAATCGGCAGGGCATCAATATCCGCACGCAGCGCAATCACCGCATCACCCTCGCCAATCTCTGCCACCACCCCGGTTGTCAGACCCAGCGGCAGCAGACGAATATCTGCCTGTTGCAGCCAGCGGGTGATGCGTGCGGTGGTGGCGTGCTCCTGATTGGATAATTCTGGATGCTGGTGCAATTCACGTCGCCAGGCGATCAGTTGTTCAGTGGAGAGGACAGTCATGGTTATCCTTTGGCGTCAGTGGGCAGAAAGGGTTCGCCAAGGGTGAGCATCAGGCGGTTAGCCCAGGCGAAGAAGGCGGTGGATTGCACCAAATCCAGCAATTGCAGCGTATCCAGACCCTGGGCTCGTAGCGCCTGTAACTGCGCCTGACTGGCACTGGCAGGAGTAACGGACAATGCGGCGCTGAAGTCAATAATCGCCTGCCAGCGTGATGACTGGCCGTGGGATAACTCCGCGCCGGGTGCCACGTTCAGCAGCTTCTGAACCGCGGTATCATCCTTCGACAGCTGGCTGGCTTTGCGCGCGTGTACCGAGGCGCAGTAGATGCAGCCGTTGACTTTACTCACCACCGTGGCGGCCAGTTCACGCTCCGCGCGAGCCAAACCACCGGAGGTATAAAAGATGCCTTTATCGGTCAGGGTACGCTGCTCCAGTAGTGGCAGGTTGCGGCCCAACAGGCGGAAGTAGTCTGAATCGCTGTGACCAAAGCGCGCCAGCGTGGCTTTTTCCTCGGCGGTAAATTCATTCAACGGTTTCGCCGCCAGCCAGGGTTCCCAACCCAGTTCCCGCTGGGTAAAGGCGGTGAGGGCGGTTTGACCGCTATGGGTACGCGGGGCGTTATGCCAGTTACCGGCCACCGCGTGTTGCGCGGAACCCAAACTGTCCCCGTTAAGTAAACGAAAACCGGCCAGTAGCCGACTCTGGAAGCTGACAAAGGCAACCAACTGCGCCAGCGTGACAATGCCACGTGGTGTCCAGCCAGCGCTTTGCAGGTTGGCAATATGTTGTGGTGTCGCCTCGACAGGGTGGACACTCAGGCGTTCTGCGAAAGCGTGGGCCGCATCATCGCGCGCGCTGTGCTGCGCACTCGGTGCCTGCTGTTGATAATGCGCCTGCAAACCCACCTCGCCGTGCCAGGCGGCCACCTGCGCTGCCAGCGCAAAGCGCGCTGGCAACGGGAAATCGTCATCGCTCTGGCCAAAAAGCACCTCGTAGCTGCCCTGGGTATGGCGGGTGGCGGCATCACGCACGGCACGTGCCTGCGCCAGTTCCGAGGCCGGATCAATATCGGCCAGCGCGGTCAGCAAATCGTTAGCTTGAGACATGCCTTTCTCCTGTTATGCATTGCGCAGCTGTGGCGCGATGTGGTCAGCAATCAGTTCAATCGAACGCAAAATATCGGCGTGGGGTGGATCAATCGAATGCACCTGGAAGGTGATATCGGTGGCACGCGCCAGCACGCTGTCCTGCGCCAGGGAGGCCCGAACCGCATCGACATTGCCGAGATGGGCGTCAAACTGGCGGATATGATCTTCCAGTGAATCGCCGCGCAGGTGATGTCCAGCGGCGCGGAATTGATCGGCCTGGCGTTGCAAGCCCGTTTCCGCCAACCGTCGGGCATAGCTGTTGGAATCCGCGACAAAGGCGGTGCGGGAGGCAAGAATACGTGGTGCAACCCCTGTCGGTAACGCCGCCAGATAGGTATCGATCATCGGGTTTTGCAGGGCATCAAGCGGCAAATCGGCTTGTTCAGCAGGGCGAGGTTGGGTACGCGATAACATCAGGCCATGGCCTGCCTGACCGGCACGTGCTGCGCCCTCCACCGAAAAGGTGGCAATCCACACCCGCTGCGGCAGCGAGTTCGCTGGAGGATAGAGATGGTTATCGGGATGGGCCAGACTGTCGCCCCGCCAGGCGCTCAGCACGCTATGCAACTGCTCGACAAAAAACGGCGCACGCTGCTCAATCGTCAGGCCAAACGGCAGAAACGAGGTCGGTGTGCCACCGGAGCCAAAGCCGACTTCCAGCCGTCCGTTACTGAGTAAATCCAGCACTGCGGCGTCTTCCGCCACGCGCAGTGCATTTTCCAGCGCCAGGGTGATAATGCCGGTGCCAAGGCGGATGGTGCGGGTCTGTGCCGCCACATGGGCGAGAAATACCAGCGGCGAAGGTAACCCCCCTTCGTGCTCATGAAAATGGTGTTGCGCGATCCAGGCGCTGTCGAAGCCGAAGCGTTCGGCGTGTTGGATCTGTTCGGTCGCCAGCCGGTAGCGCTCGCGGGCGCTGCCTTCATCCAGCAAACGGGTGAAAAAGCCAATGCGTTTACGTGTCATGCAGACTCCTTAATCAGCGGACGGAAAGCGGGAATCGCCTCGATCAATGACCGGGTGTAAGGATGTTGGGGGGCAGTAAATAACGTGACAACGTCACTCTGCTCCACCACTTCTCCGGCGCGCAGCACGGTGACGCTATGTGCCAGCCGCCGTACCGTGGCGAGATCGTGGGTAATAAACAGATAGGTCAGACCGAGATCGCGTTGCAGCTGTTGCAGCAGCTGCAAAATCTGCGCCTGAACCGTGACATCCAGAGCCGAAGTGGCTTCATCCAGCACCAGAATCGCCGGTTCGAGGATCAGCGCACGGGCGATCGCCACGCGCTGACGTTGTCCGCCGGACAATTCGCGCGCTTTGCGCGTCAGCAGCTCCCGTGGTAGCGCCACGCGCTGCGCCACCGCCTCAACCCGCTGGCGGCGTTCGTCACCACTCAGGCGTTCGAAATTGAGCAGCGGTTCTTCGATGATGGTAAACAACGTCTGGCGCGGATCGAGTGAGGCGTAAGGGTTTTGATAAACGAACTGAATTTTGCGCCGTAGCTGGCGGCGGGCCTCGCTGCTCAGACCACTGGCGTCTATGCCATCAATCACCACGCGACCACGATCGGCGGTTTCAAAACCCAACAGGATGCGCGCCAGGGTGGTTTTACCTGAGCCGGATTCACCCACCAGCGCGTGGGTGCTGCCACGCGGCACGCTGACGCTGACCTCGCGCAACGCCTGAAGTTGCTGTTGTCGCCCCAGCCGAAACTGTTTACCAATGGCGGAGAGCTGAATCGCCGGGGTGGAAAACGCCGCGTCCGGATGCGGGGCCGGTGCCAGGGTATCTAACGCCGCGTCCTGCAATAGCTGGCGGGTATAGGGATGTTGCGGAGCATTGATTACCCGTGCGGTCTTGCCCTGTTCCTGAATCTCACCATGACGAAACACCAGCAGGCGATCCGCCCGTTCTGCCGCCAGCGCCAGATCGTGGGTGACGAACAGCACGGCGGTGCCGGATTCACGCCTTAACACATCCAGCAGGTCAAGAATGCGTTTCTGCACCGTCACATCCAGCGCACTGGTCGGTTCATCGGCGATGATGATTTGCGGATGCAGGGCGAGAGCAATGGCGATCAATACACGTTGTTTCATCCCGCCAGAGAGTTGATGTGGGTACTGGGCTGCGCGCTGCTCGGGATGACTGAGTCCGACGCGGGTCAGCAACTCAGTCACCCGCTGCTGCCGCTCTTTGCGGCTGATACGCAGGTGCAGTTGCAACATCTCGCCCACCTGTTCACCGATGGTTTTCACCGGATTGAGGGAGTTGCCGGGATCCTGAGGGACAAGGCTGAGGCGTACGCCGCGCAGGCTTTCCAGCCTTTTGGCTGACCAGTCGCTGATATCGGTGCCGTTCAACAGGATGCGCCCGTGGTCGCGGCGACCATTCTCTGCCAGCAGACCAATAATCGCTTGTGCCGTGGTGGTTTTACCGGAACCGGATTCGCCGACCAACGCCACCATTTCACCGGCCCGCAAGTTAAAGCTGACGTTATGCACCACCGGACGCCATACACCTTGCTGGCGATAGCTGAGGGTAAGGTTTTCTATTGTCAGTAACGCGCTCATTTTGCCCCTCCGGCCAATTGTTGACTGATGCGGTTGGCCGCCAGCACCACGGAGACCACCACAATGCCGGGAAAAATGGTCAGCCACCAGGAAGTAGCGAGGTAGTTACGGCCCTCTGCGATTAACAATCCCCACTCCGGGGTGGGCGGCGGGGTGCCATAGCCAAGAAAACTCAGGGTGGAGAGCGCCAGAATCGCCTGACCAAATTGCAACGCGGCAAAAGCGATTACCGCCGTCAGGGAATTGGGTAAAATATGACGCCATAGTACGCGCCAGAAACTGCCGCCGCTGCCGTACGCCGCTTCGACAAATTCACTGCGCCGGACGCGCACCACTTCGCCACGTGCCAGACGCGCGAAACTGGCAATTGACGCTATCCCTACCGCCAGCGCTGCATGTACCGTGCCAAATCCCAGCAAAATCAGAATACTGAGTGATAGCAGCAGAGAAGGGATGGACAACAACACATCCACCAGCCGCATCAGCACGTTCTCGGTGCGTTGTCCGATAGCTCCGGCAATCACCCCCAGCGTGGTGCCGCCAATTAGCCCCATCGCCACCGCAGCAAAGGCCGCCGCCAGCGACTGAGACGCGCCATACACGATGCGGGTAAACAGATCGCGTCCGAGTTGGTCGGTGCCGAGCCAGTAGGTGGCTTGCGGCGGCAGGCGCTGTGCACCGGCAATACCTTCGGTCGCACTGAAATGGGTGAACAGCCCTGGCGCGATGGCGGCAAGTAATGCCAGCACCATCACCCCCCACGCCAGCCACAATCCGGGTTGCAGTAGCAACCTGGGGCGGCGGCTTTTCACGACTTCGCTACGGCGCGTGGCCGCATAATCGACCAGACTCATCAGTGACCTCCTGTGATCGGTTGCAGACGGGGGTCGAGCAATGGCATCAGCGCATCGACCAGCAAGTTAATCAGCACAAACCCCAGTGCGGAGATCATCACCACCGCCTGAAGGACCGCCACATCCTGATTGTTGACCGCCTGCTGCGTCAGTTGGCCCAGCCCACTCCGACCAAACACGGTTTCGGTGATCAGCGCACCGGCAATCAATTCACCGAGCAGCAAACCGGCAATGTTGAGCACCGGCAGTAGCGCGTTGCGCAACACGTGACGCCACAACACCCGGTTTTCGCTGGCACCTTTAGCGCGCGCCACCGCGACAAAGGGTTGGGTGGCGACGTCATCAATGCTGCGCAGCAGAATCTGCGCCAGTGGTGCAGAGATCGGGATCGCCACGGTGATCACCGGCAGAATCAAGCCCTGAAAAGCGGTGGGGTTGATCACCGGAATCCAGCGCAGCTGAAAAGAGAACACCTGAATCAGGGCGATACCGAGCCAGAAGGTTGGTAGCGAAATAAACAGCACCGGGACCGACTGCAAGAAAGCGCGCAGTAAACGCAGACCTGGCAGACGTGATAACGCCGCCAGTGCGAAGGCCAGCAGCGCCGCCAGCAGAAAAGCCGGCAGCGCCAGGCTGAGGGTGGCAGGTAGGTTGCTGGCGATCAATTCGCTGACCGGCACACCGGCCTGCACCGAATAGCCAAAATCACCGCGCAACATCGCCAGCAGGGTATGCCCGTACTGCTGCCAGATCGGACTGTCAGCGCCGTACGCCAGCCGCATGTCGGCAATTTGTGTCGGGCTGAGACCGAGGTCCGGATTCTGAAACTTAATCAGAATCGCATCGCCCGGCAGTACCTGGAGCAGAAAGAATGACAAGGTAAACGCCGCCCATAACACCAGCAAACCTTGTCCCAACCGGTGCAGCAGAGAGTGTCGCATCGTCAGACCACCTTAGTGTTTTTCCAGCCATGCGCCGTAGAACGACGGACGGCCCACCGCTTCGAAACGGATGCCTTTCAGCCAGGGCGCACCGGCAAACACCTGCGGTTCTTCAAAGATCGGGATCACATAGGCGTTGTCTAACAGGTAGCGCTGAGCGTCGCCGGTCAATTGCAGGCGTTTTTGCGGGTCCACTTCGGCGGAAATCCCGACCAGCAGGGTATTTAATTTGTCGTCACGGAAATTTTTCACCTTGTCGCTGGAGCCGTCTTTTTGCAGCAGCGCATCGCGATTGGTGGGGTAGAACATGCTTTTCACCACATCCGGGTCGGCACGACCCACTTCTGATACTGTCAGCGGCGTTTTCAGTGGGTCAAGGTTATCCAGCGTCTTGCTGCCCGCATCTCCGGCTTTCACCGTCAGTGCAGCCCCCACCTGACGCCACTGCTGCGCTACCAGTTGCAGCACTTCTTTGTTCTGTGGTTGCGGCGGCGATTCATACACCGTCAGCGTCAGTTTCTGCCCGTCTTTCTCGCGAATGCCATCGCTGCCAGGCTTCCAGCCCGCCTCATCCAGCAGTTGTTTCGCCAGCGCCGGATCGTACTTGAGCTTGTCGCTCAGGTTGACGTAGCCCGCCGCAGAGGCCGCAATGACGGAGGTGGCCTGCGGGTAATTGGGGGAGAACAGCGTTTGTACCACCTGCTGCGCGTTGGTGGCATGCAGCAAGGCCTGGCGGACTTTCACATCGCTGACCAACGGGTTATCCGGGCGAAAACTGATGCTGTCATTAACGCCACGTGTCGGTGCGGCATAAATCGGGAAGTTTTGCGCTTTGGCCTGTTTTTCGTCATAGGCCTGTACCTGACGGATAAAATCGGCCTGACCGGCCAGCAGCGCGCCGATACGTACGCTATCTTCTGGCGTCACAATGATTTTGATGCCGTCGAGATTGGCCGGGCCTTGTTGCTGAAGATTCTTGGGTCCCCAGTGATAATCTTTGCGCGCCACCAGATCCACTTCACGGCCCAGCTGTTCATTGCTGACTACAAATGGCCCGGAACCGATGATATGACGCGCATCGCCTAACTGGTCAAAACTGCGTTGCAGGGTACTGAGGGAGACCAGGCCAGAACCGATGGTGGCGGTACCCTGTAAAAAGCCCGGTGATGGTTTTTTGAAGTAAAACTTCACCGTCAGTGGATCGATGACTTCGCTGTGATCGTAGTTGTTGATCACCTCAGACACTGGCAGGCGCTGTGCCTTATTGCCCAGACCGTAAGTATCAAAGTTTTTTGCCACCGCGTTGGCATCCAGCGGCGTGCCATCGGAGAAGGTGACGCCCGGACGAATTTTAAAGGTGTATTCGGTTTTGTCGGCGTTACTGCTCCAGCTTTCGGCAATCCACGGCTCCACCTGCAAGGTTTCCGGGTTTTGCCAGGTAAGTTTGTCGGTGATTTGATTCAGGATGCCGCCGTTCGGGTAGAATCCACCAGCGGGGGGATAGAGGTTAGTATGCGGTTGTTGTTCGAGATAAATCAGCGTACCGCCCTTAACCGGCGTGTCCGCTGCCTGCGCGCTAAAGATCCCGGTCAGCAGGGCGAAACTTAATGCCTGCAAGTGAAAACGTTGCTTCATGATAGTGAATTCCTTTGTTATCAATTACCCGACGGGCGGTTTTCATCATCGAATGCCGCGTCGGGGAGTTGAACAAAGGAAATGCACTAAGCTTTGCCGAAAAAAATAAATGGTGGGTGGTGAAACACGCGCGATAAATCCTGCGGGATTCCGCGATGCAGCACTCAACATCAATTGGATATCGACACCATAAAGAAAAGCATCAGGGTCACCAATCCGACCTCCTAATGATACCTTGGCCGTTGATTAAGTAGTAAGTTTCGGGGGATCACGTATTCCGATACATCGATTGCCAGAGGTTTTGGATTACAGTCTTTAGGCTTTGGCATAAATATACGCATTTCTTCTTTTTTATCGTTTTCTAGCCTCATGGTTTGCAACCCAAAATTTCGGCCTTCTTCCTGTTGTTTACTTACATACTTTTTCAACTTATTAAATGAGGCGCTTTCATTAAATATCATGTTGATAGCGGTTTTTTCCAAAAAATTTGAGTCTTCTTTTGAGTATGCTGTTAAACAAACAAGTTTTTCATACCCTATTGTAGTTTTTCCAGTTTCTGTAGCAACTTGTTGAGCAATGCTATTCTTTTCCCCACCGCGAGCAGAATAACAAATTGCTAGCGAAATTCCTTCGTATTTTTCAAAATCTGGAACATTTTTCATTAAAGTCTGTCCTAACCAGGTACCGTTAACTATAGAATTATTGAGGATTGGAACTGAACTCTGTTCGCCATTTCTGTCGTTAGGACCACCGTGCAGGCTAACAGTTAAGTATTCTTTTCCATTTTTTTTCTCAAGAAATGTGAATGCCAGCTGTTTATATGAAATTCCTAACGGTTGGAACTTCTCTAGCTTTGCAGGGATAATTTCATTAGTGGTATCTGATAAGGGTTTAGTAAAGACTTTATTCAAAAAATTTATTACAGAGCTGTAGGCTGTGGTAGCAAATCTCTCAAATAGGCTACGTTGTCCATTGCTATCATAGAGGGTCATAGGATTATTTTGTACCATTCTGAACAGATTCACACCGTCTACCATTCCGGCAGGATCTCCATTTAACCAGCGCATCAGCAAGGGTGTATAATAACGGTATCCGTAGTATGTCAGTCCGGTCACGTCGCGTTCTTTACCCGAATAGCGCACAGCCTTGTAACGGGCTTCTGTCTGGTTACGTGTTGCCCACACAGCGGTGCCGCCAAAAGGATAATACTGCTCGCGGCTGATTATTTTCCCCTCACCGTCCAGTTCTGACTGGCTGCTGCCGGTCCGGTCTGCCACGCAGAACCTTGTCTGGCCGCTTGGTACATCCTCAGGTCGTCCCTGATGCCAGTGCAGGATACGGGTGCCGTTTACCGTAATTACCCACAGGTTTTCGGTCTGGCGGTCACCGGTCGCGCTGCTGCGGATTTCCAGCCCCGGCAGATAACGTACCTGATACCGGTGTTCGTTTCTTTTTGCGGGCTGTATAGCAGATTTCAGTAAACGGGTTCCCTCGCGAGCGTAGCGGTATTGCTCATGGCTGCGGTGCAGTAGTGAGGCGGTGGTCATCGGGATGATTCCTGTGCAGAGTGATTGGCTGACGTTACATCACCCTCAGTCCATAAAACAATCAGCCCCTTCGCCAGGCACTGCTCCTCAGCTGGGCGCGTCTTTCTCTATATGGCAACTATGGGCTGACAGATGCCGGTTTTTTCAATTTTCAGCAGCCCGGCTGACCTGCTCATATCCTGAAAATTCATGACACTGCGGCATGAATTTAGGAATCCGTGCATCAACGCCCCAGCACCGTGTTTAAAGGCTTTACTGACCCGGAATCCTGAGTTCTTACCATAATAACCTGAAGGTTTTGTTAATGCGGCAGAACTGCCCTGTTCAAGAGTTAACACGAAAGAAACTTTATTATATATTCATATGCGATTTCACATAATTGGATTACTCAATGGAGGTAAGGTCATGTCATTTATTAATGGAATTACTACAGGAATCCAGAAGTTTGTTTTTTAGCCAGTAAGGAACTTCATTTCTTCATTAGGAGAAAACATTCTTCACATTAAAAGTTCAAATGTGATATTGAAAAGCAATAATTACAAAGCGGAACCAGAACACACATCAAAACATCTCCTGGCAAAATCACTGACCACACAAGTCGAAATTTTAGAATTGCTAAGTGAATTAAAAAAGAGTTATCTTCACTTAACTCTCAGTACGCATTTCAAGCTTATAAAACAGGAATAATGCCATTGACTAAATCACAAGCTGAATTTCAAATACGTCATGAAGTTGTTATGAGTTCCATAACGCACGTCACTCAGAAAGTGGAAAATCTCAATGCCACTAAGGAAGGGTTCTCTGAAATGCGAAATAATATCAGAGATTTATTCCAGATTATCCGTTCCTCCGACAACAAGAGAAAAAGTAAGAACCAGGAACTGTCTAATAAAATATTAGTCCTCGAAAATGACCTGATAATAAAACCACTTATACCGCATTGTAAATTTTACATTCAAGTCTCTCCTGCTGTTACCTGGGTATCAAAAATTCAATAAAAATATGGCACATTTTAATAGTAAGAAGCCGCCTTCATAGAAGGCGGCTTTGATTACGCCCCAGAGGGTGCTCTAACTTCGGACTCATAAGCTCCTCTCTTCACACTTCATGGCTTTCTTCGCTAATTTTAAACTTATGATTAAGATGAACACATAAATACAAGTGTACATAACTGAGTGTTTAATAAGGATATTTACGCGATTCCACCAGCCTTGCTAACTGATATGCATAAAATAAATATGCATTCAAAAATATCATGTTTTACGAACCTAATGCGCCGTTCCACACTAGCCGCCATATTCATGACGGAAAAGGATAAGGCGTATGTCATACCGACTGAGTTTGCTGGATAAATCGCCGATTGCCGAAGAAGAGAGCGCGACCAACGCGCTGCACCGCACCCTGCATTTGGCGCAGCAGGCGGAAGCCTGGGGCTACCATCGTTTCTGGCTGGCGGAACACCATAATTCCGCCCGCCTGGCCAGCCCGGCTCCTGAATTGCTGATCGCGTGGATTATTGGCCAGACGCGGCATATCCGCGTGGGTTCTGGTGGTGTGATGTTGCAGCATTACAGCCCGTATAAAGTGGCGGAAAACTTCAACCTGCTGGCCTCGCTGGCCCCGGGACGTATCGATCTCGGTGTCGGCAAAGCGCCCGGTGGTTTGCCCCTGTCGACGAGAGCGCTGCAACTCGGCGTCCATGCCGCTGAAAAAGGCAGTTTTGCTGAACAACTGGCGCTACTGGACGGTTGGCTCCAGCCTGGGACGCAACAAAATGATGAAGAATCACTGGTAGCCACGCCGCAACCCAACCGCCCGGCCAATCGCTTCCTGCTGGGGGCCAGTGAAGAGAGTGCCCAACTGGCGGCAGATCTGGGCTGGCAGCTGGTGTTTGCCGCGCATCTGAATGGCGACCGTGCATTGATGGAGCGGGTGCTGACGCGTTACCACCAGCTCAGCAACGGCCAGCGCGCGCTGGTGGCGGTACAGGCGGTGGTGGCAGATTCCCCGGCGGCGGCTGACCTGCTGGTCAGCAACCTGCGTTTCTTCCATGTCAGGGTGAAGGATGGCCAGAGCGTGAATGTCGGCAGTCTGGAGCAGGCGGAACGCTATGTACGGCAGGGCGGTTACAGCGATTACGTGATTGAACCGCGCACTCCGTCGTTACTCAAGGGCACTGCGGCGCAGGTTCATGCGCAGCTTGAGGCGCTGCATCAAAACTTCGGCATTGATGAGTTTGTGATTGATTCGCCGGTAGTGGAAGAAGCGGCGCGTCTGAAATCCCTTGAACTGTTGGCAAGCCATCGTCTGGTCGCCGCCTGAGTGACATTCCCGGAGATATCCCATGACGCAATTTTCGCAACAACAGCTGATTGACTGGCGACGCGAGCTGCATAGCTGGCCGGAACTTTCCAGTCACGAGGTAGAAACCACTGCCCGTCTGCGCGGCTGGCTGCAAGCCGCCGGGATACGCCTGCTGGATTATGCGCTGGAAACCGGCGTGGTGGCGGAAATCGGTCAGGGCGACACGGTGATTGCGTTACGTGCCGATATTGACGCGTTGCCGATTCATGAAGCGACGGGGTTGCCGTATCGCTCGCGGCATACCGGTGTGATGCATGCCTGCGGGCATGATGTACACAGCGCGGTGATGCTGGGGGCGGCGCTGCAACTGCAAGCGCAAGAGGCGCTGTTGCCAGGACGCATTCGTATTTTGTTTCAACCCGGCGAAGAAAACGCGACAGGCGCACGGCAATTCATCAAAGCGGGCGTGTTGCAGGATGTGCAGGCGATTTTCGGTATGCACAACGAACCTGGACTGCCGACCGGCACCTTCGCCACGCGCGGTGGCGCCTTCTATGCCAATGCCGATCGTTTTGTCATTCGTGTCAAAGGTAAAGGGGCGCATGCTGCCCACCCGGAACAGGGGGTGGATAGCATTGTCGTCGCCAGCCAGATTATTCAGGCTCTGCAATCGTTGACCAGTCGCAGCTTCAATACCCTCGATAGCCTGGTGCTAAGCGTTACCCGCATCGACGGCGGCAAAACCTGGAATGTGCTGCCGGGAGAGGTGGATTTCGGTGGCACCGCTCGTACCCACGATCGGTACGTGCGGCAACAACTGGAGCAGCGCGTACGCCGCTTAGTCGAAAACGTGGCGGCCGCTGCTGGCGCACAAGCCAGCCTGAGCTGGCACGCCGGGCCGCCGGTACTGGAGAACGACGCCGATTGGGCCACTTTCGCCAGCAACGTGGCGCAACAAGTGGGTTATCGCGTGCAAACCGCCGACCTGCATCTTGGCGGTGAGGACTTCGCGTTTTATTTGCAACAGATCCCCGGCGCTTTTGTCAGCATCGGCAGTGCCAGCGATTTTGGTCTGCATCATGGCGGTTTCAACCCGGACGAAGCGTTGATCGCGCCTGCCGCCAGTTACTTTTCCCAACTGGCGCAACAGGCGTTGCAGCATCTCAACGCCCGATGTCGTGACGCCATTCTGAATTAACCCTTTCCTCAACGATTTTTACCTGTAACGGCTTCCTGCGTAATGCCGTCAGGCTGCGCTATGGCTAAAGAGAGACGATTATGACTGCAAGACAACTCCGACTGGGCACCATTCTGCATGGGGCATCCGGCAATATGTCCGCCTGGCGTCATCCGGCGGCACTGGCCGATGCCAGCATCAATATTGATTATGCCAAACACATTGCGCGCAAAGCGGAACAGGGCAAACTGGACTTTTTGTTTGTTGCCGACGGTCTGTTTATCAATGACAAGTCGATTCCGCACTTTCTCAACCGCTTTGAACCTCTGACGCTACTGTCGGCGCTGGCAGGTGTGACGCAACACCTTGGACTGGTGGGCACCGTTTCCACCTCCTACAGCGAACCTTTTACCGTGGCACGCCAGTTCGCCAGCCTTGATCATCTGAGTGGTGGCCGTGCGGGTTGGAACGTGGTGACCTCGCCGCTGGAAGGATCGGCGAAAAACTTCTCGCGCCAGCAACACCCGGAGCATGCGCTGCGCTATCGCATCGCTGACGAATATTTGCAGGTGGTGAAAGGGCTGTGGGATTCGTGGGAAAGCGATGCTTTTGTGCGTAATAAGGAAAGCGGGCAGTTCTTCGATGCGACTAAGCTGCACACCCTTAACCATCATGGTGATTTCTTCCAGGTGCAGGGGCCGCTTAATATCGCGCGCACGCCGCAGGGACGTCCCATTATCTTCCAGGCCGGAGCGTCTGAAGACGGCAAAAAGCTGGCGGCGCGTCATGCCGACGCCATTTTCACCCATCAGCCGACGCGTGAAGAGGCGCAGGCGTTCTACCGGGATGTGAAAAAACAACTGGTCGCCAATGGCCGCCAGCCTGAAGATCTGCATATCTTCCAGGGGGTTGGAGTGATTGTTGGCGATGATGCTGAGGATGTGGAGCGTCAATATCAAACCACCGCTGCGCTGGTGTCGATCAAGGATGCGTTGAATTACCTTGGTCGCTTCTTTGACCACCACGACTTCTCGCAATACCCGCTGGATGAACCTTTCCCGGAGATCGGTGATATCGGTCAGAACAGTTTCCGTAGCACCACCGATGAAATAAAGCGCAAAGCGCGCGAACACGGCCACACGCTGCGTCAGGCGGCGTTGGAAGCGGCCACGCCGCGTCCGCTGTTCCACGGCACGCCGGAGCAGGTGGCGGATGGCCTGCAACTGTGGTTCGAAACCGCAGCGACGGACGGCTTCATTATCAATGGGGGTACGCCGGACACCTTCGAACGTTTTGTCGACCGCGTCGTGCCGATTTTGCAGGCGCGCGGTTTGTCACGTCGTGACTACCCTGGGACCACGCTGCGCGCCAGCTTCGGTTTGCACGATCCCGTCAATCAGTTCACACAACAATAAAAGCGAGTTGATGCTATGCAGAAGAAGATCTCCCTCATCGCCCTGTTATTACTGACCAGTAGCGCTGCTGCCCTCGCCGAAGAGGTGGCGTTTAACGGTCAACAGGTCAGCCTTGAAGCCAACAAAACCCCGATCAACACCAGCAAAAACAGTGCAGCCGTGGCACAGATCCCTGCCGGGCACCATTTTGCCGCGCCCGGCACCTTTACCGTGGCGGTAGCGGCACAAAACTCACCGCCGCTGACGGTGTTTAGCGATGACAACAAAACCCTGCTGGGCAGCGAAGTGGATATCGCCCGGCTGGTGGCGGATAGCCTCGGTCTGAAGCTGAAGATCGTGCCAACCTCATGGGAGGACTGGCCGCTCGGCGTGGCTTCCGGTAAATACGATGCCGCCATCAGCAACATCACCGTGACCAAAGAACGTAAAGAACGCTTCGATTTCGCCACTTATCGCAAGGACTCGCTCGGTTTCTATGTCAAAACCAACAGCCCAATCAAATCTCTCACCAAAGCGGAAGATATCGCCGGGCTACGCATCATCGTCGGTTCTGGCACCAATCAGGAAGCGATTTTGCTGGCGTGGGATAAGGCCAATCAGGCTAAAGGACTGAAACCGTTCACGCCGATCTACACCAAAGATGATGCGGCGCAAACCCTTGCGCTGCAATCGGGCCGGGCTGACGCCTATTTTGGCCCCAATGTGATTGGTGCCTGGAAAGCGGCCCTGACCGGGCAGACGCGCCTGGTCGGCAGCGTCGATGGCGGCTGGCCGAAGGCGGCACATATTGCGGTGACGGTGAAAAAGGGCAGCGGCCTGGCGGAACCGATCAGCACAGCCCTGAATGGTGTGATGGAGAACGGCGACTATCTCAAGGTATTAAATCGCTGGGGTGAGGGTGTCGAACATATCGATCGTTCCGAAGTGAATCCAGCCGGTCTGGGCGATTAAGGAGGCGGCATGAGCCAGCAATCTTTCCGTGAAGTGTCGCCTGAAGCGCCGGAATTGCAGCCGATTCTCACCGGGTTGTTCGGTGAATATGAAGCACGCTACGGCGATTTCTTCCGTAACAGCAAAGAAGTGGAGCAGACCGAATGGTATTTAGCGCCGCACGGGTTGTTTATTGTGCTGGAGCGGGAGGGAGAAATCATTGCGATGGGGGCGTATAAACCCTATGACGATCACACTGCGGAACTGAAACGGATCTGGACACGTAGCGATCTGCGTCGTCAGGGGCTGGCGCTGCTGATTTTACAGGAACTGGAACGGCGCGCACTGCGTGCCGGTTATCAGCGTATTTTCCTCACCACCGGCTTCCGTCAGCCGGAAGCGGTGCGTCTCTATATCGGTCATGGGTATCAGCCGCAGTTTGAACTGCGTGATGATATGGAGATCTACGGTCAGCCGCCGCATGACGGGCGCTTGCGTTTCCTGAAAGTGATTGATGTGCACAGCAAGGAGCCTGCATGAAAACCGAACAACCTTTAACCGTGGTGCCTGCGCGTTATCCGGCGCGTACCGTCGGGGCGATTGTCGCGCTGTTTATCCTTGCCGGGGTGATTGAGTCGGTGGCGTTTAATCCACGCTGGGAGTGGGGCGTCTTTGCCCGTTGGTTTTTTGACCCGGTGATCCTGAGCGGGTTGGGGCAAACGCTGTTGCTGACGCTGTTTGGCACGGTATTCAGCCTGATATTCGGTGGTTTGTTAGCGCTGGCGCGGCTGTCATCCTCCTGGCTGTTGAGCTGGCTGGCGTTTGGCTATATCTGGCTGTTCCGCTCGTTGCCGCTGATTGTGGTGCTGATCATTCTGTATAACTTCTCCTATTTATACGACACGCTCTCCTTCGGCATTCCGTTTACCGCACTATCGTGGGGGCATTTCCAGACCATCAATGTGCTGGGGCAGTTCCCGGCGGCAGTGATTGGCCTGACGCTGGTGCAAAGTGCCTACAGCGCCGAGATCATTCGCGGTGGTTTTCTTGGGGTGGATCACGGCCAGTTTGAGGCCGCGTCGGCGCTGGGGTTATCCTCCTCACGCCGTACGTTTCGCATCATTCTGCCGCAGGCATTACGGTCCATCATCCCCACCGCGTTTAATGAAATCATCAGCCTCGCCAAAGGCACCGCGATGGTTTACGTGCTGGCGATGCCTGAGCTGTTTTACACCATTCAAATGATCTACAACCGTACGCAGCAGGTGATCCCGTTGCTGATGGTTGGGGCCGCCTGGTATCTGATTATCACCACCGTGTTGTCGTTGCTTCAGCACAGCGTTGAACGCTGGCTGGCGCGCAGCGTCACGCGTGAACCGCAACCTTCACGCTGGCGTCAATGGCGCAATCGTGCCGCTACCGAGGAACTCTCCCATGTCAGAAGCTATTGATTACCGTCATCAGCATGCTACGGGTGCCATCAGCATCACCCATGTCAGCAAGTTTTTCGGCAAACATCAGGCGTTGGATGATGTGTCGCTGGAACTGGCACCCGGTTCCGTCACTGTGATCCTCGGGCCGTCCGGCTCGGGCAAGTCGACGCTGTTGCGCACCATCAACCATCTGGAGCGGGTGGATGAAGGCTTTATTCAGATCGATGGTGATTACATCGGTTATCAACGCCGGGGCGATAAACTCTATGAATTGAAAGAGAAAGCGATTCTGCGTCAGCGTATCAACGTGGGTTACGTGTTTCAGAACTTCAATCTGTTTCCCCATCTGACGGTACTGGAAAACCTGATCGAAGCGCCGATTGCCCACCGTCAGCTTTCGCGACGGGCGGCGATCGCTCGCGCTGGTGAACTGCTGGATATCGTTGGCCTGCGGCATAAAGCGGATGCCTGGCCGCGCCATCTTTCCGGTGGTCAGCAGCAGCGTATCGCCATCGCTCGTGCGTTGATGCTCAATCCGCGCGTGATGTTGTTTGATGAACCCACTTCAGCGCTCGACCCGGAACTGGTGGGTGAGGTGCTGGATGTGATCAAGAAACTGGCGCGATCCGGCACCACGCTGGTGATCGTCACCCATGAGATCGGTTTCGCCCGTGAAGTGGCAGATAACGTGGTGTTTATGGTGGATGGCCGGATTGTCGAGCAGGGCAGCAGCCAGCAGGTACTGAATCAACCGCGTCATGAACGGACAAAGCGTTTTCTGGCGCGGGTGCTGTAACGACGCGATTTATCGCGCAGCTACTTATCGATCAAACAGTTGCATTCAAAATAAACTGCACTATCCTCTCAAACACGGCGGAACTAAAACCGCCGTCACAAAAAACGGTCATCTAAAGCAGCTATCCTGCGTCATAAAATCATAACTGCTGCTATTCACCCATTTAAAATCAACTGGTTGCAATGAAAATACGCTTCCTGTCTGCAAATGAGCATAAACTGGCTGAAGTGCGTACCATCCTTGAGCCGGTCGGCGTTGAGGTGCTCCCCATCGCCCGACGTATCGAAGAGATCCAGACCGAAAATGAAGTCGAGCTGGTGCGCGATAAACTCACCAAGGCATTTTCGATCATCGGTCGCCCGCTGTTTGTCGAGCATACGGGCTTGTATCTGGATGGGTTAAATGGCTTACCAGCCGGGCTGACCCGCATCTTCTGGAATCGCCTCGAGGCGGAGCGCTTTACCAAGCTGGTACAGGGGCTGGAGAGTCAAAGCGTGACAGCCAAAACCGTATTGGGTTATTGCGATGGCCGCAAAATGTACCTGTTTGAAGGTGAAGTCCGCGGCACCATCGCTGTACAGGCGGCGGGACCGCGCCAGTTTCAGTGGGATTGCGTGTTTATCCCGGAGGGGCATACGCAAACCTTTGCCGAGATGGGCGAGCTGAAAAACGAGATCTCGATGCGACGCCTGGCGCTGGATCGCTTCGCTACATTTTTGAAAACGTCACGGGGATTGGCATGAAACCGGAACTGAAACGTGCCTACGACGCCGGAAAGCTGATTCTGTTCGCCGGGGCGGGGATTTCGCGTAACCTCGGTCTGCCGGAGTGGCATGAGCTGATTGCGCATCTCGCCAATGAACTGGGCTACGATCCGAAAATCTTCAATACCTACGGCACGCATCTGTCATTGGCGGAATATTATAAGCAGCGCAAAGGTTCGCTTGGTCCGTTGCGCAGCTGGATGGATCGCGAATGGCATCGCCAGGATATCGATGTGCGCAGTTCCGAAATCCACACCATGATCACCCAGGGTAATTTCTCACGCATCTACACCACCAACTACGATCGCTGGCTGGAGATGGCGCACGAGGCGCATGGCGTGCCCTACAGTAAGGTCGCCAATGCCGCCGATCTGGTTTCGCTCACCGAAGATAAGCGGCATATCATCAAATTACATGGTGATTTTGACGATGACACCTCGATTGTCCTCGATGAAAGCAGCTATTTTGAACGACTGTACTTCGATTCGCCGTTGGATATTAAGCTGACACACGATGTGATGGGTAACTCGGTGTTGTTTGTGGGCTACAGCATCAGTGATTTCAACATTCGTCTGTTGTTTTATCGTCTGACGAAGATGTGGGGGCGCACCGGGCTGGCATCGGCGCGACCGAAATCTTACCTGTTTACCAACCGCAATAATCCGGTGGCGAAAGAGGTACTGGGGCAGTGGGGGATTGAGATGATCGTCTCTGAAGAGGATGATCCGCGCAAAGCACTCGCGGATTTTTTGCAGGAATTAATCGCCTGACAGGCAAAAAACCATTGCCTGGCAACGATAATTCGGAATACACTGTATATAAATACAGTTAACGAGGTGCATCATGGCAGTCGAAACCAAATATGTTGTAGTCAGAAAGGGTGAAGAGAAAATGACGTTTGCCAATAAAAAAGACGCAGATGCCTGGGACAAAATGCTCGATATGGCAGATGCCTTTACTGACTGGCTGTTGCAAAACAACCCAGAGATGGATGAAGGCCAGGCCGAAACGCTGGGTCTGCAACTGGCGGAGCAGAAAGACGCGGTGCAGCATATTCTGCGTACCAGCAAACTGCCGGAGCCGGTAAATGCGGAAGACGCTGTGGCTGCCGAAACCGCCAAAGCGGATGAGGCCGAAGAGGCACCGGCGGATGCACCCGAAAAGAAACCGCGCGCGGTAAAAGCCGCCTGATTTAATACCACGCCGTCGTAAAGGACGGCGTTGGCCCCCCTGTAGCGGCGCGATTTATCGCGCGTCTTTTAAACACCGCGCGATAAATCGCACCGCTACGTTTGGTATCAATCTGAATATTTGATCTGATAACGGGTGCTACGACCGCCTCCCGGCAACTTTTCCAGATAACCCTTATCTAGTAACTCGGTCAGATGGCGTGTTGCCGTCGCTTTACTGACTTTCGCCACTTTTTGATACTGGCTGGCGCTGATACCTTCGACAAATCCCTGTTCGCCGCCATCCAGCAAACGGTTCAATACTTTCGACTGTTGTGCACTCAACGCGTTGTCACGATGGTGCGACCAAAAACGCGCTTTTTGTTGCGTACGCGTTACCGCCTGCAATGCCTGTTCAAGACTGTCATTCAACACCTCCAGAAACCACACCAGCCAGGCCGTGACGTCCATTCCTCCGCGCTGCGTTTCCTGCAAAATGCGGTAATAGTCGGCACGCCGCGCCAGAATTGATGCTGACATGGCATATAAACGAATACTTTGGCTATCCGCCTGCGCCAACGCCAGATCGGTTAACGCGCGGGTAATGCGCCCGTTCCCATCATCAAAGGGATGTAAGGTGACAAACCACAAATGACATAACCCGGCGCGTAAGAGCGGGTCGAGCAGCACATCTACGTGGCTATCATTAAACCAACTGATAAATTGCTGTAGTTGTGCATCTAAGCCTGCGCGCGGCGGGGCTTCAAAGTGAACCGTGGGGCGATCTATGCGGCCGGAAACGACCTGCATTGGCTCATCACCCCGCAGGCTGCCTGCATTCACCCGCTGTACTGACCATTCATTAACGGGAAACAACCAGCGATGCCAGCCACATAAGCGTTCCAGGGTCAAAGGTTGATCGCGCAGCGTGATGGCATCCATCATCATCGCGGCCAGTCCTTCTGAACGCTCAGATACCGGGTAGGGTTGATCAAGCGACACCCCAAGGCGCTGGGCAAGAGATGATCTTACCGATTGGGCATTCACACGCTCATCCTCAATGGCTGATGAGGAGAGGATGTTGGTCAGCAGGGTATCCAGCGTTTGCTGATCGCTGTTGTCGGCAATGCTGGCTCGTCCTAACAACACACCGCGCTGTTGTTGCAGGTGTCTCAGGCAGGGGAGTAATTGCGCATCCTGCCAGCGAAAGAGTGGCCAGTCAGGCTGTTGCCATATCCACATGTTTTACCTCGGGTTAGCCGGTCAGTGAGCCGAATGTTTTGCTAATCAGCTCGCCAGGTGAGCCGATAGCATCGCTTATTTGGCTCATTATATGAGCCGAATAATAGATCATATTCGGCTCATTAACCAGTCAACTCGACCATAACCCCCGTAGTGGCGTGATAAATCGCGCCGCTACGGCCATTATCGACCTGAGCGAACACTGGAATGTTGCTGAGGGCTATAACTGGCTTAGGAAGGGCAGTAAGATTTTCTGGGCGTGATGAATAGCATTGCGGCTTGTTTTTATCTCTGCAAATTATCTGATTATGAGATCCCGACTCATTACTGTTAAAATGTAACCGCAATCCATTACCTTCAATACTCATCACCTCAGTGGATACGATCTTAAGAAGAATTTCATTGAATTAGATCCGGCCACAATAAAATAACAGATACAAAATGAAATAACTTTTCTTGCTTCGTCTCAGCAGCAAATTTACGATTTAAAAATCCCAAATTGTATGGACAAATCCGTATGAATTTCCGCGCTGATATTAATGGGCTGCGTGCTTACGCCGTGATTCTGGTGCTGCTGTACCACGTGGGTGTTAGCGCGATCAGCGGTGGTTTTCTTGGCGTGGATATCTTCTTTGTTATTTCTGGTTATTTAATGACGGGAATCATCCTTTCACGTCTGCAACAGCGAAATTTTTCGCTATCAGGCTTTTATGCTTCCCGTTGTCGTCGCATTATTCCTCCGTTGATGCTGATGTGCGCTATCCTGGTGGTGTCAGGATATTTTCTGATTCCACCCGATGAATATAAAACCCTTTCCTGGCATATTGCCGCCAGCCTGAGTTTTATTTCTAACCTCGTTTATTTCAAAGAGGCCGGATATTTTGATGCCGGTGCGGTCTATAAATGGCTGCTGCATACCTGGTCACTAAGCGTGGAGTGGCAATTTTATCTACTGCTGCCGCTGGCGTTGATGTTTACCGCCCGTTATCTACGGCGTCAGTTTGCTTGGGTGATGGCTATCGGTGCGCTGCTTTCCTTCGTGTTGGCGTTGGTGGTGACGCATCTACATGACACTATGGCGTACTTTATGTTGCCCACCCGGGCGTGGGAAATGCTGGCAGGTGGCCTTGTTTACCTGGCACCCAAAAGCCGACTGACGGGGCAGCAGTGGGTGGCGCTCCCTGCGGTGTTGGGGCTGATCGCCAGTGCGATGTGGATTGATGCGGGAACCACCTGGCCCGGTGTGATGACGTTAATCCCGGTACTGCTGACCGCATTGATTATTCACGCCACGGCGAACGATAGTCCGCTACTCAATAACCGCGTGGTGCAGCCAATCGGCAAAGCGTCCTATTCCATCTATCTGTGGCATTGGCCGTTGTGGGTGTTCTGGCATCTGGCGGATTTGCCGGTGACACCCATCAGCCAGGCGCTGTTGATCGCTTTGTCGCTGCTGGCGGGCGGGTTATCCTGGGCGTTGGTTGAGAACCAGGCTGGCTGGCTGAGCACCCGAACACCTGCCACATTAAGTAATGCGGCCCTGGTGTTGCTGGCCGTCCTGTTGATCGTTGCGCTACAGGGCTTCCCTGCCCGTGCACCGCAGAGTGTGACCCAGATCAGTCAGTACGCCAAACAACGCTTTACCGAAGCCCGAGGCTGTCTGGTGGTGAACAGCAAGCAGTCACCGGAGTGCTCTTTCGGCAAGGGCAGTGAGGTCAATCTGGTGGTGTTGGGCGACAGCCATGCCAATGCGCTGTTATCTTCCGTGGTTGCCAGCGGCGATGCAGCCTCTGACTCGGTGGTATTTATCGCGCAGTCGGGTTGCCCGACTGTGCCGGAAATTACCCGACCAGGGCGACCCGATTGCGGTGACTTTGTTAAAAATGCCATCACCACGATTGAAGAGAAATATCCCAAGGCCGCAGTGCTGATCATTAACCGTTTCTCGTTATATTTACATGGCGAAAATGGTAGCAGCGACGATACCCCACAATATACTTTCGCCAATGAAGACAGTTCACTGGTCAGTTTTCAGCAACATTTTACCCGAGCGGTAAAGAAACTCGCCAGGCAGCGCAAAGTCTTTATTATGACGCCGGTGCCGGAGTTTGATTACGACGTGATTTATCGTATGACGCGGGATGCGATGCGCGGTAAACCCTTCTCCATACAGTTTCCGCGTGCTGAATATCTGGCGCGTAATCAGGACGCATTGAATATGCTGAATCAAGTGGTGGCGGAGATACCCAATGTCACACTACTTGATAGCGCGCAGGCGCTGTGTGATCGCCATTTCTGCTATGGCGCGCGTGGCGGGGTGCCGCTGTACCGCGATAGCAATCATCTGTCGGAGTTTGGTAATAAAATGCTGGGTGAGATTTTTGCCGGGATGTGGCGGAGTATTAACGATGTATCTGGGGTGATTATTTCACCGCCGCAGTATGCGGCGGCGGGGATTAGCAGGACATTTTAACAATACGTGATGCGGATTTGATTTTAGCTACACCCCATTTTACCCATTGCGATAGCAGAAATGTAGCGGCGCAATTTATCGCCCGATTTTAATCAGACAATAAAACCGCCTGAACAAAGCGCGAAAATCGAGCCGCTACGAAGTGTCATCAATGCGTAAACAACGAAAACGTGCCCGCGTAGTAATGCACCATCCACGCGACATACACCAGCCATACCACTAACACGCCAGCCAAAGTCACTTTAGTTGTCATCTTCGTATCCTCTTGTTATGTGGGTGTGAAGACCCTGTGAGGAATAAGCTGACAGGAGACGCGGGAGAGGTTATTGCGCTGGATCAAAAAAGGGGATGCAAGTATCCCCTTGATGTTTTAATTGCGATCAAATCAGACAATTTGCGCAGCTTTTGCCACCACGCCGTGTCAGGTGTTGATCTCTTCCAGACGGCGATTGAGGGTACGCGGGCCGAAAACGCCAATGGTAAACACCACAATCGCCATCGCAACCGAGATCACCATAAACACCGATCCCACCCCCATCTCATGCAGCACCCAGGCGATGGTAAAGCCTGATAGCATGCCGCTGATGCGGCTGACGGAATACACCATACCAATGGCTTTGGCACGGAAACGCGTCGGGAACAGTTCCGCCTGGTAAGCGCGATAGGAGAAGGTCATGCAGGTGCTGGCGAGCGACAACAGCAAACCAAGGGTAACTAACATGACCGGCTGCGACTGCCACGAGAACACCGTGCCGACCAGGGCAATCGCCAGCGCTGAACCGCTCACCAGCCATTTACGTTCGATGCGATCGGCAAAGGTCATGGCCAGCAGCGGCCCCAGCGGGCTGGCGAAGGCGATCAGGAACGAGTACATCAGACTATGGGTAAAGGTTACACCTTTCGCCGCCAGTAGCGTTGGGATCCAACTGGCAAACCCGTAGTAGCCAATTGACTGGAAGAAGTTAAACACCAGCAGCATGATGGTGCGGCGACGATAGGGCGGTCGCCACATCTCATTTTTCACTGCGGGGAGGTTCTCCACCGGTTTTGTTGCTGCCAAATCAATCGGCGGTAATACCGCACCGGTTGATTTCGCCACCCGTGCTTCAAGTCGACGGACAATATCTTCCGCCTCCTTGTAGCGACCCTGCTCGACCAACCAACGTGGACTTTCCGGCAGGCCCATACGGATCAGCCACACCACCACCGCACCGATGCAACCGAACAGCACCACCCAGCGCCAGCCGCTCAGGCCGAACGGCTCCAGTGGCACCAGTTGCCAGGATAAAAAGGCGATGGTGGGAATCGAGGTGTATTGAATTGCCTGCACAAAGGCGTAGGAGCGGCCACGCAGACGCGCCGGAATAAACTCCGAAACGTAAGCATCAATGGTGACCAGTTCGGCCCCGACACCTATCCCGGAGACAATGCGCCAGAACACGATGGCATAAGGATGATGCTGAAACGCCATAATGCCGCTGGCAATGGCGTACACCAGCAGCGCGATAATAAACACTTTGCGACGCCCCATGCGATCCGCAAGGTTGGCAATCAACAGCGTACCAAGAAACACGCCGAGGAACATCGCGGCGACAAAGGCTCCGAGGCTGCTGGGGTCGAAAAAGTTGTGGCTACCGTGAGTGAAAATCCCTTCACGCACCATACCCGGCCCGACATAGGCGGTGAGAAATACATCGTAGACTTCGAACCAGCCGCCGAGCGCCAGCGCGAAAATGATTAACCACAACGGCCGTGCCGCAGGCAACCGTTCCAGTCGCGCGGAGAGCTGCGCGCCAAAGGTTTTCCCTTCTTCTGGTGTGAAGTTGTCACGCCAGGTAATCGGTGGCGGTAACGACTCGCTCAGTGAAATTTTCTTAAGCACGGTAGGGTACTCCAGTTTTTATAATGTTCGTGCAGGTGTAGCGGCGCGATTTATCGCGCCGCGAACGGTCATCAGGACGTTATAACGGGCAACCTTTTGCGCGCAAGATCGCGTTGAAGCGCTCGGGATCGTTGGTGCCGGCCATGTTGCTGGCGCGGATCTTCTCTTCACGTTGGGCGTGTTGTTGTACACGTGGCAGCAGCACACTCAGCTCGTCATGTGGAATGGCGATCACGCCATCGGCATCCGCCACGATCAGGTCGCCAGGGGAAATCACCAGACCGGCGCAGTGCACCGTGGTGTTGACCTCACCCGGACCGTCTTTAGATGGGCCACGCAAGGTATTGCCGCGCGCCCACACTGCCACACCGCCTTCGGCCCACTCGTTGAGGTCACGCACTGCACCGTCTATGACAAAACCGGCGATTTTTTTCGCCACTGCTGAGGTACGCATCAGGCCGCCAATCAGCGCCTGAGTGAGGTCGCCGGATCCATCCACCACAATCACATCACCCGGCTGTGCCAGCTCGATCGCTTTGTGGATCATCAGGTTATCACCGGGACGGACTTTCACCGTCAACGCCGGGCCACACAGCACCAGTTGCGGATCGTTGTGATACGCCGTCAGCCCCAGCGCACCGACGCTGCGGCCCATCGAGTCACCAATATTGGGCACAGGCAGCTGGCGGAAAGCTTCCAGCGTCGCGTTATCAATCTGTGGGCCGCGTTCGCCAATAAAATAGCCAATCGGCCAGTCACTACGCATCGTCATAAGTTAACTCCGGTTAAGCACCTGCGGATTAACACAGGCGGGAAGGTAAATGTGTTGATTATCGAGCCAGGCCAGACATTGACGTGCAGCGCTTTGCGCCACCGCGTCCAGCGCTTGCGGGGTAGAGCCACCAATATGTGGCGTAATAATCAGGTTCGGGAGAGTACGGAACGGATGACCGGCAGCCAGCGGCTCCTCCGCCACCGTGTCCAGTGCGGCAGCACGCAGCTGTCCATTTTGCAATGCCGTTGCCAGCGCAACTTCGTCCACCAGCTCGCCGCGTGCGGTGTTAATCAGGATCGCGCCTTTTGGCAGAAGTGCGAGCGAGTTCACATTGATCATCTGGCGGGTTTTCGGCGTCACTGGGCAGTGCAGGCTCAATACATCTGCCAGCGGCAGCAACGCATCCAGCGATGCACAACGTTGCGCACCTGCCACATCTGCATCGGCAGCCAGCGCCGGATCGAAAAATGCCACGTTCATCCCAATAGCCTCCGCGACCCGAGCGACCCGGCGACCAATTTCGCCAAAGCCCACCAGGCCGAGGGTTTTGCCCTGCAATTCTTCACCGTCACCGCTGCGGGTCCAGCGTCCGGCGGTCACTTCATGCTGAAAAAACGGCAGGCGGCGTGCGCAGTTGAGCATCAACGCCAGCGTCAGTTCTGCCACCGACTGGGCGTTGGTGGCGGGGGTGGTGAGTACCGGAATGCCGTGCTGCGTGGCGGCATTGACATCGATATTGGTGACGCCAACGCCATGTTTGCAGATGATTTTTAACGTCGGACAGGCCGCTATCGCTTTGGCACTCAGATCAACGGTACGCGAAATCACCGCGTCATAGGGCACGCTGCTCATGCGGCGTTCCACTTCTGCTGAATCGTTGGCGTTGTCCAGGTAATCCACGGTGCAATTGGCGTCAGCGAGTAACGTACGGCCTCCCTGGCCGAGGCTCGTGGTGGTCACGAGAAAGCGATAAGTCATGATGGTTCTCCGATAGGGTTTAGCGTCATCCTGGCATCGGAAACCGATAAAAAATATTCTGTGTTAGTTATCAATTCATTCCTGTCGGGAATTTATGCCACTTTTTTTACCCTCGGCTTTGCGTAAAATCGCGGCAAAAGCACCGCCATACTGCGTTAACAACTTGTTCACTTTCTGGTGACACCGCCAGAGGCATATTTGATAACCCTATTTGCTGGATGATCGCCCGGCAACGCTTCTGATTGCAGTGCTAAGCAACCGAACATCGTCAGGTTTAACCCTGATGTCATAGTGTGATCAACTTCAAACTATGTCCTCAACCATCTGTAACAAAAGAAACAATTGCTTACTTCCCTACGGGCAAAATTGTGCCACTCGCGCGCCCGCGCAAAAAAACAGCACCGTTTTTAGCCGCACAAATTGGTAAAAGTTAGTAAAGATTTAAAATGTACTGTCTGGTTCGTTAACAACTACATATCAGAATGGTTACATCATGAATCAGTCCAAAGATCTCGTTTCTGTCCTCGTCCGGCTCATGGCCGTGGGTCTGTTTTTTGCCTCCGGTCTCGACAAGATTTCGCACTACAGCGACAACCTGCAACTGATGGCGGACAACCATGTGCCGGGCTTCTTCCTGCCATTGGTGATCCTGCTGGAAGTGGGCGGTGGCGCGGCGATCGCCCTCGGTTTCCTCACTCGTTTCACCGCGATTTTTATGGCGGTGTTCTCGGTGGTTGCCGGTTTTCTGTTCTATCAGGGTTACAGCCATGCACATCTGATGGTGTGGTTGAAGAACATCTCCTGTGCGGCCGCGTTTTTGCTGTTGTGTCTGCACGGCGGTGGCAAATGGAGCCTCGATCATCTGATTCAACGTCGTCTCAAGGGCGCTAATAGTTAATCCCCTCTAACCCATTTAATTCAGGACTAAACCATGAAATTGATTCCAACGGCACTGCTGTGCACCGGCTTGTTCTGTGCCGCTGCACAAGCCGCCCAACCGGTTAACCAGGTATCTGTTCTCACTCATCAGCAGGCGCAGGCGCTGGTGACTAAAGCCGAGCAGATCATTCGTAGCCATCAGATCGGCGGCGTGGTGGCGGTGGTCGATCCCTTTGGTCAGTTGATCAGCTTTGATCGTCTGGATGGTGCAACCCTGGCGAACAGCGAACTGGCACCGAAGAAGGCCCATTCCGCTGCCGCATTTGGTGTTCCTACCGCCAGCTTCCAGCAGAAGATTGCGGCCGGGAATATTGGGATGTTGGGTAACCCGGCGGTGGTGCCTTTGCCTGGTGGTGAGCCGGTCAAACTGAATGGCGTGGTGGTCGGCGCGATTGGCGTCAGCACCCCGGATGGCAACGTTGATGCCGAAGCGGCCAAAGGGGCGTTGTCGGCCCTGAGCGCGGGTTAGTCTGATGGAAAGAAGACACTTTTTAAAACTGATGATGGCGACGCCGGTGATCGTCGCCATGCCGATGCAACCCTTGCTGGCTGCTCCGGCAGACAGCGGGGCAGCGCTGCTGCTGCGCGCCAGCGAACTGCTGACCGGGCGTCGCGGGCTGGATATCGGTATTACCGAGCGTCTGTGGACGCTGTTGTGCCAGCAGGACAGCACCTTCCCTGCACAACTCGCCAGCCTGATGGCACGTTTGAATGCGCTGCACAGCGAAGATCGTGAACAGATCGTCGCCCAATTAAGCGATGACGAGGTCAAAACCGCGCTGACGATTATTTCGCCGTGGTATCTCGGCTATACCGGCCATCCTTCCACTACCAAAGCCGTGGATGACGCGCACTTTGTTACCTTCCTGTCGGCGCTGATGTATGAACCGACCAGGGATCACACCATCCGTCCTACTTACGCGCGCGCCGGGGGAGATTACTGGGCTGAAGTCCCGCCGGGCGTTAGCGCACCGGCGATGCCCGCCGAAATTCGCGCCTGGGGCGATCGCTCACCGGTGGCCGCCAGCACCATCAAAGAACCGGAAGCCCCGTGGTTGCTGATGATTCAGGGTAAAGCCAAAACCCTCGTGGAAGCCGAGGCGTTACTGGCGCAACACAACAACACATAACAAGAACGTGAGCAGGAAGACAAAATGAGCGAATTTGATGCTGATGTGGTGATCATCGGCTCGGGCGCCCTCGGCGCCAATGCCGCTTACCAACTGGCAAAAGCCGGTAAGTCGGTGATTATGCTGGAAGCCGGGCCGTATATTCCGCGCTGGAAAGTGGTGGAAAACTACCGCAACGGTGCCAGCAAACGTAACTGGTGCGCACCTTACCCTAATCTGCCGTGGGCACCCAACTCCTATACCGAAGGTTATATCGACGCCAAAGGTGATGACGATTTCGAGTACGTCACCAGCTATCTGCGTGTAGCCGGGGGCAGTACCCGCCACTGGGCCTCCGCCTGCTGGCGTTTGTTACCCAATGATTTCAAGCTGAAAAGCGTTTACGGTGTCGGTCGTGATTGGCCGTTCGAATACAGCGAGCTGGAACCCTGGTATCTGCAAGCCGAACGTGAAATTGGTGTGGTCGGCAGCGGCGAAGAGGATCAGAGTGGCCAGGGGCGCGGTCACTATCCACCGCGCTCGGCGGAATATCCGCTGCCGCCCGAGGCGAAGCCTTATATGGTGCAGCGTATGCAGGCCAAACTCGGCCCGATGGGTTACCAGGTGGTACATGAACCGCACGCGCGTGTCTCCCGTCCCTATGATGGCCGCCCGGCCTGCGCCGGAAATAACAATTGCGAACCGATCTGTCCGATTGGTGCCATGTATTCCGGCGACATGCATGTGGATAAAGCGGTGGCGCTGGGCGTCAAACTGCTTACCGAATGTGTCGCCTGGAAGCTGGAGAAGGGGCCGGGCAATAAAATTGTCGCCTTGACCTACCGCAAGCCGGATGGCAAGGATACGCGTCTGACCGCCAAAGTGTTTATTGTTGCCGCGCATGGGCTGGAAACCCCGAAGCTGTTGCTGATGAACGACATTGCCAACAGTTCCGATCAGGTTGGCCGCAACCTGATGGATCACACCGGCCTGAGCCTGACGTTTCTCGCCGATGAACCGCTGTGGACCGGTCGTGGATCGGTGCAGCACGGCACCATCGCCAATCGTCGCGATGAAGCGAGTCGCGCACAGCATTCCGCCATTCGTTACTCACTGCGTAACCTGGTGCCTAATGTCGATGTCACGGTGCCGCTGCTGAAACAAGGCATGATGGGCCAGGCGCTGGATGACGCCATCCGCGATCGCGCTTCACGCATTATGAACATCAGCACCATGAGCGAAACGCTGCCCAGTCCGACCAACCGCGTGGTGCCGAATTACGATCGCAAAGATTCGATTGGCCTGCCAATGCTGAAGGTCAATTATCACCTCGACAGCTATGTGCGTGGTATGCGCCCACAGGCTTACAAAGACTTTGCCAACTTTTTGCAGGCGTTTAACGGTGAAGTGATTGAAGCGCCGACCGGCTGGCGTAACCAGTACCACATTATGGGTACCACCATCATGGGCGATAACCGCCAGGACTCGGTGGTTGACGCCGATTGCCGCAGCTGGGATCACCCCAATCTGTTCCTCGCCACCACCGGCGTAATGCCGACGTCGGCTACCGTTAACCCGACGCTGACCGGCATCGCTTTGGCGATCCGCATGGCGGCGACCATTGCCAGCGAGGTGTAAACGATGCGTTTAAATCAGTTATTCAGCATCGCCAGCCTGTTGCTGGTCAGCAGCCTGAGCCTGGCGCAAGACGCTTCACCGGATCTGGTTAAACGCGGGGAGTATCTGGCGATTGCCGGAGACTGCTCCGCCTGCCATCGCAATCCTGAAAGTGGCAAACCTTTTTCCGGCGGCTACGCCATTCAGTCGCCGATGGGGTTGATTTACGGCTCGAACATCACGCCGTCGAAAAGCGCGGGTATTGGTCGTTATAGCCTGGCGGATTTCACTGCGGTGATGCGAGAAGGGAAAGCACCGGGGAATCATTATCTCTATCCGGCGATGCCTTACACCGCGTTTGCCGGGATGTCGGATGACGACATCCACGCGCTTTACTCCTACCTGATGCTGGGCGTGCCCGCGGATGACCATCCAGCCCCGGAAACCCATCTGCCATTCCCGTTCTCTTTCCGTCCGGTGATGGCGATGTGGAACCTGATGTTCCTCGATAAAAGCGCGGTGCCGGGCAGTGATGCGGCGGCAGGCAGTGCTGAACGCGGCGAGTATCTGGTGCGAACCCTGGCGCATTGCTCCACCTGCCATACACCGCGCAACGGCATGATGGCGGAGCAGGGCGATCGTTTCCTCTCCGGCGGGAAAGTCGGCAGCTGGAGCGCGCCGAATATCACGCCAGATGCGCAGGCCGGGGTTGGTGACTGGAGCGAAGCGGAGATCGAAACCTACCTGCGTACCGGCGCGCTGCATGGCAAAGCGATTGCTGCGGGTGAGATGGGGACGGCGGTACAGAATTCGTTCTCGAAAATGGATGACAGCGATCTCCAGGCCATTGCCCGCTACCTGAAGCAGGTGCCCGCGATTGGCGGAAGCGATCGCAAAGCACCTGCCGTTGCGCCCGCCAGCACGCCGCTGTCGGCGATTGAAACCGGCATGAAAGAGGATATCAACGATTACGTCTCGGCGGATGCCATGAGTGGTGCGCAGTTGTATAACGGTGCCTGCGCCACCTGCCATGCCAGTGATGGTCGCGGCACTCATGATGCTCAGCGTTTTTACCCGTCGCTGGTGGGTTCCTCTGCGGTGCTGTCCAATGATCCGGCCAACCTGATCATGACCATCGCCGAAGGGGTGGATCGTAATACCTCATCAGGCCACGCCTTTATGCCGGAGTTCCGCACCCAGTTCAGCCAGGCGCAACTGGCGAAGGTGGCGAATTACGTCTCCACCAGCTTTGGCAATCCACAACACATCATCACCACCAAAGATGTGCAACAAACGTTGCAGGGGGAAAGCGGTAGTTGGCTGATTCGTTATGCCCAACCTCTAACTATTGCTGGCGCTGTTATCGCGCTGGTGGTACTGCTGTGGTTAGTTTATATCCTGCGTCGTCGACGCGGTTAACTTACGGGAGCCGCGATCTGGCTCCCTTATTATGGAGTGATTGAAATGAAAAAGATCCTGTCTCTGGCGCTGCTGAGTGCGGCCCTGTTCAGTGCAGCGGGTGCTCAGGCGGTTACCACGCAAACCATTCTGACGCAGGTGGACGCGCAAAAGCTGATCGCAGCTGCGCAGGAAAAAGCACATGCGCTGAATGCCAACGTCTGCATCGCGGTGCTGGATCAATCCGGTGAATTGCTGGCGTTTCAGCGTATGGACAATGCGCCGGTCGGCTGCATTGATTCGTCGATTCTGAAAGGCCGTGCAGCGGCACTGTATCGCACACCAACCGACAAATATATGGAACGTGCCAACGGCAAAGAACCTGCCATTGCAACGTTACCGGGCGTGATCCCGTTGGGCGGCGGCTCACCGGTGGAGTGGCGCGGCAATACGTTGGGTGCGGTGGGCGTGAGTGGTTCGGCAAACCCGAATGAAATCGCCATCGCGAAAGCGGCGAGTGAGAGTTTTAAATAAATTGCCAGGGCCGGGCGTATGCCTGGCCTTGCACGTTAGTAGTGATAACGGCAGGCGGCGATTAACAGTGCGTCATCGCTCACTGCATAAACCAAACGATGTTCTTCTGTGATTCTTCGTGACCAGAATCCGGCCAGATTATGTTTTAAGGGCTCGGGTTTGCCTTTCCCTTCAAAAGGTGTTCTTTTGGCATCTTTGATGAGTTCATTGATTTTTTTGACCATTCTTTTGTCTGTATCCTGCCAGTAGAGATAGTCATCCCACGCTTCCTGCGACCATGTTAATTTCACTCATCAATTTCCTTTTCAATGGTATTCCCATTACGTAAGCTTTCAATTGAGTTCATCAGTCGTTTGGCATTGGCGGGTGAACGCAGAAGATAGGCGGTCTCTTCCAATGAATTGTATTCTTCCAACGACATCAATACACAGTCGTCACCATTCTGTCGGGTGATCAAAATGGGGGCTCGATCCTCTACCGTTTTCATCATCGTTTCCGAAAGATGTTGTCTGGCTTCACTGTAAGTTATGGTGCGCATGTTTTTTCCTCTGTTTTGTACTTATCATTGTACAATGATGAATCAAATTTAACCACCGCTGTTTAGCATAAATTCTAATCGGGCTGCTCACTTACTGATCAGACCTGCTGACCCATCAAGTTCCCCTTCAACGCGCCGATAGATTACCTGAAGGAATGTGAGAGCACAGGGAGTGGTTCTTGTTACCGAAAAGTGTCGACTCCAGGAGCGCCAGCATGGCCAAACGACTGTCTGATAAGAAAAAAATGAGCACCCGCACGCAAATGCTGCTGACGGGAGCCTTAACCATTACCCTCGGCTTTACCGTCACCATTGGTGTACTTAACTGGCAATCCAGCCACCAACAAAAAAATCTGGCCGAAAATTACCTGCAACAAATCGCGCAGAGCCAGGCGCTACAAATCCAGCAGGATCTCAGCTATGCGCGCGATGTGGCGCACAACCTCGGACACAGCATTATCGCGCTGCCAGGCGCGGGGGTGCAGGATCGTAAAGTCATCGACAAGATGATGGAATCCACGTTGCGCGACAATCCCAGCTACCTGTCGGTCTCGGTGATTATGGAAGAGAACGCCTTTGATGGCCGTGATGCCGAGTTTGCTGCGCAACCGGGGCAGGCACCGAAAGGCCGCTACGCCTGGTTTGTCGATCGCGACCAGGCTGGCAACTTTGCCATGCATCCGCTGGCCTCGATCTTTACGCCGGGCCAGGGTGATTACTATCTGCTGCCGCAGAAAAGCCAGAAAGATACGTTGATTGAACCCTATAGCTACGCTTACAACGGCGTGCCCACGTTGCTCACCTCGGTCGCTGCACCGATCGTCAGCCAGGGCAAGCTCTGGGGCGTGGTGACCTCCGATATTTCCCTTGCCTCCTTGCAGGATCGGGTCAATAAAATTAAACCCTGGGCGGGCACCGGCTATGCCATGCTGCTCTCCAGCGCCGGAAATGTGGTCTCTTACCCGGATAAAAGCCAGACCAGCAAAGCGTGGAAAGGCAATACCAACAACTTCAGCAGCGCGGTCAGCGAGCGTCATGACGACATCCTGGGTGAAAATGCCCTGGTGACCTGGCAGCCGATCGTCATCGGCAACAGTGACCAGAAATGGTATCTCGGCGTGGTGGCACCGGTCAGCGAAGTGATGGCGGCCGCCAATCGTCAACTGATTAACGCCATCGTGCTGATGGTCCTCAGCATCCTGTTGGTCAGCGCCTTGCTTGGCATGTTGTTCAGCCGCAAAGTGCTGAAACCGATTGGTGGTGAACCGCTGGAAGCGGCGACCATCGCGCTGGCCGTAGCGGATGGCAAGCTGGATAACACCATCGCGGTGAAAAACCGCGATACCAGCAGCCTGTTCTATGCGTTGAATACCATGCAGGATCAGTTACGCGATATCGTCGGCCAGATTCAGGATGCCAGCGCCTCGGTACGTCAGGGCGCGGGTGAAATCGCCAGCGGTAACCTTAATCTTGCGTCACGCACGGAACAACAGGCCGCCGCCCTGGAGCAAACGGCTGCCAGTATGGAGCAGATCACCGCCACGGTGAAACATAACGCCGCGAATGCGCATCAGGCCACCACGCTGACCGACAATGCGACGCATATTGCCAGCCGTGGCGAGGCGTTGGTCGGTGAAGTGGTGCAGACCATGGCGCAGATTGATGACAGCGCGAAAAAGATTGGCGACATTACCGCCATCATCAACAGCATCGCCTTCCAGACCAATATCCTGGCGCTGAACGCTGCGGTAGAGGCGGCACGTGCCGGTGAACAGGGGCGTGGTTTTGCTGTGGTGGCCTCCGAAGTGCGCAACCTGGCGCAACGCAGTGCCAACGCGGTGAAAGAGATTGCCGCATTGATCGAGGAATCCAGCCAGCGGGTCGACAGCGGTGTGCAGCTGGTGCGTGATGCCGGGAAAACCATGCAGGAGATGACCCAGGCGGTGAGTTCGGTACGTACCATTATCGGCGAAATCGTCACTGCGTCGGATGAGCAGGCGCGGGGTATCAGTCAGGTGACGATCGCGGTGAATGAAATGGATGGCACCACCCAGCAGAACGCCGCACTGGTGCAACAGATGTCAGCCGCCGCCAGTTCAATGGAAGATCAGGCCGCGCAACTGGCACAGACCGTCGGACGTTTTCATCTGGCCTGATGCGGGTCGTAGCGGCGCGATAAATCGCGCTGCTACACATTTATATTCTCGCTTTACGCGCCAGATGGACATCCAGTGGCGACATCGGGAAGGGTTGCATACGCTGGGTCGCTTCGATGATAAAACCTGCTTGCTGCAACGCCTGAGTCAGCTCACCCTGTTGCGTGACGGTGTAACCTCGCATCATTAATGGCGTGAAAAACGGCAGCACCCGACGCGCTTCATCTGGTTCGTCAGGCACCTCGGCATGTGCGCTGATCAGCAATCCGCCCGGTTTCAGGCGGCGGTAAAATTGCTGCAACATCGCCTGGCGATCTTCGACAAAATACAACAAGGACGAGCACCAGATAATATCGACCTGCTCGCTCTCCGCCAGTTGCGAACGGGCGCTGAATCGCCCGGTTAATCCAGCACGCTCGATATTCTGCTGCGCCACGCTGGCGGTTTTTGGCAGATCGAGCACTACGCCGGAAAGCTGCGGGAAACGCTCCGCTAAAGCCAGGGTGATCAGGCCCGGTCCACCGCCCATATCCAGCAAGCGGGCGGGACGCTGAAAATCTGCCAGTTCACTGGCGATGGCGCAGGCGGTGTCGCCGCTCAGCGCCCGTTGTTCCTGGGCGATCTGGCTCATTGCCGCATCAGCCCAGGCGGTTTCAATCTCCAGCGGATCCTGCCAGCCGGGCGTGTGGCGCTTCAGCAAGTCAGGCAGTTTGCGGGCGAACTGCTGCAACAGCTGCTGACGATAATGCCAGGCATCACCGATATAACGTGCTCCGCTATGGCACAGGTACGGTTGTGCCGTTTGCACGGTCTGGTATCTCTCCCGATTGCGCTGCAACAATTTCCCGCTCCACAGCAGGCGCAGCCAGTGCTCCACCGGTTCAGGCTGACAGCCAAAATGACTTGCCACCTGCGAGGCATCCGCCGGATGGGCCAGAAAGTCAAATAAGCGCTGCTCAAAAGCCAGCGCCACCGCACCGCTCAGGGCATGTTGCGCCAGCAGGTTATCGAGAAAAGGTAATGGGGATGCCATAGTAGTCTCCAGATCGAAGGTGATGGCAACAGACTAGCGTTTCCTCCGGCAGCCATTTATGCTCGTTGGTCTGCGAAACAGCGATTTAACTCTGCGCGAGGGCGACAGCATGCAAGACCAGCCAAACGGTGACGACACACCCTGGGTTGAACATCAACCTGGCGTTGGCGTTTTTCGTTCGCGTCAGTTCGCGCTGTCAGGCGGGATGCGCCTGGTGCAGTCCGACTATCAACCCCTCAACGCGCTGGCAGAAAGCTCGCGTCCCGATAGTGGCGTGCCGCAACTGGTGCTGACCTTCGGCTTACGTGGTTGTTCGCGTTTTCGTGCCGATAACGGTTGTGAAGTATTGTTTAATGCCGGTCATCTTACCGTGACCAGTTTTCAACACAGCAGCGGTGAACGCCTCTATCGTGCCGGTGAGCGGGTACAGCAGCTCCGTCTGGTGCTCAACGCCGATAGCGCACAACGTTATCTGGGAGAACAGGCGGCAGAGATCTTACTGCATCAGCCGCAACTTAAGCGCCACCTGTTCAGTCCCTTTGGCGGAGCGACTGCCGCCCAACTGAATGACGTGCCAACCGAT
Source organism: Pantoea sp. X-Soil-TKNS-1211 (assembly GCF_059730495.1). Lineage (NCBI taxonomy): Bacteria > Pseudomonadati > Pseudomonadota > Gammaproteobacteria > Enterobacterales > Erwiniaceae > Pantoea > Pantoea sp. X-Soil-TKNS-1211. Next base: position 259,006 of record NZ_AP035954.1, read on the forward strand.
CCATTGCTGCGCGAGATTCAGGCGTTAAACCTGCTGGCACTGCATCGTCATCAACTGCAACCGCAGGCGGCTCCGCTAAAGAAAATTCATCCGCAGGATATCGAGCGGTTGGAACAGGCGCAAAACTGGATGCTGGCGCATCTGGCAGAATCCTTTACCCTGGCGACGCTGGCACTGGCCGTAGGACTCAGTGATTACCAGCTGAAAAAAGGTTTCCAGCAACATTTTGGTTGCACACCGGGTGACAAGTTACTGGCTCTGCGCATGCAGAAAGCGCATCAGTTGCTGGAAGAGGGATATCAGGTCGCCCAGGCGGCATGGCAGGTGGGGTATCAGCATCCACGCAATTTCAGCGTGGCATTTCAGCGCTACTTTGGTCGCCCGGCCAGTCAGGTTGCCGGGCGCGGCACATCAGCGTGAACGACGCGCGGGCATCATGCGCAACAGGGTGTTGTCCTTCATCAAATAGTGATGGAACAGCGCGGCAGCCGCGTGTAAGGCCACCAGCCAGTAACCGTAAGGGGCGAGGGTTTCATGCCAGCCGCTGAGGGTATCTGAGAAATCCGGATCGGGGGCGCTGCTGACCGGCATCGGGATGCCGAACAGCCACCAGGTACGGCCAAGATAGAAACGAGAAAGAAGTCCGAGAATCGGCAGCACGATAAAAAACAGATACAGCGCCAGATGCATCAGATGCGCCAGCCCGGTTTGCCAGTGCGGCGGTTTGGGGACGATGGCCGGGCTGCGATGACGGAAACGCAGCAACACGCGGGACAACATCAACACCAGCACGCAACTGCCGACACTGAAATGACCGATAATCATGGCAAACCCCTGCCAGGAACCGCGCGTCGCCAGCCCGCGAAATTCCATGGTGCAATACGCGGTGACCACCAGCAAAAAAGTCAGCCAGTGAAGAAAAACCTGCGATGGGGCGAATTTGTTCTGCATATCCATTCCGTGAAAAAGTCAGGCGAACAAATAAGATAGCGGAAAAAGTTGTGAATTAATTCATATTTTGACACATGAGTTTACGTATCGGGTTCACAGGTGATGAGCAACTGACTCAGCAGCGCATTCTGACATCGCCTGAACGGGTGGTTATCGCATATCACTATCAACCGAGCCAGCCACTGCTGGCGCAGCTGCTGAAGGGGGCGGATCATCAGCACAAGGACAATCTGAAAGATGTGGATGATTGCCTGTTGCTGGATAAGATAGGTAACCTGTATGTGCATCTGACCCCGGATGAAAACGGCCAGCCATTCCGGCCGGAGTGGCAGGGTATCAACCGATCGGCGTTGCATAAACGTATTTTCTGTAGCGGCGCGATTTATCGCGCGGTTTTCACTGACCAAGACATTGCGCGATAAATCGCGCCGCTACGCCAGCTTTAAACACAAAGGTAATGTGTATGACTCCCAAAATTGGTGTCGGTGTGCTGATTTTCCGTCACGGCAAATTATTGCTGGGGCGGCGCAAAGGTAGCCATGGTGCGGGCGATTGGGCGGCACCTGGCGGCCACCTGGAGTTTGGTGAAACGCCGGAGGCGTGCGCACGACGGGAGACAGAGGAAGAAACCGGTTTACAGTTGAAAACGCTGCAAAACGGCGCTTTTGTCAGCGATGTGTTCCCGGACGTACAGAAGCACTACATCACGCTGTTTATGGTGGCGCACAGTGCGCAGGGGGAGCCGCAGTGTCTCGAACCCGAGAAATGCGAGGGCTGGCAATGGTTCTCGCCAGAAGCGTTGCCGCAACCGTTATTCGCCCCGCTACGTACGCTGATTGAGCGCGATGGCCTGGCGGCGTTACAGCCGGAGCATCATGACTGAAACCCGGTCGCCATCCACCAGGCGCAGCTCTACTTCCTGCCAGCCAAAGCGCTGGTAAAGCGCCTGCTGGTCCGGGGTATACAGCCAGAGCGCGGCGATATGGCGTGCACGGGCTTCGGCAATCATACGGGTGATCAGGGCACTGCCGACCCCTTTACCACGATGTTCCTTTGCTGTGATCACCTCGCCAAGCCAGAATTCACGTCCGACAACATCGGCTAACTCATAATGGATCAGACTTGCCGACCCCATCAAAACGCCACCCTCAGCGGTTGCCACCAACGTCAGGGTATTGACCAAGGGCTGATTGCGCGCCAGCAAACGCGCCGCGATTTTTTCTGGGTTGCTCCAGCCAGAATAGGCCGACCATTCGCGAAATAACATCTGGCTTAATGGCCTGATAAGGGCGGGCTGCTGCGCCAGTGAGCTGATATGCATTATGTGTCCTTGAAAGCAAATTCCCATAGACTGTGATTTTAACGATAAAGCTTCAGATTTCCCGTCAGTCGGGTAATTTTTTTCTTTGGCCCGATCAAACCGATTGCCACCAACTCGATATGATCGCTGTGGGCGCTGGCGATGCGATCGCCATACTCATCATAGGTTTTGCAGGACTGCGCCAGGGCGCTAAACGGCATGGTGAAAATCTCCTCATCACTGGCACAGTTTTGCTGCAATTCGCGTAAATAATTCCCCTGCGCCAGCAACACCGGTAAAGGGGCATAAATCACCCCCGGATAGAGACCACCGTCCTGGCTGTGCATATCCGGTCCCACCAGATTATCAATCAACTTGCCAAAACTGATACCAATTACGCTGGCGGCGTTCATCGCCAGCCCGGCGGGCAATTGCTGGTCAATCACCAGGGTGCAACGGTATAGCATTGGCGGCGATGCCGATTTTTTATTGCAGGTGGTGGCGGCAGATATGGACCGCTATGCCGATTTTGCTATGTCAGTCATTCGTCGCTTGCCGGGTATCAAAGAGATGCAAAGTATGTTTGTGCTGAAAGAAATCAAAGCCCAATCCGCCTGGTCGATTCAGACCACAGATCCCAGTTAGCTTTTGTGTTACAACTTTTGCGCAAAGCACTCACAGAATGCCCAAGGTTGATGTATAGTCCGCTTCTTTTTTCGGAGGAACCATGCTGACCAACTCATCCACCCGCCTTAATAAATACATCAGCGAAAGCGGAATTTGCTCACGGCGTGATGCCGATCGTTACATCGAACAGGGCAATGTTTTTATCAATGGTAAACGCGCCAGCGTCGGTGCTCAGGTGTTTGCCGGTGATGAAGTTAAAGTGAATGGTCAGCTGATTGAACCGCGTGACGAAGAAGATCTGGTACTGATTGCGTTGAATAAGCCGGTGGGCATCATTACCACCATGGAAGAAGGCGAGCGCGATAACATCAGTGATTACGTGAATCACAGCAAGCGCGTGTTTCCCATTGGGCGACTGGATAAAGACTCACAGGGGCTGATTTTCCTCACCAACCATGGCGATCTGGTGAATAAAATTCTGCGCGCCGGGAATAATCACGAGAAAGAGTATGTCGTGACGGTTGATAAGCCGATTACCGATGAGTTTATTACCGGCATGGGAGCAGGCGTGCCGATGCTCGGCACCGTGACCAAAAAATGCAAAGTGAAGAAAGAATCGACCTTTGTGTTTCGCATCACGCTGGTGCAGGGGCTTAACCGCCAGATCCGTCGTATGACCAAACATTTTGGTTATGAAGTGACGAAGTTGGAACGTACGCGCATCATGAACGTCAATCTGAAAGGATTACCGTTAGGTGAATGGCGCGATTTAACCGACGATGAATTAATTGAACTGTTTAAGCTGATTGAAAACTCCTCTTCTGAAGACAAATCGACCCAAAAAGCACAGACGAAAAAGACCACGGTAAAAAAGCCGGTTGCCAGCGGTGCGAAAAATAGTGAAAAACCGAGTGCCAATACGGCTTCGCGTAAGCGCTTTACACAACCCGGACGAAAAAAGAAAGGGCGCTAAGCCAGCCAGGAATACCCGGTGACGGGTATTCCTGATGATGACTGGCACGACCAACGATAAAATATATTTATACGGTTTAATAATGTCAGTTTATTAATACTTCTTAAACAACCTGCTATTACTAATCCTATTTTCAATCAAACAACTGTACTCACGAAGAATTTATTTTATAACTGTCTTACTGATAATTTTAATTCCACCGAACTCGTTTCGTGTTTAGGAGGATTGATGAATATTGTAGTCAGTAGCGACGGCTACCCTGAGAAAAGGAACATAATGGTTGATCCTGAAAACAATTATGTGAACTTAAAGAAGAAAAACATCTATTTATATATCAATACTCTTCGGCAAAAGATTTTCAAAAAGAACAAAATATTCGTCTTTCAACCTTTCCCCGGCATGATTGCGGATAATGGGGATATTATTCATCTGTTTAATGAAGTTGCCCGAACCTCGTCCCGCTGGGTATCGACGTTTGAAACCGAAATTCCGCGTGTCCTGCCGGTTGCAGGGGTCGCCAAAATACAAAACCCGGAACTCCACGCCTTGTTACGCCTGGCAGCGCGCAAGGAGTGTGTGCGTTTGATCGCCATCTCTGAAGCCACCCGCAATATTCAACTCAAGCTACTGGCGGCCTTCCCGACGGTGAAAGATAGCATTGCCGCTAAGTTGTGCGTGATGCATCCCCCTCAACCGTTACTGACCGATAAGGCGCGTAAAGCTGATGGCGCGATGATCACATTTAGCTTTATTGGTCATGAGTTTTATCGCAAAGGTGGAGCGGAAGTGGTGATGGCATTTGCCGAGTTAGCCGATGAAGGGCTGATCAATACGCAAAAAATAACAGTGAATCTGATTGGTGACTTAGAACGACGTTATAATATCGCTCACCACCAGTATCAGGATAAAGACGCTTTTCATCTGCAAATCGAAAATCTGATCAATAAATGGTCCTTTTTCCACCATGTGCCTTCTTTAGCGAATTCATCGGTTATTGAACTATTAAAACAGACCGATGTTGGTCTGCTGCCCACCTGGCAGGATACCTACGGGTTTTCTGTGCTGGAAATGCAGGCGTGTGGCTGTCCGGTAATCACCACCAATGTCAGAGCATTGCCGGAAATTAACCCCCCGTTCGCCGGTTGGCTTATTGATCATAAACTCAATGATATGTATGAATTTACGGTTGATTCAGAACAAACGAAACAAAAAATCCGTAATACCATAATCAGCCAATTAAAAGGTTATATCGCCGATGTGCTGCATGATCCGGGCAGCATTAACCGGCGTTCGGCGCAGGCGTTAATGAGGATCCGCCGTGAGCATGATCCTCGTAGCTTCCAGCAAAGATTAAAAGATATATATTTATCAGACGGTTAGCCAGAAACTGTGCCCAATTTATCCAGCTTAGCGACAATTTCTTCGGACAAATTCAGCGCCGCACTGGCCAGGTTCTGTTGAAGATGTTCTGGCGAAGAGGTGCCCGGAATCAACAAGAGATTGGGCGAGCGTTGTAGCAACCACGCGAGCGCAACTTGCAGCGGCGTGGCATCCAGATCTTGTGCCACCGCCGTCAGCTGATCCGACTGCAACGGGGAAAAACCGCCGAGCGGGAAGAAGGGAACATAGGGGATTCCCTGTAGCGCCAGTTGGTCTATCAGGGCATCATCCTGGCGATGGGCCAGATTGTAGAGGTTCTGCACACAGGCAATGGGTGTCATCGCCTGTGCATCGGCCACCTGTTGCGGCGTGACGTTGCTCAAACCGATATGACGGATCAGGCCGCGTTCTTTCAGTTTAATCAATGCTGCCAGCTGTGTTTCCAGCGATCCTTCCGCCGGGCCATAAACATCAAACATGGCGCGCAAATTCACCACATCAATCACATCAAGACCCAGATTGCGCAGGTTATCTTCCACCGCTTGCGTCAGTTCTGCGGGGGTAAAAGCGGGTAGCCAGCCCCCTTGCTCGTCACGGCGCGCGCCAACTTTGGTCACAATCACCAGATCCTGCGGGTACGGATGGAGCGCTTTTTTAATCAGCTGATTGGTGACATGGGGACCATAGAAGTCACTGGTATCAATATGATTGACGCCTGCGGCGATAGCATCGCGCAGAACCTGTACAGCGCGCGCTTCATCTTTCGGCGGGCCAAATACGCCCGGCCCGGCGAGTTGCATCGCACCATAACCCAGTCGGTTAACACGGTGATCGCCAAGGGAATACGTCATTGCAGGATGAGACATGGGAACCTCCTTTAATAAGTTGTTCATTGATTGTAATGGCGCATCGGCTGTGCAACTATCCGGTGAAATCAGGACACAGTGTACGGGGTGACGCACAATGTCGTTAGATATCGCTTTGCTGCAGGCGGTGGTGGCGGTCGCGAAAGCCGGTGGCTTTCGCGAGGCGGCACGCATGATCGGCAGCAATCCTTCTCGCCTCAGTGATGCCGTACGCCGCGCTGAACAACAACTGGGGGTGCGGTTGTTTAACCGCACCACGCGCACCGTGGTGCTGACCGAGGCGGGCAGGGCATTAATGACTCGCCTGCTGCCAGCCATGAATGAAGTGGATGCCGCCCTGGATGCGCTCAATCGTTTTCGCGATACACCGGGTGGTACCTTGCGCCTGAATGTGCCCGTCAGCGCCGCGCGCCTGGTGCTGCCCGCGATCGTGCCTGGTTTTCTCGCGCGCTACCCGGAAATTCAGTTGGAGGTGGTGGCCGAAAGCAACGTTCAGGACATCTTTCGTGACGGGTGCGATGCGGGCATCCGCTATGACGACCATCTGGAACAGGACATGGTGGCGCTGCCGATTGGCCCACGTATCCAGCGCTTTGCAGCGGCGGCGGCCCCAGGTTATCTGGTGCAATATGGTACACCACAACATCCACGCGAACTGATGCAGCATCGCTGCCTGCTGGGGCGCTACGCCACGGGAGTGATGGCCGAATGGGAATTTGCCCGTGCGGGCGAAACCGTGCGGCTTCAGCCCAAAGGCCCGTTAACCTGTAGTATCGGTGCGGCGATGGATTTAACGGTGGAAGCGGCGATTGCCGGGACCGGAATTGTTTATCTGTTTGAGGATTGGCTCAGACCCGCACTGATTGGCGGGCGGTTACAGCCAATCCTCACGGAGTGGTGGCTGAGTTTTTCCGGTTTGTGGCTGTACTACAACGACCGCCGTTTAATTCCAGCACCACTCCAGGCCTTTATCGATTATGTCCGCGAGCTGAATACAGCCAGATGAAATTGCTATTCCTGAAGTTTTCTCCGGCGTGATATACCAGGCGGGTGCTATGTATTGAAATAACAGTTAAACAGGGATTATCGTTGGAGGTTTTTTCATGCAGTCTTCTTTTCCCCTCATCTCACGTGCCAGTATCAGCCAAATTTCACCCTCGCTTATCCGCGAAATAGCCAATGAAGGAATGGATCGTCCCGATATGCTCGCCTTCTGGTTTGGCGAATCGGACAAACCGACACCACAGTTTATTACCGACGCTGCCATCACCTCGCTGCAACAGGGGGAAACACGTTATATCCAGAACCTTGGCCGACCTTATTTACGTCAGGCGCTATCGGATTACCTCAGCCAGTTACATGGACGCCCCATTAGCAGCGAGCAACTGGCGATCACCAGCGCGGGTATCAATGGATTGATGCTGGTGGCGCAAACGGTGTTGTCTCCGGGAGATAACGTGGTGGCGATCACCCCGGTGTGGCCAAATGTGGTGGAGATCCCACAGATCCTTGGCGCAACGGTGGATCGTGTAGCGCTAACGGTTAAAGAGGGGGCCTGGGCGCTCGATATGGACCAACTGCTGAGCGCGCTGCGACCGGATGTGCGCATGTTGATCATCAACTCCCCCGGCAACCCAACCGGGTGGACGATCACCGAGGAAGAAGTACAAACCATCCTCGCGCACTGCCGCAAACATGGCATCTGGATCCTCAGTGATGACGCTTACCAACGGTTGATCTATGCCAGCGATCAACACTATGCGCCGTCGTTTCTGGATTATGCCTCACCGGATGATCGGCTAATTTCGGTTAATACCTTCTCCAAAGCCTGGCTAATGACCGGATTCCGCGTCGGCTGGGTGGTCGCGCCGCCATCGATTATCGATGCGTTGGGCAAATTAATTGAGTTCAATACCAGTTGTTTGTTTGAACCCTGTCAACGCGCGGCGCAGGCGGCGTTGCTGGGCGGTGAAAGCGGCATCATCAGTCTACGTGCTGAGCTGGCGCACAGTTATCAATTCCTGGTCAATGGCCTGCGGGAACTGCCGGGTGTGACCGTGCCGGAGAGCGGTGGGGGGATGTATGCGTTCTTCCGCATCGCAGGTTTTGACGATACCACCACATTGGCAAAACGGCTGGTGCGGGAAAGTTCCCTCGGTCTGGCACCAGGGGCGGCGTTTGGCCCGGAAGGCAATGGCTGGCTACGCTGGTGCCATGCGGTGTCGTCAACCGATAAGTTGCAGCAGGGGCTGGCGCGGTTGAGTGAGTTTTTAGCGCGTAATCGTTAAATCGCGTTGCTACGCAACCATAAAAAAAGCCGAACACCGTTGCCAGTGTTCGGCTTTTTCGCTTCACGCCAACATTACGCGCTCAGCAGTTGATCCGCAGTTTTTTCCACCAGCGCCAGCAGGACTTTAACATCCTCCAGCGTCACGGTTGGGTTCAGCAGTGTCAGCTTCAGGCAGGTGATGCCATCCGCTTCGGTGACACCCACGTTAGCGCGACCTGATTCCAGCAACGCATCACCGATACGTTGGTTAAACAGCGCGACGGCGGCATCGCCGCTGGCGGCCAGCTGTTCAGGACGGAAACGGAACAGGACGCTTGCCAGCTGCGGCTGCATCACCAGCTCAAAACGCGGCAGGTCGGTAACGTATTGCGCAACGATCTGCGCCAGCGTTACGCCGTGATCGATAATCGCGGCATACTGTTTCTGGCCGAGCGCTTCCAGGCCCATCCACAACTTCAGCGCATCGAAACGACGCGTAGTTTGCAGAGATTTGGAGACCAGGTTCGGCACGCCTTGCTCTTCGTCGAACTCAGAGTTCAGATAGGCCGCCTGATAACGCATCAATTCATAATGACGCTCATCTTTCAGCAGGAATGCACCGCAGCTGATGGTCTGGAAGAACTGTTTGTGGAAGTCCAGCGTGACGGAATCCACCAGCTCAAGGCCATCAAGGTAATCGCGATACTTTTCTGACAGCAGCAGTGCGCCACCCCAGGCTGCATCAACGTGAACCCAGATATTGCGCTCAGCGGCAATTCCGGCGATTTCACGCAGCGGGTCGATAGCGCCCGCATCGGTAGTCCCTGCGGTAGCGACGATCGCCAGAATCTGCTCGCCATTGGCTTCAGCCTGTGCCAGCTTGGCTTTCAGGTCGTTAACATCCATGCGTGCAAAGCGGTCTGACTTCACCTGCACCACGGATTGATAACCGTGGCCCAGCAGCGCCATGTTCTTCTGTACCGAGAAGTGGGCGTTTTCCGAGCACAACACTTTAATCTTACGCAGATCGCCAGTGATGCCATCCTGTTGAACTGAGTGGCCCTGACGCGCATAGAACGCATCACGTGCCAGCATCAGGCCCATCAGGTTGCTCTGGGTGCCGCCACTGGTGAACACGCCAGCGTCACCTGCCGGATAACCAACCTGTGCGCGCAACCATTCAACCAGTTTGATCTCGATAACGGTTGCTGACGGGCTTTGGTCCCAGGAATCCATACTCTGGTTAGTGGCGTTGATCAGCACTTCCGCTGCCTGGCTTACCACCAGGCTAGGGCAATGCAGATGCGCCACGCACTGCGGGTGATGTACCGACAGGCTGTCTTTCAGAAAGTATTCAATCGCGCGTTCAATCGCGGCCTGGTTGCCCAGGCCGTGCGGATTGAAGTCGAGCGTAATACGCTCACGCAGTTCGGCAACGGTTTTGCCCTGGTACATTTCAGGCTGCTTGAGCCACTGCACCACGGCGGCGCTGCTCTGCGCAATCGCCTGCTGGTACGCTTCAATGCTTTGCGCAGAAGCGGCCAGAATCGGGTTTACTTCAGTCATCTAACTCTTCCGAATCAAACTGGTTTGATGCCAGCGCCCAGCAGCGCCTGCTCAAATTTATCAAGGAAAATCTTCAGCTCATCGTTGCTGATCAGCAGCGATGGCAGCAGACGCAGCACTGCGCCATGACGACCACCACGTTCCAGAATCAGGCCCGCTTCGAAGCATTTTTTCTGCAACAGGGCAGAGAGTTCGCCGTCAGCCGGGTACGCACCCATATGATCAGCCGCTTCGTTCGGTTTGACGATCTCGATACCGATCATCATACCCATGCCGCGAATGTGACCGATGACCGGGTAGCGCTTCTGCATGTCTGCGAGCTGCGCTTTCAGCCATTCGCCCTGTTCGGCAACTTTGCCCGCGATATCCTGTTCTTTCAGGATTTTCAGCGTGGTCAGGCCGGTAGCCATTGCCAGTTGGTTGCCACGGAAGGTGCCGGTGTGGTGGCCAGGTGACCAGGCATCGAACTGCTTTTTGATACCCAGGACAGCCAACGGCAGACCGCCGCCCACAGCTTTTGACATCACGATGATATCTGGCTCAATGCCAGCGTGTTCAAAGGCGAAGAATTTACCGGTACGGGCAAAACCAGCCTGAACTTCGTCGAGGATCAGCAGGATGCCATGTTCCTGAGTGACTTTACGGATGCGTTGCAACCATTCGACCGGAGCCGGGTTCACGCCGCCTTCACCTTGCACAGCTTCGAGGATCACCGCAGCCGGTTTACGCACGCCACTTTCAACGTCGTTAATCAGGTTTTCGAAGTAGTAAGTAAGGGCTTTCACGCCCGCGTCACCACCGAGGCCTAACGGGCAGCGGTACAGGTGTGGGTAGGGCATGAACTGCACTTCCGGCATCATGCCGTCAACCGCTTCTTTCGGAGACAGGTTGCCGGTGACAGACAGCGCACCGTGGGTCATACCGTGATAACCGCCTGAGAAGCTGATAACGCCGCTACGGCCAGTCACTTTCTTCGCCAGCTTCAGCGCTGCTTCAACAGCATCGGCACCGGACGGGCCGGTGAATTGCAGGCAGTACTCTTTACCCTGACCCGGCAGCAAGGACAGCAGGGCTTCAGAGAATTGATCTTTTAATGGAGTCGTCAGATCCAGGGTATGTAACGGCAAGCCGCTGGTAATGACATTTTGGATGCTCTGCAGAACTTCCGGGTGGTTATGACCCAGAGCTAAAGTTCCTGCGCCAGCCAGGCAGTCAAGATATTGTTTATTCTCAACATCGGTAATCCACACGCCATGTGCTTTGGCAATTGCTAAAGGCAATTTGCGCGGGTAACTCCTGACATTCGATTCGAACTCAGCCTGACGGGCTAAGAACGCGTCGTTGTTTCCGTGGAATGAATTGGCACCAAAATTATCAATACGGACTTTATCCGTCATCATATCTCTCCTACAACCGGCGGCAGTAAAAGCGCACCGGTTGGTTAATTGAATAAAAAACTATCAACTGTGAAAAAAACGCGGCCAATATAGAGCCTTTTACCCTGGGGGGCAATGATTAATTTTGTTTAGAATTGTTTATTACTTCTATATACGAATCAGGGCTTTGCTGAAGAACTGTCCGACTATTTTAATGCGGCCATATGACGTGTTTATTAAATAATCGAGTGAATAAAAAGACTTATGCCAGCGAGCGATAACCACGGGCCAAATGCCATGCCCTGCATAATGCTTCGCTGCCACAAGATTCTGGAAATTAAGGCAAATAAAATGCCACCACTACTGGCGATGATAAGCACGATCGGTAAAGTCTCCCAGCCTGTCCATGCCGCTATCGCCGCCAGCAATTTCGCATCACCCAGACCCAAAGCGTGCTGATGACGTAGCCAGTGATAACCGCAGGCCAGTAAAGCCAGCGAGACATATCCAATCACCACGCCCAGCACGGCATCCATCAGCAAACCAGGGAGGATCGTGAAGCAGTGCAACAATAAGCCACACCACAATAAAGGCAGCGTAACGGCGTCAGGTAATAAATAGTGCCGAATATCAATGAGGGACAAAGCCAGCAACGATCCACAGAAAAATATTGTCGCCAGCAATAAAGGGACACCTGGTAAAAATTTACTCAGAACCAGGCTGGTGACAGCCATAAGCAATTCAATCAATGGGTAAATTATGCTAATCGGTTGATGGCAATTGCGGCATTTACCTCGCAAAAGTAGCCAACTTAACAATGGAATATTGTCATGCCATAAAAGATATTTTTGACATCGCGGGCAATGCGAAGGGGGAAGCAGCAGTGTCAATCCTGTGTCAGGACGCAATAATCGTAAAGGTAGCCGATAGACCACAACATTAATAAAGCTGCCGACGCTCAGCCCCAGCAGCAACCAATAACACCCTTCCATGTGTTTCTCCTCGCCATATCCCCGGTCACTTTATGCCCGAAAATAGAAAGAAAGCGAGGGCGCATTAGCAATTACAACAGGTTGCAGCGTTTTTTCAGATCGGCATCTAAAAATAAGCGAATTTTCTGCGTTTCTGGTGTTTGTTGTGCGCAATTCAATTACTGCTGACGTTTAAACATTTGAATCGCTTCCTGCACATTGCTGGTTTCCAGTTGCATTACCCGCGCGTTATCCAGGAATACATCATAATGACCGGCATTATAGCGAAACACATAAAGCGCACCGCGAAAACGTAACCCCTTGGTTTTAATGCCAATATGATGGCGACGCAGCGCAGCTTGCGAGAGACGGTCGGTTTCAGTTTTCACAGCTTACCTCCGTGCATGCAATAAAATAAAAACTAAGTAGATCAGCATAATGCCGCTTCCTTAGTTTTCCCTTAAGAAGAGTATAGTTAATCCGTTAATTTCTTGTTTTGTCGGGGATTAAAGATTGTGAATCCCACCGCACAGGGGCACTCCCGCGTCAACCAGCATATCAACCGCGATGTTCTACCAATCCTCAACGTCAGACAGAAAACGATTCATTTATTCGCACCATTTAATGTTCCGTTAAGTTTTCCGTCGTATTTTGTTGTCATGCGAAATAACTCAGTGTGTCTAATGTTTTCAAAGTGTGAGGGGAATTTAATTAGTTAATCATGCTTCACTAGATGTTAATTCGACCAATTAAAAGATTGTTAGCCCGAAAAGTGCGCGGAAAGCACGGGATAATTCTGGTGTCAAATCCGCTACCTTTAAGCAAAAGGCATTATTCATTAAGGAATCTAATTTATGGCTTTTCTCCCGTTCTCACGCCCGTCACTGGGCGAAGACGAATTAGCCGCAGTTAAAGCGGTATTTGAATCGGGCTGGATTACCACAGGTCCGCAAAATGCCGCACTGGAGCAAGCCTTTTGCCAGTTAACCGGCAATCAACATGCGGTTGCTGTCTGTTCCGCTACCGCCGGTATGCATGTGACGTTGATGGCGCTGGGAATTAAACCGGGTGATGAGGTGATCACGCCATCGCAAACCTGGGTCTCAACCATCAACATCATTACCTTGATGGGCGCCACACCGGTGATGATTGATATCGATCGCGATACGTTGATGGTGACCCCGGAGCAGATTGAAGCTGCGATTACCTCACGTACCCGCGCTATCATCCCGGTACATTACGCTGGTGCCCCGGCTGATATTGATGCGATTCGCACCGTGGGAGAAAAACACGGTATTACGATCATTGACGATGCCGCCCACGCGCTGGGTACGTTGTATAAAGGGGAGCAGGTTGGACATCGTGGTACGGCAATCTTTTCCCTGCACGCGATTAAAAATATCACCTGTGCCGAAGGCGGTGTGGTGGTGACGGACGATGCCGCGCTTGTCGATCGCATTCGCAGCATGAAGTTTCATGGGTTAGGCGTAGATGCCTATGATCGCCACACCCATGGCCGTCGTCCACAGGCCGAGGTCATCACCCCTGGTTTTAAATACAACTTACCGGATATCAGCGCGGCGATTGCTTTGGTGCAGCTGAAAAAGCTGGATGCTATCAATGCGCGCCGCCGTGAAATTGCCCAGCGCTACCTGTCCGAACTGGCGGATACGCCTTTCCTGCCGTTGTCGCTGCCAGGCTGGACGCACCAGCATGCCTGGCATTTGTTCATTATTCGTGTCGATGAAGCCCGCTGCGGCATCAGCCGTGATGGACTGATGGAAGCGTTAAAAGCGCAGGACATTGGCACTGGCCTGCATTTCCGTGCCGCGCACACCCATAAATATTATCGCGAGCAATATCCGCATCTTTCTTTACCGAATACCGAATGGAACAGCGACCGTATCTGCTCCATTCCGCTGTTCCCTGATATGACCGATGACGACGTCACACGTGTCGTCACAGCGCTGCACGCGCTGGCCGGAGGCTGAAATGCTGGAAGAAAAACCGATTGGTAAAGTGTCCGTGGTCATCCCGGTCTACAACGAAGAAGAGAGTCTGCCCGAACTGATACGTCGTACGCATGCCGCTTGCGACCTTATCAACCTGGATTACGAAATTTTGCTGGTTGATGACGGCAGCAGTGACCGTTCCGGCGAGATGATCGCCGATGCCGCCGACATGCCCGGCAGCCATGTGGTTGGCGTATTGCTTAATCGTAATTACGGCCAGCACTCGGCGATTATGGCGGGTTTCAGCCATGTTAGCGGTGATCTCATCATTACCCTGGATGCCGATTTACAAAATCCACCGGAAGAGATCCCCAATCTGGTGGCAGCGGCACAGCAGGGTTATGACGTGGTCGGTACGGTGCGTCAGAATCGCCAGGACAGCTGGTTTCGCCGTCGCGCTTCACGGCTAATTAATAAGTTAATTCAACGCGTTACCGGTAAAGCGATGGGCGATTACGGTTGTATGCTGCGTGCCTACCGCCGCCATATTGTCGACGCCATGCTGAATTGCCATGAACGCAGCACCTTTATCCCGATCCTCGCCAATACCTTTGCGCGCCGTACTATCGAGTTACCGGTGAAACACGCCGAGCGCGAATTTGGTGATTCGAAATATAGCTTTATGCGCCTGATCAACCTGATGTACGACCTGGTGACTTGCCTGACCACCACGCCGCTACGTCTGCTGAGCGTGGTCGGGAGCGTGATTGCGCTGGCGGGTTTTGCCTTCTCACTGATTTTGATTGTGCTGCGTTTATTTCTCGGCGCGGCCTGGGCCGGGGATGGTGTGTTTATGCTATTCGCCGTGCTGTTTATGTTTATCGGCGCGCAGTTCGTCGGTATGGGGCTACTGGGTGAGTACATCGGTCGTATTTACAACGATGTGCGCGCCCGCCCACGCTACTTTATTCAACGTGTTATCTCTCCGCATAAAAATGCATCTGTACAGGAAATTGAGCAATGAAAACCATCGTCTTCGCCTATCATGACATGGGTTGTGCGGGCATTAATGCGCTGCTGCAGGCTGGCTTTGAAATTAGCGCTATCTTCACCCATCCCGATAGCACTGGTGAAAATCACTTTTTTGGCTCTGTGGCGCGTATTGCCGCTGAGCAAGGTATCCCGGTTTATGCCCCGGATGATGTGAATCATCCGCTGTGGGTCGATCGTATCAAAGCGATGTCACCGGATATTATTTTCTCCTTCTATTATCGCAATCTGCTGAATGAGGCGATCCTCAACAGCGCTCGTCTTGGTGCTTACAACCTGCACGGCTCGCTGCTGCCGAAATACCGTGGCCGCGCGCCGTTGAACTGGGTACTGGTTAACGGTGAAACCGAAACCGGCGTGACGCTGCACCGCATGGTCAAACGCGCGGATGCGGGGGATATCGTGGCGCAAACCCGTGTGGCGATTGGGGAGCAGGACAATGTGCTGACGCTGCATCGCAAACTGGTGCAGAGTGCCACCCAACTTCTGGAAGACATTTTACCGGCGATGAGGCGCGGTGAGATTCAGGCGGTGCCGCAGAATGAGAAAGAGGCTACGGTGGTCGGCCGTCGTACACCGGAAGATGGCCGCATTGACTGGTCACGCACGGCGACCGAGATCAACAACCTGGTACGTGCGGTCACCGACCCCTGGCCGGGCGCTTTCGCCTATGCCGGAACGGTGAAGTTCGTGGTGTGGAAAGGGCGCGTACACGCCGCCGCACACGGTGCGAAACCCGGTACGGTGTTGTCGGTCGAGCCTTTCCTGATCGCCTGCGGCGAAGGTGCCCTGGAAGTGGTCACCGGTCAAAGCGATAACGGCGTTTACATGAACGGTAACCAGTTAGCGCTAAGCCTCGGCATGGTGCCGAGTGCGTTGCTGTATTCACAACCGGTTGCTGCTGTGAAACGTCGTACCCGCGTTCTGATCCTCGGGGTGAATGGCTTTATTGGTAATCATCTGACCGAACGTCTGTTGCAGGACGACAATTTCGAAGTTTACGGCCTGGATATCAGTTCCGATGCCATCAGCCGTTTTCTTGGCCATCCCGGTTTTCATTTTGTCGAAGGTGATATCAGCATTCACTCAGAATGGATTGAGTATCACATCAAGAAATGTGACGTGGTGCTGCCACTGGTGGCGATTGCCACGCCAATTGAGTACACCCGCAATCCACTGCGTGTGTTCGAACTGGATTTTGAGGAGAACCTCAAAATTATCCGCGATTGCGTCAAATACCAAAAACGCATCATTTTTCCATCGACTTCAGAAGTTTATGGCATGTGTACCGATCGCCACTTCGATGAAGATAACTCGAACCTGGTGGTTGGGCCGATTAACAAACAGCGTTGGATCTATTCCGTCTCCAAGCAACTGTTGGACCGGGTGATCTGGGCTTACGGTGAGAAAGAAGGGCTGCGCTTTACCCTGTTCCGTCCGTTTAACTGGATGGGGCCGCGTCTGGATAACCTCAACGCTGCGCGCATCGGCAGTTCACGTGCCATCACCCAATTGATTCTCAATCTGGTTGAAGGTTCGCCGATCAAGTTGATTGACGGTGGGGCGCAGAAACGCTGCTTTACCGATATCCGTGATGGTGTTGAAGCCTTGTTCCGCATTATCGAAAACAAGCAGAACAATTGTGATGGTCAGATTATCAACATCGGTAACCCGGAAAATGAAGCCAGCATCAAGGAACTGGCGGAGCAGCTGTTGGCAAGCTTCGAGCGCCATCCGTTGCGTGATCAGTTCCCTCCGTTCGCCGGTTTCCGCGAAGTGGAGAGCAGCAGCTATTACGGCAAAGGCTATCAGGATGTTGAGCACCGTAAACCGTCGATCAAAAACGCCCGCCGTCTGCTGGGTTGGACGCCAGAAGTACAGATGGATACCACCATCGACAACACCCTGGATTTCTTCCTGCGCACCGTTGAGTTGCAGGCTGAGTAATGATGAAAAAAGTCGGTTTGCGCGTTGATGTCGATACCTGGCGCGGGACGCAACAAGGTGTACCCGCGCTGCTGGAGCTGTTAAGCCTGCATCAGGTGCAGGCCAGTTTCTTTTTCAGCGTCGGGCCGGACAACATGGGGCGTCACTTGTGGCGTCTGCTGAAGCCGCGTTTTCTCTGGAAAATTCTGCGCTCACGTGCCGCATCCTTATATGGCTGGGATATCCTGCTGGCGGGCACCGCCTGGCCGGGTAAGGAGATTGGTCGGGGGCTGGCGGAGATTATCAGCGCCACCGCCGATCATCACGAAGTGGGCCTGCACGCCTGGGACCATTTTGCCTGGCAAACTTGGGCGGGCGTCTGGCCGGAGCAGCGCCTGGTCGAGGAAATTGCGCGTGGTAAGCAGGCGCTGGAGGCGATCATTGGTGACGCTGTCACCTGTTCGGCAGTTGCCGGCTGGCGTGCCGACAGTCGCGTTGTCGAGGCCAAACAACCGTTTGGTTTTCGTTACAACAGCGATTGCCGGGGGACCGGTCCTTTTCTTCCGCGTCTGAGTGACGGCAGCCTGGGAACGGTGCAGATTCCGGTGACCCTGCCCACCTGGGACGAGGTGGTTGGTCCCAGCGTCAGCGCCAACGAGTTTAACGACTTTTTGCTTGATCAATTGAGTCAGACCAATGAGATGGCGGTTTATACCATCCATGCTGAGGTGGAAGGGATCGTCGGACATCAGGCTTTTGCTCAACTGCTCAGTCGGGCGGAGAAACAGGGCATTCAATTTTGTCCGTTGAGTGAATTATTGCCTGAAGACCTCACTACATTGCCCATCGGTAACATCGTACGCGGACAAATTTCCGGACGTGAAGGCTGGCTCGGCTGCCAACAACAATACAGGTAATCACGGATGCGAACTGGTACTAAAACAGCCCTGTTGCTGTTTGTCTTTGCGCTTTACTACCTTATCCCTATCGAATTCCGCGCCTTATGGCAACCTGATGAAACCCGCTATGCGGAGATCAGCCGCGAAATGCTTGCCAACGGCAACTGGGTGACGCCGCATTTCTTTGGTCTGCGGTATTTTGAAAAACCGATCGCCGGTTACTGGATAAATGACCTCGGGCAGCTGTTATTTGGTCACACCAATTTTGGTGTGCGTGCGGGTTCTATTTTCAGCACCATCCTCAGCGCGCTGCTGGTGTACTGGATGGGTATCCGACTGTTCGCTAACCGTACGGTCGCGCTGAACGCCAGTATCATCTTCCTCACCTCGCTGCTGGTTTACGCGGTGGGCACCTACGCGGTGCTGGATCCGATACTGACGCTATGGATGGTGGCAGCCATGGCGAGTTACTGTCTGGCGGCACAAGCCAGCACCACAGGCCAGCGCTTGCTCGGCTATGTTTTACTTGGCATAGCCTGTGCAATGGGCTTTATGACCAAAGGGTTCCTCGCATTAGCGGTGCCGGTACTGGCGATACTTCCCTGGGCGGTGGCGCAGCGGCGCTTTGGGGAATTGCTGCGGTTTGGCCCCTTAACCATCCTGGTTGCGGCTGTGGTGAGTGCTCCCTGGTCGTTGGCGATTTATCACCAGCAAGGGGACTTCTGGCACTATTTCTTCTGGGTTGAACATATTCAGCGTTTCGCCGAAAAGGACGCGCAGCACAAAGCCCCCTTCTGGTATTACTTGCCGATTCTGCTGGCGGGATCCTTGCCGTGGCTGGGATTGCTACCGGGTTCGCTGTTACAGGGGTGGCGTCAGCGTGGTCAACAACCGGGTTTAAGCTATTTACTCAGTTGGACGCTGCTGCCGCTGCTGTTTTTCAGCATCGCCAAAGGCAAGCTGCCGACCTATATCCTGCCGTGCTTTGCACCACTGGCGCTGTTGATGGCGCACTATGCCCAGAGCATGACGCCGAAGGTGGTCAAAGCCATGACGGCCAATGCGTGGATCAATATGTTTTTTGGTGGTGTTGCCGCCGTGACGCTGGCGGTGGTGCTGGCCCCGTGGGGACTGGCGCATCGTCCACCGTTCGGCGTGACGGAACATTATAAGTTGATGCTGGGGATGTTAGCCTTTGGTGGCTGGACGCTGTTTGGTGCCCTGAGCAAGAAAAACTGGCAACTGGCTGCCTGCTGTCCGTTGATACTGGCGTTGGTGATCGGTTTTGCCATACCCGATCGGGTGCGTGACAGTAAGCAACCACAACGCTTTGTCATGGCAGTCTCCGGGCAGTTAGCTGACAGTCGCTATATTCTGGCGAACGATCCGGGGATTGCGTCAGCCGTTGCGTGGGAAATGCAGCGTGATGATATTCTTTTCTATGAGCGTAAAGGTGAAGTGAGCTACGGCCTTAGCTATCCTGATGCACAAGATCGTTATATTCGCGCTGACGATTTTCCAGCCTGGCTGGCGCAACATCGCAAACAGGGAAAAGTATCACTGACCATGATCATGTCTTCTGCCAGTGCCAATCCGGATGCACGTCTGCCGAAACCTGACTTTGTCTATCGTCAGGGGCGGCTGGTTTACTACGGCTACGACCCGTTGCCATGAATCTTCTGCTGATTCTGCTGGTTAGCCTGCTGAGCTGTGCTGCGCAACTGTGTCAGAAACAAGCGGCCTATATCGGCAGGCGCGAAGGAAAAGCGCGCCTGCTGATGTGGATCGGCCTTAGCATCCTGCTGCTGGGCCTGGCGATGCTGCTGTGGCTGGTGGTGCTACGGCTGGTGCCGGTTAGCGTGGCCTATCCCATGCTGAGTCTCAATTTTGTGCTGGTGGCGCTGGCCGCCCGACTGATCTGGCGTGAAAGTTTTAGCCTGCGGCAGATTATCGGTACGCTGTTAATCGTTGCAGGCGTTGCCCTGATGGGAAGCCACTTATGAAAGGCTATGGACTGGCGTTATGTAGCGTGCTGTTGGTTTCGCTGGCGCAGCTGTTGCTGCGTGCTGCGATGCAACACCTTCCCGCATTCGGTAGTGAAATGTGGCAGCATCCACTGCCACTCATATTTCTGTTTATCGGTCTGAGCGCCTATGCGTTGTCGATGCTGTGCTGGATGCTGGCACTGCGCCATCTGGCGCTGAGTCGGCTCTACCCACTACTCAGCATCAGTTATGTGTTGGTGTGGATTGCCGCCATCTCATTGCCGATGTTTGACGAACCCTTCCGCTGGAGCAGCCTTGCCGGAGTGGGGTTGATTGTCGCAGGCTTACTTTGCGTGTCGCTACCGGGCAGAAAATAGGCGTTACTCTTTAGCGTAGAGATAAACCGAAGCACGCGAAACGCCCAGTTGCTGGGCAATTACCTCCATCGAACGTTTCACGTCAAGCAAACCGCTGGTGCGCAGTTCCTGCATCAGTGCTTTGCGATCGGCGGCTTTCAATGCGCGTGGCGTGGTTGCCAGACGCGCCGCGAACTGTTCAATCCGCTGACGCAAAGCTTCCGCACCCGCAGGTTCCAGCTGCTCCGTAATATCCGGCGTGGCAATCTGGGTAAATTGCGCCAGCGCGCTTTGCATACCACGAAACAGCGTCATATCCACATTCAGACACAGCGCTGCCACATAGTTTCCCTCAGCATCTTTGAGGCCAATCGAGGTACTCTTCACCGGACGCCCATCGGCCAGCTGATTAGCATAATTGGTCAGCAGAGAAGGGAACTCTGGCGAGGCAATACGCGCCAGCCCCAGTTCCGTCGCTGGCTGGCCCACTTCCCGACCCGATAGATTGTTATGAATAGAAAGAATGGCATGTTCTGGATTTTGTAAGTCATGCACCACCACCTCACAGAACGGCGCGAAGGTGGTGCTGAGTCCTTCAGCGATGGTGGTCAGCTGCGCCAGCAGCAGGGCATTTTGCTGATCGGGCATGGTGGCTCTCTCAAAATGGCTAGATTATTTATCTAATTTTATATATTTTGTCATTTCAATGCAAAGCCCTTCACCTAAAGGTTAACCGCATGACTGAGTTTACTTTGCCGACGTATGACGATGTGGCGGCAGCCACGCAACGCATCCAACCGTATATCAACCCGACCCCGGTCATGACCTCGCGCAGCCTGAACGAGGCATTAGACGCCGAGGTTTTCTTCCAGTGTGAAAACTTTCAGCGCATGGGCGCGTTTAAATTTCGCGGCGCGCTCAACGCGTTATTACAGTTCACTCCCGAGCAGTGCAAGGCGGGGGTGGTGGCCTTTTCCTCGGGCAACCATGCGCAGGGTGTCGCACTGGCGGCGAAATTACTCAACATTCCGGCCACCATTGTGATGCCACTGGATGCGCCTGCGGCCAAGTTGGCGGCCACCCGGGGTTATGGTGCGCAGGTGGTGACCTATGATCGCTACACCGAAGATCGTGAACAAATTGGCCGTGATCTGGCGGAAAAGCACGGTCTGACGTTAATTCCTCCCTACGATCACCCGCATGTGATCGCCGGACAGGGCACCGCGACCCAGGCGCTGCTGGCGCAAACCGGACCGCTTGATGTATTGCTGACGCCGCTCGGCGGAGGTGGATTGCTGGCGGGCAGCGCGTTGGCAGCACGACAGCTCAGTCCGGGCATCACCATTTACGGTGTGGAACCGGCAGCCGGTAATGACGGTCAGCAGTCGTTACGGGCGGGAAAAATTATCCGTATCGAGACGCCCAAGACCATCGCCGATGGTGCGCAGACCCAATATCTTGGTCGCTACACCTTCCCACTGATTCAAAATCTGGTCGACGATATTCTCACCGCCAGCGATGAACAGCTGATCGCCGAAATGCGTTTCTTTGCCGAGCGCATGAAAATGGTGGTGGAACCGACCGGCTGCCTGGGGCTGGCCGCAGTGCGGGCCGATAAAGCGCGTTTCCGTGGTAAGCGCATCGGCATAGTGATCAGCGGTGGCAACGTCGATATCAGTCATTTCGGCAGCTTACTGGCTAACTAATTATGCAGGAGACGTGTGTGAAATCGCTTCCCGAATGGCTCCAGCAACCTGAAACGCCGTTTTTGTTGATCGATGAAGCGCGCTATCAGCGCAATATCGATCGTTTGTACCAGCGCGTGTCGCAGCTGGGTAGCGTGGTGCGCCCGCATTTGAAAACCCTGCGTTCGGTGGAGGCCGCCGCGTATGTGCTGCCGCAGGCGGATCATCCGGCCACCGTGTCTACCCTGGCAGAAGCAGAAGGCTTTGCCGCTGCCGGTTATCGAAATTTGTTGTATGCGGTAGGGATTGCGCCGCATAAATTGCCGCGCGTGGCTCACCTGATGCAACAGGGTGTCCAGCTGCATATCCTGCTGGATACGCCGGAACAGGCACAGGCGGTCATCGAGTTTGCCCGCCAGCACCAACTGACCTTTTCGGTGTTTATCGAAATCGACTGTGACGGTCATCGCGGCGGTATTCCGCCGGATAGCGAGACGCTGTTGCAACTGGCGCAGCAACTGGAAGGCCATGGCGCGACGGTCACCGGACTGCTGGCGCATGCCGGTGAATCCTATAATTGTCGTAGCGCAGAGGCGATTCGGGCCGCAGCCCGCGCCGAGTGCGACGCGATTCGTCTGGCTGCGCAGCGGGTGCGTGCGGCGGGGATTGCCTGTCCGATTCTCAGCGTTGGCGCGACACCGACCGCACATTACGCCGAGGAACTGGAGGGCATCAGCGAGGTACGTGCCGGGGTGTTCACCATGTTTGATCTGGTCATGCATAACGTGGGCGTGTGTCAGCAGCAGGATATTGCTCTGTCGGTGGTAACTACCGTCATCGGTTACAACGTCACAAAGAACTGGGTGTTTGTTGATGCAGGCTGGATGGCGATGTCACGCGACCGCGGTACGGCAGCGGGGCCGATCGACTATGGTTATGGGCTGGTTTGCGATATGCAGGGTGCGCCACTGGATGTTTGCCTCAGCATCACCAATCAGGAACATGGCATCATCAGCCTGCCGGAGGGCGGTGTACTGACGCCAGCGGATTTTCCGCTGGGTTCGCGCCTGCGCATCCTGCCCAATCATGCCTGCGCCACTGCCGCGATGCATCAGCATTATCAGGTGCTACAGGCCAACAGCGACCAACCACGTGTCTGGTCGCGCATTATGGGTTGGTAAAAGTGACGGTGTCACGCAAGTGGCGGCGATCCAACCCCGCCAACGTGGCAACGCCCAGCATCCCTAAATCGCGGCTGACTTCGCTGGTGATTAGGTCAATCGCCAGATGCACGCCGTGTTCGCCACCAACGGCGCAGGCGTAGTTAAAAGGCCGGCCAACAAAACAGGTCTGGGCACCGAGTGCTAACGCTTTGATGGCATCGGTGCCGCGACGGATGCCGCTATCCAGCATCACCGTCATCTCGCCTGCTGCGGCAACAATTTCCGGCAGCACATGGATCGGCGCGATGCTGGTATCCAACTGACGCCCGCCGTGGTTCGACACCACAATGCCGTCGATGCCGATTTCTTTACAGCGTTGTGCATCGCGCTGACTGAGGATGCCTTTAATCACCATCGCACCGGACCAGCGATGGCGGATATGCTGAATATGTTCCCAGGTAAGATGGCTGCGCCCGCTGAAATCTCTGACCGCATGTTTGGAAAACAACGGCGCACCGCGCACCGCCTGGTTGTTTTCAAACCATGGCATGCCACGTTTTAGCAGGGTTTTGATTAAAGTGCCGGTCAACCAGCGTGGATGGGTGAGGCCTTCATATGCCAGTCGCAGGCTCGGTCGGAACGGGGTGGCAAACCCGGCGCGCACATTGTTCTCGCGATTGGCTTTCACGGGAGTATCCACCGTTACCACCAGCACCGGAATACGCGCCCTGGCCACGCGATCGATCAGCAGATCAATCTCTTCATAGGTTTTCGGCAGGTACGCCTGAAACCACATCGCCGGATTGGCCTCGGCGACCTCTTCCAGCCGCATCAGCGAGGAACCGCTCATAACAAACGGGACATTTTTTGCCGCAGCGGCTTTCGCCAGAGTCAGGTCGCCTTCAAAACCGGTAATGGCACTGATGCCCATCGGCGCAATTCCCAGCGGGGCGGCATAGCGATGCCCGAACAGCGTAACCTCGGTATTACGCTGCGATACATCCACCATATTTTCCGGTATCAGGCTGTAGCGCGCGTATGAAGAGAGGTTGTTATCACGGGCGAGATTGTCCTCGACACCGCCGGAGACATAGGCGAACAACGGGCGTGGCAGATGTTTCTGGGCGTACTTCTCGAAGTCATTTAACGACAGGCAGCGATTGGCGAGTTTGCGCATTTCTTCAGGGGTTATGTCAGGAAGGCAAGAAAAATCAATGCTATGTGCATCACTGGTCGATCACAAATGACAAAAGCAGCAATGCTATGCCGAATTATGCATAAGCGGCACATTGTGCCGCTTATCGAGAATTAATGGCCCTGCCATTGGTGATATTCGCCATTGCGGCGACCTGGTGCCGTTTCCGGCAGGCGCAGCAGACCATACACGGAGATGATCCCCAGCACTGCCACATACAAGGCGAGTCCGTACCAGTGCCCGCCAGTGGCCTGGAGAATTTTCACCGCGAGCAGACCCAACACGCCGCTACCGATCAGCGAGCCGACCTGCCAGATCACCGCAATGCCGCTGCAACGAATATGGGTCGGAAACAGCTCCGGGAACCAGGAGGCTTGTGGCGCATAACACATACTGTGACCCAGGGTTAAGGCCACGATCATCGCAATCTGAGTCAGCCAGTAACTGTTTTGTGACAGAGCGAGGAAAAAGGGCACGATTGACAGGACAATCAACAACGCTCCGATCATATACACCGGTTTTCGGCCAATTCGATCGGATAACGCTCCCATCAACGGAATGGCAAACACTTCCAGAATCACCGCGACGATCATGCTGTTCATCAGGATACCGGCATCCAGCTGATTGGCTTTGCCCCAGGCGAGAATGATCACGGTGAACAGGGCAAAGGCGCAGGCTTCAATCAATTTGGCAGCGACCCCGTTGATCACCAGACGCGGATTGCCCTGAATCACTTCTTTCAATGGGCGCGATTCTGCGGCTTTGGTGGCGCGGATCGCGGCAAAGACAGGCGATTCATCAATACGCAGACGAATAAACAGGCCCACAATCACCAGCAGCGCGCTGAGCAGGAAGGGGACGCGCCAGCCCCAGGCCATCATCTGGTCATCAGATAAGGTTGCATTGAGGATGGCAAACAGCGCCAGTGGCAATAGAAAACCGACCGGCGCACCAATCTGCACCCAACTGGCGAAAAAGCCCCGGCGCGAAGATTGCGAGTATTCAGCAGTCATCAGCACAGCACCTGCCTGTTCGCCACCGACACCAAAACCCTGCAACAAACGGATCAGAATCAGCAGTACCGGTGCCCACACGCCAATTTTTTCATAGGTTGGCAGCAGTCCGATGCAAAAGGTGCCCAGCCCGACAATCAGGATGGTCGCTACCAGGGCTTTTTTACGGCCCACTTTATCGCCGATATGACCAAACACGATGCCGCCGATCGGGCGCGCCAGGAAACCCACCGCATAGGTGGCAAAGGCCGCGAGGGTGCTGACCAGCGGATCGTGGCTGGGGAAAAACAGGTGACCAAAAAACAGCACGGCAGCCGTGCCGTAGGCGAAGAAGTCGTAATATTCTGCCGCAGTGCCAATGGCGGATGCCCCGGCAACGCGTTTAATCAATGAGGTGTCGGTGTCCTGAGAAGTCTGGGTTGAAGTCACAGTAGAGGAAGACATAGCAAGTACCTGCAGGTTTTTTATGTCCTACTACCATACAAGAATAGCTAAGCCGATTGATGAGAAAATGATCACATCTCAGGCAAAAAGGGGATGGCGTAGCGGTGCGATTTATCGCGCATCTTTACCAGCATCGCGCACGGGATTGCGCGGGAAATCGCGGCGTTACGAATTTGTGTGAGCACGTTTGCCAAAAATGGATTTTATTAAATTCTAACCATAAATGACGGCAGGGCCGGTACTGGCAACACCGACAACACTTTCAGACGTTGCAACGTGCGTACCTGCGCCCGTTCCAGATGGTCGCGCAGGCAGGCGGCGGCCAGTTCCCAGTTACCTTTCAGCAGCATTTCATAGACCAGGCAATGTTCTTCCAACATCGCGGTTTCCACCGGGATGGACAGCAGATCATAAAAGATGCGCGTGACGATAAACGGTGACTGATTCTGTCGCAGGATTTGCATCATCAGTTTATTGCCTGCCGGTTCAAGACAACGCACGTGCAAATCTTCATCCAGTAACTCCAGCTCGGCGGCGGTGAGCTGCCTTCCTTTGTATCGCTGCGCCTTTTCCAGCGATGCGGTGAGCCACTCAGCAGGCAGCAGTCGGCCAGCCTTACGCAACGCCGTTGGTTCCAGGCTGGCACGAATTTCAAAATGGTCAGCGATCTCGCGTGCGGTCAGGGGACCGGTCAGCCATTGGGAATAGGGTTCTTTTTCCACCAGTCCTTTATCACGCAGGCGCATCAGGCTTTCACGGATCACCGCGCGGCTGACGTTGTAATGCTGCGCGGCTTGCTGCTCGTCCAACTGATAGCAGCCAAACACCATCGCGGTCGAGAGCACCACTTGCAGGTTATCCAGCACCTTTTCGCCGGTGCTGCGGGTATCTACCAGCGCTTCCTGTTCATCAAGGCCCAGCAGTTCACGCGTCAGCCCGGCACGCAGCGGTTCCACTTCCTCGGCTTCTTTCGCCACGATAAAACCACGGCCTTCAAAGCGAGCAATCAAGCCTTCTTCGTGCAGCAGACTTAACGCACGACGCACTGGCACGCGGCTGGTACCAAACAACTGCGCCAGCGGGCCTTCCAGCAGAACCAGACCCTGCGGAACCCGTTTCTGAATCAGTACGTTGTGTAAAAGCTGTCGGATCACTTCATAGCGCGCAGAACCGGTCTCTTCCGTCGCTGCCGGGGTATTTTTTGTCCGCATTATCCTGTCATCGGTCCTGTTTTCATCGCGCTACAGTATCACATCCTGGCGCGGTGCAAAGTCGCGCAGGGCATAAGCACAATGATGGTGCAGCTCGCACGGTAATGGATCATATCTATAAATATACATCTTGAATGAAAAAGGTCAGCACCAGCGCGGTTTACGTATCGCTTATCGATTTTTCGCATCAATGCAT
This sequence comes from Pantoea sp. X-Soil-TKNS-1211, assembly GCF_059730495.1. NCBI lineage: Bacteria > Pseudomonadati > Pseudomonadota > Gammaproteobacteria > Enterobacterales > Erwiniaceae > Pantoea > Pantoea sp. X-Soil-TKNS-1211. The sequence goes on from NZ_AP035954.1 coordinate 286,360, forward strand.
TGATATTCATCATTAAAAAATTTATTTCACAGCGCGAAAGAAAATTGATCATTATTTTATCTCAGATCCTGGCATAACCATTGCAATGCATAAATGGATATTATTTTTAAATATACATTTATGGAGTTGCAGATATGGCCAAAGAAATTCTTTGCGCATTTGGTGTAGACGTCGATGCCGTTGCTGGCTGGTTGGGTTCGTACGGCGGTGAAGATTCGCCGGATGACATTTCTCGCGGCCTGTTTGCCGGTGAAGTTGGCGCGCCGCGTCTGCTGAAGATGTTTGCCGAGCAGAATCTGCGTACTACCTGGTTTATTCCGGGTCACTCGATTGAAACCTTCCCTGAGCAGATGAAAGCGGTGGTGGATGCCGGGCATGAAATCGGTATTCACGGTTACAGCCATGAAAACCCGATCGCCATGACACCGGCACAGGAAGAGGCGGTGCTCGATCGCAGCATCGAACTGGTTACGCAGCTGGCGGGCAAACGTCCAACCGGCTATGTCGCGCCCTGGTGGGAATTCAGCAATGTCACCAATGAGTTGTTGCTGAAAAAGGGTATCAAATATGATCACAGCCTGATGCATAACGATTTCCATCCTTACTACGTTCGCGTCGGTGATAGCTGGACCAAAATCGACTATAGCCAGCATCCCGATAGCTGGATGAAACCACTGCAACGCGGTGCAGAAACCGATCTGGTGGAGATCCCGGCCAACTGGTATCTCGATGATCTGCCGCCGATGATGTTTATCAAAAAATCCCCCAACAGCCACGGTTTCGTCAATCCACGCCATCTGGAAGAGATGTGGCGTGATCAGTTTGACTGGGTTTACCGCGAAAACGACTACGCGGTGTTCACCATGACCATCCATCCCGACGTGTCGGGTCGTCCGCAGGTGCTGCTGATGCTGGAGCGTCTGATTCAGTATATCCGTAGCCATGAAGGCGTACGTTTTGTCACTTTTGACGAGATCGCCGACGACTTTAAACAGCGCCAACCGCGCTAAGTACGCGTAGCGGCGCGATTTATCGCGCTGCAACCCGTTAACCCCTGACAGAGTGATAGCGTTATGAGCATCTTTAAGAAAATCTCCGTAAATGGCTGGCAGCCGCAGCAGTTGACCATCAGGGACGTAAAATTTGCCACCTGGATTGCTTTTTTCGCCTGGGTTTTTGCTGTTTATGATTTCATTCTGTTTGGCACTTTGCTGCCGGAAATCGGCGGCCATTTTGGCTGGAGCGAGGTCGAACAGGCGGAAATCGCCACCTGGGTAGCGGTCGGTGGCGCGGTGATCGCGCTGGCGATTGGCCCATTGGTGGATCGTCTTGGTCGTCGCATGGGGATTGTGGTCACCGTAGGCGGGGCGGCGATCTGCTCGCTGCTGACCGCCATCGGTGGTGCCTGGGGTAAAGGTGCGTTGACGGCAATTCGTTCGGTAGCCGGTCTGGGCTATGCCGAGCAGACGGTCAACGCGACTTACCTTTCTGAACTCTACACCGCCATTGACGATCCGAAACTCAACAAGCGTAAAGGGTTTGTCTACAGCCTGGTACAGGGAGGCTGGCCGGTAGGGACGCTGGTTGCCTCTGCGCTGACCGCGATCCTGATGCCAATCATCGGCTGGCAGGGCAGTTTTATCTTTGCCGCGCTGCCGTCACTGGTGATTGCGGTGCTGGCGCTGAAACTGAAAGAAACTCCGCAATTCCAGGTACAGAAGAAGATCCAACAACTGCGCGCCGAGGGTAACGATCGCGATGCCCGTCAGGTCGCAGATGATTATCAGGTTTCGTATGAAGAACAGCACAGCGCCGGTCTGGCAGCCGCGTTCCGTGGCCCGTCACTGCGTGCCACGCTGGTACTGGGCGGCGCGGTGTTAATCAACTGGTTTGCCATCCAGATTTTCAGCGTGCTCGGCACCACGGTGATCACCAAAACCCATGAGGTTTCCTTCAACAACTCGCTGCTGATCCTGATTCTCTCCAACCTCGTCGGTTACTGCGGCTACCTGGTACACGGCTGGCTCGGCGATCGCATTGGCCGTCGCAACACCATTGCCGTTGGCTGGATGCTGGGCGGCGTCGCCTTTGCCGCGATGCTTTATTGCCCGGATAACTTCGCCACCATCGTCGCTCTGTACAGCATTGGCTTGTTTTTCCTGATTGGCCCCTACGCGGCAGCACTGTTCTTTATCAGTGAAAGTTTCCCGACCGCTATCCGTGCCACCGCCGGTGCGTTGATTGGCGCAATGGGGCCGGTTGGCGCGATTATCGCCGGTGTCGGCACCACCAGCGTGCTGAGTAGCGGTGGTCACTGGCAAGATGCAGCGCTGTGGTTCGGTGCAGTCCCGTGTTTTATCTCCGGCATCATTATGTTTTTCGCCCGTGCGCACGCGCCGCAACGTACTGGCGTCAGTTCAGCGGTCACCACCGCTTAAGGAATATCTATGCAGCTTTCGTCTTCAACTCAACCGGTCGCTGCCATCAGCGGTGCCGCCAGCGGCATAGGTCTGGCGTTGGCCACGCTCTACGCGCAACGTGGTGTCAAGGTGATCGCCGGCTACTATCCCGCCGATCCACACGATCCTGCTGTGGCGGCAGCGCAAGTGGAAGCCGCAGGGGGCGATGCCCTGTGGTTACCGCTGGATGTGGCCACGACCGACTCGGTGGATGCGTTTATCACCCAGGGCGTGCAGCACTTTGGTCGCCTCGATTATATGGTGGCGAATGCCGGTATCTTACGTCGCGCGCCCATCGAAGAGATGAGTGACGCACGCTGGGACGACATGCTGAACGTCGATCTGACCGGCGTGATGCGTTGTTTCCGCGCTGCCACGCCACATCTGCACGCTGGAGCCAGTCTGGTGGCGGTCTCCTCCATCGCCGGTGGCGTCTACGGCTGGCAGGACCATGCCCACTATGCTGCCGCCAAAGCGGCGGTGCCGGGTATCTGCCGTTCGCTGGCGGTGGAGCTGGCCCCGCGCGGTGTGCGCTGCAATGCCATCATTCCGGGGTTGATTGAAACGCCGCAATCGCTGGACAAACAGAACTCGCTCGGCCCCGAAGGTCTGGCGAAAGCCGCCAGCGCCATTCCTCTGGCGCGTGTTGGTCGCCCGGAAGAAATCGCCAAAGTGATTGCTTTTCTCACCAGTGAAGAGAGCAGCTATCTCACCGGGCAAAGCCTGATTGTCGATGGCGGTCTGACCGTACGCTGGCCGGATTAAGGAGCCGCTATGCAATTGAAAGATAAACGTTGCGTTATTACTGGTGCGGCCAGCGGCATTGGTGCGGCAATTGCTGAACTGTTTGCCCGCGAGGGTGCCAGGCTGGTGTTGACCGATCGCGACGCCGACAAATTGGCGTTGCAGGTGGCGCAATGCCAGCAACTTGGCGCGGAGTGCCTCGCAGTGGTAGCGGATGTTGGCGAGATCAATGGGGCCACCGCCGGAGTGGACGCCTGTCTGGCGCGTTACGACGGCATTGATGTGTTGGTCAACAACGCCGGGATGTTAACCCAGGCACGTTGTACGGAGATCACGCTGGCGATGTGGGAAGAGATGATGGCGGTGGATCTGCGCAGCGTATTTCTTGCCACCCAGCGTGCACTGCCCGCGATGCTGGCACAGCGCTGGGGGCGGGTGATTAACATTGCCTCGCAGTTGGGGATTAAAGGCGGTGCGGAGCTGTGCCACTATGCCGCCGCCAAAGCCGGGGTGATGGGTTTTACCAAATCGCTGGCGCTGGAAGTCTCGGCTGATAACGTGCTGGTCAACGCCATCGCCCCCGGCCCGATCGAAACGCCGTTGATTGATGGCATCAATCAGGCATGGAAGCAGGCCAAAGCCGCTGAATTGCCGCTGGGGCGCTTTGGACGGGCGGAAGAAGTGGCACCGGTGGCGCTGCTGCTCGCCAGTGAGCCGGGCGGTAACCTGTTTGTCGGCCAGACGCTGGGACCGAATTCCGGCGATGTGATGCCGTAACGGAGGCAATGATGTGTGGAGTCTGCGGCCTGTTGGATAATGGGCCGCAGTGGAGCGATCCACTGCGCCAGGATATCCCCCAACGTCAGTTGCGTTTGCAACAGCTGGCGTTACTGAACCGCGCGCTCAAGCCGTGGCGACTGACGTTAACCGAATTTCACAACAGTTGGCTGTTAGCCAGCCCGACCGGGCAACAAATGCTGGTCAATTCACTGGATGTACTGTGGCAGGAAGCGGAAAAAATGATCCGGCGGCCCATCGATCCACTGGATGATACCTGGCTGAACGCGCTGTAAGGAGAGCGGATGAATTATCAGGAAAAGTTGCCCTTGCATGTATTGAGTGGCTTCCTCGGCAGCGGCAAAACCACGTTGCTGAAAGGCTGGCTGGCCCAGCAAAACCTCAATGAGGTGGCGCTGCTCGTGAATGAGTTTGGTGAAGTGGGCATTGACCACCATCTGCTCAACGAAGTCGCGCCTGATACCGTGTTGTTGCCGAGTGGCTGCGTCTGTTGTCAGATCCGTGGTGAGCTAAAAACTGCGCTGCTCGATCTGTTTGAACGGCGTACGCGTGGCCTGTTGCCACCGTTTAAACAGGTGATTCTGGAAACCACCGGGCTGGCCGACCCGTCACCGATTCTTTCGACATTGCTGCACGATCGTCAGCTCCAGCATCATTTCATTCAGGGCACGCTGGTGACGCTGGTCGATGCAGAACATGCCGCAATGCAGGCGGAGTCACAACCTGAATGGCTGGCGCAGGTGAGTGCGGCAGATAAGCTGTTGGTCAGTAAACATGATCGGGTAAGCCCTGAACAGCAGACGGCATTGGCAGACTGGCTACGCCAGATCAACCCGCTGGCACAACTCAGCGATACCCGCACCGCGCTGGGTGATCCGCACCGCCTGTTTCTCCTGCCGTTGCGCAGCGGTTCACGCCAGCAGCGTTTCCGCTGGCTCGGTGCCTGTGCCGATGAGGGCTACAGCCTGGCACCGGCTACCCATAGCGTTTCACATCCGGTTACGCAAACCTGCGTGATCACGCTGCACCAGTCGTTAAACTGGCCGGCATTTGCTATCTGGCTGTCAATGCTATTACATTGCCACGGTCGCACGGTGTTGCGGATGAAAGGCATTTTACGCGTCAGCGACAGCAGCACGCCGATTGTTATCCACGGCGTGCAACATACCTTGCATCCGCCGGTGCACCTGCACGACTGGCCCGGTGAGCTGGAGAGTTCAAAACTGGTATTTATTTTGCGCGGTCTGGAGGCCGATCGCCTGCAACAGGCGTTCAGTCGCTACCTGCGGGCGTTTGAGGAGCCATAACGGTATGAATTCTGCGGCAGTGGTCAATGACCAACTGACCTTACGCGTGCTCGGAACCTCCGTCACGCTGCTGGAGATGCTGCGCGTGCGCGCGGAGCAGGATCTCGGCATCAAAATTGAATATATGTTGCGCAGCGTGGAAGATGCGCAACGTATCGCGGTGATGCATCCCGAAAGTTACGACCTTTACGATCAGTGGTTCCACAATATTGATTTTGTCTGGCCCGCGCGCGCCATTCAGCCGCTGGAGATCAAACGTCTGACCTGGTGGAATGAGGTGAATGCACTGGCAAAAACCGGCACCCTCAACGCTAATGGAATACTGGCTGATGGCAGCGTGCCCTCGCAGCGCTTGTATGTGCAGCGTGATTTGCATCTCGGCAGCCAGCCGAGCGATCGCATCAGTATGCTGCCGCTGACGCACAATGCCGACAGCTTTGCCTATCACGTTGACCGGCTGCCTGCTGCGTTGCGCGATGAGGAAGAGAGCTGGGGATGGTTGCTGCACCCGGCGCTGACCGGTCAGGTCGCGTTGCAGGAAGATGCCGCGATGGGCGGCCTTGACGCAGCGCTGGCGATGCAGGGGGCAGGGTTGGCCCGTTTTGCTAACACCGGCAACCTGGCGCTGGAAGAGATTGATGTGCTGACGCAGGCGCTGTCGCGTCTCAATCGTCAGGGACATTTCGCCGCATTTTGGGCCACTCAGGAGCAGGCCTGTGATTTGATTGAAAATCGCCAGGTGGAGGTGCAGAGCTTGTGGGCGCCAATCTATTTCCGCCACCACTTCCATCAGCGTGGCTACAAGATGGCACATCCCCGTGAAGGCTATCGCGCTTGGTATGGTGGTATGTCGTTGTCCCGCTGCGCCACTGGCAAAATCAAAGATGCCGCCTATGACTACCTCAACTGGTGGCAATCCGGCTGGCCGGGGGCGGTGATGGCGCGCCAGGGTTATTACATCTCCAACCCGGAACGCAGCCGTGCCCATCTCTCTGCCGCCGAATGGGATTTCTGGTACGGCGGCAAACCCGCAGCGGAAATGTTATACGACGCGTGGGGCGCGCCGTTGATACCGGAAGGCGAAAGCCGTGACGGCGGCAGCTATGAACAACGTATGAGCCATATCGCAGTCTGGAACTCGGTGATGGATGAGCATAATTATCTGACGCGCCGCTGGCAGGATTTTTTGCGTTCAGCCTGAAACATGATCGGGTGTGTAGCGGCGCGATTTATCGCGCTGTTTTCGGACGTTTCATCGCCTGCCAAAACCCGCGCGATAAATCGCGCCGCTACGAAAAGTGCAATATCCAGCATGGATTTTGTACTTATATGGGACAAAATAATATTAATTTATATTTTGTCACTATATGAGAAGTTGGACGATTTGCTGCGCTGGGATCATAAAGAGAGTGCCTTCCAGTACCTGCTGAACAAATATCTGCTGCAAACGACCATTTCCGGTGTGCAGCCGAAAGTGATGATCAGCAGTGAAAGCCGGGGAACGGTGCTGTATCCCAACCTGATTGCCAAAACCGGTGATGAAGAGTATCCCCGTCTGGCGGAGAACGAGTTTATTTGTATGTCCCTGGCGCGCGCCTGTGGATTGCCGGTGGCGGATTTTTGGCTCTCGGATAACAAAGAACTGTTCATTATGGAGCGCTTTGATATTCAGGGGGAAAAACGGCTGGCAATGGAGGATTTTTGCGTGTTGGCGGGTAAGACGTCGGACCATAAATACGCGGGTTCCTATGAAACCGGTGCCAGAATTGTCAGCCTGTTTACCCGCGACCAAGCGCAGGTCGAGCTGTACTGGCGCTATGTGTTGTTCAGTTGCATGGTAGGCAACGGTGATGCGCACCTGAAAAACTTTTCGCTGGTATATCAGGCCGCCGGGGACGCCATACCCCAACTCTCGCCATTATACGATGTGGTAAACACGCAGATTTATCCCACCAATGATAACGAGCTGGCGTTAAAACTGAATAAAAGTAAGCAATTCCCCGATCGTGATAGCCTGATTAAGTTTGGTCGCGAGTTAAAAATCATTCATCCGGAGCGGGTGCTGGAGGAGTTTGCGGATGTGATCAGCGACCAGTTGGCGACCAAGGCGCTGTTCGCGGACTTCCCGGAATTACACGCCGCCATTGGTCATTCGCTGACCCGCAGCGGAGCGACCAACAACGTCTTTATGCATACCGATGTAAAAAGGCCCAGGAAGCGCAAAACGGATTCACTGCTTAAGCAATGAAATGTCTCCATATAGTGACAAAAAAAGATTAAACGTAAATATGTCACTATATGGGGACAATAAAAAAGGCGGCCCGTAGGCCGCCGAAACATCTCAACCCTCAATGGCAGTGAACATTGAGGAAGCAGTGGCAACGCAATGATGAAGTCTTAACCCTTAACACCTCCAGCGGTGAGGCCGTTGACCAGCCAGCGCTGTGCCAGCAGAAACACCAGCGCAATCGGAATGGCCGAGAGCACCGCTGCTGCGGCAAAATCGCCCCACAGGTAGTTCTGTGGATTGAGATATTGCTGCATCCCCACCGCCAGCGTGTAGCTGTTGACGTCGCGTAACAGCAACGAAGCAACTGGCACCTCGGTAACCGCCGCGATAAAGGCGAGGATAAACACCACCGCCAGAATCGGCACCGACAGCGGTAATAACACCAGGCGAAACGCCTGCCACGGTGTTGCGCCATCCAGTGCGGCAGCCTCTTCCAGCGAACCGTCAATGGTTTCGAAATAGCCTTTAATGGTCCAGACATGCAGCGCAATCCCCCCGAGATAGGCAAAGATCACGCCGCCGTGGGTATTCAGGCCGAGAAACGGCAGGTACTGCCCCAGACGATCAAACAACGCGTAGAGCGCCACCAGCGACAACACCGCCGGAAACATCTGGAAAATCAGCATGCCTTTTAACAGGCTGGCGCGCCCGGTGAAACGCATACGGGCAAAGGCATAGGCGCAGGTAGTGGACAACGCCACAATACCCAGCGCGCTGATCCCGGCAATTTTTACTGAGTTCCACAACCACAACAGCACCGGGAAGGGCGGTGGCGTCACGCTGCCATCGGCATGCGCGACGCTAAACCCGAGCGCCAGTCGCCAGTGTTCCCACGACACCTGATCCGGGATCAGGCTACCGGTGGCAAAGTTCCCGGCGCGCAGTGAGATCGCCACCACCATCAGCAGCGGAAACAGGATTGCCGCGATAAAGGCCAGCAACACCAGATGCGTCAGCAGTAAGCGTAATTTCTGCGATTTGGGTTGAACCATCGCCATAACGTCTCCTTAGTCGAATTTCATCCGCACGGCTTTCAGGTTAATCACCGCCAGCACGCCCACCAGCAGGAAGATCAGGGTGGCAATCGCCGCAGCGAGGCCAAAGTCCTGACCGCCGCCCCCTTCAAAGGCGATACGCCAGGTGTAATTCACCAGCAGATCGGTGTAGCCCGCTGGCGTGGTGGTGCCGAGTCGGTCGGGGCCGCCATTGGTCAGCAGCTGCACCAGCACGAAGTTGTTAAAGTTAAAGGCGAAACTGGCGATCATCAGCGGCATCAAGGGTTTCAGCAGTAACGGCAGGGTGATCAGAAAGAAATTCTGCATCGGCCCAGCCCCGTCCATCGCCGATGCCTCATAAAGATCGTCCGGGATCGCTTTTAACAACCCCATGCATAAAATCATCATGTAGGGATAGCCAAGCCAGGTGTTGACGATCACCAGCATGGCGCGCGCCAGGGTGGGATCGCTGAACCATGCAGGCTGGAAGCCAAACAGCGCTTTCAGCATCACGTTGATCTCACCAAAACTCTGGTTAAACAACCCCTTAAAGATCAGGATCGAGATAAACGCCGGGACGGCATACGGCAGGATCAACATCACGCGGTAGATCGCTTTGCCGCGCAACGCCTCCCACTGTACCAGGCAGGCCAGCACCATCCCCACCGCGACGGTCAGCACCACGGTCAGCAGCGAAAAGATCAGCGTCCAGCCGAAGATCGCCAGGAATGGTTTCTGGATGCCTTCATCGGTAAACACCCGGATAAAATTTTTCCAACCAGTATTAACGGTGAAACCGGGGCTGAGTTTCTCGCTGCCCCAACTGCCGTCGGCGTTGATGGTTTGATAAAAACCGCTGGTTTCATTGGCACGGTACGTTATGCCGCTTTGCTGGTTTTTCAGTAGCCCATCGTGGCTCAGGAGATAAAGCGGTCGCGTGCCGGAAAACTGGCGCAGCGAACTCATCACCAGTTGGCGTCCATCCGGTAATTCAGCATGAATTTGACTCAGCGCCTGACGGTGGGTGGTGATCACCCGTAATGTGGCACGCTCACCGGCAGGTGGCGTTGCCGGGGTGAGTTTTAGCGACTGCTCGCCGCCGAAGGCAAACGGCGCGGAGACAAAAGTCTGTCCGCTATCGCCATCGGTCAGCACCAGTTGCCAGCGGTCACCTGCGGCAATCAGGTTGAAGTTTAAGCCTGCACCATCCTGATATTGACGACTCAGCAACACCTGCTGTGCCCGTTCCAACGTCAGTTGGTTGGTGCTGCTGTAGTTGGTAAAGGCGATAGCGACGGTACAGACCAGCGGAAACAGGACAAACAGCCCCATACCGGCGATACCGGGATAAACATAGCGCCAGGCATACGCACGACGGTTGGCATAAATCCAGATACCGAGCGCACTGATAATCAGAGAAATCAAGGCAAACAGATATTCACCCTGGATATACATCAGCACCAACAGGTAGCCGACCAGCAGACAGCAGATCCCGACGAGAAGGCCCTTCAGCAACGTGCTTCCCGTTTGCGGTTTTCCTGACATGATTCGGTTTTCCTTAACAGCCAGTGACGAGCCGGATTGCTCCGGCCCGGCGAGTGGAAATTACTTATTCAGACGCGCTTTGGCATCTTTCAACGCGGCATCAACACTTTGACGGCCACTCAGGGCGTTCAGCGTGGCGGTGCGCATCGCGTACCAGAAGGCGGCCATTTGCGGGATGTTTGGCATAATGTCGCCGTTCTGGGCGTTACTCATGGTGGCAGCAATGCGCGGATCTTTTTCCAACTGCTGCTGGAAGGATTTGAGCGCTACAGCACCCAGCGGTTTGTCTTTATTCACCGCATCAAGACCGGTATCGGTTAACAGGTAGTTCTCAAGAAACTCCTTCGCCAACTCTTTGTTCGGGCTGGCAGCGTTGATCCCGGCACTCAACACGCCAACAAAGGCTTTCGAGGGTTTGCCATGCAGCGTCGGCAGCGGGGTGACGCCGTAGTTGATACCGCTTTTATCGATATTGCTCCACGCCCAGGGACCGTTGATGGTCATCGCGGTCTGGCCCTTATTAAACGCCGCCTCGGCGATCGAGTAGTCGGTATCCGCATTCAGGGTTTTGGCTTTGACCTGATCCACCAGGAACTGCAAACCGGCTTTCGCCCCGGCGTTATCCACACCCACATCTTTCACGTTGTAATGACCGTCGGCGTATTTAAAGGCATAGGCACCGCCCGCTGCCAGTAGCGGCCAGGTGAAGTAGGGTTCCTGAAGGTTGAACATGATGGCGCTTTTGCCTTCTTTGCGCATTTGCTTGTCGAGCGCGGCGATTTCTTCCCAGGTTTTCGGCGGGGAGGGCAGTAAGTCTTTGTTATAAATCAGCGACAGGGCTTCAACTGAAATCGGGTAACCGATCAACTTACCGTTAAAACGCACTGCGTCCCAGGTGAAGGGGAAGATTTTTTCCTGAAAATTTTTATCCGGACTGATTTCCGCCAGCAGGCCCGATTCGGCATAGCCACCAAAGCGATCGTGCGCCCAGAAGATGATATCCGGACCGTCGCCGGTGGCAGCCACCTGCGGATATTTCTCTTCCATTTTGTCCGGGTGTTCCACCGTCACCTTGATGCCGGTTTCCTGCTCAAACTTTTTACCCACCTCAGCCAGACCGTTATAGCCTTTATCACCGTTGATCCAGATGACCAGTTTCCCCTCTTCAATTTTTGCCATCGCGGTTGCCGAAAATAACACGGCAGAAAGGGCTGATAAGGCGAGAATGCGTGCGCCGGTTTTCATCGTCATAACTCCATCCTGTTTGCGGAAACGGAAATTTCTGTTGTCGCCACATTGTGTTGATTCACGTCGGGTTCTCATCCTCCTGCCCTCTACGCCTGACGCGCGTTCAATGTGATCGGCGTTGCAAAACAACCCGGTTATCACGGTATGGCGCACAAAAATGGCGCTGCCAGTTTGTATTGCCGATCACAAAAATGCCCGCCACCCGCATCTTCCCTGACTTTCCCCTCCGGTCTCCTCCTCCCATCTCCTCCCCCATAAATCCGCCCGGTGCGGAGGATGTTGTCCACACCCGCGTTGCCCATAGTGGTCGTCGGAGTCTGCCCGCCGTGATACGGGCAAGGATTAGCAAGCTGAGAGGAAAAGCATCATGGCGAGCGTCGCGTTACGCAATGTCACTAAGACCTGGGGCGACACCGAGGTATCGAAAGATATCAATCTGGAGATCGGTGAAGGGGAGTTCGTGGTTTTTGTCGGTCCGTCAGGCTGTGGGAAATCCACCCTGCTGCGCATGATCGCCGGGCTGGAAACCATCACTCGCGGCGAATTGTTGATTGGCAATCAACGTATGAATGATGTACCGCCTGCCGAGCGCGGCGTGGGTATGGTGTTTCAGTCCTACGCGCTCTATCCCCATCTGTCCGTTGCAGAAAATATGTCCTTCGGCCTGAAACTGGCCGGGGTGAAAAAGGCTGAGATCCAGCAACGGGTGAATCAGGTCGCGGAAGTGTTGCAACTGGCGCATTTGCTCGATCGCCGTCCCAAAGCACTTTCCGGCGGTCAACGTCAGCGCGTAGCGATTGGTCGTACGCTGGTGGCTGAGCCACGTGTGTTTTTGCTGGATGAGCCGCTATCCAATCTCGACGCCGCGCTGCGCGTCCAGATGCGGATTGAGATTTCCCGTCTGCATAAGCGACTGAAACGCACCATGATTTATGTGACGCACGATCAAGTCGAAGCGATGACGCTGGCTGACAAGATCGTGGTGCTGGATGCCGGACGTGTGGCGCAGGTTGGCCGTCCTCTCGAGCTTTATCACTATCCCGCTAACCGTTTTGTCGCCGGATTTATTGGCTCACCCAAGATGAATTTCCTGCCGGTTAAAGTCACCGCGACCTCGATTGAACAGGTCCAGGTTCGCCTGCCCAACGATCAACTGGTGTGGTTGCCAGTGGACAGCGCAGGGGTACAGGTGGGCAGCAACATGTCGTTAGGCATTCGTCCCGAACATCTGATTTCCAGCGATATCGCCGATGTCACTCTCGAAGGTGAGGTGCAGGTCGTCGAGCAGCTGGGCTTTGAAACACAAATTCACATCCAAATCCCCGCCATCCGTCAGAACCTGGTTTACCGCCAGGAGGACGTGGTGTTGGTAGAAGAGGGCGCCCTGATGGGCATTGGCCTGCCGCCAGAACGTTGCCACCTGTTCCGTGAGGACGGTAGCGCCTGTCGCCGGCTGCATCAGGAGCCTGGTGTTTAGCCCCGTAAAAACAAGAAAAGCAATGACCTCAGGAGATAAAAACATGTTAACTCTGCGCAAACTCCCTCTCGCGGTTGCCATCGCGGCGGGTACGCTCTCTGCCCCGTCAATGGCGGTAGATTTTACCGGCTATGCCCGTTCCGGCATCGGCTGGACCGGCAGCGGCGGTGAACAACAATGTTTTCAGGCAACCGGTGCGCAAAGCAAATACCGTCTGGGTAACGAATGCGAAACCTATGCCGAATTGAAACTGGGCCAGGAAGTGTGGAAAGAGGGCGATAAGAGCTTTTATTTCGACACTAACGTGGCCTACTCGGTGTCACAGCAAAACGACTGGGAAGCTACCTCCCCGGCGTTCCGTGAAGCTAACGTCAAAGGAAAAAACCTGATTGATGCCCTGCCAGGCTCCACCATGTGGGCAGGTAAGCGCTTCTACCAGCGTCATGACGTTCATATGATCGACTTCTACTACTGGGATATCTCCGGTCCGGGTGCGGGTCTGGAAGATGTTGATCTCGGCTTCGGTAAGCTCTCCTTCGCGGCGACGCGTTCATCCGAATCGGGCGGCTCTTACACTTTCTCCAGCGATCAGACGCGTGATTACGCCACCGCTACCGCTAACGACGTGTTCGATATCCGCCTTGCTGGCCTGCAAACTAACCCGAATGGTGTGCTGGAATTAGGTGTCGATTACGGACGTGCTAACGAACGTGATGGCTATCATCTGGAAAATGGCGCATCAAAAGATGGCTGGATGTTCACCGCTGAACACACCCAGAGCATGCTGAAAGGCTACAACAAGTTTGTGCTGCAATATGCTTCTGATGCCATGACCTCACAGGGCAAAGGCTTACCACAAGGCACCAACCTGAATAACAACGGCAACATGTACCGCATCCTGGACCACGGGGCAATCTCGCTGGCGGACGATTGGGATCTGATGTACGTCGCCATGTACCAGGATATCGATCTCGATAATAACCGCGGTACGGAATGGTACACCGTGGGTGTGCGTCCGATGTACAAATGGACGCCCATCATGAGCACCCTGCTGGAAGTGGGCTACGACAACGTCAAGTCACAACAGGCCAATGAACGCAACGGTCAGTACAAAATCACCCTGGCGCAACAATGGCAGGCTGGTGACAGCATCTGGTCGCGTCCGGCACTGCGTCTGTTTGCTACCTACGCCAAATGGGATGAGAAGTGGGGCTATACCAAAGACTCCTCTGGCGATCTCACCTCATTTGCCGCAGCCGATAGCAGCGGTAATGGCATCTTAACCAACAGTCGCGGCAATAACGACGAGTGGACGTTTGGTGCGCAGATGGAGATCTGGTGGTAATTCGTTAATTTATCAATAGTTTATTCGCAGCGGCGGCTATTGCCTGGTGCCGTCGCTGTTGATCTGCCTAATAAGGTTAAAACAATGAAAATGACAAAAACACTGGCGGCGCTCTGCCTGAGTGCCGCGCTCATGGCGGGCCAAAGCCTGCCCGCGTATGCCGATATCACCCTGGTGCCACAAGATCTCTCAGCGGCACCGACATTTTCTTCAGCTAGCCTGCACCAGCTAAGCTGGCTGCCAGTGGATACGTCACGTACCCAGGTCAGCAAGTTGTCTGACGTCAGTACCCCGACCGGGGCCGCTGGCGTGACGGGCGCAGTAGCGGCCTATAGCCTGCCTGCCAATATTGGTGAACTCAATGTCACTCTAACCAGCGAAGTGGCAAACAATCAGGTGTATGCACCGAACGTATTGGTGCTGGATGAAAACCTGCGTCCCGCCGCCTGGTTTCCGAGTAAGTTCTTTACTTACCAGCAACCGGGGGTGATGACGCCAGACCGGCTGGAAGGGTTGATGAAGCTGACACCGGTGCCCGGACAGCAAAAGATTTACTTGCTGGTGTTTACCACCGAGAACGATCTCACCCAAACCACCACGTTGCTGGATCCGGCCAAGGCGTTTGCCAAAGGCACCAGCAACGCGGTGCCGGATATTCCTGATCCGATTGCGCGCCATACCGGCACCGGTACGCTGAAGCTGAAGGTCAAAACCAGTTCTGGATCGTCAATCCTGGTGGGGCCGTTGTTTGGTTCGTCCGGCCCGGCACCGGTGATGGTCGGCAGTACTCAGGTGGTTGCACCTGCTGCCGTGACAACGTCACCTGCACCGAAAAGTGCGTCGATTATGAATGATACCGAGAGCTACTTTAATCAGAACATCCGCCAGGCGGTTGAGCAGGGCAACATTGATAAAGCGCTCAAACTGCTGGATGAGGCCGAACGTCTGGGATCAACCACAGCGCGGCCAACGTTTATCAGCAGTGTTAAAGGCAAGGGGTGATGCTACCCCGGCAGTGCTGAGTTGCCCCACCTGGTGCGCTACGGCGCACCTTTTTTATATGTAAAAATAGCGTGATAAATCACGCCGCTACAGACAACGCACGTAGCGGCGCGATTTATCGCGCAAACTAACTAATCTGCCGCCGCTGGTGGATATCCGCCAGCAAGGCATTGATCTGCGGATCGCGGAACAATGCTTCCAGCGTGACGCGCAATTTACGCCGCCAGTTGGGATATTGATCGGTAGTCCCTGGCACATTCACCGGCGATGCCATATCCAGCCAATCCTCAGGCTGTAGTCCCAGCAACGCACTGCTGCTATCCGCCAGATAACGATGCATCGCGTGGTTTAACGCGGTGCTCATCTCGCTTTGACGGGTAAATTTGGGCAGGTAGCCCGTACGGTGCAGACTGCGCAGCAGTGCCTGTTTCGCAGCGCTGCGCTGCTGATGCAGTCCGGCGAGGATAATTTTGTCGGGATACAATCCCAACTTGCTGCCGGTCGTCAGGTCATCACTTTGCCACCAGCCGCGCAGCGTCGGCATATCATGGGTGGTGGCGACGGCCATCGCCTGGCGCATCCATTGCCGTGGTGGGCGAAAACCGGTTGTCGAAGTCTGCTCAAAATAGAGCACTTTGTAGGAGTAAACCCCAGCGTCACGCAGTTTACCGATGATCGCTTCCGGCACCGTCCCCAAATCTTCGCCAATCACCATACAGCGGTGACGCTGACTCTCCAGCGCCAGAATGGCCAGCAGATCGTCGATCGGATAGTGGACGTAGGCACCCTGCGCCGCGCTGCCGTCGCGCGGAATCCACCACAGGCGCAGCAGCGCCATCACATGATCGATACGCAAGGCCCCACAGTCGTGCATATTCGCCCGTAGCAAGGCAATCCAGGGTTCATAAGCCCGCGCCTGCATCACCTGCGGGTCCATCGGCGGCAATCCCCAGTTTTGACCGAGTGGACCGAGGATATCCGGCGGCGCACCGACGCTGGCCTGCAAACAATACAACGCGCGGTCGCCCCAGGTTTCCGCACCACCTTGCGCCACGCCCACCGCCAGATCGCGGTATAAACCGATGGGCATTTGTTGTTGCTGGCATACCTCCCAGCAAGCCGCAAACTGACGGGCGGCCAGCCACTGTAGCCACAGGTAAAAATTCACCTCGGCGCTGTGTTCAATACGGAAGGCGCGAACCGCTGCGCTGTCGGGATGCTGCCAGTCCTGCGGCCAAACCTGCCAGCCGTAGTTTCCCTCGTCCTGCGCCATCAGCGCCGCCTGTAACGCATCAAACACCCCCTGCAACTGCAAACTTTCACCGCCAGCGGCGATAAAGGTTTCAAAGGCACTAAGCTCGGGATCGGCCAGTTCTCGCTGGCAGAAATGTGTCCACGCCAGACGCAGGGCGGTCAGCTTCAGTTGGCTGACGGCGCGGTAATCCACCCAGTCACTGGCACGTACATCCTGCCATGTCTGCTGTGTCGAGGAGGATTGCCACCAACGCTGGGCATCCTCGCTCTGACGAAAGTCGTCCACCGCATTCACGTCGATATACAGGGTATTCAACCAGCGGCGTGAGGACGGGCTGTAGGGGCTGGCACTCTCCGGCATGCTCGGAAACAGAGCGTGCAGGGGATTGAGGCCGATAAAGGCACCACCACGCTGCGCCACCTGTTGGAGCATCAACTTCAGATCGCCAAAATCACCGATGCCCCAGTTCTGTTCTGACTTCAGAGTATAGAGTTGAACGCAGGCTCCCCAAAGGGATTCACCGTTTAACAGCTCGCCAGGCTCATAGCAACGTGACGGTGTCACGACAATGGCGCAGGTCGCGATGTCGCCGTCCTGCATTAGCGTAAATTGATGATATCCTTCTGGTAAGGACGGCAATTGCAACCGTTGACCTGGGGCGTACTGTCCTGACCACTGGTGACCGCTTTCGCTTTGTAGCCGCCATTGTGCCCGCTCAGTCAGGGTTGGCGATAACACCAGCGGCTGACCGTGCTGGAACACCTTCACGGCAGGTAATGGCGTTATCGCACCGGCAGCAGGTTGCATGGCCGCCAGCAGACGCTGGCGGGTATCGGTAGAAATGGTTTGCGACTGGCCGTGAGCGTCAATGTAATCCAGCGCGATGAGGTTGTGTGGTTTCATCGGATTCCTCAGCGCGCCGCCTGCCAGATACGTTGCTGATAATCGCGGATCGACCGATCGGAGCTGAACATCCCACAGCGTGCCGTGTTGAGGATGGCTGCCCGCGTCCAGGCGTCCTGATCGGCCCAGAGTGTTTCCGCTTGTTCCTGGGCTTTCAGATAGTGACGGAAGTCTGCCAATACCAGATAAGGGTCGCCGCCTTGTGCGCCAAGGCTGTGGAGCAACGCGTTAAAGGCGTTGGTATCGCCTGCACTGAAGGTGCCATCCTCCAGCGCCTTCAGTACCTGATCGAGCTGAGGATCTTTTTTACGCCACACGGCGGGGGCGTAGCCCTGCGCTTTTAACGCGTTAACCTGCTCGACGGTATGGCCAAAGATAAAAATATTCTCGCTGCCAACCTGCTCCGCAATCTCGACATTTGCTCCATCCAGCGTACCGATGGTGAGCGCACCATTCAGGGCCAGCTTCATATTCCCGGTGCCGGACGCCTCTTTTCCGGCGGTGGAGATTTGCTCGGAAAGATCGGCTGCCGGGATCAGACGCTCCGCTACCGAAATGTTGTAGTCAGGGATAAACACCACCTTCAGACGATTGCCGACACGCGGATCATGATTAATGACGTGTGCGACCTGATTGATGGCGTAGATGATGTTTTTCGCCAGCGCATAGCCCGGCGCGGCTTTGGCACCGAACAACACCACGCGCGGGGCAAGATTTGCCTGCGGATCGCTGACCAGCGTCTGCCATAACGCAATAATATGCAGCAACGTCAGGTGCTGGCGTTTGTATTCATGCAGACGCTTAATCTGCACATCAAACATCGCTTCTGGATTAATCGCAATGCCGGTGCGAGCAAGGATCCAATGCGTCAGCTCAACTTTGTTGCGTTGCTTGATGGCACGATATTGCGCGCGAAACGCCGCATCATCGGCAAACGCTTCCAGCCCCTGCAACGCATCGAGATTGTTGACCCAGGGTTGTCGCAAGGTGTTGCTGATCAAGTCCGCCAGTGCCGGGTTGCACTGATTAATCCAGCGGCGTGGGGTAATGCCGTTAGTGACGTTATGGAATTTCTCTGGCCACAACGTGTGATATTCAGGAAACAGATCCTGCACCACCAGTTGTGAATGCATCGCTGCGACGCCGTTCACCGCAAAGCCACCAACTACGCAGAGGTTTGCCATGCGCAGTTGGTTGTTATGCACCAGCGCCAGCTTCGCCCAGCACGCATCATCACCCGGCCAGCGGGCTTCCACCTGTTTTTTCAGCCGGACATTGAGGGTATTAATGATCATCATATGGCGTGGCAGCAGGGTGCGTACCATGCGCACGTCCCAACATTCCAGCGCTTCCGGCATCAACGTATGGTTGGTGTAAGCAAAGGTGCGGCGAGTGATATGCCATGCCTGTTCCCAATCCATCTGATGTTCGTCCAGTAACAGGCGCATCAGCTCGGGAATCGCCAGCGTGGGGTGCGTGTCGTTCAGCTGAATGACTTCGTAATCCGGCAATGTGGCGATGGGGCGACCGGCCTGGTGATGGCGGCGTAAAATATCCGCCAGTGAGCAGGCACACTGGAAATATTGCTGCATCAGACGCAATTTTTTGCCCGCCGTATGGTTGTCATTGGGGTAGAGCACTTTGGTCAGCTTCTCGGCATCAATGCCAGGCTGCTCGGCGCGCAAAAAGTCGCCATCGTTAAAGCGTTGCAGGTCAAAAGGTTGCGCATGCTTTGCCTGCCACAGACGCAGCGGCTGTGTCACCCCATTTTGATAGCCCACTACCGGCAAATCCCAGGCTTCCCCCTGCAACAGGAACGCCGGTTCCCAGCGCGTGTTGATCACCTTGCCACCGATGCCAACCATGACGTTGAGGGCCGCATTATGGTTAAACCACGGATAGCGATCGCGCTGCCAGTCATCCGGCAGTTCATGTTGCTGTCCCGCGACAAAACGCTGCCGAAACAGGCCATATTGATAATTCAGGCCATAACCAATCGCCGGTTGCCCGACGGTAGCCATTGAGTCGAGAAAACAGGCAGCCAAACGGCCAAGTCCGCCGTTACCCAGCGCCGGATCGGTTTCGCACTCCAGCACCTCACTAAGGGTGATGTCCCAATGCTGCAACGCATCGTTGACTTCGTCATACCATCCCAGATTCAGCAGGTTGTTGCCGGTCAGGCGACCAATCAAAAATTCCATTGAGAGGTAGTTAACGTGACGTTGCGGCGAGCTGGCAGGTTGAGCAGGAAGGTCAGCCACCATGTCGGCCAGCGCACCGCTCAGGGCGTGCCACCACTGATGCGGTGTCATGTCTTGCGCATCATTAAGGCCAAAACGTTGCCACTGGCGAGTCAGGGATGCCATAAAACGTGAACGATCAAATAGCTGTGTCATAACCGGATGTCCTGTGAGAGCGAATAAAGTCTGCCCGCCAGTGTGCTTGTGCATAGCGACGCGCTCATCCTCCTGCGGTGAATTCACCAGGGAGGATAAGCAGGGTGGAGAAGGTGAGGAGAATCTGAAACTGCACCAGGAATGTGATAACTGCCGCTTTTGTAAAGATTACTTAATGAGTTTGCTTGCAATCACTCCGCGAATAATCGAAGTTGTGTGAATAATAATTTCGAAGCGTAAAAAAATAATCGCTAAATGTAAGGGAGATGCATGCGCCTATGTTAATACCCTCAAAACTCAGTCGCCCTGTCCGCCTGGAAAGCACCGTCACGCGCGACCGCCTGGTGCAAAAACTCACCTCTGCCGGTAACTATCGGCTGGTGTTGGTCACCAGCCCGGCAGGCTACGGTAAAACCACTTTGGTGTCACAATGGGCGGCGGATAAAACCCATCTGGGTTGGTATTCACTGGACGAGGGGGATAATCATCCCGAACCTTTTGCTGATTATTTGATCGCCGCACTGCAACAAGCCACACAAGGCGGCTGCCCCCGCAGCGAACTGCTGGCACAGAAGCGCCAGTATATGAATCTCAATACATTATTCGCACAACTGTTTATTGAGTTGACCGAGTGGCAAAAGCCGTTGTGGCTGATCATTGATGATTATCATCACATCACTAATCCCGCCATTCATGAAGCGATGCGTTTCTTTTTACGCCATCAGCCGGATAACCTGACGGTCATTCTGTTGTCGCGTAACTTACCGCAACTGGGCATCGCCAACCTGCGGGTGCGTGAACAATTGATTGAGCTGACCAGCCAACAACTGGCCTTTACCCATCAGGAGGCAAAACAGTTTTTTGATGGCCGCCTGACAGCACCGCTGGCCAGTGAAGAGAGCAACCAGCTGTGTGATGACGTGGCAGGCTGGGCTACTGCCTTGCAGTTGATCGCGCTTTCCGCCCGGCAAGGGGCCAGCGCAGCGCTGGACTCCGCGCGCCGACTCTCCGGCATTAACGCCAGCCATCTTGCGGATTATCTGGTGGAGGAGGTGCTCGACAATGTTGATGTTGCCACCCGCCATTTTCTGCTGAAAAGCGCCTTGCTGCGCTCCATGAACGATGCGCTGATTACTTGTGTCACCGGCGAAGAGAACGGGCAGATGCGGCTGGAGGAGATCGAGCGGCAGGGGCTATTTTTACAGCGGATGGACAATTCCGGGCAATGGTTTAGCTACCATCCGCTGTTTGGCAGCTTTCTGCGGCTGCGTTGCCAGTGGGAACTGGCCACAGAATTGCCTGCCATTCATCGTGCTGCGGCAGAAAGCTGGATGGCGCAGGGCTTTCCGCGCGAAGCGATCCATCATGCGCTGGCTTCAGGTGATGCCGGAATGTTGCGTGATGTGCTGCTCGTCCATGCCTGGACCTTATTTAACCAGAGCGAGTTAACATTACTCGAGGCATCACTCAAAACCTTACCCTGGGAAACCTTACTGGAGAATCCCCGCCTGGTGTTATTGCAGGCGTGGCTGATGCAAAGTCAGCATCGTTTTTATGAGGTCAACAGCCTGCTGGCACGTTTTGAAGAGGCATGCTGTAGCCACATCGACGAAGCGTTACGCGGGGAATTTAACGCGGTACGCGCCCAGGTCACCATCAACAATGGCAACGCCGAAGAAGCGGAACATCTGGCGATGCTGGCGCTGGAAACCCTGCCTGACAGTTGTTATTACAGCCGCATTGTTGCCACCTCGGTACTGGGTGAAGTGATGCACTGTAAGGGCGACCTGGTGAACTCACTTAAGCTAATGCGCCAGACCGAGCTGATGGCGCGGCGCGATGAGGCCTGGCATTACGCGCTGTGGAGCCTGATCCAGCAGAGTGAAATCCTGTTTGCTCAGGGATTTTTGCAAAGCGCTTATGAAACACAGGAGCGGGCATTTGTGTTGGTGAATGAACAACATCTGGCACAATTTCCCTTACACGAATTCCTGTTACGCATCCGTGCTCAGCTGATGTGGGCATGGGGCAGGTTAGATGAGGCTGAGCAGGCGGCGCGGGGCGGTATCAAAGTATTAAAGGGGTATCAGCAACAACAACAAATCCAGTGCCTCGGTCTGCTGGTGCAATGTTCACTGGCACGCGGGAATCTGGATAATGCCCGTAGCCATTTGAATCGTCTGGAAAACCTGCTGAATAACGGTAACTGGCATAGTGACTGGATCACCAATGCCGATGAAGTGCGGGTGATTTACTGGCAAATGACCGGAGATAAACAAAGCGCCAACGCCTGGATGCGTCAGACGGCGAAACCGGCGTTTGCCAATAATCATTTCCTGCAAGGTCAGTGGCGCAACGTGGCACGTGCCCAGATTCTGCTGGGCAATATGACTCAGGCCGAGGTGGTGCTGGATGAATTGAATGATAACGCCCGCGCCCTGCGCCTAATGAGCGATTTGAACCGTAACTTGTTGTTGATGAACCAGATCTACTGGCAAACCGATCGCAAGGTTGAAGCACAGCGCACATTAATTGAAGCCCTGAAACTGGCACGCAGCACCGGTTTCGTCAGTCATTTTGTTATTGAGGGTGAGATGATGGCACAGCAGCTGCGCCAACTGATTCAGCTCAATATTCTCGATGAACTGGATAACCACCGGGCGCGGCGCATCCTTGATGAACTGAATAAACATCATCGTCACAAATTCGCCCACTTTGATGAAGGTTTTGTCAGCCGTTTGTTAAACCATCCTGATGTCCCGGAGTTGATTCGCACCAGTCCCTTAACGCAGCGCGAGTGGCAAGTGCTGGGGTTGATCTATTCTGGATACAGTAACGATCAGATTGCCGGTGAACTGGAGATAGCAGCGACCACCATTAAAACCCACATCCGTAATCTGTATCAGAAATTAGGGGTATCACATCGCTCACAGGCGGTGAACCAGGCGCAGTCAATGTTAAGAATGATGGGGTATGTTTAATAATTCACCGCGTAAAAACCAGTGCCAAAAATAAGCGTAGCGAGTGATTTTTTTAATGCTATGCTTTCTCGACCTATAGGTAACGTCTATATTTATCAGTAATGTGGTTTCATATCGAGGCAGATATGTTTCTCAATTACTTTGCATTGGGCGTTCTAATCTTTGTATTCCTGATAATTTTCTACGGGATTATTATCCTGCACGACATTCCTTATCTTATTGCAAAATCACGTAATCATCCTCATGCAGATGCGATACATGTGGCAGGTTGGGTAAGTCTTTTTACACTGCATGTCATTTGGCCGTTTTTGTGGATATGGGCGACCCTGTACCGTCCTGAACGGGGCTGGGGAATGCAAAGCCAAAATGATTCACTGGAACAACTCAAGTTCCGTGTCGCGGAGTTGGAACGTAAACAAGGCATAACTCACGAGCCTCCTGCGGAGTAATCGTATGGATTTATTGATTGTTTTGACCTATGTTGCGTTTGCGTGGGCCATTTTCAAAATATTCAGAATCCCTGTCAATAAATGGACAGTGCCAACGGCCGCATTAGGCGGTGTTTTTCTGGTTGGCGCACTTATCCTGTTGATGAATTACAATCATCCCTATACTGCACTGGCACAAAAAGCGGTGATATCCATTCCGATCACTCCACAGGTTACCGGGATTGTTAAAGAAGTTACCAATAAACAAAACACGGTAATTAAAAAAGGGGAGATGCTTTTCCGCTTAGACAGCACACGCTATCAGGCGCGGGTTGACAGGTTAAAGGCGGATTTAGCGACGGCAATTTCCAATGTTCAGACATTGAAAAGTCAATTAGATGAAGCCATTGCCAATACCACCAATGTTTCAGCGGAACGGGACCGATTATTAAAAGATTACCAGCGTTATTTACAGGGCAGTAAAGCTAAGGTCAATCCTTTTTCTGAAAGTGATATTGATAATGCACGCCAAAATTATTTGGCGCAGGATGCACTGGTAAAAAGTTCGGTAGCGGAACAGGCGCAGATTAAAAGCCAACTTGATAGCACCGTTAACGGGGAGCAATCACAAATTGTCAGCCTGCGAGCGCAGCTGGCGGAAGCACAGTACAACCTCGATCAAACGGTGGTACGCGCACCCAGTGATGGTTATGTTACCCAGGTACTGATCCGTCCTGGTACTTACGCCGCTGCCTTACCGCTACGTCCGGTGATGATATTTATTCCTGAACAGAAACGGCAAATCATCGCGCAGTTCAGACAAAACTCATTATTACGCCTGGAAGCGGGCGATGAGGCTGAAGTGGTATTTACCGCACTTCCGGGACAGGTGTTTCCCGCAACGTTAACCAGCATTCTGCCGGTAGTGCCGGGCGGGAGCTACCAGGCTCAGGGGACGTTGCAATCGCTAACCATTACACCTGGTTCCGATGGTGTTCTGGCGGTGATTGAACTGCAACCCAACGCTGATGTTGATGCATTACCTGATGGTATCTTTGCTCAGGTCGCGGTGTATTCGGATCACTTTACGCATGTGTCGGTGATGCGCAAGGTACTGCTGCGTATGACCAGTTGGATGCATTATCTTTATCTTGACCATTAAAGTGGAGACGTCGCTACGTGAATTCTGTGAAAAGTGCCGGGGAAATGCAGAGGTATTTCACGTAGCAGCGCGATAAATCGCGCCGTTACGGGTGGGGTGCAGGGTTGGTGGTTAACCGGATACATTATTTAACATAATCATGATTATGCGCATTAGATTCAGTTTGTGATTATGTTAAATACCAGAGATGCTTCACCGTCAATACGTCTGAGGACTGCGTTTCTCAGCCCGGCCCTTACGTTTAAATACATCCTATGGATCGCTGAACAACACAAAATGTTACAGGCACTCATAAAACGATCACATTAAATGTAATTTGTGAAATTTTACCGTCAGTTTTGTGATTCAGGTTAAGTTTTTATATCCCTATAATTATTGAGAGATTGAAAAATTGTCCCCCACACCCGTGGTAGGCAAAGATTCATTCATAACAATAGAATCACACATGGCAGGTCATTTACTTATGGTTGAGCAATCAAGTCGCGTTTCGCGCAGGCGTTTGTTGCAGGGAATGGGTGCACTGGCTGCACTAACGGTTATTCCAGCATTCCCTTCCTATGCCAGCGCCCCAAATGACAGTAGTTTCACAAAATTATCCACCCTGCTGACCGGAAAATCACAACTACCGGAAAACTTTACCAGGGTCCTCCTCGCCGCATTCACCAGAATTGACAGCAGTTTCAGCAGTAAAACGTCCAGACTTCAGCAGTGGATTGAACAACACTCCGTGAGCGCTAATGAAATCAACAGCAAGCTGGCAGCAGATCCCTCAGTAGCCGATTTAGCGCACCTTCCCGCCGACATTCTGACTGGCTGGTATCTCGGGGTAGTCGGCAAAGGAGATAACGCCATTTGCGTGGCCTATATCGAAGCGCTCGCCAATCAGGTTGTGGCCGACAAGCTCAGACCACCGACCTATGCCTACGGTGCTTATGGCAGCTGGGCTGCAAAGCCGCTCTAACCTCCGGGTTCAATCTATCAATTGAGATTAAGTAACTAATATGTCTGAAACTATTACTACTGATATTGTCGTTATCGGTTCCGGGGTCGTGGGCGCATTGACAGCCCGTAAGCTGGCGCTGGCGGGACGTCAGGTTCTGATGCTGGAGGCTGGCCCGCGTATTGAACGTGACACGATTGTCAGCAATTTCCGGCATTCTGCCCGTAAAGACGATTTCATCGCCCCCTACCCTAATTCAAAAATCGCACCGTTTCCCGATTACAAACCAGAAGATAACGGCTATCTCGACCAGACGGGTCCAAAGGACTATAAACCCGAATATCTGCGGGTGGTCGGCGGAACCAGTTGGCACTGGGCAGCCCAGGCATGGCGATTGGTTCCGGCCGATTTTCGCCTGAAATCACAGTATGGTGTCGGGCGTGACTGGCCGATCAGTTATGACGATCTGGAACCGTATTATTACGAAGCAGAACTGCTCTGGGGCGTCTCCGGCCCGACAGAAATGGCGAAATATTCGCCGAGGAAACAGCCATTTCCGATGCCTCCCGTCACAAAATCCTGGCTAGAACAAAGAATTACCGACCGCCTGGCACCGAAATATGAGGTACTAACCAATACCACCGGTCGTAATTCTCTGCCTTATGATGGTCGCCCTCAATGCTGTGGTAACAATAACTGCATGCCGATCTGTCCCATTGATGCGCAATATCACGGTGGTATTGCTGCGGATGCCGCTGAAAAAGCGGGTGTCAAACTACTGCCACAGGCGGTGGTTTACAAACTGGAGCAGGATGGGAAAGGTAAGATCACGGCCGTTCACTATTACGACTGGAACAAACAATCTCACCGGGTAGAGGCTGAGATCGTCGTGCTGGCTGCGAACGCGGTTGAAACACCCAAAATATTGTTCATGTCTGCCGATGCAAAAAACCCTCATGGTCTGTGCAATAACTATGACCAACTGGGACGAAATTTAATGGACCATCCTTCAAACTCCGTGACCTTTTTCGCTGATGAACCTCTCTGGCCCGGCCGCGGTCCCATGAGTCCCTCTTCAATCCAGCAGTTGCGTGATGGTGCTTTCCGCTCTGAATCCGCCGCGTTTCGTATTGATATTTCGAACTCATCGCGGGTCGCCGGTGTCACTGCGGGTGCAATTAAGGAAGGACTTACTGGTCAGGCACTGGATGACGCTATCCGGTTTCGCGCCTCCCATGAACTGAGTTTTAAGAATGTGTTAGAACAACTACCTGATCCTAACAACCGTACCATGCTGAGTACCACTAAAAAGGATGCGCTGGGTTTACCCACTCCTGCCTTCTCTTATTCATTCGATAGTTACGTTGAGAAAGGTATGCAGCACTCTTTAGCGGTGTATGCCGACATTGCCAAAATGCTGGGTGCCACCAACGTGCGTTATTCCACGCCGGGCGTATATAGCAATAACCAACATATTACCGGCACATTGGCGATGGGATTTGATGAAAAGACCTCGGTCACTGACCATCATGGCAAAGCATGGGAATACGACAACCTTTACATGGTTTCGACGGGTGTGATGCCAACCGTTGCTACCGCCAACTCAACCCTCACCGCATGCGCGCTTGGCTTACGTACCGCCGACGCCATTCTTGGCAAAATTTAAGGAGAGCCGTAAATGAAAAAGACGCTTTCTTTAAGTCTGACAGGCGTGGCTCTGGCGCTGTCCTTGAGTGCATCAGCCCAAGCCGATGAGACAGCATCCGCCGCGCTAATTGCCAAAGGCCAGTATCTGGCAATCGCCGGAGATTGTGGTGCCTGTCATACTGCGCCGGGCGGTAAGCCCTTTGCCGGCGGATTATCGTTGCAGACGCCGCTCGGTAGTATCTACAGCACCAATATCACACCGTCAAAAACGGCAGGTATTGGAGATTACAGCCTGACTGATTTTGAACAAGCGGTACGTCATGGGGTACGAAAAGATGGAGCAAATCTCTATCCGGCCATGCCTTATACCTCGTACTCGAAAGTCACTGATGAGGATATGAAGGCGCTGTACGCGTACTTCATGCAGGGTGTCCAGCCGGTCGATGACAAAGGGCCACAAACGGATCTGCCCTTCCCCTTCAATATTCGCCTGTCCATGGCGGGATGGAATTTGCTCTTTGCTGACGATAAACCGTTTACGCCGGATAACAGCAAATCAGACGAATGGAATCGGGGAGCTTATTTGGTTGAAGGGTTAGCCCACTGCTCCACTTGCCATACACCGCGTAACGCCCTGATGGCCGAAGAGTCTGGTAAGTCGCTGGCCGGAGCCTCTCTCGGAACCTGGTTTGCACCCAACATTACCTCGGATGTCCATGCAGGCATTGGCGGCTGGTCAGATCAGGCATTGTCTGCTTATCTCACTACCGGTAATTCAGGGGAAGGTTCGCAGGCTGGTGGGCCGATGCTGGAAGCCATCAACAAAAGCTTCAGTCACCTGACGCCAGCCGATATCAAAGCCATTACGGCGTATTTGCGCGATGTCCCCGCACAGCAAATCAATCCAACAGCAACGAAAACGCAGATCCCCACGGCCAGGCAAGTGAATGAGTTTGACCTGTTATCAGGCAATGCTTCTGAAGGCGCAAACCTTTATAACAGCCACTGCGCCAGCTGCCATCAACTGTCGGGGGAAGGACGTAACGGGCTTCCTGCCCTGGCAGGCAATGCTGCTCTCAGACGCCCGGTGGCTGACAATGCCGTCATGGCGGTGCTGGATGGGCTGGTTCCTGACCACGGTCAGGCGATGCCAGCGTTCTCCCGGCATATGGATGATCAACAGGTTGCCACGCTGGTTAACTATCTGTTCCAAAACTTTGGCGATGCCCGTGTTCAGACAACGCCAGAACGGGTGAAAGAGTTAAGAGCAGGTGGCAAACCTTCACCGCTGTTAGCCATGGCGAAAGGTGGAATGGTGGCAGGCGGTGTTATTGTACTGCTGATTATTCTGTTTATCGTACGGAGAAGACAGCGAAAATAGGATAAAAATCAGGCGATGGTTTCTGACATCGCCTGATTTTTTAATAACACGGCCATTACCTAAAACTCCACTGGGCAGTGATAACAAAAGCACTGGGGATAATAATCCCTGTTTCAATGCCAAAAATAGTCCAATTTCAACACCCTGAGGCCCTTCCCACCCAACCACCCAGCTCAAATATTAACCAGCGCACACCTTCATCACGCTATAAGCCGGGAAAAATACCGCCTTATGTAAGGATTGCGTAAGCGTATCGATCATAAGATCCCATCCTGTCGTAATGATAGAGAAAGTAAATGTAATAA
The DNA here is from genome assembly GCF_059730495.1 of Pantoea sp. X-Soil-TKNS-1211. Taxonomy (NCBI): domain Bacteria; kingdom Pseudomonadati; phylum Pseudomonadota; class Gammaproteobacteria; order Enterobacterales; family Erwiniaceae; genus Pantoea; species Pantoea sp. X-Soil-TKNS-1211. The sequence goes on from NZ_AP035954.1 coordinate 314,968, forward strand.
ATTGTTAACAGGAGACAGGGAAATGGTAGGGATTTCAACGTTAGGCATAGGTTCAGGGTTAAAACTGGATGAAATTCTCGACAAGCTCACCAGCGCCGAGAAGCAAATTTTAACGCCAATTTCAAAGCAGCAAACCGCGGCCACAGCTAAGCTGTCGGCGTACGGAACACTGAAAACGGCCATCCAGAGTTTTCAAACTGCCAACAGTAAATTGCAGGAAACGGGGTTATATACCCAAACCAGTGCGACCAGCACCACCACGGCGTTTAGCGCCGACTCGAACGGCAGCGCCATTCCTGGAAAATACACCATCAGTGTGACACAACTGGCGCAATCGCAAACGCTAACCAGTGCGGCGAAGAATGATTTGAAAGCGCCCGTCGGCAGTGATGCCGACAGCCGGACGCTTAAAATTCACATGGAGGACGGTAAAGAACACAGCATAACGTTAAGCAAAGATCAGACATCGCTTTCCGCCCTGCGTGATAGCATCAATAAGGCCAACGCCGGCATTAGCGCGAGTCTGATTCGGGTTTCTGATAAAGAGTACCGACTCTCCCTGACAGCAACCGAAACCGGAACCGGCCATGCGGTGAAAGGCATCGAGGTGACGGGCGATGACACCTTGCAGTACTTTATTGGTTACGATTCTGCAATAACCTCCAAAGGGTTGACGCAGAACGTTGCGGCGCGCAATGCCCTCCTCAGCATTAACAATGTCAGTATTGAGAGCAGCAGCAATGTCATCACTGACGCGGTGGAGGGTGTCACGCTGCGGTTGAATGATGAGACGACTGGCAATCAAACGCTCACCCTTAGCAGCGATAGTTCTAAAGCGAAAACGGCTATTACTGATTGGGTCAATGCCTACAATTCACTTCAGGATACATTCAGCAATCTGACCAAATATACTGCCGTTGATGCGGGTCAGGATCAGGACTCGAAAAATGGCGCGTTATTAGGTGACGGGACCTTGCGTATTATTCAGACGCAATTGAAAGGTATTTTGGCCAATGGCTCTGGGTCGGCAACATTTAAAACCTTAACCCAGGCGGGTATTACCACCGACCCGCAGAATGGCAAACTCAGGCTGGATGCTGACAAACTAAGTACAGCCCTGTCTGCCACCCCGGAAGCCATGCGAGATATTTTCGCGGGAGACGGTAAAACAACCGGTGTTGCGACCGGAATGGCAACCGGGCTTTCAGCCATGCTGAACAGTAAAGGCGTGCTTCAGGGGGCGACGGACAGTATCAGTAAAAAACTTAATGCACTGACTGACCAATATAATAATGCCAGCAAAAAAATAGATAATACGATTGCCCGCTATAAAAGCCAATTTACCCATCTGGATACCATGTTAAATGCATTAAACAGTACCAGTACTTACCTGACCACACAGTTCGAAAGTATGCAGAACAGTAATAATAAGTAATTAATATAAGTCGGCTGCGCAATATTAAAGTGCGCCCAAATTAAAACGCCCCCAACTGGGGGCGTTTTTTGTCAGACGATTAATGATTACGGGAGTTTATACGCAATCACGTAATCACCCAGTTTGGTGCCAAACGAGCCGTGACCACCCGCCATAATCACCACGTATTGCTTACCATCCACCGCGTAGGTCATTGGTGTGGCTTGTCCACCGGCTGGCAGACGCGCCTGCCACAGCAGCTTGCCATCACGTACGCTGTAAGCGCGCAGGTAGTTATCCAGCGTACCCGCCACGAAGAACACATTACCTGCGGTAGTTACCGGGCCACCTAACATCGGTACACCCATTTTGAACGGCAGCGGCACCGGGGCGCTGTCACGCACCGTACCGATACGCTTTTTCCAGACAATCTGGTGGTTTTGCAGATTGATCGCCGAAACGAAGCCCCACGACGGTTGCAGGCAAGGCAGGCCGAACGGTGACAGGAACGGATTCAGTTCCACACCATAAGGCACACCGTACATATGCTGTACGCCAGACTCCGAACCGGAGCCAGCGGCGCCGTCGGCACCTGGTTCAATCGGGTTGCCCGGTCCACGTGGGATCAGTTTAGAAATAAACGGCATCGCCATCGGGTTGGCAATCGCAATCTGACGGTCGGTATCCACCGCAATACCACCCCATTCGAACATGCCGAAGTCGCCCGGGAATACCAGCGTACCCTGCTCCGACGGCGGGGTGAACGGACCGTCATAACGCAGACGATGGAACATCACGCGGCACACCAGTTGGTCGAACATGGTGGCACCCCACATATCCTTGCCCTGCAACTTCTGCTGTGGACGGAAGGTCAGTTCCGAGAACGGCTGGGTAGGATTCAGATGCTCGCCCTTAGCCGGACCTTGCGGAACCGGGGTTTCCGGGGCCGGAACCACTGGTTTGCCGGTTTCACGGTTCAGGACAAAGATGTTGCCGGTTTTTGCCGGAACATACACAACCGGAACGGTGTTGCCCTCTTTATCGGTGATATCCGCCAGCGTCGGCTGTGACGGTAGATCCATATCCCACAGATCGTGGTGCACCGTCTGATAGAACCAGGCCAGCTTACCGGTTGACGCATGCAGCGCTAACAAACCACTGGCAAAACGTTCCTGTTCCGTCGTACGGTTACCACCCCAAATATCCGGCGTAGACACGCCCATCGGCAGATAGATGATGTCGCGTTTGGCATCATAAGCCGCCGGTGCCCAGGAGTTCGGCGAGTTGGCGGTAAAGGTTTCACCATCCGCAGGCAGCGCATTGGGATCTTTGGCACCGGGATCAAAGGCCCATACCAGTTTGCCGCTGTTGATATCGAAACCACGGATCACCCCGGAAGGCTCACGAGTTGACAGGTTATCTGTCACTGAACCGGCGACAATCACCATATTTTCGGTGACGATCGGCGGAGATGTCGGCTCATAGCCGCCCGGATAGGCATTCGGCTGCTGATGTTGCAGATTCAGTTCGCCGTTGTTGGCGAAGCTCTGGCAACGTTCACCGGTCTGCGCATCCAATGCAAACAGACGACCATCATCCACCGGCAGGAAGATACGACGGGCACAAATGGCAGGCTGGCTGGCATTGTCCGCAGCAGCTGTCGGCATCTCGTGGTAAGACACGCCACGACAGGTGATGTGCTGGAAGGTCGGGTCTGATTTCAGTTGTGGATCAAAACGCCACTTCTCTTTACCGCTGGCGGCATCGAGTGCAATCAGGATTTGGTGTGGCGTACACAGGTACAGCATGTTACCGACTTTCAGCGGGGTCACTTCGTTGGTGATCTCGCCGGGGTCGTTAGCGGTTTTGTGGTCGCCGGTTTCGAACTGCCACGCCACCTGGAGATCTTTGACGTTGTGTTCATTGATCTGTTGCAGCGGCGAGTAGCGCACCCCTTCCTGGGTACGTCCATAGGCTGACCAATCTTCGGCTGGAACCGAGGACGCCGCCGGGGTTTTATCGGTCAGCGGCAGCTCGCCGTTGATTTCCTGTGGATCGTGCAGCGCGGAACCGGCCAGCAATGCCACGTTAACCAGCAGCGCGACCAGCATTGCCCCTAACGGTTTCTTGTTGCTGACGGAGAACTGGCGATAGCTGAATGGCAGGATTAACCAGATACCCAGCAACACCCAGATATCCAGACGCGGAACCAGCGTCCAGTAATCGCTCCCGGCTTCATGCCAGGCCCAGATAGCGGTAAAAAACAGAATCGCGGCGTAAAGGTAAAGTGCACTGCGCTTTCTTTTCAGCAAAAGCCAGCTAAACGCCGCCATTGCCAGGCCGCTAATCAGGTAATAAGCACTGCCGCCCAGCGACAGCAACCAGACACCACCAATCAGCAGCCATGCAGCGCAAACCACTGAAAAGAGTAGCGTTAACAAATTTAGAATTCGGGAAGCCCGTGACATTTTATTAACCTTGAAGGAAAAAACGTGACAACTGTAAAGAAATTACAGCATCAGTGTAAACGCTATCACAAGGTGGCTACATTATAATTTCGTGCGATCTTTTTAGGAAAAGCCATTAACTTATTTAAATACATGCAGTTAAAAAAATAACGGAAGTGGAAGATAAAAATTCGACATTATTCCCATTAGTCGGAAATGTAAATTAATCCACTCCGAATGGAAGCGCTACCACTGATTGAATCATAACGGACTTTCCGAACACACAGTTGCCGGGGGTTATGATTGATATAATTTTATGTATGTTGTAATTAACAGCCATAATGGACGATGATCACACCATCGCCCATTGTTGCCCCCCACTCAACTCTGCCAGCGCGACTGACGGATGATGTGGCAGAAATTCATCGGCTGGAACGCGGCATCCTTATCTTTAAGTACATCGGCTTTCACATTGCCAAAGGTGGTCTGTGGGCGGTGTTGGATACCGTCATAGAAAGCCTGGATGATCTCTTCCTTGAAACTGGCGCTACGCGGATGCTGCGCCACCACCGCCTCACGGTCTGGGTCGGCAAACCTCTCATAACCGATCCCCAGCACATCCATCTCTACTCCCGCCGTGACTAATGCAATTTCCGGGGCCATAAACTCAGGAATGCCCGGTGTGGTATGCAACGCAATGCCGGTCCAGACTTTATCAATATCGCCCTCAGCGATCCCATAGCCGCGTAAAAACTCGCGCGCCGCATTGGCCCCGTCCACCTCAAAACGCTTATCACAGCTGCAATGCTCATGCGTTAACCCGATATCGTGGAACATGCAGCCAACGTACAGCAACTCGTGATCAACCTGCAGATGGCGCTGTTGACCGGCTAAAGCCGCCCAGTAATAAACCCGGCTGGAATGGTTAAACAGCAGGTCAGATTCGGTGTCACGGATAAACGCGGTGGTGTCGCGCATCATCTGGGTATCGGGAATGCGAATGCCTTGTACGGTGAAGTTCATCATAGGTCTCCTGTTGGATGTCTGATCGCCATTCTAGAGGGATGACAAAATGTCTTCATTAGTCTTAAATTGACGATTAAAGACATTGCGATAAAAACAGACTTAGGAGGCGAAGATGGTGCATAACATCGTGATGCTGGCGGTGCCGGGGGTACAGTTGCTTGATGTGGCGGGACCACTCGATGCCTTTGCTGAAACCAATCGTATTCTGCACCGTCAGGTCTATCGGCCGATGGTGATGTCATTGGACGGGCAAGAAATTCTGGCCTCATCCGGTGTTAAACTCACCGCACATTGCCGATTGGGCGAGACGCCACCCAGTGGTGCGATAAGTTTTCTTATCGCAGGCGCCCCGCAGGCTGAAGCCTTTACCCTTAGCGCGACACAGATTGGCGCTATCGCCCCACTCTGCCAACGCAGCCAGCGCTATGGTTCGGTCTGTACCGGTGCGCTGTTGCTGGCACAAACCGGTTTGCTTAATCAGCGCAAAGTCACCACCCACTGGTCGGTTGCCAAAACGCTGGCACGCCGTTATCCGGACATTGAAGTTGATGCAGATGCGTTATATGTCGCCGATGGCCCGGTGCGCACGGCAGCTGGTGTGACATCTGGCCTTGATTTGGCTCTGCGTTTTATTGAAGAGGATGTGGGACAGGAGGTGGCGCAAGATGTTGCCGCAAATCTGGTGATGTTTTTCCGGCGACCCGCCGGACAGGGACATTTTATTCGCAAACAACAGACCTCGCTGAATGGACGATCGGCCTTACAGGATCTCCAGCGCTGGACGTTATCCCACCTGGACAGCGTCAAAAGCGTGGCGCAGATGGCGGAGCATATCCAACTCAGTACCCGCCATCTGAACCGTATTTTTCATCAGGAGATGGGCGTCACGGCTGGCGAGTGGTTAGAGGAAGCCCGCATCACGCTGGCGCGTGAACTGTTGGCCGCTAATCAACCGGTGAAATCTATCGCGGCGCGCTGCGGTTATAACAGCAGCGATGTCATGCGACGGGCGTTTATTAAAGTAACTGGTTTAACGCCAGCGGTGTACCGCAAGATCTATGCAGTTAACGGTCCTTCGTAGCGACGCGATTTATCGCGCGTTGGCACAAACCCGCGCGATAAATCGCGCCGCTACGGGGCAAAGGCCTGTTTCAAGTACTGGATAAACAGCCGGGTTTTGGTATTGACATATTTCGCGTTCAATGTGACCGCAAACAATGGGATCACCGGACAGCGGTAATCAGGCAATACCTCAACCAAATCACCTTTCTGCAAATGCGGCTGCATGACAAACTCAGGCCCATAGACAATCCCGACATCTTGTAATGCCAGCGCCACCATAATAGCGGTGTTATTGGCGAGAAAGCGGCAGTGGGCCTCGATTTGATTCACCTCACCGCTCGCGGCAGTAAATCGCCAAGGAGAGGTTGTCATGGTCCCGGAATAACCAACCAGAACATGGTGTGATAAATCTTCCGGTAACACTGGTCTTCCGGCATCCGCCAGATAACGCGGTGAGGCACAGGCCAATAAACGGTAGTCGGTGATACGCCGGGCGACCAGATCCGAATCAGGCAGTTGCCCGATACGAATCGCCAGATCAATTCCTTCATCGACCAGATCAATAAAGCGATCAAGCAGCTGCAACTGAATATCGACCTGCGGATAATCCTGCATAAACGCGGCAATCAACGGTGCCAGATACAGGGTCCCGAAGGTGACCGGGGCGGCGATGCGCAGGCTGCCTTGCGGGGAAATATGTTTCGCTGTGGCTTCCTGCTCCGCTTCACGAATATCGTTCAGGATACGTTTCGCTTTCACATAATAGGACGCACCCGCGTCGGTGAGGTTGAGTTGATGCGTGGAACGCTCCAGTAGTCTGACCGACAATCCTTCCTCGAGCGAGGTGAGATAACGCCCCGCCATCACCGGGGAGAGGCTCAACCGGCGCGCTGCGGCGGCAATGCTGCCCTCTTCTACTGCGGCGATAAACACTGACATGCTTAATAGCCGGTCCATCCTGCCCCCTGTTTGAATATACTTTTAATACCTACCATAGCTATTTTTTGCCACATTCCAAACAATCAGGTGATGGGAAAGACTGTTGCTGATGATTTCTTACACCACGAGGCAACCATGAAAATAGTCAACAAAGGCATACAACTCCACGTCACCGATAGCGGCAGTGGCGACATTGCATTGGTTTTTATGCATTTTTGGGGAGGGTCTTCAGCCACCTGGTCTTCGGTGATCAATCTCCTACGCAAGGACTTCCGCTGTGTCGCGATTGATGCACGCGGTTCGGGGGAATCAGAGGTGGTCGAACACGGTTATCGCACCTCAGACCATGCAGATGATATGTATGCGGTTATCAAAGCATTAGACCTCAAACGGGTGATTCTGGTTGGACACTCGATGGGAGGCAAGACGGCCCAACTGCTCGCCAGTCGTCAGAATAAGGAGGTGGTGGCGCTCGCGTTGGTGGCTTCCGCCCCACTCGCCCCGATGAATTTCAGTGAAGCACAGCGCAGCCAGATGCGGATAGCCTACGACAGCCGGGAATCTGTCCTGTGGACCCTGGATAACGTGTTAACCGCAGGAAATTTGACCGAACAGCAACGCGAAATGCTGGTCGAGGATGCATTGCGCGTCAGTGACAACGCGGCAAATGGCTGGATCTGTACTGCATCGCGTGAAGATCTGCGCACCGCTGCCGAACATATCCATCTGCCTGTCATCATCATGGCCGGTGAAGAGGATAAGGTCGATCCCCCGTCGGTGGTCACAGACGCCATTGCAGGGCTTTATCCCTGGGCTGACGTCCATATCATTCCCGGCAAAGGCCATCTGCTGCCGGTGGAAGCCGCGCAGACGGTGGCAAAGCATCTCCGAACATTTGCCACCTCACTGCAAGGTTAACGCTGGCTCCGTCAGGGCTGTTCTCGATTATTGAGACGCAACTGAAGAAATGTCAGATCCAGCCAACGACCAAATTTGTTACCCACTTCACTGACGCGGCCCGCATCGGTAAAACCGAGCTTGTAATGCAAAGCGATGGAAGCGCTATTTTCTGACTCAATGCCCGCCACCATCACATGTTTGCCCTGGTGCGTGGCGTGGCTGATCAGGGCGCGCATCAGTGCTTCCCCGGCACCTTTGCCACGTGCGGTTTTCTGCACATACACCGAATGTTCCACGGTGAAACGATAGCCATCCCACGGACGCCAGTCACCGTAGGAAGCGTAGCCGAGCACCGCATCCTGTTCATCAACCGCCACCAACACCGGAAAACCCGCATGCTGACGATCGGCTATCCATTGCACACGGTTCGCCACATCAACGGTTTTGTCATTCCAAATCGCCGTGCTGTTCAGCACCGCGTCGTTATAAATGTCGGCAATGACTGCCGCATCCTGCTCAACTGCCGGGCGTATATTCATTCTGGACACCTCATGGTTCTGTCACTAAAGTAGATGCTTCGTTCACTATATTATTTATCCACTATGTCAGACGAAAAATCCAGTAAAGAAGACAGCATAAATATCCGTATTGGACAAAAGGTGAAAGCCGAGCGGGAAAAACGCGGTTGGTCATTGACCGATTTGGCCGAGAACTCTGGGGTGTCACGTGCCATGATCCACAAAATTGAACGCGGCGAAAGCAGCCCGACGGCGACCCTGTTGGCGCGCCTCGCCGGTTCTTTTGACATGAGTATGTCGCAGCTGATCGCCCTGAGCGAAGTGCAGACCGGTACGTTGATCAGACAGGCACAGCAGCCGGTATGGCAGGACCCGGAGACCGGTTATGTCCGGCGGCACGTCTCACCCGGTCAGATTCCCGTGGATCTGGTCAGTGTCGATTTACCCGCCGGAGTGAGCGTACCGATGCCCGCGATCTCCTATTTGTCACGCCGTCAGTTGATCTGGGTACTGGAAGGGACGCTCACTTTTCAGGAAGGCGATCATAACTTTGCCATGCAGCAAGGCGACTGCCTCGAATTGGGGGATCCCGCCGACTGCATCTTCAGCAACACCACGGCGCAAAATTGTCGCTATGCCGTGGTGGTGCTGAAAAACAGCTAACGCTATTTTGCGGACTGAAGCGTGATGCGCGTCAGCTCAGAAGGCCGGCCTAAACGTACCGCCATTCCGGGCCACAACGCGGTGCCATTATTGACGTACAGCTGCATCCCCTCGACCGCATACAGGCCCGAAACATACCCACCATTAGGTTTGGCGAACAGACGATCAAACCCGGCGATCAAGCCACCATGGGTGTGCCCGGAGAGCTGAACATCCGCCCCCTGCGCCGCATTCTGCCGGGCATTGCGCGGTTGATGATCCAGCAGCACAACCGGGGCATTCACCGGTGCACCCGACAGCGCTCCGGCCAAATCCGGACCAGTGGCACCCCGGCGAGGAGCCGACGCATCGGTCACTCCGGCAATCACCAGGCTGCCGCCTTCACGCGCCACCACCGTATGGCTATTGAGCAATGGCTTCAGCCCAAGTGAAGCGAGATGATCAGTCCAGGCCTCCTGCTCAAAGAAGTACTCATGGTTGCCGGTGATAGCAAACACGCCATCCGGGGCATGCAGGCCGCGTAATGGTTCAACATCATCGCGCCGGTTTTTCAGCGTGCCATCAATCACATCGCCGGTGATCACAATCAGGTCAACGTCGAGCGTCAGGGCTTTTTTCACCATCTTCGCCGTCCAGCGGGCGTTAAACAGTTTGCTGATATGCAAATCCGTCAGTTGTAACAACTGATAGCCCTCAAATTCTGGCGGCAGGTTATTGATGGTAAACACCACATCTTTCACCGGTGGCACGCGTATCGCCTGATGAACGCCAAATGCGGCCAACAACATCGCGACTATCCCCGCGCCATAACGCACCTCAGGCGCTATCGCCAGCGGGTGCCCCAGCACCAGCGCAACCAGCGCCGCCGCATCGATCAGCACCTGCAACATGGCGAGGAACAACACCGCGCAGAACGCCCAGTTAAACAGGATGATCAGCGGGCGCGGCATCTCCGGCGACATAATGCTGCCAGAAGTAAAACGACTGAAAAACAGATATTGCGTGGCGATCAACACCACGGCGGAAAACACCAGCTTCACCGCCAACGGCAAGGCCAGAGGGGCAATAAAGCGCGCGATCACATACCAGCCTGGAATACTGAAGATCAGGTGAAACATCGTGAGTCCCTGGGATTTGAGCGAGGTTAAGGCAGGTCATTATCCAACAAAATCGTGGCGGGAACTTTTCAAAACAGGCGGTTTGGCGAAATCGCTGCAATTTGCAGCAAACCATCCCCGTCTGGATGTACAGACGTCTGGATGTAGATTATAGTGCGTGCGCGCCGTTACACGGAATGTGCAACGGGTAAAGATCATCGAGATGTTCAGAAGGGAACCACTACCCTTGGCCGCAGCCTGCTGCTGTTGCAGGCACAGGGGCTGATCAGCGTGCAACCGGAAGCCGGTCTGCTACCGACCACGCTGGACATTACCGCTAACCCGAAAAACCTTAAATTTGTTGAAGTGGATACGCCGCAACTGGCACGTACCCTTGACGATCCGCAGGTTTACGTGTCGATCATCAACAACAACTTTGCCGCGCTGGCGAACCTGTCGGCCTCACGCGATGGCATGTTTATGGAAGGCAAAGCCTCGCCTTACGTGAACGCGATTGTGGCGCGAGAAGATAACAAAGACAGCCCGAATATTCAGAAACTGAAGGAAGCATTCCAGTCACCGGAAGTGCTGAACAAAGCCAACGAGATTTACAAAGGCGATATTATCAAAGGCTGGTAAGCATGAAACAGGCCGCGCAGCTCCACGCCTGCGCGGCCTCCCCCTCAATGCTTCAGGGTAACAAGATTGGTCTCACCATCGGCAGACGGATTTAAATCACAGGCTTTGGGCAGCCGCGTGGTGATCAGCCCCGCCACCACCAGCGACCCGGCCAGCCAGCATATCGCGACATTCTGTCCGTATAGCATGGTCATCATCCCCACCAGATACGGCCCACAGAAGCCGCCTAAATTCCCCAGACCGTTGATCACCCCACGCGCACTCCCTGCCACTTCCGGCGCGGCAATACGCCCCGGAATGGACCAGAACGGACTGGTGGCAGCTTTCAGGAAGAAGCCACACACTACCAGCGCGATATAGGCGGCCACCACGTTGTGATGCAACACCACCGACGCCAGCAGCGCGGCGGCAAAGCAGAACAACGACACCATCACCCACAGACGGCGCTTCCCGGTACGATCGCTCAGCCATGAGATGGCATAGATACCCAGCAGCGTGGCAACAAAGGGCAGCGCGGCGAGCAGGCCGATGCCGGTCATATTCGAACCGGTCAGATTTTTCAGAATGCTGGGCAGCCACAGGGTGTAACCGTAGTCGCCGGTCTGATAAAAAAAGTTCAGCGCCACCAGCTTCATCAGACCCGGATTACGAAACACCGCTTTTAACGGCGCTTTACTCACCGGAGCCACGGCACGGGCGGCGGCACGTTCCCGCTGCAACTCACGCAGCAACCACACTTTTTCCCGTTCCGGTAACCAGCGCGCTTCCTCGGGACGGTCACTTACCACCAGCCACCACACCAGCAGGATCACCGCCGACAGTCCCCCTTCGATGATAAACAGCCAACGCCAGTCCAGCGCGTTAATGATGTAACCGGAGATCGGTGCAGTAAACATGCCGCCCAATGGCGCAAACATCATGACAAACGCATTGGCGCGTCCCAGCTCTTTTTCCGGGAACCAGTTACTGACCATGGTTAACACAACCGGCAGCATTCCCCCTTCCGATACACCCAACACAAAACGCAGCGCCAGCAGCTGATAGTGGTTGGTGACAAAGCCGGTGGCAATCGACACCACCGTCCAGGCCACCAGTGACCAGGCGATAAAACGCTTACCGCTGCCGTTAACCGCAATGCGACCACCCGGCACTTGCAGGAACAGATAACCAATGAAGAAAATACCGCTGATGATGCCCGCCATCTGGCTGGTGATGGCGAGATCCTGATCCATCCCACCCGGTAAGGCAAAACTGATGTTGACGCGGTCCATGAAGGAGATGATGCAAACAATTAAAATCGGCGCAATAACGCGATACCAACGTGTTCCGGGAATAGACTCCTGCATAACGCCCCCTTCGGAAAGATGCTTAGCTCTGCCATTTATTAAAGGGAGTCTGGAAATTATTTTTTGCGACCCGCGTCACTGGGAAAAGTGTTAACAAAAGGTGTTACACGCAGCGTGATGGGGCAATGAAATCAGCGCGATAAATCGCGCCATTACGCCATGTTTCAACCGTTATTTTTTGTAGCAGCGCGATTTATCGCGCTAATCTTGCGACACATCACAACACCTGTAACACACCGCCGTAACAAAAAGGGCCAGCTGGTTAGCTGGCCCTGATGATCACGACTGTTTTTTACCTCTCCGCCTCAGAACCACACTCAGTGCCACCCCAGCCAGCACCAGGATAATCACCCCAATGATACCCGGCAGCACCAGCGGTTGCAGGCGGGCGAGCAGTGGCGGATGGCCGCCTTTGCGTACCCAGGCAACATCACCCGCGGTCACGGTGACGTTGGGGTTGCCGTAGTTTTTCAGCACAAAGTTACTGATATCGGCGACTTGTTGATCGTTCAGCTTATCAACGTAAGACGGCGAGCTAAAGCCCGGCATCAGCACCTGATGGTCAGCGGTATCACGCTGTACACCAAACAGAATCGCCGCAATCAGGTTATTGGGGTTGCGCATCCCGGTCGCGGTGTTGTGGAACAGCGAGGGATAGGCCTGGTTGGCACTGCCCGCTCCATCCGGCTGATGACAGCTGGCGCAGTTGCCGCTAAACAGCGCCGCACCGCTGGTCAGCGATTGGTTAGCGTTATTCGGATTGCGTCCGCGCAGGCTGTTTTCCACATCCATCGGCGCACCGTAGCTGAAGGCCGGTTGGGTTTCCCCTTCATCACGTAGTGGCGTCGTGCCTTTGAGGTAAACCGCAATGGCGTGCAGGTCGCTGTCCGGCAGGTATTGCAGGCTATGCTCCACTGCTTCCGCCATGCCGCCCGCCGCCTGGTTTTTGCCTGGCGCACGACCGGTTTTCAGGTACTGCACCAACTCGTCATCGCTCCAGCCACCAATACCGCTGATCGGATCTGAGGTGATATTGGGCGCATACCAGCTACCCAGAGGCCCACCCGCCAGCGGGCGATCCTGCTGTTCCTGCATCATAAAACCACGCGGCGTGTGGCAGGTGTTGCAGTGCGCTAACCCGTTAACCAGATAATTGCCCCGGTTCCACTCCGCACTTTTGCTGCCATCGTTCTGCCACATTTTGTCATTCGCAAACATCATGTTCCAGAACCGCATACTAAAACGCAGACTGAACGGAAAAGGCAGATTGGTTTGCGGATTCTGCTGCTCCACCGGCTGGACGCCATGCCTCAGATAGTAGTAGAGGGCGTGCACATCCGCATCGGTCATCATGCTATAGGAGGTGTAGGGCATCGCCGGATAGAGCTGCGCCCCGTCGGCGCGCACGCCATGTCGCACCGCTGCCGAGAACTGGGCTTCGCTGTAGTCACCGATACCGCTTTTTGCCGGGGTGATGTTGGTGGCGTAAATCACCCCCATCGGCGACGCGATACCATAACCGCCGCTGTACGCGGTTTTACTGCCGGGCGCGGTATGACATGCCTGGCAGTCCGAGGCGATAGCCACCTGCTCGCCCTGTCGCAACAGGTTAGTATCAAGGGATGCGGCCTGGGCACCAAAACTCACCAAAGCCGCCAGACTGCTGGCGATTAACGTTTTCATGCCAGAGTCCTCATGCGCTGTGCGATATCCTGCGCGGCTTTCAATCCCAGTGCCGCCATGGTCAGGGTGCTGTTGACCACGCTCGCCGACGGAATCGCTCCCCCGCCCGGCAACCACAGGTTTTCATGGTCAAAGGCACGACAGTTGCCGTCCACCACCGCGTCTTTACCGCTTTTCCCCATGATCACGCCACCCATAATATGGTTGTTGGCGTTCAGCCCCTTACTGATGGTGAACTCTTTGCCGTTAAACAACTGACCGATATGTTCCAGTTGTGCATGCGACACCTCAGCCCCTTTGCGCACATAGTCACCGACGTCGTAATAGATATCCGGGCACGGCAGCCCATGAGGATCGTTGCGGGTTTTGCTTAACGTCAGGCGGTTTTCCGGGTCCGGCAGCGGTTCGAGGCTGATGGAGATATCCACGCTATGGATCGCGCGGTAACGAATCTCCTCATCCAGCGCTTTGCCTACCAGCCCTTTTTTCAACGCCTGCTGCGTCGCCGCGACGACACGTGAAATGTTATTGAGGATCATTTTGTTGGCTGAGTAATCACGACGGAAGTCGCCATCGCGATAGCCCACCATGCAGCTGCTTTGCGCCGGACCACGTCCCAGCCACACCGGTTCTTCCGTCAGGAAGGAACAGTGGAAGCCAGAGTGGTCCATCATATTGCGCCCCACCATATCTGACGCGTTGGCGATACCATTCGGGTTGCCAGCGTTGGCCGCCATCAGCAGCAGACGGGGTGTTTCGATGCCGTTACAGGCAAGGGCAAAGGCTTTGCCGGTTGCCTTGTGTGATGCGCCTGAACTGTCTTTCCAGTGCACGGCGGTCACACGGTTGTTGCCATCGGTATCGATTTTGTAAACCACCGCTTCAGCCAGCACCACCGCGCCGTTGCGTTCTGCGCGCTCAATATGATGGATGCCGTTATACATCGCCCCAATCGGGCAAATCGGCTGACAGTTATTGTTGCCGCAGCAGGTGGGACGGCCTTCCCACGGGCGGGTACTGCGTCCTTGCGGGATCGGCACCAGGTTGTAACCGTGCGGATTCACCACGCTGGCAAAGTAGTTATCACCGTGGGCAAACGGCACCATATCCATCGGATAAGGTTGGCTGCGCTCAGCCGGTGATTGCATCGCCACATTATTCGGCCCCGCTACCCCAATTTCGTTTTCTGCCCGGCAGTACCAGGGTTCCAGCTCGTCGTAGCTGATCGGCCAGTCACGGCCCACGCCATATTTCGACTGCATAACAAAATCGCTGGGGTGGTGACGCCAGCAGGATGCCGCCCAGTGCCAGGTGGTGCCCCCGACGGTACGCAGGTAGCCCTGCTGAAAACTGGCGGCGTTGGGGCCGGTAACGTTGACATAGTTGTTCGGCGGGAAATAGAGCGGTGCCGGGGCAAATTTTGACTGCGGATATAAGCCCTGAAAATCAGAACCGGCGCGATTGGCGAACGGCATGTTACGCCAGTTTTCCACCGCCTGTGCACGATCAATACGTAAACCTGCTTCCAGCACCAGTACGGAATAGCCCTGACTGACCAGCTCATTAGCCATCAAGCCACCTACCACACCGGAGCCAACAATAACAACGTCTGCGGAGGCATCGCCCTGCGCAGAGAAAATTGGTTTTTTCATGGTTTTCTTCGTTTTATTGAAATGAGTATTTACAGCGAGTCAATCAGACCATTGCGTTCATCGGGCACCGGTGCAGTCCACCAAATCGGCCCGTTGCCACAGTAGGTTGGCACCACCAGACCATCGCTGACGGTTTGGTACATCAGCGCCTGCTTATAGGCGACCAGCGTGCCGTGATAGTCATCGCCCACCGTCCCGGTGTACCAGGCGGTGACGATGCGATAGAGAAAATCGTGCAAACCCGCACTGTCCGCCTGCGCCAGTAGTTGCTGCGCAGACATCCCCGGCTGTAACAACAAGGCAAGCTGCGTCAGACGAGGAGCAAACTGCGCATCGCGCTGGCTAAAAGCGGCAAAAAAGCGCGCCGCCAGCGCCGCATCCAGATGCTTATGTTCGGTGATGGCCTGCGAGATTTGGATAAATTGTTTCGCCGTATCGCTGCCACTGATCACACTGGCGGCAAACGCTCTGCCCGGCAGGTTTGCCACCACGCCAGTCAGCGTCAGTCCAAGGGTTGCAAAGAGGAATTCCCTGCGACTGGAACCGGTTCCATTTTTACTGGCAGAAACGGTTTCAGTTGGAAAATGTCGTTTCATGGGTTACCTGATGTTGAGAAGAAAGGAGTAATAAAGTTACGGGTAACATCGTACCGGTTAAGTTTCAAAACTGTTATCAGGTTTTTATCAGATTCCGTACTTTTCGCAGGGTAATAGCACTAAATGATAAAGAAATGTGAAATTGGTTAATTAAAAAACATCCTTGATTTATTACGTTACAAACCGTAACGCGACCACATTATTCTCATAATAAAATTCAATTAAGGTACATTTTGTTGCGGCGCGATTTATCGCGCGGGTCTGACAGAACATGCCACTGCCTTAAAATAGCGCGATAAATCGCGCCGCTACGACAAGGAGCTGCCATGCATCGCCGCCGTTTTCTGACCGGACTCACCCTCGGCGCGCTGGTTGCAGCCAATACCCGCGCCGCCTTAGCCACAGCGCCGATAACGCGTTCCGTCATTCCCCTCTGGCACGGACAACCGCCAGGCGGCGGCGGCCCGACGGGCGCACTTGTGACCTCGGCCTCGGGAGCGCAGCACCATATCGCCGTACCCACCCTCACCGTTTTCACCCCTGGGCATGCCAACGGTTATGCGGTGCTGATCGCCGCCGGAGGGGGCTATAAACGCATTGAAATGGGCAAAGAGGCCTGGCCTGCGGCGCAATGGCTGACCAACCGTGGATTTACCGCTTATGTGCTCAGCTATCGTCTTCCCGCTGAACACTGGCATGATGGCAACCTGGTCGCGCTTCAGGATGCACAGCGTGCGCTGAGAATGGTGCGGCAACGTGAACAGCACGTCAGCGTGCTGGGTTTTTCTGCCGGAGGACATTTGCTCGGTCTGGCCGTCACCCGCGCAGATTTTGAATCTTATCCACCTCAGGATGCGCTGGACCATACCCCGGCCAGGGCCGAACGCGCCGCGTTGATTTATCCCATCATCACGCTGGAGCCACCCTATAGCCACACCTCAACCCACCGGGTGCTGGTGGGTGCGGATGCCTCCGACGCCGAGGACGCAAGTTGGTCGGTGCAGAACTATATTCGCCCTGATTCCCCGCCCTTTTTTCTGGTGCAGGCTGAAGATGATCCGGTATCAAACCCTGAAAATACCCTGATTATGGATCGGGCCTGCCAGCAACAGCGGGTAGCGGTTGAACTGCATCGCTTTTCACGTGGCGGGCATGGTTTTGGCCTGGGACGGCCCGGCACGCCAACAGTGGCGTGGCCGGGCGATTATGCGCGATGGTTGCATGAATGGCAGCGCTAATCCGCCTTAGTGGTGCAGCATCTCTTCCACCACTTCGGCAGTCTGCATTTGGTATGGATAGTATGTTGGCCAGTTATCCATCTCGTTCAGCAACGCTTCCTGCGATGTGTTGCCGGTAAAGATATGGAAATGCGACGATTTTCGCGGGCCGATGATGTGATCGCTGAACTGCACGTATTTAGGTGCCTGGCTGCTGGCATCCTGACACTCAAACAGGTAACGCACGCCCTTTTTACCTGATGCATAGGTAAGAATTTTGTGCCCGGCATAGTTGTAGTGGCAGGAGGTAGACTGCTGGCCAATATGAAACTCCATCACGCCGTCTTCAATCCCGATGGTATCGACCTGCGTAGCGTAGCCCTTACGGTAATACTCTTTAACGCCTGCAAAGGTTTTACTGGGGTCTTTTTCCACTTTCTTGCGCAGCACCGGATCGAGGTCGCCATTGACCAGTAGCGGATAAACCGACTGCCAGACACCCTCCCAGTCGGCCAGATTACGGTCCCTGACATCCTTATCGGCGAATACGCCCTCTGCCGCTTTCTGCTCCATTGCCGTCAGTGGCTTACCGTGCGCATGATCTCCATGGGCCAGGGCCTGCGCACTGAGACTGATTAATCCCAGAGATAACACGATTTTTTTGATTTTGCTTACCACAACCAGACTCTCCATTGGTTAAAGTGGAGATGTTATATCATAACAATTTGTAACGCAAAGTGTATGAACCAACGGCAATGGCTGCTCAGAGGATGGCAAAAAGAAGCCCAAATTCATTTGGGCTAATCGGACGTGAAGAATGTTTATTATGATGTGGCATAGAGAAGTCATTGCAGACTTCTCGTCAGGCAGGCTCAGAGTAAACCAATCCTTAACATCTTATTTATAATCTGGTGCGAAGAGGTAGACAGCCTCTCTGGTAGAGAAGCGATTTATCGCGCATTCCTAAGGCCAGGGCGCGCGCGATAAATCGCGCCGCTACGGAAATGTAATCAAATGAAAAAATATTCGCGTAAAGTTAACTGAGTTGTGGCAGAAGTTTTCCTGCATGTTAATTAGCAGTTAAAGCTAAAATTCCCTCAGCCAAAAGGTATTTATTATTCCTAACGGTGGTGATTACCTGCCGTGCGCAACCGTCGGTATTTATCAACGAAGATTAAACGACAACAACCCATCGTCATACGTATAACTGGCTTACCAGTCACGTTGAGGAGTCAGATATGAAAGCTTTAGTCAACGACATCATTTCTATTTTTACCGAGAAGACAATTAATCCGGTACTGGTCCGTTCAGGATTATCTCACCGTGAAATTGCCTCGATCCATCCGGTCGGAGTCACCAGCGTCAGTTGGGTGACATCCATGGAAGAACTCAATGACGCCTTTGTGAAGAAGGCTCTGGAAGCCGGTGCGGTGGGCTACCACATCACCAATGTGGACGCTCATCAACCGGGCAATGACGGTCAGCATGTGATGGCAGCCACCGCGACGCTGTATCATATTAATGACAAAGTCGCTTACGGTTAAAACGTGTATAACGCTACAATTTATCACACAGCAGACACATCGCCAGGTCGGATTTCCCCTGGCGATGTGTGTTATTCAGGTAAACAGTTCCGCGCCAATATATGATCCTTCAGCCGGTGCAGGTGGAATAAAGAAAATACCTGAACCGATATGGGAAATATATTCATTCAACGCATCGGCCGCACCCAGCTTGGCCTGCAAGGTTTCAAAATGCGCCGGATCATTCTGATAACTGATAAACAGCAAACCCGCATCGAGAAAGCCGAGATTATTTAAGCCATCCGTATAATTATACGAACGTCGCAGAATACGAATGCCTGCATTATTCTCATGGGCAGCCAGGCTGATATGCGCCGTCGCCGGGATAATCCGTTCACCGCTTTGATCCGTTACCTCAAAATCAGGTTGATCAAACTCTTTGTGCCCGCTCAGCGGTGCGCCAGACAACTTATGGCGACCAAAAATATTATTTTGATCGCTGACGCGGTCCACATCCCAGTTTTCGATGTGCATTCGAATTTTACGCACCACCTGATAGCTGCCCTGTTGCTGCCAGGCCGGGCCATCATTAATCCACACATGACGTTTGAAATCCGCTTTTTCGGTGATGTTGCGCGTACCGTCTTTGAAGCCAAACAGATTGCGCGGCGTGGATTGTCCTTTGCCAGCAGAGGCGCGACCAAATCCCAGCACCGACCAGCGCGTGGCTGCCGTACCGGTCGCCTTGGCGATGCGCGCCAGGTTACGTACCGCGTGATAAGCCACCTGCGGATCATCGGCACAGGCCTGAATGGAGAGATCACCACCGGTCAATTCCGGGCTGAAATTGTCGCTTGGCAGCTGAATCAGTTCGCGCATCAACGGCGGTTTCTTCCCTGCCAGCCCCATCGCTTCGCTGAAAATTCGCGGCCCTAAGCCCACAGTCACGGTTAATGAGGCGGGACCGAGATCCATTGCTTCGCCGGTATCACTGCCGACGCCGCTGGTGCGCAGTGGTTCGATCTGGCCGATAGTCTCGCCACGCATCATTTGCGCAATCGCGGATGACCAGCGGGCCAGTAAAACCTGAAGATCGCGCGGATTCTGCGAAGTTAAGTCAAACGCCATAAACATAATATGACGCTGTGGCGGCGTTTCGATGCCCACCTGACCAGAGGTGCCATAAAAGGCATGTTCACGTGAAAGATCAACCCGATCTTCGGGATTATGCAGCGCTTCGCTCTGCCCATGCGCCGAGCTGATTACCGGGATGCTCAGGGCGCTGGCGACAGCCCCTTTCAATACATCCCGCCGGGTAAAATTACCGGCCTCCCTGGCCGGTTTTGACTTATCGTTCATCGATTATTTTCCGCTGGTAGCGACTTTTTCAGCGATTTTGGACAAGGGTTCCTGCAACGCCTGCACTGCACGGCTCAGTTTGGCACCCTCTGAGGCTTTCAGTTCGGCGGTGTAGTACTTGTATCCCCCCGGAATCGCCGGGTCGCGGTAAGTTTCGAGTAACGCGCGTACCGCCGCGAATTGCTCAGTCACGCGCTTAGTCAGATCGGGATCGATTTTTTCCAGGCCCGGTTTCAGGAACGCAAATGCCTGTTCGGCACCTTCGATGTTGCCGGCAAAGTCAATCAGATCGAGATGGCTGAAGGCTTCTTCTTCACCACTGATTTTGTTGCTCTGAACTTCTTCCAACAAGTCAGCGGCACCGTTAGCCAGGTCCTCAGGCTTGTAAGTCAGCTTTTTCACCTGCTCATCCAGCTTGTGAACATTGCTTTGCAGTTCAGCGGCCAGCTGTTTGGTTTCTGCGGTAATCGCACCTTTGCCGAACAGGTCACGTTCGATGGCGTGGAAACCATGCCAGCCGACTTTCGGGTCGATGTTGGAGGCGCGCATGTCGACCAGATAGTCGAGGTTGCCCGCGTTATCAGTGGCTTTGAAGCCCGGTAATACGAAACCACTGACGTCAGATTCGATACGTTCATAGAACGGACGCGCTTTGGCGTAATCCGCTTTGGCTTTTTCCACATCACCGGCATCAATGTCTGCCTTCAGACGATCAACCGCCACCACCATGGCGTCCACCACGCCGTTGACATAACTGGCATAGCCTTTGGTGCCTTCTTCCAGCAGCGTGGCAACGCTACCGGTCGGTGCAGCCGCCGCTTTACCGGTGACGGTAAAGTTAGTCAGCTCCTGTTTCGCGCCAGGACAATAAATCTGGTAGGTGCCGCCATCCAGCGTCACCGTGAATTTCACCGCAGGCAGACCCGGCGCAAGGTTCTCTTTTTCACCCAGAATACGGTTGTCGCTCAGCAACTCCAGCTCAGTCAATGCGGTGGCGGTTTTATTCACCACGGTGAAGGTGACCGGACCGGCTTTGGCCGAGGTATGGTCGATATGGCAGGTGCCATCGCCTTCGTTGGTCATGGTGATATTGACCTGTGAAGCCCCGTTTTTCACCGGTGCCGCCGTTGCCGCCTGCGCATCCACCGACAACATCAGAGCCGCGGAAATCCCTGCCGCAATCAGCGCGTATTTTGTAGAGAACGGTTTTGTCTTCATCGTGCCTTCCTGTTTATTTTTCAGGCAATTGGTGAGTTGAACTGTCCAGCAGTCCCTGTTTGCTGCGTCCTCGGGCACGAGCACCTTTCAACCGCCTGAACTGACGGCTGGCTGAGAAAAAGCAGGTGAAGGCCAGAATGGCAAAAAGCGAAGGTAAAATAATGGCCCAGAAGTGCCAGATATCCTGTGCGACCACCGCATCGCGTAAGCGTTGTTCCATATCCTGGGACCAGTTGGGGCTAATCTGCCAGTCGCATCCCGCTTCGGTGGTACGCGCACGGGCGCTGATGGTGCGCGGAGACTGAAGACCACTGCCCGATAAAGTGATAAAGGTCGTCGGGTGTGATTCAGCATTAATGAGCATGCCACGCGCCATCGAAGCATCGACGCTACAATTCACCGTCCATTTGGCGTCATAAGGACCAGGATGTTGTGCCGGGCTTAAACCAACCGGAATGCGGTTGCCATAGGCGTCCATCACCTCATCCAGTGTCAACGGCGTGTGAGCATCGGAGGGTTCATAGCTGAAACTCGCTTGCCACTCCTGACGGCCCGACGTGGTGACTTTACTGAGTTGATCGGCAGGCACCACCAGCGTCTCCGCCGGTTGCCCATCGAGAGTGACCGCAAATTGTTTACCGGCCCCGGGCTGGCTACTGATATGGCCGACCGATTGCTGCGAAGTACGGCTGACCAGCGGGATTTGATCGGGGATCTCCACGTCCGGTGCCGGATAAAGGAAGAACAGCAGCACTGCGGTAATCATCAGACCCATGCCGGTCACGGCGGTAAACTGTGCCGCCCGCTTCGGTGCGGGACGTAAATGGGCGGGCCAGTAAATCATCGCCGCCACCACCACGATGTAAATAAACCAACCCGCAAACTCCACCAGACGGGGATCAGCCGGAATACCGAGTACACCGGTAATCAACGCTGACTGCACGGTGCCGGGCGTGACCAGCCAGCTCAAGTCGACGATGCGTTGCTGACCGGTGTTTAACCAACCCGCCTCATGCGCACTGCGCAAGGCAGAGATAATTAAACCGGCCGCCACCAAAATCAGGAACAAACCCGTCAGACGGAAGAAGCGAGACAGGTTAATACGGATACCACCGACATAGATGCCCCATCCCACCAGCACCGCCACCAGCAAGCCCAACACCGCGCCCACCGCTGCCCAGACAGCTGATTGGGCAGCGGAAAAGGTCGCCAGCAGAAATACGCTGGTCTCGAAGCCCTCTTTCAATACCGCGAGAAACGCCATACTGGTCAGCGCCAGCGCACTGGAACGGCTGATGGCCTCAGCCGCCTCGCTTTCCAACTGGCGCTTGAGGTTATGAGCATGGTTGTTCATCCACATCACCATGCCGGTCACGAAAAACACCGCCACCAGACCGATGATGGATTCCATCATTTCCTGTCGCGCTTGCGGCAAGGCGTTTTCGGTCAGATTCAGCACAAAACCCACGGCCAGGGAGAGAATCACAGCACAACCGACGCCCAGCCACATCGCCGTGAGTGGCCTGCCATTTTTGCGTAAGAAAGCGGCGATAATGCCTACGATTAATGCGGCTTCAAGGCCTTCGCGCAATGCGATAATGAACGTCGCCAGCAAGTAGAGTGCTCCCAAACAGGTGCCAAAAGCGAAATGATAATAATTATTAGTATCACTCCCCGTGAGAATAATAAACATTCCCGCTAACCAGCATAGTAAAAAAAGGAAAAACTCTATTTGTCCCTGACATTGCCAGATATTATTTTGCTTTCTGATGTGAGCAACATCTCAACATTAAGTTAACCTTAAGAATTAAGGCTTCCTCGTTAAAAGACACAACGTAGCGGCGCGATTTTAACCCCAAAAAAACAGCGCGATAAATCGCGCCGCTACGCAACCGGGAGAGAGACGCCGCCCTCCCCGGTGGTTATTTTGTTGATTGTAGAGATATGTAAAGGGAACAGCTTGATATGACTTGTAATTTTATTTAATTGCTGAATTATTGATCCAATAAGTGTGACTTTCTTTACGCTTAAAATTGTTGATTCATTTCCTGTAGCATTGTATTCGCTGCGGTTTTAGATTGCAGGCGGTAGCGCCTGTAAGATCCGCCCGGCTTCAGCGGCACTCAATCGATACGCGTAGAACTGACGATAAAAATCGCGCGTGGCGTCGATGATATCCAGATCGGGAAACAGCTCGGGATGCAGTCTGGCTGCGGCCCATTGAATCTGTAGCGCTACCTCGGTGCCATAGCGATCCCATGGAAACACCCCTGCCGGATTCTGCCACACCCGATGATTTTTCACCGCATTGACGCTGTTAAACAGCGAGGCGTAATCAGAATCTGCCAGGGTTCCCGCCCCTGCGCCAATGATGATCACATCCGGGTTCCAGCGGATCACCTCTTCCGGGGAGATCGGCTTCATATTGCCCTCGATACCCGCCGCAACATTGCGCCCACCCGCCAGCGTAATCCAGGTATCGATCAGGGTATCGCGACCGTCCACCTTCAGCGGATGCAGTGACTGGATATGCAGCACGCGCGGTCGCTGACTAGCGCTCAGTTGCTGCGTTTTCGCCCGAATGCGGGCAATCTGTTGGTCCAGATACTGGTTGTACGCCACGGCGCGCGCCTCGGCGTCAGCCGTCCCCACCACCTGCGCAGTGATGGTGAGGGAGCGTTTCAGCGAGGCGAAGTCATCAAATTGCATCTCCAACACTGGGATCCCCGCCAGCCGGTACGACTCGGCATCAGGATCGTGGGCTGGGACAAACACCGCATCGACATGTCGCGCCAGCAGCGCCTCACTGGAGAAGGTTTTACCGTGCGCCTGTAACGCCTGATACAACGACGGCTGCACCTTAAACATCCAGGGTCGATCGGCTGGATGGTTCACCGTCGCCACAATACGGTTGGCCGCCCCCAGCGTCATCAGCAACGAATGATGGGCAAACCAGGCATCGGCAATGTGCGTCACCGGGTGGCTAATCACCACCTGCTGCCCAACATCGTCCGTCACCGTTTGTGCCTGAGCAATGCTGCTTATCACCAGCAGCGCCAGCCCGCAGAAAGTTTTCAACATTGCCTCGCTCCCGGTCAGAAATTGAGTTGCATCGAGACCTGAACCATGCGCGGATCGCCCAATTGCGCGCTGGCGTAGCCGGAACCGCTATAACCGTTCAGCCCACCCGGCACAATATTGGTCCAGTAGTGGCGATTGGTCAGGTTGGTAGCATCAAGACGGAAGGTGGTGGCGGTGTTGAACATCTGCGTCTTCCACGCCGCCCCCGCATCCAGCGTGGTGTAACCACTGACCCAGCCATCGTTCTGGTTATCGGTGCTACGACGCCCGACATAATGCATGCCGCCGTGAATATCGGTGCCGCTCAACATCGGCAGATCGTAGGCGGCGAACAGGCTGGCAACATAACGCGACAAACCGACGATTTGTTTATTGTCCGTCTGTGCACTGGCGGTTTTCAGCAGACGCGGATCCAGCCAGGTCATCCCGCCGTAAACATGTAGACGGTCGGTGACGTCGCCATCCGCCATCAGCTCAATGCCGCGGTTACGCTGCTCACCGTCCACCGCATAGTCACCGCTGGCGTTGGTATAGGCATACGGACGTTTGATCTGAAATAGCGCGGCGGTCAGCAGCAGCTTATTGACGGCCAGCTTGCTCCCCACCTCAACCTGACGGCTACGATACGGTGCCAGAATGTTGCCTGCATTGTTGGCAGTAGCTGGCGCGGTGTCGCCCTGTTGCAGGCTGTCGGCATAGCTGACATACAACGTCAGCGGATCAACCGGCTTATACATCAGGCTGGCCGAGCCGCTAAAGCCACTGTTTGACGATTCGCTGCTGCGGCTGCCGGTTTTGCTGTAATTGGCCGAGCTGAGCAGGCCTTCGCTGCCCGCCAGCAACAGGCTCCACTGCGGTGAAAACGCCAGATTGTCGCTGAGTAAAAAGGCGTGTTGCGTGGCCGTCGCCGAATGGTAGCGATCGGTAAAATCCGGATAATCCGGCTCGGCAAACGCCTGAGGATTATCCAGCAAAGCGCTTCCAAGGGTCGAAGTGCCCCCCGCCCTTGGGTTCATGTTTTTCCACACAAAACCCCGCAACCCGGTGGAGATCTGATGATGGATCCAGCCGGTATCCACTTCGCCATTGAGGTTCGCCAGATAACTGTTAATGGTGAAGCGGCTCGCAGTGGCGGATGAGGTGGTGGTGGTGTAGTGCCCCTGATTGTCGGTAAAGGTGTTAGTCACCGCCGTCGATTCGCGATCGGCGATTTGACGCAATACCCCTATCTCGCCTTGCCAGTTGCCGTCGAAATCGTGTTTCAGATGCACGCCCGCCGTCAAAGTGTGGTTATTGTCTCCTGCATAGGATTGGCCGAGATGGGCGGTTTTCGGATTGGGCGCGGCCGGGAATGTCAGGCCGCTACCCAGCGCAAACTTGCCGGGTAACCCTTTGTCGTAGAAGTGGTAGTAGCTGAAGTTGGTTTCCAGCACCGTCTGATCGCTGAGATTGGCATCCAGCGCGAGACTGACCAACTGGCGACGCTTTTTACTGCCTGTGACGTAGCCATTGCCTTCGTCATCCAGCAAATTCAGGCGATAACGTAGCCGATCTTTATCATCCAGCGGGCCGCTGAAATCCCCCGCCAGCAGATGGCTGATGCCGGTTCCCGCGCCGACAGTGACGCTATGTTGCGGGCTATCGCCAGGACGTTTGCTGACAAAATTGAATAATCCGGCTGGGTTGGCAGGTCCATATAGCGAACCGGCCAGACCATTCAGCACCTCCAGATGGTCAAACTGCTCGGCGGCGTAATCGGTGGTGGAGACCACATTCAATCCGTCGATCATGCTGTTCTGCACCACGCTACCTTGCATACCACGCGTTTGCGGGCGCGCACCATCACCCTGCACCGAAGGCATATAGCGGTAAATGTCGCTGATACTTTTCAGCTGCTGACGTTTCATTAATTGCGGTGAAACGGTTTGCACCGCCCAGGGCGTATTCCGTATTTCCTGGCGGCCCAAATTACCCAACGTGGCTTTTTTATCCACCGATGATGGCGTTTGATTTGGCGATGCAATGACGGTGAGCTCGGGCTGTTCTGCCGCCTGGGCGTGAATTGCCATCAGTATGCTGACGCTAATTAAACTGATAAGCGGGGTGTTGCGCGGTTTAATTTTCATGACCTTGCCATTGCCTGGATTAACAAAATGTTTACTTATGGTATTGTTTTGAAAGGTTATTATTGTCGTTATGTAAGTTATTATATATCGATAAAAATTAAAAGGGCAATGTTATATATCCCCCTCCCACCCATCGCTATATACTCCTGTACATATCGATACCAGGAGCCACTATGAACCGCCTTTTTTTCCGCTACGCCTTAACTGGCGTATTACTACTGACCTCTTTACACAGTTTTGCCAACCGGGTGGTCACTGACCAGATTGGCCGCCAGGTGACCATTCCTGATCGGGTCGATCGCGTGGTGGTGCTACAACATCAAACCCTCAATTTACTGGTGCAGCTCAATGCCACCGACAAAATCGTCGGTATTCTCGCCAACTGGAAACAACAACTCGGCGATGGCTATGCCACGCTGGTGCCAGAGCTGAACCATAAAGCGATGCTCGGCGATCTCACTCATGTGGATGTGGAGAGCCTGGTGGCGCTGCGCCCCCAGGTGGTGTTTGTTACCAACTACGCACCGAAAGAGATGATCGATAAAATTTCCGCGCTGGGGATACCGGTGATCGCTATCTCGCTGCGTCATGATGACGCCGGTCAGCAGGGCAAAATCAACCCCGCCATGCAGGATGAGGAGCTGGCGTACAACCAGGGCATTAAGGAAGGCATCACCCTGATTGGTGACGTGGTCAACAAGCAGGCGCAGGCCAAAACGTTGATTGCTGCCGCGTTTGCCGGTCGTCAGTTGGTCACCGATCGTCTGCGTTCCGTTCCTGAGCAACAACGGGTGCGTGCCTATATGGCGAACCCGGATCTCACCACCTACGGTGCCGGAAAATATACCGGGCTGATGATGGCGCACGCCGGGGCGTTAAATGTGGCTGCTGCCACCCTTCAGGGTTTTAAACAGGTGAGCATGGAGCAGGTGATTGCCTGGAATCCGCAGGTGATTTTTGTGCAAGACCGCTACCCGCAGGTGGTGGATGAGATCACCCACAGCGCGCAATGGCAGACTATCGATGCGGTGAAGAACCATCGCGTCTGGCTGATGCCGGAATATGTGAAAGCCTGGGGTTATCCGATGCCAGAAGCCATCGGGCTGGGCGAACTGTGGATGGCGAAGAAACTGTATCCGGAAAAATTCCGCGACATTGATATGCAGAAGGAAGCCGATCGTTGGTATCAACAATTTTACCGGACATCCTATCATGACCACGTTGCGCGTACTGGCAGCAGGTAGCCTGCGCCCCGTGTGGCCGGCGTTGATGGCGGCCTGGGGGCCGCCAGTCGACACTGATTTTGGCCCGGCGGGTCTGTTACGTGAGCGTATCGCCTGCGGAGAAAGCTGTGACCTGTTCGCTTCCGCGAATACGGCCCACGCGGAAAATTTGCTCCAGCTCGGGCTGGCACAGCAGACGGGCCGTTTTGCCGCCAACAGCCTGTGCCTGACGGTAAAACGTGACAGGGTCACAGCAGGAGAGGATTGGTTAAGCGTGCTGACCCGCCCTGACCTGCGGCTCGCTACCTCAACACCGCGTAGCGATCCTTCCGGTGACTATACCTGGCAATTGTTTGCCGCCATTGAGCAGCGTCATGCTGGCATTGGCCGCGTACTGGAGAGTAAAGCCCGCTGCCTGGTGGGTGGGCCGGATAGCCTGAACATCCCGGCTGGCGAGTTGGCCGCCCGATGGCTGCTGGCACAGGGCCATGCGGAGATGTTTATCGGTTACGCCAGCTATGCGCCGCGACTGGCGGCGTTTCCTGAGCTGCACATCTTCCCCATTCCGCAGCCTTATAACATTCAGGCTGAATACGCCTGGGCACTTTGTCAGCCGTCGGCACAGCCACTGGCAGAATTTCTGCAATCATCTGTCGCACAACAGATTTTCTGCCAATACGGATTTTCGCCGTTAATGGCTTGATCTGGCGCAGGGAAAAGCCTCAGTCAGCGCGAAATTATTTTATGGTGATTTCACGCTGACCGGGGTTATCCAGAAAAACATGATCCAGATCACATTTACTGTACTGATGGCCGGGGATGGTTAAAACCCCGTAAAGACTGAAAGATGCACAAAATAGCACCAGATTGAGCCATTCCCCTGCCTTTTGTGTCACTTCCCGCATTAGGGAAATTTAATAATTAGCTCTCAATTGATCACCCCTTAAAAACATCTTTTTTTATTACGAAACAATTTGTCGTATTTATCGAGGTGAGTGGTTTTTATATTCTGGCAGGATACGCCGCACTTAGCGTCTGCTGGTCTTATTACTGTCATGCCGTGGTTTTCAAAAAACGCCGTTTTTTTTGCTGTTAAAACCTGTCTGGCCGCCTTTCTGGCATTGTACTTCGCACTGGAACTGAATCTGGATAAACCGGCGTGGGCAGTGACCACCGTGTTTGTCGCGTCGCAACTCTATTCCGCCGCCACCATCTCCAAATCGGTGTTCCGCTTGCTGGGGACGCTGCTGGGTGGGGTGTTTATCTTTTTTATTTTTCCGCTTACGGTTGAGCATCCCCTGCTGTTCAGCCTGTGCGTCTCGCTGTGGGTCAGCGTCTGTCTGTATCTGTCGCTGCATGACCGAACCCCGAAAAGCTACGTTTTTATGCTGGCCGGTTACAGCGCGGCCATCATGGGCTTCCCGGAAGTCACCACCCCGCTGGGCATTACCAGCACGGTGTTGTCACGTATTGAGGAAATTACCCTCGGTATCGTCTTTAGCAGCCTGGTGCATGGTCTACTGTTCCCGGTCTCAATGCGCAGCCTGCTGGAACAAAGCGTCAGCCAGTGGTATCTCAACGCGCGTAAACTGTGTGGCGATCTGCTCTCCGGTATCCCGACCGCGAAATCACCGGAACGCGATGACATACTGATCCGCATGGCCACCAACCCGCAGCAGGTGGAGATTCTGATCACCCACTGCGTTTATGAAGGGAATGCGGCACGGCAGCTGATTCGTCTGGTCAGCGTGCAGTATCAGCATCTTTCTTATTTGATCCCCACCCTGATCGCCATCGAGATCCGCCTGCAACGCTTGTCAGAACTGCACATCAGCTTCCCGGAAAATGTGGCACAAACTTTTCGCCAGTTTTTGCTGTGGTTGCATGATGGCGAAGCGGTCGGCGATACCCATGATATTCAGCAAACGCTGGCCGCCTGTCAGGCTGAACTGAATCAAGCCTGGCGCCTGGGTGAATTACCCACCGAATCCAGTCTGTTGCTGACCGGCGTGCTGGAACGGTTGACGGATTTTGTGCGTATTGCCGGGGCATATCAAAGCGTGGGCGGGCTGGTCAGCGACCTGTCTGGCGACACCTCCCTGGCACGTGGCAAACGCACGCACCGCTTTTATGATAAGGGACTGATCCGTCTCTCGGCTCTGACCGCATTTTGCGCCACCTTCGGTTCTTGTCTGCTGTGGATGGCTACCGGCTGGCGTGATGGTGCCTCCGCGCCGGTGATGGCGGCGATCCTTAGCTCGTTTTTCGCCAGCCTCGATACACCACTCACCTCAATGAAGTTGTTTGTGCGTGGCGTGATTGTCGCCATCATTATCAGCGTGGTGTATGTGGCAATTCTGCTGCCGCAGGCTACCTCGTTCGAGGCGCTGTTGATTTGTCTGGCACCCGGGTTGATTCTGCTGGGATTGATGATCGCCCGTCCCTCCACCAATATGATCGGCCTGAGTGTCGCCATCCAGATTCCCGGCTTTATCGGTCTGGGTCATCATCTGCGCCCCGATCTGGTGGCGTTATTTAACACTGCCATCGCCTCGATGACCGGGGTGCTGTTTGCGGTGATCCTGACGGCGATTATGCGTAACAAACGCCCGTCCTGGACCGCCCGTCGTGCGGTACGTATCGGTTTGCGTGAACTGCTGCGCTTTATCAAGGAGACGGAGCGAAATGGTTCTTCCCTGCTGGGCAGGCAGCGCTATATCGGCCTGATGCTGGATAAACTGAACGTGGTGCTGCCGCGTCTGCGTCTCGATCCGCAGCCGGATATGACCGCCGCAGGCATGTTACTGACCGAGGTTTGGTTAGGAGTGAACAGTTTTGACTACTACGCGCGTCACAAGGATCTGCTGGCAAAATATCAGCTGGACAGTGGACAGATGTTTCATGAACTGGGGCTGTTTCTGAAACGCCGCCTGAAATCGTTACAGACGCCGCCCCACCCGGATCTGCTGGATGAAATCGATACCCTGCTGCTGATGCTGGAGCGGCTGGCAATGTGGGATGAGAGCCTGCTGACGCCGTTGTTCCATCTCGCCAGCGTGCGCCTGTATCTGTTCCCGCACCAGCCGTGGCCGATGATGAATACCCGTCAGGCGGAGTTGATGCAGCAGAAAATGTACCGCCTGCCCCTGCGTTAACCACTGAATATTGCGCGATAAATCGCGCCGTTACGGACCTGTGCATGATTGACGTAAACCCTCCAGCACCACCGTCATCCCGCGGCTGACGATGCGATCCTGGCGCATCACGGTGCCCAGCGTGCGTTGCAACGCGGGATGCGGTTCCAGCACGCATAACCCCGCCCGATCCTCCTCCTGCGCCAGCGCCATCGCGGGCACCAGACTGTATCCCAGTCCGGCCCGCACCATGCGTTTGATTGCCTCAATGCTGCCCAGCTCCATCACCGGCGTGGCACGCACTCCGGCCTCGCGAAACCAGCTATCAATCACCGCGCGCGTGCCGCTACCCGGTTCAAACACAATCAGCGGTAACGGGGCCAGTTCCGCAGGCGCGACCATCGCTGCACTGTCGTGCGCCATAATTAGCCGGAACCTTTCATCGTACAACGCGCTGACATGCACGCTTTGGCTGGCTACCGGCAACGTCACCAGGCCGATATCCACCTGATTTTCTTCCACCGCACGTATAATGGCGGCAGTGTTGCCAGTGCGCACATCGACTTTCAACTGCGGATGCTGCTGCCGCAGCTGTTGCAGCAAGGGAGGCAGCAGATGAATGCAGGCGGTCGCGCCCGTACCGATGATCACCGTCCCGCTGATCTCATCCGCCTGTTGCGTCACCGCCGCCAGCGCTGCGGCGATGGCGCTGGCAATATGTTCGCCATGTTCCAGCAACGCCAGTCCCGCTGCCGTGGCGCGCACGCCGCGCCCGGTGCGTTCAATCAGGCGGGTATGCAGCGATTGCTCCAGTTGGCGGATTTGCAGACTGACAGCCGGTTGCGACAGACCGAGCGCATCGGCGGCACCGGAAAAACTCCCTCGGCTGATTACCAGTCGGAAGGTGTCCAGATGATCGAGGTTGAGACTGGCCATCCCTAAAAATTCCTTATAGCGCGGATAAGCAGGCCGCACTGCCATTGATTAAGCCAACAGGGTAGCCTGAAAGCAGATAACAAACGAGAGCGGTAACGATGGAAATTTTGCAGGCAGAAGAACAACATATCCCTGGCATCCAACAGATTTATGCCCACCATGTGCTGCATGGCTGCGCCACTTTTGAAACCGATCCCCCTGATGATGATGCCATGCTGGCGCGGCTGCACAAAATCACCGCCGCCGGGCTGCCGTGGTTTGTAGCGCTGGAAGATGGCGTGGTGTTGGGTTACTGCTACCTGTCGCGCTGGCGTGAACGTTTTGCCTATCGCTTTAGCCTGGAGGACTCGGTGTATATCGACCAGCGATTCACCGGACGCGGCATCGGCCGCCTGCTGCTGGCGCAGGCACTGCAATGGGCCGAGCAACATGGCTACCGCCAGATGGTCGGCGTGATTGGCAACAGCGAGAACAGCGCCTCAATTGCCCTGCACCGCTCCGCCGGTTTTACCGTTACCGGCACCTTACACTCGGTAGGGTTTAAACATGGCCGCTGGCTGGACACGGTGATTATGCAGCGCGCCTTAGGGGCCGGTGACAGCACGCTGCCCTGAACAATAGCGGGTGAACAGGTTGACCAGCGCAATTACCTGTTCATCCAGCGGAATCAGCTCCTTTTTCACAATCAGATGCATGGGCGTACTGCGACGACCGCCATGATTGAGCGGCAACGGTTGTAGCACACCCAGCTGTAATGCTTCGGCAATACGCGCCTGCGGCAGCCAGCCGTATCCCACCTGATGCATCACCGCTTCAATCGCGGTATCGACCGTCGAGAAAAACCACTGTTCCGATTGCCCCACCGAGGCATGGGGTGCCTGCGAGCGTGAGGTGCCGATACGGATTTGCGGATAGCGCGACAGATCATACTCGGTCAGCGGCTGCGGTAAGGTCAGCAACGGGTGGTCGCGGTGGATCACCGCCAGAAAATCAACATTCATCAGCCATTGTCCACGCCCGGAGACGTCTTCGCGCCGCGTCATCACCATCACATCGGCATCGGGCACCGCAGGATGGAGCGGATCGTCATATTCCAGCACTTCGGTCAGCTGGATTTGCGTGGCCGGATACTGCTGCTGGAACTGCTGCAACACGCGGAACAACGTCTGGCGCGGAAAGATATTATCCACCACCAGTTCCAGTTGGGTGCGCACCCCGTTATGCAGACTGGCGGCACGGGCTTCCAGCGCGTGGAAAGCATTCAGTAACGGGCGCACCTGCGCCAGTAAGGTTTCGCCTTGTGCCGTCAGTAATGCCCGTCGCCCCTCAATACGCAGCAGCGCAATCCCCAGCCGGTCCTGGAGTAGCGAGAGATTGTAACTGACGGAGGACTGGCTGCGGTTCATCGCCTCGGCCGCCTGATTAAATCCCCCTGACTCGACCACTTTAGCGAGGATCGCCCACTGCTCCAGCGTGGTTCTGAACATAAACACATCCAATTTTTCGATGAAAACCATCCAAAAATAGCGTTATTCATTCAATTTTTACAGCGATATGGTAGGTGCATCAACTGAAGGAGATAAAAAATGAGCAGTTTTAATAAAGAAGATTTGCGCGGTTTTATCGGTAAACACCTGGTCTACACCTACGACAACGGCTGGAATTACGAGATCTACGTAAAAAACGCCACCACCCTGGATTACCGTATTCACAGCGGGCTGGTGGGCAACCGTTGGGTGAAAGGTCAGCAGGCGTATATCGTGCGGGTAGCGGCTGAGGTGTATAAAATTTCCTGGACCGAACCAACCGGCACCGACGTCAGCCTGATCGCGAATCTGGCTGACCGCGTGTTCCACGGCACCATTTTCTTCCCACAATGGGTGATGCTGAACCCGGAAAAAACCGTCTGTTTCCAGAACGACCATCTGAGTGAAATGGCGGCGTATCGCGAACAGGGTCCGGTGTATCCCACCACCGTGATTGACGAGTTTGCCACCATTACCTTCGTACGCGACTGCGGTCCTGATGATGAGAGCGTGATTGCCTGCGCGGCGAGCGAGTTGCCCGCCGACTTCCCGGCTAACCTCGGTTAATCACCCTACGCGACGCTGTGCAAGACAAGGCGCGATTTATCACGCACCGTTAATGTGAAGAGATAAATATCGCGTCAGGCTGTTCCGGCGGCACGGCAAAATGTTGCTGCATCCTGCGACTCTCTTCGGCGGGCGGCAGACCAAACAGGCGTTTAAATTCACGGTTGAACTGCGACGGGCTTTCATATCCCACCGCGAAACTTGCTGCCGCCGCCGTTAACGTCTGCCGTACCATCAACATCCGCGCCTGATGCAGCCGCACCGATTTCACGTATTGCATCGGGGCAACCCCAGTTATCGTTTTAAAATGGCTATGAAAGGTTGGCACACTCATCCCCGCCTCGGCCGCCAGCTGCGCCAGTTGCAGCGGTTGTGCATAGCTGGCGTGGATATGGCGCAATGCTTTGCTGATTTTGCCAAATTGCCCCTGCTGGCTTAACGCGGCCCGCAGTACACTGCCCTGCGGTCCCGTCAGAACGCGATAATATAACTCACGCATCAGCGCTGGCCCAAGGATCAGCGCATCACGGGGGTGATGCAGTGCCTGCAAAAAGCGCAGCACGGAGGCTTTCATCAGCGCATCCATCGGGCTGGACATCATACTTTGCGGTGCGGGAGGGACTGCCGTATCGCCCAGTTGCTCAAGTTGCAGCATCAATTCCGCCGCTACCGTGAAATCGAGATGCATATAGATGGCGAGCAATGGCCGTTCAGCCGACGCCAGCGTTTCCATGACAAAAGGCACCGGCACGGAGACCGCCAGGTAGTGCTGCTCGTCATAGAGATAAACCTGATGGCCCAAATAGCCGCACTTACTCCCCTGACAAACAATTACGATGCCCGGATCGTATAGCACCGGCGTGCGCGCCAACGGGCGGTCGGAACGCAGAATACGTACCTGTTCCAGCGCGGTCAGATTATAGCCTTCCTGCGGTGCCAGCGCCCGTAGCAACGCCACCGTCTGCGCCTGGATATCATCGTTCATAAACATACCCGATCATAAGATTAGGCAATAAAACCAGAAGATACGGTCTCAATGCAAGCTGTGAAGAAGAATATTATGCATTCTCACATTTATAGGGAGCGAATCTTATGTCACCAACCAAGAACTTGTTTATCACTGGCGTCAGCAGTGGTTTTGGCCGCGCGCTGGCTCAACAGGCATTAAGCCAGGGCCACCGTGTGGTCGGCACCGTGCGCACCCTGGAAGCCAAACAGGCGTTTGAAGCGCTGAAACCCGGCCATGCCAGCGCCTGCCTGCTGGACGTGACCGATTTCGCCGCCATCGATGATTGTATTGCCGCTGTCGAGTCCAGCCACGGGCCGATTGATGTGTTGGTCAATAATGCCGGTTACGGCCATGAAGGGGTGATGGAAGAGTCGTCGCTGGAGCAGATGCGCCACCAGTTTGACGTCAACGTGTTCGGTGCCGTGGCGATGATCAAAGCGGTGCTGCCGTATATGCGCCAGCGCCGTTGCGGTCACATCATCAATATCACCTCGATGGGCGGTTTTATTACCATGCCCGGCATTACGTATTATTGCGGCAGCAAATTTGCGCTGGAAGGCATTTCAGAAGCGCTGGGGAAAGAACTCGAGCCCTTCGGCATCTTTGTCACCGCCGTGGCACCCGGATCTTTCCGTACCGACTGGGCGGGGCGCTCGATGGTACGCAGCGCTCGCAGTATCCCGGATTACGATGCGCTGTTCGATCCCATTCGCCAGGCGCGCGTCGAGAAAAGCGGCAAACAATTGGGGGATCCACAAAAAGCCGCACAGGCGATACTGACGCTCATTTCCAGCCACAATCCGCCGCCGCATCTGCTACTCGGTAGTGACGCACTGGCGCTGGTACGGAATAAACTGACAACCATGCAGGAGGATATTGATCGCTGGGAAGAATTAACTCGTTCAACCGATGGGGAATAATAAAGCCTCAGGAAAAGTAAATTATTTAACCTGAATAGCTCGCTGCGCCAGCACCCTATTTCTCTAATAAAGACTGGCGCAGTTTTCTAACAATTACCCGATAACATTGTCACAAAAAGAGGTTCTCTGGTTAAGGTTTCGAGAAAGAGAAATGCGGATCAATAACAAATTTTTTCGGCGCACCAGCATCAAATTCTGTATACCCACGCGGTGCATCTTCCAGTGAAATCACTTCAACACCGACTATTTTGGCAATCGGAATGCGATCCCACAGAATAGCCTGCATCAGCTGACGATTATATTTCATTACCGGTGCCTGCCCGGTCTGGAAGGCATGTGATTTGGCCCAGCCCAGTCCCAGACGAATGCTCAGGCTACCCATTTTCGCCGCCTGATCGACCGCACCCGGATCTTCAGTGACGTACAAGCCGGGAATACCGATTTTCCCTGCCACACGCGTCACCTGCATCAGCGCATTGAGCACCGTTGCCGGGGCTTCGTGCTGTGCACCTTCATGGCCGTGACCGCGCGCCTCAAAGCCGACGGCATCGATCGCGCAATCCACTTCGGGTTCGCCGAGGATATCGGCAATCTGCTCATGCAGCGGGGTATCTTTACTTAAATCAACCACTTCAAAACCCTGTTGCGCCGCATGTTTGATGCGCGCCTCATTCATATCACCGACAATCACCACCGCTGCGCCCAGCAGACGCGCAGACGCGGCCGCCGCCATCCCCACCGGACCGGCCCCTGCCACGTACACGGTGCTGCCGGGGCCGACACCTGCGGTAACTGCGCCATGAAAGCCAGTCGGCAGGATATCGGAAAGACAGGTTAAGTCTTTGATTTTCTCCAGCGCCTGTTCGCGATCCGGCAGCTTGAGTAAATTGAAATCCGCATAGGGCACCAGCACATACTTCGCCTGGCCGCCAACCCAATCGCCCATATCCACATAGCCATATGCGCCACCCGCACGGGCCGGATTGACCGTCAGACAGACGCCGGTATGTTGTTCTTTACAGGAACGGCAACGGCCACAGGCAACGTTGAACGGGACGGACACTACATCGCCGATGCTAAACCTTTCGACATCGCGCCCAAGTTCAATCACCTCACCGGTGATTTCATGGCCGAGCACCAGGCCTTCCTGGGCGGTGGTGCGCCCACGGACCATATGTTGATCGGAACCGCAGATATTGGTGGATAATACTTTGAGAATCACCCCGTGTTCTATTTTCTTCCCCCGGGGATCGTGCATTTTGGGATAATCAATCGACTGGACTTCAACTTTACCTTTACCTATGTAGACCACTCCACGATTTTCAGACATGTGAGTACCTTTCAGATAGTTGGCTGGTTATTAAGTTTTGAATGTCGACGCAGAGCCTAAAACATGCCCCGCGCCCCTAAGCTTAATAACTCTCCTCAAGGCAACCGCGTTATTATTTTTGATATGTGCAAAGCATCACAATTAAATGATGCTTTATCCATTGTTGCAGATTTAATTAACCCACTTCCGCTACGCTTATATTATCGCTGGCCAGCCCATACCAGCGAACGTTTAGCGCGCCCTTAGCGGCCAGTAAACTGCGGCTTCTGCTTAAGCGCCAGCGCCTGCATACCAATGGCGCGATCTTCACTGTCGGCTATCAGCGCAGACAAGGCGCGTTCGAAGGCGATACCGGCGCTCAACGGCATCTCATAACTGGCCAGTACTACGCGTTTAATCAATTGTGCCGCCAGCGGCGCAGCGGCGGCGACTTTCTCTGCCGTGCGTTGTGCAGTCTCCATCAACTGCGCATCAGCCACCACCTGACTGACCAGACCGGCGGCAAGCGCTTCACTGGCGGTCAACCGCCGTCCGGTCAGCAACATCTCCATCGCCAGCGATTTACCCAGAGATTTTACCAGCCGCTGCGTGCCGCCAGCCCCAGGGATGATGCCGATCTGGCTTTCAGGTAACCCCAGTCTGGCGCTTTCACCCGCCAGCACAATGTCACACAGCAGCGCCAACTCCAGTCCCCCACCCAGCGCATAACCGGTGATGGCTGCAATCAGCGGTTTTTCAAACGCCGCAATCCGATCCCATTTTTCGCTGAATCCGCTGCGGTACAGCGCCATCGACGAACAGTTTGCCAGGGTTCCGGTATCAGCCCCGGCGGAAAAGGCGCGTTCTGTCCCGCTGATCACCACCACCCGCACCTCATCATTGCTGGCGACGTGATCGAGTTGTGCAATCAACGCATCCAGCATCTCGGCACTTAACGCATTGAGTTTGTCGGCACGGTTTAGTTGCAGAAACGCAATATGCTGGTCTACATGACAAGTTACCAGGTCCATCATGCCTCCCGCTGGCTGATCAGCCAGCTAACAATCGCATCACGCCGTTGCATGCTGGCGGCCGCATCGCTGTCTGACCACGGGTAGAAGCCTGCACCACTTTTTGCCCCGAGCTGCCCTTGTGCCACTTTCTCCACCAACCAGTCCGGTAATACTGCGTCATTACACAAGGTCGGAAGCACGATGGCCGCGACATTACGCACCGTATCCAGTCCGGCAAAGTCCATGAGCTTCATCGGCCCCATCGCCGACCAGCGTGGGGCCAGCGTGGTTTCAACCGCGTGGTCAACATCGGCGATGCTGGCGGTTCCGCTGGTCACCAGATGCAGT
The DNA here is from genome assembly GCF_059730495.1 of Pantoea sp. X-Soil-TKNS-1211. Classification (NCBI taxonomy): domain Bacteria; kingdom Pseudomonadati; phylum Pseudomonadota; class Gammaproteobacteria; order Enterobacterales; family Erwiniaceae; genus Pantoea; species Pantoea sp. X-Soil-TKNS-1211. The sequence goes on from NZ_AP035954.1 coordinate 353,459, forward strand.
GCTTCACGCAACATCGCGTATTGCAGACGATTGACGATAAACCCGGCAATATCCTGGTTGACCATCACCGTCTCTTTGCCCAGACGTTGGCAAAGATCCGCCACCTGCTGACAACAATGTTCATCGCTGTGCGGCCCACGCACGATCTCGATCAACGGCATGATGTTGGCGGGATTGAACCAGTGCATGCCAACCAGACGGGCGGGAGTCTGCAAGCCACTGGCCAACTCACCAATCGAAATACTGGAGGTATTGGTGGTGATCAGACAATCGCGGCTCACCTGCTGTTCGATCTCGCGCAGCACCGCCTGTTTGAGTGCTGGCTGCTCTGCCACGTTTTCTGAAACAAATATCGCGTCCCGCAGGCAATCAGCCAACGAGGTGGTGTATGTGATGGCGCTGTCGTCATCGGTCACCAACGCAATCACTTGCTTTGCTTTTTCCAACGACGTCGGGGTGCGTGAATATAAGCCGACGCGAAATCCGCTGGCGGCAAATACCGCCGCGATACGTGCGCCCATCGTACCTGCACCGATCACGGCGATTTTTTGTTGTTGCGTCATGTTGATTCTCCCGTCAGATCACGCCACGCGTCTGTAATTGCTCAATCTCTGCCTCATCCAGCCCCAGCAAATCACGCAGGATCTGTTGAGAATGCTCACCAAGTTGAGGGGGCATCAACGCGGGCGGGGTGGTCATCCCACTCAGTTTCACCGGTTGTGGCACAATCGCGACATTCCCTGCGACCGGGTGTTGCACCTGATGCACTAACTCCCGGCTGCGGGCATGTTCGCTACTCAACACCTGGCGCAGATGCCACACCGGTGCGGCGGGCACACCCGCTTCATCGAGCAGCGCCAACGCCTGCTCTTCGCGATACACCGAAAGCCAGCTTTCAATCACGTCGCGCAGTGCCTGCTGATTGGCGAGGCGCTGCGGGTCGCTGGCAAATCGGGGGTCATTAACCAGGTCGGGCTGCTGCATCGCCTGGGCCAGCGCCGCAAACAGCTTGTCATTGGCAACAGCGATCACAATATGGCCGTCCTGGGTACGGTAGCTGTCCATCGGTGCGCTAATCGGATGGGCATTGCCGATACGGCCAGCGCCAGGCAGATTACCTATCCACTGGGTCAGCGAAACCATCTGCAACGACACCATCGTGTCGAGCATCGCCACATCAATGTGTTGCCCCTTGCCGCTGATCCCCCGTTGCAACAAGGCGGCCAGTACCGCCCAGCTACCGTACAACCCGGCCACCACATCCCCGACCGCATCGCCGATGCGCGTTGGCTCACCCTCTTTCCAGCCGGTAACCTGCATGATGCCACCCATCGCCTGGATGATATGGTCATAGGCCGGTTTGCGCGCCAGTGGCCCTTCCTGACCAAAACCTGAAATGCTGGCATAGATCAAGCGCGGGTTAATCGCCTGTAATGTGGCGTAGTCAATACCCAGACGTTCGGTGACCCCCGGACGAAAGTTTTCCACCAGCACATCCGTCTGCTCCACCAGTCGCAGTAATAACGCATGGCCTTCTGCGGACTTCAGGTCCAGCGTCAGGCTTTTTTTGCCATGATTGAGTTGCATAAAATACGTGCTTTCACCGGCGATATGCGGCGTAAAGGCACGGGAATCGTCGCCAGAGTGCGGCATTTCGATTTTGATGACGTCGGCACCTAAATCGTTTAACAACGATGCGCAATAGGGTCCGGCCAGTACGCGCGACAAATCCAGCACGCGGATACCGGAAAGCGGCTTATTTGCCGTAGGTTCTGCGGTCATTGCGTTACTCCTGCATAGCGTTTAGCTGCATCACGTCCGTGATCGCCGCGATCATCGCGCCGCCACGAATCAGATCGCGGATGGCGTGCATATCGGGATACATCGGGGTATCACGATCGCGGAAGGCGACATGCTTACGCACCAGAGCCTTGACCGCCTCGCTACCGCGTGACGCGTGCAACGGTTGATGAAAATCAATGGCCTGAGTGGCACATAACAACTCAATCGCCACGATGTCGATGGCATTGCTGATCGCATCCAACGCGTTACGCGCTGCATTAACGCCCATGCTGATATGATCTTCCTGTCCGGCGCAGGTGGAGACGGTGTGGACGCTGGCCGGCGCGGCCAGACTGCGGTTTTCTCCCGCCAGTGCTGCGGCGACATACGGCGGAATCATCATGCCGGAGAAGCCACGCTGATTGGGCATCAGAAACGCCGGTAAACCACTCAGATGGCTATTGGTCAGACGGTCGGATCGTGCCTGCGATGCGGTGCTGAGCGCTGCGATGGCAATCGCGAGGGCATCGAGGCTGAGCGCCAATGGCGCACCGTGCCCGTTGCCGCCCGGTAGCACCAGCAGTTCCTGACCTTCCATGAGAAACACCGGATTATCCGTCACGCTGTTTAACTCAATCAGGGTTTGTTGTTCGCAGTGCAGTAACTGGTCCCGCACCGCGCCATGAATTTGCGGGATACAGCGCAAACTCAGTGCATCCTGCACGCGATGATCGCGATAGCGATCGAGGATTTCACTTTCCTGTAGGAAATTACGCAGCAGGCGCGCGGTTTCAACCTGGCCCGGAAACGGTCGTAACGCATGCAGGCGGGCGTCATAACCACGGGTATTGCCTTTTAACGCTTCGAGGCTCATGGCTCCCGCCGCATCTGCCACCGGCACCAGCGCGCGAAAGTCAGCTAACGCCAGACAAGCCAGCGCGGTGATTTCATAGGTGCCACTCAGCAGCGCGTGCCCTTCGCGTGGCCCAGGGATACGCACCGCGATACCGGCGCGTTGCAGCGCTTCTGCGGCAGGTAACAATTGGTTTTGATACCAGCATTTGCCGAGGCCAAACACCGCCATACCGATATGCGCGGTGGCAATCAGGTAGCCCACCGATCCTTTCGCGGGTGCCCACGGAATCACCTGATGGTTCAGCATCTCGGCCATCACGTTAATCAGGTCAGCACTCACCCCGCTGTATCCCTGCAACAGGGACTTCATCATCACCGCCATCATGGCGCGTACTTCACGTACAGAGAGTTCTGGCCCCATGCCGCAGGCGTGGCTGCACAACATATTGATCTGCACATCGGCGATGTCATCCACCGAAAGACGCTGGGTAACCAGATCACCCACCCCGGTGGTCAAGCCATAAATCACCTGGCCTTGCTCAATCGCCAGATGAATGCGTTGGTTAAGCACGTCCATTGCTGATAAGGCCGCAGCATCAGGCGCGACGAGCGCGCCATCAGCAATACGAACAATGTCATCAATCGTGGTGGTGGATTTCCCCAGCATCACCGGGGTTGGTTCAACAGTCATTGATAAATTGTTCATCCGTTCATTCCACACTTATTTTTTAAAGCCGTGCTGTGTTAACCAGGTGTTGGCAACATCATCGATATTTTCGAAATTCGCCAGCTTTTCGTTCATGCTAATTAAATCAGCGGTGGTGAGTTTTTCGGAGACCGCATTCAGGGTAGCTTCAACCGTTGGGTTCACTTTGTCGCCAGCAATTAACGGGACAATATTTTGTGCCAGGAATAAGTTCTTCGGATCTTCCAGCGCGACCAGATGATCTTTTTTCAGCTCCGGGGTCGTCGAGGTTAAATCCGCCACCTGGATTTGATTATTACGCAGTGCCGAAAGGGTTAATGGCCCCGCCACATCCAGCACTTTAAAGGATTTAAAATTCAGGCCGTACACATCTTTTAAGCCCTGCACACCTTCGCGGCGCGTTTTCCACTCAGCCGGTCCACCCAGCACCAGTTGGTGCGCCACCGGGGCCAAATCCGCAATGGTTTTCAGATTGTAGCGTTTCGCTGTTTTGGCACTGACCGCCAGTACATCAACGTCCTGTGCTTCTGAAATGTTTAGCATCTTAATTTTGGCCGGTAAGGCCGCTGACAACGCTTTCGCCACGTCTTCCGGGGTGTGCACCTGGGTTTTGGCATCAAGGTAGCTCAGCGTTGCGCCGCTGTATTCCGGGATGAGATTGATAGAGCCATCCAGCAACGCAGGCATATACACTTCACGGCTGCCGATATTGAGTTTTTTCTCCACGGTAATATTTTTGCTTTCCAGCGCACCCGCATACAGCGTCGCCAGTAACTGGCTTTCGGGGAAGTCAGCTGATCCCACCACGATAGTACCGACGCCTTGGGTCGTGTCCGCCTGAGCAAACTGGCAACAAACAAGAGACAGCAATGATGCAGCAACGATTCGGCTAAATTTCATTAGATGGAACTCCTGGTGAAGGTTGAATAACGGAAGAAGAACGCTGGCGTTTGGTACGCCGTAATAAGCCAGGTGAAACAACAACACGGGTTAATAAAGAAAAGAAACAGTCGATCAATAACGCCATCAGCGCAATCAGTACAGCGCCTGCCACCATTTGCGAATAATCATTTTGCGCGCGACCATCAATAATTAATCGCCCTAACCCGCCTAATGAAACATAGGCAGCAATGGTTGCCGTAGAGACAATTTGTAATGTCGCGCTGCGAATGCCGGAAAATATCAGCGGTAAGGCGCAAGGTATTTCCACCGAAAATAATAAACGCCACGTTGAATATCCCATCCCCTTCGCCGCATCAATCACATTGCGGTCGATGGCACTGATGCCGGCACAGACTCCCAGCATGATGGGCGGTAGCGCCAGTACGATCAGCACAATCAGGCAGGGAACAATAAAGGCCAAATCCGATTCGAACACCGGACCAAACAGGATCACCAACATGATGATAAAACCGAAGGACGGCAGCGCACGTAACGCGTTGGCACTGCCAATTAACAGCCGCTCGCCTTTGCCGGTATGGCCCACGTAACAGCCGATCGGGAATGCCAGCGCAATCGCGATGGCCAGCGCAATAAAGCTATAGGCCAGATGCTGACCAATCAGCACCCATAAACCTTCGTCACCGGACCAATGGGCCGGGTTGAAAATCCACGCAATCATGATGCGCTCCTTTTCGGCTGCCAGCGGGTCAGACGATGCGTCAGAAAGATCACCAGGCTATCGAGCAGCAGCGCCAGCAGAATACACAGCACAATGCCGGCAATGATCGGGGTGAGAAAATTGAGCTGGAATCCCTGGGTAAACAGGCTGCCCAGTTGGGGCATGCCGACCAGCGCCGCAATCGAGACAATGCTGACGTTAGACACCACCACCACACGAAGTCCGGCGGCAATTACCGGTGTGGCGACGGGCAGTTCAACCTGGAAAAATTGCTGTAACGGCGTGTAACCCAACGCCTGCGCCGCCTGTTTCGTTTCGGAGGAAACCGAATCCAGCCCATCACAGACCGTGCGCACCAGCAGCGCAAAGGCATAGATGGTGAGTGCCACCACCACGTTGAGGGTGTCCAGAATACGCGTGCCGAGTATCCCCGGTAGCAATACGAACAACGCCAGGGAGGGGATGGTGTAGAGCAAACCGAACAGATTCAGAATAAAAGTTTTCACGCTGGTCATGCTCTGCACCAGACGTCCGGCGGGAATCGCCAACACCAGGCCGATCACCACCGGTAGCAGTGACAGATATAAATGCCAGCCAAACAGCAGGAAAATTTGTCCACTCTGGTTATACAACCAATCAAATCGCATCACGCCTCCTGTGCACGGCTGCTACGTAGTGCGCTGAGCACGCTGTCGAAATTGACCGTGCCCTGGAAACGTTGCTGGTCATCCACCACGATGCCCCGCTGGCAGGGTGAGCTGAGCACCGCATCGGTTAACTGGCGCAGCGAGCCGGAAAGTGGCGCAAAGGTACTGCCGAGGTTGACGTTACGCACAGTGACATCGCCGTGCAGGGTTGCGGTATCCAGCCAGCCAACCGGACGCGCATTTTCCGTCACCACGATCCAGCGATCGGCGGTGAGGCTGCGTGCCGTGTCTGCACTGCTGCCCATCGCCACGCTGGGTTCAGCCTGAATGTGTAAATCAGGATGGATGGTGCTAAAGGTCAGACGCCGATAGCCACGATCGCGGCCAATAAAGTCAGCCACAAATTCACTGTTGGGCGCAGTCAGTAATTCCACCGGCGGTGCCATTTGTGCCAGACGCCCTCCCGGCATCAGCACCGCGACCTGATCCCCGAGCTTCATGGCTTCATCAATATCATGCGTCACCATAATGATGGTCTTGCCGATATCGCGCTGTAAGCGCAGGAATTCATCCTGTAATTGTTCCCTGACCACCGGGTCAACGGCGCTGAACGGCTCATCCATCAACATAAATTCCGGGTCAGAGGCCAGCGCGCGTGCTACGCCGACGCGCTGCTGTTGTCCACCCGATAATTGCCAGGGATAGCGGTTAGCCAGTTCCGTGGCGAGTCCAACCCGCTCCAGCAACGCCATACTTTTGTGATGTGCGGCTTTACGGGTTTCCCCATTCAGCAGCGCCGTGACGGCGATGTTTTCCACAATGGTTTTATGCGGGAACAGCCCTGCGCTTTGAATCACGTAACCGATGCGGCGTCTTAACTGGACCACATCCATTTCATTCGTCGGTTTGCCGTTAAGCAGGATTTTTCCGCTTGAGGGTTCGATCAGTCGGTTAATCATCCGTAGTGAAGTTGTTTTTCCGCAGCCGGATGGCCCAACCAGGATCGTCAACTGACCTCCCGGTGCCGTGAACGAGAGGCGATCAACAACTAACGTGCCATCTTCATAATGTTTGGTGACGCTTTCAAAAGAGATCATGGTTATTTCAACACCCTGCTTGTCTGCATTAATCAACCTGACGCGTGCGAACCGTGGTTGTATAGCCTTGTATGTACAAGTTGCACGTTTCGTGCCAGTTTTTGCATTAGCCCGCATACGGCGGCAGATATGGCGCTTCGCTTCTTTGGCAGAGGATTGCCATACGGGTGTGGGATCACTTTGGTGCAAGCATATTCTGAGATGGTGCAGGCGGGTGCATCACGGGGAGGGAAAGCAGGCAAAAGGTGAAAGCGCGAAGGATCGCGCTTTCAGGTGGCTACGACTGGAGTTGGGCGCAGGCCTGCGTGAGCCGCTGGCAAGCGGCTGCCAATAACGCATCCTCCACCGCATAGGCTATACGCAAATAACCGGGCGTACCGAATGCCGAACCGTGCAGCACCGCCACTTGTGCTTCCGCCAGCAGCCACGACGCCAGCGCTTTATCGTCAGCGATCGTCTCGCCGTCCGGCGTATGCCGTCCGATCAAACCCTGGCAATTGGCGAAGACATAAAACGCCCCCTGCGGCGCGCTGGCGCTCAGGCCGTCTACCTCAGCCACCATCGCCAGCACTTGCTGACGGCGTTGATCGAGTTTTTCCAGCCAGCCCACGAGAAAATCTGCCGGTTGATTGAGCGCCGCCACCGCCGCTGCCTGAGCGATGCTGCTGGCGTTAGAGGTGCTTTGCGATTGCAACACCTGCATCGCTGCGATTAGCCAGCGGGGTCCGGCTGCGTAGCCGAGACGCCAGCCGGTCATGGCATGACTCTTCGACACCCCATTCACCGTCAGGGTGCGATGCGCCAGTTGCGGCGCAACTTGCGCAAAAGTGGCAAATGGCGTCTGGTCATAGCGCAGCGGTTCATAGATATCATCCGCCATGATCAGCACCTGCGGGTGATCGGACAGCACATCCGCCAGCGCGCGCAGCTCCTGCGCGCTGTAAATCGCCCCGGTCGGATTACCCGGTGAGTTGAGGATCACCCAACGCGTTTCCGGCGTTAGCGCCGCTGCCAACTGTGCCGGTTGCAGTTTCCAGCCATGCTGTTCATCACAAGGCACCATCACCGGCTCGCCTTCCGCCAACGTCACCATATCGGGATAGGACACCCAATAAGGGGCCGGAATGATAACCTGCTGTCCGATATCCACCGTTGCCAGCAACGCATTGAAAATTAGCTGCTTGGCACCGCTACCGGCAATGATTTCATCCGGGGCAAAGTGCAGTTGATTATCGCGGGCAAATTTTCCCGCAATCGCCGCTTTTAAGGCTGCCGTACCCGCGACGGCGGTGTATTTGGTTTGCTGTTGGACAATCGCCGCAATCCCGGCATAACTGATGGATGCCGGGGTGGCGAAATCCAGCTCACCTTCGCCTAAATTGATGACCGCTTTCCCAGCGGCCTCCAGTTCACGCACCTGGTCAGAGATGGTGGCGGTGGGCGAAGGCCGTACCCGCTGCATGCGCCGGGCAGTTTGACTGATATTCATAAATCCTCTTTTGTATCTGATGATTCAACTAATACAATTATTCACCCAACATCAGCAGGAAATTGCCGTGTCACTCATATTCATTCTTGATGATTCACCTTTACCGGCCCGTTACGGTGTCACCGCCAGCCAGTGGGCTAACCAACTCAGACTACCGTTATGGAGTCTGCGTCCTGACTTCACCGGCGATGTACCCGATAGTCATCAGCACGTGGTACGTGCCGGTTACTGCGTCACCAGCGGCCTGTATCGCAGCGATACGCTGCAACAGGAAGTCAACGCAGTCAGCGCATTACCCACGGCTGACGCGGTGATCGTCGTACCCGGCGCACGCGCCGCCGAGATCGCCGATCTGCGAGGTTTTCGCCTGTTCAGCCACGATGGCGGTCAAACCCTGGTGCTACGCGATGCCGCACATACCCTGTTGACGCTGCATGCCGATCGCTATGGTCGCTGGTCAGTCACACCACCCGCTGAAGCTGCCCGCACGCTGCACATTGGCCTGATTGGCCGGGAAGCCGATCATCGCCAGGCCTATCCCGCGACGCTGGCAGCGCTGGGCGATGCCGCTACGGCGTTGCAACTGACGCTCGACATCCGTTTTCTAGCGCCTGCCAGCCTCTCCGCCGACCTGCACGAACTGGACGGCCTGCACGGCGTGCTGCTGCCGGGTGGTTCCTCAATGGCAGCGGTACAGGGACAAATCCGTGTGGCGCAGGCAACCCATAGCCGCGCCCTCCCCAGCCTTGGGCTGTGCCTCGGGATGCAGAGCATGAGTACCGCCGCAGTCCGCCAACAACCGGGCTATGCCGGGGCGATCCTCGCGGAAGTTGCGCCCGATGCCACCTTGCATAGCTTTGTTGCCTTTGCGGATCGCCGTCATCGTTGCGGTGTGCTGCCGTTTAATAACGGGGAAATGCACTACAACCACCGTTATCGCTTTAACCCTGAGTTGCTGCCGCAACTGCATGCCAGCGGTGTGCAGATTAACGCGCAGACTGACGATATCGTTGAGGCGATTACCCTGCCCGATCATCCATTCTGGCAGGGCGTACAGGGGCATCCTGAACTGGCGTCACGCCCGGATGCCCCGCACCCGCTGATGATGGCTTTCCTTCAGGCAGCACTCAGTCAGCGAGACTAACGCCGGTGCGTGCATCGCTTGCCAGCTTACGCATCACGCTGGCAAGTTGCGCCTGCGCGTCGGCAGAGATCGGCAGCAGCGGCGCACGGACATAGCCGCCGTTAAAGCCGCGCAGCGCCATCGCCGCTTTGACCAGTTGCGGTTGACCGTGCTGACGTGCCAGCGCGCGGTAGTCATACCACAGCTGATGAAGATCGCGCGCCGTCGCCCCATCGCCTTTTTCCACGGCACGGAAGGTGGCTAACACCAGCTCCGGGAGCGCACCGCTGTTGGTGGTGCTGATACCATCAAAACCAGCCATCATCGGGCCTAAGAACGCCAGATCAGAGGCACAGAACAGGCGCAGGCGACCACGCAGACGGTTTGCGATCTGGTCAATAGCTGTCGGGTTGAGGTCGCCCTGCTTGATCCCCACCACACCCGTCACATCCGCCAACTGCTCCAGCAAAGCAGGCGACAGCGTGATGCCAATCCCCGGCGCGTTGTACACCAGAATGCCGGTCTTTGATAACGGCGCCATCTCTTTGAAGTAGGCGAGAATTTGTGCGTCGGTAATTTCACTGACGTAGGGCGCGGTGACCATCGGCAAGCCACCAAGATCGCCCGCCAGTTTCGTCAGCTCACGCGCATCGCGTGGGTCAGAACTGGCGCTGCACAGCATCACCGGAATACGGTCCTGCACGCAGTCCATCACCTGATGAAACAGCTCGCGGCGTTCCGCCAGCGACATCACCGGAAATTCACCGTAGGTTCCACCGATCAGAATGCCGTCATAACCCAGTCCAATGACGCGTTCAATATTTTCGCGCAGCGCAGCGAAATCGATTGCGCCTGCCGCATCAAACGGCGTGACGGTGATGTTGAAAATGCCACGCAGGCGTTCACGGCATTCGTTAATGTCTTTCATGAAAGTTCCTTACAACAAAGTTAATGGACGAGCGAGACTGCCAAGCTGGCGATAACCGGTTTCCGTCACCACCACGGTTTCACTGACGCCAACGGTGAATTCACCGTAAATCCGCAGTGCAGGTGGGATATGGAAGGTCATACCGGGTTGCAATTCGGTGGTGACACCGCTGTACAGGCTGAGGATGCCGCCTTCGCCCCAGTCCGGCGCGAACGAAACACCGATGGAGTAGCCGGTACGTTTTTTGAAGTTGTCGGTAAAGCCTGCGCGATCAATCACTTTCTGGCAGGCCAGATGCGGCTCAGCGCAGGTGGCCCCCGGACGGATAGCATCCAGCGCTGCCTGTAAAGCCTCCTGACATACCTTTTCCATTTCGATGGCAATTGCCGGTGGGCGACCAATCCACGCCGAACGCATCAACGCCGCGTGGTAACGATCGTGTGCGGCGGCCATTTCGAGGAACACCGGTTCGTTATCCTGCAACACGCGACGACGCCAGGTGCCGTGCGGCACGCCACTGCGCGGGCCGCTGGACACCAGCGGCTCCATGCCGACATATTCAGAACCGGCAGCGATCGCCGCCCCCATCATCGCGGATACCAGCGCGTTTTCGTCGCTGCCGCTGCGGATCGCTGCCATCCCGGCACGCATCCCGGCATCAACATAGCGGGCGGCAGTGGCGATTTTTTCCACTTCAGCGGCAGATTTCACCGCGCGCAGCGGCTCAATCACCCCAGCGGTGTCAGCGATGGTACCGAGTTTGCTTTGCAGCAGCTCATACACCGCAATCGGCAGGAACCAGCCACGTTTATCCAGCCCGATGCGCTTATGCAGCCAGCCTTTTTGTTGCAGCATGCCGACGAGGAAATCCACCGGGTTATCGCCGTCCTGATAGATCGCGGCGTCAGAAATAAAGGTGTTGGCGATAAAGTTGAAGTATTCCAGTTGGCGAATGACAAACACCGGCTCCCCTTCTACCGGCAGCAGCAGCGCCTGGAAGGTGTAATAACCGGGGGTCTGCTGCCCGGTGAGCCAGAAAATGTTTTCCGGTCCGGTGACGATCATCACATCCACACCGGCGGCGTTAAGACGCTCACGGGTGCGCTGGATACGCTGCGCGTACTCGTCCACGCTGAACGCGGATTCACTGCCCTGAATGACATTACTAAGCTGTTGCATCACTAAACTCCTGGAGGAAAGTGGCGCGGGCGGCAGCAAACTGCACACCCAGGCCGGGAGAGTCATTTACGGTAACTTTTCCGTGTGCATAGGAGAGACCGCTGACCGGATCGTCGATGAGACCATCCGCGCCATACAGTTCGGCAAACGCCGGTTGCAGCACGCGACACAGCTGCAATGCCGCTGCTGTGGCGGCGTGGCCTTCATTCATCTGCCCAATCATGAACGGGATATCCGCGTCTTGCAGACGGCGTGCCGCCGCCAGCGTCGGGGCTAACCCGCCTAACTTCACCAGCTTAAGATGGCCCCACAGCGCGCCCTGTGCTGCGATCAGCCGATCAATAGCGGCAGCGCTGTTGAGGCTTTCATCCAACATGATCGGGATGGCGTACTGCGCCAGTTCGGCCAGATGGCGATCGTCGGCCGGGGCCAGCGGTTGCTCGATATAACTCAGCCCCACAGCATGTAGCTGCGGTAACACGCGATGCGCCTCGGCCAGCGACCATTGGCCATTGACGTCAATCGCCAGCGAGATGCGATCGCCGAAGGCATCACGCAACGCCTGTAAACGCGCCAGATCGGTGGCGAAATCCGCCACACCGGTGCGCAGTTTTAGCTGGGTAAAACCGCGTTCAACATAGCCCTGCGCCTGGGTCAACATCTGCGCTTCACTGCCCCAGAACAGCGTCTGGTTGGTAGCGAAACTCGCGGGCGTGGCAGGTGCGTCCAGCCAGGCCGCGAGGCTGACATCCTGCCCTCGCGCCAGCAGATCGTGCAGCGCCATATCCAGCAGCATACGAGACGGAGCCAGTAACGGGCTGTCGTCCGCGTGTACCGCCATCAGCAGGCTGTGCGCATCGGTGCGCCAGTCCCACCGCCCCAACATCGACAACAGATTGTCGAGCACCTGTTGTGCGCTGTAGCCGTGCAGATAAGCAATGTTGAGCCGCACTTCGCCAATGCCTTCCACACCGTTCTCACTCAAACGCAGCCACAGGGTATCGAGCGCATGTACCGCGCCCGACGCGGCGGTATGCAACGTTACCCCGGTGTAATGCAGGTCGCCGCGCCACAGTTGTGCCTTCACGCGCTGGCCTCCGCTGGCAGCAGCGCCAGCGCGATATCGAGATAGATGTATGCGGCGGCGATAAACTCTTCCACCGGGACAAATTCATCCGGCTTATGGGCCACCGCCAGCGCACCGGGGCCAATCACCACGCCTTTGGCCCCGAGGGTGCGGAAATGCACCAGATCGCAGCCGCCCTGAAAACCAAATGGGCCGGGTTCCGGCTGGCCGTGGCGACGACAGGCCACCAGGCTGTGCTGCACAATGGCTTCGCTGTTGTCGGTTTCGGTGGCACCACCGGTGGTGGGCTGCCAGGCAATGATTTCCGCTTCAACGCCAGATTGTGATTTGGCGTGATCCAGCAACTGTTGCAGCTCGGCTTTTACCGCCGTCTCGTCTTCCCCTGGCACCATGCGGCGATCCAGCAGCAGTTCACAACTGTCCGGCACCACGTTATCGGCATGACCGCCGTGCACGCGGGTGACCGTCAGGCTGGCGTTGCCCACCAGCGCATGGCAGCGGCAGCGCACCTGCTGATGATGGGCCTCTTCGATCAACCCCAGCAGCTTCGCAGATTGGTAAATGGCGTTGATGCCCAGTTCCGGTGTACCGGAATGCGCCGTCACTCCCTTTACCCGCACGCGCGGGCGCAGGCTGCCTTTATGCGCCGAGAACGTGGCGTTGGAGGTCGGCTCGCCAATCACCGCGAAGTCGATGGCGGGCGGCTGGTCACGCACATAAAACTTCGCCCCTTCGCTCGCCACTTCTTCATCGGCGGTAAACACGCCCATCAGCGTGCCGGACCAGCTGTGGCGGTTGGCAGCCAGCATACGCAGCGCTTCGACCATCGCCACCAGCGGGCCTTTGGCATCACAGGCACCGCGACCGTATAAACGCCCGTCGCGTTCGGTCAGGGTGAAGGGATCGCTTGACCAGCCACTGCCCGCTGGCACGGTGTCGAGATGGGTATTGAAGGCGAAACAGGGACCGTCGCCGTTGTTCAGCAACGCAATGACGTTGGTGCGTCCGGCTGCGTATTCACTGAAGGAGAGATCAAAACCCGCTTCACGCAACCAGCCGGCGACGCATTCCGCCGCCTCACGCTCGTGGCCTGGCGGGTTTTCGGTGTTGATGGCGACCAGCGCGGCAAGATCCCGCTTCATGCGCACACTGTCTGCCTGGTAACGACTCATAGGTACTCCGCTATTAATGTAAGATCTGGTCGAGGAAACGTTTGGCGCGTTCACTGACCTGGCCGGTAAAAAAGTCCTGGGCGCTGGCCCGTTCGAGAATTTCGCCCTCTTCCATAAACAGAATTTGATTGGCGGCGCGACGCGCAAAGCCCATCTCATGGGTGACCACCATGCTGGTCATGCCTTCGGCGCTCAGTTCCGCCATCACGTCCAGCACTTCACGGATCATCTCCGGGTCGAGCGCCGAGGTGGGTTCGTCGTACAACATCAGTTCCGGTTTCATCGCCAGCGCGCGGGCAATCGCCACGCGCTGCTGCTGACCGCCTGACAACTCATCCGGGAAGTGGTCGGCGCGATCGTTGATGCGTACCTTTGCCAGCAGTGTTTCCGCCTGCTTACGTGCCTCGATGCGGTTAACGCCCAGCACCGTCATGGGTGCCAGCATGATGTTTTCCGCTGCGGTGAGATGGGAAAACAACTCGTAATTCTGAAACACCATGCCAATGCGCTGCCGTAGCTGATGCGGCGGCACTTCGCCCCGGCTGATGTTCTGACGAGCGAAGAACACATCGCCACTATCCGCAGGTGACAGCAAATTGACGCAGCGTAACAGCGTGGATTTGCCCGAGCCGGACGGGCCAATCAACACCACGGTTTCACCGCGATTGACGCTGAGTGAGCAATTTTTCAGTACGGTCTGACGACCAAAGGTTTTGTCGATGCCGATCATCTCCAGCAACGGTTTGCGTTCATGGTTCATGACACCTCCCGGGCGGGTTTAGGCAGTTTCAGGTCGTGAGATTGTGCTTTCTGGCTTTTGCGGCGACGCTGCTTTGGATCGAGCGTGCGCTCCAGCCATGACTGGAAAATCATAAATAGCGTGGTGAGCAGCAGATAGTAGATACCCGCAGCGCATAACGCTTCGAAGTAACGGAAGCTGGCGCTGGCGGTCTGGTTTGCCACCAGTAACAGCTCCTGCACCGCGATGACTGACACCAACGCGCTCGATTTGAGCATGCTGATCATCTGGTTGCCCATTGGCGGCAGCACAATGCGCGCCGCCTGAGGTAACACGATCTTGCGCATGATCTGCGCATTGGTCATGCCCAGTGCCATGCCTGCGGTACGTTGCCCGCTTTTCACCGCCTGTAAACCTGAGCGCAGGATTTCCGCCATATACGCGCCCTCATTGAGCGAGAGCGCCAGCACTGCACAGGTAAACGCGGAGAAGCGTAAGCCGAAGCCTGGCAGCACGTTGTAGACAAAGATGATCTGGAACAGCACTGGCGTGCCGCGAAACAGCCACAGGTAGAAAAACGCCAGCGCCTTACCGGCACGGAAAGGCGCCTCCTGTAGCAGGGCCAGTACCAGACCCAGCACCACGCCACACAACAGCGAGCAGAGGGTGATTAACAGTGTCATCCATGCGCCCTGAAGAAATTCAGGGGAAAGGAAGTACTGCCACATTAAATCAATCGACATAGCTATCTCCGGTTAACGGCATAAAACGCATCAGAAAATGGCAACGGAATCCGGGAAGTTCCATTTCTCAATCAGTTGCTTGTAGGTGCCATCTTTCACCAGGCTTTGCAGCCCCTTCTCCAGTTGCGCTTTGGTTTCGGCATCACCTTTACGCACCGCAAACGCGATATGGGTGTCGGCTTCGAACTCCGGGCCAACCGCTTCGAACATATCCGGTTTCTCGCTGAACAGCGCCAGAGTGCCCGGCGTGGAGAGGAATTCCGCATCGGCGCGGCCCTGTGCCACGGCCACAGCGGAGTCAGTCGCGGCCGGGAAGGTCAGCACGTTAATGGCGGCTTTGTTGGCGGCAACGCAGTTTTTGTTGTCTACGCGCGCCTGGCTCTCTTCGATACCACCGAGGGTGACGGCGATATTTTTGCCGCACAGTGACAAATCACGACCGGTGATCCCGGCTGGATTGCCTTTGCGCACAATCACGCGGCTACCGATCTTCAGATAAGGCACAAAATCCACCTGGGCGGCACGGGTCGGGTTGACGTACATCGCGGAGTTGATGATGTCGAGGCGTTTGCCCTGCAATGCCGGGATCAGACCTTTGAACTCCATCGCCATCGGTGCGGGTGTCAGATCGAGGTGCTTACTCAGCGCGGTGATTAAATCGATATCAAAGCCGGTGAGCTTGCCGTTTTTTACGAACTCGAACGGCATAAAGGTGGCGGCCGTACCATAAGTCAGTTTGCCGGGGCTGACACTTTCTACGGCGGCATGGCTGAATGCTGGCAGCAACGCCAGGCTGAACATCATTCCGCGCAGGTGGTTTACGGTTAAATAAGAGCTGGGCATCGTCGTCTCCTGGTTAATATATTGGATTTTATGAATCAACAAATACAATCATGATGACAAAAAAACGTCCCTTCCTGGTGCATTTGCACGCTTACCGTGCAGTTCCTGCTTTATTTCGCTGCAAAACCTTTCCCGTGTTATTGTATATTCAGACCACCACAATACACTTAAGGTACACGCTCTCCATGCAGCCTGACTCAACTGCGAGCAGTCGCCGGATCGCCCGGCAAATCCTTGACCTGATCTATGAAGCAAGATTCGATCCAGGTCATCATTTACGTGAACAACATCTGGCCGATGCGCTGGGTGTTTCCCGCACGCCAATTCGCGCCGGATTAAAAGAACTGACGCGGTTGGGGGCGGTGGAAGCTCGACCCAATCAGGGTTTCTTTCTGTTAAAGAGCGCTGATGAGCTGCAACAGCTGAGCATCGAACAAACCAAAAGTAATGATCAAACCCTGTATGAATTACTGGTGCGGGACCGCATTGCTGGCACCCTGCCGGAATCCTTTACCCAGACCGAAATCGCCCAGCGCTATGAAGTGGATCGCGGGGTACTGACACGCACGCTGGTGAAGCTGTCGGAAGATGGCCTGATTGCACGCAATGCCGGACACGGCTGGCGGTTTCAGCAGACACTCAATTCTGAGGTAGCGCTACGCAACAGCTACGGTTTTCGCCTGATGATTGAACCTGCTGCCCTGCTGACACCGCATCTGCACGTTGATCGTCAACTGCTGAAACGCCTGCGCGCCCAGCATCTGTGGCTGATTACCCACCCGGATATCACTCAGGTTCCGGCAAAAGATATTTTCGAAACCGATGCCTCGTTTCATGAGTTGCTGGCCGAGGCCAGTGGTAACCTGTTCGTGTTCCAGGCGATTCAGCAGCAGAACCGCCTGCGTCGCCTGATGGAGTTCGGCAGCTACCACAACAAACGCCGCGTGAAAGAGTGGTGTGAAGAACATGTGGCAATCATTGATGCACTGCGGGAAAACAAGCAGGAACTCGCCGCCAGCCTGATGCAAAAACATCTGCAATTTGCCTATGATCAGGTCACTATTAAGCGCCCCCGTAAATAACCGGCATCATTTTTGCACATCATGATCCTGAAAATACAATCAGGAGTGGTTTTATGGATTTGCAAATACAACATCGGGTCGCGCTGGTTTGTGGTGCGGGCAGTGGTTTAGGTCGGGCGATGGCGTTGTCGCTGGCGCAGGAAGGGGTCAGGGTCGCGGTGACCGGACGTAGTCTGGAGAAGCTGGCAGAAACCGTTAGCCAAATCCAGCAACAAGGCGGCAGCGCGCACGCCTGGCAACTGGACCTGGCGGCACCCGACAGTTTTGATCAGGTGCTGAATGATATTCGTCAACACTGGGGAGATGTCGATATTCTGGTGAATAACTCCGGCGGCCCACCACCTGCCAGTGCACAAGGCACTGATGCCGCCGTCTGGCAGCAACAGTTTTCCCTGATGGTCTCTTCCCTTATTCAGTTGACAGATAAAGTGCTGCCCGCCATGCGTCAACGTGGTTGGGGTCGCATTATCACCTCAACCTCATCCGGCGTGATTGCCCCGATTCCGAACCTGGCGCTGTCCAATGCCCTGCGTATGAGTTTGCTGGGCTGGTCAAAAACCCTGGCGACAGAAGTGGCGGCAGATGGCGTAACGGTTAACGTGATGGTGCCGGGACGTATCGCCACCGATCGCGTCAGCCAACTGGACGCGATCAAAGCGAAACGTGAGAACAGCACGCCAGACGCGGTGGCGGAGAAGAGTCGTCAGGGGATTCCGGCTGGACGGTACGGTGCACCGGAAGAGTACGGCGCGACAGCGGCGTTTCTGGCGAGCCAGCCCGCCAGTTACATCACCGGCACCGTGGTGCGGGTGGATGGCGGGATGATTGACGCGATTTAACCCGCAGCATCCGTAGCGGATTGATTTATCAAGCAATTCCAATCGCGCTGGCGTAAGACCCGCGCGATAAATCGCGCCGCTACAGACAAGAGCGCGATTTTTTTCGATTATTCCGCTGAATAGCGGCAAAAAAACCTCCATCATTGCTGATGGAGGTTAAATAGAGAAGATTTTACGTATCGGTCATCGCTTAAGGCTTAACGGGGATGATTCCTCCCAGCTTTCTGGCCGGCACCACAAATTGTTTAGACAAATTATCCCCAAGCTGGCCGACAGTGACATCAGCATTCACCTGTAACGTCTGTGCGAACAAACCTTTTTTCACCGTGAAACGTGCTTCCGCATCTCCCTTTTTGCCTTCTTCACCCGCCCACTGCCATTGATAGGTCGGGGCAGTGGTTGCCTGGGCACTGGAGCTAATTCGACCGATAAAGGTGATGCTGCTGGCATCTTCTTCAAGTGTCTCAACCGCTAACGTCAAACCATCGATAAATGCCTGATCGGTGTTTGCCTGTTCAGTCACGTAGATGGCATGTGAGCTCTCCGCCTTGCGCGCCCATTCATGATTAGTCGCGATCACTTTGACCACATAGTTACCTTGCGCCAGCCCGCTTTTAATCTGGCCTGTCTGATCGATACCGTCGGTAATCCTTTGCGTTCCCTTATACAGTTCCCATTGCCAGGATGGCTCCTCAAAATTCGCCTCCGCCTCCAGTTTCGCAGGCGATGAGACGCCTGACGTAGCTGGCCCCGAAATGGCAACTTTAGGTTCTACCACATTAACTGTGACGATAGCTTCACCCGGCACACCTGCGGCGTTAGTGGCGGTGACGCGGAATTTTGCCGCGATCCCCGCAACTTTGGGTGAGACCAAAATATCCGCCATGTGGGTTTTGGAAGGATTCAATATGATTCGTTCATCCCCCGCAAGCCGTTCCCACTTCCATGTCAGATTCTCCTGATCGCCGATGGCTGTAACATAATGGTTCCAACCATAGTTGCCGGTTTTCACCGCATTCAACACGGGCTGCTTCAGCGTCACGACTGGCCCCGCTACCGGGGAGACATACAGGTTATGTGAGTGAGTGGCACTGCGCCCACTTTCCTGATGTGTAGCCGTCACATTGACCACATAAGGCCCCGTTGCAAGGCCTGGTTTTATCTGGCCAGACGCGTCAATCCCCTCTTCGATCAGTTTACCGTCTTGATAGAGCGCCCATTGATAGTTCGCCTGCTCAAAATTCGCTTGAGCCTGCAATTTTACCGGAGCCGAAGGTGTCGTGCTGTTAGGAGCGATAATGTCAACCGCAGGGGAGACAACATTCACCGTGACGATCGCCTCGCCCTCCACGCCCGATGCATTAGTGGCGCGCACACGAATTTTTGCCGAGGTATCTGATATACGGCGCGGCACGGTAATTTCGCTTTCTCTTGACGAGCTGCGGTAAAAGATAATCCGGTCATCACCTTCTGCCAGATCCCATTGCCATGCCACCGATGCCTGATCGCTGCTGGCGGTGACATAATAACTCTGGATATCCTTTTCGTTATTTACCACCGTGATATCCGTTTGATCCAATGTGACAACAGGAACCACTATCTGTTCCTCTTCCTCACCGACCGCTGGATAAAAGTTGGCATAATATTCACGAACTTCATTAAGGCGTCGAGCCGCATTGGCGTGCTCTTTAGTTCCCATTAAATAACTCGAACCGTTGTAGTGAATATCCGGGTTTGACCAGTAATTAATGCGATTTTCAGTGCTGAATTTTTTGCTCATGATGGTTCTGAATAAATGCATGGTGCGATGACCGTATGCATATTCTTCTACGTCCGAATGGGTACCATCATAATTATGCCTCAGCCCCATATTGTGGCCCATTTCATGAGCAAAGGTATAAGCGCCTCGCCCAATACAATTCAGGCCAGTGGCAGAGAATGCCGACTCCTTAGGGGCATTGACATAGGCGATGCCACATATGGTTGGGCTATTCTCAGTACTCCCCAGCCAGACCACCAAATCAGCACGGCGTTCATCGCGGGCGATAGCGACCTGGGCACCGAGTGGCGTTTCAGGATCCTCGATAGCATAAAGATGCTCATACAAGTCGCCACTATCCTGAAGATCCACCTTCACTATACCGGCGTTTTCAAACGTGATATTGACGTTGCTTTGTTTGTTACCAACATTAGCCTCGGCAAATAATGACGCCACCTTCCCTTCTAAATCAGCAGTTTGCTGATATGCCTGTTCACTAGTCACAATCATGACTCGAATATCACTGTGTTCCGTAGTGGGTGGCAGAATCTTCGGCTGATTAAAAGGGAAACGAGGCACTTCAAGCGGTTCGGGTTCTTCAGTGGGAAACGTATCGTCGACTTTAATCAATGCATGTTCACCATTGCCTAATGCATCGATACTGTAATGCTGGCCATTAACGGTGACAGAACCGGTAATATTTCCTCCATTCCTGACAAAAATGGCCTGATTTTCTGCCACGCTTGTACCCTGTGTCCCATATCGCTCTATATCTTGCTTCGGTAAATATCCTCCCACCCATACGGCGATATTATCTTTATCTTTTTCGAAATCAGAAAGATAGTATATGGCTGTACTGCCATCTTGCATCGGCAAGACAATCTTTTGCGTGTCAGGAGAAATTAACTGTGGATTAATATTAATAATCCAGGACTCTTTCACGCGCGGGTCGTTCTGCAAATAAGCCGCTCGGGCGCTTCTCTTCGTTGTGATATTTTCATCAACAGTAAACAGTCGATGGGTATCGTCAGTATTAAATAAAGGTTGTTTATGTTCGCTAAATTCAGCATACGCCACACCCATAGCGCAACTGACGGCAATAGCCACAAATGATAAATTCCGTTTTTTCATAAATGCTCGCATGGTAGGAGGTGCCAGTCACCAAATGTTTCAAGGTATTTCCATACGCGACATTGCATGATCTCTCGTACTGATACTATAAGATATTTCTTCCCCTCCGCGCCGGAATGCTGAATTTGCCCCGAGAAGTAAGCAGAAGTTGAGCAAAACAGCTAAAACGCCCTGAGTCTGGGAATGTCACCGTTGCGGGTCTGGAAGCATCGTAATCCGGGTGGATTGTTGTTCAAAAACCCACGCGATAAATCGCGCCGCTACGCAACGTGCGGCGCGGTTTTGCCGATTAATGACGGCTGGCACAGCCGCATTGTGACATTTCGCCATGAACGTGTTTGCCATGATGCGAATGACGCACCTGCAATTCGCCCTGTTGCCATGCCCCGCTGTTGTCTACACGATTGTCCAGCAGGCGATTTAACGCCTCAGCCACCAGCAAATCGCGGCGCGGCGCCCAACTGGTGAGATGCCAGGCAGAGGAACGCGCCTCATCAACATCATCAAAACCGACCACGCCAATGTGCACCCCCTGACCGAAGTCCCGCACCGCCTGCATAGCACCGAACGCCAGCACATCATTTTCGCAGAACAATGCGTTGATACGTTCAGAGGCGCGCGCTTTTTTCAGGTAGGTCATCATCGCCTGGTACGCCAACTCACGGTCGTCGTTACCCGCCACTAAATGTTGATCCAGCGTTTTTTCTGCTGCCCTGAGACTGGCGGCAAAGCCCTGCATCTGACGCGATTCTCCTTGGGTAGCCCGCCCACGCATAAAACCAAAGCGTTGATGCCCCTGCGCCAACAACAGGCGTCCCATTTCTTCCCCTGCCGCGTAGCCATCCACGCGCAGCGCACGCTCGCCACTTAGCCAGATAGCCGGGGTCGATGTCGTCTCTTCGCCATACAGGGCGGTGAGGAAAATCAAACCCGTGATCCCCAACTCGCCAGCCTGATTCAGTAATGACAGATAATGCTCGCGTGAATCAACGTTGAGCAGCAAGCTGAGACAGCCGCGTGTGTTGAGTTGCCGCGTCACTTCATTCAACATCTTTACGCTGTTGGGATTGGTAAACTCGTCACTGACGATGCCAATAACCGCTGTTGCCATGAATTGCCTCTCCAGAAAAAGGTTAACCGCGACGGGTCAACGCCAGGCGAATCCCCAGGCCAATAAAGGTGATGCCCACCACCCGATCCAGCAGACGCTGCATCGCGGCATTTTTCGCGACCGCGCTGGCGGCCCCACCGGCTAACAGCGCAAAGCAGGTATCGGTGGCGAAACCAATCAACGCATAGGTCAGGCCAAGAATCAGGAAGGATTGCGCATGATGCGCGCCATCAATCACCACAAATTGCGGGAAGAAGGCGATAAAAAACAGCAGCACTTTAGGATTGGTGATCGAGGTGATCAACCCACGCGACAGCAGGCTGCGGGTGCTGGCAGTCGCTTTAGCGGGCGGCTCGCCACGGTTAATCGCGTCACGCCGTTGAATCAACGTGCCCCACACCATTTTGCTGCCAAGGAAAATCAGATACGCGGCACCGATGTATTTGATCACGGTAAACAGCAACGGCGAGGCGGCAATCAATGCCGTTAAACCAATGGCGCTGGCGATCGCATGGGTGCAACTGCCAAGCGCTACACCTGCCGCCGAGATCACACCAGAACGTCGTCCATTCGCCACGCTTTGTCCCACCACATACGCCAGGTCAGGACCGGGCGTAATGCAAAGTAAAAACACTGAGGCGAGAAAAAGGGGGAAATGCATGATGTCCAGCATGGTGCGCTCCTGTTGAAAACCGATAGTCGATTTTAACCAGCGCGTTACAAAAAACCACCGGGGAGCCAGAGAATTTATGGAGAAAAAAGCCCCCATCAGGTTGATGGAGGCCAGGATTGTTTACTTGTTATGGTATTTCCACGCCAGGGTCCAGTTCAGACCCACTTCCGGTTCGTAATGCAGCTGAGACCACTGACCGATCTGGCTACACCAGCCCGCGATGACACACTCGAACAGTTTGTCTTTGTGTTTCACTACATCACCGGTTTTATAGATGCGGCCATACGCCCAGTCAGGATAACCCGTAGCGTCGGCGACGGCTGGAACAATGAAGTCATCAGCAAGGCTGCCCGATGCTTTGCCTGCCGTGACGAGCACACTGACATTCATGGCCTGCGGATGCGTGGTTTTAGCGACGGTAAAACTCTGCTTTGCCTTGCCGGTGTTGCTCCCCTGAGCGCCTTCCGGCAATGCCCAGGTGTAGCCCGCCACGCTGGTTGCCGCAGTCGATGACATCACATCACCCGTGATGGTGTAACTGCTGCCGTTATCTTTGAACTGCAAACCTAACTTCAGGCCATCGATAAATGCCTGATCGTTATTCTGTACCTGGCTGGTGATGGTCAGCGCATGTGTAGCGGTTGCCGAACGTGCGCCATGCGCACTGCTGGCCGTGACCACCACAGCATAGTCACCTGCGGCCAGACCGGCCTTGACCTGCCCATTCTGATCGATACCGTTGGCAATGGTCTGCGTCCCCTGCTTCAGGGTCCATTGATAGTTGACCTGATCGAAGTTGGCAACCGCATCCAGTTTCACTGCCGCGGCGGCATCCATGCTGCCTGCACCGGTGATCACCACCGACGGGCTGACAACATTCACGTTGACAATAGCCTCACCCGACTGACCTGTCGGGTTAGTGCCACGCACGCGGAATGTCGCTTTGGTATCAGTGACATTTTTTGGCACTACGATTTCTGTGGTTCCGGCAGTGGTTGATTTAGGGTAAATCGCCTGATTACCTTCGATACGTTCCCACTTCCAGCTCAGGTTGTCCTGATCGCCGTGGGCTTTAACCTGGTAGCCAAAGCCGCTGTTGCTGGTGCTCACCACATTGATTTCTGCACGATTCAGCGTCACTACCGGCGCGGCTACGGCTGCTTCTTTGGTGATTTCAATGGTATGCGCGCTGGTGGCTTCCTGATCCATCACTTCACGGGTGGCAGTAACATTGACCGTATAATGACCCGCTTCCAGACCGGCTTTAATCTGGCCGCTGCGATCAATACCTCCGGCGATCACTTGCTCGCCTTGACGCAGCTCCCATTTGTAGGTCGGTTCGTTAAAGTTTGCTTTCGCCTCGAGTTTTACGGGCGCTGCGGTATCCATGCTGGCAGGACCGCTGATCTCGACCGCGGGATCAACCACATTGACCGTAACGATAGCTTCGCCGGTTTGTTTATCCATGTTGGTGCCACGGGCGCGAAATTTCGCCGTTACCCCGGTCAAACCTTTTGGCACGATAACTTGAGCCTTATTCGACAACTTGCCGCTCTCCAGCGTAATATTCTCGTCGCCTTCAACACGCTCCCAGTTCCAGCCCAAACCTTCCTGATTGCCGGAGGCGGTCACGCCATAGCTGGTATATTGATTGCCGGATTTAACGGCGGTAATCTCTGGTCGGTCGAGCGTTATAACGGGTGCTTGCATTATTTCATCACCCATTGGCGGGTAGAAATTAGCGACATATTCACGGCGTTCATTTAGCAGACGCGCTGCATCAGCATGTTCATCACCGATCATCTGCGAAGTGCCGTTATAACTGATTGCCGGGTTGGACCAATAATTTATTTTTTTCTCCCGGTTCATCTGATAACTCATCACAGTACGGAATACTCCGGGAAGGCTATAACCATAAGCGTAATCTGGCACAATAATATCTGGGTTTGCGTCGTCCCCGCCCCAGTTATGCTTCAGGCCAAAATTGTGGCCCATTTCGTGATGAAAGCTATAAGTGGAGCGTGCAGCACAGGTGTAACTTACCGCAGAAAATGCATCTTCTTTTATCGCATTGAGAGCACCAACCCCACAGATGGAGGTATTATTTGCATTACTACCCAAAATCACCACTAAATCAGCTTTGCGCTGTTCGCGCGCTTTAGCCACTTGGGCACCCAGTGGCGTTTCAGGATTATGGGCCGCGAACAGGCTGTCTCTGGGAACACCATTATCTTGATAATCCGCATGGAAAATGCCGGCATTCTCAAAGGTAATATCGACATGGCTGTCTTCATTGGCCTGGTTTGCCTCTTTAAACATCTGAGCAACCAGACCATCCATATCAACGACGTTCTGGCGGGCAATATCGGTGGTCACCACCAGCACCCGCACATTGCTATGTGCGGTAATTGTCGTGAAGGTTTCAGGGTAATTGAACGGTGTTTGGGCTAATACAGGCAGGGTGTCATCTTCCGACGGAAAGGAACTGTCGACTTTAATTAATGCATGTTCGCCATTTCCCAACGGATCGATATTATATTGCTCACCATCTACCACAAAAGATCCGGTAATATTGCTGCCATTCTTAACAAAAATCGCATTATTTTCTAAAGCAACCGTACCATGCTCGCCGAATCTTTCCTTATCAGCTTTTGGCAAGTACCCTCCACTCCAGACGGATATATTATTTTTATCCTTGCTGAAATCTGACAAATAAAAGGTAATGGTATTACCATCCTGTAATGGCAGGGTGATTTTTTGGGTATTTTCAGAGATTAAATTTGCATTGATATGAATGATCCACGCCTGTTCCGCTCTGGGGTCATTTTTCAGATACGCAGCGCGCACGTCGGTTTTGATATTTTCACCTTGATCAAGGGTAAAAAACTGCGACTTATCTTTTGCATTAAGAGAATATTCTTCATTCGGCATGGTGGTGTCTGCACCTGATTCCGCATGAGAAATCCCGACAGAACAAACAATAGCAATGGCCAGGGTGGATAACTTAAGATGGTTCATCAAATACTCACATTAAAATAGAAACACTTACACTAATTTAAGGTGAACAATATCTCTAATCGCCAAACGAAAACCAGAGGATATCTCTTTGCAGCGGGAAGAATCGTCTTTGATAACGAAATGACATTCATCATGGTTGATTGCGTGGAGATAACAGAATTATAAGGTAGCACAATCAATTAGAATAATATTTTATCTGAACACACAAAAACGTTTCGTTTTTGTGTGTCTGGATAATTAAGCCTGAATAGTGGGGAGCGATTCGAGATGGGTAAAAATGGTCAACCCCGCCTCGCGTCCAATGCGCACATCGTTATCTGCACCAGCCGATGCACCGGGCAGGCGCAGTATCGCCTCGCAGCACTGAATTAAACGATGGGCAACCGGATAGAGAAATTGCTGGCTGATCTCATCACCAATCGTTTCGGATCCCGCCACCCGTGCCAGCGGTAACGCCAGCCACTCACCAATCAACGGCGTATGTCCCTTGCGATAAACCTCCAATGCAACCTGCTCCATGCTGCGCAGGTTGGCATGAATCAGTGCCTGATCGCCATTGGTGCCACTGCGTACCGGTCCCGCCAATAAAATCAGCATGTTGTTTGCTCGCCATTCAGGCGCAACGCCAGGTGTTGTAGCAGCATGATGGTTTTCGCGTCCATGATCTCGCCGGTTTCAATCGCCTTCAGTGCCAGGGCTAACGGCCATTCCAGCACTTCAATGTCCTCACCTTCTTCGGCTAATCCCCCTCCCCGTCCGCTACGATCCTTGTCCTGATACTCTGCGAGAAAGAAAAAGAGTTTTTCCGTCACCGATCCCGGACTCATAAATGCCTCGAACACTTTCTCGATACGCTGAATGCGAAAGCCAGTTTCTTCCTCGGCTTCAGCAATAATGCGTTCTTCGGGTGACGCATCATCCAGTAACCCCGCTGCCGCCTCAATCAGAAATCCATCGTGACCGTTGAGATAGATCGGTAAGCGGAACTGACGCGTCAGCACTACGCGGTTTTTTTCACGGTTAAATAACAGCACCACTGCACCATTACCACGATCGTAGGCTTCACGATTTTGTTCCTGCCAACGACCATCGGCACGTAAGAATTCGAATGTATATTTTTTCAGGGTGTACCAGTTATCCGAGAGCAGCTGTTCCCTGATGTTTCTGACTCGCGGTGAGGTTTCTTGCATGATTTGCTCCTGTTGAAGGTGACATTTTTTACGCTAGCATGCATAATCGTGCACATACAAGCACAACCAAGAAAAAACTCGCATGCTATCCAGTCAGCGAAAACAGCAAATCCTCGCCATTCTGGCCGAGGAGAAGCAGCTGCAATCCAGTGACCTGAGTCAGCGCTTTGCCGTATCCGAAGACTCTATCCGTCGTGATCTCAGAGAGTTAGCAGCGGAAGGTTTGTTACAACGGGTGCATGGCGGCGCGCTACCGGTATCTGCCGCCGTGGCTCCGTTCGAAACACGCAAAAGCGTGCAGATAAGCTCAAAGCAGCACATCGCGCTTAAAGCGGTGCAACTGATTCAACCGGGTCAGGTGGTGATCATTGATGGCGGCACGACGACGGCAGAGATGATCAAATTGTTGCCAGCGGACCTCGCCTTTACCGCAGTCACCCACAGCCCAAGTATTGCCATGGGGTTACTGAATTTCCCCCGCGTTGAGGTGATTATTATCGGTGGCCGCCTGTTTCGGCATTCCATCGTGACCGTCGGTGCTGAGATGTTGGAGTCGATTGCCCGCATTAACGCGGACCTGTTTTTTATGGGCGTGACTGGCGTACATAAAACTGCCGGTTTGACGACCGGCGATTATGAAGAGGCGGGAGTGAAGCGTGCTTTGGCCGCCAGAGCCGCCGAAACTGCGGTGATGGTGTCAAAAGAGAAAATGAACTCTGCATCCGCGTTTGCTATCGGCGATCTGTCTCTTGTCAGCACCCTGATTGTTGATGAACCCTTTGATGGTGAAATGGCACAGTGGCTGGCAACTAAACACATTAGCGTGATTTAATCACCTGGTGATCAAAATACCTCCGACATTGCTGACGGAGGTAAATAATCATTGTACTTGCTCTTTAACGGATCGATTTCATCGCTGGCACGATAAATTCCTGTGTCACCTTATTCGATACCTGACCGGCAATGACCTCGGTTTCCAGCTTAAGTGTCTGGGTGACGCGACCTTTTACCAGGGTAAAACGCATTTCTGCCTCACTGCTTTTACTCATCCCATCAGCCAGTGTCCACTGGTAGGAGGGTTGGCTGGTTGGCGGGGAGGTAGAGTTGATGCGGCCAATAAAGGTGATATGGGTGGCGCTCTCATTAACGGGTTCAACTTCAAGTTTCAGGCCGTCGATAAACGCCTGATCGGTATTCTCTTCACCGATAACCTCAATGGTATGCGAACTGGTCGCTTCCTGGCCTAATATTGCCCGCGTTGCAGTGACAATGACCTCATAATGACCACTTTCCAGTCCTGACTTAATATGTCCCTCCTGGTCGATACCACCGACTATGACTTGGTTACCTTTTAGCAACTGCCATGTGTAGAGTGCCGCCGGAAAGTTCGCTTGCGCGTTTAGTTGCACAGGTGTCACTGCTTCCATGCTGTCAGGGCCGGTGATGCTGACCGCAGGATCAACCACCTTCACTGTAACAAGGGCCTCTCCCCTTTGTTTCGCTACGTTAGTTGCACGCACACGGAATGTTGTAGAGACATTCGATAAGAGTGCCGGCACAGTAAAGTAAGCATTTCTTTGTTGATGATTGGACACAGATATTTCTTCGCTTCCCTCTATACGCTCCCACAGCCAAGTCAGGTATTCCTGGTCGCCAGTGCCGATTACGGTATATTCCACATCATGACCTTGTGTTCTTACCGCCGTAATTTCTTTGTTATCCACTTTGACAATGGGGGCAACCATCTCTTCCTGATCCATGGGAGGGTAAAAGTTGGCAACATACTCACGTCTTTCATTGAGACGTCTGGCCGCATTAGCCTGTTCATCGCCCATCATTTGTGATGTACCGTTATGGCTGACAGCAGGATTAGACCAAAAATTTATTCTTGGCTCGTCCGCCATCGGGTAACTCATAACCGTACGGAATACACCAGGAACACTGTAACCATAGGCATATTCAGGAAGAGTTTTATCTGGATCATCGTGGTCAGTTTCCCAATTATGCATCAACCCGATACTATGCCCCATCTCATGGTGCATAGTATAACTGCCGCGCGATGTACAATCCGGACTTACAACGGAAAATGCCGTTTCCTTAGTGGCATTTACATTAGCTCCTCCACAAAAATTGGTATTTTTATCACTCGCCATGACCACCACTAAGTCTGCCCGACGTAGTTCACGAACTTTAGCAATCTGTGCACCAAATTCCGTTTTTGGGTTTTTAACTATTTCAAAGGTATGTTCCAGATTTCCCCTGTCTGTATAGTTCGCGTGGAATATACCCGCTTCTTCGAAGGTAATATTGACATGACTTTCTTCATTGGCCTGATTAGCCTGTTCAAACAAAAGCGTAATTAACCCCTCAATATCAGCTGACATTTCACGAGCCTGATTGGTGGTTACCACCAGCACCCGAATATCACTGTGTTCGGTTGTTGGGTTAACAGTATCAGGAATACTCAAGGGAATAGCGGGCGATGATGTCAGGAAGGCATCTTCGTTTGGAATGGTTCTATCTACTTTAACTAAAGCGTGCTCACCATTTCCCAATGAATCGATGCTATACTGCTCACCATTCACAGTTATGGATCCGGTGATATTCTTGCCATTTTTAACAAAAATCGCATTATTTTCTAAAACGGCCGTACCATTATCACCATATCTTTCTCTATCTGCTTTGGATAAATAACTACCCTTCCAGACAGAAATACCACCCTTCCCTTGGTTAAAAGCAGAAACGTAATAAGTTATTTCGTTACCATCGTTAAGTGGTAAGCTGATTTTCTGGCTATCAGCAGAGATCAGGTCAGCATTGATATTAATTATCCAAGATTTTTTCACTCGCGGGTCGCTTTTAAGCTTAACGGCGCGTTCACTTCTGTTTATAGCATCATTGTCATCATAGGAAAAAAAATTATGTGTATCCTGAGAGATAGCACAAGCGGGATTAATTGAGAAGAGAATAATAGCCGCAAGTGTGGATAACTTCATTGTTTTCATAAATTCTCGCATTGATCATAATTGATAAATAAATGATTTCAAAATAATTCAATGCGCAACATAACGTTAATAATGAGGCTCGTACTATGGGATAGTTCTATACGATTGTCAGGAAATATATAACCAAACGCCCCTCCAGTACGCAAAGACAGACATCATAGCAATCCTTGGGGAAAGATACGGGTAAACTGCTGTTCCAGCACGGTTTTCCCCCATTGATCGCCCTGCCATTCGTCGGTCAGGGTGAAACCAAAAGATTCATACAGGCGGCGGGCTGCATCCAGCCCGCTGAAGGTCCACAGCTGAACGGCACTGAATGCCTGCTCATCACAAAATGCCATCGCCTCACTGAGTAATTGACGCCCAACTCCCGCGCCGCGACAACCCTCATCCAGGATAAACCAGCGCAGGTGCGCTTCGTTTTTGCCCAGGTCTTCACCATCTATTGCCACAGAACCCACTATACGACCCTGCTGGCAGGCGACCCAGATCTGATTACGTGGCGAAGTCAGACGTTCGGTAAATTCTGCCAGACCCGATGCAACCCGGCCTTCAAAAAAATGCCCAAACCCGTGCTGACGCGCGTAGTAGCTGCCATGCATCTCGGCGATGCGGCCAATTAATCCTGGCTGGTAGCCGCTGGCAAGGGTGATCTCCGGGATGAGGAGTTGATGATTGCGGCGCGCCTGGAGCGCCTGAGCATAGGCGGATAACCCCTGCGCGACTGCGCGCTGCTGCTCGTGGCTCAACTGTGCCAGCGCCTCCACCACCTGAGTGGTGCCATAAGCATTGATGCTGGCGACGCTAGCCTTGCCCTGCTCAGTCAGCACCAGTTGTTTCATCCGCGCATCCTGAGCGGAAGGCAACTCGGCTAACTCCCCGGATTTGATCAGTTTAGCCAGCATACGGCTGACACTGGATTTTTCCAGTCCAAGGGTCTGAACCAGTTGTGCGGCGGTCATACCCTCATGGCTGGCCACTTCCAGTAAAGTGTGAACCGCAGAAGCGGAGTAGTCGGTCGCCGCCAGGGTGGTTTGCATAAACCCCAGTTCGCGCACCATCAGGCGCGAGGAAGCACGTATCGTTTGAATCAGGGTTGAGTCAGTCATAATCGTCAATAAGGTTAAACAAGGTTGTATCATACAACCATCTTCCCCTTCCTTATGTCAAGATACGAAAGCGTCCCGCGTGCAACTTATTTTCCAATGGAATCGTCATCAACCATGGATGCCGCATAGCATTGCGTGTTGAGCGATAATGTTTCTGATTTCTTCGCCCCGGCACCAATATACTCTACGGTAATCACACAATTCGTCGTGGACATTATTTGGTGATTTATAGCAGGGTCGTCATCGTCAGCCACTACCGAGCTACTCAGGAAGGAAGGGCCGGATTTCAACAAAATAGATGTTTCTTTTTTGAGCAATTTATCACTCTCGCCAATATTCGCCATATTATTGATTTCATAACCAGGCACCTTGATGCTGACTCGTTTGATAGCCACATCCACTTGCCCATTATTTGAGATAAGCAGCGACAGATTTTTAGGAGAACTACTGACTATGGAAGCATCCACATAAATTTGTTTGCTGTAATAAAATTTATCTGCCAAAAAAGCCACCCCAGAAAAGAATATTGCGGCAGCGGCAAGAAATTCTGATGCAAGCGTTATTTTTTTCGCCAGAGTACTCATATTGGAAATCCTTATGCCTTGTTATGTAAGCACATTATAACGAGCCGATTTTCGTTATTAAATATTCTCGCGTGGCTATCTTTAGCCCGCCGGACCAGATAGATTTGTTGCAGACAAAACCATGACTTAAGGACAGACAGATGGCTTTTACCCAAATCATTGCTCGACTCCCGGCTGAAAACTGCGCAGCGGGCCTGACCACCGCTTCGCTGGGTGCGCCCGATGCAGAACTGACCCGCCGCCAGTTCTGGGAATACCTTAACGCCATGCTCACGCTCAGATTAAAGGTGACGCTGTTGCCAGCCGAAGCAGATTTCCCTGACGCACATTTTGTTGAGGATACTGCGGTGGTGCTGCCTGAACTGGCGGTGATTACCCATCCTGGTGCACCTGCACGGGCGGGTGAAGTCGAGTCGATGAAAACGGTGCTGAAAGATTTTCGCCCACTGAAATTAATGAGTGACAAAGGCACGCTCGAAGGCGGCGATGTGATGCTGATTGATAAGGCGTTTTACATCGGACTGACCACGCGGACCAATGAAGCCGGTATCAGTGAATTTGCCAGCCTGGTCGAA
Source organism: Pantoea sp. X-Soil-TKNS-1211 (assembly GCF_059730495.1). Lineage (NCBI taxonomy): Bacteria > Pseudomonadati > Pseudomonadota > Gammaproteobacteria > Enterobacterales > Erwiniaceae > Pantoea > Pantoea sp. X-Soil-TKNS-1211. Next base: position 385,546 of record NZ_AP035954.1, read on the forward strand.
CCCTTTGGTTACAGCGTCACTTCTGTTGACGTTGATGAGGGATTGCATCTGAAATCAGCGATCAACTATGTCGGAAAAAACACCCTGATTTCGACCGAAAAATTTGCCCGTTTGCCGCAATTCTCCCAATACAATCATCTGGTTATTCCCGACAATGAAATGTACGCCGGAAATACCTTGCTGATCAACGGAACGCTGATTACCCCATCCGGTTACCCGGCGACGCTGGCGCAGCTGCAAACGCTGGATATGCCGATTATCCAGTTGGACACCAGTGAAATTCGTAAAATGGATGGTGGACTGACTTGCCTGTCCCTCCGGTTTTAACGTAGCGAGATGTCAGGACAAGTAAAACCGTCCTGACATCCCGAATCAACACCATGTGGTTAAACAGGGACAGCCGTTTTATTTAATTATAAACCGCACGCATTGCTTATAAAATTTTGTGATCTACTTCAAATAATTATTTATACAACAAGAATAGTGGTAAAAATACCCCGCTTTGTTATGCAAATGCACATTGCCTTATAACAGAAACAATCTTATCGTTTTCTTATTGAAAAACAGGTGACGAATTTCAATTAAGTTGTGATTAATGCAAACGATAAAAAACGTTACCAGAATGTAAATAATTAATTTACTCCAGCCATCCATGACTTGAATGATTCATTATTTATATTTTTAATTTTAAGTTTAAGGTGGTGTCACATGGTTCAGCTTAATAATGTCGAGGGTATTACTGCCGCAAAAAAGACCAATGTCAGGTGGCATATTGTTATTATTCTTTTTATCATCACGGCAGTCAGCGTAGGTGACCGATCAACGCTGGCGATTGCCGGTAAAGACATGTCTGCCGCGCTCGGCATCAACCCCAGTCAGATGGGGTGGGTGTTCTCAGCCTTTGCCTGGGCTTACTGTCTGGCGCAGATTCCTGGTGGCTGGTTGCTGGATCATCTGGGATCGAAAAAAGTCTATTTATCCGGCTTGTGTTTGTGGTCAATTTTTACCTTATTACAGGGGTTTGTAGATATTTTTCACGGTTACGGGGCCATTGTCTGCTTCACTGTTCTGCTGTTTTTGGTGGGTCTGTGTGAAGCCCCGGTGATGCCGGGTAATAGCCGCTTTGTCGCCGCCTGGTTCCCTTCGAAGGAGCGTGCAACTGCTGCCGCAATTTTTAATTCAGCGCAATACTTCGCTACGGCTATTTTTGCACCGATCATGGGATGGTTGACACTGAATTACGGTTGGCAATCCATTTTTATCTTTATGGGTGTGCTGGGCATTGTGATTACTTTTTCTGCTGCCAGAGTCGTACATAACCCGTTAAACCACCCTCACGTGAACCGTGAAGAGATTGAATATATTCGTCAGGGGGGAGCACTGGTGGATATGGATCAAAGCAATGTTAAAACCCGCCCGGGAATTGATCTCAAGGCATTTAAGCAATTGGTGACAAATCGTATGTTACTGGGGGTTTATCTCGGTCAGTACTGCATCAACGTTTTGACTTTCTTCTTTATTACCTGGTTCCCGCTCTATCTGGCGATGGAAAAAGGACTCGATATTAAAACCGTAGGTTTTATTGCTGCTATTCCGGCCATTTGTGGTTTCCTCGGCGGGTTAATGGGTGGCGTTATTTCGGACCGTATTTTGCGCATCACCAAATCCCTTTCTATTGCACGTAAGACCCCCATCGTGCTTGGCATGCTGCTGTCGATGGTGATGGTGCTGTGTAATTATGTAGACTCGATTTATCTGGTAGTGTTGTTTATGTCTTTAGCCTTTCTTGGTAAAGGCATCGGTGCCCTGGGTTGGGCCGTCATGTCGGATACCGCCCCTAAAGAAATGGCCGGTGTTGCCGGTGGTTTTTTTAACTTATGTGGTAACTTCGCCGGGATCATTTCGCCGGTAGTCATTGGTTACATCGTTAAAGCAACGGGACATTTTGAATGGGCGCTGGTGTTTGTCGCCATCCATGCGTTAATTGCTATTTTCAGCTTCGTGGTGATTGTCGGCCCAATCAAACGTATTGAACTGAATAAAGCACCATAAACGTCTCTACACCGGCGTGTGCAGTTTTCATCATTTACCCTCACGAAATGGCATGAATGTGACGTTTTCAGAGACTAAACAATTCAGTCGCCATTTCTATTCGGAGAATTTTTGCTTTTTTACTGCCCGGCAACACAGGCAGCAACATCCGGCTGATGGCTACAGGCGATGTGGTGATTAATGCGCGCCATCATATAGGAAAAAAACGGATTGGAATTGGCACGCATCAGAGTATCCAGCCCAACACTCAGCGTATTGGTCTCACCCCGTAATGAAATCGCCCCGAGACTGATACCCGACTGATTCTTTTCTGTTGGTTGCAGCCCATACAATGAATCCGTCAGCGGGAATGGCACCGCAACATGGGAAAGGGAATACATCCCCACCGGCCAGGCGATATGCAGCGGTTGAACCGTTTCCGTTAGTTGGTCTGCCGGAGTGTTACGCGCCACAGTGTCGGCGGTAGTGCTCGTCGCATTGGTGATCACCGTTGTTGCGTACGGACGCGGCGCGGCCGGTAGCAAGTTACTGACGGCGTTGTTCAAATCAGGGCGTAATAAGGCGTGCAGTTCAGCAGCTTGATTAATATCGAAAATCACCAATTGATTACCGCGACTTTGCAGATAACGATACAGCGACGCCACCACCGCGCGAGTGCTGACGGTGGAATCCATCACCGACTGGAACGTCAACACCGGTGCCAGGTGAGCCAGCCCCTGCTGGCGCGATTGCTGCAAAATTTGTTGTTGGAGCGCCTGAGTCAGTAGCCATGACTGACGCGCTGCTTTGACCGGAAACGAGTTGTATTTATACGGGTTAAACTCTGGCATCACATTCAACCATGCCGCTTTGGCAAAGGCCGGAAGCACCGCCGGCAGGCCCGCCAGACCGGCGAAGCGGGCAAAGGTTGTCACGCCAATCATCGGCGACAGCAGTACGATCTGTTGAGGCTGGCGCAAACCTGGGTCGTTGAGCGCATCCAGCGCATACTTCATCGCCAGCGCGCCACCGTTGGAATACCCCACCAGATGCAACGGCACCGCCTTACCGCCAAGCCTTGTCGCCTCACGCACCGCCAGCCGGGTCACCGCCAGCCACTGCGCCCAGTTCACGGTGGTTAGCGCCCCAGGGGCGGTCCCGTGTCCCGGCAGGCGCGGCACCACAGCGACAAATCCCTGCTGGCGGTAATCTTCCGCCAGATAACGCATGCTGTAGGGAGAATCCGTCAGGCCATGCAGCAACACCACTGCACCGCGTGGTGCCCCCTGTGGCAGCAAAATAAACGAACGATTCCAGTCTGGTTGAAAACGTGCCGGATAAACCAGGCTTTGCACGTAGTAGCGATTGAGGGGTGTTTTTTCATCGTCGCTCAGGGTGTCGGTGATGTCGCGCTTCATCTCGGCAAAAATCAGGGCTTCCCGTGCCTGATAATCTGCAAAGGTGGCATGATCGATCTCTTTTTCGCTCATCTCATCCGCTGACCAGGTATGCCAGCGCTGCAATGGCGCACCGCGTTCTGACTGATAAATGCGTGCAAGCAAAAAGATTGCGGCAATCACCACGATGCCGATCAGAATAATTTTCAGCAACGAGATCAGGGTCGGCCCCGGTCGGTTTAGCCACTGTCTAACGCGCACCATATCTTTATCCGTGGTTTAAAAAGCGAAACGTAACCATGCGAACAGCACATTGCCGTTGTTGTAGGTGCCGGGAATATAAGTGAATTGCACGGTGGCGCGCTTGTAACCTGCCGAGAACAGCGGCAGTACAATCGGCAGCGGCACATAATTAGCAAAGTCATCGCGCGCGGTGATGCCAGCCGTCAGACCAAGCCCAAGGCGAAAGTCACGGGCATTATCAAGATACCAGCCCTTTTCCCAGCCGTAACCGACGATCGGTTGCCACATATTATGTGAGTCTTTAAACATCATGGCGTAGAGCGCGCTCCAGTTGCCATCTTCATTATAACGGGAGACGCCAAATCCGCCGCCCCAGGGCGTTTCATTGTAGTTGTCGGTTTTTTCTTTGTCGTAAGCAAAACGGGCATGCCAGGAGATAAACGGCAGGTAGAGATCGTAATTTTGCGGCTGCTCCCAGGTCTGGGAAATATCATTGGTTAACCAGTTCCAGCCCTCGCTGATCGTTCCCTCAGCCTTCGCCGGTGATACACAGAAAAACAGCACCACATACAAAGCCGCCAGAAAACTTCGCATGATTTATCCTTCAGAAACATTTAAATAGATCCTAAAGTCTGGGAAATTTCTGAGGGATTTGCAAATCAAGACAATGGGAATATTGTTTCTGGTCAGGTTGGGTTAATTTTTTTCCATTAATTCGCGCACCGTCGAGATAAATTGCGGCCAATGACGGAAACGGATAGCGGGCATGTTGGCATGCCGATGTGATTTGAGCGACTGAACAAATGCCGCAGCCTGAGCCGCGATTTCCTGATTATGGTGCATATTATTGCCCTCTCATATCGCGCAGTTTTCACGCATTCATGGCCTGCCAAAACCGGCGCGATAAATCGCGCCGCTACAGAGGGTGTCTTATTTGGTCAGTTCAGCCGACAGGTAAGCGCCGTTATCCACGCGCGCACCGGTGATTTTGTAGGATGCGCCTGCTTGTTTTGCCTGAGCGGCAATTTTGGCTTCCGCACCATCCAGCGTCGAAGCAGAAGCGGTAATGCTTTGTGCGAAGCTGCCAAAAGAAACCAGTGACAGAGCAGCAACTACAACGAAAGTTTTGATTGATTTCATGGTCATTTCCTCAGTGATACTTTTAAGTTGTGGAGCGTTGTGCCCCGATGAGAGAAAGAATAGACCTGTCACCCGATGAGTAAAAGCTGAGCGTTTTGCTGAAATAAATCAAAAAAATTGAATATTGAAAAATTACCCCTTCCCGCGCTAAACCCACCCCCGTCAGAAACATTTTGTTGACAGTGATTGAATAGCATTGCAAAACTATACCGTACAGTTATAGAGTGGCGCAGCGCGAAATCCCGTGCTGTTACTGCACGCCTGGCAGCGTCAATTCACGTTCAGCACTGACGTCATGGTGAGCAACCTATTCTTTATATTCAGGATATTTAAATGATGATGACACCACGTACCTCACGGGCCGTTTTGCTTACCCTTTCGGTTCTTCTGACCGGTTGTGCCAGTAACCCACCTGTACGCTATGCGGGAATTGATTCCACAGCGAAGATGACGGCAAACCAAGGCGACGATGCCAATCGTATCCCCTTCCAATATGCGACAGCGGTTGATTGGTCCAAATACCGCAGCATCATCATTGAGCCAGTCAGTATTTATCAGGGAAAAGATGGTCAATTTAACGATATGCCAGCCAGCGATCGCCAGAGACTGGCCAGTTATATGCAGGAAAAATTTACCGAGACTTTAAGCCCGCGCTTTCGCAACGTGACGACCGTCAGCCCGGATACGCTGCGCTTGAAGTTGACACTGACCGGAGCTGACACCACCACTCAGGTGGTAGGAACCTTCACCAAATTTGATTTGGCCGGCGGCCCTTACAACATTGTGCAATCGATTCGCGGCGGCGAGGGAATGTTTAGCGGCGATGTTAATTATGTTGTTGAAATATATGATGCGTCCAGCAATAACCTGTTGCACGCCTATACGGCAAAGCAATATCCCAATGCCATGAATATCTCAGCGACCTTTGGTTCGCTCAGCGCGGCAGAAGTCGGTATCGATAAAGGGGCGGAACAATTGGCGAACCTGCTTAAGTGATGAGTTTCGTGATCATCCTTTGCCCCATCCACGGTCCGCGGTATGCAAACGCTGTAGAACGGTGCTTTGCCGCGGTGATGATGCCCGGTAGCCTTCCTACCGGGCGCTAGCGTTTCGCACCGCTCAGGAATAGATCGACGCTATTAATAACCATGCTCTTTATCTGGGCATCGGTGTAACGTGGCAATTCCCGTTGCAGAAAAATCCCATCAAGTTCTGCTTTAACCAGGGCAGTAAACTGCTGCGCACGTAGCATCGGTTCTGCTTCCTTCAACTCCCCGAGCTTCATCGCCTCGGCCATGACCTGCGCGAGTTTATGCATACTTTCGTGAATACCCGCATCCAGGAACAGTTTGCCAATATCCGAATGCCCTGCTTCACCGACCACGACACGATAAATCTGCATCGCCTGGTTGTCACCACCCAGTACTTTGAGCATGCCTTCACCAAACTGAACCAGTTTCTGTTCAAGGCTCAATGCCGTGCTTTCGGTATCACTCAATTGCGCCGCCGCTTCATTAAGAAAACGGGTGCTGTAAGTGCGAACAACGGTCTCGAATAACTCTTCTTTAGAAGAAAAGTAATTATAAAGCGTGGCTTTAGACCCCCCCACCAGCCTCGCGACTTCGCTCATGGAAGCACGTTCATACCCCATTTCCTGGAATAAACGGGAAGCGGCGTCAATGATGGCCTGACGGCGTTCTTCAGTCAGAGTTCTCATTTTTTTCCTCAGACGGAACTGCATTGTAGGTTAAAGAGGCTCAATATTACTGTGGATCTGTTTACCGAACCGTTCAGTTTTTGAAAATGCAGTATGCCACATCTTCACCTCTTGATACAGGCAACGCACATTGCTTAACCCGCGCTAAATCGCGCCGCTACGAGGCAATGCAGGGGGTAAAAAAGTTGTCGATCAGTAAGCAGGCAATGTCACTCTTATCCAGTGCCAGGCAAAGATCAACATCGACCGTAAAGCCTCTTTCAATCAACTCCAGCGCCGATGCACATTGCTTTAACGAAGCAAAATCGTGCTGCCACGCAGATTGATATGCCACCAACGCCATATCCGCTTCCGGTGAGCGTAGGCGTTCGCCCAAAGCCTCGATAATTCCACCCGCCGCCACATAATCTTCAATCGCCGGACGCAGGCTACCATCCGGCCAACGTTCACCGCAGGGGATCACCAGTATGCGTTTGAAATGCCGACAGGCAACAGCTGTGGCCTGTCGATTACGCAGTCCGGCAGTGAACACCTGCGCGCCCTTCTCCCGCGCCTTAAACGCGACAGTTGAACCGTTGGGTGATGGCAGTACCAGCCGAGTTCCAGCGGTTATTTTTAACAAGGATGCGGGGGATAAGGTAAAAGCGTGTTCCGAAAAACGACGGTCGATGCTGGCGGCCTGAGAGCCAATTTCAGCGGCATAGCGTTGAGCCGAATCATTCTTCCACGGCCATGGGGCAATCAATGCTCCCTTCTCATTCGCCAGACTGACACAGGTAGAAAACGACATCACATCCACCACAATCACGCAGTCTACGTCCTGTGCCAGATGTTCTGCGGCACTGCTGCCCCATTCAAGGCGAATTTCGCAGTTGTGTTGTGAAAAATAGTGTTGCGACATTGTGGGTATGCACCATGGGTAGCGACGCGATCGATTGCGCGCATTATACGCAAGCAGCGCGATAAATCGCGCTGCTACGTTCAGGTGAACTTATTTCAGCGCAATACGTGCCACGCTGTCTTTACCCTGGGTGGAGTTGTCTTTATTAAACGCCTGCTTCAGGGAAACATACAGCGTTTGACCATCCGCAGAGACCAGCAGGCTGTTCGGATTGGTGTCGAATGACCAGCTGTTTTTCACCGCATAGCTGGTCGCGTCCAGCTGCAACACTTTTTTCGACTCACGCTGCGAAATGTAGATCTCATTGCGTTTAGCGTTGAACTTAATGCCCAGAGCATCGCCCGGAATGCGTTTGATCACTTTGCCGGTGTGTTCGTCGAATACCAGGGTGGTTTTACCTTTGGAATCATCGGTGACGAACAGGCGGCCAGTAGCCGGATCTTCGGCCATATTCAGGAACAGATACTCCTTGCCATCACCCGCCGTCCAGCGCTGTTCAATTTTGTGGGTGCGTGGATTGATCACCACAATTTCACCGGCACCATTGGCAGCATAAACGCGTTCAGTCAGCGGTGAGTAGATGATACCCGTGACCCACTTACCGGCGTTCTTGATGGTGGTTTTCAATTTGAAGGTTTTGGTATCGACCACCGAGATAAAGCCCGGATCAGCTACCCGACCAACGTACAATTCATCGCCGTGCAGCAGCATTTCACGTGCACCCGGCACATCGCCGTCTTTATCTTTCTTGCCACCCAACATCAGACGTTCCAGCACTTTGCCGCTCTGCGCATCGACTTTCGACACGCCACCATCCAGCGAGTTGGTGGTGTAGAACACGCTACCTTCGCCCTCAATCGCCATGCCGAAGTTTTTCAGATCGGTATGGGTTTCGCCTTTGGTCGCCAGAGTCGTGGGGTCGAGACGATAAATCATCCCGCCGTTTACATCTTTGAAGCCCTGAGCACTGGCAACAAACAACGCATTCGCTGCCGGTGAGTACGCCAGTTCATACAGGCCATCACCCAGTACGCGTTGGGTCAACTGCGTATCCGCGGGTTTCACCGGCGTAGCAGCAACAGGTGCTTCTGCTTTTTTGGCCGGAGCCTGACAGGCCGTCAGGCTAAAGGCGGCGATGACGGCGGCAGCAATGGCGGCCTGGCGCGGGCTGAAAAACGATTTCATTCTGAACTCCATCAATGGATAAACGGATTCCGGCAGGCCGTAGCCATCACGGAAGGAACGTAGAAAGAATGAGAATCATACGCATTAACGGAAACTAAGCAAATTAGCCGTAAACAATGGGTTAGCAGAGATGAATCACCTGTAACGTAAACGCGATTTTCAGCTGAAAAATACCCGGTTTCAACGCGAAATCCCCGGCTGAATTAAGTAAACGATAGCAATTAAAAGGTCATCCATCACCCTATCCGATTGATTTAAATCACCTATACAAATGTTTACATAATTGAATGAAACCTTTTTAGAATTTTTAAAGCAAATGATTATCATTGGCTTTCTCAATTTATGCGCTTCTTAGCGTTAAATGCCGCAGCATAGCTGCGACGTCATAAAAATCAGAAGCGACACAACAGCAGACCACGTTTATTTTGGCGGGAAATATTATGTCTTCGAATCGCAGGGAAACTCGCGCGGTATCAGGCGCGTCTGGTATCCGCAAAACCTTCACCGTGTCATTGTTGGCAATGGCGGTACACGCCCTGCTCAATCCAGCACTGGCGGCAGATACCACCACGACTCAGCAAGATCTGGTGGTCAATGCCAACACCAGTAGTGACACCACCGCTCAGGACAAAACCGATTACCAGGTAAAAACCACCCGTGCCGGGACTAAGCTGCTGCTGACGCCACGCGATGTGCCACAGTCTGTCAGCGTCATCACCCAGCAGCGTATGCAGGATCAGCAACTGCAAACGGTGAATGATGTGCTGAAAAACACCACCGGCATCACCAGTGAGCAGGACGATAGCGAACGTTCATACTACTACTCGCGCGGATTTAAGCTCACTAACTTCACCTATGACGACATCCCGACCTCTATGGGTGATGCCTGGAACTATGGTGATACAGCTTCCGATACGGCAATTTATGATCGTATCGAAGTGGTACGTGGTGCGACGGGACTGATGACCGGCGCAGGCAGCCCGGCGGCGTCAGTCAACATGGTGCGTAAACACGCCGACAGCAAAGAGTTCACCGGGAATTTGACTGCCAGCTACGGCAGCTGGAATAAGCAGCGTTATGTGGCGGATGTTTCTACCCCGCTCAATGCATCCGGATCGGTGCGTGGCCGCGTCATCGCAGGTTATCAGAATCAGGACAGTTGGCTGGATCGTTACCGCAAAAACACCAAATTCCTTTATGGCACGATCGATGCGGATATCACCGATAACACCACGGTGTCGCTCGGTTATGACTATCAGGATGCCGACACCAAAAACCCCACCTGGGCGGGGAATCCGGTGTTTTACAGCAATGGTTCACTGACCCATTACGATCGCAGTCTGAACTCCTCCGCAGACTGGACCTACTACCACACCACCGTGCGTAAAGTGTATGCCGACCTGGTACATAACTTTGATAACGGCTGGACCTTCCGTCTGAACGGCACCCACGCTGAAAACACCTTTAGCGACAAATTGTTGTACGTCGGTTATCTCTCCATGCCGGATCAGGATACCGGAGAAGGCGCCGATGGCTTCGGCAGTATGGACCGCGGCAAACGTGAGCTGACCTCAGTAGACGGTTATGCCAGCGGTCCGTTCGAGTTATTGGGTCGCCAGCATCAGTTGATGTTGGGTGTGAACTATAGCCGTCAGCACAATAAAACCTATAGCAGTGATGGCGTGACCGATCAGGACGCCTACGATATCGCCACCGGAGATATTGGCGTGTTCAATAATCACTGGAATGGCAGCATTGCTGAACCTGACTGGAGTGACTGGTATCAGAACTCTGACGATGTGGTCCGTCAGAAGTCAGCCTACACCGCCGCGCGTTTCTCATTGGCCGATCCGCTGTCGCTGATTGTCGGTGCACGTTACACCCAATACAGCACCAATGGCAGCAGCGGCAATATGGATAAAAACAACATCACGCCGTATGCGGGTGTGGTGTATGACATCAACGATACCTGGTCCGCTTATGCCAGCTATACCTCAATCTTCCAGCCGCAAACCTATCGTGACAGCAGCGGTCACTACCTGTCACCGGTTACCGGGAAAAGCTATGAAACGGGTCTGAAATCAGCCTGGTTTGATGGTCGCCTGACGGCAACGATGGCGGTCTTCCGCATTGAGCAGAATAACGTTGGTGAGGCCATTGATGACGTTTACGTCAATAACAGCAGCGAACAGGCATACAAGGCGACGAAAGGTGCACGTAGCAAAGGTGCTGAGTTTGAACTGAACGGCGCGCTTACTGATAACCTGCAAATGACCTTCGGTGCCACTCGCTATGTCGCACGTGATTCGGATGGACGTTATAACTCCAACCAACCGCAAACCGTTTTCAAGCTGTTCACTCGCTATCAGCTGCCGATGCTGCCGGACCTGACATTTGGTGGCGGTATCACCTGGCAGAACCGTGTGTTCCAAGATGACACCACACCAGATGGCAGCACCCAGCGCGTTTATCAGGGCAGCTACCCGTTGGCTAACCTGTTTGCCCGCTATCAGGTCACTAAACAGGTCGCGGTGCAGGCTAACGTGGATAACCTGTTCGATCGCACCTACTACACCTACATGAACAACTATGTTTACGGTGAACCGCGTAATTTCTCGGTCAGCGTGTCATACCAGTTCTGATAATGAATGGCAGCGCCCTGCATTGACAGGGCGCTGCGTATTTATTTATAAACCGTTGCTGTCGCACGAACTTTGTCACCTTCATTACCTGAAGTGATGACGAAATATTTGCCGCCCATCTCATCCGCTTTTTTAGAAATTTCCTCCATCGCCGCACGTGGCGAGGTATGTTCTTTAGTAGAACTTACCGTCCCGACTTTTTCATATTGCTTCGCTTCGGCTTTACTGATTTCCTTTGCCGCAAAGGCTGAACCACAAATTAACGAAGCGGTGAGCAATGCTATCATGCCTGCCAAGTTTTTATTCATTATCAAACCTCAGAGATGATTGGGGAAGTGACTCTTTATACTCGCCATTAAATTTTTAGACTAAGTTTTAGATATTGCAATCAGAGAAGCGATGTTAATTAAAAACCATTGCCAACCTCGCAAATCATAGTTATAAGAATCAGTATTTTACACACGTCACGGCAATAAAAAACCAGGAGGGAATTCCGCCCTGCCGCTTCGCTTTATTTCATCTCTTTTTATTCACTAAGCGAAGCCACTATTTCACGCTGATCTTTTCATTCCTATAACTTGTACTAGTGTTGATCGTAAGGAAATCGTAATGATCATGATTCGACATGTAAAAACAATAAATTAAACCTATAAAGTCATGTGCTTATAGCAGAGGCCACTATGAACCATGTCTATCGCCTGGTCTGGAGTTATGTAATGAATGGCACTGTTCCTGTGCCGGAAATCACACACAAATGTCGGGCAAGTAACACAACTGGCACCTCAATCATTTTATTTCTTGCGTTAAGTCTCACGTTTTCAAGCTATGCTGATGACATTGACTGGTCAACGGCATACCCCAGTTACTCATTCCCTGATAATCAAGGAATTAATTATGATTCTGTTTTGACCACCGGCTTCGCTTTTAGCCTGGACAATATGTCGTTACCTAATCATTATCCAGCTGGCACCACCTTGAATATATTGGGGGATATTCCATTAATAACTGGCAGTACAAACGGATCAGCCTCTTCCGTATCTGTGCTGAATGCGTTACCTGATGCCAGCGGCAGTAATGCAGGACGCATTACCGTCATTACCGCAACCGATGCTCAGGGTAACGTTACCCCCATTACCAGTGAAAATATTGATCAATATACTTATTCCCCCTCCCCGGCTAACCCACAGCAAAATCAAGAGTTAAATGTCGAGATCCCAGGATTGGAAGGGAGTTACCAGGTAATCAATGTCTACGACTCCACCACCTTTGTATCAGCGGATGATACTGCGGTAAGTGAGTTGCTGTTGCCGGTATACGATGCGGATTCATTCAGGATTTACAATAATTTTGGCCTTGTCACCCTCTCATCCACCGGAGGTACGGCAAATATCAATGTCGGTGCTGATACCACCGGAACCACCCCAATTGCCGCCGCTGCAAACACGCTGGATTTACTGGCGAAGAATTCAGTCCTGGCCCAGGCCCTTGGCAGCAGCACAGCAAACAGCCAGGTAAATTGGTTGTCAGACAATTTTATCCATTTTCAACCGGCTTCCGTTATTGCCACTGATAACCAGAGTGTTAGCGCGCAAAGTGCGCAATATAACTACACATTGACTTTGCCAAACTATGTGCAGATTGGTGAGCACGTCATAGCGGCGGGTTCGCAAACGTTTCAAATCACTTCCTCCGCCGATATTGCCGAGGTTAACGATTATCTGATCGGCCAGAATGATTATGCGGGCAACCCACAGGTACAGTACTGGCTGACAGCGGGGGCAACGGTAAACGGTGAAGTCATCGACTCGGCTCCCGAAGCCCAGAGCGTTTACAACGCCATCATTAGTGGTTTGCTGGCGCAACAGCAGCAGACCAGTATCAACCTTAATTACCATGTCTGGGACGATATGGCTGCGCACAATAACAATGCCACCCTGCCAGTCGGCGACCTCAATGTTATCTATGCCAGCGGTTCGCGTGCCAGTGCCTCTGTTGTCAGTTCAGGCTCACTGGCAGTTGATGGCGCAACGGCAGTGATGCGAGGTGACAGTGGTGCCATCCTGACAAACAACGGTGCCATCAATAGTTGGCGTAGTAGTAGCGCCAGCCCACAACCTATCGGCATGCTGGTCACCGATGCTGCGGCGATTAATAACGGCATTCTGAACAGTGGTCTTTTTCTGGAAAAAGATGGCAGCAATCAGAATGTCAACAATGCTGGCAGTGTGGCAATGCAAGGATTGGGAGCCAGTACCCTCACTAATAATGGCCACATCAACATCGCACTCACTGACAGCACCACGGCCAATGCTAAAGGTGTGTACGCTTCAGGCAGCAGCAGCGTGACCAACAGCAGCGACGCCACCATTGCACTGGTGGGTAATAGCCACAATAGCGAGGGCCGGGCGGCAGGTTACACCCTCTATGCTGACCAAAATGCCAGCGTACTGAACAATGGCAATCTTTATCTGGGTTATAACCCGATTATTGATAACAGCACGCCCACCGCTATCACTATGGCTGGCGGCGGAGCGTTATCTGCCGGAATTTACTCCAGCAGCAGTGGCGACATCGTGAATTCAGGCAATATTTATATCGGCGACAGTACGCGCAATGCAGCCGGTCTGCTGATGGATAATGCCTTGGGGTCTGCGGTCAATAACGGTCGTATCGACGTACTGGGGAAACTGGTGAATGCTGCTGCGGCCAGTGATTACGGTCTTTATGTGGTCGATAACCAAGGTGACGTGACAAATAACGGCACTATTTTCGTTGATGGCGACAACAATATTGCCATCTATTTACAGGCGCGCGACAACGCGGCCAGTGTCACATCCAGTTCTGGCAGTCAGATCACGGTAGGCAGCGCTGGCGATACCGGGGGTAGCGATGGCAACGTCTATACCTATCGCAACTATGCGGTTTACGCCGAGGGATTAAACAGCCAGCCAGCTTCGGTGGATTTGCAGGCGACTATCCGCCTACTTTCAGCAGGTGCCATAGGCGTGCATGCGCGCGGTAACGCGCAGATCAATGTCGGCAGCGATGCCTCGCTATCCTTCGAAAATGATCATCAGATTGGATATTACGCCTGGGGGAATCAGGCGCAAATTAACGTCAGTAACGCCAGCATCAATGATAATGGCCAGGCCAACTCGGTGCTGTTTGCCGTGGATAACGGGGCGGTATTCAATGGGGATAATGGCAGCGGCTCGCCCTACCAACTCAGTATTAGTGGCGACAACGCCATCGGCGTGATTGCCAATGGTGTGGATAGCGTCAATAACATCGCAACATCCCTGACCACCGGGCCAGCAACCATTACCGTGAACGGTGAAAATGCCGTCGGCGTGTTGGTATCGGGCGGTGCCATTGGCACCATTAATGACGGTGGCATCATCCTGACACATGACAACACTACCGCAGTGCGTATTGATGGGCGTAACTACAATATCGATGGCACACGAGACAGCGACGCTCTCACCACCAATGTAACGTCTGCCGCCGCTACGACGACCTCTTCACTGCAAAGTGGCATTACCGGTTACGACGTATCCTATCTGGGCAACCTGATACTGAATGGCAGCACCGGCATCAACCTGAATGGCGAGCTTGGTAAGGGGATCTGGTTACATGACGGCGGCACCGCGACGGTGAATGCGCCAGTCAACGTGCAGGGCAACGATAATATTGGCGTCAGTATTGATAACAGCGGCACCCTAACGAATAACAGCGCCATTACCGTGGGCGGTGCTGCGGGTAGCGGAAATGTCGGTATCCGCGTTCAGGGTGCGGGGGCGCTCGTCAACCGTCTCGGCAGCGTCACCGCCAACGGAGGTCTGGCGGCCGTGCAACTCACCGGAACCGGCGCAGCCCTCACCGTTAACGGCACGGGTAATCAAATCATCGCGTCTGGAGGTGCTGACGGGGTACTGATGGATAACGGTGCCAGCCGTTTTTCCGCCAGCAACACCACCATCGCGATCTCCGATAGTGGTGCGGGAATCAATAACAACGCCAATACCGCCAACATCAACCTGAATACTGTCACGATTAACGCTTCCGACGGTCCAGCCATTCGCACTGCCGTGACCTTCAACGCAGAAGGCAGCGGCAATATTCTCAATGTGAGCGGCAGCGGTCAGGGGTTTGCTTTTGAACAGGCAGATGGATCTGCCACCAGCGGCGATCTGACGATCAGTAATGGTTACACGATAAATGGCACGGGAACAGGCAGCATCGGTATTCTCGGCAATACCGCAGGCAACGTCAGTTCCGGTGCCAATATCAGCATGAGCGCGGTTGGCGGTGCCGCAATCGTCGCAACCAACGCCAGTGGTGTCAGCAACAGTGGACAGATCCAGACCAGCAGTAATACCGGTAGTACGATACTGGCAACCAACACCGCACAGTTTACCAATACCGGTACCATTGCCAGCTCAGGTTCGACCAATAGCCAACCGGTGGTTGCCATAAATGGCAGCGCGGCAAACCGCACCATAACTAATAGCGGCAGTATCAGCAGCACCAGCAATTCGGCTACTGTCATTGATGCCTCCGGTAGCGGGAATACCAACTTAACTAACACGGGCAGTCTCCAGGCAGCGAACGCCCTTTCACAAGTCATTCTCACCGGTAGCGGCACAGATAACGTGACCCTGGCGGGAGGAAATACACAGGGAGAAATTACGCTCGGCAGCGGTGCTGATCGCTTCAACTGGAATAGTGGCCTCTTCTCCGGCGGCATCACCTTCAGTGGTAGTGACGGGGGCGATAACGCAACCCTGGGCAATGTCTTACTGACCAATACGCGCCATATCCTCAGTGAGGGTGGAAACGACAGCACGCTGCTTTTCAATGGCACCACGGCCACCGTTGGGTCATTTACGACTGACGACCTGAGTCAAGGCACCAACATCGGCAGCGGCTGGAGCACTCTGTCACTGAATGGCGGTGATGTGCGGATTCAGGATGACCTCATACTATCAGGGACACCCACGATCAATGTGAGTGGCGGAGCCATTCTGCGCAGTGGTAACAATCTCAACGCCAGCGGCAGCGCATCCGTCAGTAATTACGACATCAGCACGTCGGGCAGTACCAGCCAGGTCATTTTCGATGGGAACGAAAACCAGGATTATAGCGGCGTAATCAGCGGTGACGGCGGTATGACACGTACTGGCGGTGGAAGTACCGTGCTGTTAGGCGCCAATAGTTACACCGGTTCGACGCTGATAGGTAGCGGAAGCGAGCTGACGTTAGGCAATGGCGGCACCAGCGGCAGCCTCTCGGCCAGTACCAACATCACCGATAATGGTGTACTCACCGTTAATCGTAGTGACACGGTAACACTCAACGGCGCGATCGCCGGTAGCGGTGACTTTCAACAAATTGGCAGTGGCTTAACGCGACTCAGCGGTAATAACAGCTGGACGGGTATCACTCAGGTCAATCAGGGAACCCTGTTAATCAATGGTGATCAGCGTGCCGCGACCGGTGTGACCAACGTCGCCTCCTCGGCCACTCTGGGGGGTAACGGCGTCATCGGCGGTGATGTAATCTTTGCAAACAGTAGCACTCTGTCGCCTGGTGATAATGGTATTGGCACGCTGACCATCAATGGCGATCTGAGCCTTGCCTCCTCCACCAATAGCCAATTTTCGTTGGGTGAAGCCTACGCCCCTGGCGGAAGCTTCAATGACTTCGTCGATGTAAAAGGAAATCTGATTCTGGATGGCTTACTGGATGTGGCATTAAGTCCGGGAGGTAGCTTTTTACCGGGTGTCTACCGACTGTTTAATTACGCCGGTTCGCTGACGAATAACACGCTGGATATTAATAGCCTGCCGCCTAATGAGGGAGGCACCTACTCCATTCAAACCAATATCGCCAATCAGGTAAACCTGATACTTAACTTTGTCGATCCAGCCAGTGAACTGCAATTCTGGGATGGCGAAGATACCGCAAATCACGGTGACGGCACGACCGGAGATGGGATCGTTGAGGGAGGCGATGGCGTCTGGAAAGCCAACATCGCCGGGGATACCAATAACTGGACACAGTCAACCGGTGTGGGTAACGCGCCATGGTCGCAATCCGCTTTTGCGATTTTCCAGGGGACCGGCGGGGATGTGCAGATTAGCAATATCAATGGTCGGGTGCTCAATTCCGGCATGCAGTTTACCGCTGATGGTTATGTCCTTCGCCAACTGAATGCTGCGTCGACGCTCAACTACATCAGTACTGTAACCGAGTCTTTCCCCGAGAGCGTTCCCATTCCCACTAACAGCTATCAGTCTCTCGGCGAGTCGGTTGCCGACACTTATTATGTCATCCGCGTTGGCGACGGCGGCAATGGCGCAGATATCACCACCACCATTGACGCCAGCCTGCGGCAAGATGGCCTGGACAGCAACCGCATTCGATTACTGAAAACCGATGCCGGGCGTTTAATCCTCAACGGCAATAACGATTTTTCTGCCGGTAGTGAAGTTTGGGGCGGGATTCTTCAGGTCTCCAACAATGCCAGCCTGGGTGCTACAGGCACCAGCGTGACACTGAAGAATGCTGCTACCTTGCAGGCGGGTGGTGATTTTACCCTTAACCGTACCCTGTTTCTCGATGCCAGTGGTGGCGGCACGCTGGATGTTTACGGACACAATCTGACTGCGGCGTCACTGATTGCCGGAGACGGTGATCTCACCATTGAGGACACTTCTACCGGTACGGCGACCGGAACGCTGGCGCTCAATCAAGTCAACCGCTATCAGGGAAATACGACCATCAATGGTAAAAATGGTAATGGGCAGTTGGTGGTTGATGCCAACGTTAGTGGAGGATTTGGGCGCGCCGACAGCCAGCTCAACATCAGCGACCGGGCACAACTCAATCTTAACAACAGCACTCAGGCAGAAAGTCATCTGTTCAACCTGACCAATGGCGCGCAGATGGTGCTGGGCGATAGCAGTTATGGTGCGAATGCCAGCATCAACACCGATGCCAGTTCAGTGCTGACTTTCAGTGAGAATGCGAATGGTGGCAATGCCCAGGTCTCCAATAACGGCACAGTGATCTTTGCCGATGCAGCTCAAGCAGAAAATGCCAGCATCAGTAACCTCTCAGGCGCAACGGTCGATCTTTCTACACGCGGTGAATTGACCCGCATTGGATCACTTTCCGGTGCCGGAAATATCTTGCTCGGTGCGGCTGACCTCCAGGAAGGTAATCTTGCACGCGACGACGGGATCACTGGCGTGATCAGCGGCAACGGTGGGCTGGAAAAAGTGGGTAATGGCACGCTGAC
This sequence comes from Pantoea sp. X-Soil-TKNS-1211, assembly GCF_059730495.1. Classification (NCBI taxonomy): domain Bacteria; kingdom Pseudomonadati; phylum Pseudomonadota; class Gammaproteobacteria; order Enterobacterales; family Erwiniaceae; genus Pantoea; species Pantoea sp. X-Soil-TKNS-1211. Next base: position 404,105 of record NZ_AP035954.1, read on the forward strand.
ATTATCAGGCGATAACACCTATCGTGGTAACACCTTGGTGCAACAAGGCGCGCTCATGGTCAATGGCGACCAATCCGCGGCTACCGGCTTAACCACCGTTAATGCTGCCGCCACGCTGGGTGGCAGCGGGACGTTGGGCGCGACGGTGATGGTGGAGGATGGTGGGCATCTGGCGGCTGGCAGCGATAGCGCCAGTGTCGGCACCTTTACCCTCGGGAGCCTGACATTACATGATGCTTCACAACTGGATTATCAATTCGGCGAAGTGTATGGCGTGGGTGGCACCTACAACGATCTGATTAACGTCAATGGCGATCTGACGCTGGATGGTCAGTTAAATATCACCCCGACCAGTGGTAGGAGTTTCGACGTCGGCGTCTATCGGGTGTTCAATTACAACGGCATTCTGACCGACAATCAAATGGTGATCGGCAACGCTCCGGCCGCAGCCGACGATCTCTATGTCCAGACGTCGATCGCCGGGCAGGTCAATCTGGTTAATCACGCCGGTGTACAACTCCGTTTCTGGGATGGTACAGGCGGTAACGCCGGAGAAATGAAAAATAATGGCACGATTGAGGGAGGGGATGGCATCTGGCAAAACGGCAGCGGGAATGATAACTGGACCACCGATACCACCTCCCCCACAGGTCGTTACAACGCCCCCTTCAGCAACAATACGTTTGCCGTCTTTGGCGGAGAAGCTGGCACCGTCACGATCGATAATTCTGCCGGTGACGTGGGGATTTCTGGTGCCCAATTCGCCAGCAATGGTTATGTATTGAGCGGTGATACGCTGACGCTCGCGGCGGCGGATACTGTGCTCCGAGTGGGTGACGGCAGCGTGCAGGGGGCTAATTATCTCGCCACCCTCAACACCTCGCTGATCGGCAGTGGCACATTACATAAAACCGATCTCGGCACGTTGTTACTCAATGGCAATAACCTTTTTTCTGGCGGCTCGGTTATTAGCGCCGGTGTCATCCAGGTCTCCAGTGATAACAATTTAGGTGCCACAGGAACATCACTGACCCTTGATGGAGGCGCGTTACGCTATGGTGCCGGATTCGTCAGCAATCGTCCTGTGGTGCTGACCACGAACGGCGGCACAATTGATACCCAAACCTTTGCTGCCAACCTGAGCAACGTCATCAGCGGCAACGGCGATCTGACAAAATCAGGCAGCGGTACACTGACCTTAAGCGCTAATAATACCTTTCAGGGCACCATGCATATTGATGCTGGCACCCTGCAGTTAACTGATGACGGTAACCTGGCGGGGAATATTGATAACCAAAGTCTGTTGATCAGCAGCCGGGCTGACACGTTTACCCTAAATGGCGATATCTCTGGTAGCGGCCAACTCTGGCAACAGGGAAGCGGTGTGACCCGTCTTGCAGGCAACAATAGCTGGAGCGGCCTGACATTGGTTGAAAAGGGAACCTTGCAGGCAGTTGCCAGCAATACCTTTAGCCCCGCTTCTACCTACGTGGTGAGCCAGACAGGCGTGTTGGACAGTAGTGGGTTTAATCAAACCGTCACTAACCTGCTCAATCAGGGTACGGTTAGCCTGCTTGGTGGTGATGTTGGTTCGACACTCACTGTCACCGGGGATTATGTTGGTAGTAATGGTGTTATCAAAATTGCAGCACAACAGCACAGCCCAGGCGTTGCCGACAGACTGGTTGTGAGTGGTGGCACCGCCACCGGGCATACACTGCTGGATATTGATGTCAGCCAGCTCGGTGAGCCAACCGAAGGTGATGGTATTGTGGTGGTGGAGGCGATTAACGGCGGCACCACGACGGCCCAAACAACCAGGGATGCGTTCAGTATTGGGGCCGATGCGTTGATGGCAGGTGCCTGGCAATATCAGTTATTCGCGGGTGATGCTCAGGGTCAGGGAGAGGATTGGTATCTTCGGGCGGGTTATCGACCGGATGTCCCTGGTTTCGATACCCTTGCGGCCATTATTCGTCAAGCTGACCTCGCCGTTTTGGGCACCCTGCACCAACGCGTCGGTGATGAGCAACCCTGGCAAGCAACTGTCGCGGAAGACCAACAGGGGCGTTTTTGGGCGCGCTATCTGACCAGGACGGTTGATCAACAGTTAAATGACCCATTACAGAGTCGCACTTCATCGCAGTTCAGCGGCATGCAGATTGGCAGCGATCTTTATCATGATGATCGTTGGCGCATGGGGGTATACACCACGCTGCTGGATAATGACACGGCAATTAATGGTAATACCGGCATGGGAGTCGGTGGTGCGTATAACTCCACCTTTTCCACTTATCTGGGTGGTTACGCCACCTGGATCGATAACAATGGCTGGTACATCGATAATGTCTTGCAGTACGGGCATCATGACGTTGATTTGAAAAACAGCGTCAATCGCAGCAGCGTGCACCCCAACGGTGACTCCTTTGCCGCCTCCGTTGAAACCGGTAAACCCTGGCAACTCGGCAATAGCCAATGGTCACTGGAACCACAGGCACAGTTGATTTATCAATACAGTGATTTCGACAGCATTACGTTACAGGGTGCGGCAAATACGCGAGTTGACGTTGATGCGGATGGCACATTAATTGGCCGTCTTGGGGTGCGTCTTGCTGCTGACTACAGCACGGATTACGGTCAGGTGAAACCGTATCTCCGCGTGAATCTCTGGCAGATGCTGGGAAATGGTCAGGACAACGTGACCTGGGCCAATACCGCCAACAATGCCGGAAGTACCACCATCACTGCTGACCAGTCATTCAGTACCACCGAAGCCGCTGTAGGCGCAACCTGGTTTGTGAGTGAAAAAGTCCAGGCATACAGTGAAATCGGCAGAAGCTGGAATAATGGCGGTGATACCCATGTAGATGCCAGTCTGGCCGCCTCTGTTGGTGTGAAGATGCGCTTCTGATTGCCTTATCCTTTTTAGCAAGATGGCATAGCGCCAGCGTGATTTGTCAGCAATGCTTAGGTACACCCTCCCTTCACTGGAACACTATGGCAATAAGTGCGTATCGGTTTTCTGCCCGTCTGTTGCTCATGACAGGGGCATTTGGCGTATGCAATGTCGACGCCGATGTGGTCTGGCTAAACAACGGCGATCGCTTGACCGGTACAGTGCAATCGTTGAATGACGGTAAATTAAAGATCAGCACAACGTATGCCGGGGATGTTTTGCTGCAATGGTCATCGGTCAGTACCATGCTGAGCGAAAAACCATTGGTACTAAAAAATAACCTAACCGGCGAGAATCACGAGTTAACTATTCTCCCCTCCACACCCGGATACCTCCGGGTTTTGGCTCCCGATTATGACGAGAAGATTTCAGTCAATACCGTTGCTGCCTTTATGAAGGCGAAGACTCGAACCGACCAGTGGAGTCTGACCGGACATATTGATGCAGGAATTAACCTGAAACATGCATCAACGGATACGCAGAATTATGATTTAGCTTTTAACGCCAAAGCCAGTAAAGGCAAATGGCGTCATGAGAGTGGCGGTACGTTTAACCGCGACAAGGAGAATGCTCAGGTTAATACTGATAATTACAGCCTGCGTTACGCTGTCGACTACATGTTCCATGAACAATATTTCTGGCAAGCGCGAACCACCTATAAACGGGACTGGATAGAGGATATTTCTCGTCAGTTTCTGCTTGGCACTGGGCCGGGCTACCAGTTATGGGACAATGAGTTTGGCGCATTTTCGGTTTCTATTCTTGCCGGAGGATTTAGCTATGGTTATAGCGATGGCGCGTCAGATACCCATGCCGGTGCAACCTTACGCTGGGATTACCAACGCTATCTCGATGATAAAACGTTCACTCTCTACACCAACGGTGAACTGGGTCATTCGCTTGACAGAGATGCCATATTTTCACTGGATGCGGAAGTGGGATTACGTTATGCCCTGACATCATGGTCCACACTCAATATCAGTTACCACCACAACCTGGTTAGCGGCACTCGGGATACGCTGAATGAACATATCTTCAATACTGGTGTGGGACTGAAATGGTAATGTTGCGCCACACCAGGAGCATAATTTCTCATGCTAAGCCCGCCACTGACAATAATTTATTCTTTCATTGATGTGATGTTATCCACTGAAATGACAGGCATATCACCGCCTCGAAACTCAATGTGGCGGATGGGGAATGCGAAGCGGATGTCTCGCTCTGCCAGTGCAGACATCAGTCGCAGATTTATTTCCTGCTGAATATTCATATACTTGTTGTAATCTGAACTCAAAACAAAATATACAACTTCAAATGTTAATTTTGAGTCATCGATAGAAAGAAAGTGCGCACGATCAAATCGGGTCAATTCAATAGATAAAATAATATCCTTCAATATCTCTCCAACCTGACGTACTTTTTCTGCTGGTGTTTCATGACTGATGCCAAACTTGAACACAATACGCCTTTGCTGCATCCGCTTATAATTATGAATCATTTGTTGAAGAAGTATGGTATTGGAACAGATAATCTGCTCACCACTAAGACTTCTAAGTCGGGTGGTTTTTAATCCGATGTGTTCTATTGTTCCTGCTATATTACCAAAAATAATAAAATCGCCGTGTTCAAAAGGTTTATCGAAACCAATTGCCAGGGAAGCAAAGACATCACTCAATACGGTTTGTATTGCAAGCGCAATAGCGATACCACCCACACCGAGGCTGGCAACCAGTGCAGTGATATTAATACCCATATTAGAAAGGATAGCGAGAAAGGTGACAACCCACAGCATGACTCTGAGCAAAATACCAAGTATCACCGTTGTGACAGGATTACGAACATGCAATGGGTCTTTTAATAAACTTTGCAGCCACAATCGTATCCCGCTATCAATCCAAAGTGATAGCTGAAAAATCAAAGCCAGAAACCACCCGTGAGCGACTACAGATGCCCAGTAATCAGGCAAGTCAATAAACCTGAGTGAAATCAAGAATGAGAACACCAGAAGTAATATTTTACTGGTATGGTTTAACAGCTCAACCAATATGCCCGCCACCCGATTATTTCTCCCTTCAGAATAACGGGTAATCCGATGCGACAAAAAACGGATGATCGCTCTAAGAATCACATAGATGAGTACCGTACCAAATACAACGCTGATGATCATTAGCCAAACATCCGGATCCAGAACCGATTCTTTCAAATGTTGATAGGACGTACTTTTTTCAATCATAGCTCCCTCCCACGTATCCCACGCCTCTCTAATAGTTTGGTTTAAAAATGAATTTATATGGGGTATATAATTAATAAGGTAACTCACCTTATCAGATATAACCTATTTCAGAAAAAAACACCACTCACCACGATGCTGAACGCCAGGACTATCAGCAATATCCTCGCCATAAAACTCATAATTCTTCGCGACCAATCCAATAAGAAGAGATTCGATGATTCGTGATAATTGCAGCCATAGATGAATAATCCAGGTATCACCAACTGCTTTCCAAGGATGATGCGAAAATCCGAGCACACTGTATTTCCTGACCATCACTATGTCCCATGACATCAGAGACGACTCGGATGGTCAACAACGCCTAAGACGTGATCAACGTCAGACCGCCCCCCAGTTCAAACGCCCTTGTTCTTTTTTGCCTTCCTGCAAAGTGTTCACCGGTTCCTGATTCAAAATCTGTCTCAGCACGTACAGTAATGAGTGCCAGTATAAATAAGACAAAAGGTGGACATGCCAGATTAAACATAGTCAGCCATAACACATTACCCCGCTGCGCTTTAAATCAACATAAAACCATTAGCGAAACCGCAAAAAATATAGACACACACCACAGGAAAAACAACAAAATCATTTAATTAGCTAACACAAAGAGCATACCTCACAGGACGAGACTTCGCTCAACTTAACATTCTCGATTTTTTTAAAAAAAAATAACCGTTTCGCTTGTATAAGTCATAGTTTTAACTACGTTTATTACAAAATGTTAAAAAACTCACGTTAACCTGGATTGACATCTGGTTTTTCCCTCTACTTCTCATTGGCATCAAATAAGCACCAGCAAGAGATTAATGGAAATACAAATCCCTGAAAAACGAGGTATTTAATGAAAGTTAAGAAAATTCACTACCTGGTCCTGGCCGCTTTAATGTGCAGCTCGTTTAGTTCATTGGCTGTCGATGATGTAAGGAAAGATGCGACCGCGAGTACAAAACAAACCAATGACGCGCTTTATAACCAACTCCCTTTTTCTGACAAGACCGATTTTAGCGATGCCCACAAAGGCTTTGTTGCTGCATTACCAGAAGCTGTCATTAAAGGCGAAGCGGGAAATGTTATCTGGAATCCCGGTCAATACGCGTTTATCAAAGAGGGTGAAAAATCGCCGGATAGCGTTAATCCCAGCCTGTGGCGTCAATCACAACTGATAAATATCAGTGGATTATTTAAAGTCACCGACGGTGTTTACCAGATTCGCAATCTGGATCTGTCCAATATGACTATCATTGAAGGAAAAAAAGGCATCACCGTGATTGACCCGTTGGTCTCCGCCGAAACGGCGAAAGTGGGCATGGATTTGTACTTCAAAAATCGGGGAAAAAAACCCGTAGTGGCGGTGATCTATACCCATAGCCATGTGGATCATTATGGTGGCGTCCGTGGCGTAGTAGATGAGGCCGATGTGAAATCCGGCAAAGTGAAAATCTACGCGCCAGCAGGATTTATGGAAGCAGCAGTCGCAGAAAATATCATGGCAGGTAACGTGATGAGCCGCCGCGCCAGTTATATGTACGGCAATCTGTTGAAAGCCGATCCGAAAGGCCAGGTGGGAGCAGGATTGGGCACCACCACCTCCGCAGGCACCGTCACTCTGATTGCTCCCACCGTCACCATCAGCAAAACCGGGGAAAAGCACAATATCGACGGCCTGACCTATGAATTTATGATGGCGCCGGGTTCAGAAGCACCGTCGGAAATGTTGTGGTACGTCGAAGAGAAAAAAATGATCGAGACCGCAGAGGATGTTACCCATACCCTGCACAACACCTACTCGCTGCGCGGCGCGAAAATTCGTGAACCGCTGCCCTGGTCGAAATATATTAACGATGCCATCACCCGTTGGGGCGATAAGGCCGAAATCATCATTGCTCAACACCATTGGCCGACCTGGGGCAATGACAACGTCAACAACCTGCTTAAAACTCAGCGTGATCTCTATCGCTACATCAACGACCAGACGTTACGCATGGCGAACGAAGGTCTGACGCGCGATGAAATCGCCGCTAACTTCAAACTACCTGATGGTTTGGCAAAAACCTGGGCTAACCGGGGTTATTACGGTTCAGTGAGCCACGATGTCAAAGCCACCTATGTGCTGTATCTGGGTTGGTTTGACGGCAATCCGGCGACGCTGGATGAGCTGCCGCCGGAAGAAGCCGCGAAGAAATTCGTCGAATACATGGGCGGCGCAGACAACATCCTGCAAAAGGCCAAAACTGACTTCGACCAGGGTAACTATCGCTGGGTGGCCCAGGTAGTGAGCAAAGTGGTGTTTGCCGATCCAGAAAATAAAGCGGCGCGTGACCTCGAAGCAGATGCACTGGAGCAACTGGGTTACCAGGCTGAATCCGGCCCATGGCGTAACTTCTACCTCACTGGTGCACAGGAACTGCGCAACGGTGTGGTAAAAGGTCCGACCCCCAATACCGCCAGCCCGGATACGGTGAAAGCCATGACGCCAGAGATGTTCTTCGACTATCTGGCGGTACATATCAACGGTGAGAAAGCCGCTAACGCCAAAGCCCTGATCAACATTGATCTCGGGAAAGATGGTGGCAAATACAAGCTGGAACTGGAAAACGGCGTGTTAAACCATACCGCTAATGCCCAGGGACAGAACCCGGATGCCACTCTCACCCTCAATCGTGACACGCTGAACAAGATCATCCTGAAGGAAGAAACCCTGAAACAGGCGGAGGACAAGGGCGAAGTCAAACTCAGCGGTGATGGTGCCAAAATCGATGAACTGCTGGGTTACATGGATAAGTTCGAGTTCTGGTTCAATATTGTAACGCCATAGCCTTTTGCCATGTAAGGCCCCAATCCTTTAAGGCATCGAAAATGAAGAAACGTCTTCAGTGATCCTCTTTCGGTCGGCTGAATCAATGCCTCGATAAAGCAAAGCACCAGGGATGGTCAATAATCAGTATGAAAACAGACTGGAACAACCTTTTTTCTGCAATCCAGATGGGTGGAAGCTATTTCACTATCGCCGTTGCAGCCAATTGAAGCGTAATTGAGGAGGCATGATGCGTTACTTACCCTTGTTGGTTTTAGTGATCAATCTTTTTCCCGTGGCGAGCATGGCGAAATCAGCTTATGAAGATCTCGCTTATGCCTTAAGGGAACAGCAAATTATCGGCGACCTGAAACAGCATTGTCATATTCCTGCCGGGGTCACCGATGAACATATCCGCCAGGTCTTTCTGAACAGTAAGGATAACCATGACGCGGTCATTGAGGCTGCCCAGGCATTGAAAGCACAGCATAAAGTGACTTACCAGCAACAGATAGCCCAGGTGAGCTGCCCCGATAGTTCCGCGTTCATGAACCATTGACTGAGTGGAGACCAACATGCGGCGCGTTAATTTAACCCTGTGCTGTCTGCTGATAACCGGTACCAGCCATGCCAGTGGTCTCTATCTTTACGAAATCGCTACCGAAGATATCGGTCTGGCTGGGGCTGGACAAGCGGCGCGAGCGCAGGACGCCTCTACTCTGATGACCAACCCGGCAGGAATGACGCGCTTACCCGATCACATGATTACCGGGGGGCTACAGGCATTATATGGCGACACGCCCTACACCCTCGACAATGATGCTGCCCTGCGTGGTAACAGTCCTGGCAACACCATCGGCTGGTTTCCCGGTGCCAGCCTGTTTTACCACCAGCGGCTGAATGACCGCTGGTCGGCAGGTATCGGGTTATATGGCAACTACGGACTCGGGCTGGATTTTGGTAATTGGGCTGGGGATCAGTTGATCAAGAAAAGCACCCTGGTGGGTATGACGCTAAGCCCAGCCATTGCCTGGAAAATCAATGATCGACTGTCATGGGGATTAGGTCTTGGCATTAACTACGGCTTTCTTTCGTTAACGCGCAATGTCGATGGGCAAGATGAGAAAGCCACCGATCATGACTGGGCGTTGAACTTTCGCACCGGACTGTTGATGCAGGTGACAGACGCCACGCGTGTTGGCCTGACCTATAGCAGCAAAACTGAATATCACTTCAATATCAACGGTGAAGCCCGGTTTCCGCAATCGGGTAATGTTTCCTATACCTTGCCGATTGCCGCACAAGTTAATACACCTGCACAGTTGATGCTGAGTGCCGTACATGACCTGAATAGACAATGGTCGCTGTTGGCCGATCTTGGCTGGCAGGACTGGAGTGCTTATGGCGCGAATCAGATTTATGTCACCGGCCAACAACTGCCACGGGAAAATAAGTTGCGAGATACCTGGCATACTGCCCTGGGCGTGCAGTTTCGCCCGAATGAGCAATGGCGTTTCAATACCGGTATTGCTTATGACAGCAGCTTTTACAAAAACCAGGATGACACCTCAATGACCATGCCTTCCGGTGCTGCCTGGCGCTATGGGATTGGTGCGCAGTATCAACTCACCGCCTCCAGCAATATCGGCGCGGCCTTTGAGTATCTCAATATGGCATCGTCATCAGTTTCATCGTCTCTGCTAAAAGGCGATTATCACGATCCCAATATTTATTTTTTCAGCATGAATTACAGCTATCAGTTCTGATGGAGAACCGACGATGAAAAGCGGCGTTTATCTTCTTTGCTGGCTGCTTTTACTTATTCCTTTCAGGTTATTCAGTGCGGAACCGCGCCAGTCACCCACTCCCAAGGAACAGGCGCGTACCTTGACCTTACTGAACCAACCCGTGGTGATGTTACAGGCGGGCTTTGGTCTGACTACACCGGAAGAACGGGTACAACGCATCGTTAAACAGTTACGTACCCTCGATACCACCGATCTGCAACAGCCTGTCGAAACACAACTCCTGACGCGTTATCACCAACAGGCGATGGTATTTTCGGTCAACCAGAAGCCATTTATGGTACTGGTCCAGGCTGACCTCGATGAGGGGGATGACCTGACGCTGACTCAGGCAGCGGAGCGGGTCCGCCAACGTTTGGAGACCTTGCGTCTGTCATTAAAGGAACAATATTCCCCACGCTATATCCTGACCTCGCTGGCAAAAAGTCTGGTGGGTGCCGCGGCTTTTGTGTTGCTGCTGGTGCTGTGCTGGCGAATAGCACAACGGTTAACCCGCAGTGCTACTCACCTCCCAACCAACCACAAGCTTCGCCTGCCCGCCCCGATTCGCAGTTTTCTCGGGCCAGTGCGTATCCGCATATATCAAACTTTGTTGGTTATCGTCTGCCTCAGTGCAGGTTATGTGTGGCTGAGTTGGGTACTTCGGATGTTTCCCTACACACGTGTCTGGGGGATGGATCTCGGCAATTACGCGCTGGGCCTGTTGCAGGGGATCGGCATCGCCATACTTTCGGCTTTGCCGGGACTGTTTATTGTCGCGGTAATTTTCCTGATTACCGCGTTTATCACCCGCGTCATTCGGCTGGTGCTGCGACGTGTGGAACACGGTAATCTGCATATTCCCGGCTTGCATCCGGAAACGGTTGGCGTGACACGGCGTTTAATCAGCGTGGCCATCTGGTTGTTTGCCCTGTCGGCGGCTTACCCCTTTTTGCCAGGAGCAAACTCCCTGGCCTTTAAAGGCATAAGCGTGTTCTTTGGCCTGATGCTAACGCTGGGATCGGCAGGGGTAATGAACCATGCCATGAGCGGTTTGGTACTGACCTATTCCCGCGCGTTACGTAAAGGGGATGTCATCCGTATCAATGACAATGAGGGTGTTGTCACCGCAGTGGGTATGCTGGCGACCAAACTGATGACCCGGGAGAATTACGAAGTCACCGTACCGAATGCGGTGGTAGTGAGCGGAAAAATCACCAACCTCAGCACCGCGTTAAAAGGTGCAGGACTCAACCTGACCACCAGCGTCACCATCGGCTATGACACCCCGTGGCGTCAGGTACACAGTATGCTGGAACTGGCAGCCAGCAGAACGCAAATCATTGACCATACAGAACCCCCGCTGGTACGCCAACTGGCACTGATGGATTGGTACATCGCCTATGAACTTCAGGTGCGGCTGCCTGTGGGAGCATCGCTCGCCGCCGCCAGATCTGAGCTACACAGTAATATTCAGGACGTGTTCAACGAATTTGGTGTACAGATTATGTCGCCAAACTTTGTTGCTCAACCGGAGGGGATAGTTACGGTGAAGCCCGAGGAGTGGTTTAGTCCCCCGGCGAATAAACCAGGATGAATCACGCTGAAAAAGTCTTAAGGAAATTTCTGCTTTAAGCGAAGCGTTAATTTAGTTGATTAAATTCATTATTTATCCTCGGCTGTTTGAATTTTCTGATAAAGCAACTATCGTTACTTTACCAAGCGAGACCGGATGAGTGAGTTATTTACTGGTAAGCCGCCTTCAGATTTATTTAAAAATAATGACAGACCCCACCAGGGGGCCAGTTTTCGTCGTAGATTACTGGCGGTGTTGTTTGTTTTTTTTCTTTAGTGCCAATATTTATGCGACACCATTCTGGTGTCGCCAGCCAATTCATCATGTTATTCAGCAAGGAGCTATCAATAACTCTTACTGACATCGATTTATAAACGTGAAACTGAACCCACTTTTCATGGAGCACAGAAATGTCAAAAATCCCTTTTTGCAAATCGTTGCTTGCTTCTTCTATGTTGGCGGCAGCGTGCTGTTCGTGGAGCGTTTATGCTGCTCCCGATAACAGTTCGCCGCCCACTGCCCCTGAACAGAATAAAGGTAAACCCAACATTGTCGTGATTTTTGGTGATGATATCGGTTACTGGAATCTCAGCACCTATAACCAGGGAATGATGGGATATAAAACCCCGAATATAGACAGCATTGCTGCCGAAGGTGCTAAATTTACCTCTTACTACGCTGAGCAGAGTTCCACAGCAGGTCGTTCTGCCTTTATCACTGGCCAGATGCCCTTTCGCACCGGTCTGAGCAAAGTCGGTATGCCCGGTGCACCTCAGGGTTTACAGAAAGAAGACCCCACCATCGCCAATGTTCTCAAGCAGCTAGGTTATGCAACCGGACAGTTTGGTAAAAACCATCTTGGTGATCGTGACGAGTTTCTCCCTACCGCCCATGGTTTTGACGAGTTTATGGGCAACCTTTACCACCTTAACGCCGAAGAAGAACCGGAAAATCCTGATTATCCAAAAGATCCGGCTTACCGTAAGCAGTTTGGTCCACGCGGCGTCATCAAAAGTACTGCTGACGGCAAAGTGGAAGATACCGGCCCGTTAACCATTAAACGTATGGAAACGGTGGATGAGGAGACGCTGGCTGCCAATAATGATTTTATGGAGCGCCAGGTTAAAGCCGGTAAACCCTTTTTCACCTGGTACAACACCACGCGTATGCATAACAAGACCCACCTTAAACCTGACAGTATTGGTGTGACAGGGCTGGGCACTTACGCCGACGGCATGGTGGAGCATGATAAAATCATCGGCGAAGTGTTGAAGAAAATTAAAGATCTCGGTATCGAGGATAACACTATCGTTATCTATACCACCGATAACGGCCCGATGCTGGCGACCTGGCCTGATTCCGGGATGACCCCTTTCCGCGGCGAGAAAAATACTGGTTGGGAAGGTGGCTTACGCGTTCCGGCGATGATCAAATGGCCCGGACATATCAAACCCGGAACAGTGATCAACGATATTTTCGCCAGCTATGACTGGTTCCCAACACTCGTCGCCGCCGCAGGCGATCCGAATATCGGTGCCCAGTTGCTGAAAGGCTACAAAACCAGTTCCATGACCTACAAAGTGCACCTGGATGGGTACAACCAGCTGGACTTCCTTCAGGGGAAAGGCCCGGATCAACGCAAAGAATTTTTCTACTGGAGTGATGACGGTGATCTGCTGGCGATCCGCTATGGTCGCTGGAAAGCGCATTTCATGATTCAGGAACATAGCGGACTGGATGTCTGGCGTTATCCCTTCACCAAACTCCGCGTACCCTTAATCTTTGACCTGGAAGTTGATCCGCTGGAAAAAGGTGACACCGGAATGGATTACGGTAATTGGTTCTACAGCCGCCTGTTCCTGCTGGGTGGCGCACAAAAATATGTGGGTGAAATGCTGCAAAGCTTTAAAGAGTTCCCACCACGGCAAAAACCCGGTTCCTTTACCGTGTCTGATGTCCAGTCGCTTATCGAGCAAGGTAATCCGGCGACCAATTAAGGTTTTCATCAATAAAACGGGCGGTTCGCCGCCCGCTGCAGGAGAAAATGATGAAATACACCACGACGCTCCCGTTACGCCCACTGCCCACGGCCAAAAAGTATGATGGCACAGGGCCAGCTTATCAGCGCCGCTTTCATGTGATGGCAAAACCCACTGGCTCACGCTGCAATATTGACTGCACCTACTGTTTTTATCTGCACAAAGAAAATCTGTTGCATCAGGAGCGTTCGACCGGCATGAGCGATGAGGTACTGGAAGCATTTGTTCGCCAGTACATTGAGGGCCAGGATGGAGAACAGGTGGTGTTCTCATGGCAAGGTGGCGAACCCACGCTAATGGGATTGGACTATTTCGAAAAAGTGGTCGCATTGCAGAAGAAGTATCAGAAGCCCGGTCAGCGCATTGAAAATGATCTACAAACCAATGGCATCCTGCTTAATGACCATTGGGCGCGTTTTCTCAAACAACATCACTTTCTGGTCGGTCTCTCGATCGATGGTCCGGCAGAACTGCATGATCGCTATCGCATCACGCGTAGTGGTAAACCGACCTTCGACAAAGTGATGGAAGGCGTAGCCGCACTGAAACGTCATCAGGTGCCGTTCAATGCGCTGGTCACGGTGAACCGCACCAATGCCCGCTTCCCCCTTGAGGTCTATCGCTTTCTCACCCACGAGCTGGGGGCGACCTATATTCAGTTCAATCCATGTGTAGAACCGGTGGAGTTTAAGCAAACCGCTCCACATTTTTGGCAAGACGACACGATTCCAATCACCGGCAGCCGCCGCGCTCGTCCTGGCGATCTCGACTCCATCGTCACCGACTGGTCAGTCGATCCTGATGACTGGGGACGTTTTCTTATCGCTGTGTTTGAAGAGTGGGTGAATAACGATCTTGGACGGGTGCAGGTCAATTTGTTTGAAACCGCTGTGGCGCAAACCATGGGCAAACCGGCACAGATTTGTGTCACCTCTGAGTTTTGCGGCAAAGGCCTGGCGATTGAGAAAAACGGTGACGTCTTTGCCTGCGATCACTATGTCTATCCCGAATATCAACTCGGCAATGTCCACACCCATACCCTGGCAAACCTGGCTTTTTCCGAACGGCAAAAAGCCTTTGGTCTGGGCAAGCGCGACACTTTGCCTCGCGAGTGTAAACGCTGCCCGTACCTGAAATTGTGCTGGGGCGAGTGCCCGAAAAATCGCATCGTGCGCAGCCCGGACGGTGAGCTGGGGCTGAATTACCTTTGTCCGGGCATCAAAGCCTTTTTTGCTTACGCTCAACCTATTCTGGTCGGGATTGCCACCTTGATTCAGCAACAACAGGAGCATGCCTGATGGCGCTGCGAGACAAACTGCTGGCGCTGGAAGCCAGCATGAATCAACAGGTACTTGGCCAGGAAGCGCTGGTACGTATGCTTATCATTGCCTTGTTATGTGATGGTCATGTTTTGCTGGAAGGGTTGCCCGGACTGGCTAAAACGCGCGCCGTGCGCGCCCTGGCGAGCCACCTTGCCGGGGAGTATCGGCGTATTCAATTCACGCCGGACCTGTTGCCTTCCGACATTACCGGCAGTGAAATTTATCAACAGCACGCGACACGTGAAGAGGACCAGTTCCGCTTTCGCCCCGGACCAGTGTTTGGCAACATCATACTGGCTGATGAGATCAATCGTGCTTCTGCCCGCGTCCAGTCTGCCTTGCTGGAAGCAATGGAAGAACGACACGTGACTGTGGCAGGCAAGACCTGGCCGCTGCCGGGCATATTTATGGTGCTGGCAACGCAAAACCCGGTCGATCAGGAAGGCACCTGGCCGTTGCCCGAAGCGCAGTTAGACCGTTTCCTGATGAAAATCATCGTTGACTACCCGTCGAAAGAGAACGAACAACGCGTGATGCAACTGGTGCGCGCCGAACAACAGGCTCAGTACCAGACCTCTGCTCATCCCGCCGCACAACATGCCGCAGACATCACCCTGAGCCAACAGGATATTGCTGACTGCTGGCAGGCTATCGCCAGCATCTATGTTGCGCCAGCAGTGGAAACCTATATTGTTAATCTGGTGACCATGACCCGCCAGCCGCAACAAGTAAGCGACACTTTTGCCAGCTATATCAGCCTCGGTATCAGCCCACGCGGGACACTGGCGCTGGATCGTTGTGGCCGGGCCTATGCCTGGCTGGAAGGCCGCGACGCAGTCATGCCAGAGGATATTCGCCGGATCGCCCCAGCTGTATTACGCCATCGTCTGCTGCTCAGTTATCAGGCGGCAGCGGATAACTGTAGCGCCGACGACGCGGTGCGTATGCTGCTCGACGCGGTGGTAGCCTGATGAAAGACTGCCTGACCCTTGATAAGTCAGCCTTGATGTCGATGGCTGGCGAGGCACTTCAGCTCAGCAATCCGCCCGGACAGATCCCGCCCGGTGCGCTCGCCGGTGAGCGAGCATCACGGCAGCAGGGACGCGGTCTCAATTTTGACAGCCTGCGCCGTTATCAACCAGGAGATGATGTGCGACTGATTGACTGGCAGGCGACGGCTCGTTTGCGCTCGCCGTGGATCCGGCTTTATAACGAAGAGCGGGAGCGGCCGGTATTTTTACTGATTGACCAGCGCCTGGATATGTTTTTTAGTACCCGTGGGCAAACGAAATCCGTTGCGGCTGCCAGCGTGGCCGCATTGTTGGCCTGGCGCAGTTGGCATGATGGCGATCGCCTGGGCGCTGCGCTGTTTAGCGATGATCAGGTGATCCTTCATCCTTGCCGTTCTCCCCGGGTGATCCTTCCTCGCCTGTTCGACGATCTTAGTCAGCTTAATCAACAACTGCCCGCACGTTATCGCGAGAATCGCACCGGACCGGTCAATCTTGCATCGGTGCTACAACGTCTACCCACACAGTTTCCACCCGGCAGTTGGCTGGCATTAATCAGCGATTTTCATGACCTGGATAGCCAGAGTGAAGCGCTGCTGGCTGGCCTGCGCCAGCGTGGCGAGATTACCGCTTACGTCACCCTGGACGACCTGCATTTACGTTTGCCCGCCAGCGGCAATCTCGCCGCGTTTTATACCGGAGACGAGGTTACCTTTTCGCTCTCCTCCTCTTTACGCGCCAGCGTGCAGGAAAAAGTGTCTGCCCGGCTGGCTGCACAAAAGCAGCGCCTGCAACGCCTCGGTATTGAGGTGCGTAATATTGTGGTTGGGCAACCCTTGCTGCCGCAACTTCAGCGGGAGGACATCCATGCTGGCAAAAGGATTTAGCGTTCCTGAATTACAGCACCCAGCGTTGCCAGTGCCGCCCTCCTGGTTTCCGTTGCCTCCAGGTTGGACACTCCTGGCTGTCATTTTGCTGGCTCTACTGCTTACCTGTACCTTCCTTAGGCTGGCGCGCTATCGGCGTAACCGCTGGCGGCGCGAGGCTCGGCAGGCACTGAGCGCTGTCCATAATGCGGATGAGTGGCTGCAGTTAATCAAACGCATTTTGCTGGTACACCATGCCCGGCCTGATGTGAGTCAGTGGCAGACATCGCACGAGCTTTTGCAGCAATTACCGCTGGACGAAATGACGCGGGTTGAATTGAGTCAGCGTTATTGCCAGCGCAATGCTGAACTGGAGCCGGCACTCAACCAGCATGTACGCGAACAGGTCAGCCAATGGCTGGAGGGATTACCCGATGTCTGAATGGATGACGCGGCTCGACTTTGCCTGGCCGTGGGCATGGCTGATCCTGCCACTTCCCTGGCTGGTTCGCTTGCTCTATCCCGGGAACGTATCGGTGCAGGATACGGTGCGAGTCCCTTTCCTCCCTGAGCTGGTAGCAACCCTGAAACCCACCACCCCGCGCAGCGCACCAGACATCCGGGCGCGTTTACAATTTTGGCCCATCTGGTGGTTGCTGGTGTGCGCACTGGCACGCCCAGAATATGTCATGCCACCACAACAAATTACCCAACCGATGCGCAATATGGTGTTAGCGCTGGATGTATCCGGCTCGATGGAAAAAAACGATGCCGGAAATGGCGTGACACGCTTGCAGGCCGTACAACAAACGGTGCGTACCTTTATCGACGAACGTAAAAACGATCGTATCGGTCTGGTGATTTTTGCCAGTCAGGCATGGCCATTTGCGCCGATAAGCGAAGACAAGCAAGCCTTACAGACACGTATTGCCCAACTCAGCCCCGGCATGATCGGCCAGCAAACTGCCATTGGCGATGCGCTGGGTGTGGCCGTTAAACAACTGGATAACAGCCAGGCAACCGACGCGGGGAAGATGGTGATTTTACTTACCGATGGCAATGACACCGCCTCGCAACTCCCTCCTACACTGGCGGCACAACTGGCGGCAACGCATCATGTTCAGGTTAATACCATTGCGTTCGGCGATGTCAATAGCAGCGGTGAAGACAAAGTCGACCTCGATTTACTGCGACAAATCTCTCAGACCACCGGTGGACAGATGTGGCAAGCGGCGACCGGCAGTGCTGCCCTGCAACAGGTATGGCAGCAAATTGATGCCGTCACACCCCAGCAGGTGAAAACACTGGGCTGGTCATGGCATCGTCCACTTTTCCACTGGCCATTATCCCTGGCGCTGGTGCTTTTGCTACTGATGATGCTACTGCGTGGATTACAGGAGCGGCATTCATGAGTGATTTTCATTTTCTCTATCCCTGGCGCTTGCTGGCTTTGCTGTTGTGCCCATTACTCTTTCTGATAAGACTACGGGCGGGAAGCGCCTGGTATCGCATCATGGATAAACCTCTGGCTGATGCGCTGGTGGTAAAAAAGACCCGCCGTTGGCAGCAGAGTTTGCCGTGGTTATTCGCCATAGGCATCGTCGCCTTGTCTGGCCCCAGTTGGCAGAAAGTGTTGCCAGATGCCCTGACACCGAAAAGTAATGTGATGGTGATTTTGCAACAGAATCTCAGCATGTTAGCTCAGGATCTGCCCCCTAATCGCCAGCAGCGCGTGCAGCAAAAGTTGCTGTCACTGATGGAGCATATGCCAGGCAGCCGTTTTGGATTGGTGGTTTATCGCGCCCATGCTTTTTTGACCACCCCTTTGACTGATGACCCGGCGTTCTATGCGTTATTTCTCAATGCCCAACAACCACAGCAACTGCCAGACGATACCGGTTCAGGTTTAGCGGCCGCCCTGCGGCTGGCGAACAAATATCTACCACAGGATACGCAAGCGCCACATGCATTGTTGCTGGTGACCGATAATTTGAGCGCGGCTGACGCGGCCTGGCTCCAACAGCAATCGCTGCCTTTACAGATTTGGGTGCCTGGCACGGCGCGTGGTGGCACTCTGCCAGAGAATCTGGCAGGACGCGGTATTGATTCGCGTCTGAATGTGGAGCGCTTTCAACAAGTTCGTGACAGTGGCATCCCCGTTACATTGTTGTCAACCAGCGACGATCAGGATATCCATGCCTTGATCAGCCATATGCAGCAAAGCGCCAGTGCGCAGCAGAATGCACGCAAGGATTTGCACTGGCTGGACAGTGGTTACTGGCTAATCATACCGCTTTTAGCTCTCCTGCTGGTGTGGCGCAGACAACTACTGTGTCTGACATTACTCCCCATATTACTCATGGCAACATCTGATGGTCATGCTGCCTGGCTTGATGCCTGGATATCCCCTGATATTCAGGGGCAGCATGCTTTTGACAGAGGCGATTACGCTGCTGCGGCTGAACATTATCAAGACACGCAGCGACGTGCCGTGGCGCTCTATTATGCCGCCGACTATCCGGCGGCATTGAGCGCGTTCCGGCAACTAACGCCGGATGCCGACAATCTGTTGTGGGCAGGAAACTGCTATGCCCAAATGAAACAGTGGCAGCAGGCGCTCAATAGTTACGATCAGGCACTGAGCCTACGCCCTGACTGGTCAATGGCACGTGACAATCGCAGCAAAATTGCCGCTATCATCATGCAACTGCGAAAAAAAGAACGCGACCGGCAAGCAAGCCAAGGCGAGCAGGCTGACGACGACCCTGATGCCATCAAACAAGACCTAAAAGCTGATCAGGGGGTAAATCAGCAGGATATCAAACCGCTGACAGGTACAACGACGCAACTTACGCAATGGTATGACAATTTGTCCTTATCACCAGGTGGCCTGCTGGAAAATCTCTATCATGCTGCGCCAGAGGAGGTGCCATGAAAACAGCCATTGCCCTGCTGCTGCTGTTGCCCGCCGCACACGCCGATATGGACGTCACACGCGAGCTGATCGCGCCCGCTACGCTGGTGCCTGGTCAGCCGGTCACTCTCGCCGTTACTTTCTGGACTGACAGTTGGTTCAATCCTCCACCGACCTGGCCTGCGATGACCATTGAGAATGGTACCCAACTCACCACGACACCGCCTAACCAGTTAGTAAGCCGTCAAAGCCGTGGCATCAGTTGGAGTGGCGTGCGGCTGGAGCGCAAAGTCATGGCCTGGGATCAGGGCACCCTACGCCTTCCTGCGCTGGCTATCACGCTGCGTTCCGGCGGGCAGCCTCCCAAAACAGTCTCGCTGGCTGCACTGGAGAGGACGGTAAGCTGGCCTACGGGCGTACAGCAACCTGATCGCTTTTTACCCGCTTCCAGTTTGAGCCTGCAACAGCAGTGGAAAACCTATACCGCCGTAGCCGATCAACCGTTGCATATCGGTGACGTGGTGGAACGTGTAGTGACGCTGAAAGCCACTGATGTGACATTGTCACAGATTCCGCAATTGCTGTATGCGCTCCCCGGTAGCGAGACACAAAGGCTGACACCACAAACCAGCTTACTCACCGAGGGTCGTGACGAACAGGTCGGCATCCAGCGAGTTGAACGGCTGCGTTATCTGCCATCACAGGCTGGCAACCTGATCATTCCCCCCGTACAGCTGCGCTGGTGGGATACCCGGCATCAACAGTGGCAACAGGCGAACCTGCCGGGTGCGCACTATCAGTTCGCCCCCGTCCGTGCGGCGGGTAGTGAGACAAGCTTGCGGGCGAGCAGCACCTTGCCCATCGGCTATCTGTTTTTATCGTTGCTGGTGACTCTGATGGCCTGTTTATCATTATGGTTAAGCCGACACGTACTGCATCGCTTTGGGCGTTATCTCAGTCAACGCATACGCTACCTTTGCCGTGTTATTCCCTTACCCGATCTGGCACCAGACAGGAGAGATTGATGATCAAATCATTATTATTCTTAGCGCTGTGTATGTTCTCTTCCATATTGCTGGCAGCGACAGACCCGTCATTGAGTGCGTGGAACAATACCCCCGCACGCCAGGCGATTGAAAACTGGATAACGAACGCCACTACCAGCGGCAGTCCGGATTATATTCCTCCAGCCCAACGTTATGTGGTGTTCGATAATGACGGCACGCTGTGGCCGGAAGCACCACTGACTTTCCAATTGCAATTTGTCCTTGACGAAGTCAAACGACTGGCCCCGCAGCACCCTGAATGGCAACAGGACGCAGTGGTAAGTGCGGTACTAAAAAATGACATGGCGGCGCTGGCTAAAGCCGGTAAGCCAGGACTGATGCATCTGCTAACGTTAACGCACAGCAATATGACCACGGAGGAATTTGACCAGCGCGTGAGCCAATGGTTGGCACGAGAACGCCATCCCCGCTTTGGTTGCCGCTACGATCAACTGGGTTATCTGCCCATGCGCCAGTTGCTTGATACCCTGCGAGCACACGGATTTAAGACTTGGATCATCTCTGGCGGCGGCATTGATTTCATGCGAGACATAGCGGAGAAGATGTACGGTATCCCGCCTGAGCAGGTGGTCGGTTCGTTCTCTCTGTCTGAGTTTGCGCTTACGGAAAAGGGTACCACTCTGCGTAAAACCATGCATGGCGCATTCTATGATGATGAAGCGATGAAACCTGTCGCGATTCACCTGTTTATGGGGCACCGACCGGTTGCCGCTTTTGGTAACAGCGATGGTGATGTGCCGATGTTGCAATATACCTCGGGTAATCGTGCCGCAAAAACCTTTGGTCTGTTGATTCACCATACCGATGGTGAGCGAGAATACGCGTATGATGCCCATCCCAGCGCCAGCGGTAAGCTGGTGAACGGCCTGACGCTGGCAGCGCATTATGGCTGGACGGTGGTCGATATGAAACGGGACTGGAAGCAGGTGTTCGATCCGCAACTTTGCCCGCAGGCACCATAAGGTTTCAACTCACCCAACGATTGCGCCCCTGCTGTTTAGCGCGATACAGCGCTTCATCAGCACGCGCAATCAGCTCGGCTGCGGATCCCCCGCTTGTCGCGCTGGCAATCCCCATACTGACGGTGACATGCGTTGCCACCTCTGACGCAGCATGGCTTAGCGCACGCTGCTGTAACAACTGCTGAATACGTTTAGCAACCGATTCAGCCTGAGCCGCCGTTGCATCCAGCAACATCAACACAAATTCTTCCCCCCCATAGCGCGCCACCAGGTCTTCTGGAGTACGCACCGCCTGCTTCAGTACCGCCGCCACGGCGGCCAGGCATTCGTCACCGGCCTGGTGACCATAGTGGTCGTTATAACGTTTAAAATAATCGACATCGAGCATCACCACGCTAAACAGTCGCTGCTGTGCGATGACCTGGCTGAGATGGTCTTCGAGGGCGCGGCGATTGGCGGTGCCGGTTAACACATCCTGATGGGCCAGTGCATCCAGTCTTGAAATCAGCAGTTGATTTTGTTCATAACGCTGCCACGCCTCGTTGAACCAGCGCAGCAGAATAAAACGACCATAAAACAGGATGAGTGTAAAAATTAGCCAGATAAAGATAAAGCGATGATTAATCCCCTGATTAAGTTGAAAACTGGCGATTGGCAGACCTACCCACAGCGGTAATACAAAGCACAGCAATCCCAGAGGGTAAAAATAGAACGCGGCGATAGCTGTGAGCAGCAAAATCACCCCAATTGGATAAGCAAAGGGAAGCTGCCAGTAAACAACAAAGCAGTAGCAGTTAAATGCCCAAATCACACCGTTCAGCATAAGCAACGCCAGGCTCAACCCTGACAGGTGTTGTTGCCCGCGCCAGGCAGCCAGCGACAGCAGCACTGACACAACGATCACCACATAGCACCCCGTCTCTATGACGGGAATCAGCATCCGATGTGTCATCAGGGCATCATCGAAATGGTCAAACAGCAGACCACGCAGGGCGATCAACAAAGCAAAACTTATATTAACAAAGGCAAACCACGGCAGGCTGTATGACAATGCCTGCCTGACCATAGCATCACGGTCAGGCCAGGCGGTGAAAGGTTCAGGCGAGAGTCGTCGACGTGACATTGGGGATCTGTTCACCAGGCATCCTTAAGATAGATGGAACTGATAAACAGTGTATATTCTGACTGAGATTCAGGTAGTTTTATTCAGGGTAATTTCAGCGTTGTATTCTTTATGCAATCTGCGCGCCTGAATAAATACCGATTTCCAGTACGGATTGTTGAGTGAGGAACGCATCACACCCTGGCTGGCAGAAGCATGGAGGAATTGTTGATCGGTGTCGTAAAAACCCACGTGCAACTCATTTTTTATCCGGAAAAATACCAGATCGCCCGGTTGCATATGGCCAGGTTGTACCCGCTCACCCATTTGAATTAATTCTCGGGTGGTGACGCGTTCCATCGGAATATTGAAACGATCTTTTAATGTCCGCCAGACGAAGCCGGAACAATCCACGCCGGACAATTGCGTGCCGCCCCACTGATAAGGGGTTCCCTGCCAGGAATGCATTTGATCGTGCAGCGCAGCAATCACCGGAATAAGATCGGGTTGTTGCTCAGTTGAATCATTATTAACCTGTTCAGCACGATGGGATGAACATCCCGCGACCGAGAGAAGAATTACAGCGGCCAGCGCTTGGGTGATAGCTGAGGGGTTCATGGCTGAATATGTCGCTCACTCAATAAAGATTCAGGTTTATACCGCAGGACCGATTACCGGAACATCAGAACCCACCGGACTTACACGACCTTACTTTTGACTTACTACAGCTTACACCACAATACCAGGATATTTCCTGCGGTAAATAGTTAAATCTTATTTTGGCGAGATAGTCAGCAGCGGCAGGATGATAATCACCATCCTGCCGGGTAGAAATAAAACTTAGCTCAAATTACTGCTCAATATTTACCGGAAAAGTTGGCGCTGATGCGCTGTGCCAGATAATCCTGCGCCGAAATGGCTGGATATTTTTTCTCCGGACCTTCAATTATCACATCTTCATTCGCCTGACAGAAAAACGCCAGGCTATAACGTGCCGGAACCGAAACACCGGGCAGCGGATTAGCCACGCGATGGAAATTCGACGGTAATTTATCATCGCTCCAGCGCATCAGCATGTCGCCAATATTGCAGGTGATCACGCCTTCCAGCGGGGTGATCGGCGTCCATACCTGGTCTTCCATCTCTTTACCGGGGCACACCTGTAAACCGCCCTGCCCATCGCGCTGGAATAATAGGGTCAGGCAATCGAAATCGGTATGTGCTCCGGCCCGCCACGGACCATCCACCTCGCCGGTGATGGCAAAGTAATGCAACATACGCAGCGTGCTTTGGTAGGTCTGACGCGAAGGTTCATGCGCGTGGGTAAAGAAGTCCTCCGGGAAACCCAGCTTTAGTGCAAAGCAGGAGAGCAGCTGCATCCCCACCGTCCAGCATTGACGTTCGAATTTCATCACTCCAGCGCGAAAGCCCGGCAACGTGCTGTCATCCGGCCACAACCCGTCCATACGCGGCAGTGTGATCTGGTACGACTCTTTATGGTCGGGTTTGCCAGTGGAAGGACGGATCTGCGCCCGGTACTCCCAGCCCGCATTGCGGCTGAGTGGATGGCGTGCCTTGTCACTTTCCGGCAGCGCGAAGAAACGTTCGGCATTGGCAAAGGCGGCGTTGATATCGTCGAGCGGAATACCGTGCCCCGAAACCTGGAAGAAACCAATATCGGTGGCGGCCTGCCACAGTTGGTCGGCAATTTCGTGTTTTCGCTGGTCGAAATCGGTGAGATCGATGATGCGCACTTCGCGCGCCGCTTCACTGCCGCGTGCGCCCATGCGCGATTCTTTGGTGAGTTCATGCATCGCGTAAGCTGTGGTCTTTTCCATTGGTTCACCTCGTTATAAACAGATAACGGATGACCTGAACCGCAACGGACAGGCCATCCCCGCGCCCGTCTGGCGGGCGATCGAGCAATGACCTACCGGGTAATCACCGCGGCTGACAGCTTCTACTCAATTTAAAATCAGGCAATATCTATGCCAAAACCCTGTGTGCTCCTTAACGGCGCGATTTATCGCGTGGTTGTTCAGTATCGCAGTAAAAGACGCGCGATAAATCGCGCCGCTACGGGCATCAGCGCACCGAAATCGTGCAAATCAGCAACCAATGCATCACAAAAAAGCAAAGTCGCGCCAACATCCTCGCGCTGCTATGAGGTTTATTCAATAAATTCATTCGGATAAGCAAGAAACATTGATAATGGCATGGGCTTTGCTAAATCCGATACAGAGTATAAGCGGTGAGTGTGGCGGCTGTGCCATGCAGAACATTGCTCTACAGCTTCGGCTGTACCTCGTCAGGGGACGGTGCTACGCATCGTGAGCAGGTTCATATACCGCACCATCCCCTGATAACAGACACAACGTTTGCTTTGGGGGTTTGTTATGTCAATGTCGTCCTTCCGTTTGTCCCTGTTTGCTGCACTTATCGGCACATCCACCCTCGCCCATGCAGCGGATAAACTGGTCCTGCAAACCACCTGGGTGGCGCAGGCCGAGCAAGGTGGTTATTACCAGGCCGTGGCGACCGGTATCTACAAAAAATATGGCTTAGATGTCGAGGTAAAATCCGGCGGGCCGCAGTTGAATAATATGACGCTGCTACTGGCTAACCGCGCCGATGTCATCGTTAGCTACGATCTTCAGGTGTTGCAGGGCATCCAGCGCAATTTCCCGTTAAAAGCCATTGCTGCGCCGTTCCAGTTCGATCCACAGGGCATCATGACCCATGGCGATGTCAAGGATCTGGCCGGGCTGCAAGGTAAAACCGTGCTGGTATCTGCCAGCGGCCAGGCCAGCTGGTGGCCGTGGCTGAAGGGTAAATATAAGCTCAGCGATGGTCAGGTGCGCCCTTATACCTTCAATATGCAGCCGTTCCTCGCCGATAAAAACACCGCCCAACAAGCCTATGCCACCTCGGAAGTGCAGCAGATCAAAGCCGCGCAGCCGGACAGCAAGTTTTACCTGTTTGCCGATTACGGTTATCCGGCCTATGGCGGCATTCTGGTTACCCGCGACGACCTGTTGCAGCAGAAACCTGACATGCTGAAACGCTTTGTTGCAGCATCGATGGAGGGCTGGAAATCCTACCTCGCCGATCCCACTGCCGGAAACGCGCTGATCAAAAAAGAGAACCCACAAATGACCGATGCCATCCTGGCGTTTGGCGTTGCCCAGATGAAGACGCTGCATCTGATCGACGGCGGCGATGCGGCGAAACAGGGGCTGGGGGTCATGACGCCACAACGCTGGCAAACCACGCGCGACTTTATGGTGAAGGCCGGTTTACTGGATGCCGCCACGCCGTGGCAAAAGGCCTTTACCACCCAGTTCTATCGTCAGGCAGCGATGTAAGGTAGGTAGCAAGATGCTGATCAAGAACTGTCATGCCATTCTCACCAGCAATCGCCAGCAACCCCGCAGCAACGCACGGGATATCCGTATCGACCAGGGTCTGATTCAGGAGATGGGACACCTGACACCACAAGCCGATGAACCGGTGATCGACGCGCGCGACTGTGTGGTCTATCCCGGCTGGGTGAATACTCATCATCATCTGTTTCAGTCGCTGCTGAAGGGCGAACCCCAGGGGTTAAACCACAGCCTCGGTGCCTGGCTGGCGGCGACGCCCTACCGTTTTCGCGGCGCGTTTGATGAACAGACCTTCCGCATTGCGGCACATATCGGCCTGGTGGAGCTGGTGCGATCCGGCTGCACCACTATTGCCGATCACCACTACCTTTACTGGCCGGATATGCCGTTCGATGGTGCGCAAATCCTGTTTGAGGAAGCACAGCGACTTGGCGTGCGTTTTGTCCTGTGTCGGGGTGGTGCGACCCAAATTCGTGGGCTGGAGAGTGACCTGCCCACCGCGCTGCGACCGGAAAAATTCGACACAATGATGGCCGATGTTGAACGTCTGGTGGCGCTATATCATCAGGCGGATGTGTTCGCCATGCGCCAGGTGGTGATGGCCCCCACCACCACGCTGCACTCCACCACGCCACAGGAACTGCGGGAAAGTGCCCGGCTGGCGCGCCAGCTTGGCATTCGGCTGCACAGCCACTTGTCCGAAACTGTGGATTATCTCGATGCTGCCAAAGCAAAATTTGGCATGACGCCTTTGCAGTTCTGCGCCGAACATGAATGGATTGGCCGCGATGTGTGGTTTGCCCATCTGGTCAAGCTGTTGCCGGAAGAGATCGCGCTACTCGGTGCCGCAGGCAGCGGCATCGCCCATTGTCCACAAAGCAATGCCCGCCTCGGTAGCGGCATTGCCGACCTGGTGGCGCTGGAGCAGGCCGGTGTGCAGATCTCGATTGGTGTCGATGGGGCCGCCTCAAACGAAGCCGCTGATATGCAAAGCGAAACCCATGCGGCCTGGCAACTGCAACGCGCGCGCAAAGGGATGCTGGCGCAACCACGCTATGCCGGAGGCAGTTTTGAAGGGGGTGGCGATGCCGCCAGCATCGAAGATGTGGTGCGCTGGGGAACAGGCGGGGGTGCCCAAGTGCTGGGGCTGCACACCGGTGAAATCGCACCGGGTATGGCTGCGGATATCGCTATCTATCAGCTGGACGATCCGCGTTATTTCGGCCTGCACGATATGGCGATCGGACCGATTGCCTGCGGTGGCCGTGCGCGCATCAAGGCGTTGCTCTGCCAGGGCAATATCATCATGCAGGATGATGTCATTCCGGGGGTGGATTTGCGCGAGTTGGGACGGGCCGCTGCCGTGGCGGTAAAAACGCTGCAACAGCGAGCGGGCGTGACAGCGTAACGCTCCCCCCGTCGCGGCGCGACGGGGGGACGGATTACATTCCGGCGATCAACGCCCTGGCTGCGGCACGATGTTTCACCATCAACGCCTCGCTATCCAGTCCGACAATCTCTCCATCTGATACACGCCATCTGCCGCCGACCATCACCTTATCCGCCCGTTCTGCACCACACAGAATCAGCGCCGAAAGCGGATCGTGGCTGCCGCTAAACCGCAGCTCATCCAGCTTAAACAACGCCAGATCAGCCTGTTTCCCCACTGCCAGCTCACCAATATCCCTGCGCCCTAACAAACGCGCTGAACCCGCCGTGGCCCAGCGCAATACCCGCTGTGGCGTGATTTGTTGTGCGCCATAGCGCAGGCGTTGCAGATATAACGCCTGACGGGCCTCATACATCAGGTTCGATGCATCGTTCGAGGCTGAACCATCCACGCCCAACCCCACCGGCGCGCCTGCCGCTTCCAGCTCCACCGTCGGGCAAATTCCCGACGCCAGCCGCATATTTGATACCGGACAATGGCAGATCCCGGTCCCGGCGGCACCGAGGCGTTTGATTTCATCGTCATTAAAATGAATGCCGTGCGCCAGCCAGGTACGATCGCTCAACCAGCCAACGTGCTCCAGATAATCAACGGTGCGCATGCCAAAGGTTTTCTGGCAAAACGCCTCTTCATCCAGCGTTTCGCCAAGATGGGTATGCAGGCGGACATCCTGTTGCTGCGCCTGACGGGCGATTTCTCGCATCAAATCGGTGGTGACGGAGAACGGTGAACAAGGCGCGAGGCCAATCTGAATTTGCGCGCCATCATGGCGCTGATGATAACGCTGAATCAGGCGCAGGCTATCCTGCAAAATGGTATCGGCATCCTGGATGGTGTGCTGCGGCGGCAAACCGCCCTGTTCTTCGCCCAGATTCATCGAACCCCGCGTCAGCAAAGCACGCATGCCCAGTTGTTGCACCACCTCGACCTGCACATCCAGCGATTGTTCCATACCCTGTGGAAACAGATAGTGATGATCGCTGACGGTGGTGCAGCCAGACTGCAACAACTCCGCCATCGCCACCTGACTGGCCAGATGCAACGCCTCCGGGGTTAAACGCGCCCACACCGGATAGAGGGTTTTTAACCACGGAAACAGCGGCTGATTCACCACCGGCAACCATGCGCGAGTCAGGGTTTGATAGAAGTGATGATGGGCGTTGATAAGGCCGGGCAACACCACATGATCACGGGCATCAACCACACTGTCGCAGGGCTGCGACGGTGACGCGCCGAGGGGAAGGATTTCGCTGATACGCGAATCTTCAATCACCAGGCCACCACGACCATCGAGGTGTTCAGGGAGAAATACGGCTAAGGGGTTTTTAATCCAGATACGGGCAGCGCACATGGCTGGCTCCTCTCAGTTAATAAACATAAGGGTTAGCCAGCTCAGTTATTGCCTGTCTGCTGATCCAGGCGCATCGCAATGCGGCACTACTATGCCGCAAAAGCGCTGGCCTGCAAAGGTATCAGGCGTTTTTGTTGCGTAACGGCGATTCCGGCATAAACAATGACAACAAAAACGCCAGCAACATCACACCCGCCGCCATCAGAAATGCGGCATGTATCGCATCACCAAATGCCTGCAAATACAGCGTCTGAACATCGAGCGGCAGATGATGGATGGCTTCCGGGTCGAGGCTACGCGGCAGCTCTGCCCCCTTATCCACCAACTTTGTCAGCCCGGACTTCAACACCTGGCTGAATATCGCGCCAAATAACGCCACGCCAATCGAACCACCCACCGAGCGGAACAGCGTCACTGACGAGGTCGCCACGCCGATGCTATCCGGTGAGACCGTATTCTGCACCGCCAGCACCAGTACCTGCATCACCATCCCCATGCCCATCCCGAGGATGCTGGAGAACAGCCAGATATGCCAGGTAGGATCGTCCAGCTTCAGCGTAGTCATCAGCGCCATGCCAATGGTAGCCAGCAACGTACCGGCGATCGGGAACAGACGATATTTTCCGGTATGGCTGATGATGCGTCCACTCACAATCGACGTCACCAGCAATCCCCCCATCAATGGCAGCAACTGCAACCCAGCGCCGGTCGGTGATGCTCCTTTTACCACCTGTAAATACAGCGGCAGG
Organism: Pantoea sp. X-Soil-TKNS-1211; assembly: GCF_059730495.1. Classification (NCBI taxonomy): domain Bacteria; kingdom Pseudomonadati; phylum Pseudomonadota; class Gammaproteobacteria; order Enterobacterales; family Erwiniaceae; genus Pantoea; species Pantoea sp. X-Soil-TKNS-1211. The sequence continues at coordinate 433,705 of NZ_AP035954.1, forward strand.
AAAGTGACGCTGCCAAACAGCGACATACCGACAATAAAGCCGATCAGGCTGGAGAGCAGGAAGCTGCGATTGCGGAACAACGTTAGCGGGATAATTGGCTCCCAGGCACGACGCTCTTCGTAGACAAAACCAATCAGCCCCACCACACCAAAGGCGAGAATGCACCACAACTGCGGATCAGACCAGGCATGCACCGAGCCACCTTCGCTGGTGAATAGCGTGATGCCAACCAGCGCCAGGCAGAGGAAAAATGCACCGGGATAGTCGATTTCATGGGCTTTGCGTTTACTGTCGGTTTTAAATACGGCATTGATCACCAACAGCGCAAACAGGCCAAGCGGCAGATTGATATAGAAGATCCAACGCCAGGAGGCGTGCTGCACAATAAAGCCCCCCAACAGCGGCCCCACCACCGTTGCCAGACCAAACACGCCGCCAAACAGGCCCTGATATTTACCACGATCGGCCGGTGGAATCACATCGGCCACAGCCGCCATGCTCACCACCATCAGCCCGCCCCCGCCCAATCCTTGCAAGGCGCGGGTGAAAATCAGCTGTTCCATGTTTTGTGCCAGCCCACACAGCGCGGAGCCGATCAGGAACAGGATCACTGAGATTTGTAGCACCCGCTTACGGCCAAACAGGTCGCCAAATTTACCATATAGCGGTACAACAAGGGTTGAGGCCAGCATATACGCCGTTACGATCCACGACAGACGATCCAGCCCGCCCAGCTCACCAACAATGGTCGGTAACGCTGTGGAAACAATGGTTTGGTCCAGGGCAGACAGCAACATCACCAGCAGCAATGCGCCCAGCAGCCAGCCAAAAGACTGACGCGGCGCATCGGCGCTGGTGACATTCTGTGCCAGAGATTCGGATTTCATAGAGACACCAGATTGAAATTAATTAAATACACAATTAATATTATTCAAAGTCTGACAGGAAACAAGTGAGCACGCAAAAATGACCGCACAGAAAGTCCCTTCTGAGGGAAAATCAGCAAAATCCGAACCCCGTCGTCCCGGTCGGCCACGTGGTGGCGCGATCAACGCGCAACAGCGCGAACATCTGCTGGATATCACCCTGTCGCTATACGCGGAACACGGTATTGCGGAGACATCCCTGAACGCCATTGCGCGTAAGGCAGGCGTCAGTCCGGCGATGCTGAATTATTATTTCAAGTCGCGGGAAGCCTTGCTGGATGTGGTGGTTGAGGAACGTTTTTTGCCGCTGCGCCAGCGTCTGGTGGCGCATTTTGTCAATGAGCCACGTGACCCTGTCACTACCTTTAGCGCCTTTATCCGCGAGATTGCTGATATTATCGCCACCCATCATTGGTTTGGACCACTGTGGATGCAGGAAGTGACTGAAGGCCAGGGCGGTTTAGGCCAGCATATTAAACACCGTTTCGGTCATGCCGAGCGCGATAAGGTGAAAAGCCTGATTGAGGGCTGGCAGCAACAGGGATTGCTGAATCCGGATCTGGAGCCACAACTGTTGATGACGTCAATTCTCAGTATGGTGCTGGTGCCCTTTACGCGCTTTGCCGACGATCCGGCGTTCAACCGTGAAAAGATTGTCGCACATACGCTGAGTCTGTTTTGCAACGGGATCAAGCCGGCGTCGTGAATCACCCCGTCTGCGTTAAGCCCGAAGTGAGTTCAATTAACAATTCCCGCACTGCCGCTGCCGGTTCGGACAGTGGGGTGCGTTCCGAGACGCACAATGACAACGTCTGGCTGATGGCCGGGCCACTGATGGCACGCATGATCACATCGCGTGACTCCGACTGCATTCGCTCGGCAATTGTCTTCGGCATGATGGTGCAGCCAAGTCCGGCCTCCACCGCATGGGTAATGCTTTTTACCGCTTCCAGCTCACCCACAATATTGATGCTTTGCTGGTGCACGCTAAACGCTTCATCAATCGCCCGGCGTACAAAGTTATAGGCAGGAGGCAGCAGCATCGGCAGTGCGCCAAGCTGGCTGACCTGCAACGGACCACCATCATCATCGAAGTCAAAATCAGCGTGGGCGACAAAATAGAAGGACTCTTCCAACAGTGGCTCGTAATGCAGCCCTTTGATGCCGCCGCAACCATGCAGCAACGCCATCTCCAGTCGCCCATTCGCCACCAACTCGCTATAAGCCTGGCCGACGCTCTCCACCAGATGCAGCAGAATACCCGGATGGCGCTGGCGCATCTCACTGAGCAATGACATCGCCAGCGTGGAGGCGGCACTGAATGGGGCCAGCCCGACCGATACGCGTCCCGACAATGATTGTCCGGCGCTCAACACGTCCACCTCTGCCTGCGCAAACTGACGCAGCATAGCGTTGGCATAGCCGTACAACACTTTGCCCGCTTCGGTAGGCATCACCCCCTGTTGGCTGCGAATCAACAATTGCCGTTTAAAGTGATCCTCCAGTGCCACCAGTTGCTGGCTGAGGGCCGGTTGTGCAATATGCAACGCATCCGCCGCACGGGTGATGCTGCCCATATCGACAATCGTAATGAAGGACTTCAGACGCCGTATATTCATCTTGTTATCATCGCTGGTTAACGCCTGCGCTGTTATTTTCATGACTATATCGACTTTATATTCCTGCCGGTAAGAAGGAATGCCTTTCGCCAGATAGGCATTTTATATGAGCATCCATGATTAAAGGCTTCAGATAGCAATAAGTAAATACTATCCAGCCAAAACAAAATTATCTTATCGGGAACGTTATTCCTCACCCTATGGCAGTGGCGAATTTAGCACGTTTCGTTAACGTGCTTTACAGATGATTAAACCACAAAATAATAATTATCCCCCTACCCTCATCATCTGTCTTCATTGGTAAACCCTGTGTGTGCGCTTCACCGCTGGCAGGCTGCCAGCGGCGCTTTTCCCGAATTTACTTTCATCGCTAATTATCAGATTACCGTGATGAATTAACCGGGGTGATATCCCAATAAGATGACAAATGCAAAAAACGAGGAATAAATGATGAAGCTTTCGATTAAATCCTGCATCGCCAGCGCCCTGTTAATCTCTGGAGTGGGTCACGCGGCAGAAATTTATAATAAGGATGTCAACAAACTTGATCTGTACGGCAAGGTTCAGGGTGAAAATTATATTTCCAACAACGACAGTCTGGATGGCGATCAATCCTATATGCGTTTTGGTTTTACGAATATCCATAGACGGAGTTCCGTGCTCATTTACATAACGGATGTTGTTATAGCAGAGCGGTCCGTCGCACAGGACATAGGGAAGTTAGTTGGGGTTATAAGCAAAAAGTGCCAGTCGCACTTATCCCCTTTCGGGGATAAACGCAGCATTATCCCTTAAAGGGGATAATTTTGACTTTACCCTCTATAAGGGATAAATTAATCATTATCCCGAGCAAGGGATAACTCGTTATTTGCGCGATCTTGCCCTGCATCCTGTGAGGATTTGCGATGATTTATAGCCCAAGACAGCTTGCTAATCATGTCCGGTTGATTCGACAGAAAAATCAGTGGACACAGACGCAACTCGCCAAAAAAGTGGGGCTGAAACAAGCCACGATCTCCCATTTTGAAAACAATCCCGACCTGACCACTCTGGCGACGCTGTTTAAGATCCTGCAGTCCCTTGAACTCAAGCTGGATATTCACGAGAAGCTGGAAGCAAACGAGACCCCGGCAAGTTACGATCAGGAGAATGACTGGTGAAGCAGGAGTTGGTGGCGTGGATGAATGGTGAACGCGTCGGTGTGTTTACCCGGCAAAGCAATGGTGCCCATACTTTCCAGTATGCCGGGAGTTGGCTGAATAACCGGCTGGCGCGTCCGCTCTCTCTGTCCTTGCCTCTGCAATTACCTGCCCTCACTTCAGAAAGCGTGATCAACTATTTTGATAATCTGTTGCCTGATAGCCCCCTTATCCGCGACCGTATCGTGGCACGTTATCGGGCAAAGTCGCGGCAACCTTTTGACCTGTTACGCGAGGTTGGTAAGGACAGTGTGGGAGCTGTGATGTTACTCCCCACAGACAGTGTTCCTGCGGGGCAGGGTTTGCAGTATGAAACGCTTAATCAAGAGAAACTGATCCGCGTCTTATCTGCTTACCAGGCGGATATACCGCTCGGCATGATCCGGGATGTAGAAGACTTTCGCATTTCGGTAGCAGGTGCCCAGGAAAAAACGGCATTACTGAAAACCGCCGCAGGCTGGAGTATTCCACACGGCGCCACCCCCACCTCACATATCATCAAATTGCCGATTGGCGAGATCAAACAACCTTTTGCCACGCTGGATATGCGCGAAAGCGTTGAGAATGAATATGCCTGCCTGGCACTCGCCCGTGCACTCGGCTTCAGCGTGCCTACGGCCACAATTATCCATGCCGGTGATATTCGAGCCTTAGCGGTAGAGCGGTTTGACCGCCGCTGGAATGCCAGTAATACACAACTTCTGCGCTTGCCGCAGGAAGATATATGCCAGACATTTGGACTGCCTTCTGCGCTGAAATATGAATCTGATGGTGGCCCGGGCATTGCAGATATCATGGCGTTCCTGATGGGATCGAGCCAGGCATTGGAAGATCGTGATGCATTTATGAAATTTCAGGTATTCCAATGGCTGATTGGTGCCACCGACGGACATGCGAAAAACTTCTCAGTATTTATTGAGCGAGGGGGCAGCTATCGGCTGACACCTTTCTATGATGTCATCTCGGCCTACCCTGTGTTGGGTGGAGTCGGATTGAACATTCGTGATCTGAAACTGGCGATGGGACTGAAAGCCACGAAAGGTAAAAAGATGGAGATTGAGAAAATATACCCACGGCATTTTATGGCAACGGCTAAGGCAGTAAATTTTGACCAGAACCGCATGGTGGAAATTATTGATTTCTTTATTGCGCAATTCCCAGACGCCATCCACCAGGTCGAACGTATGTTACCGGCTAATTTCCCGCCCCGTATCACCGATGCGCTGTTTTCCCATAGCCTGCGGATGTTGGCGCGATTGCAGCAATAGATTCTCTGTCAATAACCACGCTTATTTCTCCGTTCGGTCCACCATCAACGCGTTTTATATCGGCGATTTTTTCAATAAATTGACGCCACAGTAAAAAATTTTCCCCTGACCGAAACTTTCCCCGCAATACCAGCGAACTGATTAACAGCGTCACATAACCGGAACACCCTCAACCCCGCAGGAGCAGATAATGAAACGCATGAAAAACCTCGTTTGTACCCTGACTATGGCTGCCGCGTTGGGCCTGTCCACCACAGCATTCGCCGCGCTGCCGGTCGGTGCCAAAGCCCCGAATTTTGAACTGCAAGGTGCGCTGGCGGGTAAACCGCTGACCTTCTCGCTGCAACAGGCATTGCAGAAAGGTCCGGTGGTGCTTTACTTCTTCCCGGCGGCATTCAGCAAGGGGTGTACTCTCGAAGCCCATGATTTTGCTGAAGCTACCGATAGCTTCAAGAAAATGGGCGCAACGGTGGTGGGTGTCACCGCCGGGAACACCGACCAGGTGAGCGACTTCTCCAAACTTGAATGCCGCGATAAGTTCACGGTAGCGGCCGATCCGGGTGCCAAAGTGGCGGCGGAATATCAGACCACCATGCAGATGAAAGGCAAAACCCTGTCCGACCGTACTTCCTACGTGATCGCGCCAAATGGCGACATTTTACTGAGTTATACTGACAGAAACCCCGATACCCATATCGAGAAAGCCCTTGCAGCCGTGAAGCAGTACAGCGACGCCCATCCGCAAACCGCGACTCACTAACCGACGAGGCCAGCGATGTTAACCGCGATGCTGGCCGCCTTTATTGGCGGCATCATTCTTAACTTTATGCCCTGCGTTTTTCCGGTGGTTTCACTGAAAGCGCTGGGCCTGTTACGCCATACTGATAACAGCGCCAGCGCACGCCGTGAAGGGCTGGCGTTTTTGCTCGGTGTGGTCGTGACCATGATGGCGCTGGCCGGTATCCTGCTGGCGGCACGTGCCGGAGGTGCGGCGGTGGGCTGGGGTTTCCAGCTGCAATCGCCGCTGGTGATCGCCCTGCTGGCGTTGGTGATTCTTGCGGCAGCCCTTAATCTGTTGGGTGTGTTTGAAGTGGGCCTGTCGGTGCAGCAGGTCGGCGCGATCGATATTGGACGCGGTGCTTATGTGCGTTCTGCCCTGACCGGGGCGCTGGCAATTATCGTCGCCACTCCCTGTGCCGCGCCGTTTATGGCCAGTGCCATAGGTTATGCGCTGGTGCAACCACCTGGCGTGGCGCTGGTGATCTTTTTTGCGCTGGCGTTGGGTTTTGCCGCCCCCTTTACCCTGGTATCGTTGTTTCCGGCGCTGGCAAAACTCCTGCCGCGCCCCGGCGCATGGATGGATATTCTGAAACGCGGCCTCGCCTTCCCGATGTTTGGCGCTTACGCCTGGCTGGTGTGGATTCTGGCGCAGCAAGCGGGCAGTGGCGCGCTGGCGACCTTACTCGCCGGTTCGGTGGTGTTAAGCTTCGCTGGATGGTTATACGGCATGGCGCAGAAACGCCGTTTTGCCGGGAAAGGTCACAAAGTCCTGTTTGCCGTCACCGCCGTGCTGGTGATCGCGGTGCTGGCCCCACTACCAGGGATGATTAAGCCGGGTGCCGGATTGCCCGGTGATGAGGTTGCCACTACCCTCACCAAAGAAAAATGGACACCGCAAACCCTCGCCGAACAGCGCGGGCACGGCAAAGCCATTTTTGTCGATTTCACCGCCTCCTGGTGTATAACCTGTCAGGTTAACGAGAAAACCTCGCTTTCAACCCAGGCAGTGAAAGAGGCGCTGGCGAAAACCGGCACGGTCTACATGGTGGCGGATTCCACCAAATTTAACCCCGATGTTGATGACGCACTCGGTGAGTTTGGTCAGGGCGGTCTACCAATGTACCTGGTGTACCCGGCCAATGGTGGACCACCCAAAGTGCTGCCGCAGGTGCTTACCCCCGGCATTGTGGTTGATGCGCTAACTCAGGCGGCGAACAAAAAAGCCTGACCCAACAAGGCGGAATATGGATACAAGCGATACCGGACGCGATAGCTGGCCTGCTCTGATGGAACGGGCGCAGGCAGGCGACCAGTCGGCATATACGCGACTGCTGAAAGCGTTGGTGCCGGTGATTCGTTCGCAGGTACGAAAACAGCTCGCTGACGACGCGCTGATCGAAGACGTGATTCAGGATGTGCTGCTGACAGTGCATCGGGTACGTCATACCTACGATCCTGCGTATCCGTTCTTACCCTGGCTGATGGCGATCATTTCGGCACGCGCGGTGGATGCCTTGCGTCGGCGTGGACGCCATCAGCGCTGGGAAGTGACCGAGGATCATCTGGCTGAAACACCTGCACCGGCAGAACCGCCACGGCAGGATTCGCAGGATGAGCTGGCAGGCTATCTGCGTCAGCTGCCTTCACGCCAGCGGGAGATTGTTGAACATGTCCATTTACGCGAAATGAGCCTGATGGAAGCGGCTGCACATAACAACCTGAGCGTCGCCGCAGTAAAATCGCTTCTGCATCGCGCGCTGACCAATTTACGCCGCTTTGGAGCACATCATGACTGATCACAACCTGTTAATTGAAAAACTCAGCCGGACCGCGCAGCCGGTGAAGCGTCCGTTACCCACCGGATGGCGGGTAACGACATGGCTGGCAGCGGCCTTGCCGTGCGGTGTGCTCGCCAGCCTGCTGGTGCAACGCAGCCTGACTGACTGGTCACAACCCGGATCACACTGGGCGATGGTGCAACTGGCGCTGGCGTTTCTGCTTGGCATCCTGGCGATTCGCAACGCCTTTACCATGAGTATCGCCGGACGTCGCAGCCTTGGCTGGAAAGCGTTGCTGCCGCTGGGTTTGCTGTGGCTGGCGCTCAGTATCCTCAGTATTCCGCGTGTTGAACCGCCGCTGCATGTGGGTGATGGCACCAACTGTTACACCTTTTTGCTGGTGGTCAGCACACCGATGATGGTGATGATGATTGCCAGCCTGCGCCGTACCCGGGCACTGCATCCGGTGCGCAGCCTGGCCATGGCCGGTTTCGGTGTTGCCTGCATGGCGGTGACGCTGTTGGCGTTTTGTCACCCGGTGCATCTGCATCAGCTGGATTTTTTTATGCATCTGGCGGCGATTGTCAGCATCGTGGCCCTGACGGTACTGTTGGGCAAGCGCTGGGTCGCAATACGGTAATGTTGGAGAGCGGGTGCATTGAGGCCAGCCGCAACACCCTAAAGAGTTGGCGGGGATCGCTCCCCGCCGGGTCTCTTACTTGACAGATTCGCAGGCTGTGAAGACAGCGACCTCCGTATCGCCAGTTCGGATGCGGACCTCACAGAGGTCTTTCCTCAAAACCAGCACCGCCATTACAACGGCGGTACAGATAACGATCAGGGCGACAATCCGCGCCATATGCTGCTTCATAGCCTACTTCTCCTTGACCCGAAGGTCCGTAAGAGGCTACTCTAATTGCGTGTGGCATTAGATGTGGCCTCAGTTTAATGTGAGACGTCCGGCTAGACGTCCCATGTTAACTGGGGCTTTTCTCTTTCTGCCGTTGGCAAATGCTTAAGGCAGAAAGCCTCAAGCACCCGCCGCGATTCTAATCCAACCGTCTGACTTATCCTAAATTTTTAGCCATTCCGTTGCGCCAGCCCGCTCCTTTTTCTCCATTATGCGATCCGTGACAACTTCTGTTGTAACGTTACGGAATCACCCGCTCCGCTTTGAGCTTTTCGAACAACTCGATAAACGCATCCAGCGTACTGCGATAGCCTATAAACCCTGCTTTGCGGCTCTTGCTCATATCGGTGAAGGCTTCCATCGGACGACCTAAATCAGCATCGGTGTGCCACCAGGAGGCCAGCTTATTGATATCTGCCTCACGTAATCCGTCGCGCTGGGCAATTTCGCACCATGCGTCAGTCGCTGCCTGCATGCGCCCTTCCAGCGGCATCATCTGTGCTGGATAGTCGGCGGCTTCAATACCAAAGTACGCTGCCAGACGCGGCCACAGCCAGTTCCAGCGGAATACATCGCCGTTTACCGCGTTGAAATCCTGATTGGCTGCCGCCGGAGAGGTCGCCGCCCACAGCAGCTGCTCGGCCAGCAATCCGGCATCGGTGACATCCGACACTCCGTTCCACTGTTGCGTGGAGCCGGGAAAAATAAATGGCCAGCCCTTTTCACGACACAAGGTGGCATATACCGCCAGCGTCTGGCCCATATTCATCGCGTTGCCGAGGGCATAACCGATAATGGTATGAGGACGATGCACGCTCCAGCGATAACCATATTGCTCCGCACCGACAAAGATTTCATCTTCCTGCGCGTAATAGAAATTATCGACTGGCTGACGTCCCTGCTCCTCACGGAACGGTGTCACCGGCACCGCCCCTTTGCCGTAGGCTTCAAAAGGCCCGAGATAATGTTTCAGCCCGGTGACCAGTGCCACATGCGCGCCCTGCAACCGCTCGCCCAACGCCTCAATGACGTTACGCACCATGCCACCGTTAACGCGAATGTTCTCTTTCTCATTGGCCTGCCGCGCCCAGACGCTGAAGAACACCGCATCCGGTTTCACCCCAGCCAATGCCTGACGTACCGCTGCCGCATCGGTGAGATCGGCAGTCAGGCTGCGACATCCTCGCGGCACCGCGCCACGTCCACGTGACAAACCGGTCACCTGCCAACCTTCGCTTAACAGCTTTTCCGCCAGTGCACGGCCAATCACGCCGCTGATGCCGACAATTAACGCCTGCTTTTGCATTTCAATTCTCCTCAGTTTGCGTAATCATTAGCGTAATGGAGAATTAAATTCTCATCTCTGCCATTTATTCACATCATTCCCAACCTGAGTTCATGAATCAATGCACGATCAGCGCCTGAAAGATATTGTTCCTTTTGTCGCCAGTGTCGAAAGCGGCAGCTTTGCCGCGGCGGCAGAACGCCTGCATATTACCGGTTCGGCGGTGAGCAAAAGCGTCACCCGATTGGAAGCGCGCCTCGGCTCCCGTCTGTTGGAACGCACCACACGCAGCCTGAAGCTGACCGATGCGGGCAACGCGTACTACCAAACCTGTATTCGTATTATGGAAGAACTGGCAGAGGCCGAAGCGGTACTGGCGGCACAACGCAGCATTCCGTCCGGCAAATTACGGCTGGCGGTGCCCAACACCTACGGTCGGCTGGCGGTGATGCCACTGCTGATGCCATTTTGTCGGCAACATCCTGAGCTGGAACTCAGCCTGCGTTTTTCCGATCGGATGGTCGATTTGTTCGATGAAGGGATTGATGTGGCAGTGCGTATTGGCGACACACCGAATATTCCCGCCTCGCTTGGCTGCCGCCAGATGGGGCGGGAACGTATGGTGTTTTGCGCGGCACCCGATTATCTGGCCCGCGCTGGCCGACCGAATAACACCCATGAACTGCTGCAACATCCGGCGATTTTGTACGAACGCGTTGATGGCAGCACCAAACCATGGTTGCTGCAAACCGAGGATGGTCATCCACAGTGGCGCAACATGCCGCACCGGATGGCGCTGGGGGATGTCGACGCGCAGGTGCAGGCCATTTGCGCCGGGCTGGGCGTCGGGCAGATGCCCTCTTGGCTGATACGCGAACCACTGGCACGCGGTGAGCTGGAGATTATCCTCCCGATGCATCAACCCGATGGTCTGATGCTGACGCTGGTATGGCCGCGCCGCAAGCAGTTGCTGCCGAAAGTCGATGCGCTGCTCAATGCACTCAGCCAACTGCCGATTCGTTAACGATGATTCAGACGACGCGATAAGCGATCACCGAAGAATTGCAACAGCGTGACCAACGCCACCAGCACCACAATCACCGTCAGCATCACCTGCATATCAAAGCGTTGATAACCGTAACGATACGCGAGATCCCCTAAGCCACCCGCGCCGATTGCCCCGGCCATCGCTGAGGCATTAATCATCGTCACTAAGGTAATGGTGAAGCCACTCACGATGCCAGGTCGCGCTTCTGGCAGCAACACATGCCAGACAATATGCCAGCGATGAAAGCCCATCGCCTGCGCCGCTTCGGTCAACCCTTTGTCCACTTCACGCAAACTCACCTCAGCAATACGCGCGAAAAACGGCGTAGCCGCCAGCGTGAGTGGCACCGTTGCCGCCCAAACGCCATAGGTGGTGCCGACCACCCAACGGGTGAAAGGAATCAGCGCCACCATCAGGATCAGAAACGGGATGGAGCGAAACAGGTTAACCACCCAGCCTAACAACCGGTTCAACAACGGATTGGGGAACAGATCGCCACGTCCGGTCACTACCAGGATCACCGCCATTGGTAATCCCAACGCCAGCGCAAACAACGACGACACGCCGACCATCAACAGCGTATCCAGCAACCCGGTCCATAAACGTTCAAAGCCCAGTGACATACCCTGCAATCTCCAGTTGGTCGGCAAAATGGCTTAGTGCCTGCGCACTGTCATGACGCGCATCCAGCAATAGCAACAATTGACCGGTGGCTTTGTTTTCCACCCATTCAATAGCGCTGAACAGTAAGGTTACCTCACCCGGGGCCTGGCGACTCAGCGCACCGAGATCCGGTGAAGCACCCTGCCCGGTATAACGCAGCCGTATCAACAGACGGGACTGTGCGTTTTGACGTTGCGGCGTCAGTAACGGCACAATATTTTCCGGTAGCGCCTGATGCTGTGGGTTAAGAAGCTGGCGGGTGGTTTCCTGCTGCGGATCGCTGTACACCTGCCATACCGGGCCGCGTTCAATGATTTCACCCTGATCAATGACCGCCACCTGATGACAAAGATCGTGTACCACGTCCATCTCATGGGTGATCAGCACGATGGTGATATGGCGCTGCTGATTGATTTTCTTCAACAATGCCAGAATGGCACGGGTGGTTTCCGGATCGAGTGCCGACGTTGCCTCATCGCACAGCAACAACTCCGGGTCATGCACCAGCGCGCGGGCAATGCCGACGCGCTGTTTTTGTCCCCCGGAAAGCTGGGCAGGCCACGCATGTTGACGCTGCTCAAGCCCCACCAGCGCCAACAACTCATCCACTTTGCGCTGACGCTCCCCAGCAGGCACCCCGGCAACTTTCATCGGCAATTCAATGTTTTCCCGCACCGTCTTCGCCGACAGCAAATTGAAGTGCTGAAAAATCATGCCGGTGCGGCGTCGCCACTGCACCAGCTCCCGGTCGCTAAGCGTACCAATATCAATGCCGTCAATCACCACCTGCCCGGCGCTTGGTGCTTCGAGCCGGTTAAGGCAACGGATCAAGGTCGATTTACCGGCCCCGCTACGGCCAATAATGCCGAAGATCTCGCCACGCTTAACCTGCAAATTAATGTTTTTCAACGCGTCCAGGGTCTGTCCGACATAGCGTTTACTCATACTCACAATCTGCACATGCGCCTTACCCGATCCTTCATGCGCGGGTTCCAGCAAGGCATCCTGTTCACCGGGCAACGTCAGGCTCACCATGATTACTGGCTCCAACCCGGCTGATACAGTTTGCCGTAGAAGCTGTCCAGTTTGGCGCGCACCACCGGCGAATGCTGGTAGATATCCACAAACTTCGCCAGGCGCGGATCGTCCTGATGACCATCGCGAATCACAAACTGGATGACATATTCCGGGTGCTCCAGCCCATCAAACAGCAGCGCTTGGTCCGGATCGATGGTTTTCGCCAGACGCAGATAGTGTGGATAGCCTTGTGCCAGATCGACTTCATCCAGCGAGCGCGACAGTTGCACCGCTTCCACCTCGATAATCTTCAAATCTTTCGGGTTGCTGGCAATATCATCGACGGTGGCTTTCAGCCCCACGCCAGGTTTCAGGGTGATCAACCCGGCCTTCTGCAACAGCAGCAAGCCACGCGCGCCGTTAATCGGGTCGTTAGCAATCGCCACCGTGCCGCCCTGCGGGATCTGCTCCAGCGAGGTATGTTTTTTCGAGTACAGGCCGATGTTATTGATGATGGCTGGCGCATAAGGCACCAGATGGAAGCCACCCTCTTTGTTGGCGTTCTCCAGGAACGGTTTGTGCTGGAACAGGTTAACGTCGATATCACCATTTTCCACGCTGACATTTGGCGCGGTCCAGTCGGTGAACTCCACCAGTTGCACCTCCAGTCCCTGTTTTTTCGCCTCTGCCACGGCGGTTTCCAGCGGTGGTGCAAAAGCCGCCGTGGTGCCGACTTTCAGTGGTCCACTGTAACTGGCGGCACTCGCCAGCGAGCTTACTGCCAGCAATGCGGCCGCCAGTTTTAATGAAATTTTCATGATAATTCCCTGAGGTAAATGGATTAACGAGGGTTAGCCGCAAGCCGCCAGCGTGCCGCCGGATGGCGATCAGGCAAACGATCCTGTTGCTGAAAAATCTTTTTCCGCAGTGAGCCGGGCTGGTAGGCGGTCTTGAAGCGTCCACGTTGTTGCAACTCCGGCACCACCAGATCGATAAAATCACGGTAGCTTTGCGGATTGAGGATGCGCGTCAGGTTGAAACCATCGATATCGCCCTCGTCGATCCAGTTGATCAACTGATCCGCCACCTGCGACGGATTACCGATAATCAGCGGGTAGCGGCTGCCCATTGCGTGCTGTTCCAGCAAACGCCGCCGCGTCCAGCCGCTGTAAGCCTTACTCACCGACTCAATCGCCCGCGTGTCGCCGCTGGTAATGGGCTCATCAAGATCGAAAGCGGCCAAATCCAGCCCGATCGAGCTGGAGAAATGGGCGATACCCGCTTCGGGGCTGGCGTATTCGAGGTAGCTACGATGCTTCTCCTGCGCCTCACGTTCGGTGGGAGCGACGATCACGCTGACGCCCATAAAAATGCGCAGATCATCGGCATGTCGCCCGGCATCGACTGCTGCCTGACGCAGACGCTGGCTCTGTTGCCGCATCAAGGCCGGAGAACTGGCGTTCACAAAACTGCATTCAGCGTGGCGCGCCGCGAACTGGATCCCACGCGCCGAGCTACCTGCCTGGAACAGCAACGGCGTGCGCTGCGGCGACGGGCTGCTGAGGTGGTAGCCCTGCACCTGGTAAAATTCACCCTGATGGTTGATCGGATGAATTTTCTGCGCATCGGCATACAAGCGCCGTTGGCGGTCCACCACCAGCGCATCATCCTGCCAGCTGCCTTCCCATAACTGGTAGGTCACATCAAGGAACTCATCGGCCTGATCGTAACGACGATCGTGTGCCAGCAATTCCCGTTGCCCCATAGCGCGTGCCGCGCTGTCGAGATAACCGGTGACGATATTCCAGCCGATACGCCCTGCGGTCAGATGGTCGAGAGTGGAGAGACGGCGGGCAAAAGGATACGGCGCTTCATAACTCAGGTTAGCGGTGACACCAAAGCCCAGATGCTGGGTAACGCTCGCCATCGCCGAGACCAGCATCAGCGGATCATTGACCGGCAACTGAATCGACTCGCTGGCCGTCAGATTGATACCCTGCTGATAGACGTCATACACGCCCAGAATATCGGCGATAAAAATGCCATCAAACAAGCCGCGTTCCAGCAGCCGCGCCAAATCAGTCCAGTACGCCAGCGAGTTAAAATCCACCGATTTGTCCTGCGGATGGGTCCACATGCCATGATGGATATGACCGACGCAGTTCATATTGAAGGCGTTGAGCAGGATCTGTTTTTGGCTCATATCGTCCCCCGACGCGGCGGTAACACGCCATTCAGCAGGTAGTTACCAATCGCCGGATATTTCCAGCGCACCGGATCATGCAAGGTATGGGTACGTGCATTGCGCCAGTGCCGGTCGAGGTTATGCTCGCGCAGACTGGCACGCGAACCGCCCAGTTCGAACAACAAGTTACCCGCTTCCAGCGAGACTTCCGTGGTCCAGGCGCGCGCTTTCGCCACTTCGACCGAGGCCAGCGCCACGTTTGCAGCGCTGGGGTGTTGTTGTGCAATATCCACCGCATCACCAGCCAGCGACAGCAAGGCATCTCCGGCGGATAACCGTGCCGCGAGGCGACCGGTGCGATCCAGCGTCAGCGGATCGTCAGTGGCGCGATCGACCCCGCTGTCCGGCCACGGGCGCGCACGGCGACGCAGGAAATCGAGCATGTCATTGAAGGCCGCACGGGCGATACCCTGATCGATCGCCGCATGCAATATCTGCGCGAAGGGGCCAACGGCGGTGGGCCGCTCGAACGCGGTTTGAAACGGCACCACATCATCGTCACTGACGGCGACATCAACAAACTGCACGCTGCCGCTGCCGGTGGTGCGCTGACCAAAACCACTCCAGTCATCAATCACGCTGACACCCGGCTGATGACGCGGCACAAAGACCAGTTGTTCTTTGTCGTCATCTCCGCGCGCGGCAGTAGGGATACGATCGGCAAACAACGCGCCGGTGGCATAAAACTTCGTCCCGTTAAGGCGTCCTCCGGCAACACGGGTGCTGCGCTGGTGTGCCGTCGGGGAAGTAAACTCCGCCAGCGCATTGCCCAGATGCACCCCGGCCAACACTTCTCCATAGAGCCGCTGCTGCTGTGCCGGGCTGCCGTTGACCCGCAACACTTCCAGCGCATAGAAATGGTTCTGCGGGACCTGGCCGATAGCCGCATCCGCTTCACTGAGGACGGCAACAATCTCAGCCAGCTGTGCCGAAGAGATCTCAATCCCGCCGTGCGCACGTGGCACGGTGATGGCCCCCAGACCAGCAGCGAAAAACTGCGCCAGTTCCGTATGCGGCAACTGCCGTTCACGGTCGCGCAGCGCGGCAGCGCGCCGGAATTGTTCCGCCAGCTGTTGCGCCACCGCCAGCGCCTGCTGCGCATCGTTGATGCGTGTGGCGGTTTGTTTGGGCTGAACCTGCGTCATGGTTGCTCCTTAAATCCAGGCATGGCGCGCAGGCAGCGCATCATTGAGGTAGTAATTGCCGATAGCGTGCGTCTTCCAGCGCACCGGATCATGCAGGGTATGGGTACGCGCATTGCGCCAGTGGCGATCGAGGCCATGTCGCAACAACGTGGCGCGACTCCCGCCCCATTCCAGTAGTTTCTCGCTGGCCCGCAGCGCCACCTCCGTGGTCAGTACTTTGGCTTCCGCTACCGCTATCGACGCCCGGGCGCAGTTTTCCGCGTTGAGTGACTGTTGATCGATGCTGTCCAGCACCTTTGCCGCACGTACCAACAACGCATTGGCCGCCGTCAGCTCGGTGCTGATACGCCCCACATCAGCCAGAATATAAGGATCATCCGCGTTACGGCTGACACCCGCATCCACCCAGGCACGCGAGCTGCTACGCACAAATTCCAGCGCATCATCCAGTGCGCCCTGGGCGATACCGGCGTCAATCGCGGCCTGAATCAACTGCGACACCGCGCCACGCAACGTGGGTTTCTCCGGTGCAGGCAGCGGCATAATCCATTGCGCATCAACCACCACCTGCTGTAGCCGCACCGTGCCGCTGGCGGTGGTACGTTGGCCGATACCGGACCAATCATCGACAATCTCTACGCCCACCGCAGGAAGTGGGATAAACGCCATCACCGGCTGCTGTTGATCCTGCATCGCGGTGGTTACCAGGATGTCGGCGAACAACGCCCCCGTTGAGTAGAACTTTTCTCCGCTAAGTCGCAATTCTTGTGACGTTGTCACTAATTGCGCCTGCACATCACGGGTATGGCGGGTGTTTTTCTCTGGTCCCCCGTTGCCCAGCCGCTGCCCACTGACCACCGCGCGCAACAAATGCTGCTGCTGGTCCGGCATCCCTTCACCGAGAATGAACTGAATCAGACCAAAATGATTTTGCGGTATCTGCCCGAGCGAGGGATCGCTGGCGGAAATCAGCCGGAAAACTTCAGCTACCGTCTGAAATGACAATCCGCCACCGCCAAACTGACGCGGCACGCTGATACTGCCCAATCCGAGCCTGCTAAATTGATCAAGGAGTTCGCGCGGATAAATCCGTTGTTGATCGCGCTCCACCGCCTCAACTTTTGCCTGTTCCGCCAGATGGCGTGCAGCGGCAATCGCGTCAGCATCATGAGTTAACACCGCCGCAGCGGGATTATTTTTGCCAAGAGTTTGTGTCATGGTTTATTTCACAATAGAAATAACAGATTGGCAGGGATAATAATCAGGCGCTCTGAAACAAGTAAATAGCGGGGTTATGCTATATCTGCACAAGGTATTTTGTTATTCAGATAAATATATACGGATAATGAAAGCACGCTGAAAGAAGGTATTTCAGTATGGTCATTTTCCTAAGAATAAATATGGTAATCGAATGTTATTTTATAAATAAGGGACATTAAGAACGCGCGATAAATCGCGCCGCTACCCCCCACGCAAACGTTGCAGCGCGATTTATTGCGCGTCTTTTAGTCGCTAACACTGTCACTCCCGACACAGCAATTGTCCGGCGCAACAAAGCCGGACTCTCACGTCTGCTTTAGCTTGTTCACCAACACTTTCTCTGCGAGGTAAGCGCACGATGAACGACCTGCACTACAAAAGTTTATTGGAAATTGGCCGCCTGATTCAGTCACGTGACATCACCTCGGTTGAGGTCACCCGCGCCCTGCTGGCGCGTATTGATACGCTGGATCAGCAACTGCACAGCTATTTTTACGTGATGCGTGATAGCGCGCTGCAACAGGCGGCTGAAGCGGATCGTGAAATCGCCAGTGGCACGATTCGCGGCCCTCTGCACGGGGTGCCGATTGCCCTGAAAGACCTGATCTGGACCAAAGATGCGCCGACTACCCACGGGATGATCATTCATAAAGATCACTACCCAGCTGAAGACTCGACGGTGGTGGAACGCTTCCGTGCGGCAGGCGCGGTGATCCTCGGCAAACTGGCGCAAACCGAAAGCGCCTTCGCCGATCACCACCCGGAGATTACCCGTCCGTCGAATCCGTGGGGCAGCACATTGTGGACCGGGGTCTCCTCCAGCGGCTCCGGTGTCGCCACTGCGGCGGGCCTGTGTTATGGGGCTATCGGCACCGATACCGGCGGTTCGATCCGCTTTCCCTCCAACGCCAACGGCCTGACCGGCATCAAACCCAGCTGGAGCCGCGTCACCCGACACGGTGCCTGTGAACTGGCGGCGTCGCTCGATCATATCGGTCCGATGGCGCGTTCCGCCGCCGATGCCGCCGCTATGTTACAGGCGATTGCCGGACGTGACGAGAAAGACCCCACTTCCAGCAGCGAGCCAGTGCCGGATTATCTGGCGTTGATGACGCGCGGCGTCAGTAAGCTGCGCATCGGCCTTGATAAAGCCTGGGCACTGGACAAAGTCGATGATGACACTCGTACCGCGTTGCAATCAGCGATTGCCACCCTGAGTGAGCTGGGTGCCGCCTTTGTTGATATCACCATGCCGGACACCGAGAAAGCCGCCGAGGAGTGGAGCGCGTTATGTGCCGTTGAAACCGCGTTGGCACATGAAGCGACTTATCCGGCACAGAAAGAACAATACGGACCGGGGCTGGCGGGTTTACTGGATCTCGGCCACAGCGTCACGGCGCTGGAGTATCAGCGCCTGTTGCTGAGCCGTGCGGCGCTGCGTGGTGATCTTTCCGCCCTGTTTAGCAACGTCGATTTAGTGCTGGCACCGGCCACTGCGTTTGCCGGGCTAACCTGGGACACCATGACCCGTTTTGGTACTGATCAGGCACTGTTTAACGGCGTGCTGCGCTACACCAGTGCATTCGACGCCAGCGGCCACCCCACCATTACGCTGCCCTGTGGTATGACGGCGGCAGGTGCACCGATCGGCTTGCAGCTGGTGGCGGCGCACTTTGCTGAAGCCACCATGATACAGGGAGCCTGGGCTTACCAGCAGGTGACCGACTGGCATAAAAGACACCCGACGCTGTAAGGTTCTTCCACTGGCCGCTGCGGCGGCCTTTTTGTTGCTTTCATGGCCCAATAATTGCTTTATTTTTTCCACTTCCGCCCTTTTCTCCATGTTGAGGGAACGTTGTCATGAAAGAAAATTTCACCACCGATAACCTGGAAAACCGCCATCGCTTTGATGCCTGGCGTGACGCGGTTTGTTCGCGTTTAATCAAAGCCGAAGCACGCCAAACCCACGCCGGTGAGTTCTCCGGCAGCTTCGGTTACTCGATGCTGGGACATGTGGATATCGCCAATCATATCTCGCGTACCGCGCTGGTGTGGCAACGCACGCAGGAGTGTATTCGACGCCATCCCAATCATGATTTCTATCTGGGGTATATCTGCGCCGGTTCCGGCACCTTAAGCCAGAATGACAACCATTCCCGTGTCAGCGCTGGCGATGTAGTGATTTATGATGCCGCCACGCCATTTGATTTTGCCATGGATAACGTCGCCATCAATATCGTACATCTGCCGCGACAGATGATTGAAAAGGATGCACCGGCCATCACCCGACTGGCAGGCAAAACGCTGGATCTCAGCCGTCCGGGCATGACCTCGCTTAAGCAGATGCTCACCGAAGCCTTTGCCTTTAACGCCGAGCGCGAAAATGCGTTTCTGACGGAGCAGTTTGCCAACACGCTGCTGAACATGATTGCCGTCAGCCTGAATTTGCAGAAAAGCGATGCCGCGTTAAAACCCGATCTCTTCTCACGCATGGTGAACTATCTGCGGCAACATCTGCACCAACATGAACTGTCGGTAGCGCAGATTGCCAACGCCCATCATGTTTCCCCGCGCACCGTCAGTCGGGTATTCGCCGCGCATGGCACCACGCCGATGAATTTTGTCTGGCAGGAGCGTTTGTTGGCGAGCCACAAAGCGTTGGCCGAAGGCAAAGCGCGCAATATCACCCAGGTGGCGATGGACCACGGCTTTAGCGATATGTCGCACTTCAGTCTCGCGTTCCGCAAAGCCTTTGGTTACACCCCCAGCAGCCTGATCCGCCAGCCGCAGAGCTGACTATTTTTGCAAGCTGTTGATCACCCGCTCAGCGGTATATTCCAGGCTGCTGCGGGTGTTCATCGCTTCGCTGCGCATAAAGCGGTACGCCCCGGACTCATCCAACCCATATTCCCGCATCAGTATGCCTTTGGCCTGGGTCAGACGTTCGCTTTTGGCCTTTATCCGCTGCCGGACATGCTGGCGCGTGAGTTGCAACGTGCCGAGGATCTGCACAATCAACGCAAAGGGATGCAACGTGCGTGCGGCGATGGCGGTCGGTTGCAGTTCAATTAATAGCGGAAACAGGCGCGCATTTTGCCCATCGGCCAGCGCAATCACCGGGATATTGGCCTGCTGCCAGGCACGGAATAGCGGTTGCAGGGCCTGCTGATAATGAGGTTCAACCGCCACCATCACCAGTTGGACGTCACCGGGTGCCTGCGCCGGCAGCGGCCAGCTGTGTTGCGCGTGACAGCCAAGTTGTGTCAGCGCAGCACAGAAGGCCCGCGCGCTCTGCACATCAGGATGGAAAAGATGCAGCCGGACGCCCGCCAGCGTCGCCAGTAAGGATTGCTCAGTCATGCTTCACCCTGGGTTATGGAGTGTGAAGCATTACACTAAGCAACCTGAGTCACGCCTGCTTTGTTAAGGCGGTCGGGAATTGTGTCGGGTGGGACAAATGCACGATCCGTAACCGTCAGGCATGAAAACCTAAAAACTGTTCGGCGATACTGGCACTGGAGGTAGTTTGCGGATCGATGTGGTGAATAATCTCACCTTTTTCAATCACATGAATCTGATCTGACAACGCATAGAGAAACTCAATATCCTGCTCCACCAGGATGATGGAGATATCCATCTCTTGCCTGAGTCGCTGCAAAGTCTCAATAATCTCCTCACAGATATTGGGTTGAATCCCCTCAGTGGGTTCATCCAGCAACACCAGTTGCGGCTGACCACATAAACAACGCGCCAACGCCAGTAACTGCTGTTCACCACCGGACAGGGATCCACCCGGTTGCGCCAGCAGACGTTTCAGGCGCGGGAAGATCTCCAGCATCTGCTCAATAATCTGTCCGGCGCGGGAAAAGTGTTTTACGCAGCCCATGCGCAGGTTCTCTTCCACCGTCAGCAGCGGGAAGATTTGCCGTCCCTGCGGCACAAAACCGATCCCCGCCGCCGCGCGCTGATGGGCCTGATACGCAGTGATATCGATGCCGTTCAGCGCAATGCGGCCCTGCCAGGCAGGCAGTTCGCCCATGATGGTGCGCAGCAGCGTGGTTTTGCCCATGCCGTTCCGTCCCAGCACGCCGGTAAAGGATTTTGCGCCGACAAACAGTTCTGACAGATGCAGCACCGGAATTTTGTTATATCCCGAGACCATCTCTTTAATTTCAAGCATGTTTAATCTCCACGTTGCCGAGATAGGCCTCTTTGACCAATGGGTTGCTGGTCACTTCACGGAAGCTCCCCTCCGCCAGCACCGCCCCCTGATTAAACACCGTCACTTGCTGCGCAATCATACTGATGAACTCCATATCGTGTTCCACCACCACCACGGTACTTTGCTGGTTGATGGCCCTGATTAACTCAGCAGTTTTGCGTACTTCGTGGTGCGTCATCCCGGCGGCAGGTTCATCCAGCAGCACCAGTTGCGGGCGTGAAATCAGGATCATCCCCAGTTCCACCCACTGTCGCTGACCGTGCGCCAGTTCGGATAAGGTGGCGTCGGCAAGCGACACCAGACCGATATCGTGCAATACCTGGTCAATCGCGGCAGGCAGCGCCGATTTTGCCATTTTATTCGCCGCCGCCTGCCACAGATTTTCACGCACGCTTAAGCCTTCAAATACGCTGGGCACCTGCGTTTTGATACCAATGCCAAGACGCGCGATCTCCCACGGGCGCAACCCGGAAATCACCCGACCACGATAACGACATTCGCCACGACTGGGTGTCACCTGACCACTCAGCATTTTAAAGAAGGTACTTTTACCCGCACCGTTCGGACCAATCAGGCAGCGCAACTCGCCCTCGTGCAGGGTGAAATCCACCTCTTTCACCGCATGGACGCCGCCAAAACTGACGCCCATTTTTTGAGTTTGTAACAGAACCGGTGCGCTCATTGTTTCACCTCACTCACCTGCGGCGTGGCTGTTTGCGCCGTCGGCTGACGTTTACGCCGCCACAGACGTTGCAACGTGGGCAGGAGACCGCCGGGGATCAGCAACACGAAGACCGCCAGAATCACTCCCAGCACCAAATTGACATCCACCGTCTGCTGCGCGCCAAGACGGGTGACCATCCATTGCAACAGAATGCAGCTGATCACCGGTCCGATCAGCGTGCCACGCCCACCGACAATCACCCAGATAATGATCTGCGCCGACTGGCTGATGCTGAACACGCCAGGACTGACAAACGCTCCCCAGTTGACGTACAAACAACCCGCCAGCCCGGCAATCGCCGCACCGATGGCGAAAGTCGCCAGTTTATGCGCCGGGACGTTATAGCCCAGTAAACCCGCCCGCTGTTCATTCTCGCGAATCGCCACCACCGTTTTGCCAAAACGGCTGAGTAAGGTGAATTTCAGCAGGACGTAGCACAGCGCCAGACAGCCCGCTGTCACCATAAAGATCGCTTCTGGTGATAAAACCGCATCGGGCTGGAACGGCAGATTCAGGGGTGGCACCGACGGAATACCGTTGAAGCCCCCCAGTAACGCCTGGCCGATGTGGTATTCGCTGCCCGCCGTGGAATTCACCCAGTTAAACAGCACCAGACTCACCGCCAGGGTGATGGCACCGAGATAGACATCACTAACGCCACCGTAAAAGATCACATAGCCCAGCAACAGTGAGAACAACGTCGGCAGCAGCACCGCCAGCACCACCGCCCAGGTGGAATCCCCCCAGTTGATGGCACAGATGGCGTAGGTATAAGCACCCAGACCGAAAAACGCTGCCTGACCAAAGCACAGAATGCCGCCGTACCCCCAGATAAACGCCAGGCTGAGCGACAGCAGCCCCATCACCAGAAACACCGTCACCGACAGCAGCGTATACAGTTCCAGCGCCCCGGAGAGCCAGAACGCCACCAGCATCACCACCAGCGCGACACCGATGATTTGCACCCGTTCAGAAAACAGTTTCATCACAGCGACCTCCTGAAAAAGCGTCCGGTGATGCCCTGCGGCAACAACCGCAGCAGCACAATCGCGCTCAACAACAGCGCCACCGCGCCAAACACCGGCGTCCACGCATAGGTCGCCAGTTGCGAGATGGTGCCGAACAGGGTGGAGGATGAGAGCGTACCGGCGATGATAGCGCTACCGCCGCCAATCACCGTGATAAACGCCTTGGCAATAAAACTGATGCCGATAGTGGGGATCACTCCGGTGATCGGTGCCAGCAACGCACCGCCGAGTCCCGAAAGCGCTGCACCCAACCCGAACGTCAGGCTGTAGATTTTGCCGGGATTGGTGCCGAGTGCCGCCGCCATGCGCGCATTCTGCATGGTGGCACGCGCACACAACCCGAGGGTGGTGTAGCGCAACAGCAACCACAATGCCCCCACCAGGCACAACGCAAACAGGATGGTAAACAGTGAATAACCGCTGGTGCTGTAGCTGCCGACGGTTACGCTGGGCAGCGGCGAACTGATGCCCAGCGTGGTGTTGCCAAACAGCATCGTCGCGGCCCCGATCAGTGCCAGACTCAGCCCCCAGGTGGCCAGCATGGTGTCAATCATCCGGCCATAGAGGTGACGGATAATCACGCGCTCAATCACGATGCCAAACACGCCCACCACCAGCGGGGCAATCACCAGCATGGCAATCCAGATCGGCACCCCGAGATGGTTGGTGGCGAGAATCGCGCTGTAGCCGCCAAGCATCATAAATTCGCCGTGCGCCATATTGACGATTTTCATCATGCCAAACACCACCGCCAGCCCGAGGCTCATGATAATCAGCACCGCGATAGCATTGAGTACCTCAATGCCGTAGATAATCAACAGATCCATAGTGGCTCCTGTTACAGCTCGATTTGATACTGTTTGGTGTCGCGCGGATTTTTCTTCAGATCGCACACCATCGCGGTATCGCTCGGTGCCTGATCGGTGAAGGTTTCCAGAATCTTCATCTGATGGTTTTCCACTTCGGCGATATGCACATCCAGCCGACAGTGATGAGTGGCAGGGTCGACCGTGACTTTGCCGCTCGGTGAAGTCACGCTGATGCCTGATTCCAGCGCTTCAATCACCTTCATCCGGTCAATATCCCCGGCTTTGCGCACCCCTTCCGCCCACACCAGCATGCTCTGATAGGCTCCCATTGCCAGATCGCTGATATTAGGCGTGTTGGCACCGTATTTAGCATGGAACTTCTGCACAAACGCCTGGTTTTCCGGGGTGGCAATCTCCTGCATATAGTTGGCCGCCACCAGGATGCCGTTGCTCTCCTCTGGTGACAGGATGATATGTTCATTACCGCCGCCGAATACCGTTGAGGCAATCGGAATCTTGCCGCTCATACCCGCGGCATGCCATTGGCGATAGAAGGAAATGTGCGCGCCGCCCACCAGCGCCGACCACACCATATCCGGTTTGGCGCCCTGGATTTTCGAGATGGCGGCACCGAAGTCGGTGACATCAAGCGGGAAGAACTCCACCGCCATCACTTCGCCACCGTTATCGTGTACCGACTTTTTCACCCAGGCAGAGACGATTTGGCCATAGTTGTAATCGGCAGCCAGCACATAGACTTTTTTGCCCCATTTTTTCATCGCATAAGGCACCAGTTTTTCCACGGTTTGTGCCGGGGTGGAACCGGTGGAAAAGTAGTTACGGTCGCACACGCCACCCTCATATTGGGTCGGGTAGAAATACAGCGTGCGGAAGCGGTCCAGCACCGGACGGATCACTTCGCGCGAGGCGGACGTGATCCCGGCGTGCACCACGGCGACCTTATCTTTTAACGCCGCCTGTTGCGCGTATTGCGCATACAGTTGCATGTTGGATTGGGCATCATAATTAATCATCTGTAACGGGCGGCCCAGTAAGCCGCCTGCGGCGTTGATTTCATCTGCCGCCAGATTGATGGCGTTGGACATCGGTTTACCGTAGATATCCAAACCACCGGAAAGATCGAGAATGGTCGCCACTTTGATGGCGTCCTTATTATCCGCCGCAAAACTGATTTTCGGTGCAACACCCGCAGCCAGACCTAATGCCGATAATGCTGATCCCTGAAGAAATGAACGACGACTAATAGCCATAGCACCCTCTTAAAGAAGTGATGAGTAAGAAAGAATGGATTCGGATAGGGTGAAACCAGCAGCTGGCAGACAACGCTGTCTGCATAAAAAGATGTGATTGCCACAACGCTGGGGCAATAAGAATAATCAAGCAATAAGCGGGCCAGATTTAACCGTTCCAGCCAGGCGCAGAATATTCGCGGATTAACCCCTCCAGTGAGATCTGCGGTGCACTTTTTCGCAGCATTCAGCACCACAAGATTGCACTCATCTGTAGCGGCGCGATTTATCGCGCAATTCTTTCCAATACCCGCCCGCCACAACATGGTTTAATGACGCCACTCTTACTGACGCGGGATGCGTATTTACCTATGTTGCAGTTTTCAAATGGTTTTCTGCTGAGTTTGTCGTTGTGCCTTGATATCGGTCTGGCGAATATCGCCATGATCACCCTGGCGATGCAGCGCGGTTATTTCCACGGTTTCTGGCTGGGGATGGGCACCTGCATTGGCGATTTAATCTACGCGCTGCTGGCGCTGGCGGGCATGGCGGTAGTGCTGCAATTCGCCGCTGTACGCTGGGTGCTGTGGATTGGCGGCGGCGCGCTGCTGATTTGGTTTGCGGTGAAAATGTTGCTGGCCGCATACCATTCCGTCACCGCCATCAATATGTCAGAACAGCAACCGCAACGTTCGCTGCTGCGTGAGTTCAGCCGGGGTGTGATGCTGGCGATGTCATCGCCTACCGCTATTCTATGGTTTGCCAGCGTCGGCGGTGCGCTGATTTCACGTATGGGCCACGGCAATGCCGCAGCAACGTCGTGGTTCCTCAGCGGCTTCTTTATTGCCGGAGTGTTCTGGACTTGCGTGTTGTGCCTGGTGGGCAGCATGGGCGGGAAACTACTGGGCCAGCGCCTGCTGAAATATTCCTATCTCGCCTCAGCCCTGATCTTCTGTTACTTCGCGATTTACGTTATCGGTTCCGGCTATCGCGAATTTATTCTTAGCTGATGCGCATAATGATGGGGCGTGGTGCCCATCACTTTGCGGAAGGCATTAATAAAATGGCTTTGGTCGTAAAAGCCGAGTTGCAGCGCGGCATCCTGTGCATGTACCCCACGGCGCAGCAAGTCGCGCGCATGATGCAACCGCAGCTGCATATGATATTGCAGCGGTGGCATGCCAGCCAGTTGAGTGAAGCGGCGCACCAGGTGGTACTTACTCAGCCCCACCTGCTGCGCCAGCGTTGCCAGTTGCGGTTTGCTGCTCAGGTTGGCGCGCAGATACTCTCTGACCTGCACCATCAGTTGTGCATCCCCCTGCTGGCGACTGGCTGAATCATCCAGCAATTCGCCACACAGCCACATCAGTTGTTGTTCCTGCAACCCTTCATCGGGCTGACGCGTCGCCGCAGCATAATCGCAGATGGCGGCGAACAGCGGCGCGTGATGGAATGCCCCTTCGCGCAGCGCAGGCGCACCGGCCAGCATTGCCTGCGGCAGATGCACGCTAATAAAACTCACCGGTTCCACACTGAACTGTGATGCCTGAACAGAAGCCGGGTTGTACACCGTCACCTGCCCGGCCAACGCCTGATGTGACTTGCCATCCAGCCAGATTTCCTCGCGACCGCTCAGGTTGGCACAAACCACGTATTCATCGTGCAGATGGCGTGGAAAAGCACTGTCGCTGGCGGTGACGCGCGAACATTCAATACCGTTATGAGCAAACCATTCAGAGGCAGACAGCGGCACAAGAACCATCCGGTTACAGAGAAAGTGCTTTATAACAGCATCGTCAGCCCAGAATTACAACCCGGCGATACGTTTCAAATCCGCTTCCGCGCCAGGGGCCACCGCCAACACCTGTGCCCCTTTCAACAACCGCTCGCCTTCGGTATTGAACGGGTGATACCAGCCGCCCGCCTCTTGCACCAGGCAATACCCGGCGAGGCAATCCCAGGCGTGCATATAGGGTTCGTAATACCCCACCACACGACCTGCCGCCACCCACGCCAGCATCAGCGCCCCCGATCCAATGCGGATAAAGTTACCGCCTGCCGCCAGCAACGCAGCAAGTATTTCGCCGACCTTTTCCGGGCTGACATAGCTGTTAGCACCAAAACCAGTAACGTGGTTTTGTAGCGTGCGTGAGGGGTCAACCTGCAAACGCTTGCCGTTGAGTGTCGCCCCCTGCCCCAGCGCCGCCACGTAGCACTCCTGATAGGTCGGGGCAAAAATCACCCCAATCACCGGCACCCCGTGGTGCAGCACCGCCACCGAGACACACCAGTTCGGCATGCCGTTGAGGAACGGGCTGGTGCCGTCAATTGGGTCCACCACCCAGGTATAGCCGGAGCTGCCCGCCTGCAAGCCATACTCTTCTCCGAGAAAGCCGTCGTCAGCAAAATGTTCGCGAATACGCTGCCCGATCATCTGTTCCACTTCGCGGTCAGCGCGTGACACCACGTCCTGCAAATCGTGTTTGGTTTCCACCACCAGGCTGTCACGCTGTTCAAACCAATGCAGCGCTGCCGCACCGCCTGCGCGCGCCACGTCTTCTGCCAGCGCCAGCCGTGCCAGCAGGGCGTTATTTTCCACGTTACTCATGGTTGATCCTTGTTATCCGGCAATCAGGGCAAGCCCCTGGGGTTTAAAATCAATCGCCACCGAGGTCGCCAGCGGGTGCTGTTGTTCCATCTGCGCATCGACGATAAATAGCGCACCTAATTCGGTCGCCACCTCATATTCGATGTGGTCGCCCAGCCAGGTGCTATGCGTCACTTCACCGCGCAGCGCGCCACCGTTCTGCTGGCACAGCGTGATAAATTGCGGGCGTACCGAGAGCTGCGCACTGCCGGTTTTGGCGGCAGTGTGGCGCACGCGATAACGCTGGCTGCCAAGACGCACCAGCGCCTCGTTGCCTTCCACCTGCTCCACTTCGCACGGCAAAATATTCGCTTCCCCCATAAAGTCAGCGATAAACACCGAGTTGGGCGTCAGGTAGAGGCTTTCCGGCGCGCCCTGCTGAGCAATATCCCCTTCTTTCATGACAATAATTTTATCGGACACCGCCAGCGCTTCTTCCTGATCATGGGTGACATACACCGCCGTGAATCCAAGGCGTTGTTGCAGATCGCGAATATCGGTACGCACCCGACGCCGCAGGCGTTCATCAAGGTTCGACAGCGGTTCGTCGAGCAGCAGGACCTGTGGTTCCAGCACCAACGCGCGCGCCACCGCGATACGCTGCTGCTGACCGCCCGACAGTTCCGACGGCAGGCGCCCCCCCTGATGTTCCAGCCCCACCAGTTTCAGCCCGTTACGCGCGCGGTCCTGCGCCTCGCGCTTGCTGATACCTGACGACAGCAGGCCATACATAATGTTGTCGAGCGCGCTCATATGCGGAAACAATGCATACGACTGAAACACCATCGCCACATCACGTTCGTTGGCCGGCAGATGGGTGACATCTTTGCCGCCAATCAGAATCCGCCCGGAGCTGGGATGTTCCAGCCCCGCCAGCAGACGTAGCGTCGTGGTTTTGCCACAGCCGGAGGGACCGAGTAGCGTCACCAGGCTGCCGGGTTCTACGGTCAGCGACAGATCCGGCAACGCAGTAAATCCGGCGAAGCGTTTCGAGACGTGTTCAAACACCACGGAACCTGTGTTCATACAACACCTTCCTGAGTTAATGAGGGAGCAGCAGGCGGCGTGGCCACCTCTACCGGACGCGCCACACGGCGCAGACGACGTTCACCCACCAGCCACTGGAACACGCCGATGATCAGCAACATCACCACAATCAAAACCGTTGAATAGGCGATCGCCACGCCGTACTCACCATTCTCCACCAACCCGACAATGTACGAGGTCGCCATGTTGTATTGTGCGGAGACGAGGAAGATCACCGCGCTGATGGAGGTGATGGCACGCACGAAGGCGTACACCAGCGCCGCACTGATCGCCGGTTTCAGCAGCGGCAGCACCACTTTGCGCAGCGTGCGGAAGCTGTTGGCCCCCAGCGTCAACGAGGCTTCATCGAGACTTTTATCCAGTTGGCTCATCGCTGCGATACCGCCGCGCACGCCCACCGGCATATTACGGAACACAAAGCAGGCAATCAGGATCATCGCGGTGCCAGTGATCTCCAGCGGTGGCAGGTTGTAGGCCATCACGTAGCTGACACCGATCACCGTGCCGGGAATGGCGAAGCTGAGCATCAGCAGAAACTCGAAGGTCTGCCGCCCGGTAAACTTCTGACGCACAATCAACCAGGCGGTAAGCAGGCCGACTATTGCCGTCAACGGTGCGGCAATCAACGCGATCTCCAGCGTGGTCCAGAAGGAGTTCCACGCCACCCCGCTCCACAGCAGATGACCGTCCGTAAAGGTGATGCGGAACGCGCGGATGTAATGTTCCAGCGTCAGCGTATCGTTCAGCCCCCACGACTGCACGAAGCCGCCAACCAGGATCATGCCGTAGATCACCAGCGTAAACAGACCCCAGGGTAGCACCATGCCGTAAACACCAAAGCGCAGCGTACGCGGAAGCTGGCCGTGGTTGCCACCATCGCCTTTGCCAGTCACGGTGGCGAAGTTTTTCCCGCCCAGCCACAGGCGTTGCAGGATGAAGGCGGCCAACGTGAAACACAGCAGAATCATCGCCAATACCGCCGCGCGGCTGGGATCGTTCTGCGCTCCGACTACCGAGAAGAAGATTTCCGTCGACAACACGCCGTGGCTGCCGCCCAGCACCATCGGATTGCCGAAATCGGCCATGCTTTCGATAAAGCTGATCAGGAAGGCGTTCGCCAGGCCGGGCGCCATCAACGGGAGCGAAATACGGGTGAAAGTACGCCAGCGGTCAGCGCGCAGGGTTTGCGATGCTTCCTCCAGCGACGGGCTGACGCCCTCCACCACCCCGATCAACACCAGAAACGCGATGGGGGTGAACGACAATACCTGGGCGATCCAGATACCGGTGAGTCCGTAGAGCCAACGGCCCGGTTCGATGCCAAACAACGCCGCCAGATGCTCCGTGACCACACCGGAGCGGCCAAACAGCAGAATCAGCGCCAGGCCGATGACAAACGGCGGCGTGATGATCGGCAGGATGGTCAGCATGCGCAGCGCTTTTTTCATCGGCAGCGGCGTACGTGTCGCGGCCAACGCAAAAGCCAGCCCCAGCAGCGTCGCACCGCTGGCGGTCATCAGCGCCAGCCATAAGGTGCGCCACGCCGTGCCACAGGTGCCGCCGCTCAGGCAGCCGAAGCTCCAGATGGAGGGATCCTGGATATTGCTGATTAAACCATTGGGGTTAAAGCTGCCGTCGACGTCTTGCACCGAGACCACAAACATACTCAGCACCGGATAAAGCACAAACACGCTGACCAGTGCCGTCAGCAACACCAGCGCGGCGACCACAAAGGCGTCACCTTTCAACACCCCGCGCTCGGCCAGGGCGAAGGAAAACAGCAGCAGAAAGGTGGTCAGCATCAGCAACGCGCCTGCACCCATCGCCGGTTGTCCTTGCTCCAGCGCACCAAACTGGTTTTCCAGCCACAGCCAGCTCCAGCCACTGTAGCCGATAGCGTGACCTTCCATAATCAGAAACAACACGCCGAGAGCGCTGAACAGCAGCAGCAAATGACTACGGATGCCGCCCGGTTGCATCAAGCCGCAGGAGGCGCACAGCAAATAAAGCGCGACTGCCACCGCCAGCCACGGGTGTTGAAAAACCATCATCTGCCATAGCGCCGGGGCATTGGCCCCATCGCTCCACAGCGAAAGGATCCAGCCACCGGAAAAGAAACCGCTTTCGAGGCTGTACCAGGGGAGCAGCGTCAGGGCTAGCGCACCGGCAAGCAACGCGCCGACTAAACGACGATTGTTCGCATTCATAAATCACCTCGACCTGAAAATTCAGGCTGAAGCGGACATCAGGCCAGAGCCACCGCATCTCAGCATGGATGTTACTGCGCGCTGGCACCGATCTCTTTGTCCCAACGGCTAAGCAGCGCTTTGCGTTTGGCGGAGTCGCCGTAGGTTTTGAAGTCGTAATCGATCAGTTTGATGTTTTCGAAACGCGGCGCGTATTCAGAGATTTCTGCGTTGCGATTGGACGGCAGTTGGAAGGATTTAGCTTCTTTCATATGCGATTGCGCCTCAGCACTCAGCGCCCAGTCGTACCAGACTTTGGCGTTCGCCAGGTTGCGTGCACCTTTGACAATCGACATCGAACCGATTTCATAACCAGTACCTTCGCAAGGGGCGACGGTTTTGATCGGGAAGCCATCCACCTGCATCGCCACCGCATCATGCATAAACACAATGCCAACCGTAGTTTCACCACGCGCGGCGGCTTTCACCGGCGCAGAACCCGATTTGGTGTATTGCGAGATATTGGCGTTGAGTTTTTTCAGGTAGTCGAACGCCTGATCCTCACCCATGATTTGCACCAGCGTCGCCAGCGTGTTGTAGGCGGTGCCGGAGGAATTTGGGTTGGCGATCTGGATCTCCCCTTTGAATGCCGGATTGAGTAAATCTTTCCAGCAAGTCGGGGCGGGCAGTTTTTTATCCGCCAGCAATTTGGTGTTGTAACCCCAGCCGAGTGCGCCCGCATAAATACCGACGGTACGATAACCGGAGTTCTCCGCCTGCTTCTGCGCCCACGGCTGTTGCTGGTCCAGCAGCGGCGATTTATAGACCTGCGTTAACCTCTCATCGGCGGCCTGCATATGGGGATCGCCCGTACCCGCCCACCAGATATCGGTGCGCGGATTGCGTGCTTCACTGCGGATGCGGGCGTAGGCTTCGCCCGCTGAAAGCCGCACCATATTCACCTGAATATCCGGGTGCGCCTGGCTGAAAATGCGCGTCATATGTTCGCACACCACCACATCAGCGGAGCAGATCATATTGAGATTACCCGCCGCAGCGGCGGTGAACGGCAGTGCAGTGCAACAGACGGATAGTGCGACGTACAGAGGGGTGTAGCGCATGATGTTCTCCTTGGTTTGCAGGGTGGTGCTTCACTGGCACCTTGTTTTTTGCACATGTGTGCAAATTTGTAGAGAACATAAAATAACCTGTCAATCGCCTTGCTGAGCAATTGACAGGGCGTGTCACAAAATTGAAACAATTATGATGTGAATCATTTTGCACACCTTTGCAAAATCGGGCAGACTGCTTTGCAACCAGTTAAGGGCGGGAGGTTAGCGATGCAAAACGAGAAAACGGTGGTCAGCGCGCAGGATGTGGCGGATCGCGCCGGGGTCTCCCGCTCGGCGGTGTCCCGTGCTTTTACGCCCGGAGCCAGCGTCTCTGCCACCACCCGTGCTCGGGTGATGAAAGCCGCTGAAGAGTTGGGTTATCACGTGAATCACCTGGCACGCGGCCTGGTGCGTAACCGCAGCGGAATCGTCTGCCTGATCGTCTCTGAACTTGCCACGCCCTATCGTGCCAGTCTGGTGCGCTGGTTAACCCAGTTTTTGCAGGAAGCGGGCAAAGTGGCGATGTTGATTAATACCGACCGTTCCGACAATAGCGTCTCTGGCGCGTTGCAACAGGCGATTAATTTCCGCGCGGATGCTTCGATCATCTTGTCGGGCATGCCCGACAGCGCGATTACCCGTCAATGTTATAAACACGGTCAGCGCATCATCTTGATTAACCGGGATGAGGCAGTGCCCGGTTCGTTATGCATCAATCTGGATTCTGCGGCCGCTGCCGCAACGGCGGTGATGGCATTTGCCCGCGCCGGGTGTCGCCGCCTGGCGTTTGCCAACTCGCTGGCCGGGACACCCAGCCTGATGAAACGCGAGAGTGATTTTCTTACCGCCGCGCAGGCTGCCGGGCTGCCGGTGATCGTTGAGCGCTTCGGCACCACCTCGTATGAAAGCGGCCAGATTCTGGCACATCGCCTGTTGACGCGTCATCAGCGTCCGGACGCGGTATTTTGTGTTACCGACCTGGTGGCCTGTGGCTTTATGGATGAGGCACGCCATCGTTTTGGCTTACGCGTACCACAAGATCTGTGCCTGATCGGTTTCGATAATATTGCGCAGGCGGGCTGGTCTTCGTACCACCTCACCACCTTTGCCCAGCCGGTGGAACAATTTGCCCGCGATGCGGTGGACTGGTTGATGCAGGCAGAACGTGAGGAGGTTCAGGACATTCAGCAGCACGACACCCGCCTGTATCAGGCGAATGTCGTGTGGCGCGGATCGGTGCGTGGGGGCTAAAGTTACGCCAGCGAATACATCTCGTCGATTATTTTATTGATCGGTTGCCCATTCGATAATTTAAAGATTTCAATCCTGGATAAGAAACTCTGCGCATTGTATTTGTGTTGTAACCCTGGCCCTTTCAAAGCAGAGTTCCACCTGTTCTTTCGGTACGGGTAAATAGTCCGGGATATACTTTATTGGCATAATTATATAATGTATAAACTGGCATCAGTAGCCCCTCAGCTAATTTATCATTAAACACGCAATATTGCGGCGTAGACAGTTTAACCAGTAATTTAATTAACGCGATAGCCGCAATGGCTTTCTGGTGATTAAGCGGGAAAGCGGAAAAGGAAGCATGATTGCCAAATTGCGTGCAAAGCTTACCCACCAGACTTTCACAATGCTGCTTCCAATCTCTTCCAGGATACGGTGAAAATACCTTTTTCAAGGACTCTGCATGATCCGTCAGACGCTTTTTTTCCACAGCACACTGATTCAACAACGCGTTAATATAACTGTAAATACCCTTCACGCTGAAATTTTACGTAGCTGAAAGACCGGTACGATGTGAAAAAAGAAAATTTATCGTCGTTTTCCATGAAAATTCCACACGCCTCCATAGGGCATCAAGTAGAGGGATTGTTGAACGAAGATCAGCAACTGCTTTGGCCGTTGCCGGTATCAGTTCAGGCAGTTCTGCCGAACCGCGACGATATCTGATCAGTTGAGGATTTGTTGGCAGCGCGTTTGCGGTGATGAGTTGTTCAAAATCACTTTTTGACAGACATATAATCTTGCGGGCTGCTTCGTTAAGAAAAATATGAGGAAACCTTGCTGCCTTTAATTTCGCGCAAGCGATTAAACCCCTCAAGGAATAGACCATAATTATCGATTGAAGAAACAATGGCATTAATGAAGTTTTTTGTCGACTGTTCTACGCAGCCCTCCTTAAATTTATCAACATAGCTGGCAAAATCTTTCGCGAGAATTTTTTCATGACTACTATAAGATTTCGGAGTGAATGATTTTGGAGTGATATCCGGAGTATTATTAACAGAAAGGCCGGAGCGCGAAACTTCGTTATCACTCGTATCGGGTATGCTTTCCAGTCGAACCAAGAGTGACGTTATCTGTTACATGATATTTATCCTTTTGTGCATTCAAATCTCAATTCTTATGGATCCTGCGGGCGAATGCAGCACACTGAGAAATAAATCACAATTTAATCATGGCGAAAATAGGTAATGTCAACGCGCGCGATAAATCGCGCCGCTACAAAAAATTGCACGGTATGGTAGCGGGGCGATTTATCGCGCATTTTTTATTTTATTGCATCCACCGACACAAATTATCGAGCATCGCCATACAGCGTTCAATCTGCACAATCGCGATAAATTCATCCGGCTTGTGGCCCTGATCCATACTGCCAGGCCCACAGATCAGCGTGGCGATACCTGCTTCATCAAACAATCCCCCTTCCGTGCCAAACGCCACCGTGGAGAACTGATCGCTGCCGCTCCACTGCGCCAGCCACTGCGCGAATTGCGATTGGGGATCGGTCAGCAGTCCCGGATACTGGCTGATTGGCTGAAAACGGATCGCGCTTTCCATCGCCACCGCCTGCATCTGCGGTAGCAACTGCTGCCGGGCAAACTGTTCGACTTCAGCAATCACTCCCTGCACATCCTCTTGCGGCAAATAGCGGATTTCAAAATCAAACTGGCAATCCTGCGGCACAATGTTGAGGACGCTGCCACCCTTAATCACCCCGGTTTGCAAAGTGCTGAAAGGTGGGTCAAAACGCGAATCCTGACGTTGTTGCAGCTGCAACGCCGCCTCGCCGAGGTGATTAATCAGCTTTGCGGCATACTCGATGGCATTGACCCCGGAGGGTGCATAGGCTGAGTGACAGGCGTGCCCCTGCACCTGGCAACGTATCCCGATCTTGCCTTTGTGACCATAAACCGGGTGCATTTCCGTCGGTTCGCCGATGATACACATCAAGGGCTTATCTGCCGAAGCGCGCAGATAATCCACCATGCTGCGTACGCCAAGACAACCCACCTCCTCGTCATAAGAGAAGGCCAGGTGCAATGGCATCCGTAAGGGTTGTGCCAGAAATCCGTCCAGTGACGCCAGCACGCAAGCGAGAAACCCTTTCATATCGGCGCTACCACGACCATAGTAGCGCCCGTCCTGTTCGGTCAGGATAAACGGCGGCACGGTCCAGTGTTGCCCGTCCACCGGCACCACATCGGTATGGCCGGAGAGCATCACCCCGCCCTCACCGACTGGCCCCAGCCGCGCATACAGATTGGCTTTACGCCCGCTGTCATCCATGATGCGCTGCGAGACGATCCCACGTTGCGCCAGAAAATCTTCAATCCAGGCGATCAGCGCCAGATTGGACTCTCTGCTGGTGGTGTCAAACGCCAGCAGTGCCGCCAGAATCTCGCGCACCGCGCTACTCATCACCGGGGACGCCATAGCTCGGGGCATCACGCGGATCGAGGGCGCGCGTCACATACGCCTGCATCTGCGGCTCATACGCCCGCCATAGCGTATGCAGTTCCGCCAGCGGGTCTTCTTCCGCCCAGTCAACGCGCAGATCCACCAGCGGCCAGGTGTAATCATCCACCACCTTCACCGCCGCCGAATGTACTGGACCGGCTTCACCACCGGCATTGATCCCGGCCTGCAATGCAGTAATCAAGCGGCTGGTCAGTTCGCCGGTAGCGACTTCAAACGCCGTCACCATCGCGTTAATCACCGCCTTATCCGCCAGCATGTTCCCCGCAGCCACGCAATTGTCACCTTGCGCCACGTTATAAATGCCGAGGGTTTTATCGCCGCTGAAAGCCGCGATCTGGCCGCTGGCGTCAATCACCGTCACCTGGCGATATTCGCTAAAGCGGTCTTCCGCCAGCGCGCTTTTCAGCGCCTGTTCCGGTGCCTGGCCCGCTTCCAGATGCGCGAGGATCTGCTGCCCCAGCGAGGGCAGTGTGATGTTCTGGCTGGAGACGGCACCAATGCCAGCCACCAACCAGGGACAGCGTGCCCCCACCGCAATGCTGGACGAACTGATAGCGATACCCAACTGACCAGACTCGGTACAACGAGCCGCAATTGACAGCGTCATTTTGCCTCCCAGTCGTCCGGGATCACCGCGATCACGTCAATTTCCATCAGCCACTGCGGCTGACCTAGTGCCGACACCACCAGTCCGGTCGAAATCGGGAACACCCCTTTCAACCATTTACCCACTTCCTGGTACACCGGCTCACGGTAACGCGGGTCGATAATATAGGTGGTGGTTTTGACGATATGGCTGAGGTCGCTACCCGCCTCTTCCAGCAATTGCTTGAGGTTTTTCATCGCTTGCTCAGTTTGCGCACGCGGATCACCCAGTCCCACCAGGTTACCCGCAAAATCGGTGCCGACCTGACCACGTACGTAGACGGTGTTGCCTGCACGCACTGCCTGACACAGATCGTTGTCCAGCGTCTGATTGGGATAGGTTTCTTTGGTGTTAAACATACGAATACGTTGATGAGTTGGCATAGCTATTCCTGTCGATATCAAAGCGAGTCTGAAGGTGCGCGATATTGCTGATACTGGCGCTGAATGGCGATCTGGTCGGCGATGAATTTCGCATCATGCCAGACACCCCAGATAAAGGTGGAACCCCGACGTGACAGCCACGGTAAACCCAGGAAGTAGACGCCAGGTTCGCTGGAAACACCGCGATGGTGCTGCGGTTTACCCTGTTCATTGAAGGCATTGACCTTCAGCCAGCTGTAGTCGGTAACGTAGCCGGTGGCCCAGATAATGCTGGTGATCCCGGCCTCATTGAGATTCAGGGAGAGTTGGGGATCGGTGACACAGAAGGGATCCGGCAGGAATTCACGCGCTTCAGGTTCTGCCGGTAAATCGAGGCCGTTAGCTGCGATATACGCATCAGCGGCATCAAGCAGCGCCAGATAGTTTTCATCACCGCGTTTGATGTTCAGAGCAAGATCGTTTTGGAAACGTACCGTCTCATCGCTAAAACTTTCGGTCAGACCGACGAGGTTAACACCCTGCGCCGCCAGACGACGGAAATCCACGGTATGGCCGCCACGCGCTCCGCTGACCGCAATGGTGACATGCTCTTTACCCGGCTGGCTGGCAGCGGCGTCCCATAATCCCAGCACCCCGAGCCACCAGCAGAAATCCCGGCCACGATAGGCGCGCGGTGGGCGATCGTGCGGTCCGACAGACAGCCACACCGGCTTACCCGCGCGTTGCAATTCATCCGCGATCTGCACCCCGGAAGAACCGGCACCAATCACCAGCACACCACCTTCCGGCAGTTGCTGCGGATTTTTGTAATCGGCTGAATGTAGCTGCTGCACGCGGTCGAGCTGCGGTGCAATCGCCGGGATCACCGGACGCTGGAACGGGCCAGTGGCCGCCACAACGCGCTGCGCATTGATCACCCCTTCAGAGGTGGTCACGGTGAAGCCCGCGCATCCCTGATTACGCTCCACGCTCAGTACTTCGACACCGGTGCGGATCGGTGACTGATTCATGGCGGCATAGCTGACAAAATAATCGGCAACCTGCTCTTTCGCGACAAAACTGTCCGGGGAGCAACCGGGAAACGCCATGCCGGGAAAGCGGTCATGCCAGGCCGGGCCATTGGCAACCAGTGAATCCCAGCGGCGGCTGCGCCAGGATTCCGCAATACGATTTTTCTCCAGTACCAGATGCGGAATATCGAGGCGCGTCAGGTGCTCACTCATGGCAACCCCGGCCTGACCCGCACCAATCACCAACGTGTCTATTTCAGTTTTTAATGATGTCATTTCAATGCCCTTCGTCCCACGTAATACCGGGGGAATTAACCACTAAGAAGGTCCCAAGACTATTGGAGCGCGAGAAGTCGGTAAAATATTATAAAGTGAGTGTCTGAATAGAAAATATTTAACCAGTCGGTAACAGTCAGAGAAAAACTTATTGGTGAGCTAAATTGAAAATATTTTTAAGCACCTTGTTGCACAGCCTTATGGCACTCATCACACCATGTTGGTGCAACCCAATGCCCTCGATATAAATAGCCAAGAATAAACAGGAGGTTATTTAGATAATATCCCGTTTATTCAGCCAGTCGGCGTTGAATCTTTATGGTGCAACATCTTTCATGGCATCGTTACCTCTTTTTTTTATAGGGTTTGCCTCGGTTTTTCGTCATTTCTCTCAGTAGCCTCCTGTTGCAACATCCAGTCAACCATATTGTTACTTCGGCCCGGATTTTCGGGTGGAGTCAAAACCTGCGGATAACATTGTTGAGATAACTATGATGACAAACAACCCGAAAGATAATGCGAATGCAGCATCCATTGAGTTGAGCACCATTCAACCTATTCCCCCAGAGGAACGTCACGGCAAACCACGGGATCTTTTTACTATCTGGTTTGGTTCCAACATTATGTTACTCACCGTGATCACTGGTGCGCTGGCAGTCAGTATTTTTCACCTGTCATTTATCTGGGCGACTATCGCCGTCTTGATCGGCAACCTCGCCGGTGGTTTGTTTATGGCGCTCCATTCGGCACAGGGACCACAACTGGGTGTGCCGCAAATGGTACAGACGCGTGGTCAGTTTGGGTCGTATGGTTCCGTGCTGGTTGTCGCGTTGGTCGTCATTATGTATATCGGCTTTCTCGCCTCAAATCTGGTGCTGGGCGGGCAATCGCTGCATGCGATTTATGCCCCTGTCTCAACCAATACCGGGATTCTCGTCTCAGCTATTCTCAGCCTGATTGCCTGTGCCTTTGGTTACAACCTGATTCATGCCTATACCAAAATCATGTCCTGGGTATCGGGTATTGTGCTGATCGCCGCCTTTGCATGGATTGTTTTTGTGCATGGCCTGCCCGGCGATTTCCTCGCACGTAATGGCTTCAACCTGAGTGGATTCCTCGGTGCCATCTCAATTGCGGCTTTATGGCAATTGGCCTATGCCCCTTACGTATCCGATTATTCGCGCTACATGCCGAAAGATATCAGTGAAAAAAGTGTCTTCTGGTGCAGCTATCTTGGTTGCGTGCTCGGTTCGCTGTTTCCAATGATTCTCGGTATTCTGGTTTCGGTTTGTATTGTGGATGGCGATTTAATTGCCGGTATTGTGAATATGACCGGCGGACTCTCCTCCACCGTTATTATTGTTTTTGCCATTGGCATCGCGGCGACGAATGCGATGAATCTTTATTGCGGTGTGCTTTGTACCCTGACCTTAGGGCAGACCTTCCTGCCGAAATGGTCGCCACTTTCTGGTGCGCGCATCGTTGTCTCCATTGTCACCATTCTTATCGAAGTGGCGATTGCCGTGTACGGTCAGGAAAACTTCCTGGTCAATTACACCAACTTCATTCTGATGCTGCTGTATGTATTAGTTCCCTGGACCGCCATCAACCTGGTGGATTACTACCTGGTTGCACACGGTAATTATGATGTGGCGTCCTTTTTCCGTCGTGACGGTGGTATTTACGGCTACTTCAATACGAAAGCCATTTTCTGTTATCTGCTGGGTATCGTGGTTGAAGTTCCTTTTATGTCCACCGCCATTTATACCGGTCCGGCGGCGAATATGTTAGGGGGAGCTGACATCTCCTGGATTATTGGTTTGGCCATCGTCTCACCGGTTTATTATTTTCTGAGTCGCAGCCAGCCGGTTGCACAGACTTCAATGGTTAAGTGAGGCCCGCATGAACAACACCAACGAATACGACTACATCGTTATTGGCGGCGGTTCAGCGGGCTCCGTACTGGCTGCACGCTTGTCTGCTCAGGAAAATATCCAGGTTTGTCTGATTGAGGCGGGCAGTAGTGATGAGACCCCCCGTATTCAGACCCCCGCCGGGACCATCACGCTGTATAAAAGCCACAAATTCAGCTGGAATTATTACTCGACCCCGCAACAGCGATTGGGTAATCGACATATTCATGTTCCTCGCGGTAAAACACTGGGCGGATCGTCTTCGATGAACAGCATGATTTATATCCGCGGCTTACCCTCGGATTATGATCGCTGGGAACAAGCGGGTTGCGAAGGTTGGGGATGGCAGCATGTCTTGCCGTGGTTCAAACGCTCGGAAAAAAATCTTCTCCAGCAAGATGCGGCTTACCATGGTGTTACCGGTGAGTTATTGGTCGACAAACCGCGTGATCCTAACCCGGTATCTGCCCTGTTTGTCGCCGCTGGCGTTCGGGCCGGTATGCCTGAAAATCACGACTTCAATGGCCCTTCGCTCTCTGGTGTCGGTATCTACAACGTGACGCAGAAAGAGGGTAAGCGTTTGTCGAGTTACCGCGCTTTTCTGCACCCTCATCTCGGCAGAAGCAACCTGACCGTCATGACCGATTGCCAGGTGGAGACGTTAATCCTGGAAGGAAAAACGGTGCAAGGGGTACGTGTCATAGCCGCAGGAGAAACAGAGCCGACGCCTCTGCGGTGCCGTAAAGAGGTGATTCTGGCTGCCGGGTCAATAGGTTCGCCGCATATTCTGCTGAAATCCGGGATTGGTCCACGCGCAACCCTTGCCGCGGCAGGCGTTACCGTAGTCCATGACCTGCCAGGTGTCGGACAAAATCTTCAGGACCATCTGGATGGGCTGGTTACGGTGCGCAGCAAATCTCCCCTGACACTCGGGTTCTCACTCGCGGCCTGGAAGCCCATTCTGACCGCCCCCTTCAAGTATGTATTCAGGCGCAAAGGCTGGTTAACCACCAACTATGTCGAAGCCGGTGGTTTTGCCTCTACCAAACTTGCAACTGAGGAGCCGGATATCCAGTTCCACTTCGTGCCGGGTTATCGCAGCCACCGTGGACGCCTGTTCGAATGGGGGCACGGCTATGCCATCCATACCTGCGTGTTACGTCCCAAATCGATTGGCAGCCTGCGCCTGGGGGCACAAAAGCAACTGGAGATTGATTTCAATTTTCTTGCGGATCCTTATGACGCCAATGTGCTGGTTGAAGGGATAAAAACGGCCAGGAAGATTTTGGCCCAGCCAGAATTCTCTGCGTTACGCGGCGAGGAGATGTTGCCGGGTAAACAGGTGCAGAGCGATGCACAACTGCACCAATACGTGAAGGCGTATTGCGCCACGGTGTTCCATCCGGTCGGCACCTGCAAGATGGGGCGGGATGCGATGAGCGTGGTCGCCCCGGATACGCTGAAGGTGTATGGCATTGATAATCTGCGCGTTGCCGATGCCTCAATCATGCCAACCTTAATTAGCGGCAACACCAATGCCCCTTCCATTATGATCGGTGAACGTGCCGCAGAGATGATCCTGCAAGCTGGCGCTTTAGCCACTACAACGTCTGACAAGGAGCCTGCGTATGCATAACCGACAATTCTGGGAAACACTGCTGCAACAGCAGGTTTTTTGTAACTACGCGATAATTGATGGCAAACGCTATGTTGCACGCAGCGCAAACACCTATGGCGTGATAAATCCCGCCACCGACACTACCCTTGCCGAGGTGACCGCCTGTCAGGCCGAGGACATCGACATTGCCGTGCAGTCGGCCCGTCAGGCCTTCACCTCTGGTATCTGGTCAGAATGTCCTTTGCAGGAGCGTAAGGCGGTGTTGCTGAAGTTATCGGCGCTGATGCTCGAACATCGGGAAGAACTGGCCCTGCTGGAAAGCGCCAGTATGGGCAAGCCGGTTCTGGATGCGTACAACATCGATATTCCTGGCGCGGCACATGTTATTGCCTGGTACGCTGAAAGCATCGATAAAATTTATGATCAAGTCGCCCCAACCCGACCGGGGACGCTGGCAACTATCACTCGCGAACCTATAGGGGTCGTGGCAGCGATTGTCCCGTGGAACTTCCCGCTGGATATCGCCGCCTGGAAAATTGGCCCGGCATTGGCAGCGGGTAACAGCGTAATCCTCAAGCCATCCGAGAACGCCCCTTTCACCGCCATCCGGTTAGCTGAACTGGCGTTGGAAGCAGGTCTGCCTGCGGGAGTACTCAACGTGGTCACCGGTCTGGGGCTGGAGGCAGGTGCCGCGCTCGGCAAGCATATGGATGTCGATGTCCTTACCTTCACCGGTTCAACCGCCGTCGGGAAAGCCTTTATGACCTATGCCGGGGAATCGAATCTGAAGCAGGTCTGGCTGGAGTGTGGCGGCAAGAGCGCCAATATCATCTTTGCCGATTGCAAAAATCTTGATTTGGCGGCAGAAAAAGCCGCTTTTGGCATCTGTTTTAATCAGGGTGAGGTCTGTTCTGCTAACTCCCGCTTACTGGTTGAACGTGGGATCTATCATCCGTTTATGGCGAAGTTGCGCGAAAAACTGTCTGGCTGGCAGCCGGATCATCCACTCAATCCAGACGCCAAAATGGGCGCGATGGTATCCGCGGCACATAAAGAAAAAGTGCTGCGTTTTATTCAGGCCGCGCTTGAAGACGGGGGGAGATTACACGCTGGCGGGGAATCACTCACCCTTGAAAAGGTCGCTAATTACATTCAGCCGACCGTTATCGAAGTGGATAGCGAAAATGTTTCCCTTTGGCAGGATGAAATATTTGGCCCGGTCCTGGCGGTAAAAGTATTTGATGAGGAGTCAGAAGCAATTGAGTTGGCAAACAATCATATTTATGCCCTTGCCGCCTCGGTGTGGACCGATGATCTCAACCAGGCTCATCGGGTTGCGCGGAAATTGAATGCTGGCACCGTGTCCATCAATACCGTTGATGCGCTGGATGTTACCGTCCCTTTTGGTGGCAACCGACAGTCGGGGTTTGGTCGTGATTTATCTTTGCATGCATTTGATAAATTCACGCAATTAAAAACCACCTGGATAGAATTACGCTAATTACCAGGGGTGTTTATACCCGACCCGCAGGTCGGGTGTAACATATTATTAATGCGTATAGCTTGCCGGTGTCAATTCTACGGTTCGGCAATAGTCCATAAATAAACGTGTCGGACGCGTCGGTTCATTATTTTGCAGATACGCCATAATCAGGGTTGAATCTGCCATTTCGTCAATAATATCCAGTTGTACCAACCGTTCCCCATCATAAGTTATATCAGAACAAGGCCGTGTCACCAGCACCGAAAAACCCAGTCCTTGCCCCACCATACAACGCACCATTTCGATGGAGGGCGAACTGTAAGCCACTTCAGGATGATAACCATTCTCTTTGAAAATATTGATGAAGTAATTTTTACTGGGGACGGCATCGAGCAAAATCATGGGTTCCCGTGCCAGCTCCTGTAACGTCACCGCGCTTTTTTGCGCCAGGGGATGTGCCGCTGGCAGCAACGCGTAGGGCTTATGCGGTGCGTTAAGTGGCTCTTTTTTAATCACATTATCGAGATCAAGATCATAAAGAAAAGCCATATCAAAGCGCCCACGATGCAGGCCGTGCATCAGCTCATGCTGTTCACCGTCGTACAGCTGAATATTGATTTCCGGGTAGAGTTTTTTGAAACCCGCGAT
Source organism: Pantoea sp. X-Soil-TKNS-1211 (assembly GCF_059730495.1). NCBI lineage: Bacteria > Pseudomonadati > Pseudomonadota > Gammaproteobacteria > Enterobacterales > Erwiniaceae > Pantoea > Pantoea sp. X-Soil-TKNS-1211. The sequence goes on from NZ_AP035954.1 coordinate 477,621, forward strand.
CAATTTCGGCATATAGAGTGGCGCGGCTGACTCAAAACACCCAACGGCAATGGTTCCGCTGACCAATTCATTCTCCGCACGTGAGCTTTGTTCAAATTCATAGGATAGACGCAACAGCTCCCTGGCCTTTTCGTAAAAGCGTCGTCCACTGGAGGTCAATGAAACACCCTGAGCATGGTGGCGAATAAACAGTTGCTGATCGAAAGCATCTTCCAGATTTTTAATCGCCACAGAGATCGAAGGTTGGGCGATATGTAACTGCCGCGATGCCTCTGCGATGCTTTCAGTTTCCACCACAGTGACAAAGTATTTGAGTTGCTTGAGTGTGAAATGTGTCATATCAAAACCATTTAAATAATATTTACTGATGCAGGTGTTGCATAGATTTAAACTATCCAATCTATTTAAAGCAAACTCCATGCCATTAAAATGAGATCTGTACGACATTCTCCTTTTTGTTAACGGCTGTAAGGTTAAGGATATTTTGTTCAGTTACGATAAAGAAAAAAAATCACCCTAACCCTCTGCACCATTACTTATCAAAATGCGCCAGATTAATGCGCCTCACGCTCCCTGACAGTGCGAATTCGTTGTTCTTCCCTGTTATTTCACCCGATTAATTTTCATCTTTACCTGAATAGTTTTTTTCAATTTAAAGGCCACAAATTTAATAATTGCCTCGTGCCGCAGCCTGCCGCCATAGTGTCTGACAATTTGATAACAGGCGGTCACCCTCCTCTAACTTTGGAATAACACGATGCGTTCAGAACGGTTCGAAAATGGAGACTTTATCTCTCTGGTCCAGGCCATGACTCCGGCGGAGTTGGGAGATATTCTCAGCGGTCACGGGATGTGGAAAACAGAAGCCAATGAACGGTTGGGTATTCCCCGCATGGTGATGACCGATGGCACCTACGGCGTACGTTACTCGATCCAGCAGATTGATCAGGACGAGAAAGGCGGCCAGGATTTTGCCGGTTTCCTCAACGTGGTGAACCAACGCGCTAAAGATGTTGAAGTGGCCTGGGGCACCATGAAACCTGCTACCTGTTTCCCTAATGGCTCCAGCTTTGCCTGTAGCTGGGACAGCCAACTGGCCCAAACACTGGGTGATGCACTGGGTAAAGAGTGTCAGCAAATGGGCGTCCATTTGCTGCTGGGTCCGGGCATTAACATCCGTCGTACCCCGCTGGGCGGCCGCAGCTACGAATACTATTCCGAAGACCCGCTGATTTCCGGTGAAATCGCCACCGGCGTGATCAATGGCCTGCAACAACGCGGTGTCGGTGCGTCGTTGAAACACTTTGCCTGTAACAACTCCGAGATTGAGCGCACCAGCATGGACTCGATTGTTGATGAACGTGCGCTGCGCGAAATCTATCTGCGTGGTTTTGAACGTGCGATCAAGCAGGCGCAGCCCTGGACGGTGATGAGTTCTTATAACCGCCTGAATGGTATCCAGACTGCCGAGCATAGCTGGCTGCTGACCGATGTATTGCGTCATGATTGGGGCTTTGAGGGCGTGGTGGTGGCTGACTGGCACGGGGTGAAAGATCGCCCGCAATCGCTGCTGGCAGGTAACGACCTTGATATGCCAGAAAGTGAGACGCGCAAAGCCGCGCTGGTGACGGCGATTGAAGAAAATCGCGTGCCACGTGCCGAGGCGGAAACCTCAGCCGTGCGCGTACTGGAGATGGTGCATCGCGCGCTGCACAGCGAGCAACGTGCCACTCAGGTTGATCACACTGAACATCATGCGCTTGCGCGCCGCATGGTGGCGGAATCCATCGTGCTGCTGAAGAACGATAAGCAGGCGTTGCCACTCGATCGCCGCAGCGGCGAGCGTCTGCTGGTAGTCGGCAGCGGTGCCAAAACCCCGGTGATTCAGGGTTCGGGCTGTGCCACCACCCTACCCACGCAGGTTGATATTCCGTGGGATGAGATGGAAAAACTCGCTGCCGGTGGCGCGACCTTGAACTGGTGCCAGGGCGATTCACTGGATGAACAACAGAGCGTCACACTGCGCGATGAAGCCTGCGCGGCCGCGCGCGAAGCCGATCGCGTCATCGTGTTTGCTAATAGCGAAGACGGTTATGACGGTGAAGGTTCAGATCGTCGCACCCTTAACTTGCAGGCCGGCCAGGATGCCTTAATCAGCGCCCTGGCGGCGGTCAATAACAAGGTGATCGTGGTGCTGGCGAACCCGGATGCGGTGGTAATGCCATGGCTAAACGAGGTGGCCGCCGTGGTGGAGACTTTCTACGCCGGACAAGCCATGGGCGGCGGACTGGCTGATGTGCTGTTTGGCGTGGTCAATCCCAGCGGCAAACTAACCGTGACTTTCCCGCAGCAGATTGAAGACATTCCAGGCTGGCATAGTTATCCGGGAGAAAATGGTCGTCATCTTTACAGCGAAGGGGTTTTCGTCGGTTATCGCTGGTATGACGTACGTCGAATCGCCCCGCTGTTCCCGTTTGGCTTTGGTCTGAGCTATACCCACTTCGCTTATAGCGATATCGCGGTTGATCGCGACAGTATTAAAGCCGGTGACAACGTCACGGTAAGTTTCACCTTAACTAACACCGGTGACCGCAGCGGCAAAGAGGTGTGCCAACTTTACAGCCGTTACCTGAACTCACGTCAGAAACGCCCGCTACAAGAGTTGCGCGCCTTCTGCAAAGTTGAGCTGCAACCCGGTGAGTCACGCCGCATCAGTTTCACCGTACCGGTGGATGATCTGCGCTACTACGACACCGCCCGTCAGCAGTGGATTCTGGAAGAAGGTGCGATGCAGTTGTGCGTCGGCCCACACTCCCGCGATCTGCCGTTGCAGGCCAATGTCACCGCAGTCAACAAAGTGGCACGCTACCGTCTGATTGCTCGCGATACTCAGCCGGTTTTCATTCTGGAAAACCCGCTGGCGCGCAGTTACTTCAATCGCTTCCTGCAACAACAACTCAGCATTTCTGAGTCGGACGCCGACCGGATGCTGGAGCATTGTGCCAACTCCTTCTTTGGCCTCTTCACCACTTTTGATCGCCGTTTCCGTCAGCGTTTTGATCCAGAGGCGATGGATGCTCTGGTCGCACAGGTAAACGAAGCGATGCTTCAGGCAGAACAGAAATAACAGGTCAGCACCAGGAAATAGGCCCGCCCAGCGCGGGCAATAAACATAACAACAAGCTATGCAGAGGGTACTAATGAAAAAGATGACAGAGAAAGGTCAGTATACCCGGCGTGACGCGCTGAAACTCGGGCTGGGGGCAGCGGCTGTCGCGTCACTGGCACCAATGATCATCACTCGTTCGGCGCGGGCTGCTGAGGTGAAAACCCTGACGGTTGCCGACGTGGGTGGCGCTTACGGTACCGGATTCAGCAAGGCATTTTATAAACCGTTCGAAGAAGCCACCGGCATCAAAATCATCAATACCGTTCTTGGCCCCGATCCGGTGCCGCAGTTCCAGATGATGGTGGATACCAAAAATTACCTGTTCGATGTGGCATTGCTCAACCCGGAACACTTGGTGCGTCTGAACAAAGAACCAAAACCCTATCTGGAAGATATCAATGTCACGGTGAGCGATCCGCAGGACTATGTGCCGGGTTCCATCACTAAGCAGTTCGGCGGCGTGAGTATTTTTGCGCTGGCGCTCGGCTATCGTACTGATACCTTCGCCAGCAACAATGGCCCGCAGAACTGGGTTGATTTCTGGAACGCAGAAAAATTCAAAGGTCGTCGTGGCCTGTGGCGCAGTCCGATCTGTACGCTGGAAGTGGCGCTGATGGCTGATGGTGTCGATCCGAAAAAACTCTACCCACTTGATGTGGATCGCGCCTTCCGCAGCCTCGATAAGATCCGCAAAAGCATTGATATCTGGTGGACCGGCGGTGCCCAGGCGACCCAACTGTTGCAGAGCGGCGAGCTGGATATGTTGAGTATCTGGAGTACTCGCGCGCAAACTGCCATTGACGGTGGCGCACCCGCCGCGATTGCCTGGGATCAGGGACTTTACAACATTGACGGTTTCACCATTCCGCACGGCAGCCCGAAACTGGCAGCAGCGCGCCAGTTCATCCAGTTCTGCATGGATGCCAAACGTCAGTCGCTTTATACCAACGACCTGGCCTGCGGCCCGACCAACATCAAAGCCTATGAGTTTATTGATAAGAAGAAAGCCGCGCTGTTACCGACCGCGCCAGATCACATCAAACAACTGCAACTGATTGGTGCGGATTACTGGGGTGAACATCAGGTTGCGCTGACTGAACGCTTCGAGAAATGGGTAATGAGTTGATCCGGTAGAGGGCCTTGCGCCCTCTTACCCTGGAGGAATTTTTCTTGACTGAATTTGCGACACCTGCCGCCAACAATAAGATCAAACGTCAGCGACCACGGCTGCATCCACTGTGGCTCACCGCGCCTGGCCTGCTGTTTCTGGCGATTTTTCTCGCCTGGCCGACGCTCAAACTGATGCTGTTGAGTTTTCAAAATAGCGATGGTCAATTCTCTCTCGATGTCTGGAGCCAGATGTTTGGTGCGGGTATTTACGTCAAAGTGACGTTGAATACCTTTATCATCGCCTTACAGACCACCCTGACCTGCCTGCTGATTGGTTATCCGGTGGCTTACTGGCTGGCTCAGCGTGGTGAGAACACGCGCCGTCGTCTGATGTGGCTGATCCTGCTGCCATTCTGGACCAGCGCACTGCTGAAAAACTTCGCCTGGATGGTGCTGCTGTCGCGTCGCGGCATTTTGTCCGAAATCCTGATGGGTCTCGGAGCCGACCAGCCACTCAATGTGCTGTATACGCGCGGCGTAGTGGTGTTCGCGATGGTACATAGCATGTTGCCGCTGGCGATCATTACCATGCTCCCGACCATGACCAATGTTGACAGTCGTCTGCTGCCAGCCGCACATACGCTGGGGGCGTCACGCGTCAATGCGTTCTGGCGCATTTTCTTTCCTCTGTCGATGCCGGGGTTGGTGGCGGCCTGCCTGCTGATCTTTATTGGTTCGCTCGGTTTCTTTATTACCCCCGCACTGCTGGGGAGTCCGCAGGATTCGGTGATCGGACAGCTGTTGATTACCCAGGTGCAGCAGTTGCTCAACTGGCGACTGGCGGGTGCTATCGCCATGATGTTGCTGGTGGTGACGCTGCTGGTGTGTTTTTGCTACGACAAATTGTTTGGCATGTCGTCAATTGCTGGCGGCGAAGGTCATGCCAGCAGCCCGCGGATACGCGCGGTGGGTTATGCGCTGGTTGCCGTGGTGGCTCGGCTGTTTGATGGTGTCGCGGCTTTGCTGCATCGTCTGCCGGGTAAACCGCGTTTTGGCTGGCTGTTGGCGCTGTTCAGCGTGCTGGTCATTGCCGTACTGGTACTGCCGGTGGTGTCGTTTTTACCGATGGCCTTCAGCAGTTCCAGTTTCCTGCAATTCCCGCCACCGGGCTTTTCGCTGCGTTGGATGCAAACCTACCTGGAATCCCCGATCTGGATGGGGGCAACTGCCCGTTCCTTCGGCATTGCGCTGGTGACCGGCGTGTTGGCGGTGTTGATTGCCACCACTGCCGCCTTTGGCCTGGCGCGTCATCAGGGCAAGAGCGGCAGCCTGGTGGTGATGACCTTCCTGCTACCGATGATTGTGCCCAATATCGTGACCGCCGTAGCGCTGTTTTACTTGTTTGCCACGTTGGGACTGGTGGGATCGGATCTCGGCATCATCCTCGGCCATACCGTGATGGCGATTCCGGTGGTGTTTATCATCATCCTCACCACGTTTAAACACTACGACTGGCGACTTGACCAGGCGGCGGGCACGCTCGGTGCCAATCGCCTGCGGGTGATCTGGAACATCACCCTGCCGCTGATCAAAAGCAGCATGGTAGCGGCGTTTATCTTTGGCTTCCTCAACTCTTTCGAGGAGTTGACGGTGGCGCTGTTTGTCGGTGGTGGCGTGAAACAAACCCTGCCAAAACAAATGTGGGATGACGTGCTGTTATCCGTTACCCCCACGCTGGCTGCGGCTTCGGTGTTAATTCTCACCGTGGTGACGCTGTTGTTTATTGTTGCTGAACGCTCGCGCCGTAAAGCCGAAGCCCTGTAAGGAGAAAAATATGTCCTCAACCACCAAAGTACAGGCTGAACAGATCGGCAAAGCCTGGGGCCAAACCACGGTGTTACAAAATCTCGATCTGGCGGTGCATAGCGGAGAGTTACTCACCCTGCTCGGGCCATCCGGTTCGGGCAAAACCACCCTGCTGCAAATTATCAGCGGCCTGACCGAGCCGACTGCCGGGCGCTTGCTGATCGATGGTCGTGACGAGACATGGACGCCCGTATACCAACGTGATATTGGCGTGGTGTTCCAGAACTACGCGCTGTTCCCGCACCTGACGCTGGAGGAGAACGTGGGCTTCCCGCTGCGGATGCGTCGTCTACCCGCAGCGGAGATTGCGCGTAAGGTGCAAGCGGCGCTGGAGATGGTCGAACTGGGTCATGCCGCCAAACGCTTTCCACGGGCGTTATCGGGTGGGCAGCAACAGCGCATCGCGCTGGCTCGTTGCCTGGTGTATCAACCGAGTGTGATCCTGATGGATGAACCGCTCGGTGCATTGGACCGCAAACTGCGTGAAACCATGCAGATGGAGATCAAGCGTATCCACCGGGAATCTGGCGCGACCATTATTTTCGTCACCCATGATCAGGAGGAAGCGTTGGCGTTATCGGATCGTATCTGTCTGATGAACGAGGGAAGAATCGCGCAGGTCGATACACCGGAAGCCATCTATCAACAGCCAAATTCGACCTTTGTTGCTGAGTTTATTGGTCTGTCGAACATTTTGCAGGGGGAAGTGTGCAATGGCAGCCTGGTGACACCTCAGGGTGCCTTCGCGCTGCCTGGGGCAACGGCCAACGGCAATGCGGCGTTGGTGATTCGCCCGGAGCATATTCAGCTGTGCGCGCGTGACCAGGCGTTGCTGCATGGCAAGATCAGTGAGCGTATCTACGCCGGTTCGGAAACCCGCGTGGTGGTGACCCTGGAAAGCGGCGCACGATTCATCGTGCGCAGTAGCGGTGTGTCTGCCGGTGCCATTGGCGACAGCGTATCGCTGAACTGGGATATGGCCAACAGCCGGGTGTTGTCGGCGTAAGATCTCCCGTAGCGGCGCGATTTATCGCGCTGATTTTTCCTGCCGCGCGCACCGGATCGCGCGATAAATCGCGCCGCTACGTTCGCCCACATGCTGAGATCAGTTCATGCAGCCGTCTTCTCAACCAGCGGTGTGCCGCGTCATTTTCCAGCCGCGGATGCCAGAGCTGCGACACCGTCATTTCTGGCGTGCTGAACGGCAATTCAAAACTTGCCAGCGCCGGATTGTTTTTAATCAACGGATGATGCAGAAACAGTGAGCGCGGCACCAGCGCCACCAAATCGGAGTCCTGGGCGATGGCCACCGCCGTAGAAAACGCCGGTACCACCGCAGCAACTTGTCGCGTATGGCCCGCCGCTGCCAGCGCATCATGCACCGGCCCACCCAGTTCACCGCGTCGTGAAGCCACGATATGCCCGAAGGCCGCCAGTTGGCTTACGGTTGCCTGCTGTGCCAGCGGATGTCCCTGCCGTACCACGCCAATAAAGCGATCGCGAAACAGCGCCTGCATGCGAATTTCTGGTCCCATATTCCCCAACACACCAATCTCAAGATCGATACGTCCTTCCCGCAGGTCGCGGGAGTTTTTCTCTGGCTTGGCAACAAAATCCAGCCGAACGCGTGGCGCAACTTGCGCCAGCGCACCGATCAGAATGCCGCCAAAAGCCTCGACAAACCCTTCGTTGGTGCGCAACACAAAGTGGCGTTCCAGGGTGAGGAGATCCAACTCCGTCGCCGCCGGTTGCAGCAACGCCCGCGCCTCACTCAGGCTCTGCTGGATACGCTGCCGGATAGCCTCGGCGTAAGGGGTCAGCACCATATTACGTCCGGCACGCACCAGCAGCGCATCCCCGGTAGTGGTGCGTAAACGGCCCAACGTGCGACTCATGGCGGATTCGCTCAAGCCAAGACGGCGGGCAGCACCAATGACGCTGCCTTCCGCCAGCAGCGCATCAAGAGCGAGCAGGAGATTTAAATCAGGTTCATTCATTCCGTCATCTTCGCTGATTGCCTGTCATGAAACAAGGCGTTTGATGCAGGTAATCAATGCATATCCTGCGCGTTCCGCCTGCTATCCCCCCGCGCTACACTGGTTGTCGTTAACCTCATCACAGGAGATGGCTATGACCAGATCATCAACCCCACGTGTGCTGCTGATTGGTGCATCGCGCGGACTGGGCTTCGCGTTGGCGGAAACCATGTTGCAGCGTGGCTATCAGGTAGTCGCAACCGGGCGTGAGCATTCAACGGCGCGGCTGGAAGCGTTGGCAACGCGCTATCCGACGGCACTGAGCGTCGAAAGCGTCGATATCACCGTACCCGAACAGGTGGACGCACTGCATCAACGGCTGGCGGGGCGCGAGTTTGACATGTTGTTCGTTAACGCCGGGGTAAAAAACAACGATGGCGAAACCATCGCCGATGTCACCACCGACGAATTTATTCGCGTGATGGTGACCAATGCGCTTAGCCCGTTACGGGTGATTGAAACCTTCAAAGATACCGTCAGCGCCAACGGCACCATCGCGGTGATGTCATCCGGTCAGGGGAGCCTGACCAATAACACCAATGGCAACTACGAAGTGTATCGCGGCAGCAAGGCCGCCCTGAATATGCTGATGCGCAGCTTTGCCGCACGCCATCAGGATGATCGACGCACGTTGTTGTTGATGGCACCCGGTTGGGTGCGTACCGATATGGGGGGGCCTGAAGCCCGACTGAGCATTGATGAAAGCATCCCGAATCTGCTCAACACCATGGAAGCCTGGCAAGGCCGCACCGGGTTACACTATCTCGACTATCTTGGTCGTGAAGTGCCGTGGTAACCATGCTATACAAGTTTGCGTAGCAATAGCTGACGCAACTTTTCCCGCATCCAGCGATTCGCGTCATCGTCGTGGCGCGCATTGTGCCACAACAGCGACAAGCGATAATCGGGCATTGCCACAGGTACGGGTGCCGCACACAAGCCAAAACGCTCGCACCAGTTGCTGACCAGCCCCTGCGGCACGGTAGCAAACAACGGTAAACGTTTCAGCATCATCGGTAACGCGGAAAAATGCGGCGTGACGTAACGCACGCGGCGCGCAACACCCTGCTGCTGGAGCTGTTCATCAAGCGCGCTTTCATTTGCGCCACGATACGACACCAGCACATGATCGTAGCGGACAAACTCCGCCAGCGTCAGCGCAGAACTTGCGGGAATTTGCTGGCGATCCCATAGCGTGCTGAATCCGGCGCGGGCAATTTCTTCTCGCATCAGATCCCGGCTGGTCGGGTTGCCGACCGTCACCACCACATCGGCCTGTTGCTTCTCCATCAGAGGAACAGCCTGCCAGGGATCGGCTGATAGTACGGTGACATCCACCTGCGGTGCTTCCACCATCAACTCTGCCAGCAAATCGGGCATCAGCCACTGCTCAATCCAGTCGCTCATACCCAGACGAAAACTGTAGCGATCTTGCTGCGGGTTAAAGGCAGGTGTGCTGAAAATCACGCGATGCATCCCCTGCAACAGTGGCGCGCATTGTTGCACCAACTGCTCCGCACGCGGAGTCGGTATCATCCCCTGCGACGAACGGACAAATAACGCATCAGCAAACATCTCACGCAGCCGTTTCAACGCGGCACTCACCGCAGGCTGCCCAAGATATAACCGCTGCGCGGCACCCGTCACGCTGCGGGTGTCATACATCACCAGCAGCACCACCAGCAGGTTAAGGTCGACCCGACTTAAATCATTTTCATTGATGATTTCCATAATTCCAATCGATTTAAATAATGAAACTGGCATCAGTATAGTGGGGGTTCACGTTGGCCGGGAGTCAAATATGAACATTCACGTGGGCGATTGCCTGATTAAAAAAGTCACTGAACAGACCGCTGCGCTGCCGTTTGCTGCGCTGTACCCGGACCACCTTGCAGAGATGCCGCTGGGTCTGGCACAGCAGACGGCAGAATTGTCGATTCACAGTTGGGTGGTACGTACCGGCGATGACGTCATTATCATTGATACCGCCACCGGTAATCAGCGGGATCGCGACCATAAGCCTTTGTTTCATCAGTTACAAACTGACTATGCCGTACGTCTGGCGCAGGCGGGTGTTCATCCGCACGAGGTGACATTGGTGCTGATGACGCATATTCACACCGACCATGTCGGCTGGAATACGCACTGGCAGGATGGACATTGGCAGCCAATGTTCGCCAAGGCGCGTTATGTGTGCTCCGCACAAGAGCTGGCGCGCTGTCAGCGCAATCCAGCCATGCAGGCGTTGTATCTCGACAGCATTTTACCGCTGATTAACAGTGGTCAGCTCGAAACGGTAGAGGTTGAGCATTCACCGTTGTTCGCCGGCGTGCTGCGTTATCTGCCTACCCCTGGACACAGCGTTGATCACGCCTCGCTACTGCTCTCCAGCGGCAACCAGCAGGCGATTTTTTCCGGGGACGTGATGCATCATCCAATACAATTCGAGTTTCCCCAGTGGAATTCGGTATTTTGTGAAGAGAAGGCGCTGGCGGTGCGTTCAAGGCAACTGGCGATAGACTGGTGCCTGCAACATCAGGCAATCTGGTTCAGTTCTCATTTTTCCGCCAGCTCATGCGGCAGAGTCATCTCTGCTGAACATGGGTTGCCCCACTGGACACCGCTGGAGGCTGAACCGGATGCAATACACTGAGTATCTTCGTGCATCGCTAAGCGACATGGCCGATGCATTACAACAGGGAGCCACTTCGGCTCGCCAGTTAACAGAATTCGCACTGCAACGGATTGCTGAAACCGATCAAAACGGTCCGCGTTACAACGCCATCACCTGGTTATTTAGCGAACAGGCGCTGGCGGCAGCCACTGAGAGTGACACGCGTCGTCGGCATGGGGAATCACCTGGCAAACTGGAAGGTATTCCGGTGCTGATCAAGGACAACATTGATGTGCGGGGCTGGCCCACCAGCGCCGGATCGGTGTTGCTGCGTCACGTCATTGCTGAACAGGACGCGCCATTAGTCACGGCGTTGCGCGCGGAAGGTGCAGTGCTGATCGGTAAAACCGCCATGCACGAGCTGGCGGCCGGTATTACCGGGGCATCGTCGCTCAGCGGTTTCACCGACAATGCCTGGCTGGCGGGGCATTCACCAGGCGGGTCCAGCAGTGGATCCGCCGTCGCCGTGGCGGCGGGTTATGTCCCACTGGCGATTGGCACCGATACCGCGGGTTCGGTACGTATTCCGGCCGCATTCAATCATCTTTACGGCCTGCGCATGACGCACGGCGCAATCAGTATCGAGGGTATTGTGCCGCTGTCACCCACCCAGGATATCCCCGGTGCGCTGGTGCGTCATCCTGCCGATCTGCGTCTTGCCAGTGAGATCCTGAGTGGACAGCATTTTCCGCACCATGACGAGCCGCTGCGCATCGGTCTGTGGCTGGAAGGTTTTGCCGCTGAGGAAATGGCGATCAATCAGGCCGTGTCCACCGCCGTGGCGGCCCTGGTCGGCGATAGCGGCAGCCAGCAGGAGATCGCCTTCCCCCAGCTTGAGACGCTGGCGAGCGAAGCCAATATCATCCCCTGGGAGTTCGCCGAAGCGCTGGCAGTCTGGCTGGCGGATAAACCGCAGGCAGAAACCAGGACACTCGCGGAGGTGGTCACATCAGGGCGTCATCATCCGCAACTGGAAGCGGTGTTTACCGCGCGAGCCAACCATCCTGGTAAAGCCAGTGACAGCTATGCCATGCAGCAGTTGCGTCAACGTACCCTGTATCAAACCCTTGTGCAGCTATTTGCCCAGCGCAAAATCAACCTGCTGGCGTTTCCGGTGGTGAAGCATCCGCCAGTCAGACATGGCGAGTTACAGCCAGGCAGCAACGCCCTGCTCGCCGCCGTCACGGGTGCACCGGCTATCAGTATTCCGGTGGGCTTTACCGCTCAGGGGTTGCCAATAGGTATGGAACTGCTGGCGCTGCGTGGCCGTGAGGATTTGTTATTACAGGCGGCAGCACAAATGGCGGCCATTGGTCGGTAACTAGCATGGCCATTGCCGCCACTGCGGCAATGGTTACCCATGCAACGATAATCCCTTTATTGCTTTATCGACGGCTTTCTTAGGTCCACGTAAGGCAATCCCCACGAGGTCCATATTATCGGCATCCTCCGCCAGGAAGACTTCGCGGTTTGCCGCATCATGACCGGTGGAAAACATCGCGTGGACATAGGGGATGATAGTCAATTCACGCTCCAGTCCTTGTCGATGAGCGCGTTGTAAACCCGGCAGATCGCCAGCAAACACCAGCATCGGTTGCCCGGCCATGTTGCCATAGTGCCGACCGCGCGCATCAATATAGGGTTCGCCCATCATCTCTGGTGCCGCTGAGGCAATGCCGGTAGCCAGAAATGCCACCACATTTAACCGCTGCCAGCTTGCCAAATCATCACGAACGATCAGGGCGATTTTAGTATCAAACATCTGCACAACTCTCAGTTAGGGTCAAAGCCCTATCATCATCAAGATCGCGCCGGGTGATCTAGAACGTTTGTGCACTTTCGTTGATAAGAGGCAGGTGTCATACGGTAGGCACGCTGGAACCAACGCCCGAGGTGACTTTGGTCGGAGAAACCGACCTGTGACGCCACCTGCGCCGGATCTACGCCCTGTGCCAGTAAGTTACGCGCACTGCGTAAACGCAGGCGCACCAGATACGCATGGGGTGACTGACCAAAGGCTTGTTTAAACTGACGCGTCAGACGGAACCGATCGATACCCGACAAACGCGACAGGTCTTCTAATCCAATATCCTCAGCCATAAAATCATGTAGATAGTCACGCAGTAACTGCATCGAAGCCAGCGCAGCAGAACGTTGCACACCCGGACGTGGATCAAGATGACGTGACAACATGGTCAGCAGATGGTCCAACGCCTGGTCGCGCGCTAACCGCCCTTCCGCGTGATGGACGGTATACCATGCCTGCTGAATTGCACTGGCAAGCAACGCATCATCGTTGAGAGTTGAACGAAAGGCGGCTTCAATGTTGGCGATATTCCCCAAGCCACGCCGTTGCATCATTCCCGCCACCCACGCCTGTGGCAGATAGAGCATCACATAGGTGAAGCCCTCGGTGTCCGGTGCATGACCATCATGCACCGCACCCGGTTCAATCAGGATCGAGCGGCCTGGGGTGCTGGTGTGCAATGCGCGATGGCAATTGAAGCGTTGCAGCCCCTGCTGTGTCACGCCAACCAACAGTTCGTCATGATCGTGTGGATCATAAGCGTGCCCGCAAAAATGCGCATTAACGCTTTCGATACCGGTTTCGTCATCACGACGAAAATCAACCCAGTCGCTGTTACTGGCGTTGACATTTCTGGCTGGCATAGCGGCTCCTGAGTGGTGTGGCGATGAAGTTGGCACTATACCAGCGGGGCGTACACTTATGCACCCAACTCACGCAACCAGCCAATCATCGCCTCGCTGCCGGGCTGACTCAGGGTGCGTTGCGGCCAGGCAAGGAAATAGGGTTTGCTAAGAGGCAAGCTCATCTCATCAACCACCACCAGTTCCCCGCGCGCCAGTTCTGCCGCGATCAGACGGCGCTGCCCCAGCAGTAGCCCGACACCGGCTACCGCAGCATCAATGGCCAGCGAGGTCAGGTTAAAGCTAAACGCCGGTTGCGGTACGGGTTCAATCCTGCCTTTCGCCTGAAACCAGCTGCGCCAGTTCGGCAAGAATCGGCCCTCATTGCCCCAGTCGAGATGGATTAACGGGGCGTGGCTGAAGATGTCAGCAGTGGCATAACGTTGCAGCAGCGCCGGGCTGGCAACCGGTAGTACCTCATCATGAAACAACCATTGCTTATCCAACTGCGGATAGCGATCTTCGCCAAAACAAATGACAAAATCGGCAGGCATGGCGGTGAAATCCACCTGCGCGTGGGTGCCATGTAACGAGAGGTCGATATCCGGGCAATGAGCACGCCAGGCCGCCAGTTGTGGTAACAACCATTTCGACGCCAGTGCTGGCAACGCATAAACCGTCAGTTTGGGTGCCACGGCGGCATGGCGAATATTTTGCTGACCCATATGCAAAATATCAAATGCTTCAGAGACATAGCGTAAATACTCTTTGCCGGTATCGGTCAGCATCACGCCACTTTGCGTGCGCAAAAACAGCGCGCTACCCAGTTGTTCTTCCAGTTGACGAATCTGCTGGCTGACTGCCGCTGGCGTTAATGCCAGCTGCGTAGCCGCTTTTGCCAGGCTGCCTAACTCAGCAGCCACTTTGAACGACTGGATGACGCTGATTTTTGGCAGACGCGGCGATTGAGCAGGCATTAAGGCTTCCTTATCAGGGTATTAAGTATTTATCGTTACACAGCCACGCTGGCCGTCGTTAGAGTAACATCACACCTGCTAATCATGAGAATTGTTGTTATGTCTGAGTCTCTGGTACGTCTGGACCTGCACCCGCTGGCCGATCACGACTGGCGTCAACGCTGCCGTGCGCAACTTAACCAACATGGCGCGCTGGTGTTGCGTCAATTTTTACAACCTGCGGCCTTGCAGGCCATCATCGAGGAAGGTAACGCGCAACGCCATTTGGCTTACCACACCGTCAGCAAACATAACGTCTATCTGGCGAAGCCGGATGAGGCGTTTAGCGCCGATCATCCGCGCAATCGTGATGTCATCAGCACCAAAGGTTGTATTACCGATGATGCGATCCACGCGGATTCCCCACTGCGCCAACTCTATAATGATGCGGTATTTCAGTCCTTCCTTTGCGACGTGTTAGGCGAAGCAGCGCTCTACCCCTATGCCGATCCGCTATCATCCATCAACCTGCATTACGCACCACACGGCCAGGAATTGGGCTGGCACTTCGATAACTCGTCATTTGCTATCACGTTGCTGGTGCAGAAACCGCTGGCGGGTGGCGTGTTCCAGTACGTAAAAGATCTGCGCGATGCAGATGCCGGTGAGATGAACTACGACGGTGTCGCCGCCGTACTGGATCAACACCAGCCGGTGGATGCGCTGGCGATCGACGCGGGTGATCTGGTGCTGTTCCGTGGTCGCAATTCATTGCACCGTGTCACGCCGACCGAAGGCGAAGTGACACGTATGCTGGCGGTGCTGGCTTATAACACCGCACCGGGAATTGCGTTATCGGAAACCGCCCGTATGACGTTTTACGGGCGGTTATAAACAGCTGGCGTGTCGTTCAGGGCACGCCAGCCTCGCTGAAAAATCTGCCGGGTACGAAATGCCACCAACGCACGCCAGTCATCATCATCAGGCCAGAAGCCTTCCACCAGCGCCTGCTTGATAACTTGTCCTGCTGCGCTGGTGGGATCGCCATACAGATGTAACCAATGATCGTCCCGCACCCGCCGATGCATCTCCTCTCCGGCATAGGTGCCACACTCGACCACCAACGGCAGCAGGGTGGTATTGGGCAGTGAGGTCAGTAGAAATTGCGACAGATAACCGGTAGCCGTTGCGGTTACACCGGTTGAGCTGTCACGTCCGACACCGGTAAACAGCAGCGTCAGCCATTCACCGTAGATCGCCTTGCCCCAGTCGTGAGCCGGATAAAGTTGTTCGGCGATCGACAGCAGCATCGGATGCCCCCACGCACCCGCACCGGTGTGTAGATCAAAACTGAGGATAGTTTTGGACTGCGACAGATGTTGCGCGATGATGGTCTGCAGGGTTCGGTAGGACCAACTCGGCTGATAACCGCCAAAAAAGAAGCCGTCTGCGGCAACGTATTGCCCTGCTTCCACCACGCGTTTTAGCGCCTGCCAGCTGTCGCGATTCACTGCCTCCATAAGTTGCCGATCTGCGCTGGCGCGATCGCCGTGGTAAATACCGTGCCACTGCGCATAATCCAGGTTGCCGGGCAGCGGTTGACTGAAGTCAACAAAGTTACGGTTCAAATCAATATTGTCTTCATTTACCCGGCGCAAATGCGCGGCACCCCACGGGTTCAATAAATGGACCAGCAGCACGGCACTATCAACGGGTAATGCATCGACATCAAGCGTATCCAGCCAGGCAATTTGGCAATCCGACCCGTAGTAACCTTCAACACCATGGGTGCCGGACACCACCAGCATCAGACGTGACGCAGAGGGCGAGCCGATTAGCGCGACATCGGTGTAGAGACTTTCGCCCTGTGGACCCGTTAGCGGATGAGCATAGGATGTGATGACCGCGCCCTGGCGTTCGGCGGCGGCCAGGAAGCGCGCGCGTTGCGGAATA
Organism: Pantoea sp. X-Soil-TKNS-1211; assembly: GCF_059730495.1. Lineage (NCBI taxonomy): Bacteria > Pseudomonadati > Pseudomonadota > Gammaproteobacteria > Enterobacterales > Erwiniaceae > Pantoea > Pantoea sp. X-Soil-TKNS-1211. The sequence continues at coordinate 494,034 of NZ_AP035954.1, forward strand.
TATTGTGGTAGTGACATATCTTTCAGATTCCTGCGGAGCCGTAGCGGCGCGATTTATCGCGCTCTTTTGACCTTTGGGGTTCAAAATACGTGTGATAAATCGCACCGCTACGATGGTGTGCCGTTATGAATGATCAGGGGTAAACTTTAAATTTAAAGTATTTTTTCGTCAGCTGGTCGTAGGTGCCGTTCTGATGAATTTCCGCCAGCGCCGCGTTGATCAGCTTCAGGTTGGCCTCATCCCCTTTGCGCAGCGCGATACCGACGCCATCGCCAAAGATCGTTTTGTCGGTCAAGGTGCCTTTAATGGCGTAATCCTTGCCTTCTGGCTTGGTCAGGAATCCCTGTTCCGCCGAGACGGCATTGCTCAGGCTACCATCAAGGCGTCCGGCAATCAGATCCGGGTAGACTTCCATCTGATTAGGATAAGACACCACGTTAACCCCTTCCGGCGCCCATTTAGTTTTGGCGTACGTTTCCTGGATGGTGCCCTGCGCCACGCCGATGGTTTTGCCGCGCAAGGTCGCCACATCGGTGGTCAGTTTGCTGGCGGTGGGCGCCAGCAACGCGCTCGGCGTGTTGTACAGCATATCGGTAAACGCAACCTGCTGGCGGCGTTTGTCGGTCATCGACATGGCTGACAGGATGGCATCAAATTTCTTCGCCTGAAGTGCTGGGATGCTGCTGTCAAACCCCATTTCCACCCACTGACATTTCACTTTAGCCTGTGCGCAGATGGCGTTGCCAAGATCGATATCAAACCCGTGGAGAGAACCATCAGCCGCCTTCGATTCGAACGGCGGAAAGGTGGGGTCAACTCCCAGTCGCAGGGTTTGTTGCGCCTGAGCGATGTGGGTGAAGGCAGAGAGAGAAAGCAGCAAAGCGATGGAGAGGCTCTTTTTCATTGTAAACTCCGAAATGCAGGTGGTTTTCAGCACGACATGCAAATTTAATAACATGACGTTCCTGTTCCCACCAGCGAATTACGGCGATTTACTCAGAGTAAAATCTTATATTTGTTAGATAGTTAGCCAGATTTGATGCGCCGTTAAGTTTTGCTTAACCGGCGTATCAAATGGATGACCGCTATCATCAAATAAAGGTAAAAATCTCGTCACGTGGCAAGCGGGATTTCGGCAGCGCCGCGTTGAAGTCTTCATCGCTGCGATAGCCGAGTGACACCAGCACCACGCTGGTGAATCCTTTTTCACGCAGGCCAAGCGCCTGGTCGAGCGCACGTTGGTCAAAACCTTCCATCGGTGTGGCATCAATCCCCAGCATCGCCGCACCCAGCAACAGGCCACCCAGCGCGAGATAAACCTGTTTTTCCATCCATTGTGGGATATCGCGTTGCTCATAACGATGGATATCGACATAGCCACGGCGGCTCTTATCCTGTCCGGCCTTTGCCTCTGGCTTCAGAAAGCGCCCCTCTTTCTCTTCCTGCGCCAGCACATTTTGCAGATGCGCGTCATCAAGATCGGTACGCATACACAGCGCGATAACGTGTGAAGCATTCAGCACTTTTGGCCCGTTATACACGAACGGTCCCTGCGTTGACTGGGCAATCTGCTCGCGCCCTTCCGCAGTTGCAGCCACCACAAAATGCCACGGCTGTGAATTGACCGATGACGGGCTGTTACGCAGCACGTTCAGCAGGGTTTCGATCTCGGCATCAGGCAGGCTTTTACCCGCAGCAAAGGCTTTCACCGTGTGGCGACGCGCCACAGCATCATTCAACGTCATGTTATTCTCCAGAACAATCACAGTTTAGGTGGAACTACCCTATCCGCTTCGTTAACTTTGCGGTTAACGATTTGTGTTTCAATACGTTAAAAGCCACTCAGCACGATCTTGCCACGCGCACGACCGCTTTCGATTAAGGCGTGAGCCTTACGCAGATTGGCGGCGTTAATGGTGCCGTGATGTTCCCCGGCGGTGGTCTGCAACGTCCCGTCATCGATCAGACTGCTGACCTGCTGCAAAATATCATGCTGACGCTGCATATCAGCGGTATGGAACAACGAGCGGGTAAACATCAGCTCCCAGTGCAGTGAGATCGCTTTACGCTTCAGCGGCACCACATCCAGTGATTCAGGATCGTCAATCAGCGCCAGTTTGCCCTGCGGAGCCAGCACATCAATCAGTTGCGGGTAGTAGCTGTCGGTGTGGGTCAGGCTGGCGACATAGCGTACCTCGGCAATTCCCAGCGCGGCTAACTGCTCACCCAAAGGTTTGTGATGGTCAATAATATGATGCGCACCCAACGAGCGTACCCATTCTGCGGTTTCAGGACGCGAAGCGGTGCCGATCACTGTCAGCCCGGTCAGCTTCGCCGCAAGTTGCGTCAGCATGGAGCCAACGCCACCACCCGCACCAATAATCAGCAGCGCCGCATCCTCTTCTGGCTGTACTTCCAGACGGTCAAACAACAATTCCCAGGCGGTTAACGCGGTAAGCGGTAGCGCGGCGGCATCGGCATCGCTCAGCGATTGCGGTTTATGCCCGGCGATACGTTCATCGACCAGACCATATTCGGCGTAACTGCCGGGCCGGGTGATGTCACCGGCATAAAAAACCTCATCACCGGGTTTAAATAAAGTAACAGCCTCACCTACGGCTGCCACTACCCCGACCGCATCCCAGCCAAGAATACGCGGTTTATCAGTGGGTGCACCGGCACGCACCTTGGTATCCACTGGATTGACGGCGATGGCATTGATTTTGACCAGCAGGTCACGCGCTCCCGGTTGCGGTTGAGCGACATCAAGGTCATACAGGGCATTTTCATCAGAAATCGGTAAACCGTTTTGGCTGTATACAATCGCTTTCATACTGTGGTTCCTTATTCATCAAGGGTTTTAGCGAATAACGCGTAGCCTACGCTGCCTTTACACGGTTAAAAATGCCTCTTGCAGAGCAACACTTTCACTTTTAGAGTGAAAATCCACTGTCGCTGAAGGGTGATGAAATGATTCGGCTGGAAGATGTGACCTTGTTTGTACGTTCTGCCGCACTCGGCAGCTTTTCCCGTGCGGCACGCGAAGCCGACCTGCTACCCGGTCAGGTGAGCGCTGCCATTCAACGTCTGGAGCGCGAGCTGGATAAACGGCTGTTCGCCCGTTCTACCCGCAGCCTGCGTCTGACGGCGGAGGGGGAGAAATACCTGCCCTACGCCCAGGAGATGCTGGCACTGATGCAGGCTGGTGCCGACAGTTTGCAAAGTCGCGAAGATGCGTTATCCGGCGAACTGAAAATCGCGTTACCGTCCGATATTGGCCGCAACATCGTACTGCCGTTGATTACTGACTTCTGTCGCGAACATCCCTCTTTGTCGGTACGCCTGTCACTCTCCGATCAGATTAGCGATGTGTTTCGTGACCCGGTGGATATCGCCATTCGCTACGGCAAACTTGACGACAGCAGTTACGTCGCACTGCCACTGGCGGAAGATAATCGCCGCGTGCTGGTGGCCGCCCCCAGCTGGCTCGATCAACATGGCCGCCCGACAAAACTCGAAGATATCGCCCACCATAACTGCCTGCTATTTGTCATGAACGGCCACGTGTATGACAAATGGACCTTTCCGCAGGAAGGTATGCGCCGTCAGATTACGGTAAAAAGCCGCTTATTGTGCGATGACGCCGACGTGGCGCGCCGCTGGGCAGTCGCCGGAATGGGGATCGCGTATAAATCCTGGCTTGATGTCTGCGACGATGTGCAGGCCGGCCGGCTTGAAGTGGTGCTGCCACACCAGCCCGGCGAAAGCACCCCTCTGCATCTGATTTGCCCTCACCGCAAACAGTTCTCTCCGGCGATTCGCGCGTTGCATCAAGTGCTGCGCAGCCATCTGCGGGCGCTGACCGCGCAATTGGTCACCTGAAGGGGTTTTGCGCGATAAATCGCGCCGCTACAACCCGTACGAAATCGTAGCGGCGCGATTTATCGCGCGTTTTAACCTGTCTCATTGTGACAATCGCACACGTTACACCTGTCACAGCGAGACACCACCCACAAAACACCGACGCATCAACGTATTGATTTAAAATTAAATAATTCCCCCTTTCGTATTGGCACAGTTCTCGCTATAGCCACGCTGAGCTTCTGCACCGGCCATCTGTGTGGCAATGGACAGAAATAATGCCAGCCTCAAGGAGAACAACATGAAAGCGGCACGTTGGTATAAAGCACGCGATATTCGCGTCGATGATATTGAAGAACCCCAGGTCACTGCCGGTAAAGTTAAAATCAAAGTCGCATGGACCGGCATTTGCGGCAGCGATTTGCATGAATACATCGCGGGTCCGATCTTTGTCCCGGTGGAAAAACCACACAAAATCAGCCACGACATCGCCCCAATCGTCCTCGGCCATGAGTTCTCCGGCCAGGTGGTCGAGGTGGGAGCAGGCGTCACCAAAGTGAAAGCGGGCGATCGCGTGGTGGTCGAACCGATCCTCTCCTGTGGCGAATGCCCGGCCTGCCGCGAAGGTAAATATAACCTGTGCGGCGACCTTGGCTTCCACGGTCTGTCGGGTGGTGGCGGCGGTTTTGCCAGCTTCACCACCGTGGCAGAGCATATGGTACATCGGATGCCGGATGCGCTCTCTTACGAGCAAGGCGCGCTGGTGGAACCGGCGGCGGTCGCGCTGCATGCCGTACGCATGAGCAAACTGAAAGCGGGCGACAAAGCCGCTGTGTTTGGCGCAGGTCCGATTGGCCTGCTGGTGATTGAAGCGCTGCGGGCCGCAGGTGCATCCGAAATCTACGTGGTGGAACTGTCACCCCAACGCGCCGAGAAAGCACGTGAACTGGGTGCCAAAGTGGTGATCGACCCGAGCAAAGAAGATGCGGTGGCGAAGATTCGCGAGTTGAGCAACGGTGGCGTGGACGTGGCTTATGAAGTTACCGGCGTACCGGTGGTGCTGAAGCAGTGTATCGACAGCACCAACTATGAAGGCGAAACCGTCATCGTCTCCATCTGGGAAGGCGAAGCGTCTTTCCATCCTAATAAAGTGGTACTGAGCGAACGTAGCGTTAAGGGCATCATTGCCTATCGCCATATCTTCCCGGCGGTGATGGAGCTGATGACGCAGGGCTACTTCCAGGCCGACAAACTGGTGACAAAACGTATTGAACTGGCCGACCTGGTCGAACAGGGCTTTGAAGCGCTGGTGAAAGAGAAACAGCAGGTCAAAATTCTGGTACGTCCACCGCAGTAATAAATCCACGGGCCAGTATGGCTGGCCCGTTTCTAGTGCCGCTCGGGCAGTTGAATGCCTAACCGTTGCAGACGACGATACAACGTCATGCGGCTGATACCGAGCTGACGCGCGGCTTCACTCATATTCCAGCGCACAGCCCGCAACTGGCGCAATAACTCACCCTGCTCATCATCGCCTGGACCTGACTCGAGTGGCGCAATAACGCGCAGCGTATCAGGCAGGTCGTCCAGTTCAATGATCCCGCTTTCACACATTGCCAACGCGTATTGTAACGCATGATCCAGTTCGCGCAGATTTCCCGGCCAGCGATAGCCGACCAGCGCACGACGTGCCGCTTCGCTGAGTTGCGCCCGTCCTGTCAGCATCTGATCCATCAGCCAGTTGATGTCCTTGCGCTCGCGTAGCGGCGGCAGATGGATGCAAGCGCCTTGCAGACGATAAAGTAAATCTTCACGGAACAATCCGGCAGCAACACGTTGGGGTAGCGAGTGGTGTGAAGCCGACAGCACGCGGATATCGACCTTTTGTGGCTGACGCCCGCCAATTGGCATCACTTCCTGCTCGGCCAGCACGCGCAGCAGACGCGTCTGCATCTCCAGCGGCATATCGCCGATTTCATCAAGGAACAGCGTACCGCCCTCTGCGGCCTGGATCAGTCCGCGTCGTACTTTGCTACCGGCACCGGAAAAGCTGCCTGGCAGATGCCCAAACAATTCACTTTCCAGCAGACTGGCCGGGATTGCCGCACAGTTCACTGCAACAAATGGACCTTTGCGTCGCTGGCTGGCCTGATGAAATGCACGGGCAAAATACTCTTTGCCACTGCCAGTCTCGCCCTGCACCAGCAGATGCAGCGATGAGTCGAGCAGTCGCGTGGCTCGCCGTAACTGTTGATCAAGTTGCGGGTCACCACCGGTTAACGCAGCCAGTTCTGGTGACAACGTCACGCCTGTTACAGGTGCTGGCCGCGCCGGATGCACCGTTTGCGCATAAAAACGTTGCTGCCCGCTGATATCTTCCAACTGCGGGGTATAAAGCAGCTGTTCCATCGGGCCAGCAAACAGCGTGGAGAGCGGCAGTCCCAGCGGTTGCGGATGCGCGCTCAGCCAGTGCCGCGCCGCAGGATTCAATCCTGTCAGCCGACCACTGCCATCGAATGCCAGCAAAAATTCCGGTTCGATATCATGCCAGGCAGGATTGCGGCTCAGTTTCAGCACCCAGTCATGCCGATGGCGGTGCATCAGCCAGGCATTTTCAATCTTCTGTGCCTGCTGCTGCGCCAGTTGCATCACCAGATGCTGGCTGGTGCGCGGCTGTGGTGAAGTCAACGCTGAGATGTCCAGCACCGCCTGGAGATCGCCCTGCGAATCGAATAACGGCACAGCGCTGCACGTCAGGGGAATATGGGTGGCATCAAAATGATCGGTCTGATGGATGGTAATGGCCTGCTTCGTTGCCAGCGCCGTCCCCACCGCGCAGGTGCCGGAGAGCGCTTCTGACCATTGCGCCCCAAGGAACAGCCCGGCGCGTCGCAGGCTGATTTCCGCGTTAGCGTCGCCGAGATAATCAACCGCCACGCCCTGCGCATCCGCCAGCAGCAGAATGTAGCCGGCAGGCGCAATCTGCTGATAAAGCTTTTCGAGGCCCGGTTGCGCCACAAACCGCAACGCTTCCAACTGTTGACGATGCTCACGCAGTTGCCGTGCGGGCAAAATACGTGCCTCCTGCAATCGGCTGGGATCAAGGCCATGATGATTGACACAACGTAACCAGGATGCCTGTACGACATCGCTTTCCTGCGGATTCAGCACCTGGGTTGCAGCCGCCTGTTCGACGCTGGCAACCACGTTGGCGATATGTTCGCGCTGGCTCAGATTCACAGCCCTTCTCCTGCATTACACCCCGGTTAAGTGGAGCCACAGCATAGCGAATTAACACCTAATTAACAGATCTGGCATGGAAAAATGTCGTGTTCAACGATATAACACTAAATCGGGACTCAATCAGCCACTGAGGAAATTATGGCGCTTTCACACGAACTGATGTTGATCTACACCACCTATTTTGTTGCCACCGCCAGTCCAGGTCCGAGCAACATGGCGATTATGGGTACGGCGATGAAACATGGGCGCGGTGCCGCACTGGCGCTGGCGGGCGGCGTAATTGGGGGGTCGATGCTGTGGGCGCTGCTGGCAGCCTGTGGCGTACTCACCGTACTGGCGACGTTTGCTCAGTTGCTGCTGGTGTTGAAGATCGGCGGTGGGTTATATCTGCTGTGGCTGGCGAGTAAAGCCGGACGATCGGCGTTACGTAAACCGGATGCCATGGAATTTTCCCTGCGCGTCGGGGAGCGTAGCCACCATGGCAAGATGTTTCGCCAGGGCCTGTTGATGCATGTCGGCAACCCCAAAGCGATTCTGACCTGGGTGGCAATCATGTCGGTGGCACTGAAACCGGAAGCGGCGGCCTCCACGTTGCCGATGATTATTGCGGGCTGTGCCGGGATTTGTGTGCTGGTGTTCTGCGGGTATGCGCTGCTGTTTTCCACCGCACCGATGGCAACGTTCTACCGTAAAATCCGTCGCGGTCTCGACGCACTGCTTGCCTGCTGCTTTGCGGTTGCCGGGCTGAAGCTGGTGCTCAGCCGTAATTAGTTCCCGTAGCGGCGCGATTTATCGCGCGCGATTAAGACCAACAAAATCAGCGCGATAAATCGCACCGCCACGCATCGGTGCAAACGTCAGGTTTACAGAAAAATCAGGAATTGCCTGGCTTGCTGTCGGCCACTTCGCTAAACGCCGGTTTCTGTTTGGTCACAGAATAGACCACGTTTTTCGGGCCTTTAGGATCGGTGGTCACGTCCACCGACTGAATCGTCACGCGGCCAAAGCCAAACAACGTCTGCACGTAACCACCGATTTTATGTTTACCGGCCGCAACATGAATCTGTTTATCTTCGCCTTTGGTCAGCAGACCGGCATCCTGACCATCCACCGTCACATAGATCGCCGATCCGTCATCGGTACGCGTCACTTCATGGCTCACGTTGATAACCGTCGGACCTTGTTCGAATGGCGAGGCGATATCGTTATTGGAGATAGGGGCCTGAGTGGCAGCCGTATCGGTGGTGGCGTGGCGCGCGCAACCAGTCAGTAATGTCGCAGCCATCAGGCTGGTCAGTGTAAAACGCGAAAGCATCGTGACGAAAAACCTTTTCTGAATGAGAAGGATTCATTTTAGCCTGTGACGCGGGGTGATGACAGTCACACAATTCCAGTATTTTCCGAATTCAGACGCAATCCCAACGATTCAGCGCACGCAAAGCTAAAAGGCGGCGGTTTTCCCGCCATCGGCTGACCCGAGATGATGCGCGATAAGTCGCGCCGCTACTGCAACGCGTAACGCGCCATCGGAGCCACTTGCTGAATCAAGCCATTTGCCTTCATATACTCGGCAAACGCCTGATAACGCTGCGTATCCAGCGTGGCACTGTGGCTGGCAAAATACGGTAACGTCGCCTGCCAGCCCTGGTGATTAAGGGGCGTATTCAGCTCCGGGTATTGCTTAATAAATGCCTGCCACGCTTGCTCTGGATGGGCGCGCAACCAGGCGACACCGGCATCCAGGCCGCGCAGAAACGCCGGGATGCGCTTATCCTGCGCCGCCGTTTTCTGGTTCGCCAGAATGATTAACTCGTCATAGGCTGGTACGCCAAAGTCTTCCGGTTTAAATACCACCGGCTTCGCCCCTTTATCTTTCAGGTCCAGCAACTCATAGTTGCGGTACACCGTCATGGCCCCGTCAATTTTGTGCGTCAGCAACGCGGACACCGCATCCATATTGAGGTTGATCAGTTTGACCGAATCCGGGTCAACGCCCTGGGATTTCAGCATGTTGCGGATAGCAACATCCTCAAAGCCCGGAATGGCATAACCGAGCGATTTCCCGGCAAAGTCCTTGAGTGAATGGATATCATCAGAGACCGTCGTCAAGGTGTTCAGCGGCTGGTTGATCAGCGTACCCACGCGGATCACCGGCACCTCTTTATCCACCAGCGTGTAGAGCTGTGGTTGATAGCTGATCGCCAGATCGGCCTTACCTGCCGCCAGCAGCAACGGCACGGAGGCGGAATCGGCCGGGGCGATCATCTCCACATCCAGCCCCTCTTTTTTAAATGCACCGCTGTATTGCGCGGCAAAAATCGCCGCATGATTCGGGTTAACGAACCAGTCGAGCAACAGGCGAACTTTTTCGTTCGCCTGCGCAACGCTGGATGTCACCAGTAGCAATAACGCGGTAATCACAGTTCCCAGGTTTTTCAAAATGCATCCTTATGTTGAGTGCCAGAGGGTTTTCTTGCGTAGCAGAGCGACGCCGCCGGACAGCAGCAACGCCAGAATCAGTAACAACAACAACGCGGCGAAGCTGGTGGCGGTTTCCAGTCGCGCATTGGATTGCATCATCAGGTAGCCTAGTCCTTCGCTGGCCCCTACCCATTCGCCAATCACCACGCCAATCGGTGCCAGCACTACCGCCATCTGCAAACCAGAGAAAAATTGCGGCAGCGCGGCTGGCCAGCGCACCTGCCAGAACAGGCGAAAACGTGAAGCGTTGAGGGTTTGTGCCAACTCCAGCCAACCGGGTGGCGCGCGGCACAGGCCATCAAACAAGGACAGACACAGCGGGAAGAACAGGATCAACGCCGCCACCACCACTTTCGATGCGATACCAAACCCCAGCCACAGCACCAGCAACGGGGCCAGCGCAAACACCGGAATGGCCTGGCTGGCGGTGACCAGCGGAAACAGCAAGCGTCGTATCAGCGGGCTGCCCGCCATCAATATCGCCAGGGCGATGCCTGCCCCCACTCCCAGCAGCAGCGCCAGCCCAATTTCCGCCAGGGTGAACACCAGGTGATGCCACAGCAGCGCGCGATGCAACCACAACGCTTCCAGCACCGCTTGCGGCGCGGGCAACAGAAAATTCGGCACGCCATTGTGGCGCGCCAGCAGCCAGGCGCATAACAGCACCGCCAACAAGTAGACGGCGCTAAACAGATTTTTCTTCATCTTGATTCAATCGGTTAAACAGCTGGCCCTGCGCCTGCAACAGGCTGGGATCATCGAGAGTACGGGGTGCCCTGCCGCCCGGCACCGGCCAGGTTTCGATACGCAACGGTTGGCCGCTCAGCAGCAGAATGTCGTCCGCCATGCGGCAGGCTTCCAGCGGATCATGCGTCACTAACAGCACGGTTTTTCCCTGTAGCAAGGTTGCCGTCAACGTTTGCAGGCTAAGTTTGGTCATCACATCCAGGGTGGCAAAAGGTTCATCCATCAGCACCACATCGCGTCCGGCATACAGGGTGCGCGCCAGCGCCACGCGTTGCCGCATACCACCGGAAAGTGTATCGGGTTTGGCATGGGCGACGTCGGCCAGTTTGACCTGCTCCAGCAGATGCATGGCGCGTACAGGATCCGCTTTTTCACCCGTCAGACGCGCCGCCAGCATCACGTTGTCCAGCACCGACAACCACGGATAGAGCAAATCTTGCTGCCCCATCCACGCCACGTTGTCGCGAATGCCGCTGATGCTGCCCTGCTGTGGTTGAAGCAAACCGGCCACCAGGCGCAACACGGTACTCTTGCCAATGCCGCTGCACCCCAGCAACACCGTGGTCTTACCCCCACGCAAACGCAGGTTGAGGTGCTGGCACAGCGGATGCCCTCCCCAGCCGAAACTGACATCGTGCAGCGTAATATCCATGCTCATGGTCGATTGGCTGCCAGAATGGCCAGCCGGTTACAGCCACGCTGTGCCAGCGCGGTTGCGGCCTGAGCGGCACGGATACCGCTGGCACACACCAGCACAATGCGTTGATCATTCGGTGGCTGCCAGGCGTCGAGTTGCTGCGGCAGAATGCGTTGCGCCCAGGCCGCCACGCTGACCGGGGCTTCCTCACGGCTACGCAGTTCGACGATGCAATCTTCGGCGGTGAGTAACCGGGCATCAATAAAGGGCACACCGGGTTGTTCCGGCTCTTCTGCATCGTCAAAGCGGAACTGGCGAAAATGCCAGTGCACAAAATCACAATTGACCAGACAACCCAGCGGCGAGGGGGTAAAGCCCAACAGCACGCTCAACGCCATCTGCGCCTGTAACGCTCCCAACGCAGCGACCGCCGGTCCCATCACCCCTGCGGTGTTGCAGTTGGCGGCACTGCTGGGCAACTGTGGAAACACCGCGCGGTAGCTGGGTGCCGAGGCGCAAAATCCGCCGACGTAGCCCCGCCGTCCCAGCACCGACGCGCTGATCAACGGGATGCCCAATGGATGACAGGCATCCGACAGTTGATAGGTCACGGCGAAATTATCCGCAGCGTCAATCACCAGGTCGATGTTATGCAGCGCCTGCTGCACATTGCTGGCAGTTAACGGCAGCGGCAGCGGTTCCACGCGCACCTGCGGATTACGCCGCAGCAACGCGCGTTGCGCGCTGGTGACTTTGAGCTGCGCGACGTCCTGCATATCGAACAATGTCTGGCGGTGCAGGTTGTGCAGCGCCACGTCATCGTCGTCATACAGGCGGATATAGCCGACGCCCGCCCCCACCAGCAACGGCAACAGCGTGGAACCCAGTCCACCAGCACCCACCACCAGCACGCGCGCCTGGCTCAGTCGCTGCTGTCCCGGCTCGCCGATTTCCGGCAACATCATCTGACGTTGATAGCGATCCATCGTTACTGTCCTCCGCCAAACGTGGCGAGACCAAAGATCGGTGTGGAGGCGGCGGCCATATCGCGTTTCTCCATCAACCCTCCGTCACGTGCGGCTTGCCCCGCCTCGATAGCCTGGCGGAACGCCCCCGCCATACGCACCGGGTCACCCGCTTTCGCTACGGCGGTGTTGAGTAGAACCGCGTCGAAACCCAGCTCCATCGCCTGTGCTGCCTGCGATGGCGCACCGATACCGGCATCGATAATCAGCGGAATATCGCTGAACCAGGCACGCATCGCCCGTAGTCCATCAATGTTACGTAGCCCCTGGCCGGAGCCAATCGGCGCACCCCACGGCATCAGGACTTCGCAGCCCGCTTCCAGCAATTTTTCACCGACAATCAGATCTTCGGTGGTATACGGAAACACCTGAAATCCGTCGGCACACAGGATGCGGGCTGCCTCCACCAACGCGAAGGGATCGGGTTGCAGCGTGTCGGCATGGCCGATCACCTCCAGCTTGATCCACGGGGTGTTAAATAATTCACGCGCCATATAGGCCGTGGTTACTGCTTCCTGCACCGTGTGACATCCGGCGGTGTTGGGCAGCACGCGCAGATCCAACTGCGCCAGCAATTCACGAAAGGCAGCACCGGCTGTGCCTTCACGCCGCAGACTGACGGTAATGATTTCGCTACCCGCCGCCGCAATCGCCTGCTGTAAAATCGCAGGCGAGGGATAACCTGCGGTGCCGAGCAGAAAACGTGACTGGGGTTCAAAGCCATAAAACATGATTAGCCTCCCTGCATCGGTGATAGCACTTCCAATTGACAGCCTTCTGTCAGTTGCTGGCTGTCGTACTGGGATTTGGGAACAAAATTGCCATTGAAGGCAGTTGCCACGCAGGCGGCATCAATGTGCTGTTCGCGCAGCAGTTCGCTCAGGGTGCGAGCAGCAGTCAGCACCGGGCGGCCGTTAAGCTGAATATTCATGAAGTTGTTCCGAGGTTAAGCGCTGCATCAGTTGCTCCGCCATTAGCGGGGCCAGGAGGAAGCCGTGGCGGTACATACCGTTGAGGTAAAACGAGCCGTTTTGATAGTGGATTTCCGGCAGATTGGCCGGGTAGGCCGGACGCAAACCGCTGGCGCTTTCGATAATGCGCGCTTCGGCCAGCGCCGGATGGATGGCCCAGGCAGCGCTGAGCAGCTCCATCATGGCGCGGGCGCTGATCGGGCTGGCGTCATGGCTCTCGACCATGGTTGCACCGAGCATAAAATGACCCGCGCGACGCGGCACCAGATAGCAAGGAAAGCGCGGATGCAGCAGACGAATCGGGCGCGAGAAGCGCACCTCATCGCTATGCAAAATCAGCATTTCACCGCGCACCGCCCGCAGGCGTGGCAACGCCGCTGCCGCATGGATCCCACGACAGTCGATCACTTGCCCCGACGGTTTCCCGTGGTGAAAAGCCCCCCCGCGCTGCTGCAATTTCTCACGCATTTCGTTCAGCGCCAAACGGGGATCGAGATGCGCTTCGCGGGCAAAAAACAGGCCACGGGCAAAGCGTCCGGCGAGAGCCGGTTCCACTTCTGCCGGATCAATCCATTGATGTTGTTCGGTCATGCGCGCAAAGCGGTTCAGTTCCTGGCTATCACGCGGCGGAGCCACCACCAACGTGCCCTGATGTTCAACGCTGCTGACACGCTGCTGCCACCAGGTGGCGGAATGTTGACCAAGATCGATGACAGCACGCGGTGCGCTTTCTGCTTCGCACCAGGGCGCGAGCATGCCACCGGCAAACCACGAGGCGGGCTGCCGCGATTCATCGCTAATCACTTCAAGTTGTTCACCGCGTTCAGCGAGTAAGGTCGCTACGCACAGGCCCGCCACGCCGCTGCCTAATATCGACCAGCGACTCATAGCGGGTGTTCCGGAATACAACGGGGAGCATTCATATCGGCCTCTCAGTTTTCGCACTGAGACCCGGATACAGGAGGAGGGAAATGACACGCGCGACGGAAAAGCGTCCCGTTGTCAGACAGCCAAAATGGCAGGCTGTCAGTCTTCCTACGCCAGTATCAACTGGGTCAGGTTCAAAGGGTCGCTAAGCCGCGCAGTGCGCTTTTAGCCTCTCAGTCTCTTGGGCGAGACTCCCCCGACGCGTCTATTTGTATTGCAGCAGCCAGGCTTCGTCAAGTGTAAGACTGGCAACAAAGGCTAACCTTTAAAAATTCCCTGTTTCAGGATCACCCATTTTTCTCCACGATTTGCGCGTATCCTCCTCTCTTCATCCTGAAATCCGGCAGATAAAATATGTGTGCTGATTCAATCATTTCAGCCATTCTGGTGTGCGTGTTCGGCGTGATTATTTTATGGGTGGTGTTCTGCCCCTGAAGCATCAGGCAAACCAGGAATAGCGATGCCAGATGAGCAGCGGGATTTTGATATCATGCAACGACTGGCCTCTGCCGCGTTGTTGTTGTAAACATCGCACCTTACGGGTGGAGATTGCTGAAGGTCAAAACCCGCGCGATAAATCGCGCTGCTACGGATTGTGCGGGGAATGGAATGGGTTTAGCGGCACGATTTATCGCGCAATTGAAGAAGAAAGGAGGCCAACAGGCCTCCCATATTGTTTAACGCTGCGGATGATTCACTTCCAGCGGGCGCAGATCAAACAACAACACTTCCGCATCTTTGCCGTTGGCGAATTGCAGCGCGGTTTCGTTGCGTACGCGTGCGCCGTCCCCGGCGTTAAACACCACGCCGTTCACTTCAATGCTGCCACTCGCCACATGAATATAGGCATAGCGGTCGGCATCCAGCGCAAAGGTCTGCTGCTCGGCACCATCAAACAGTCCAGCATAGATGCGGATATCCTGACGGACACTGAGCGAACCGGCATCACCTGCCGGCGACACAATCAGACGCAACTGACCACGTTTGTCACCTTCTGCTACCGAAATCTGCTGGTAGCCAGGCTGGGTGCCACGTTCTGCCGGTACGATCCAGATTTGCAGGAAATGCACGCTTTCCGCTTTCGAGTGGTTAAACTCGCTATGCGTCACGCCACTACCGGCGCTCATCAGCTGCACGTCACCGGGGACAATTACCGAACCGGTGCCCATAGAGTCTTTATGCTCCAGCGCCCCTTCCAGCACATAAGAGATGATCTCCATGTTGCTGTGCGGGTGTGCACCAAAACCACGACCCGGTGCCACCTGGTCATCGTTAATCACCAGTAAATCCGAGAAACCAGTCTGTTTCGGGTCCCAATAGTTGGCAAACGAGAAAGTATGGCGTGAATGCAACCAGCCGTGGTCACCGAGGCCGCGCTGGGCTGACAATCTTTGTTCAATCATGGTCTGCTCCTCAAATTTGTTAGCGGAAGACGATTTCGCTTCCTGATGAGACTCAGTATACGTAAACTGAAACGCTCAACAATGCGTTACACTGACAATGACTGTCACCAATAAGTGGACAATATGCAGATAGATGACCTGCGCATTTATGTCGCCGTGATTAAAGCCGGCAACTTCACCGCTGCCGCCGAGCAGTTGATGCTGTCCAAGCAATACGTCAGCCGCCGCATCGCCGCGCTGGAGGAGTCACTGGGCGCGCGCTTACTTAATCGCAACACGCGCAAACTGTCGGTAACGGATAACGGCCAGCTGTTTGCCCGTCATGCGCAGCGCATTCTGGATGATGTACAGGAAGCGGAGTTGGCGGTATCGGGACGCCGTCAGGTACTCCAGGGAAGTTTTCGTCTTAGCGTACCGATGTCCTTTGGTATCAGCCATCTTTCACCCTATATCGCTGAATTCCTCAGCCTGCATCCCGCGTTGCAATTCCAGGTGGAACTGGCGGATCGCTATGTCGATATGATTGGCGAAGGTTTTGATATGGCAATTCGCATCGGCACCCTGCCCGACTCAACGTTGATTGCCAAAAAATTGGGTGAGTTTCGCCGGGTGATCTGCGCCAGCCCGCGCTATCTGCAAGGGGCCGACGCGCCACGCAAACCTGAAGATCTGCTCGATCACGCCTGCCTGCGCTATGGCCGAGAAAGTCAGACTGGCTGGGAACTGTTTCGGGGGGAACAACGTGAAGTGATTAACGTGCAGGGACCAATGGTCAGCAACAACGGGGAGATGCTGCGTGATGCCGCGATGGCCGGGTTGGGGCTGATTCTGTTACCCGAATTTATCGTCGCCCCGGCCCTTGCCAGTGGGGATTTAGTGACGGTGCTGGATGACTGGCATCCTTCCTCATTGAGCCTGAATGCGTTGTATCCACAGCATCGCCAGCGCAGCGAAGTCAACCGGATGTTTATGGCGTTTTTGCAGCAGAAGCTGGCTTAATCGTAGCTATATTCCGTAGCGGCGCGATTTATCGCGCGCCTTTGACATTATGATAGCGAACCGAATGCACGATAAATCGCGCCGCTACGAGTCAATACAAACTCACCTGTTTTATTTTGCCAACAGCGCCGCACCGCGCATGCCACCATCATGAGAAAAATGCCCCGGCACCACCAGCGGCTGGGCGCTGCGGCGTAACACGTAGCCTTGCACCACACTATCTAACGCCGCAATCAACGGCGTCACAGACGCCAGCCCGCCACCGACCACTACCACGGATGCACCGGTCATATTGATGCAGTAAGCGAGCGGCTGCCCCACCAGTTGCAGCCAGGCAGTGAGGGTTTTCTCCGCCAGCGTCTCCTGCTGTTGCCAGCGCGCGATAATATCGATACTGGTGGTCATTTCGCCATGCAAAACGCGATGCAGATTCTCCATCCCACGCGCGCCGCCCCAGCTATCCAGACAGCCTTTTTGCCCACAGGGGCAGGACAAACGCGGCAGACGATGCCACTCACCTGCAATCTCGACCTCAGTCAGGGTGATCGGGCCATGTCCCCACTCACCGGTTAAGCCATTTTGTCCGATGATGATGCGGCCATCAGCCACCAGACCGCCGCCCACACCCGAACCGAGGATGGCACCAAACACCACCTTGTGGCCTTTGCCCGCCCCCGTCAGGGCTTCTGCCAGGGTGAAACAATCGGCGTCGTTATGCACAATCACCGGGCGTTGCAATTCGACACCCAACTCTTGCGCCAGTTTGCGCTGATGAAAAGCCGGAATATTGCTGGCAAAGATTTCACCGCTATCCGGTGCCACAATTCCGGCGGTGGAGATTGCCACCGGACTGCTGGCGCTAAAATGCTGCTGATGCTGGTCGATCATGCTGCGAATCAGTCGAATAAACTCAGGCCAGGAGGTACTCGGCATTTTTTCCTGACAGAGCAGGGTCAGATCGCCGTCAGCACGCACCATCCCCAGTTTGATAAACGAACCACCTAAATCGAAACAAATCACCGTATTCATAAACGCTTATCCATTACATCGCGTAAACCGTCACCCAACACGTTAAAGCCGAGTACAGTAATCAAAATCGCCAACCCAGGGAAAAGTGACACGTAGATATTCAGACCGAGAAAATTGCGACCATCGCTCATCATGGTGCCCCACTCCGGCATTGGAGGTTGTACCCCCAATCCCAGGAAAGACAAGCTGGCCGCAGACAACACCACCGCACCGGCCGTCAGGGTTGACTGCACAATCAGCGGGCCAATCGCGTTACGCAAAATATAATGGGTAATAATGCGTGGGTAGCGCACCCCCAGCATATGGGCCGCCTCGATGTACTCCATATTTTTCAGCCCCAGCGTCAGGTTGCGGCTGAGGCGTGCATACACCGGGATGGAGAACAGGGAAATGGCGATCAGCATATTGGTTAACCCCTCACCCAATACGCTGACAATCAGGATCGCCAGCACGATGCCCGGAAAGGCAAAAATGATGTCCATCACCCACATAATCAACGCATCAAGTTTGCGGCCCGCCAGGCCAGAGATAATGCCAAGCGGAATACCGACCACCATCGAAATTGCTACGCTCAGGCATACCTCAAACAACGAGATTCGCGCACCGTAAATCACGCGCGAGAAAATATCCCGTCCGTAATCGTCAGTACCAAACCAGTGCGCGGCTGAAGGAGCCTGAAGTGTGTTGAGCAGGTCCTGCTCAATCGGGTCCCAGTGCGTGATCAGCGGTGCCAACAACGCTGCCAGTACCACCAGTAATACCAGTCCACCCCCCAGCGCAATCGAAGGATACATGACCAGAAAATGCAGCAGTTGTCGGCCACGCGATCGACGCGGCAGCACGGTCGTTTCGAGGCTGTTCATCAGTCGAACCTTATTTTCGGATTCAGCAAGCCGATGAGGATCTCACCCACCAGGTTCATCAGCACCACACCGGTCACCGCCACCAGGGTCACGCCCTGAATCACCGGGTAATCACGGTAGCGCACCGAATCCACCAGCAGACGGCCAATACCCGGCCAGTTGAACACCGACTCCGTCACTACCGCCCCGCCAATCAGGCTGCCGAAGTTCAAAGCGACAATGGTGACGATGGGGATCAGCGCGTTGCGCAGCGCATGCTTCCAGTGAATGCTACGCGTCGACAACCCTTTGGCTTTGGCGGTACGGATGTAATCCTGGCTCAACACATCAAGCATGCTGGAACGCGTCATGCGCGCGATCATCGCCATCGGCAAAATCGCCAGCGTCACCGTCGGCATGATGTAGTTACGCCACGAATCCGCCCCCAGCAACGGCAACCAGCCGAGCTGCACCGCGAAATAGTTCATCGCCAACAATGCCAACCAAAAGTTGGCAATTGAGGCTCCGGCAATGGTCAGCACCATCACCACCTGATCCGGGATGCGCTGGCGATAGATCGCCCCGGTCATCCCGGCGGGGACACCAATGGCGATAGCCAGCAGATAGGCCAGCGCCGCCAGCGACAAGGTGTAGGGTAACCGTTCGCTGATCTCAGTCATCACCGGGCGCTGCGACTGCAACGACATGCCAAGATTACCGTGCAGCGCTTCCGCAGCAAACTTCACGTATTGCAGTGGCAGCGGCTGATCCAGACCCAGTCGGATGCGCATATTATCCACCGCTTCCTGCGGCGCTTCCGGCCCGGCCATCAGGCGCGCCGGATCGCCCGGCAGCGCGCGGATAGCGATAAACACGATGATCGACACGCCGAAGATAATCAGCGGCAGCGACAGCACCTTTTTCGCGACATAGGCTTTCATAACGGCTTGCCCTGGGTTAATTTTTTACCGCATCGCGCACCACCAGCTGACCGCCGGGCTGCATGGTGACACCACTGATATTTTTACGCGCGGCATACAGATCATCCTGATAAAACAGCAACACCTGCGGGGCCAGACCGCTGATGCGCTTCTGCGCTTCGAAATACAACGCTTTGCGTTTGGCGTCATCCATGGTCGAAGCGGCAGTGTCGATCAGATCATCGGTTTGCTTATCTGTGAAGAAGCCTAAGTTGGCACCACCCGGCGCAAAGCTGCTGGTGTGATACAACGGACGCAATTGCAGGTCGGATCCGTACAGACCGGAAGACCAGGACGCCAGCACTGCATCGGTGCCCTGCGCAGCTTTCTCTTTACCATCGGCAAAGGCGGCTTTGGTCCACACGCCGCTTTCCATCTGGCGCACATTAAGTTTCACACCCACCTTAGCCCACATCCCCTGCAATACCTGGGCGGTACGTGCATCCGGAGCCTGCACGGCAATCGACATAGCAAAACCGTCGGGATAGCCCGCCGCTTTAAGCAGATCTTTGGCTTTTTGCAGGTCATACGGGTAATCATGTAAGTCTTTATCGTAGTTGGCATCGATCGGGGCCAACGCCGAATTCGCAGGTTGCGCGTAACCAAACATCACCGCTTTACTCAGCGCCTGTTGATCGGTGGCGAAGTTCAGCGCCTGACGCACCCGAACATCGCTCAACGCCTTACTTTGCGTATTCAGATCCACCCAGAATACTGCCGCACCCGGCGACTGCTTCAGGTTAACGTTAGGATTGTTTTTTAACATGCCAGCGAATTGTGGCGGCACCGGGTTGATAATATCGACCTGGCCGGATTGCAGCGCCATATTCATCACTGAAGGCTCGCTGCTCCATGTCCATTTAATTTCGTCCGGACCGGATGATTTACCCCAGTAGTCGGGGTTCTTTTTCTCCAGCACAAATTCACCCGATTTGTATTGCACCAATTTATACGGACCGGTGCCGTCGGCCTGATTATTAATACTGCCCGCTTTATCCGCCTGTGGGCTGACCATTAATCCCGGCCCTGACGCCAGAATGGTTAAAAATGCCGGGTTAATTTTTTTCAGTTGAAAGGCCACCGTCAGGTCATCGATTTTTTTCACATCCTGAACAAAGGTGCGAATTTTACCGCTGGCCGCCAACCCGCGTTTGGTATCGAGATGGCGTTGGAAGTTTTCCACCACCGCATCGGCATTAAACGAGGTGCCATCATGGAACTTCACATTTGGCCGCAGTTTGAAGGTCCAGTTAAGACCGCTGGCATCGGTACTCCAGGACAACGCCAGTGCCGGGACAATCTTGCCGTCATCACCGAGACGCGTCAGGCCTTCGTACATCGGATCCAGTACCGTGCCGGTAAAAGTGGCGGTCTGGTTACCCGGATCCATGCTGCGCGGCGGTTCGTTCTGCATAATAACCAGTTGGCTGGCAAAGGCGGAGGCGCTGGCAAATAACGACATCATGCAGCCCGCGAGAGTAATGACTCTGAAACGCTTAAGTGTGCTTTCCATGAAGGCCCTCAGATACGATCGGTGAATTAACCGCGTTATATAAGGCATAGTTCATAAACAAAAGCCAATACGTTAGTTCATATATTTTACTTATATCTCTATCCTGGTTCAGGAATTTAACTAAATCATCTTGTCTTTGTGCTCATGGCTTATTATTGTCGGTTCACCACTGCCTTGTTTTGAGGTTCAGCATGCTCAATGCCCATCAGCAACAAATTATCCGTCTGCTTATCGCGTCACATGGCATGAGCCGCACCGCTATCGCGCAGAAAATGAAACTGAGTAAGGCAGCCATCAGCACCCTGATTAAAGAGATGTTGCACGCCGGTTTAGTGGAAGAAAGTATTCCGGAAGCCACCGGCCAGGGCCGTCCCTCGGTGTTATTAAAAATGCGTGCCGACAGCGCCTATTTTCTCGGTGCCTCGTTACTCGGTGAAGCCATTACCCTGGTGCTGATTGATATGCATGGCCGGACGCTGGCGACCCGCGTGTTGCCGCTGAATCTCGATCCGCAACAACTCACCCGAGCCATCGCCGATGCCATCCCCCCGTTGGTGACGGAGCAGGGGATTTCACCCGATCAACTGATTGGTCTCGGTGTCACCCTCTCCGGCTTCGTCGATGAGCATCAGGCGGTGTGCGTACAGTCCGCGCTGCTGGGCTGGAAAGACGTCCCGCTGGCCGACATGCTGAAAGCGCAAACAGGGCTGGAGGTCTCGCTGGAAAATGACGCCAAAGCCCTGGCGGTCAGCGAGAAAATCTTCGGGCTGGCGAAAAAGATCCGCAACTTCACCCTGATCTCCCACAGCGACGGCATCGGTTCGGCGCATTTCTTTCAGGGACAACTGCATCGTGGCGCGCATGGCGGCGCGGGTGAAATTGCCCACTGCACCATCGAACCGGGTGGCCGTCCCTGTCGTTGTGGCAAGCGTGGTTGCCTCGATACGCTGGCCTCGTTAACCGCCATCCGCGAGAACATGCGCGACAAGGCGATTGCCGCGCAGACGCTACCAGAGCTGGAGACCCAGGCGGTAAAAGGCAGCAGCGCGGCCATTGCCATTCTGCACCAGGCGGGTAATGCCCTCGGCCTCGCCATCGCCAATATCGTACAGATGAACGATCCCGAATTGATCGTCATAGCCCATCATCCGGGGGCGTTCGATGGGCTACTCAAAACCGTGGTGATGCAGGCGATTGATGCCAATGTCCTGCCCTCCATCATGGGCAAAACCCCGATCTCGACCATCGTCCTTAACGATGAAAGCTGGGCCAGAGCCGCAGCCAGTGTGGCGGCCTATCGATTCCTCATTCATTTACCCGAGTAGCGGAGGCTGCTATGCGCATTGCTTTTGGTGGTATTCATACGGAGTGCAGTACTTATAACCCAGTGCTGAATTATGCTGATGACTTCCGCATTCTGCGCGGTGATGAATTGACGGCCAGCCCGTATTTTGCGTTTCTGGCTGATTACGATGCCACTTTCCTGCCAACTTTCCATGCGCGTGCCATCGCCGGTGGTCCGGTGGCGCGTGTGACATACGACGATTTTAAACAGGATTTTCTTACCCGCCTCGCCGCCATGCTACCGGTAGATGGCGTGTACCTGGCGATGCACGGCGCGGTCTACGTTGAAGGGATGGAGGATGCCGAAGGTGACTGGATCACCGCCACCCGTGAGCTGGTCGGCGCTGACTGCCCGATCACCGTCAGTTATGACCTACACGGTAACGTCACCCAACGCATTATCGATGCCATTGATATGTTCTCCACCTACCGCACCGCGCCGCATATCGACGTGGAGGAAACCATGCGCCGTTCAGTATCGATGCTGGTAAAAAGCCTGCACAGCGGTATCAGACCGGGTGTGGTGTGGGCACCGATTCCGGTGGTATTGCCGGGTGAACGTACCAGCACGGAAGATGAACCGGCGAAAAGCCTGTATGCCCGCCTACCCGGCATTAACGCCCTCGAACATATCTGGGATGCGTCACTGATGGTGGGTTACGTCTGGGCCGATGAACCGCGCGCCACCGCAGCGGCGATCATGACCGGCACCGATGCCGATGTGCTGGCAGAACAGGCGGCAAAACTCGCCCTGGCGTACTGGCAGGCGCGGGACGAATTTGTCTTTGGCTGTGTCACCGGCAGTACCGAGGAGTGCGTGCGTATGGCGATTGCCAGCCCCACTCATCCGGTGATCCTCGCCGATTCCGGTGACAACCCGACGGGCGGTGGCGTCGGCGATCGCGCTGATATGCTGGCCGAACTGATCCGCCAGCAGGCGCAGGGGGTGATCGTCGCCGGGATTACCGATAAACCCGCCACCGACGCAGCCTTCGCGGCCGGTGAGGGATCCATATTGCCGCTGACCGTGGGCGCCACGCTCGATCCCGCAGGCGGCAAAGCCAGTGCCGAATTCACAGTAATCAGGCTGGTCGACGATGCGCGTTCGATCGCGAAACAGGCCGTACTGCAAACTGGCGGCATCACCCTGGTGGTGGCCGATCGACGCCGCCCTTATCATAACCTGGCGGATTTTGCCCTACTGGGCCTCGACCCGGCAACGGCTGAGATTGTGGTGGTGAAATCGGGTTATTTGTCGCCGGAACTGGCACCGCTGGCCAATCCTAACCTGATGGCGTTATCGGAAGGGGTGGTGGATCAATACGTGGAGCGGCTGGTGCGTCAGCGTAAAACCCAACCGGCTTACCCGTTCGACACCGATTTTGACTTCCTGCCGGTAAGCACCCTCTCCGCCCGGTTTGTGCCCGAGACACACCAATGAGCGTGTTGCGCGTTGAGAACCTGACAGTGGCCTTCCGCACTGACCAGCACTGGCGTGAGGTGGTCAAAGATGTCTCCTTTGATATTCACGCCGGTGAAACGCTCGCCATCGTCGGTGAATCGGGTTCGGGGAAAAGTGTCACCTCGATGGCGATTATGCGCCTGTTAAATGCACGCCACACGCGGATTAGCGGTAAAGTGCTGCTCAACGGGGTGGATTTGCTCGGCTTAAGCGAAGCCGCGATGCGCGATGTGCGCGGCAACGCCGTAGCGATGATTTTTCAGGAGCCGATGACCAGCCTGAATCCGTCATTTACCATCGGCCACCAGATTGCTGAAGCGCTGATTACCCACCGTAAGATCTCAAAACGCGCCGCACGCGAAGAGACCATCCGCCTGTTGGAAAAAGTGCGCATCCCCAATGCGGCTAAACGTTTTGCTGACTATCCACACCATTTTTCCGGTGGCATGCGTCAGCGGGTGATGATCGCCATGGCGCTGGCGCTGCGCCCCAAACTGTTGATTGCTGATGAACCTACCACCGCGCTGGACGTCACCATCCAGGGGCAAATCCTCGATCTGATCAAGACCTTGCAGGAAGAGGAAGGCACCGCAGTATTGTTTATCACCCACGATATGGGGGTGGTGGCTGAGGTGGCTGACCGTACCCTGGTGATGTATCAGGGGGAGAAAGTGGAAAGTGGCACCACCGCCGAAATTTTCTCCGCCCCGGCGCAGGCATACACTCGCTCGCTGATCGCCACAGTGCCGCAGCTCGGGGCTATGTGCGGTATCGACGGGCCGCGTAAGTTTGCTGACGATGCGACAGTTGCTTATACCCTGCCATCTCCCTCTGCGCGCCCGTTGCTCTCGGTCAAGAATCTCAGTACACGGTTTAACATTCACGAGGGTTTGTTTAGCCGGAAAACCGGGGCGGTGCATGCGGTAGAAAATATCTCCTTCGAGTTGCTGCCGGGTGAGACGTTGTCGCTGGTGGGAGAATCCGGTTGTGGCAAATCCACCACCGGGCGCTCCCTCACCCGGCTGACGGCGGCAACATCCGGGCAGGTTGAGTTTGATGGCTACGATGTGTTGAACCTTTCCGCCAGCGAACTGCGCAAGCTGCGCTGCGCAATGCAGATGATTTTTCAGGACCCGTTTGCCAGCCTGAATCCACGGATGTCGGTGCAGGAAGCGCTGACCGAGCCGTATTTGCAGCATCAATTGGGCAGCAAGGCTCAGGCAGTGCAGAAGGCTGCGGCATTGATGGAGCGAGTCGGGCTGGCGGCGGCGATGATGAAACGCTATCCGCATGAGTTTTCCGGCGGCCAGCGGCAACGTATCTGCATCGCCCGTGCGCTGATGCTTGATCCGAAGATGATCATTGCTGATGAATCGGTCTCTGCACTGGATGTGACGGTGAAAGCGCAAATCATCAACCTGCTGCTGGATTTGCAGCAAAGCCTGGGGTTGTCATATCTGTTTATTTCCCACGATATGGCGGTGGTGGAACGCATCAGCCATCGGGTGGCAGTGATGTTATTGGGTGAGATTGTTGAAATTGGCCCGCGCGCAGCGATTTTCGAAAACCCGCAGCATGACTACACCCGCAAGCTACTGGCGTCGGTGCCAGTGCCCGATCCGGCCAGACGTCAGTTGAAACGGAAGATGGAGGTCAGCGAGCTGAAAAGCCCGGTACGGCCAGTGGGCTATGAGCCTGAGACACGGCGCTATCGTGAAGTGAGCGCCGGACATTGGGTGATGGAGTGAGGATTTGCGTTATCAAACGTAGCGGCGCGATTTATCGCGCAATTTCGTGCACGTTGCAGGAAAAATCCGCGCGATAAATCGCGCCGCTACGCCTTCATTATTTTATCATCGATAAATCAAACATCTCCCCACCGCTAAAGCTCCACTCTTCGGCGCTGGTTTGCTGAATCACCACCATCACATCATTGGGATCAAGGTCCAGCCGCTGTTGCAGACGTTCACTTAATACACGGTAAAAGGTCTGTTTCTGCTCAGTCGAACGCGATTTACCCGCCACCAGACTGAACAACACGTAGCGATCGCTGCGTCCGCCACTTAGATAGTGGCGATCATAGATAAATCGCGCCGCTGGCAGGCTTTCAATGATTTGAAAGCGATCGGTCGGCGGCACGCTGAATTCCGTCACCAGCACCTCATGCAACGTCTCGGATAACGTTTGCAAATCTGCGTCACTCCAACCTTCGCGTACCAGAATTCGGGTAAAGGGCATCAGATATTCTCCTCGTCAAGACAGGTTAAGGCAGCCACGGCGGCGGGCCAGCCCGCGTAAAATGCCAGGTGGGTAAAGAGTTCTGCCAGTTCGTCATGCGTGAGGCCATTTTCCACTGCAAATTGCAGATGCCAGGGCAGTTGCTGCACTCGTCCCAACGCCGTCAGTGTTGCCAGGGTGATCAGGCTGCGTTCGCGCGCAGTCAGTGCAGATCGCTGCCAGATGTCGCCAAACAATACCTCTTGCGTCAGTTGTGCCAGCTTAGGTGCCACACGTTGCAGCGAGTCACGATCGAGGGATTTCGCCATCTCTTTTCTCCTTGATTGAATATGCAATGAGTGTCGCGCGCTGCTACAATCCTGAAAATCATATTATTCAGGACTCATCATCCTGATTTTAAGGATGCTTATGGAGAAGGTTCCGATCGCGCTTGACAGCGACGCGTTACGCAGCTTTGTGCTGGGCATGGAGATGGGCAGCTTCGCGCTGGCGGCACAGCAGCTGTGTCGCTCGACCTCCGCCGTCAGCGCCCAGTTAAAAAAACTGGAGCAGCAGTGCGGCACCCCGCTGGTCGAAAAACGTGGCCGCCATCTGGCACTGACACCTGGTGGCGAGATTCTGATGAGTTATGCACGTCGTCTGCTGACGCTCAATGATGAAGCCTGGCGCGCGGTACGCGGTGAGTTGTTGCAGGGTGACGTGCGTATCGGCATGCAGGAGGATTTCGGTGAAGCGCTGATGCCGGGGATTCTCGGCCCTTTCAGTCGTCAACATGCGGGGGTACGTATCAGCGCTCGCGTCGACCGCAACCCGCCGTTGTTACAGGCGATAGCCGGGGATAGCCTGGATATGGCATTGTTGTGGCAGGGTGATAATCTGCCCGCCTCAAGTCAACTCCTTGGTCAATGCGCGCTGGCGTGGATCGCGGCTCCCGATCTCGATGTGGCTGCCCTGCTGGCAAGTGGTGAACCGTTACCGCTGGTGATGTTCGAGACCCCGTGCCTGATGCGCACCCGCGCCCTTGCCGCGCTGGAACAGGCCGGGCTGTCGTGGCGCGTGGTGTTCACCAGCCATAGCCTGAGTGGTATCTGGGCGGCGGTCCATGCCGGGTTAGGTGTGACGCTACGCAGCCAGATCGGACTGCCAGCTGGATTGAAAGTTGTTCACGCACCGCTGCCCGCTGTCGGTCATATCGGCATTGCCTTGTTGCAGAAGAATAATGCTGATGCCGCACAGCAACTGCTGGGGCAACTGATGGCTGAAGCCGTGAGCAGTTTTCTGGTGTCGTAGCTGCGCGATTTATCGCGCGGATTTTTCCGGCATCGAGCACGAAATTGCGCGATAAATCGCGCCGCTACGAATATAAGGAAAGTGGTGTGCCTCAGTTCAATCAATATGGTCAACCCGTTGGTTTTGCCCTGCCGGATTGGCAGCCCGTCGTACGTCCAGCCGCGATCCCTCTAACAGGCCGCTTTAGTACCCTTGAACCTTTACAGGCCGGGCACGTCGCATCGCTGCTGGCCGCCTTTTCTCAGGCAGAAGACGATCGTGACTGGACATGGCTGGGCGCGGAGCAACCGCGCACGCTGGCTGAGATGGCACGTTGGGTAAGCGATAAGATGGCCGATGGCGGGCTGGTTCCTTATGCGGTCATCAATCAGACCACCCAACAGGCAGTTGGTCTGGTGTGCTTCGCCAATATCGACAGGCAAAATGGTGCCCTGGAGATCGGCCATGTTACCTGGTCACCCCTGATGCAACGCAACGTACTGGGCAGCGAGGCGATCTATCTGCTACTGACCCAGGCGTTCGCTCTGGGTTATCGCCGCGTGGCATGGCGCTGTGATTCGACCAATCATGCCTCCCGTCGCGCAGCGGAACGTCTTGGCTTCACCTTCGAAGGCCGATTTCGCCAGGCGATGACACGGAAACAACGTAATCGCGACACCGACTGGTTGTCGATTATTGATAGCGAATGGCCGACCATTCAGCAGGCAATAACACGCTGGTTTGGCGAAGAAAATATGAGCAATGATGGACAACAAATACATCCCCTTCATTATTTCCTTAAGCGGAATTAATTTTTTTGCAAACCATTGACCCTGGCAAAATAGCGGTTATAAATAGTGAGCCACAACACTAAATAACCGCTCATTCTGAGCGGAAATAGAAAATACATTTGTAACCAAATAAATCCGCCCGATCACTTCAATAGTTTTTAAACTAAATAAATTTTAAAATTTCAATAACAATGTTTTAAATTTGTTGCGAACTTTTTACTCATCGCTAAGAAACGTTGTTATCGCAATGAAAAAATCAACTAAATTAATCACCTCGCTTTCGCTCACCGCTTTACTCGTCAGCTCTGCTGTCCATGCCGCCGACACGCCGGAAAAGACTGACGTGCTGCTGATTGGCGGGGGCATCATGAGTGCTTCTCTGGGGACCTGGCTGGAAGAGTTACAACCCAGCTGGAAACAAGTTATGGTCGAAAAACTGGATGGCGTGGCGCTGGAATCCTCCAACGGCTGGAACAACGCCGGTACCGGTCACTCCGCCAATATGGAGTTGAACTACACGCCAGAACGTCCGGACGGCAGCATTGACGTTAGTAAAGCGCTGGAAATTAATGAAGCCTTTATGATTTCGCGCCAATTCTGGACTGCTCAGGTTAAACGTGGCGTATTAAATAATCCGCATAACTTTATTAACTCAACGCCACATATGAGTTTTGTCTGGGGCGATAAAAACGTTGAGTATCTGACGAAGCGTTATGACGCGTTGCAGAAAACCGTGCTGTTCCAGGGCATGAAATTCTCAACCGATCACGCGCAAATTCAGCAGTGGGCACCGCTGATTATGGAAGGCCGCGATCCGCAGCAGAAAGTCGCGGCGACCTGGACTCCGGTCGGTACTGACGTTAACTACGGTGAAATTACCCGTCAGCTGATTGGCAGCCTGAAAAAGAATGACAACTTCTCGCTGGAAACCTCGTCTGAAGTCACCGATTTCAAACGTAACAGCGATAACAGCTGGCACGTCACCATCAAAGATGTGAAAAGTGGTGAAAACCGTACCATCGACGCCCGTTACGTGTTTATCGGTGCCGGTGGCGGCGCGCTGAAGCTGTTGCAGAAAACCGGTATTCCTGAAGGCGAAAACTACGCGGGCTTCCCGGTCGGTGGTTCGTTCCTCGTGACCGAAAACCCGGCTATCACCAGCCGTCATCTGGAAAAAGTGTACGGCCAGGCCTCGGTAGGCGCACCGCCGATGTCCGTACCGCACCTCGACGCACGTTTCCTCGACGGCAAGCGTGTGGTGCTGTTTGGACCTTTTGCGACCTTCTCCACCAAGTTCCTGAAAAACGGTTCGCTGTTTGATCTGTTGGGCACCACCACCACCAGCAACTTTATGCCAATGACCCATGTGGGCATTGATAACTTTGACCTGGTGAAATACCTGATTGGTCAGGTGATGCTGAACGATGATGACCGCTTTGCTGCACTGAAAGAGTACTTCCCGGACGCGAAGAAAGAAGACTGGAAACTGATCCAGGCGGGTCAGCGTGTGCAGATCATCAAGAAAGATGCCGAGAAAGGTGGCGTGCTGAAACTGGGTACCGAAATCGTGACCGATCAGCAGAAAACTGTCGCCGCGCTGCTGGGTGCGTCACCGGGCGCATCAACCGCTGCACCGATCGCGATCAACGTGATCAAACAACTGTTCCCGACTGAGTTCGCCAGCCCGGAATGGCAGCAGAAGATTCATCAAATCGTCCCCGCCTACGGCCAGAAGCTGAACGACAATCCAGCACTGGCGCAGCAGGTTTGGGATGACACCGCAGCCACGCTGCAACTGACCAAACCACCGGTGATCAATATGCCAGCCGCTGACGCTCAACCGCAGGCAACCACACCAGCAAAAGCAGCCCCGTCACCGCAACACGATATGGCGCTGTAATCCGCAAAACCCCGTACCTGATGGTGCGGGGTTTTTTCTTTCTCTCAACTGCGTTCAATGGCACACAGATAACAGCCGAACCGCGCGCTATGCACGTGAATATAGGCGGTTTCCGGTTGACGCAACATCTGCAAAATTAACAGTTCCGCCTCAGTACCTTGCGTGACTTCCGCCGCAATAATCATATGTGCTGCATTAAAAGCTCGCAGCGAGAGTAGCCGGGTGGTCAGATACGCCGGGACTTCATCCTGATAAAAGCCCTGCGTGGTGCATCCCTCATGGATATAAATGGCGTGTCTGCCTGAATAAGGCGTTGCCGCCGGTTGGTAGGCGTGATTGACCAGAATCGCATACTCCCCCACCGGCACATCACGCAATGCAATGCGATCAGGAAAACCGGCGTCTTTATCTGCCCGCTTACGTACTGCCAGATGCAACGCCAGATAGCGCTCATCCTGACCAAACAAATGGGTAAACTCTCTGCTGTCCAAACCGCGAATGGTATAAGCCATACTCACCTCCAGGCGTTAAGCGTGGTGGTATTAAGCCCCTGAACACATTGGCATGCTCGCTGTTAGCGGTCATGGAGTTTTCGTTGGATTCGCCTGTCAGCTAAAAATTCGCTATTATCCGCTGCCACTCTCCATCCAGGCAGTCTGATGTCTACCATTATCGATACCTTTATTGCCCCACCGTGCCATGAGCAGATAGAAACGCTCTATCAGGACGAACACCTGGTGTTGATCAATAAACCCGCAGGGCTGCTTAGCCTCTCAGGCAAAAATCCGCAGAATCTCGACTCGGTACATCATCGGCTGGTCAAGGTTTTCCCTGGCTGCACCCTGGTTCACCGCCTTGATTTCGGCACTTCCGGGTTGATGGTGATTGCGCGTAACAAGGCGATCAATGCCGCCCTGTGCCAGCAGTTCAGCCAGCGCACCGTGACCAAGATGTACAGCGCACTGCTCTGCGGACATCTGGAAGACGATGAAGGGATGATCGACGCGGCGATTGCCAAAGATCCGGCGCGCTTTCCGCTGATGTCGATTTGTGCCACCCACGGTAAACCCGCTCGTTCCCGTTATCAGGTGGTTGAACGTTTCTATCACGAGTTGGAAGACAGTGCGTTGCTGCCATTGACGCGGGTACATCTCATCCCGGAGACCGGGCGCACCCATCAACTGCGTATTCACTGCCAGCTGCTGGGGCACCCTATTCTTGGCTGCGATTTGTATGGCGGTCGCCTGCTGCCAGGCACCGAATTGACGCCAAGGTTGATGCTGCACGCCAGTGAGTTGAATCTTGTCCATCCCATCACTGGCGAGTGGATTAATGCGCGTTATCACAGCCCGTTCTGAACGGGCCGCTCGCTGCTTACCACATCAAATCATCAGGCACTTTAAAATCAGCATAGGGATCATCTTCATCCTGCTGTTCCTGGCTAAGCACGCTATTTAAGACAATGCTGCTCGCATCTCGCTGGGCAATTTTATCGGCCACCACTGCCGGGATAATCGCGTATTCACTCTTGCCACTGCTATCAACCGCCAACCGAGCGATAGCAAGACGTCCGTTCACCAGCTGCGTTTGCGTCAACTTATCCACAATTATTTTTTTAATTACATTGTTATCGGTGAAGTTAAATTCAATATCGCCTTTTGTAACGACGATTCTGTTCATCTCAATAAGCTGCTTCACCTGAGCTTTATATTCTTTTGCTAACGTCGCTTGTTTTTGTTGTTCGCTTAGCTGCTTGTCTCGCTCAAGTTGCGCTTTTTTATTCTCTTCTACCGCCTCTCTGGCCTCACGAGCCTGAACGCGTGATTTTTTAGCCGTTTTTTGCACTTTGGCCATTTTCTTGCTGGAGACTAATCCAGCCTTCAGCATCTGCTCTTGTAAGGTAAGTTTTGTCATTTTCGCTTCTAAACCGTCTAAAAATTTTTTGGGGTCAGACCCAACACTCACGACTACTCATTGCCCCATTGATTGAGAAACGTGGCGATCTCATCAATACGCGACGTCTCGATACCCGCGTCACTGGCCATCTCTTGCTGTGCTTGCTCACTGATCTCTTCGTTATTCATCAAACGCGTGATCAACAGCTGAAAATAGTGCGCCAGCGCATCACGTTCTGAGTCGTTCACCGGTTTGGCTGTTTCTGCCGAGTACTCATCCACGATGTCATAAAATTTTGGCGATACGTCGTTGTTCATCAGTTGTCCTCAGAGATTAAAGTCTATGCGCCCCACGACAGGCATCATCCGGCCGGGATGATAGCATTGTTATTCCGTTTTTTCTGTTGATGTATTGTGGATGATAAACTCAGGCGCATAGCTAACAGGAAAATTGACTGACCTGGCAATAAAGCAGACTTTATGGATCTCATCATGAATTTTAGTTGCTGTATCAATATCCGTACCGGCTAAGACCGTTATCTTTGGTTTGAGTGTGGCTGAAATGAAGCGACCGGCCCCACCTTTTGCAACCTCACCTATCGCCACTGGCGAGTCTTCATAATGCATGACAGTGATGCCAGCATCAGCGGCCAGGTGCAAATACCATAACATGTGGCATGCGGAGAGCGAGGATATCAGGAGATCTTCAGGGTTCATTTTACCGGGATCACCACCGAGCAATGGGTCATTTGAACAATGAATGGTTTCCTTGCCGGTTATGGCTATATCCCAGGTGCGTGCATATGACTTGTAGCCCGATGTTCCTGTCCCCAGATTTCCTGTCCAGGCTATATGCGAAGTGTAACTGTGTTCCATTGATTTGCCGCTCCCCACCTGAATGATTAATACATGAATTTATACTCTGCGAGACTGGCAAGCTGTCATCACTGCCGTCTTGATGGCATAATGGTATACCATTTATTGATTGTGTAAAAAAGGTATTATGAGCGAAGCTGCCCTTTCAACCGCTGACATGCTTGCCCGAGAGATTAAGAGTCTCATTAACAAAGGATTACTGCAGGATGGCGAACGTCTTGTTGAAAGGGATCTTGCCAGTCAGTTTTCTGTCAGCCGCATTCCGTTAAGAGAAGCTATCCGGCAACTTGAGAGAGAAGGCCTGGTTGAGGTTTACAGAAACCGTGGCGCTGTCGTCAAAACGCTTTCTGCGGCCGATGTTGATGAAATTTACCAACTCCGGGCGTTACTGGAAGGGGAAGCCATTTTTCAAAGCCTACAATTCATGGACAGCGAAACCATTGAGCGAGCAGCGCTTGTACACAAGCTTCTCGGAAGCGCGTCAGAACCCGCACAGCAGGGATCATATAACCGGGAATTTCATGAACTGCTGTATCGCAAGTGTAAAAATCAGCGCCTGCTGACAATGATTGATGAACTGCGCGCGCAGATAGAAAGGTACGAGCTTTTTCAGAATCGATTGCTGTCGGAAACGCTGACTTTTCAGCATGAACACGAACGTATTTTAACCGCCTGCCAGGAGAACAATCCAGATTCCGCTCGCGACTATACCGTCAAACATATTTTATCCGCAGGGCAGACGCTAAAATCTTTCATCCTCAGTCGTTAATCCCCCATAGCACCTTGAGGCCTGGGGGATCAGCAACGCTGCTTACCTGGCAGGAACGTCAGGCACGGGTCGCAATCAGAATGGCGGAGGCCTTGATCAGCGCCAGCACGCGGCTGCCCTGATTCAGCTTCATCTCTTCCTGGCTTTCGTTAGTGACAACGGCAACAATTTCAAACCCGGCGTCAGTGGCAATGTGCACCGTCGCATTAACCGCACCTGCGGTGACGCGGGTGACGCTACCGGCAAACTGGTTACGTGCGGAGAACTTCAGGCCACACGCCTCAGTGGCAAGCGTGACCCAAGGCGCTTTGATAAACGCGATGGCCTCTTTACCGGCGGCCAGGCCTAATGCTTCTTTACTGCTGTGGGTGACGATCGCCACAAGTTTTACGCCGCCGGTTAGCGTCAATTCGACTTCGTCATTGACCGCGCCGGTGGTGACAGCGCTGACCGTGCCGACCAGTTGGTTACGTGCTGATACCTGCATAAAAACTCCTTATCTCGCTGATTGAGTGATTATCGAATTTATCTGATATCAGTTTATTTAGCGTGATTTCCGTTCATGTTCAATAAGCCACTTTTGGCGTGCCAGCCCACTACCGAATGCGGTCATCGCACCCTGTTTACCGATAATTCTGTGGCATGGAATGACGATGGCGATACGGTTTGCCCCCTTAGCTGCGGCTACCGCGCGAACGGCATTGGGTTTGCCAACCTGCCCGGAAAGTGCCTGATAATGTGATGTTTGGCCGTAAGGAACCGCGCGTAGTTCCTGCCAGACGGAACGTTGAAAATCACTGCCTGGCATATCCAACATCAGCTCAAACTGCTGACGCGTGCCGGAAAAATATTCACTAATTTCTTTTTCCGCTTGTCGGGTATGACTATTTTCACCTGACAGGATGCGGGCGTTCAGCAAACGTTGAAGATCGCGTAATTCCGTCTCTAATCGTTGATGGTCAGTAAATTCCAGCAGGCAAACTCCACACTCCGTGGCACAGACAAACATCGGCCCCAGCGGCGTAGTGAAACGATGAATAATCATCACCTGGATCTGCTCCGTTGGCGCAGCGCCCGTGAGCCGTTTATAGGTATAGCCAAAACCACTTAATGATTCGTAACCGTTATCAAAAGCCACATCGGTGGCGGCACGTCCCCCCTTAAGCTCCTGAAGGACTACATTCATCCGTTGCATCCGTTGAAATGCCTGGAAGGTAATACCGTGATTCTGGAGAAACCAGCGCCGCACCCGCTCGGGGCTGATATCGTGTTTACGTAGCTCTGCATCGCTGATTCGTGTTTTAGGATGAGCGCGCACCCGCTCAAGCGCTTGTTCAATGAACAATGGCGCACTGTGCGCGTTTTCAGTAGGACGGCACACTTTGCAGGGGCGAAACCCTGCCTCCAGAGCAGATTTAACATCGTTATAAAACTCGACATTTTCACGCTTCGGTTTCCGCGCCCGGCATACCGCAATACAAAATACGCCGGTGGTTTTGACACCCACAAAAAACACACCGGTATACTCTGGATCACGCGCAAGTAATGCCTGATACCAGATATCGCACTGGCCATCATCGAGAACTTTCATCAACAAAAATGCCTGAAAATGATTGTTGTGACTGAATAATTCGCATCAAATCATTCAGCTTAGATTGCATGGCTGAATGAACAAAATTTCCCATCGAAATGCGTCTCACGCCGATTCTTGCCAATATTTCGAAGCGGGGGAGATCTGGCATACACATAAGGTTTAACGGCAGATTAATTTCTTGAGCAATGATCTCAATATCTTTTTCTGACGTCAGACAGGGGACGAAAAGCCCGTCAGCGCCTGCTGCCGCATCCCAGACATTGGCGATAAGTAAGGGTTTCGTTTGATGGTGTAGCTCAGTGAAGTTCATAATTTTCTCCTGTAATAATATACAGGGTGAATGTAGAGTATCCAAAGAACCCCTCACAACCGAAAATCGGACGACCATTTTTTGTTGGCGCAATGATTAGATCACTTATCTACTATGCCTGCTTCCTTTTTGTGGGGATTCACCAGCCCGTAGCCCCATGAGTATATTACTAATATTCCAGTAACTGCCTTCCGGATTCTTTTTCTTCGAGATATTCAAAGGGGAGAAGATGAATTTTTTCATGATTGTAAAACCATTCGCTGTCGTTTCGTTGAATAACGTCACCAGGTTTGAAACATATCCCGGATGCAGCCCGAACGATCGCATACTTCCCATTATTAAACATTACCCTATGGATACAAAAGGGTTGATTTTCTTCGCCCACAATGCGACTTGCAAGGATATCTCCTTCAATAAAAACAGCTTTTCTGGTTTTCATAAGGATTACCTTTATAGCAGAAGTTATATCAGTTTGTTGTCACTTTCCTGTTCGCTCCGTATCAGAAATGAGAGACTGGTCAACCACCAATACCCCGGACTCTGACGGGAAAATTCTGTAGGGTGTGTTATTAATTATACGCCTTTATTTAATAATATTTGGCTGATGTTACGGATATTTATTCCTGAGCCAGGCAATGAGGGAAATTGTGATATAATACCTTTCCCTGAGGAATTTATGATGAAATCAGAAGACACCCTGGACTGGTACCCGGCACAGTTGCCGCCAGTGAAGATTATCCTTGGTGAAGCTGTTCTGGCGGAGGGCAAACTGGGGCGGCCAATTAATACCCGGACGTTGCTTGAGTACCTGCAGGTGATACAGGGCAAGCAAAAAAAACGAGATGATAAAGTCGCGATGCAAACGGCGATTGATGTTCTCAGAGATAATCAGCGCATTAACGGCAGGCTTTAATGCGCATGTTTAGCTTGTGTCAGCCCTGAAGGATATCAACTTTATGGGGGTGTTCGTCATCCACCAGCGGGATTCTGTCGTCCGGCAGTACGATGCCATCCAGTGAGACCTGGTATTCGCCGCCGCCGCGCGAAACGGTGATGTGATACTGACTGTAGCCATGTTGATACGTCATACCAAAAGAGGGCCAGTCATCTGGCAACTGAGCATGAATGGTCAGGACGGTACCATAACGTTTTATTCCCAGTAGTTCCTCTGTCAGCAGACGGTATGCCCAGCCTGCGGAACCGGTATACCAGCTCCACCCGGCGCGCCCGGTATGTGGCGCGACGCTGTAGATATCCGCACTCATGACATACGGCTCCGCTTTATATATTTCCACTCCGGCTGCGTTCAACGTATGGTTTATCGGATTTATCATTGACCACAGTTGCCAGGCACGCGCTGTATTGCCCATCCTGGCAAACGCCATCACTGCCCAGATGGCCCCGTGCGTATACTGCCCCCCGTTTTCTCGCACTCCCGGCAGATAACCCTGAATGTAACCTGGATTTGACCCGTGACCATCGAAAGGGGGTGTTAATAGTTTAATCAACCCGGCATCGTTATCCACCAGGTGCTTATCCAGCGCTTGCATCGCCCGCACGCTGCGATCCGGGCTGGCGACCCCAGACAGGACAGACCAGCTTTGCGCAATCGCATCAATCCGACAGTCCTGCGAGGCTTTCGACCCCAGGGGAGTGCCATCGTCAAAATATCCACGCCGATACCATTCGCCATCCCAGGCAGATGCCTCCAGATTTTTTTTCAGGCGCAGAGCTTGTGAACGGCACATCGACGCGACACTGGCGTCCTGCTGTTGCTCTGCCAGCCGAGCGAATCGTTGTAAAATGTCGTACAGGAAGAACCCCAGCCAGACGCTTTCACCCTTACCTTCAATACCGACCCGGTTCATCCCGTCATTCCAGTCGCCAGCGCCCATCAGTGGCAGGCCATGCTGCCCGAATTGCAGTCCATGTTGAATGGCTTTTACACAGTGTAACCAAAGGGTTTCTTTGCTATCGCTGATGGCGGGGGTATCGTAAACAGATTCTTCCCGCGGCTGGATCGGACGACCTTCCAGATAAGGAATACTCAGTTCCAGCACATTGGTGTCTCCTGTCGCTTCCACATAGTGGCAGACAGCAAGAGGGAGCCAGAGATAGTCATCCGAACAACGCGTTCGTACGCCGTTGCCGTGGGGAGGATGCCACCAGTGCTGCACATCCCCCTCGGCAAACTGCCTTGAGGCACAGAGCACAATCTGTTCGCGCAGACTATCTGGCGCGACGTGGCTCAGAGCCAGCGTATCTTGCAACTGATCGCGAAAACCAAATGCACCGCCGGACTGGTAGTAACCACTTCGCGCCATGAGACGACAGGCCATCGTCTGGTACAGTAGCCAGCCATTGACCAGCAAATTTACGGTGATATCAGGCGTGTTGACCACGATTTTATCGAGCACGTTGTGCCAGTACTGGTGTACTCTGTTCAGCTCCTGACGGGCAACATCCTCATTCAGATACCGGGCAATAGTCGCCTGGGCCTCAGCCTGATTTTCCTCTGCGCCGAGAACGAAAATAAAGGTTCTCTGGTCGCCATCAATTAATGTGGTCGCAGACTGTACTGCACCGCACGGGTCCAGACCGGCCCCCGTTTTACCTGTGAGTCTGCGTAATTTCATGGCCGCCGGTTGATACAGGGAACCATTGCGGCCAATGAACTCACGGCGGTCGCTCGTCAGCGAACAATGGGGACCACTGACGGCAAAAAATGCGGTACGCCCGCTACCGTTCGCGCCATAATAATTGTTGGCCATCACACCGCAGCCGTCCGGGATGCTCGCCGGCTGGGTAACGATGTGAAGGGCAGAGCGGGTGCGTGATTCTCCGAGGGTCCATTCCACATAGCCAGTGACAGACAGTTTACGCGTGCGCCCCGAATTATTGCTGAGTGTCAGGATCGCCAGTTTAACCGGCGCCTGTTCAGCAACCAGCACCGTTAATTCGCTGTCTATGCCGCTCTCACGATGGGAGAACACACTGTAGCCGAAACCGTGACGGGTGAGATAATCGCCCTGACCGCGTACCGGCAAGGTGGTAGGTGACCAGCACACGCCACTCTCTTCATCACGCAGATAAAATGCTTCACCGCTGCGGTCACTGACCGGATCGTTTTCCCACGGTGTTAACCGGTATTCATGGGCATTCTCATACCAGCTGTAAGCCTGCCCCGCTTCTGAGATCACGCTGCCAAATCGGGGGTTTGCCAGTATGTTTGACCAGGGGGCGGGGGTCGGTTCGTTTTCCCTGAGGACAATTTGATACTCCCTACCGTTCTGAGAAAATCCACCGTGACCGTTGAAATGGCGCAACTGGCTGGTATCGGGTGTCCAGTCACTATGTTGATTGATCCCAGGCGTCGTGTGAGGAATAAAAGGCCTGGCCGGAATCCTGGCGGTATGGATACGCTGGCTGAGTTGTTCATTAAGTCCGCCCGCGCGGTCATCAAGGCACAGACAGGCCACACTCATCAGCAGTTGTTTATCTTCGGCGGTCAGATGTTCACCATTTCGCACAAAAATCCCGCCCGATTTATCCACCAGACTGGCCTCTGACCCGGCATAGATTAAATCCATGATCTGATGTTGCAGCGCCTGCGGGTAGCCACCAGGGCTGTTATTCATAATCACCAGATCCACTTCCAGTCCTTTCAGCCGCCAGTAACGGTGTGCCTGAATAAGTGTGGTCACAACGGCGATACTCTCTTCACTGGTGACGCTGAGCAGCACAATAGGCAGATCGCCTGAAATCGCCCAGCCCCACAGGCCCGGCTGACCGCGCCGGTTGAGGCAAATGACCTGCCCATCGGCACGTAATTCCTGACAGGGGTAAAGTACTGCGCTGGCGAGTCGATTAAACAGCGAAGCATCATCTTCACTGGCGTTCATCTGGCGTAACACCACCAGACTGTGGGACCAGGCGAGTTCAAACACGCGGTCAGCGATGGGATGATCACGATATTTTTCCAGTAAAGACAGACTCTGCTGGCGACTTGCGCTGATGCCATAGATGATATCAACCGTGATCGGCTGTCCCGGTTGTAAGGTGATCGTATGGCGTATTGCAAGTATGGGATCCAGCACCGCCCCTGCCGTGTTGCTGAGCGGCCCATTTGAGCGGGTAACTAACGCATCTGCCGGACTTCTGCCGCGACCCAGAAATTTCGCTCTGTCGGTTTCAAACGAAATACTCTTAGGGTTATCGCCATGTACGACCATCATGTGAAACAGGCACGGGCTTTGTTCGTCCGGCGAACGTGGACGTCGATGACAAAGGATGGCGTCACGGTCAGGATTAAGTTCGGTCTGGATAAACAAATTACTGAATGCCGGATGCGCCAGATCGCTGGCGTCAGGTGCCAGCACCACTTCTGCATAGGTCGTCAGTTCAAGGGTGCGCGGCTGGCGACCACGATGTACCAGGGTGACACGGCGCAGCTCAATATCATCCTCAGGGGAGACCACAACCTGCGTTCTGACGCTGAGCGTGCCGAAGGTGCATCTGAATTCCGCGCCTGCATCGGTAAAAATGACTTCATCACTGCGGTCGGCATCTCCGCCTGTCGGTTGCCATGTATTGCTCCATACTTCCCCCGATTGCGGATCGCGTATATAGCAGAATGCTCCCCAGTTATCGCGGGTGGAATCGCTGCGCCAGCGCGTGAGGGCAATCCCGTTCCAGCGACTGTAGCCACCGCCCCCGGGCGTCAACATCAGGTGGTAATGGCTGTTGGACAGTAGCTGAACCTCAGGAACCGGGCTATCCGGGTTGGTAAAAATGCGTGGTTCATAGCGAACCGGTTTAACTCTTCCTTCATGAGATTCAAAATGACGGCGTGGGCTATAGAAGTCGACCGCATCCGGCACACGCTCCTGCAACAGCAGGCTCGCTGACCTGAAGGCCGTACTGGACATGAACCGCTCCACCATCGGGGCGTCAAGCAGCAAGTGGGCTAAGGCCTGAAATGCCATTCCCTGATGATGCGCCATCCAGGACTGCACGACGACATACAGTTGTCCGGTGGCGAGACGCGATGGGGTATAGTCCAGCGCTTCATAGAAGCCATATTCGCCGCGCGCACCATTTTTTTCCAGCCTGAACAGATTTTCACAGGCTTTTGACGGCGAAACCATCAGCGCCAGCAGTGTGGCATACGGGGCGACGACCATATCGTCGGCCAGCCCACGCCGCAGACCGAGGCCGGGTACGCCAAACGCCTGATACTGGTAATTGTGTTGAACATCAAAAGCATGATAACCAGACTCTGATACGCCCCATGGCACTCCGCGTTCTTTACCCCAGTGTATTTGACGCTTAACCGCAGACTGGCTCATCTCATTCAGCAGACAACCGGGCCAGGCTGGCATAACCAGATTCGGCATCAGGTATTCAAACATTGAACCGCTCCACGACATCAGTGCAGTTTCATTGTCGATAGTGGTGAATAATCGCCCCAGCGCATACCAGCTTTTAAGCGGCAGTTGGTTAGTGGCGATGGCGAGAAAACTGGTCAAACGGATTTCAGAGGGCAGGAGATCGTAGTGACTCTTGTCCAGCATATTCGTGTCACCGTTGTAGCCGATGCTGAGCAGGCTGGTCGCGTCACTGTAAAGGAATGTGAAATCCATGCGCGCATGATCATCCAGCCGTTGCTCAAGTTCGCTGATGATGTCCAGCCGCATACGAGCCAGGGCGATAGCCGAGGCCGGTGGTGTTCCTTCCCCGCTATACCTGGCGTGGGCAAGCCAGCTCAGCGTCGGCAGCGCGGCTTGGTTATAGGTCGGCGGTAGCCAACCCAGCAGATGCGACCATTCGTGGCACAGCTGCACGAGTTGATGTTCCAGAAGCTCAGCCCAGCGCACTACAAGGCGGCTCTCCTGATGACACTGCGTTGTCAGATGGTTGCACTGGGCGCGCATTTTTTTAAGTTCGTGGAATAACTGTGTCGGGGGCAACGACATCGCGATGAGACAATGTTTGCGTAGCAGTCGTAAAATGGTGGGCGCGTTCTGGCCCCAGTGCTTTTCCAGAATCTCCATGGTGTCGTTCAGCCCGGCCAGTATCTGCTCACCGTTCAAAACCGGCTGATGACGCATGGCGGTCAGCCCTTCACGCAGTGTCAGTATGTGGCCAGCCATATTGCCGCTGTCAACGCTCGAGACATAACGTGGACTCAGTGGAGCCAGCGTACGGGTGTCATACCAGTTATACAAATGACCGCGGAAGTGTTCCATTTTATCCAGCGAGTCGAGCGTGAGTGTCACGCGCTGCAATACTTCGCCGCCATGCAGATAGCCAAAATCCCAGGCCGTCAGATTGGCCAACAGGGAAAGTCCAATATTGGTGGGA
This sequence comes from Pantoea sp. X-Soil-TKNS-1211, assembly GCF_059730495.1. NCBI lineage: Bacteria > Pseudomonadati > Pseudomonadota > Gammaproteobacteria > Enterobacterales > Erwiniaceae > Pantoea > Pantoea sp. X-Soil-TKNS-1211. The sequence continues at coordinate 535,503 of NZ_AP035954.1, forward strand.
GAGGTGCGGTGCGCGATCGTCGGTTGCGGTATTTCCTGATAATTATCAGGCGGAAGCCAGTTCTCTTTCGCTGTAATAAATGTTTCAAAGAAGGCCCAGATTTCGCGGCTTGTCTGGCGCAACAGCTGTTTTTGTTCCAGATTCGGTGAAAATGCTTTACGCACAGGCTGGCGGCTTAACCAGCTCAGCAGCAGGGGAGCCAGGCACCATAGCATGCTGACGGGTAGCGCAAAGGTAAGAAGCAGCGGTGCAAAATGGAAGGTCAGAACCGTCAAGGCCACACCGCCAGCCACATTCAGCCACATCACCCGATAAAAACGCAAAACGGTGATCTGGGCCAGGTTGTTATCCGGGCTGTGGCTGGTCCACTGGCTGAGGTTGCGCTGACTAATACCCAGACGCCACAGCGTCACGCCAATCGCGTACAGAGAATATCCGGCTTCATGCGGCAAGAGCACAAAATTCAATCCAATACCTGAAAGACGTTTCAGTGCCCCAGCCGCCACCAGCGGCAAATGCTGTTTCAGTTGACGTCGAAGAGGTTTATGCAACAGGTCGTAGGCGGTACTCAGCGTTGCAGGCAGCAGCCACACCAACGCCAGCACGCCAAGCCAGTAAAATGGATTGGGAACCCAAAGCAGGGAGCAAAACAGGAGCGCCAGCAAAGACGGAGCCACCAGGCTGCGACGCAGATTATCAAATAACTTCCAATAAGAGAGCGCGGATAACGGGTTTTTCTCCCGGTTGCCATCCGCTCTTCTGACCCGTGGTTTGAGCCAGTTCAGCAGTTGCCAGTCCCCTCGGATCCAGCGCGTGCGGCGCGCGACGTCCGACAGATAGTTGTTCGGGTACTGCTCATACAGCAAAACCTCACTTAGCAGCCCGGAACGGGCGTAGCACCCTTCCAGTAAATCATGGCTGAGAACCAAATTTTCCGGGCAGGTGTTAATTGTGGCCTGGACAAAGGTATCGACATCATAAATACCCTTGCCAACGAAAGATCCTTCCCCGAAAAGATCCTGATAAATATCTGATGACATCATTGAATAAGGATTATTCCCCGGTACGCTACTGCGCAGCGCGGCATAGCGCCCCTGCCCGTTGCGTGGCATCTCCTCTGCCAGTCCAGGTTGTAAGATGCCGTATCCTTTAACCACCCTCTGGCGTAGCGGATCATACTCTGGTAGGTTCAGTGAATGCGCCATCGTTGCGACCAGCTTATGCGCCGTATCGCGTGGCAGAACTGTGTCGCTGTCAAGTGTGATGACATATTTAATGTGGCGCGGTAACAGATGAGCAGGCATGTCTGCAACACTAGAAAATTGTGTTGCAGGATGGCGTAACCAGTCATTCAGCAGCGCCAGTTTGCCGCGTTTACGTTCAAAACCCATCCACACCCTCTGAGGAGGATTCCATTCAGGCTTACGGTGTAACAGATAAAAGCGTGGACGGCTGGCAGGATAGCGCTGGTTAAGATTGTGAGTCTCTACGATTGCCCTTCTCAGCAGTTCACTGTTGCCTGCGGTATTTTCAGTAGCGGAATCAGCGAAATCGGTAAGCAGGGCAAAGCAAAGATTTTCGTCCTGATTGCCAAGCCAGCACACTTCAAGACTGGTGAGCAATTTGCTGATGCTTTCATGACTTGTCAGCATACAGGGAATCACTACCATGGTGCCGCAATTAGCCGGGATACCGGCTGAAAAATCCATCCGAGGCAATGGGCGAGGGATGCGAAAACGGGTGGTCGCCTCACTGAGTAGATCGCTCACTAACTGACTAACCGCAACAGTTAGCGGCAATGCCACCAGTATTAGCCACCACCCCATCCCCTGTCGTGCCGTTTCGTGTAATATTCCGGCAGTCACTGCCGTAGTCAACAAGCTCAGGCTCCCCAACCATGACAGCAGGGGGATTTTATTGAAACTGTGCCGCAGACGTATCAGCCTTGACGTGTCAGCCGACAGCTGAATTTCCAGCTTCTGGCGGCCTTCTCCTGCCAGATAATAGCCGATATGCTGCCCTGGCGTATCGGGAACCGCTTCACGTGAAAGCGCCAGCACACGGCAGGCTACCTCTGGTTCACTGAAGCGACTGTCTCTGGCCAGGACTTCAATAACATGACGGTAATGGTCCCGGGTATCAAAGTGCATCCGGGCGTAGATGCCGGCAGGATCAAGACGTAAGGTTTGTTCTACCACGCTTATCGCTTCGACGAAATCGGCCCAGTTGGTTTCACTTAGCAAACGTAAACCCGCAATACTGTTGCTGACAGAAAGCTGGCTGGCGGCAAGCTGTTGATTGAAGCGATGAATGAGAACATCGGTGGTGACACCCTGTTCAGCAAGGCGCTGGTCAACCCACGTCAATGGAAGCGCCAGCGCATTGCCATGTCCCTGCAGGCGACGGACCAGTTCTGCGACAAATGCACTGCTCAATGGCGGGCGCGAGCGTGCCATGTCGGCAATCACCATAATTAAGTCGGCAGGATTATTCTCTGCACACTCGAAAATCCGCGTTATCCAACTATCTGCCAGACTGCGTTCTTGCTGGGCTTTTACCACTTCCAGACTGACACGACGAAGGTTTTCGATCAGGGCCAGTCGCAGCATACCCGGTAGCGCCCATACTTCCCCCAGAGTTAACTGTGTCACTTGCTGATAGGCAGTGATATAGCTGGTCAGGCTGGCACTGTCCCAGCGCCCATCGCCGTGCGCAATCGCTTCTGAGGCGATATGGTAAATGCGGGGGCAATGGTGCGGCGCGGTCAGGGACGGGAGACCTTTGCCAAAGCTTTTTGGCAAGTGCTGGCGGACGATGCGGATTTGCTCCTCAATCAGGTAGTAATTGTCCAGCAACCACTCTCCGGCGGGCATAATGCTGGTTTTTTTACCTGCATTCAGCTCATAGCAGTTTTGTGTGATTACCGCCTCATTGTCATCCAGCCGTTTAAGCAGATAGTAAGGCAGTTTGTCTGGCGATAACTTGTGCGTGCGGGCCAGCGTTTGACCGTAACGCTCCATCTGAAGCGTTGAAAACAGCTCTGCCCGCAGATTATTGTCACCGCCAGGGGGGGATGCCGGAAGCGCAGCCAGTCCGGGGGCGTTCGTCAGAATTCGGGAGTGGCTAAACCACGTCCAGGGGTTCATTTTCATAGCGTTGCTCTGATGCGACGTTAACGCGCAAGAGCAGTTGCGAAATCAGCGTAGAAACGTTCTCTCAGGATGGGCGTAAGGCATCAAGGATTTAACAGCTGCTGGTGTATATCTTAAGTATAGAACATCGGATTTGTGCGACACCCGGTATCTGGCGCTAGTGAGTTGAGACAAACAGAGCTTTACATCCCGGGCAAAGCATTGCCTGCTTCAGACGGATTTTTGACACAGACTGGGATGATTTTAAGCCGCAGACGGGACAGGTGACATCGGACGTCGATGCACCACTGAAGAGTTTCATTGCGTAATCGATAAAAGACATGATGATTAACCTTTCAATGAATGAACTTCACTCTACCACGCCTGATTAAATATTAATCTACCTGAAGCTGGTATTTGCAGGTTAAGCGCGAAAAATCGCACCGCTACGGATTGCAGCGTGCTTTTAAACGCATGTTCGCGTTGTTTGCCACGATCTTTGAATCCTCACTTCATCAGCACCTGAAACTGCGGATTGAATTCATCAAAGATCGGCAGTGCCGCCGCGCCCAGCGCAGCGGTATCGCTGCCGGTCATCCCGGTTTTCAGGCGTGAGCCAGTGAGATAGCGCCCGCGTACTGATTGATACAACGGCGGCAAACGCTGGACGATTTTGTCCAACAATGTAGCGGGCATCATGCCGCCGATAATCACGCTTTCGGCATCAAAAATGCACTCCAGCATATTGATCGCCTGACGTAATGGAGCCAGCACGCTGTCAATCCAGCGATCAAACAACGCCGGGTCCACTTCGAGTAAATCGTCCGGCAAAGCGCTCATCGGGTCCAGCCCGCAAAATTCATAGGCAGCCTGCAACGAAACATACCGTTCCAGGCACCCTTTATTCCCGCAGTAACACTCACGTCCCTGTGGATCGATCACGATATGCCCTACTTCACCGGCGTTGTGCGCGTGGCCAGTATAAATATGGCCATCGGTAAAGATACCGGCTCCCAGCCCCGTACCGATATAGAGATAAATAAAAGAGTTAAGCTGACGTGCCACGCCGTGAAAACGCTCGCCGATCGCCGCCACCGTGGCATCGTTTTCCAGCGTCACCGGTAAACCGCTCATCGCCGCCAGTTCGGTCTCGATATTGACGTGCTCCCAGCCGTTCAGCGTGGTAGGTCCCACCGAGGAGATCCCCTCAACTCCGAAAGGTCCGGGCATCACCACGCCAATCCCCAGCACCTTATTCCAGCGCGCGCCAAGTTGAGTTTTGATCTCCACCAGTACTTCGCCGATGCGCGCTAAAGTGGCATCAGGTTGGGGCTTTTGCACCAGAATAAGGCGGCGAAAATGAATTTCACCGGTCAAATCCACCAGCACGATCAGCAGCGTTTGATGATCAAGATGGATACCGATCGACCATGCACTGGCAGGATTCAGCGTTACCGGAATCGCCGGTTGTCCCCGTCCCTGCTTGCGCGGCTGGCGGCTGGCGAGCAGCTCCGCCTCTTCCAGTTCCGCCACGATATTGGATACCGTTTGCGGAGTTAGCGCCGTCAGCCGTGCCAGTTCCGCCCGCGTCAGTTCGCCATGCAGGCGAATGGCTTCGATGATGACACGGCGGTTATGCGCACGTGCGTGTTCCAGATTGGTTCCCGAGGTTTTCATCATGCTCCCTAAGCTCCTGACGCAATCGCATCAATATCTATGATCGGCTACACATTTTCCATGCTGTTCACCTGACAGAGGCAAAAATCTGTGCAGAGTTAAGCGCAGTGGCCAGCGAGATGTATGCCCTGGCACGTCACTTGCTTAAGCTAATTGATGTCAGCCGAAGCAATCTGACAACTTGTGCCCGTTATTAAATCAATCAAATTGATTTAATTAAACACCCTCTTTTTGCATTAAGGCGGAGAAAACCATGAAAACCCGATTCACTCCCACGCTGAAAGGATGTTTTGCAGCCCTGCTGTTAGCGAGCGCGGGAAGCGCTTCAGCGGCCACCACGCTCAATGCGTTGTTTATGACCCAGGCCGCATATAGCGAAAACGATATTCGTGCCATGACCCAGGAATTCGAAAAAGCGCATCCGGACGTGCAGGTCAATCTGGAGTTTGTTCCTTACGAAGCGCTGCACGATAAAATCGTTGCCGCACGGGGTGCCGGTGGTAACGGTTATGACGTGGTGTTGTTCGATGCCATCTGGCCTGCTGAATTCACCCGTTTTGATCTGTTGCAGGACGTGAGTAGCCGTATCACCTCGGAAGAAAAATCACAAATCTTTCCTGGCGCGATGAATACCGTGGTGTTTAAAGGGAAAACCCTGGGGATGCCGTGGATCCTCGATACCAAATATCTTTACTACAACAAAGCGATGCTGGAAAAAGCCGGTATCACCACCCTGCCAGAAACCTGGCAACAGGTGATGGATGATGCGCGCACCATCAAAGAGAAAAACATCGTGAAATATCCGCTGGTCTGGAGCTGGTCACAGGCGGAAGCGCTGGTGTGTGATTACACCACCCTCGTCTCCGGCTTCGGTGGCAAATTCTACCAAAACGGCAAACTCGATTTCTCCAGCCCAGCGTCATTGCAGGCGGTGAAGTTGATGAAAAGCTCATTGGATGAAGGTTTGAGCAACCCGGCCTCGCGTGAATACCTGGAAGAAGATGTGCGTAAATCCTTCTCCAACGGCGATGCCGCTTTCGCCCTGAACTGGACCTACATGTACAACATGGCAAACGATCCGAAGCAGAGCAAAGTCGCCGGTCAGGTGGGTATTATGCCTGCACCGGGCGGTGCACCGGGTGACGTGGGTGCAGTTAACGGTTCGATGGGCTTAGGTATCGCCAAAGGCAGCAGCCATCCGGAACAGGCGTGGCAGTACATCAGCTATATGACGTCCCAGCCGGTGCAGAATAAATACGCCACGCTGAGCCTGCCAATCTGGAAAAGCTCCTATCAGGACCCTGCGGTGCTGAAAAACCAGGAAAGCCTGATCGCAGCGGCGGATAAATCACTGAATGTGATGCTGTCACGCCCGGAAACCGCCGACTATTCTCGTCTCTCCAACACCCTGCAACAGCAACTGCAACAGGTGCTGCTCGGCAGTGTGACACCGGAAGCGGCGATGCAGGCGGTAGATAAAAGCGCGGCACGTTTGCATTAAGGGGTCAGTATGCTGAGTTTGCGTCAACGCGAACAGCGGCAGGCATGGGTGCTGCTGGCACCCATGTTACTGGTGATGCTGCTGCTCACCGCCTGGCCTCTGCTGCGCACCATCTGGCTGAGTTTCACCGATGCCGCTCTGATTGGCAGTGGTGAAGCGCCCGGCTGGGTGGGATTGGAAAACTACCTGTATGCCATAACCGATGCGGATTTTCAGACTTCGCTAGGGCGTACTCTGTACTTCACCGTGGTATCGGTGGCGATTGAAGGAGTGATTGGCGTACTGGTCGCGCTGCTGCTCAATCAAAAATTCGTTGGTCGTAACATCTTACGCGTGCTGGTGATTCTGCCGTGGGCACTGCCGACCATCGTCAACGCGATGATGTGGCGACTCAACTTCAACCCGGACTACGGCAGCATCAACGCCTTGCTGACTCAATTGGGGATCATTGATGGCTATCGCAGCTGGCTGGGATCACCTGATTCCGCGCTCAACGCGGTGATGCTGGCCGATATCTGGAAAAACTATCCGCTGGTGACGTTACTGGTGCTGGCGGCGCTGCAATCCATTCCTGACGATCTGTATGAAGCAGCACGTCTGGATGGTGCCTCGGCATGGCGACGTTTTCGCGCCATTACTTTTCCTGCCATTGTCGGTCCACTCAGTGTCGCCCTGGTGCTGCGTACTATCGATGCGTTCAAGATCTTCGACATCATTTACGTCATGACACGTGGTGGCCCGGTCGACAGCACCAAAACCCTCAGCTTTTACGTTTATCAGGAGTCATTCAGCTATCTGCGTGCTGGCAGTGGTGCCGCTTACGCCATGCTGATGACGCTACTGTGCGCCGTGCTGATCACCCTTTACATGTTGTTATTGTGGCGGCAGCGTCGCCGCGGGAGTGCCGATGAAGGCTAAAATACGCACGGCGGCGAAATACCTCGCCGCGCTGCTGGTCGCCGTCTCGGTACTGGCACCTATGGGTTGGCTGTTTCTGATGAGCGTCAGCGCCACCAGCGATCTGACGCGCATCCCGCTGGAGTGGTTGCCGCGTCAGTGGGATTTCACCCGCTACGGCAGGCTACTGTCGCTGGCACCGGGACAACCCGGTGCGCTATTCCTGCACGCGTTAGGCAACAGCCTGATTGTCGCAACCGGCGCTACCGTGATTTGCCTGTTGCTGGCGATCCCGGCAGCCTTCAGCTTCTCACGCTATCGTGGGCGCGACGGCTGGCTATTTGCTTCCCTCGCCATCTATATGGTGCCGCCAGTGGCCTTTGTCCTGCCGCTGTACTTCCTGTTGCAGCAGTTTGATCTGCTCAACACCCGACCCGGTTTGATCATTGTCTATTGCTCGCTGATTCTGCCGTTCCTCACCTGGATGCTGAAAAATCAATTCGATAGCCTGCCCCAGGACATCGAGCAGGCCGCGCGTCTTGATGGCCTGCGCGTGTGGCAGGTGCTGCTGCGCATTACCTTGCCGCTGGCGAAACCGGTGTTGGGTGCGGCGGCGCTGTTTGGCTGGCTGCTGGCATGGGACGAATTTTTCTATGCCTTGTTGTTCACCAGCAATATTGCCGCGCAGACCCTGCCGGTGACCATTGCCGGTTTCACCGCCGGACGTGCTACCGATGACGGTTTGATTGCGGCGGTCGGGATTTTGGCCTCAGTGCCACCCCTGTTTATTGCTATCTGGCTACAAAAAACCCTGGTAAGCGGGCTTGCCAGCGGGGGGAGTAAGGGATGATCAACACAACCACCGCCACCCTTTACGTGGTGGGCAATATCAATGTCGATTTAATTATGGGCACGCTGGATCAGTGGCCACAGCGTGGCACAGAAGTGATGGTCAAACACAGCGAGTTGCGACCTGGCGGCTCTGCCGGTAACTGCGCCCTGGCACTGGAGGCAATGCAGGTGCGCCACCGCGCCATCGCCAATCAGGGCGATGACGGCCTCAGCCAATGGCTGGCCAGTCATTTTCCCCATAGCGCCGCACATTGGCCGCGCAGCCAGTGCGAGACCTCGTTGACGGTCGGCGTTACCCATTCCGATCACGAACGTTCCTTTATCAGTAACTACGGACATATCGTGCAGCTCACCGCGCAGCAGGTGCTGGATCAACTGCCGCAGCAGGCAACTGAGGGCGATATTGTGTTGCTGTGCGGCACTTTTCTCTGCCTGGATTTGTATGGTGACTATCCTGCATTGCTCGCTGAACTACGCCAGCGTGGCTATCTGATTGCTGTCGATACCGGCTGGCCACCGCAGGGCTGGACGGAGGAAGTCCGGCAGGATATCGCCCACTGGCTGCCGCTGTGTGACTGGTTGCTGCTTAACGAAGTAGAAACCCTCGGGCTGGCGGCACAGGAAGACCTCGCACTTAGCGCAGCGCAGCTGACGCAACAGTTAAGTGGCCGTGGTGGCTGCGTGGTGAAATGCGGCGACCAGGGCGCGCGTTGCTGGTCAGGCGATCAACAATTTAGCGAAACTGCCCGGCCAGTGACGGTGGTGGATACCATCGGTGCAGGCGACAGCTTTAACGCTGGGTTTCTCACCGCCCTGCTGCATCAGCAGGACGCTGCCCAGGCGCTGCAATGGGGGATTGCGGTGGCCGCACTGGCAATCAGCACTGCACCACGTCGCTACCCCAACTGGCAACAACTCCAACTTTCGGCAAAGGAACAATAACCATGGCCAGTGTTGAACTGATCAAAGTCGCCAAACGCTACGGCAAACAATCGGTGCTACATCCGCTCGATCTGACCATTCCCGATGGCAGTTTTACCGTGCTGGTCGGCCCGTCTGGTTGTGGCAAATCCACGCTGCTGCGTTTGCTGGCCGGGCTGGAGAGCCTGACCGAAGGTGCCATTTTGATGGACCAGGTGCAAATTAACGATCGCGATCCGGCTGACCGCGATATCGCCATGGTGTTTCAAAGCTATGCGCTGTACCCGCATCTGACGGTAGCAGAAAACCTGGCGTTTCATATGCAGGTGAAAAAGGTCAAACGCGAGGAGCAGCAGAGCAAAATTCAGCGTATCGCCGCCATTCTCGGCATTGACCAGCTGTTGCAGCGCTATCCACGTGCCCTCTCCGGCGGACAACGGCAGCGTGTGGCCATGGGCCGCGCCATGGTACGCAATCCGCAGGTGTTCCTGTTTGATGAACCGCTCTCCAACCTTGATGCGCAGTTACGGATGGAGTTACGCGCAGAGATTAAATCGCTGCATCAGCGCTTCAAAACCACCATGGTGTATGTCACTCACGATCAGGTGGAAGCGATGACGCTGGCGGATCAAATCGTGGTGATGCAGGCCGGTCACATCGTACAGCAGGGCGCACCGCTGGAGATTTACGATCGTCCGGCCAATACCTTTGTGGCACGGTTTATTGGTTCGCCACCGATGAATCTGCTGTCTGCCCAATTGATCGCGCATGATGGCGTCCCTGGCGTGCAGTGTCAGGATCTGTGGCAGCCCCTGCCGGAACGCTGGCATGACGTAGCGCGTGCGCGTGACGGGCAACAGGTCACCATTGGCTTACGTCCGCACGATCTGCGCGAAGCGGAAAATGGCGCAGCTGCGCGGGTGAATGTGGTGGAGATCACGGGCGAATCGACCTTGTTACATCTCGACTGGCACGGCCATGCGTTGCATATGCAGATTGCCGGACGTCATGCTGCCAGCAGTGGTGATGAATTAATGCTCGGTTTTAATTGCGAGAAAATACATCTATTTGATGCCGAAAGCGGTTATCGCTTAACCGAATCCAGTCGCTGAAAATAAAAAAGCCACCCTCAATATGAGGGTGGCGAAATTAAATTCAGTTAATTAAAAACGCATAACAACGATGTTTTCGCGAACCCTCTTTCCCTAAGCATTGCACGATTCACTATTTTACCTTTTCATCAGCTTTCGTCTGTCTTGCTCGTTTAAAGAAACTGTAAAACCCTTTTCATAATGTCCCGTAGCGGCGCGATTTATCGCGCTGTTTTTAAACCCGCGCGATAAATCGCGCCGCTACGGATGTCTTGTTATCTGACAAGCATCAGGCGTTAAATCACGCCATTACCATGTCTTACCAATATTAAACTGGAACTGTTCAGACTTATCGCCTTCATATTTCTTGATCGGCACAGCATAAGAGAACACCAGGGGTCCAAGCGGTGACTGCCATTGCAGCGCCAAGCCGCTGGAAACACGGATTTCGCTCGGATCACCGTAATCCGGAATACCCGCTGCACGTGTTTCCGCGGTATTTTCCCATTTGGTATCCCATACCGTACCGGCATCGACAAATAGCGAAGTGCGCAGGGAGCTTTCATAACGTTCGCTGACAAACGGTGTTGGTACAATCAACTCCGCACTGGCAATCGCCATGGCGTTACCACCGACGGCATCATCCGATTTTTCCACCGGACAAGTGGCATAGCTGCTTTCGCTGCCGTTACAACGGTAATAGGCCGCTTTCGGACCAATGGTGTTGGAGGAGAAACCACGCACCGAGCTGGAACCACCGGCATAGAAGTTATCGTAGAACGGCACTTCTTTACCACCCAGACCATCGGCATAACCTGCTTTGGTACGGCCCATCAACACCCAGCGGTGATCGCTGCTGAGCGGGAGATAGGCATTGGCACTGAGCGTACTTTTGTAATAGCTGTTGGTGGATCCCGGAACGGTCACTTTGGTGTTAAAGCCTGCCGTCACACCCGATGTCGGGAAGAAACCACGGTCCAGCGAATTATATCCCCAGCCAATATTCCAGAAGACATCGTTGGCGGTGAAAGTTTCATCACTGGTGCCATCATCATCGGTGGTTCGTGTCACCACCGAAGGATTTAGACCTTGCGAAGCAAGGTAACGCCACATCGCCACCTGTGGAGCCATATTGCTGACACGGTTGTAGACGTAATCAAACCCGGTGTTGATGCTGTTATTTTCGCTGATCGGGAAACTTAAGGTGGTGCCAGCGCCTAAACTTTTCAGCGTATATTCAGACAGATCGTCATCGTCGGCTTTATAGTCGTTGTAGAACAACTTGCCGCCGAGGCTGACACCATCCACCGTGAAGTACGGATTGGTGGCGGAGACTTCGACATAGGTCTGATAGTCGTTTTTGGTGCCGCTAAAACCAACGGTATTACCAGTGCCCATCCAGTTATCCTGGCTGACGCCAAGCTGGAAACTGACCCCGCTGTCGGTGCCATAACCCACGCCGACGTTGAACGAACCGGTGTTACGTTCTTTCACTTTGTAGACCACATCGACCTGGTCCGGGCTGCCCGGTACACGCTGGGTATCGACATCCACGCTTTCGAAATAACCGGTACGGTTCAGACGCTCTTTACCCTTATCGACGAGGTTATTCGCCAGCCATGCCCCTTCCATTTGACGCATTTCGCGGCGCAACACCGAATCCTTCGAGGTATCGTTGCCTTCAAAACGCACCTTACGCACATAAAAACGGTTGCCGGCATCCACATTGACATGCAGTTTGACCGTCTTATCCGCATCGTTTATTTCCGGCTGGGTGCTGACCTGCGGGAAGGCATAACCATAGCGACCTAACAGATCTTTGATCGCATTTTCATTCTGGGTAATCTTCGCACCGCTATACAGACCTCCTTTTGGAATCTGCGCCAATTTTTCGATCTCGGCAGAGTGACCGGCTAAATTACCATTCACCTCCACGCCGCTGACATGATACACATCGCCTTCGTGAATATTAACGGTGATATAAATCCCTTTACGGTCCGGCGTCAGGCTGACTTGGGTCGAGTCAATATTAAAGCGGGCGTAACCGCGATCGAGATAATAACTGCGCAGCGTTTCCAGGTCGCCAGACAGTTTCTGTTTCTGGTATTTCTGGTCGGCGATGAAATTCCACCAGGGCACGCTGTCACGTAATTGGAATTGCGTGATCAGTTCATCATCCGAAAAAGCGTGGTTACCGACAATGTTGATCTGCTGGATTTTTGCCGATACGCCTTCGGTAAAGATAAATTTCAGATCGACACGGTTGCGTGGTAACGGGGTGACCACCGCTTTGACGCTGGCGGTATATTTACCCACGCTGTAGTAAAAATCTTCCAGCCCTTTTTCAATCGAGGAGAGCGTGGTGCGGTCCAGCGCATTACCCACACTGACGCCAGAGGCATCCAGGTTTTGTTTCAGTTGGTCTTCTTTGATGGCTTTGTTGCCGGAAAACGAGATGCTGGCAATCGACGGGCGTTCCCTCACTTTAATCAGCAGCGTATCGCCATCACGCAGTACCTGCACATCTTCAAAGTTGCCGGTAGCAAACAGGGCACGAATGGTATTTTTGATATCGTCATCGCTGACACGATCGCCGACACGCACTGGCATACTCAGCATCGCCGCACCCGGTGCGACACGCTGTAATCCATCAAAATGAATATCCCTGAGGGTGAAATCATCTGCACCGAAGGCAGTGGTGGTCACCATAAAGAGTAACCCGGTTAACATCTTTTTCATCTGCTATGAGCCTGCCGCTATTCCTGTGCCTGTGGCGATTGCCTTGATTCCCGCACCACAAAAAACGGGCTGAACACAGGGTTCAGCCCATTGGTAGTGGCGTTATGTTCCGGAAAAAAGACCGCTTCGCCAAAGGTAAATTCAGTGCGTCAGGCGTATTTTCGGTTATTTTACAATAAGCTGAAAATCCACTGCTGAAATTTCCTCACAAGAATTACGCCCCAGAAACAATTAGCATTCGGTTGCGACCGGTTGAAACGAGCGGCGGCTCAAACTGGTTAACACCACCAGCACCGCCATTAACATCCATTCAACGATCAGCGTGCCGGTGATCGCCGTCAAATGCGTGCCATGCGACCAGATTTGCGTAAAGATGCCCCCCAACAGCATTGGCCCTAAACCGAGCGCCGACTGCTGCACGGTCGACAGCATGGCGCTACCCGCCCCGGCCTGATGATGCGGTACGCCGGTCATGCCAATGCGGTAGAACGTGCTGACGATAAATGACTGACCAAAACCAATCAGTACCGTCGACGGGATCAGGGTGACAATGCCCACGTTCGGCCAGGCGAATTGCAGCGTGGCAATCAGCAACAACAAACCGAGCATCTGAATAGCGCAGCCAGTCAACAGCGTGGCGCGCTTACCAAACCGCTCCACCATGCGTGTGCTTTGCATCGCGCCAATAAAATAGGCGATGCCGAGCGCAATAAACGCATTCCCGGATTCAAAAGCGCTTAATCCCAGCCCCGATTGCAGCGTCAGCGCCACTGCAAACATAAAGCCGCTCCAGCAGGAGAAGAACAACACCGCCATGGTTAAGCCAAAGCGTACCCCAGGCAGACGTAGCAGTGAGGGCGGCAGCAGAGGTGCGCCCTGTGCCGCTTCCAGTCGTAAAGAACTTTGACGCAAGCGGTGCAGGAACAACGGGAACAGCGCCAGTAATAAGATGCACGGCCACGACCAGTGCAGCACCGGCCCAAGCGCCAATGCCAGCATCAGACAACCTACCGCCCCAGCCAATAATAATGTCCCGCTAACATCAATCGCTACGCGCTGGTTATTGTGGGTTTCCGGCACACAGCGGCGCGCGGTTAACAGCACAAACAGGCAGATCGGCAGGTTAATCAGAAACACGCTACGCCAGCCGTAACCACCGATATCCGCTTTGATCAGAAAACCGCCCAGTACCTGACCAACAATGAACGCCAGCCCGCCGATACCGCCATACAAACCAATGGCACGCGCATGCGCTCTGCCTTTCAGGGTCACGTGTAGCGTTGCAAGGATTTGTGGCACGATAAATGCAGCACCTACCCCTTGTAATGCGCGGGCGAACATCAGCATCCCAACATGGCTGGCGATGCCGCACAGCAGTGAGGCAAGACCAAATGTCCAAACGCCCGCCAGAAACACCCTGCGGCGGCCATAGTTATCCCCGAGTCGGCCACCCATCGCCAGACAGATGGCGAAGGCAATGCCGTAGACCGCAACGATCAGCGCCAGCTCGATCGGCGTGGCGCGCAGGCTATGCGCCATCGCGTCGAGCGCGACGTTAACGATTGAAAAGTCGATCATAGGCAGCAATTGCCCGGAAAGCAGGACCACCAATCCTGCCCGTTGAAGTTGCGATGATTGCATCGGTTTACCCTTGTTTTTGTCTTCAGTGGGGCATAGCATCTCTTAACCATTAAACGGGTACCAGTTCTTGTTTATCATGGTATAAATTCTACCCGTCTTAACAGGAGTGCCTTTGATGCTCACCGCACAACCCACCACTAACGCCGCTAATCACAATCGCAAATTGCTTGGGACATTTCTGCGCACCCGCCGCGAAAACCTCGACCCGAATCGCCTCGGTCTGCCACGCATGCGTCATCGCCGTACACCGGGCCTGCGGCGCGAAGAAGTGGCACAATTGGCCGATGTTGGCGTGACCTGGTACACCTGGCTGGAACAGGGACGTGATATCAAGGCCTCTGCGAAAACCCTGACCGCTATCGCCACTGCCTTGCAGTGCAACGATGTGGAAACCCAACACCTGTTTTCTCTTGCCGGGCATAACCTGCCATCCGTGCGTGTGGCGGCCGCTTGTTGCAAAATTGCCGAGCATAACCAACAGATGCTGGACGCCATCCAGTTACCCGCCATCATTGAAACCCCGCGTTTCGATATTCTTGGCTACAACGCCGCCTGGTGTGCGCTGATGGGGGTGGATATGGCAGAAATTCCGCCTGAAGATCGTAACTGCATCTGGCTGGCGTTCAATCATCCCGGCTGGCGCGCCGCTATGGCCGACTGGGATGAAGTGATGCCGCAGATGGTGGCGATGTTTCGTGGTCAGATGGGAGAACATCTTGGCGATCCACACTGGGAAAGTTTCCTCGCCCGGTTGCTTGCCAGTTCGGATGATTTTGGCCGCACCTGGCAACGCTATGAACTGGGCAAGGTGGAAAACCGTGTGAAGCGTTTCCGGCGTGCCAGTGTGGGTGAAATGACGCTGCGTCAGAATAACTGGTGGTCAGCATCGCGAAACGGGGATCGTTTGTTGGTGTATGTGCCGGATGATGAAGTGAGCGCAGCGGCGTTACAGCAGCTTATCACCCGCGCATAACTGCAATCCGCTGAAAAGTGGTGACCCGGATTAAATCAGTCCATGGTTGAGGCTACAACCTTTGATGTCCGTGGGCACCTGATGCCCCCCACTCCCAGTTCAATTATCGCCAGGATGACCAGTGAACCGATAAGCCAGGTTTTTCCTGCAACCACCAACAGCCACCCACCCAGTACGGGATAACCAAATTATAGATTTTTAAATCGATTTTTTTGAACTGGTTCGAACTTTTAGAACCAGAATTAAGTTTGTTGCACGAAACTTCGTGAAGTGCATCAAATATTCCATAAAGAACCTGGCATCTGTCAGAAACACACCAATAATAAACCCACTTCACTATCACGGTCGTCAGGGAAATGGTTGACCGATTTAAAAGGGATTTTATTTGAATATACTTAAATTTGCCAAATACACTGCAATCGCTATTTATGGTCTTGTGGGCATCCTTGGTTGGTATGAATATCAGTCCCAACTTGATCGTACAAAAGATACAGTCGCCTTCAATACCATATCTCCTGATATGACGATCAATTATGTCAGAGCCATGGTCTGGTACCACTCGCGGGGAGAACTTCAAGAACTGCGTTCAATTCTGAAGACGGATGATTTAACGCAGAAAGAAAGGATTGAAATTCGCATAAAAAACATGTTGCAACACCGTTCCTCTGCTTATACTCGGGAATTTAATAGCTTACACACGCCCATCAGAAATTTAGGGAACTGGTATCAGGAAAATTTTGATTTCAATACTTTCCTCCAGGACGTTTATGCAATTGTCTTTGACGGAGAATTAAATGTCGATGAAAAAATACGCAATATCACAGATGTAATGGAAGAGTACCAGAACATAACAAGCAGAAAACTTATAGAGAAATTAACAACAGAAGGAGTTTACTATGAGCAATAAAAATGTGGCAGTAATTTTATCCGGTTGTGGTGTTTTTGACGGTGCTGAAATAAATGAAGTTGTGTTAACCTTATTGGCTCTTGAAAATAATGGTGTTTCATATCAGTGTTTTGCTCCAGATATTCAACAACATCATGTCATAGATCATAAAACAGGTGACACTCCACCTGAAATAAGAAATGTTTTTACAGAATCCGCAAGAATTGTCAGAGGGAATATTAAACCTGTCACAGAGTGCAACAGCGATCAGTTTACTGCCGTGGTTGTTCCCGGAGGGTTCGGTGTCGCAAAAAACCTTTCCAATTTTGCAACCGGTGAATCTGAGTTTCGTGTTGAAAAAAACACCCTTTCCACACTTAAACAATTTGCAGCGGAAAACAAACCCGCAGGATATATGTGTATCGCGCCGGTACTTATCCCTTCAGTCTATGGCCCTGACGTGAAGATAACCATCGGGAATGACGGGGATGTTATTGAGTTCCTCAGGAAGGCAGGCTGTCAACATCAGATAGCCAGATATAATGAAATCGTGGTTGATGAAACGAGAAATGTCGTAACAACACCGGCTTACATGCTGGCGCAAAGTATCAAGGATGCGAAAGAGGGCATTGATAAACTTGTGGAAAAAGTTGTGTCGTTATAATGAATATATTCCTGTACGGGTGTGTGCTTGAGGTCTTATTATTTGCTCTGGTGATAGCATTGTTGCATCATTTCGTGATCAATCTTTAAATCATACCCTTTTTGAGTATCTGTATAATAACCGTGACAGAAAGATAGCACTTTCAGAACTGGATGATGTAGTTCTTAGAGGACGCATATTGAATCTAACAAAAGTTGCAGATGCGTCATCCGGTAAACGATAACGGTCAGACAACAGGTTACATAATCAAAAACATTGTTAATCAAAGAATACGCCAGGACAGCTAAATGACTTTAAGGCCTCGGGCCGTTATACAGCGGTAACCAGTGACACGAAGATACTGAGAGAACGGCCCTGACCTCTTTTCTTCATCTACCCGATTGATTCCCTCTCCCGCCCACGGGAGAGGGTTCGGATGAGGACTAACGACTATGCCTTGCTCGCTGCAATTCATGGCGGAACTGCCTGACGTCATGCGGGAACCAGCAGCGACGTGACAGGGGAACCTCTTCATCGACCGCTTCCGGCAGCGGCAGTTTTTCCAGCGTACCTCGATTGCAGATAGCGCGGACCAGGGTCGCTGGTGGGACCCCCAGATAGCGTGCCATTTCCGGCAACGTCATAACTGACGTACGCATCATAACCTCCTCTTTTCCTCTGATTTGGCCTCCATGGTTGAGCCATCAGAGTTAAGTTTTATTGATTTGTGTCAGAATAGAATTTAATTCGGAACAAAAAATAACCAACTCGCGCTTTAACTTCACTGAAATCAAAAATGTCTGAGCTACAGCACAGAATCGTTTTAATCCCCTGCCGTGTTGCACCAAAAGTGAACTACGCTGCACAAATGTTGATCTGTTGTTAATTCACCCACCGTTAATCCCACAGGTTTCGCGCCACCTGTCGCATTGGCACGCGTCCTGCATTGTTATTCTGATAACAGGATGCCAACCAATGACAGCTCGCTAACATGGAGGCCGTGATGACTGGGAAACCCGAATTGATCGCTCGCATTGAAGCCAGTTTCAGCCAGCAAACCCCAAGCGCGAAACGTATCGCCAGTTGGCTGCTGACGCACAGTGCGCAGATCCCGTTTGAAACGGCGGACAGCATCGCCCAGGCCACCGGCACCACAGGAATTACCGTGGGACGCTACTTGCGCAAACTCGGTTATCGCAACCTGGACCACGTCAAGCAAAGCCTGCGGGATATACCCGCCAGCCCTTATCAGGCCTGGGGAATGAATGAACGTCTTGATGCCTGGCAGCAGCAACACCGGCTACCGCACCGCTCACAGCAGTCGCTGGAACTGGAGCTGGACGCTATCCAACACGTCTATCAGCTGGCACAAAGCGAGATCTTCCAGCGCGTGGTACAGCAGCTTACGCACGCCGATGCGGTATTTGTGCTCGGCATTCAGTCTACGCGAGGTATCGCTAACGCCTTTTTTAGCCATCTGGAGTATCTGCGCCCACGCGTCAGCTATGCCGAGGGCCTTTCGGGAAGTTGGGTGGAATCCCTTAATTCCGGCTTTGAACATCCTTATGTGGTGATCACTGATACCCGCGCCTATTCCGCCATTGCCCGCCAGTACTGTCGCGTGGCATGCGAACAGCAGGTGCAGCTTGTCTTAATCACCGATATCTGGTGCCCGTGGGCGCGCGACTACCCGCTGGATTTATTACAGGTGAAAACCGATACCGGCCATTTCTGGGACTCGCTGGCACCGGTCACCTGTCTGTTTAACCTGTTGTTGTCAGGTGTGGTCGAGCAATTGGGTGACAGCCTTGCCACCCGGCTGACGGCGAACCGTCAATTGCAGCAAGAATTTGGTCAATTTGAACGTTAAGGGTTGCTATGTCTGACAATTGTGAACTGGTTGATCTTACGGCGCGGTTTCCGCAATTAACCATCGATCTGAAATACGCCACGGCGGATAACCTCACCGGGCGTCCGATTTATCGCGAAGCGCGCTGCCTGCTGCATCCTGATGCCGTGCCCGCGCTGGAAAAAAGTATCGCCATTGCCGCACTGGCCGGTTTTCAGCTGCGCGTCTATGACGCCTATCGCCCACGCCAGGCGCAGGCGCTGTTATGGCAAGCCTGTCCCGATCCGCAATATGTCGCCGATCTTACGCTGGGTTCCAATCACAGTCGGGGCGTCGCCATTGATGTCACCCTGATGGACCATGCGGGACACATCCTCGATATGGGCGCAGGTTTCGATGAGATGCATGAACGTTCCCATCAATATCACCCTTCCGTGCCGGTCACCGCACAGCGTAATCGCCTGTTGCTCAACGCCATCATGTTTGGCGGTGGCTTTGTTGGCATGAGCAGCGAGTGGTGGCACTTCGAGTTGCCCGATGCGCTGCGTTATCCGCTGCTTGACGATCGTTTTTCCTGTTACAACAACAACCTTTCCTGTTAACTGGAGCTTTGCGATGAAGACGACACACCTGTTCCGTTCGCTGTTACGTCCGGCCCTTTTGACCAGCGCGCTGGCGCTCGCTGTCCCTGGTGTACAGGCGGCGGTGCCGAAAGATATGCTGGTGATCGGTAAGGCCGCCGATCCGCAAACCCTCGACCCGGCGGTCACCATTGATAATAACGACTGGACCGTCACCTACCCTGCTTATCAGCGTCTGGTGCGTTACAAAACGGTAGACGGCAAAGGTTCTACTGAAGTGGAAGGGGACTTAGCTGCCAGCTGGCAGGCGTCGGAAGACCAGAAAACCTGGACCTTTAAACTGAAAGATAACGAAAAATTTGACGACGGCAGCGCGGTGACTGCCGATGCGGTAAAGGCCTCGTTTGAACGCCTGTTGAAAATCAAACAAGGCCCGGCAGAAGCCTATCCGGCGGATCTGAAAATCGACGTGGTCGACCCGCATACGGTGAAATTCACTCTCAACCAACCCTTCGCGCCTTTTCTCTACACCCTGGCAAACGATGGTGCATCGATCATTAACCCGGCGGTATTGAAGGCACACGCCGCTGATGACGCACGCGGTTATCTGGCAGAACACACCGCCGGTTCCGGCCCCTTCATGCTGAAAAGCTGGCAGAAAGGTCAGCAATTGGTGCTGGTGCCTAACCCGCATTACGCCGGGGATAAACCCGCGTTTAAACGCGTGTCGGTGAAAATTATCGGTGAAAGCGCCTCGCGCCGTCTGCAATTGTCACGCGGAGATATCGATATCGCGGATTCGCTGCCGATTGACCAGCTCACCGCGCTGAAACAGGAAGGCAAAGTCGCAGTGGCGGAATATCCGTCGCTGCGCGTCACTTATCTCTATCTCAACAACAGCAAAGCACCGATGAATCAGGTGGATCTGCGCCGCGCCATCTCCTGGGCCACCGATTATCAGGGCATGGTGAAAGGCATTCTGAGCGGCTACGGTAAGCAGATGCGTGGTCCGATCCCCGAAGGCATGTGGGGCTATGATGCCTCCGCTATGCAATACAGCATGGACGAGGCGAAAGCCAAAGCCGCACTGGACAAAGTGCCGCAGAAACCGGCCAGCCTGACGTTCCTCTACTCAGATAACGACCCCAACTGGGAGCCGATCGCCCTTTCCACCCAGGCCAGCCTGAGCAAAATCGGCGTCAATGTGAAGCTGGAAAAACTCGCCAACGCCACCATGCGTGAACGCGTCGGTAAAGGTGATTACGACATCGCCATCGGCAACTGGAGCCCGGACTTCGCTGATCCCTACATGTTTATGAATTACTGGTTTGAGTCGGACAAGAAAGGACTGCCTGGCAATCGTTCCTTCTATGAAAACGCCGACGTCGACAAACTGCTGAAAAGCGCACTGGCGACAACTGATCAACAGGCACGAACCAAAGATTACCAGCAGGCGGAAAAGATCGTGATCGACGAAGCTGCCTACGTTTATCTGTTTCAGAAGAACTATCAGCTGGCGATGAACAAACAGGTCAAAGGCTTTGTGTTTAACCCGATGCTGGAACAGGTGTTCAACATCGGCAACATGAGTAAGTAAGCAACTCAACGTAAGGCGTCGGTCACGACGCCGTCAGGGAGCGCCGATGACACTCTGGCAAATTTTGCGCCAGCGCTGCTGGGGACTTTTCCTCGTGGTGGCTGGGGTCTGCGTGATCACCTTTGTTATTTCGCATCTGATACCGGGCGACCCGGCGCGCATGCTGGCCGGGGATCGCGCCAGCGAGGCGATTGTGCAACATATTCGTCAGCAACTCGGGCTGGACCAGCCGTTATGGGTGCAGTTCGGTCGCTACGTGATGGCGCTGCTGCATGGCGATCTCGGCACCTCGATCCGTACCGGGCGACCGGTGCTGGAGGAGATGCGCACCTTCTTCCCCGCCACACTGGAGCTGGCCTGCTGTGCCCTGCTGCTGGCGTTGTTGATCGGTGTCCCGCTAGGCGTGTTGTCGGCGGTGTATCGCAATCGCTGGCTCGACCATCTGGTGCGCTTGCTGGCCATCACCGGCATTTCCACCCCGGCCTTCTGGCTCGGGCTGGGGGTGATCGTGTTGTTTTATGGCCATCTACAACTGTTACCCGGTGGCGGACGGCTGGATGACTGGCTTGATCCCCCGACGCGTATCACCGGTTTTTACACTATCGATGCGTTACTGGCGGGTGACCGCGAGGTGTTTTTCAACGCGTTGCAACACCTGATTTTGCCGTCGCTGACGCTGGCGTTTGTCCATCTGGGCATTGTGGCACGTCAGATACGCGGCGCGATGCTGGAGCAACTCAGTGAAGATTATATTCGTACCGCGCGTGCCAGTGGTTTGCCAAACCGGGTAATTATCCTGCGTTACGCGCTGCCGAACGCGCTGATCCCGTCCGTTACCGTGCTGGGGCTGGCGCTGGGTGATCTGTTGTACGGTGCCGTACTGACCGAAACGGTGTTTGCCTGGCCGGGGATGGGGGCATGGGTGGTGGCTTCGATCCAGGCACTCGATTTCCCGGCGGTGATGGGCTTTGCCGTAGTGGTGTCCTTTGTTTATGTGCTGGTCAATCTGGCGGTGGACCTGATCTACCTGTGGATCGATCCGCGCATCGGTCGCGGGGGTGATGCATGATGATGACGGAAGTCGAACCACGGATACGCAACACCTGCCGCTGGCAGGCTAGCCTGAAACGCACCTTCTGGCTGCTGCGACAAAGCCCCCTGACTCTGGTGGGTGGGCTGATTATGTTGCTGATGTTGCTGCTGCTGATCCTGTCACCGTGGCTGGCTCCCTATGATCCCAACGCGCTGGATCTCACCGCCCGCTTACAAGCCCCCTCAGCGCTGCACTGGTTTGGCACCGATGAAGTGGGCCGCGATCTGTTCAGCCGGGTACTGGTGGGTAGTCAGCAATCGATGGTGGCGGGGTTGATGGTGGTGGTGATTGCGGGCGGCATCGGCTCGCTGCTCGGCTGCTTCTCCGGGGTGATAGGTGGGCGCGGTGATGCGCTGATCATGCGATTGATGGATATTATGCTGTCGATTCCCTCGCTGGTGCTGACCATGGCGTTGGCGGCGGCGCTCGGACCCAGTCTGGTCAATGCCATGTTGGCGATTGCTATCGTGCGTATTCCGTTTTATGTACGACTGGCGCGCGGCCAGACGCTGATTGTGCGCCAGTTCACCTATGTTCAGGCCGCCCGCACCTTTGGTGCTTCGCGCTGGCATCTCATCAGCTGGCATATTTTGCGCAATGCGCTGCCACCGCTAATTGTACAAGCGTCGCTGGATATCGGTAGCGCCATTCTGATGGCGGCAACGCTGGGATTTATCGGCCTCGGTGCGCAGCAACCCACCGCCGAATGGGGAGCCATGGTGGCAGTTGGCCGCAATTACGTGCTCGACCAGTGGTGGTACTGCACCTTTCCTGGCGGGGCCATTCTGATCACTGCCGTCGGTTTTAACCTGTTTGGCGACGGCCTGCGTGACCTGCTCGACCCAAAAACCGGAGGACAACATTGATGGTGACTCAGGTATTGTCCATGCGTGACGTGCAATTGAACTTCCCGATCTACCAGGGCGAAGTTCAGGCGCTCAATCATGTGTCATTGAATGTCGGACGTGGCGAGATTGTCGGCGTGGTGGGCGAATCCGGCTCTGGCAAATCGGTCACCGCCATGCTGGCAATGCGTCTGCTGCCGGAGGGACGTTATCGCGTGCCGCAGGGTGAGGTGATGTTGCTCGGGGAAGACGTGCTGCGCGCCAGTGAAAAGCAACTGCGCCAGTGGCGTGGCTCACGTGTGGCGATGATCTTTCAGGAACCGATGACCGCCCTGAATCCGACGCGGCGCATCGGGCGGCAAATTGTGGAGGTGATCCGCCATCATCAGGCGTTGACGCGCAAAGCCGCACAACAAAAAGCCATCAGCCTGCTGGAGGAGATGCAAATCCCCGATGCCGCCGAGGTGATGAAACGCTATCCGTTCGAACTGTCGGGTGGTATGCGCCAGCGCGTAATGATTGCCCTGGCCTTTTCCTGCGATCCTACGCTGATCATCGCCGATGAACCCACCACCGCGCTGGACGTCACGGTACAACTTCAGGTGCTGCGCCTGCTGAAACAGAAGGCGCGCACCAGCGGCACCTCGGTGCTGTTTATCAGCCACGATATGGCGGTGGTGTCGCAGCTGTGCGACCGCTTATATGTGATGTACGCCGGTAGCGTGATTGAACAGGGTGCCACTCAGGATTTGATTCGCCATCCGGTACATCCCTATACCCAGGGATTGTTGCAGTGTGCGCCGGAACAACGCGCGCCCCGCTCGACGCTGCCCGCGATTCCTGGCACCGTGCCGAATCTGGCACATCTCCCCACCGGTTGCGCTTTCCGAGAACGCTGTTTTGCCGCTGGGCAGCGTTGCGGGGAAACACCCACGCTGCAACCCTGCGGTAGCCAGCTTGCTGCCTGCTGGTATCCGCAACAGGAGAACGCTTATGTCTGAGCTGCTGCTGGAACTGCGCGATGTACATGTGAATTTCCCGCTGCGCCGCAACTGGCTCGGCCGCATCACCGAACAGGCCCATGCACTGAATGGCCTCGATTTACAGCTGAAACGCGGCGAAACTCTGGGCATTGTCGGTGAATCGGGTTGTGGTAAAAGTACCCTCGCCCAACTGTTGATGGGGATGTTGCAACCGCAGCAGGGGCAGTGCCAGCGAGCTGCGCCAGCATCGGGCACCATGCAAATGGTGTTTCAGGATCCGCTGTCATCACTTGATCCCCGTCTGCCGGTGTGGCGCATCATCACCGAACCGGTCTGGATTCAGCAACGCATGAAAGAAGCGGCGCGCCGTCAGCTGGCGGTCGAGCTGGCGCAACTGGTGGGGATTCGTCCTGAATACCTTGATCGCCTGCCACACGCCTTTTCCGGTGGGCAACGTCAGCGTATCGCCATTGCCCGCGCCCTCTCCTCCAATCCGCAGATTATCGTGTTGGATGAGCCGACCTCCGCGCTGGATATTTCGGTACAGGCGCAGATCCTCAACCTGCTGGTCACTCTGCAACAACAACGCAACCTGACCTATGTGCTGATTTCGCACAACGTCTCGGTGGTGAGGCATATGAGCGACCGCGTGGCGGTAATGTATCTCGGGCAGATTGTTGAACTGGGCAAAGCAGACGCGGTACTGACACACCCGCAGCATCCTTACACGCAGTTATTGCTGGCCTCGGTGCCTGACATCCATCAACCGCTGGCGGAACGTATCGCGTTACGCAAAACCGATTTGCCGGGTAATCGCGTGCTGCCCGGCGGCTGCTATTTTCGCGATCGCTGCCCGTTGGCACAGGAAGCCTGTGGAACACCGCAGCGCTTGCAGGTCGTTGAAGCTGAACGCGCGGTGCGTTGTTGGCAAGTAAATAGCCCGTAGCGGCGCGATTTATCGCGCAGGTTTTTCCAGAACCGCGCGATAAATCGCGCCGCTACGAATGTCGCTAAATCTCAACAATGCGCCCTTCCCGCGCACTGATAAACGCGGCGTCCAGCACTTCCAGCACACGAATGACCTGTTCTGTCGTCACCGGCGGTTCGCTACCGTTGCGCACAGCGGCCGCAAAGGCCTCATAGTAATCATGGTACGCCCCCTGCGCCGCCGGGATACGTTCATAACCCGCTGCGGTGTGCAGCGTGCCCCAGTGCTCCGGCGGTTCAAACCCCCAGCTTTCCAGATCATTGACCGGACGTTTACCGGCAAAAATATCCCGCGCCTGGACGTCCGAGCCTTGCGCAACATAGCTACCAACTTCGCCATACAGCCGCAGTTCACGGCAGGAAAGATGGTTGATCTTACTGGAGGAGATGTACGAATGCGCGCCGCTACTGTGGGTCAGCGTCAGGACAAAACTGGCATCGGTCGGCCCTTCGGGACGATCGACAATATCCAGGTGCGCCAGCACCGAAGTTACCGGTCCCATCAACCACATCGCCTGATCCACCAGGTGGCTCCCCATATCGCGCAACAAGCCGCCGGTTTCACCGCCTTCTAACGTCTGGGGTTCATCAAGATCCATGCGATTATGCAGCCGCCACAGCTTGCCAAGCCGCTGCTGTTCAATCAGTTGATGCAGGGTCTGCATATCAGAATCGTAACGACGGTTGTGGTACGCCCCCAGCACCACCCCTTTTGCCTGCGCAGCAGCAGCTAATTCACGTGCCGTTTTGGCATCCGGCGCGAAGGGTTTGTCAGCCACCACCGCCACGCCTGCCGCGATCGCCTCCAACACCAGCTCACGCCGTGTCTGAGGTGGCGTGGTGATGGTGACCATATCCACTCCTGCCGCCAGCAGTTCAGTCAGGCTGGCATAAATCGGCACATCAGGAAAATCGGTTTGCACCTTTGCAATGGTCGATGGTGCACGCGCCACAATCCCGGCCAATTCCAGCCCCTCAGCAGCGGTAATAAAAGGGGCATGAAAATTCTGCCCACCACTGCCATAACCCACTAATCCGACTTTCATACTCCCTCCGTGTGATGACGGGTGATGTACCCTTTGCCAACGATAGCAAAAATCCACCGGCAAATAACACGGAAATTCCAAAAAGTGTGATTTCGGAATATTTTTACTGTGCAGCCGGGAAATAATGAACCGGCGTGGGGAAATCCGCCGCTGTTTTCCCCAGCAGCCGTTGCGGGCGAAAATCCTGCAACAACGTGCCAGGCGTATCATTGATCAATTCCTCGGCCACCAGACGGCCAATCAGAGGCGACAACGTCATTCCGCTGTGCATCACCGCCAGATACACGCGCTGATGCGACGTGACGAAGCCCAGCGCAGGCAAGCCATCGGCCGGACGCGCACGTTGCCCCACCACAATACGTTCAATTTGCAGCGTTCCGGCGTCATCAAACAAATCGCGGTAACGCGCCTGCATCTGCTGCGCGATCGCGCCATCAACGGCGGGCGGCGCGGCAGGATCCGCCTGGTCATCGAGATCTAACGCCTGCAACAACAAACGTCCACCACCGTCTGGGCGTACATTCAACTGCGGTGAAATCAGATTGGTGGCAAGGGAGAGTGGCTGCGGCGCGGTGCGTGCCAGAAAACTACACGCGATCTTATTCGGCTGACTGGCATCGGTTAGCGCCAGTTGCAGGCCGAGTGATTTGAGTACCTCAGCGGACCAACGCCCACTTGCCACCACCAGCCGATCGCCCTGCCACGTTTCGCCGTTCTCAAGTCGTAGACTGACTTGTGTCGCGCTCTCCTGCACCGTAGTTACCCGACAGTGCTGATGTAGCACCGCGCCGTTGCCACGCGCATCAGCCCACAACCGCGCCAGGTAAAGGAACGGATAGAGAATCGATTCGGATGGAAAATGCCACAGACTGCCGCTGACAGCGGTACTGCGCAATTCAGGGATTTCGTGCTGCAACGCGTCGAGCGTGACTTCTCGCGCCGGATACCCCAACGCCTGTAAACGCGCAGCACGCTGCTTCAGTTCCTGCTGGCCGCTGTCTGACGCCCATTCCCAGGTACCGCAGGTTTCCAGCCAGCGCAGCCCGGTGGGTTGGGTGAGTTGCAGCCTGACGTGTTCCTCCATCGCCAGCGCGTTGAGCTGATGATAGCTGTCGGGTTGTTTGCCGTTTGAATTAAGCCAGGCAAAGGAAGTACTGCTGGTGCCTGCTCCCACGTTTTGCTGTTCGAAAAGGGTGACCTGCGCCCCCTGCAAAGCCAGCGATCGCGCCACTGCCATGCCGATGACGCCGCCGCCAATAATTGCGATTTTTTGTGCTGTCATATCTGGCTCCCTGAAAAAAACTCACCTTAGCATAATCAATCTCAGGGCGCGGAAATGAAATTCCCGCCACCCACCATCATGCAAAGGATATAAGTTTTTCTTCTGAGGACAGATTAAAAAATTATGCCGGACTGATGATCTTTCCGGTTGAGAAATATGACAGCAGATTCTCCAGCACATTATTTGCCATCTGCTCACGCGTCTCAAAGGTGGCACTGGCAATATGTGGCATCAAAATAACATTCTCCAGGGCACGCAGTGCCGGATTAATAACCGGTTCCTGTGGGTACACATCCAGCGCCGCACCTTTAATGATGCCCTGCTGCAATGCCGCAATCAGATCCGCTTCATTGACCACATTGCCGCGCGCCACGTTAATCAGCACACCATCAGCACCGAGCGCCTGCAATACGCGGCTATCAACGATATGCTGATTCTCCGCGCTGCCGGGCAGCGCCAACACCAGAAAATCGCTGAATGCAGCCAGCTGTTCGATGTTGTCACAGTGACGATAGGGCACGGCTTTAGCGCTGCGTGCGGTATAGGCCACTTTCATGCCAAAGGCTTCAGCACGGCGGGCAATCGCTAAACCAATCGCGCCCAGACCGGCGATGCCCAATTTTTTGCCGCTGACCTTGCTGGAGAGCACCGGTCCCTGCGTTTCCCACTGCCCCGAACGGGCAAACTGATCGTATTGCAGCAGCTTACGTGAGAATGCCAGCGTCAGGCCCAGTGCCAGATCGGCCACGTCGTCGGTAAGAATATCTTTGGTGATACTGACCTGGATCTGGCGCGCAGCGGTGGTAGTCAGATCAATACGGTCGGTGCCAACGCCAAAAACCGCAATCGCTTTACACGCCGGTAATTGTTCCAGCAGGGTATTTTCCACCCCGACATCACCGCGCGTCACAATCGCCTGAATGGATTCTCCCTGCCGCTGCAGAAATAATGCCGGGTCGGCATAGTCATATAAACGGTGGCAGTGAAAATGTTGCGTTAATTTTTCATCCAGCTGGGGCATCACCGGTTGAATAATCAGGATTTCAGGTTGCGAAGTTGGCATCTTTCTTTCCGCTCTAAATAATGGATTCAGCCTGAGACTAACGGATAAATTTAATGTTACGACGAAAGGTTACTTATTTCGTCGCCGCGATCACGTAGACCTGCTCCGTAACGGCGCGATTTATCGTGCCACTCATGACCAGAGCCACTGGACAAATCGCTTCGCTTATCTGGCGAACTCCCCCCCGGCAAGCTACGGTTAAAAAAACCACAAAGACTTCACTACCTTTGGAAGACGTTATGATCGCCCGTGTCGAAATTCCCGCGCACCCACACAGCGAATTACCGCTGCTGCATCAGCAGCTACAAAGCCACCTTGAGCAATTGCTGCCTTGTGGGCAGCAGGCGGACTTGGTGCGGTCCGCCATGCGGGCGGGAACTCTGGTACCGGGCAAACGTATTCGCCCACTGCTGCTGCTGTTGGCGGCACACGATATGGGTTGTGACAGCCAGCAGCCGGGCCTGTTGGACCTGGCTTGCGCGGTGGAGATGGTTCACGCCGCATCCCTGATCCTTGATGATATTCCTTCGATGGATAACGCG
Source organism: Pantoea sp. X-Soil-TKNS-1211 (assembly GCF_059730495.1). Taxonomy (NCBI): domain Bacteria; kingdom Pseudomonadati; phylum Pseudomonadota; class Gammaproteobacteria; order Enterobacterales; family Erwiniaceae; genus Pantoea; species Pantoea sp. X-Soil-TKNS-1211. The sequence continues at coordinate 564,323 of NZ_AP035954.1, forward strand.
CAGATGCGACGAGGCCGCCCAACGGTGCACTGCGAGTTCGGCACAAACGTCGCCATTCTTGCCGCCATTGCCCTGCTCAGCCGGGCCTTTGAAGTGATCGCCGTGGCCCCGGGGCTGGCCGCACAGCGTAAATCTGACGCCATCGCTGAACTTTCTGCCGCAGTGGGTTTACAGGGCCTGGTACAGGGTCAGTTTCAGGATTTACATGATGGCGCACACGCCCGCAGCGCGGAAGCGATTGAGCTGACTAACCAACTTAAAACCAGCGTACTGTTCCGCGCCACCTTGCAAATGGCCGCGATCGTCGCCGATGCCTCACCGACGGTACGACAAAATCTCAGCGCCTTTGCACAGGATTTAGGGTTGGCGTTTCAGTTACTCGACGATCTCACCGATAGCGACAAACACACCGGCAAAGACCGTCATCAGGATCAGGGTAAATCCACGCTGGTGGCGATGTTAGGCGCGGAGGGTGCCGAGCGCCACCTGCGTGACCATCTGCGTAGCGCGGATGCCCATCTGGCCTGCGCCTGTCATCGCGGCAGCGCCACTCGCCAATATATGCATGCCCTGTTTAACCAGCAGTTGGCGAGGCGCAACTGATTGCCGTCAAACATCCACTATGACGTGATTCTGGTGGGCGCCGGGCTGGCAAACGGTCTGATTGCCCTGCGGTTGCGTCAACAACATCCCTCGCTGCATTGCCTGTTGCTGGAAAGCAGCCCACATGCCGACAGCAATCATACCTGGTCATTTCATCAGGGCGATTTGCGTACGGAGCAGCATCGTTGGATTGCCCCCTTAATCACCGCGCACTGGTCCGGTTATCAGGTGCGATTTCCGGCGGTACAACGCAGCCTGCCGGATGCCTATTTCTCCCTCTCCTCGGCACACTTTGCCCGCCAGCTCCACGCCACGCTGGGAGACGATTTACGTACTGGTTGTGCGGTGCAGCAGATCACCCCCACCAGCGTGACGCTGGCCGATGGCCGCCAGATCCGGGCGCAGGTGGTTATTGATGGGCGTGGTATGCGTTACTCACCACATTTGCGCCTCGCTTATCAGGTGTTTATCGGTCAGGAGTGGCAACTGGCACAACCACACGGCCTGACGCAGCCCGTGCTGATGGACGCCACGGTGCCACAGCAACAGGGTTACCGTTTTGTTTATACCCTGCCACTCAGCACCGACCGGTTACTGATTGAAGATACGCACTATATGGATAGCCCTATGCTGGATGATACCGATACGCGGAAGCATATTGCCGATTATGCCCGGCAACAGGGTTGGCACCTGAGCCTGCTAATGCGCGAAGAGCGCGGTGCGTTGCCCATTCCTCTCAGCGGCGATATTGACGCTTTTTGGCAACAGCAGCGCGGCCAGCCGTGCAGCGGCCTGCGTGCCGGTTTGTTTCACGCTACCACCGGCTATTCTCTGCCGCTGGCAGTCACGCTGGCGGAGCAGATCGCCGAATGGCTGCCCTGCGATGCCACCAGCCTCAGCCAGCATATCGAGACCTTTGCCCGTCGCCACTGGCACCAGCAGCGTTTTTTTCGGCTGCTGAACCGTATGTTGTTTCTTGCCGCGCAGCCCGAGCAACGCTGGCAGGTGATGCAGCGGTTTTACCAGCTGGATGCGGCGTTGATCGCCCGGTTCTACGCCGGTCAACTCACCCTGACCGACAAAGCGCGCATTCTGTGCGGCAAACCGCCAGTACCACCTGGTGCCGCTCTGCGCGCGCTACTGACGACGCAAACAGGGAAGCAACCATGAAACGTACCTATGTGATTGGCGCCGGTTTTGGCGGCCTGGCCCTCGCCATTCGCTTGCAGGCAGCGGGAATTCCGACCACCGTACTGGAGCAGCACGATAAACCCGGGGGCCGCGCCTATGTCTGGCAGGAGCAGGGCTTTACCTTTGATGCCGGACCCACGGTGATAACCGATCCGAGCGCCATCGAGACATTATTTACCCTGGCCGGAAAATCCCTGCGCGATTATGTCGAACTGATGCCCGTCACCCCGTTTTACCGTTTGTGCTGGGAAGATGGGCGCAGGCTGGATTACGACAACCAGCAGATGCGACTGGAGCAGCAGATCGCCACCTTTAACCCGCAAGATGTTGCCGGTTATCAGCGATTTCTCGCCTATTCACGTGAGGTATTTAATGAGGGCTATCTGAAGCTGGGCAGCGTGCCTTTTCTCTCATGGCGCGACATGCTGCGTGCCGGGCCGCAGCTGGGGCGTTTACAGGCGTGGCGCAGCGTTTGGAGCATGGTGGCGAAGTTTATTCAGGATGATCACCTGCGACAGGCTTTCTCCTTTCATTCGTTATTGGTGGGCGGTAATCCCTTTGCCACATCCTCGATCTATACCTTAATTCATGCGCTGGAACGCGAATGGGGCGTGTGGTTTCCACGCGGGGGCACTGGGGCGCTGGTGAATGGCATGGTGAGATTGTTGCAGGATCTGGGTGGTGAAGTGCTGCTGAATGCGCAAGTACAACGGTTGCACACCACAGGCGATCGCATCAGCGGTATTCAACTGACCGATGGGCGCTGTTTTGCTGCAACGGCGGTCGCTTCGAACGCTGATGTGGTCCATACCTATGGTCGTTTACTGGCGCATCACCCTGCCGCCGCCAGACGCACCGCATCACTGAAACGCAAACGGATGAGCAACTCGTTGTTTGTGCTCTATTTCGGGCTAAATCAGCCTCATCCGCAGCTGGCGCATCATACGGTCTGCTTCGGCCCGCGCTATCGTCCGTTGATTAATGAAATCTTTAACAGCAGCCAACTGGCGGAAGATTTTTCTCTTTACCTGCATGCCCCCTGCGCCAGCGATCCGAGCCTCGCGCCCCCCGGGTGCGGCAGTTTTTATGTGTTGACTCCCGTGCCACACCTCGGCACCGCTGCTATTGATTGGCAGCAGGAGGGGCCGCGCCTGCGCGATCGTATCTTTGCTTACCTGGAGGCGCATTATATGCCCGGTTTACGTTCGCAGTTAGTGACCGAACGGATGTTCACACCTTTTGATTTTCGCGACCGGCTGCATGCCCATCATGGTTCGGCTTTTTCGCTGGAACCGATTCTGACGCAAAGCGCGTGGTTTCGGCCCCACAATCGCGACGATGTCATTCGTAATCTTTATCTGGTCGGTGCGGGCACCCATCCCGGTGCCGGCTTGCCGGGGGTGATTGGCTCCGCCAAAGCTACTGCGCAACTGATGTTGGAGGATCTCGCAGGATGAACATGCCGTTAATGGAGCACGCCACGCAGACCATGGCCGTCGGGTCAAAGAGTTTCGCTACGGCGGCCAAACTGTTTGATGCTTCAACGCGACGCAGCACGCTGATGCTATATGCGTGGTGCCGCCACTGCGATGACGTGATCGATGGACAGACTCTCGGCGCATCCGACACGCAGATGCCTCAGGATGATGCGGAGGCGCGCATGGCGCATCTGCAACTGGAAACACGACGCGCCTACAGCGGAGCCACCATGGCCGAACCTGCATTTTTAGCATTTCAGGAAGTCGCTCTGATGCACCGCATTCCACCACAGCTGGCCTTTGACCACCTTGAGGGCTTTAACATGGATGTGCACCAACAACGCTACCTGCGCTTCGAAGATACCTTACGCTACTGCTATCACGTCGCTGGGGTGGTGGGTTTAATGATGGCGCGCGTGATGGGGGTGCGTGACGAGCGCGTGCTGGATCACGCTTGTGATTTGGGGTTGGCGTTTCAGCTCACCAATATCGCCCGCGATATTGTGGAAGATGCTCAGCATGGCCGCTGTTATTTACCGGAAGAATGGCTGCATCCATTGGGGCTGCGTGCTGACAATCTGGCAGAGACGCAGCATCGCGCAGCCATTGCCCTCCTGGCGGCACGCCTGGTGGCAGAAGCGGAACCCTATTATCAATCGGCGCAGGCCGGGCTGCCGGGTTTATCGCTACGATCGGCATGGGCGATCGCCACGGCGCATGGTGTGTATCGTGAAATTGGGATGAAAGTTCAACAGGCAGGCCCGCGAGCATGGGATAGCCGCCAACATACCAGCAAGGGAGAAAAACTGGGTTTATTGCTTAAAGGTGCAGGGTTGGCGATCGCTTCGCGATTGACGCGCCCGACGCAACGACCTGAAGGGTTGTGGCAGCGTCCGTAACGGCGCGATTTATCGCGCGGGTTTGTGCCGCTGACGCAACACCGCCTGCAATTTATGCAATGGCGGCGCATACAAAAAGCCAAACGACACACAACCTTCTCTGCCACGCACCGCGTGATGCAGACGATGTGCCATATAGAGACGTTTTAAATAACCCCGACGTGGGATGTAACGAAACGGCCAGCGCTGATGCACCAGACCATCATGCACCATAAAATACAGCACGCCGTACAGGGTCACACCGGCACCGACCCACTGCAACGGCCACAGCCCCTTGACGCCGAGATAAATCATTAGCACCGCCAACACGGCAAAACTCAACGCGTAGAGATCATTGAGTTCGAAACCGCCCTCGTGCGGTTCATGATGCGACAAATGCCAGCCCCATCCCCAGCCGTGCATAATGTATTTATGCGCCAGGGTGGCAGCGACCTCCATCAGCACCACGGAGAAAAGCAGAATCAGGGTATTCGCTAACCAGAGCATAGTTTCTCCTCCATCCGGCGATCACACCACTGGTGATTTTATTAACCACTCGTCTGTTTCGCCAGCATGGTTTTCAGCAACACCACCACCTCATTTTGCTGCTGTTCCTCAAGGCGTGAAAGAAAAAAGGTATCCACCTGTTCGGCAATGGGTCGGGCTTCCTGCAGTGCTTGTTTACCTTCAGCGGTGAGATAAATAAACCTCCGACGCCGGTCACTGGTGCCCTGCTGCCGTTCGATAAGATTTTTTTTCTCCATGCGCACCAGCAACTCTGCCAGTGTTGCCTTGGTGCTTAACGCCGCTTCCATGAGGTCGAGCTGTTCAATACCTGGTTCCTCTGCCACCGCGCACAACACCGCGTATTGTTGTTTGGTCAGTTCCGGTAAGGACTTCTGCCACAGCGCGGTGTGATCCTGAAGCAGTTCCCGCATCAGGTGAAAGAAGACATTGCCCAATTCTTTTTGCATGAAATTCGCCTGATTAAAAAAGAAGATTGCTAAGCGTTTGATTGTAATGCAGCAACAACAATTCATGCCAACAACCTCTGCATCGAACCTTACACCCATAAAGTTCGCACACGAACTTTTTCGCGTTAACCTCTTGCACATCCAATTTGGCGGCGCTATTTTAATTTTAAAGTTCGTATACGAACAAATATTGAGGATTGAGATGAGACTGATTATCGGAATGACAGGTGCCACCGGCGCTCCCCTGGGCGTCGCGCTACTCCAGACGCTGCAAACCATCAAAGAGGTGGAAACCCATCTGGTGATGAGTAAATGGGCCAAAACCACCATTGAGCTGGAGACGCCTTACAGCGCGCGTGAGGTTGCGGCGATGGCTGATGTGGTGCACAGCCCGGCGGATCAGGCCGCTTCCATCTCCTCCGGCTCGTTTCGCACCGACGGAATGATCATCATCCCGTGCAGCATGAAAACCCTCGCCGGTATCCGTGCGGGCTACGCCGAGGGTTTGGTCGGGCGAGCAGCGGATGTGGTGCTGAAAGAAGGCCGCAAGCTGGTGCTGGTCCCGCGCGAAACCCCACTCAGCACCATCCACCTTGAAAACATGCTGGCGCTGTCCCGCCTCGGGGTGGCAATGGTGCCGCCGATGCCCGCGTACTACAACCATCCCGCCAGCATTGATGATGTTACTTATCACATTGTTGCTCGCGTACTGGATCAGTTTGGTATCGCCTCACCCAAAGCCCGGCGCTGGCAAGGGTTAAGCGAAGCAACTTCACAACATGTTCTGCAACAGGAGAGTTAAGAATGGCCTTTGATGACTTGCGTAGTTTTCTACACGCCCTGGATGAGCAGGGTCAGCTACTGAATATTGACGAAGAAGTACAGGCAGAGCCGGATATCGCTGCAGCAGCCAATGCCACCGGGCGTATCGGCGAAGGCGCACCCGCCATCTCCTTTACGAAAATAAAAGGTTTCAACCACGCACATGTGGTGATGAACACCATCGGTTCATGGCAAAACCACGCGATTTCCCTCGGACTTCCGGCAAATACGCCGGTAAAACAGCAAATTGATGAATTTATCCGGCGCTGGGATAACTTCCCGATCGCCCCTGAACGTCGTGAAAATGCCCCGTGGTCCGAGAACACCGTGGATGGCGACGCGATTAACCTGTTTGATATTTTGCCCCTGTTTCGCCTGAACGACGGCGATGGCGGATTCTATCTTGATAAAGCCTGCGTCGTGTCACGTGACCCGCTCGATCCTGACCATTTTGGTAAGCAGAACGTGGGCATCTACCGTATGGAGGTCAAAGGCAAACGTAAACTGGGTTTGCAACCGGTGCCGATGCATGACATTGCGCTGCACCTGCATAAAGCCGAGGAGCGTGGTGAAGATTTGCCGGTCGCCATTACCCTGGGTAACGACCCGATCATCACGCTGATGGGGGCCACGCCGCTGCGCTACGACCAGTCCGAATATGAGATGGCAGGCGCACTGCGGGAAAGCCCCTATCCTATCACCACTGCGCCACTGACCGGATTTGATGTGCCCTGGGGCTCAGAAGTGATCCTTGAAGGAGTGATTGAAGGCCGCAAACGCGAAATCGAAGGCCCGTTTGGCGAATTTACCGGCCACTACTCAGGTGGTCGTAATATGACCGTGGTACGCATCGACAAGGTTTCATACCGTACGAAACCGATCTTCGAATCGTTGTATCTCGGCATGCCATGGACTGAAATTGATTATCTGATGGGTCCAGCCACCTGTGTGCCACTTTACCAACAATTGAAAGCTGATTTTCCTGAAGTCCAGGCGGTCAACGCCATGTACACCCATGGTCTGCTCGCCATTATCTCCACCAAAAAACGCTACGGTGGTTTTGCCCGCGCGGTTGGGTTGCGCGCAATGACCACCCCACACGGCCTCGGCTACGTGAAAATGGTGATTATGGTCGATGAAGATGTCGATCCCTTCAACCTGCCCCAGGTGATGTGGGCGTTGTCATCAAAAGTGAACCCGGCCGGTGATTTGGTGCAGCTACCTAATATGTCGGTGCTCGAACTGGACCCCGGCTCCAGCCCGGCGGGGATCACCGACAAACTGATTATTGATGCCACTACGCCGGTCGCCCCGGATACCCGTGGTCACTATAGCCAGCCGGTAAAAGATTTGCCGGAAACCGGTGCATGGGTAGAGAAACTGACCGCCTTACTGGCCAACCGTTAATAAGGAGATAAAGATGATCTGTCCACGTTGTGCTGAAGAACATATTGAAATCATGGCGACCTCACCGGTGAAAGGGGTCTGGACGGTATTCCAGTGCCAGCATTGTCTGTATACCTGGCGAGATACCGAACCGGCCCGTCGCACCCAGCGGCAACACTACCCGGAAGCATTTCGGATGACGCAAAGCGATATCGATAATGCACCGGAAGTGCCGAGCATACCGCCATTGCTGGTGAAATAAACCGTTAAACGGCGGGTGCAGGCCCGCCGGGAAATGACGTAACGGCCTTGCGAATCAGCCCGGGAGTTTTGCACTACACTGTTATCCCAACCGTGCTGATGAAAGGAGTTCTCATGAAGTTATGGCCTGTTGTGACCGGTGTTGCCATCGCGCTAAGTCTGGTTGCCTGCAAATCTCCAACGCCGCCGAAAGGTGTGGAGCCGATCACCGGTTTTGATGCCAGCCGTTATCTTGGTAAATGGTACGAGATAGCCCGTCTGGAAAATCGCTTTGAACGAGGGCTTGAACGCGTCACCGCTACCTACGATCAACGTAGCGATGGCGGAATTCGTGTATTCAATCGAGGTTATGATCCGCAGCAGCAAAAATGGCGCGAAAGTGAGGGCAAAGCGTATTTTACCGGGGCACCGACCACCGCCGCGCTGAAGGTGTCATTCTTTGGCCCCTTCTATGGCGGCTATAACGTGATCCGGTTGGATGAAAATTACCAATACGCGCTGGTCAGTGGTCCAAACCGTGATTATCTGTGGTTTCTGTCGCGCACGCCTGATATCCCGGAAGCCGTAAAGCAGGATTACCTGAGCACCGCGCGTGAACTGGGCTTCCGGGTTGATCAACTGGTATGGGTAAAACAGTGAAGCCTTCTCAAACGGATCGTCATAAGATCGGGCCAGATTATTTCAGACCTTAAGTAGTTTCACCGTGCTGTCCACATCGATTTCATCTTCCGAGAAGATGAGCGTCGTTCCCTGAAAGGTGGTGATCGCCAGTTTTTTCAGTGAACGCATGGCACCCGGTTGAGCGGCAGATTTCGGCCGGATACTGTTCATCAGTACCCCGACTGACAGCACCGCATTGTCTTTATCAATGCGCGTTTCAACCGGCACTTCTTCGCTGTAAACGAGGTAAGACTTGATGGACGTGAGCTTGATCCGTTCCCCGGCGATAAAGATGTATTTGCTTTCCGGTGCCACTTTCACCGCATAAGCTGACAACCCCTTATTGTTGGTGGTGGGTTCGAAAGTCACCGCCGCGTCTTTTTTAATCAGCTCAGGGTTGGCGACCTTAATCACATGAAAATAGCGGTTATCACCGTTTTCATCTTTGATAAATCCAAAACCTTTATCCTGAAACCAGGTTGTGATCGTACCGTTCATCGCCATTACCGCCTATTCAATCGTTTAGCTACTCAGTTTTTTGCAGCGCGCAGTGTAAAACACAATGCTTGCGCGCACTACGTCTTAGCGTTAAGTCTGGACGATAAATTTCAGGTATGCGAGCAGGGAGTAAGCTGCGGCTACAAATCGCGCGTCCCTCAATGTTGCACTAAAGTTTCCGCCGCCAATGCCGATAACCCTGCAAGGCTTGCTCCCAAGCCGTGATCAGTTCCCTTTTGGGTTGTATTGAACAGGAGAGCAAAATGGATGTATCGCAAGTAACGTCTCTGGCTTCCGGCCTGGATAACCTGGATTTAAAAAGCCAGGTAAATACCCTGGTACTGAAAAAGGCACTGGATAACCAGGAAGCGGCGGCCAGCAGTATCCTCTCATCAATTCCGCAATTACCTGCTAATCCGGCGATCGGGCGCAATATCAATACCACTGCCTGAGTCGCGCAAAATGGGTAGCGGCGCGATTTATCGCGCGCCCTTTTATCGGTGCACAAAAAACAGCGCGATAAATCGCGCCGCTACAGCCGGGCTTTACATCGCGATGATCCCCCGCTAGTATGGCCGACTCCCAGCGCCACTGTGTCGCTGCGTAAGCGTTAACGTTAACCAACGCACCATGTGCAGGATTATTCTGCTTTTTTTCAATGGTGCGAAAAGATGACCCATAGCGTTTTATCCGCAAATCCTGCCCTGCGCCGTTCCGGCTTTTTTCTGTTTTTGCTGCTGCTCACCGCTGCCAACTTGCGCACGCCGATCACCGCCACCGGTCCGGTGTTGGAAAACATTCGCCAGACGTACGGGCTGAGCGCCAGCGCGGCTGGCGTGCTGAATTTCTTACCGCTGCTGATGTTCGCCACTCTTGCGCCACCTGCCGCCTGGCTCGGCAACCGCTTCGGACTTGAACGCAGCCTGTGGAGCGCATTGCTGCTTATCACCCTCGGCTCATTGCTGCGCATTACCGGCAGCGAAAATGCGTTATGGGCGGGGACATTGCTGCTGAGCGCCGGTATCGCCGCCGCTAACGTATTGCTGCCACCGCTGATTAAACGCGATTTCACTGCGCATACCGCGCGTTACATCGGGTTGTATGCCACGACTATGGCGATCACCGCCAGCATCGCTTCCGGCGTGGCGGTGCCGTTGGCGCAACTCACTGGTGCAGGCTGGCATCTGTCGTTAGGTATCTGGCTGGTGCCCGGTGTGGTCGCGTTGCTGGCCTGGCTGCCGCAACTCAAACACGCCGCCGGGCATACGCAGCCAGCCGTCTCGCAGCCGTTGCAACGTTCGACGTGGCGTTCAGCCATTGGCTGGCAGGTTTCTTTGTTTATGGCCTGCCAGTCGCTAGTGTTTTATACCCTGATCGGTTGGTTTACCCCGTTGGCGCAGGATGAGGGGATCAGCCAACTGGCTGCCGGCTGGCTGCTGTTCGTCTATCAAATCGTGGCGATTGTCGCCAACCTTGTGTGCATGAGCGCCCTTAAACGGTTACGCGATCAACGTGCCATCGGCTTTTTAGCTTCGCTGGCGATTTTCACTGGCGTGTCAGGTTTGCTGCTGGCTCCCGCATGGGCATTGATATGGTTGTTGCTGGCAGGGCTGGGGGCAGGTGCGTCGATGGTGACGTGCCTGGCGCTGTTTAATTTGCGTACCGAGGATCATCGGCAGGCCTCACAGCTTTCCGGTATGGCCCAGTGTGTCGGCTATGGTGTTGCGGCACTGGGGCCGCTGTGCTTCGGGATGCTGCACGATGCCAGCGGCAATTGGACGCTGCCGCTGGCATTACTGCTGGTTATTGCCGCGCTGCAAATGGTGGTGGCGACTCTCGCTGGTCGCGCACGCCATATTTGATCACACCAGCGCCGCCGCTTCCAGCTGTTCCAGCTCACGCACCCGCGGGATAATCTCGCGGCCAAAGAACTCCACCTCTTCGTGGAAATGCAGGAACGCCAGCAGCAGCAAATCGACCCCGGCACGTTTTAACGCAATGATGCGTTCCGCGATCTGCTGCGGCGTGCCGATCAGGTTGGTTTTAAAACCGTCGTTGTACTGCACCAAATCCTCAAAAGAGGATTTTGCCCAGTTTCCTTCCCCTTCCGGCGAGGCACTGCCGGCATTTTTCACTTCATGCTGGAAGCCTTTGACCGCATCCGGGTTGGCTTTAGCGATGATTTCCTGTAACACCGCCTGCGCTTCCTGTTCGGTTTCTCTGGCGATGACAAAACCGTTCAGACCGATTTTCACCCGATGCTGACTGGCGCGCGCTTTCGCCTGAATATCCTCAACTTGCTGACGCACCCCTTCCGGCGAGTTGCCATTGGTGAAATACCAGTCGGAAACCCGTGCTGCCATATCACGCGCGGCACGCGAGCTGGCGGTCGCCAGCGAGTTGGGTTATCGCCCGAATCTGCTGGCACGCAGCTTGTCGCAGAAAAAGACGCACATTATTGGCGTCGTGATCGATGAGATGAGAAATCCGCACTCGCTGCTGCTGATCGACACGGTGACCAACCAGTTACAGAAACGCGGTTATATGGCGCTGTTGCTCAACATCACCAACAGCGAGAACCACAAATCGGTAATGTTGTTGGCCGATCAATTGCAGGTTGATGGCTTGTTGTTCCTCGGCACAGTGCTGACCGAGGAATTGGTGGATATCGCGCAGGACCTGCACCACATCCCGCTGGTGCAGCTGTGCCGCAACAACCACGTACCGGGTCTCGATGTGGTGAAGGTCGATGACCAGCACGCGGCGAAACAGCTTGGAGAATTGCTGTTGGCGCAGGGATATACCCGTTTCGGCTATATGCGCGGACCGGAAACCAGCAGCAACCATTTGCAGCGTCTGGACGGTTTGCAGCAAGCGCTGGCGGAGGCAGGGCTGATACTGGAAGTGATGCTGACGGCTGGTGGCTACGCCCAGGAACGCAGTTATACGGCCCTGACGGAGTATCTCAACGCGCATGCGCCTGCCGACCGCATTGATGCGTTGTTTTGCGAGAACGATGCGCTGGCGTTGGGCGCGCTGGAAGCACTGCGCGAAGGGGCAGGTAACAAACATATGGCGGTGGTCGGTTTCGATGGTATTGACGAAGCCGCCCTGCCCGGCTGGCAACTGACCACCTGGAGCCAGCGGATTGATCTGTTGATTGAAGAAGCCCTTAACCGGCTGATTGATGAACATGCCACACCAGGTGGCGTCTGGTCTCAGGGAGAATTGCGTGTTCGACGCTCTCACCTGAAGCCGTAGGCTAAAGGAGGAGAGATGAAGTTGTCGTTACATGGCGTTTCTGTCTGGTACAGCAATGCCGTCACTCAGCTGCGCATCGCGCAGGAAACAGGTTTCAGTGGCCTGGAGATTCTGCCGGAACATCTGTATCGCTATCTGGACAATGGCGGCAGTTACGCCGCTTTCCGTCAATTGATGGCGCAACATCGCATCGACATTACCTGCATCAACGCGTTAAAGCGGATTGGCCGCTACCAACCGGAAGCTCGCGCTGAGCTGCTGAGCGAAGCGGAAAAAATCTGTCAGGCGGCGGAGGTGAAGGCCAGCGGGATCACCACGCTGCGTCAAGCCACCGCAGCGGGAGACAAACTCAAAACCCCCACAATGAAGTAATCACGCACCGGGCTGATCATAATTAACGCGGTCGGCCTTTTGCTGCATCAGGGATGCAATAAGGTCTTTCTCTGCCATCGTCATCTGGGCTTTCAGCAGATCGCTGGGATTGACCTTCGGATGATTGACCTTCGGTTGCCAGGATTGCAGTGTCTGTAGATTATTGTTTCTTATCGCTATGATTTCACTTGAAAAAGACTTTGAAACGTCTAGAAATTCATGCTGAATAATTTCCAGAGAAGAAACTATAGAACGTCCAACATAAGGCATGATCAATGACTCCTTTCAGTAACCAACAATTAAGATGCATTGCGTAGCGGCGCGATAAATTTATATCACAGCAACTGGGCAATGCCCCACAACGCTAATGCGTGATCATCTTCTGAAGGTAAACCGCTGACGGTCACTGCGCCGAAAACCGCGCCCTGGGGATTGAGCAGCGGGAAAGAACCGCCGTGATCGGTGTAATCCGCCTGATTGATAAACGCCTGTTTATCCATCCGTTCACCCTTCTGCTCATTCAGCAGCCCGACGTACAGGGAAGAGTGGCCGCTGCGCAGTACGGTATTACGCTTACGGCGCATCCACTCCAGATTTTCCGCGCAAGAACCCGGCAATGCCGCCAGAAACAACACCTGACCAAATCCATAAACTTCAATCGACACCGGAGCCTGCGCTTCACGTGCACGTTGTTGAATGCTCTGGCCGATTTGCCATGCGAGATCAAAATCAAACTGCGGCAGACGATGTTCCGCTTCTTGCTGTAACAGGGTTTCCAGACCTGGCGATGATGACATAGCGACTTCCTCTCCATATGAAATAAAATTTCCACATTTTATAACATGGAAAATATTTTTCACTCGTGAGGAAGATCACAGCTCTCAACCGGAGGCACGGGAAATCATCTCAAATCCCATATCGATAATCGGGCTAGCTACAGCTTCACCTTGCAAACGCGTCAAGAGCTGCTGTGCCGCCAGTCTCCCCATTGCCTGACGGTCAATTTTTACTGTTGAGATCGCCGGAAAGTTTGCAGCAGCAAAATCGAGATCGCCAAAACCAATCACCGCCAGTTGCTGCGGCACAGCCAAACCGCGTGCCTGGGCCTCCATCAGCGCCCCTTGTGCCAGTGTGTCGGAACTGCACACCAACACATCCACCGTCGGCTGTGCGGTCAGCACCTCGGCACAGGCTTCCCGTCCCCGCACCATCAATGCCGGCAGCGCGACCGCCGCATCCGCCAGCGGGGTCATTCCCTGCCCCTGAAGCGCCTCCAGTAAACCTTGCTTACGTTGCAGCGCACGGCGGTCATCGGTCCAGATCAACGCCGGACGTTGATAACCACGCTCGGCGAGATAAGCCGCAACGCGCGCGCCAACTTTTTCGTGCGAAAACCCTACCAGCATATCAATCGGCGTCGGCGTCATGTCCCAAATCTCCACCACCGGCACATCAGCCTGAAGCAACACCTTCTTCAGCTGGCTGCTGTGATGGATACCTGTCAGGACGATGCCATCAGGCCGTCTGGACAGCAAAGTGGCAACGGTTTCCGCTTCGGTTTCTGTCTCATAACCGGTGACGCACAGCAGCATATGGTAGCCGCTCGCACTCAGGGTATCGTTCAGGCTCTGGATGGTATCGACAAACATATTGTTGTTGATTTGCGGCACCACCACGGCAATCAGGCGACTGCGATTGCTGGCGAGGCTGCCTGCCTGCGCATTAGGGATATACCCGGTGGCACTCACTGCCGCCAGCACTTTCTCCACCGTAGCGGGACGCACCTGCTGGGGCGAATTCAGCGCACGGCTGACGGTCATCGGTGAAATCCCGGCGACACGCGCCACATCCTCCAGCGTAGGCGCACCTTTGCGCGCCGGGTTGCGTTGTTTCATGGCAGCTCAATTCGAATCAATAAAGGTGTTCATCATAATGCAAAATCGGGAAACCCGGTTAATGTTAGGGCTATCATTTAAATCACTACAATGGTGAAAGTGTGATCATGGCGGCATTAATCAATTGCATTTATGGCGCATAGTCCTCCCAACGAATAAATGTTAGCGCAATCATTTAATGAGGAAATCCTATGTCAGGTGTCAATTCCGCTGCCGTAAGTTACGCGAAAGTACAGGGTTCAGGCACTGCCGCTGAAACTGGCGATCGTATTGTCTGGGTCAATTTGTCGCTGGCCTTCCTGCCACTGGCAACGCCGGTAAGCGATGCCAAGGTGCTGACCGGGCGGCAAAAACCGCTAACCGAAGTGGCGATTATCGTGGCGGAGATCGCCACACGCGATGGCTTCGAAGGGATTGGCTTTAGCTATTCCAAACGTGCCGGGGGTCAGGGTATTTATGCCCACGCCTGTGAAATTGCAGATGCCCTGCTGGGGGAAGATCCCAATGATATCGACAAGATTTACACCAAACTGCTGTGGGCCGGTGCCTCTGTCGGACGCAGTGGCATGGCGGTGCAGGCGATTTCCCCCTTCGATATCGCGCTATGGGACATGAAAGCACGGCGCGCCCAGCTCCCGCTGGCGAAGTTGCTCGGTGCGCATCGTGATTCGGTGCAGTGCTACAACACCTCCGGCGGTTTCCTGCATACCCCACTGGATCAGGTGATCAAAAACGTGGCGATTTCACGAGAAAATGGTATTGGCGGCATCAAGATCAAAGTCGGGCAACCCAACACTGCCGAGGATCTGCGTCGCCTGACGGCGGTGCGCCAGACGTTGGGCGACGATTTTCCGCTGATGGTGGATGCCAATCAGCAGTGGGATCGTGAAACCGCCATTCGTATGGGCCGCAAAATGGAACAATTCAATCTGGTATGGATTGAAGAACCGCTGGACGCTTACGATGTGGAGGGCCACGCTGCCCTGACTGCCGCGCTGGATACCCCCATCGCCACCGGTGAGATGCTCACCAGCTTCCGTGAACATGAGCAGTTGATCCTCGGGAACGCCAGTGATTTTGTGCAACCGGATGCACCACGCGTTGGTGGTATCACGCCTTTTCTGAAGATTATGGACCTGGCCGCCCGCCACGGGCGCAAACTGGCACCGCATTTCGCCATGGAAATCCATATCCATCTGGCCGCCACTTACCCAATTGAACCCTGGCTGGAGCATTTCGAGTGGCTGAATCCGCTGTTTAATGAACAGCTGGAACTGCGTGACGGGCGGATGTGGATCTCGGACCGCCACGGCCTCGGTTTTAGCCTGAGCGAACAGGCGCGTCGCTGGACCACCCTGACGCACAGCGTGGGTAAACACCCCTGACCCCACATGTCGGCACGCATATGTAGCGGCGCGATTTATCGCGCGAATTTAACAGCGCGATAAATCGCGCCGCTACAAAACGTGCCAAATCACACCTTATCAGGCGTATTTTCTCTGCGTTGTGCTTTCGCCAACGTGCGGGCCAGCAGCGAGGAGTACAGGGGATTTCCGCCAAAGAATTGTGCCGCCAGCGTTGCCCCGAGGCAGGTGATGATCATTGGTAAAATCAGCTGATAGTTATTGGTCATCTCCAGCACCAGCACGATACCGGTCAGTGGTGCACGTACCGAAGCGGCAAACAACGCGCCCATTCCAGCAACGGCAAAGGTCGCCGCCTCCAACTGATAACCGGGAAACCAGTGAGCGCACAGCTGACCAAAGCAGGTGCCCAGCAAGGTGCCTAACGTCAGCATTGGCGCAAAAATTCCGCCGGGTGCACCAGAAGCAAAACAGCAGATGGTGATCACCACGCGCAGGGCAAACAACGCAAACAAACCAAGGGCAGTAAAGTGACCAGCGGAGAAATCCGGTATCAGCGTGATACCGCCACTGATCGCCTCGGGCAGCACCAGCCCCAGCACACCACAAATACCCGCCAGTGCACTTCCCCACAACACCCAGGGGGTGGTGCGGCCCTGATGCAGACGCTGAAACTGATCCTGGGTCCAGAAAATCAGGCGGTTAAACGCCACGCCGCAGCCACCAAACAACACGCCAAGCAGCAAATACAGCCATAGCGTCTGAATCGGCGCATCTTTCAGCTGGCCGATATTGATAATCGCTTCATTGCCGTTAAATAGGCGAAACACGATGCTCGACATAATCACGCCGACAAACACCGCTTTGATGGAAATCAGGCTGTAGCGGAACTGCGGACGCATCTCTTCAATGATAAACAGAATACCAGCCAGCGGTGCATTAAAGGCCGCCGAGAGTCCCGCTGCCGCACCGGTAGCCAGCAGGGTATGACGCGATTCAGAGGATTTCACCCGGAACATGTCCAGACACATGCGGCCAATATTGCCACCCAGTTGCACCGTCGGCCCTTCACGTCCCAGCACCATACCGGAACCCAGTGCCCCCATGCCGCCGATAAATTTAACCGGCAGTACGCGCCACCAGCGCACTGGCCTTAACTCCTCCAGCGCACCTTCAATCTCAGGGATACCGGAGCCTCCCGCTTCCGGCGCAAAGCGCCGCACCAGCCAGTAACCCACCGCCCCGAGCAGCGCGGCGGCAAAAAATGCACACAAGACATTCAACAGCGGATTATCCGCCTGATCGGCCAACCAGTTCACGCGTGAAACAAAAATAAAGTTCACCGCTTTATCAAACGCCACCGCCACCAGACCGGTCAGCACCCCGACCAGCGCCGCCAACAGCAACAATGCCACCGGTGTTTTATCGCGACGCATCAGCTGTTGCAGCAGCAAAAAACGGCCTGCGCGCATAACCGGTTGCGCAGATTTTTGTGAAGCAGACATAGCCATCCCCAATGTTATTGCGCCGCCACGTCGGGCAACTCTCCGTAATGTACCGCCAGCCATACGGTTGGCCCTTCAACTGACGTCCAGTTAACGCGATGGCGACAGCCAGGTGGAATCTCAACAAAGTCACCCACACGCAGATGCCGCTCCTGCATCTCACCTTCCAGCTGTAGCCCGGCTTCTCCCTGCATCATCAATACCCACTCACCCTGCGTCTGGCAGTACCAGAAGTTCGGTGGGCTGGCCTGGCCGGTGGAGACAATACGCTCAATAAGTAAATTGGGTCTGGAAAGAAGTTGTTCAAATGTTTCGGCTCTGCCGGTCTGTGCATCTGCCGGAAATGCCGTCAACAGGTTGGTTAGCATGCTGGGGTCTCATCATGGCTGCAAATATGCTGCACTGTAACGCAGGCTACACCCTGATTGCTCACAGTTTTTTGTTGCACCAATTGACGTTCAGCACATAAATCCCGATCATCCCCGCCCAGAATGGCTATGCACGGAGCATCACGGTGTCAGAACTCAGTAACGCATTGCTGGAAGAAATTATTGAAGAAGTACGGCCACTTACCCGCCAGGGAAAAGTTGCGGACTATATTCCCGCGCTGGCTGACATCTCGCCCGATCAACTGGGGATGGCTATTTATGCCGCCGATGGCAGCCATTATCTGGCCGGGGATGCTGATACCCGTTTTTCCATTCAGTCGATCTCAAAGGTGCTGTCACTGACGGTAGCGCTGACATTGTATGACGAACCGGAGATCTGGCAGCGCGTCGGCAAAGAACCCTCGGGCCAGGCATTTAACTCGCTGGTACAGCTGGAGCTGGAACAGGGCAAACCGCGTAACCCATTTATTAATGCCGGGGCGCTGGTGATGTGTGACCTGCTGGAGAGCCGTCTGACCGCGCCGCGCCTGCGCATGCTGGAGATTGTGCGCCGTCTGGCACAGCAAAATGACATCAACTATGACCGGGTGGTGGCACGTTCCGAGTATGAACATTCGGCGCGCAATGCGGCGATTGCCTGGTTGATGAAATCCTTCGGCAATTTCCACAATGATGTCAGCAAAGTGATGGAGACCTATTTCCACTACTGCTCACTGGCGATGAGTTGCAACGAGCTGGCGCGCACCTTTTTCTATCTGGCCAATCATGGGCAGAGTCTGGGGGATGATGTCACGGTGATTTCCCCGCGCCATGCCCGCCAGGTGAATGCCCTGATGATGACCAGCGGCATGTATGACGGTGCCGGTGAGTTTGCCTGGCGCGTTGGGATGCCTGCTAAGTCAGGTGTGGGTGGCGGCATCGTGGCGGTGATCCCCGGCGAAATGTGTATCGCCGTGTGGTCACCCGCGCTGGATAGCTCGGGCAACTCACTGGCCGGAACGGTGATGCTGGAGAAACTGACGGAGCGGCTGGGGCGATCGATTTTTTAGATCAGGCCCTTAACTCACCACATTCCGCGCCGTCCCACTCCAGAAACTGTCAAGATTGCTTTCAATGCCGCGCAGCAGGTTGGCGACGCCCTGTTGGCTGGCCCAGGCGATATGCGGGGTCAGCAGCAAGTTCGGCACATCCGCTTGCAACAAGGGATGGTCAGCGGCCGGTGGCTCACAGCTCAATACATCCAGTGCCGCACCCGCTATCACCCCCTGACGCAACGCGTGGGCCAGATCAGTTTCGTTAATCAGCGCGCCACGCGCGGTATTGATCAGCCATGCAGATGGCTTCATCTGCGCCAGCGCCGCCAGGTTGATAAGCTGCTTTGTCTCTGGCGTGAGTGGGCAGTGCAGCGTCAGGACATCACTCTGGGCCAGCACCTGCTCGAATGGGGTATATCCGGGACGGATTTCACGACTCCCCTGCCGATCGGCGTACAGCACCTTCATCCCCAACGCCTGTGCCATCTCCCCCACTGCTCGGCCAATATCACCCTTGCCGATGATGCCGAGCGTCGCGCCATAGATATCCTGAATCGGCTGACGATGCACACAAAAATGCTGTGAGACAGGCCAGGCGCTGCGCGTGCTGGTGACGTAGTCCACCAGATGACGCCGCAGAGCAAACAAAAATGCCATCACCCCTTCCGCCACGCTGCGCGTCGAGTAACCGGGCACATTGCTCACCACCACGCCACGCTCGCGACACGCCGCCAGATCGATGCAGTCATAGCCGGTTGCCGCGACGCAAACGTAACGCAACGCCGGCAGCTGGCGCAGTGTATCCTGTCGTAGCGGCACCTTGTTGGTGATCACCATCTCCGCATCCTTTAACACGTGAACAATCTCCGCCAGCGAGGTGGTGCCACGATAATGCCAGTCAGTGCACCATTGCGGGCGTTGTGGCGCATGCGGCAGAGTATCGCCGTCAAGGGTTACTATCTTCATCGCTTTATTGTTTCCGTAGTGATCTGTTGAAGTTGCATTCAGGTTAACAAAAGCTGCCTGTTAAGTGACTATTTTCAAAAGGTGCGAATTTTTCCTTAAATGACCCCAGTTTTTTTAACCCTTCCTGGGTAATCGCGTTACACTTCTGCCCAATTTAATCAGTCACCTCCGTTTTAGCCATGATGTTTTCAGCCACACTTCGTCAGCGCCTGACCGCCTGCATCGCCATCGTGGCGGTGTTGCTGCTGTTTGTCGCGCCGGTGGTGTCGAAAACGCTGCTGGAACGACAAAACCATATGCACAGCATGATGGCTGATATGCCGATGGACCATGCTGCCATGCCGGATATGGCGATGCCGGGTATGGATCACCACATGATGGACGACGGTGAATTCGCCTGCGGCTATTGTGACCTGCTGGTGCATGTGCCGCTGATGATGTGGGTATTTATCCCCTTCATCTGGTTGATGCTGGTAATCTCCCGCGCGCCTCCTCTCCCCTGCCTTATCACCCCGGTAATCCGCCGCCAAACGAGCATCCACCGAGCACGGGCACCGCCAGTATCTCTTTTCTGCTGATACGATTTGATCCGCAGCGCATCCGCGAGGATGACGCTTAAGCATTCTTTTTTATCGGAAGGAAGATGGCTTTGTCTGCTGTTCACTCTGCGGCACCGCGCGGCGCGGTGCTTAATCTGCTACGCCGCTTACATTTTTACATTGGCCTGTTTGTCGCCCCGTTTATCTTTGTTGCCGCCCTGAGCGGCACCTTATATGTGCTGACACCGCAACTGGAAAACTTGCTGTATAAGGATGCGCTCAATGTGCAAGCTGACGGCACAGCCCAGCCATTGTCGGCGCAAATTGCGGCTGCCCGTGCTTATGCCGGGGAGAATATACGTATCTATGCGGTACGCCCGGCACCGGGTGCCAGCGACACGACGCGGGTACAGTTCAGCGATCCTGCGTTGGGTGCTTCGCAGTCGCGTTCGGTGTTTATCGATCCCTACACCCTGAAAGTGACCGGCGATATGACGGTGTACGGCACCAGTGGCGTATTGCCGCTACGTACCACCCTTGATCTGCTGCACAGCAGCCTGTTATTGGGCGATTTCGGGCGCAACTACAGCGAGCTGGCTGCATCTTGGTTGTGGGTCGCCGCAGTAGGCGGCGTGCTGTTGTGGCTGGGTACACGACCGCGTCGCAAGGCGAAAGCGCCGCGAGGTCGTTTTGCCTTCAGCCGCCACTGGCATATCACTCTCGGCCTGACATTGCTGCTGGGTTTGGTGTTTTTCTCGATAACCGGGCTGACCTGGTCACAATGGGCGGGTGGCAATATCGATCGCTGGCGTACAGAACTGAACTGGCTAACGCCGCAGGTGAATACCGCACTGAATAGCGATGAACCCGTGATGCCCGCCGATCCCCATGCAGACCATCAAAGTATGCCGGGGATGGATATGTCGAGCATGACCATGCCCGCAAAACAGGGGCCGGTAAACCCGGCTGATGCTGACTGGGACCGAGTGCTGAACGCCGCACGTGCTGACGGTATCTCGGCGGCCAAAGTTGAACTGCGTCAGCCGAAAAGCGCCGGTAAAGCCTGGACGGTGAGTGAAATCGATCGCAGCTGGCCGACCCAGGTAGATGCGGTGTCGGTGAATCCAGAGAACTTCACCATTGTCGATCATGTCTGGTTTGATCGTTTCCCACTGGTCGCCAAACTGACGCGCTGGGGCGTGGATGCGCATATGGGTGTGCTGTTTGGTCTGGCGAATCAGCTGCTGTTAGCGGCGTTTGGCCTGGGGTTGTGCACCATGATTGTGCTGGGTTATCGCATGTGGTGGCTGCGCCGCCCACAGCAGGCGGATGCCAGCCCGGCCCAAACCCTCACCGCCGCCTGGCTGGTGTTGCCGCATTATGTAAAAGGTGCCTGCCTGCTGCTGGCGCTGTCGCTCGGTTATGCGTTGCCGGTGATGGGGTTAAGCCTGCTGGCCTTTTTGCTGGTCGATATTCTGCGCTGGCGTAAACAACAGCGGTTACCGGTTGATCAATCAGCGTTGCTGGCTTCGCAACAATCACCGCTGGGCATCATTCGTGCGCGATTTGCGGTGAAGCGCAAGGAGATGCGCCATTTCCTGTGTGGGCTGTGCGTGCTGGCGCTGATCGTGGGGACAGTGATCAGCAATGCCATTATCGGCGGGGTGATTGATCAATACGGCATTCCGTTTGGGCATTGGTCGCTGGCGATGTATCTGACCCAGGGCTTTATGATTGCGCTGTACACCACGGTGTTTACCGCGCTGATGTCGATCCCATTGTGGTATTGGTTCCTTGGCGAGAAGGACGATTCCCAGGGATAACCAGAACCTGAGGTCGCGGCACGATTTATCGCGTAGGTTTGAAAACAAGCGCGATAAATCGCGTCGCTACCGAATGTACTAAAGCGCTCTCAATCTATTTAACAGACTCCTGTTGATTTACATTTCCTGCTTTTTTATCAGGAGAAAACCTATGTCGCAGAGTCAGGAATGTTATCACTACGCCACGCCCGGCCAACGCAGTATAAAAATCCACCACACTCGTCACCAACAGCTACAGGTACGCTATCTGCAAAGTCTGGAAATCCGCACATCCACCACCGGCACCAGAAAGGCACCACGACTACAGGTGCTGATGGCCGGGAACTACCGTATTTATCAGGAAGGACGTGATGCACGGGCGCATTTTAACCTGTGCGATCGCCTCGGCAATATCAGCATGGTAACGGATGCACAGGGTGCTCGGATCAGCCAGGAAACCTGGTATCCCTTTGGCGGCACCGCCAGTTGGTTAACCGGGAGTGCGGCGGGCGCAGAGATAAAATTCCAGCGCTACGCAGGTAAAGAACGTGATGCGACCGGGTTGATTGCTTATGGCTGGCGCTACTACGCCCCGTGGCAGATGCGTTGGCTGAATAGCGATCCTGGGGGAACTATTGATGGGCTGAATCTGTTCCGTATGGTGAGCAATAATCCCATTACCATGTTTGATCGGGACGGAAGGATGGAAGATGATTTGTTATTAAAAGATATAAAACAATCATTCTTTGAAGATATGCCTGCCAGACAGCAAACTCTCGAACCACTAATTGAAACAGCACCAGAGCCGGGACCACCAACGTCAGGAACCAATGCTGTCACTGTCGACAATGCCCTACATTACCCGATCCTTAGAAATGCCTTAACCATAGAGCCACCTCAAGCAGAATTACCCGCTGTGATCGATCTCACTGACGACACGTCCCAGTCAACGTCTTCAGAACAGACAGCCACGGTGGTTAAGAACAAGTATGTTTGTAGCCACTGTGCCGAATCTTTTTCAGCACTAAGTGCCTTACGTAATCATGGAAGAATGGAACACCCGACGGAAGGTCACCTGTGCTCACAGGCTGGATGCGGTAAGAAATTCGACACCAAATCTAAATTGAATAAACATAAAATAATTGTACATGGAGAAAAGGCGTTTGCCTGCGACTGGCCATCATGCGACAGTCGGTTTACCAATCAAGCTTATTTAACAAACCATAAAAAAATACACGCTGCCCGTGAAAAGCTTCTTTGTTCACATCCTGGATGCAATAAGTATTACACCACACCTGTTAGTTTAAAAATTCACGCTAAAACACATCAGGAGCAGGAAAAATTGCTCTGCCTGGAGTGTAATGCTGTCTTCAAGAACAAAGGTAATCTTACACGCCATCAACACAGAAATTGTCCTTTTCGTCCTTCCTCGTCCGGGCTCGGGCAACCCAGGTGATTTACGCCTGTACTCTTAGGCACAGCGGCGTGATTGACCAATACGGCATCCCGTTCGGACGCTGGTCGGTGGCGATGTATCTGACGCAGGGCTTTATGATTGCGCTGTACACCACGGTGTTTACCGCGCTGATGTCAATTCCGTTGTGGTATTGGTTCCTCGGCGAGAAGGACGATTCGCAGAGATAAGCTGAAACAGACATAGCGGCGTGATTTTCGCGCGGGTTTAAAAACAAGCGCAATAAATCGCGCCGCTACCGAGTGTGCCAAACGCACCCCCGGATATTTAACAGACTCCTGATGATTTACGTTTGCGGCTTTTTCACCAGGAGAAAATGTATGTCACAGAATCAGGAATGTTACCGCTATGCCGCACCCGGCGAGCGCAGTTTAAAACGTCACCACACCCGCCATTTACAGCAGCAGGTACGTTATCTGCAAGGTCTGGAGATCCGCATGTCCACCACCGGCACCAGAAAGGCACCACGGCTACAGGTGCTGATGGCCGGGAACTACCGTATTTATCAGGAAGGACGTGATGCACGGGCGCATTTTAACCTGTGCGATCGCCTCGGCAATATCAGCATGGTAACGGATGCACAGGGTGCTCGGATCAGCCAGGAAACCTGGTATCCCTTTGGCGGCACCGCCAGTTGGTTAACCGGGAGTGCGGCGGGCGCAGAGATAAAATTCCAGCGCTACGCAGGTAAAGAACGTGATGCGACCGGGTTGATTGCTTATGGCTGGCGCTACTACGCCCCGTGGCAGATACGTTGGCTAAATAGCGACCCGGCGGGAACCATTGACGGGCTGAATCTGTTCCGCATGGTGAGCAATAATCCTGTGACCTTATTTGATCGGGATGGGAGGATGGGCAGGTGGCTAACTAAGGCACTTAATGCTTCAGAACATGAAGATATGTTCGTAAGATTGCAAAACATGCAGCAGCAACAGGTATTCGCATCTGAACCGATGGAATTTAGGCCAACCGTCTCATCTACCGACGCAATGCATCCAGAAACATCAAATGCGCAATTGCAGCTGCAAGAAGTATCAGACCTGAGCACCCTCCTTGCCACAACATCTTTGTCAGGTATTTCCGGAAATGCGATCATCGAAAAAAGGCTAATTACAATTGCAGGAAATGTACAGCCTCTTTTCCATCTCAACATGCACTGAATTGTCATGAAAGTGTTGAACATGGGAGACTCCTGTATACGTGTACAGAAACTGGGTGCAACAAAAAATACCATTTAAAGCAGACGCTTAGAGAGCATCAAAGAAGAGTTCATGGTGATAAGAACTTTCGCTGTGACTGGAAAAATTGTAATAAGCGATTTGCTGAAAATTACCTGTTAACTCGACATAAACTCACTCACACAACTCAATGTGAATTGCCTTGTTCATTTGTAGGATGCGGAAAATTTTTCAGAACAGTTAATAATTTGCACCGTCACGAGAAAATACATCAAGAGCGAAAAAAATTGCTCTGCCTGAATTGTGGTAATACATATTTTGACAATCGTTCCTTGAAACGACATCAAATTAAGGCGCATCCATAACCTTATATAACGCAAGCAACGCGAAAAATCGCGCTGCTTGCGTTATGCATTAATCGTTAAAAATCCGCCTTCAACACCACGCGATAATTTGCCTTACCAGCGCGAACGTGATCGAGCGCCTGATTCACCTGCGACATCGGGAATTCTTCCACGGTTGGCGCGATATCAGCGCGCGATGCCAGCTTCAGCAGCGCACGCAGCTGTCCCGGCGAACCGGTAGATGAACCGGTGACCGCACGGTCGCCGACAATCAGGCTGAACGCCGGGACTTCGAACGGCTTCATCACTGCGCCCACGGTGTGGAACTTGCCCTGACGCGCCAGCGCCTGGAAATACGGTGCCCAATCCAGATCCACCGCGACAGTGCTGATAATCAGATCGAACTGCCCCGCCAGCGCTTTCAGTGCGTCGGGATCACGGCTGTTGACCACACGGTCAGCACCCATCGCCAGAATAGATTCGGTTTTCGCGGCAGAGGAACTGAAGGCGGTGACTTCGGCACCCATCGCGCGCAGCAATTTGATCGCCATATGGCCAAGGCCACCAATACCAATCACGCCGACACGGCTGGTGGCGGTGATGTTATTCATCAGCAACGGTTTGAACACGGTGATGCCGCCGCACAGCAACGGACCGGCGGTGGCGATGTCCAGCGCATCCGGCAGCGGGATCACCCATTGCCAGTTGGCACGCAGATGGCTGGCGAAACCGCCGTGGTTATTGATGGTGGAGACTTTCCCATTCTCGCAGTTAACCTGATCGCCATTGATACAGGCATCGCAGTGCTGGCAGCTTTTCGCCGTCCAGCCGATGCCGACACGCTGCCCGAGACGCAGACCTTTATGCTGCGCAGACTCTCCCATCGCCACCACGCGGCCAATCACTTCGTGACCGGCAATCAACGGATAGGTCGAACCACCCCACTCGTTATCAATCATCGACAGATCAGAATGGCAGACGCCGCAATAATCTACCTCTACCTGCACATCTTCCGCAGCCAGTGAGCCGGCATCGTATTCGTACGGCACCAGTGCCTCACCCGCCTGCATGGCGGCATAGCTCGTAATTTTCATCGCTGTCCTCAGTGGTTGGTCTCTGATGACAGGAGTCTATCAAACCCGCACCCATTTTTATGCCGAATAATCATGCGATTACGCCAGCACCTGCTGCTGCTGTTGCGAAAAGCACGTAGGGTTAAAGCGGGTCATGGTTGATCGGACTGCGGAAAGCGTGACGCGCTGCCTCGATCAACTGACTGGCCGTCACCGTAGGTGGCAACTGCGTCAGCACCTTCATCGCCTGCCAGTAACACAGCACCATCTCTTCATCGCTTTCATTTTCGGCCATTTCCCTTAACCGCCCACGCAGGGTTAACACATCCAGCGTTTGCTGCTCATCCACCATCTCCGCGATCGTTTGACTGATGACCTGATGGATGTTTTTCCAGGAAATTTCGGCAAACACAGTAAACCTCTTTTTATCTATCGGCTCCGGGCAAGTGAGTAAAAAGGCGCGGCGAACGCGGCGTCTGAAGACAGCAAAAAGTAAAATAACTATAGTTGGTTATTTCACTCGCAGACGGCGCAGTGCCTGACAATTTTATAGCTCTCGGATCTGTAACCTGATTTTTCTTTGGTACGGATTATGCCGTAAGCGAATGGCTTTGTAACAAAAAAGCCTTAGCTTGTGCTGGTCGCCACCGCAACGCTTTGTCAAAGTAGGAAAACTTTTTCTAACCCAAGGGAGTTACGATGAGTCAGTCAACCGCATTACATGCCGATCCACTGGTGTGGGGCCACGGCCCGAAGGTGTTTGAAGTGTTTCTCGAACCCACCTGCCCGTATTCCGTTCGCGCATTCAATAAATTCGATGCCTTGCTCAGTCTGGTCGGCGAAGATCGGATGACGTTGAAAATCCGTTTGCAATCACAACCCTGGCATATGTACTCGGGCCTGATTGTACGCTACATCCTGGCGGCATCGACGTTACCGGAAGGAAAAGCCGCCGCCAAAGCGGTGCTGAAAGCAGTGGCCGACCACCGTGAAGAGTTTGAGTTCACCGATCATGCGCGCGGGCCGAATATGGACGCCACGCCGAATCAGATCATCGATCGTCTGGAGCAGTACAGCGGCGTAAATGCCCGCGTCCCCTTTGACCGTGCCGAATTGCAGAATGAAATCAAATGGCATAGCAAGTATTCGCGCCAGAACGGCATCCACGTTTCCCCGACCTTTATCGTCAACGGATTGGTACAGGCGGATATTGGCAGTGGTGATGAGATCGAATCCTGGGCAAAACGCATCCTTGCTTGACTCCGAGGCCCGTGTCATCGGGCCTTTCGCTATATTTCGCAATAGTTTATCCCTTGCCCTGAAAAGGTTATCCTGTTAATCGTTATTTACCTAATTATATAGCGAGAAATGGAATGCAACATAAACTACTCAGCGCGTTACTGCTCACCGCAGGCGCGAGTCTTAGTCTCAATGCTCTGGCGAATACCGACATTCGTGTCACCTACGCCGGGTCGATGGGTAAAGTGATGGACCAGGCTTTAGGTCCAGCCTTTGCTAAAGAGAACAACGGCAACTATCAGGGACAAGGCCAGGGTGCTTACGGCATGGCGCGCTTGTTGGCGAGTAAAAAAATCACCGCCGATGTGTTTGTTTCTATCACCCCAGGACCCATGCAGATCCTGAAAGATGCCGGACTGATTGATACCGCCGTACCGGTCGCCAGTACCAGCATGGTGATCGCCTATAGCCCGAAAGGGAAATATGCTCAGCAGTTTGCGCAGGCCAAAGGCAGCGATGCCAGCTGGCTGAAAGTGTTGGCGACACCGGGTCTGAAGTTTGGCCGTACCGATCCGATTAACGATCCAAAAGGCCAGAACATCGTGTTTACCCTGCTGCTGGCCGAGAAGTATTACCATCAGCCCGGCATGGCAGAAAAAATCATGGGTGGTGTCCAGAATCCGGCACAAACCCATCTGGAAGGCGGCCTGCTGGCGCGTCTGGAAAGCGGCCAGGTGGATGCCGCAGCCGGTTACGAAAGCGAGGTGATCTCTGCCCATCTGCCTTACATTGCGCTGCCGGATGAGATCAACCTGAGTAATCCTGACCAGGCCAAACAATGGTATGACACCGTCAGCTTCCAGGTAAAAGACAGCCAGGGCAACGATAAAACGCTGCATACCCAGCCGATGGTGTACTACGCTGCCGTATTGAAAAATGCTCCGAATGGGACCGCAGCCGGTAAAGCCTTTGTCAACTTTATGCTGAGCCAACCAGGCCAGGCGCTGTTCAAACAGAACGGCTATGCCGCACCGAAAGGTGGAGCCTTGTACCAGCAATGAGAAAACGCCAGCCCACCGCACTGTGGCTCTCACTCCCTGCCTTGCTGCTGCTGGCAGTGCCATTCGTCACACTGATTGGTGTGACACACTGGCAACATCTGCGGCTGGCATGGGGTGATAGCCATGCTATCGCCACCTCGCTCAGCCTTGGCGCGGTAGCTCTGCTGCTGATTTTTATCAGCGGTTTGCCGGTGGCCTGGTGGCTGTCACAGGCGCGTGGCAAAGCGCGCCTGCTGGTGGAGTTATTGGTGTTGATCCCGCTACTGACGCCTCCACTGGCAATGGGGATTTTACTGGTCAGCGCTTACGGGCCATATAGCCTTCCAGGCGAACTGCTGGGACGCTTTGGCATGACGCTGGTGAATAACCCAGCTGCCTTTGTGCTGGCGCAATGGTATGGCGCTCTTCCCTACTTTGTCACCGCCGCGCGTTCCGCCTTCGCGGGCGTGCCAAAAGAGATTCTGGAAGCGGGACGCACCCTCGGCGCACGCCCCTGGCAGCGTTTCTGGCGGCTTTCTGTCCCCATCGCTGCGCCGGGCCTGGCCTCTGCCACCGCCCTCGCCTGGGTGCGAGCGATGGGCGAATTTGGCATTGTGATGATATTTGCCTACTTCCCCCAGGGAATGCCGGTGCAGTTGTATAACAACCTGCAAAATGACGGCGTCGACGCGGTATATGTGCTGTTGTGGTTGTTGCTGTTTTTTACTTTGCCGGTGCCGCTGTTGTGTTTTGTCACTTCGCGGCGTTTGCAACACGGAAAAAACGTGCTGGTGTAACTTCACCCCGAGCGCCAACACTCAACACGCCGGGCGCTCTCCGCCATCGCCTGTTTGATACTTTCCAGCAACTGCTCAACATCCAAAGGTTTGGTAAAGGCCGCAAAAGCGTCCTGTCGATAAGCTTCCGGGATAGCATGATCGGCCATCATGATAACCGGCAGCAACGGATGCCGTTGCTTATTCTCTTCCAGCCAGCCGGGGCCATTAAAATCTGCGAGCGGCACATCAAGTAGCAGACAACCCGAAAAAGGTTCTGCATCAGGTTCCGGTGTACAGGCTTCAAATCCGCCGAGTTCAGCAAAATCCACCACATCGTAACCGAGCGTTTTTAACAGAAACGCGATGGATTCGCGTAACGGCGTATCGTCATCCACCAGCCAGATTATTGAACTCATCAAACTACCCCGCAGTTGAAATATCAGCCTAATCTCGCGCCGCGAGGGCTGATAATAGTCTGCGCGTAGCCGCATCTCCACCTGATAAACAACCTGCCGTCACGCTTAGTTTTTTGTCGTGACCATCACATGACGGAATAATAGTTCCACCATAAAAAACAGTGACTTCGCCTTGCGCCAACAATAATGGACATGTTGACCGCAGACTCCAGTACTACAGTGGTCGCGTTATTTCAGCGCTGCGCTGATGAGATAAGTGTCGCTTTTTTTTATAACGAAATTTTTCAGACAACAGGAAGGTCAGGTGCGGGGAAAAATGCCCTCCCTGCACTGAGGGCATCATCAACGGATTTAACTGTTGCGGTGCAGATGGCTGCTGACAAAGGCTTTGCAACGCGGCGAGATCGGATCGCTGAAAACCTGCTGCGGTGAGCCAGATTCCTCGATTTTGCCCTGATGCAGAAATACCGCTTTGTTGGAGACATCGCGGGCAAAACCCATTTCATGGGTCACGATAATCATCGTACGCCCCTCTTCTGCCAGACCACGGATCACGCGCAGCACTTCGCCCACCAGTTCCGGATCCAGTGCTGAAGTGGGTTCATCGAACAGAATCGCCTTGGGCTGTTGCGCCAGCGCACGGGCAATCGCCACACGCTGCTGCTGACCACCTGAAAGCTGCGACGGCCAGGCGTTGCGTTTCTCGTACAAGCCGACCTTATGCAACAACGCTTCGGCCTCCTCCAGCGCCTCTTTGTGGCTGCGCTTCTGCACATGGACCGGCGCTTCCATGATGTTCTGCAACACGGTTTTATGCGGCCACAGGTTGAAGCTCTGGAAGACAAAACCGAGCTGCATGCGCATCAGCTTGATGCTTCGGCGCTGCTCGCGATTCAGCTTTTCATGCGGGTTATCGATGGTGACCAACTCATCACCCACCGCAATCTCGCCACCTTGTGGCACTTCGAGGAACGGGATACAGCGCAACAAGGTACTTTTGCCCGAGCCGCTGGCACCAATCAGCGAAATCACGTCGCCGTCCTGCGCTGTCAGGCTGATGTCGTGCAGCACTTCATGGCCACCGTAACTTTTTCTGAGATGGCTCAGGGCGATAGTCGGTTTGCTCATTAACGTGCTCCAGCGTAGTAAGGGGACAAACGGCGCTCCAGCAGCGCCACACCTTTGCTCACCAGCACGGTCAGCAGCAGGTAAATAATCGCCGCGCTGAGAAACACCTCCAGCGCACGGAAGGTCTCGGAAACAATCGAATCGGCAATCCCGGTCATCTCCATCAGGCTGATGGTACTGACCAGTGAAGTCGATTTGATCATCGAAATGATTTCATTGCTATACGCCGGCAGTGCCTGACGGATGGCAATCGGCAACGTGATACGCCGCAGGGTGGTGAAGCGCGACATGCCACACACCTTCGCCGCCTCCAGCGATTGCACGCTCACCGCATTCAGACCACCACGCAGGATTTCCGAGGTATAAGCCGCATCATTGAGAATCAGCGCGATCAGGCCGCACCAGTAAGGATCACGTAGCAGCGGCCAAAAAATACTTTCACGCACCGCCGGTAAGCTACCGAGTCCGTAGTAGATCATAAAAATCTGGATCAGCAACGGCGTACCGCGAAACAGCCAGACGTAAAAGCGTGCCACATAACTACCCGCCCGGTTCTGGCGCAGCAGATTTAACAGCAGCGCCAGCATACCGCCCCCCACCAGCGACAGTACGGCAAGATTCAGTGTGAGCGGTAATCCGCGCAGCAGCGCCACCAGGGTGTGCTGCAAAAAGGAAAAATCCATCGGGCCTCCTTACAACCGGGCGCGTTGTTGCCCGCGCATGGCCACTTTTTCCACATAGCGGAAGACAAAATCGGAACAGGTAGTGATGATCAGGTAAATCACCGCACCCACGCTGTAGAAGAAGAACGGCATTTGGGTGGAATTGGAGGCCGTCGAAATCTGGTTCATGGTTTCCACCAGACCGGTGACCGAGACCAGAGCCGACTCTTTAATTACGGATTGCCACTGGTTGCCCATGCCGGGTAGCGCCGTTTTCAGCGCCTGCGGCACGATCATACGGCGAAACATCATCAAACGCCCCATACCGGTGACGGTGGCCGCTTCCAGTGTTCCTTTCGGGATGGCGTGATACGCACCGCGAAACACGCCGCTTTGATAGGCACCGGAGATCAGACCGATGGCGATGGCCCCGGCGACAAAGCCGTTCACATCGTATGGACCGGCAATATCCAGTATTTCACCAAAGAAAGCCACCACCTGGCGGCCACCAAAGTAAAACAGGTAAATCACCAACAGTTCCGGCACACCGCGAAACAGCGTGATGTAACCACCCGCCAGCTTTTGCTGCCAGCGCGATCCACCAATCTGCATCCAGCACAACAGGCTGCCAAGAATTGCGCCCAGCAGCCAGGCGCAGAGAGAAACGGTCACGGTGACAGTGGCGGCATTGAGCAGCACGCCGCCCCAGCCTTCGTCACCAAACCCTAACAGTTGCCAGTCGATAGTCATAAGCGTCAGGCATTACTCCGCAGGCGCGACGTTCTCGCCGAACCACTTGATAGAAAGCTGTTTCAGGGTGCCGTCTTTGATCATCGAAACCAGCGCAGCATCCAGCGCCGCTTTCAGTTCCGGGTTGTTTTTACGCAGGGCAATCGCAGAACCCTGACCCAACACGCCACCGACAAAACCGTAACCGGTGCTGTTCACGGTATCCGCGTGTTTTTTCACGTAGGCATTGAGGTTAGTACGTGACGCCATCACCGCATCAACACGACCATTCAGCAGGTCCGCGAAGGTTTCCGGGCCACCCTGATAAGTACGGATGGTGGCAACATCGGCCAGATATTTATTCAGGAAGTCAGCCTGAATGGTGGCAACCTGCACGGCAATGGTTTTACCTTTGAACTTCGCTCGCAGCGCGTCAATGGCTTTGGTCATACCCGCTTCATCGCCCGCCGTAACCACTTCGTTGTTACCCGGCAGCGTATCCAGCGCACTGCCCTTCAGCGTAACAAAACCAGAAACACTGACGGTGTACTGATGAGTGAAATCCACTACCTCTTCACGCTTCGGCGTGACGGTAACGGCATCCACCACCGCGTCATATTTACCATCCACCAGGCCTGGAATCATGCCTGACCATTTTTGGGCCACCAGCTCATATTTAAAGCCAACGCGTTTTGCCAGTTCCGCCACCATATCCGGCTCATAACCGACAATTTTGCCGCTCGGCGTGGACTGGTTAAACGGAGGATAAGCTGCCTCGGTAGCAAATTTCAGGGTGCCAAAATCTTTCGCCTGGACCAGAGCAGAAGTAGCAAGCAGCAGCATGCCAACGGAAGCAGTAAAAAGCCCTTTACGCATCATAAAACCTCAAAGTTTGTTATTGATTGTTGGAGAGTAAATCAATGGCTAAACGGGCCAGAGCCTGAGTGCCTGCATGGATGCTGCGCTCGTCGGGCTGGTAGTCCGAGTTGTGCAGGTGATCGTCGCGACCCGGTGTGCCGGAGCCGATATGGATCTGGCAACCCGGCGCACGTTCGGTAAACAGTGAGAAATCCTCGGCACCAAAGCTGGCGCTGGGTTTCGCCACAATCGCTTTACCAAACTGGTGCGACAGAATGGTTTCCAGCTGATCAATTAACGCATCGTCATTCATCAGAGGCGGTACGCCGCGCTGATAATTCACCTCGATTCGGGTGTTCAACGCTAACGCCACCCCGGCACAAATACGTCTAAACGCCGTCTCGATATGGGCGCGCGTGGCCGGAGACTTGGCGCGGACAGTGCCCTGTATCAGGCAGCTATCGGGAACGATATTGTGCGTGGTGCCACCGTGGATATGGCCGACGGTGAGTACCGCTGAGTTAGCCGGATCCACCTCACGCGAGATGATGGTCTGCAACTGAGTAATCAAATGCACAGCGGCGATAATCGGATCGGTGCCCATATGCGGGCGCGCCGCATGGGTCGAGACGCCATGCACCACCAAATCGAACTCATCGCTGGACGCGGTACTGGCTCCGCGCGTCAGCCCGATTTCACCGACCGCCAGCTCAGGTTTGTTATGCAACGTTACCGCCAAATCAACGCCGTCGGCAGCACCGTCAGCGATCATCGCTTCAGCACCACTTTCCGGCGTCTCTTCCGCAGGCTGAAAAATCAGGCGTACGGTGCCATGTAACTGGTCACGGTAATGTGGCAGGATCGCCGCCACACCGAGCAGAGTGGCGGTATGGATATCGTGCCCGCAGGCGTGCATTTTTCCGGGATAGTTGCTGCTGAATGGCAGCCCGGTCTGCTCATGAATCGGCAGCGCGTCCATGTCTGCACGCAGTAGCAGGGTCTTGCCAGGATAATCGCCTTTGATATCCACCACCACTCCGGTTTTCCCCACGCCAGTTTGCGGCGTCAGGCCCAGCGCCAGCAGTTCCTGCTCAACAATTTTTGCGGTGCGGTGGGTATCGAAACCCAATTCTGGGTGGGCATGAATGTCACGGCGGATAGCGATGAGATGCGCTTCGAGGCTTTCGCTTTTGGCGTTGATTTCCCGGGCCAAGGTGGCTTTATGGTCTGTCATGATTGCGGTGATCTATTTTTCAGGCTTACGCCCGGCCTTTATGGCATTTTTATGAAGAAAGTCTCTGTATTTATTCACAGCCCCTGGCAGAATGCAACGCGCAATCTCGCAGGTTACTTGCTGAATTTTCGTGATATTTTGCTAATACCCTGCGAACGCAGGATAAAAACCCACGTGAGGGAAATGAACCAGTTATAACATTCATAACTGGCCCGGAATCATCAGCATTTCTGATTTTGTTACTGAACAAAATATGGCGCGATAAATCACGCCGCTACTGGTCCAGTATCCAGTCACGTACCGCTTTAATCGGCGCATGCTGTCGAGGGCGAGAGGGCGCGACCAGATACCAGCCCGCATCCACCTCCAGTTGTTGCGCAAAGACCTGCACCAGCCTGCCGTTGGCAAGATCGTTCGCGATAAAGTGTGGACTGGTCAGCGCGATGCCCTGCCCGCTGATCGCCGCTTCCAGCGACAGCGCCGTCTGATTAAAACGCAGATGATGCTGATGGCTAAGCGTCATAGCGGGAAACTGTTGCGCCAGAAAAGCAGGCCACAGATGATGCCCATCGTGCAATAACGCATAGCGCAGGCAATTTTCCGGTTGTGCCGGGTCACCCAGTTGGGCAAGTAATCCAGGGCTGACCACCGCCATTGCTGAGTAACCGAACAGTAGCGTAGCCTCCACTCCCGTTCCAAACGGCGGGCGGCCATAACGCACCGCCAGATCTACCCCTTCCTGATGGAACTGCACCAGGCGCTCCGAAGCCAGTACCCGCAGATCGATATCCGGCCAGGCAGCGGTAAACGCGGGTAAGCGTGGCAACATCCAGCGACTGGCAAAGGTAGGTGTGACACTGAGCGTCAGGTGATGCGGCTCGGGTCGCAAGGTACGCGTGGCTTCATCAATCAATTCAAATGCCTGACGGATACTTTGCGCATAGCCTCGTCCGGCACCGGTCAGCGCCAGGGTGCGCGGATGACGTTCAAACAGTTTCAGACCAAGACTGGCCTCCAGCCCGCGTATCTGTTGCGCCACCGCGCCCTGGGTCACCTCCAGTTCTTCGGCCGCCAGGCGAAAATTGAGATGACGCGTCACCGCTTCAAATACCCGCAGCGCGTTTAAGGGCGGCAGGTCGTGAAACCCCTTGCTCATCCTGTAGTTTTCCTATCGTCAGATGCGAAGCAGACTGACTCTCTGATCAAGATAATGGTGATTATACTGGCTTTCATCATCTCACTTTGAGGAAGAAGTTAAATAATGACTGTAGAAAAAGTTGCAATTATTGTCGCCGGGGGTAGTGGAATGGGTGCCGCGGCCGCAGAAAAACTGGCCGATGAAGGCTACAAAGTGGCGATCCTCTCCTCTTCTGGCAAAGGAGAAGCACTGGCCGAGCGCCTTGGCGGCTTAGGTGTCACCGGTTCGAACCAGTCGATTGTGGACCTGCAAACGCTGGTGGATCGCACCATTGCACGCTGGGGACGGATTGATGTGCTGGTGAACAGCGCCGGTCATGGTCCACGCTCGCCCATTCTTGCAT
The DNA here is from genome assembly GCF_059730495.1 of Pantoea sp. X-Soil-TKNS-1211. Lineage (NCBI taxonomy): Bacteria > Pseudomonadati > Pseudomonadota > Gammaproteobacteria > Enterobacterales > Erwiniaceae > Pantoea > Pantoea sp. X-Soil-TKNS-1211. The sequence goes on from NZ_AP035954.1 coordinate 599,896, forward strand.
TGAGCGATGAGGACTGGCAGCGCGGAATGGAGACCTATCTGTTGAACGTCATCCGTGCCGTGCGGCTGGTGACGCCGGTCATGCAGCAGCAAGGCGGCGGCAGCATTATCAACATTTCTTCCGCCTGGACATTTGAGCCAACGGATATGTTCCCGACCTCGGTGGTATTTCGCGCCGGACTGGCATCCTTCACCAAAATCTTTGCCGATAGTTACGCTGCCGATAACATCCGCATCAACAACGTCCTGCCAGGTTGGATTGACAGCCTGCCCACCACCGAGCAGCGTCGTGATAGCGTACCGCTTAAACGCTATGGTACTTCGGCAGAAGTGGCCGCCACTATCGCGTTTCTCGCCTCCCCGGGCGCGGCCTATATCACCGGGCAGAATCTTCGTATCGACGGCGGCGTGACGCGCAGCGTGTAAAATCCATGCCACAGAGTTGGCGAGTCAGAGGCCATCCGCCTCGGGTTCGACCGCGCGGTTCGCGGGTGTTGATGGCTTTCAGGCTGGCGATTTCAGCCTGAAATCCGCAAAAAACGCTGCGGTGTCTCGCCCAGCAAACGGCGGAACATTGAGATAAACGCGCTGGGGCTTTGGTAACCAAGCTGGCTGGCAATGCGTAACACCGGTTGTCCTTGCGCCAGTTGAACCAATGCTTCCGACAGCCGCAACTGCTGTCGCCATTGGGTAAAGGTGATACCGGTTTGATCGCGGAATAGCCGTGCGAGGGTGCGCGAACTGGCTCCCACGCGGCTGCCCCACTCCTCCAGCGTGTCACTGCTGGCCGGGCTTTGCAGCAGCTGCTGGCAGATATTCATCAAGCGGCGATCGGCAGGTAGCGGTAATACGCAAACCGGGCCATCCTGGGCGCGACGCAATTCATCCAGCAGCAATGGCGTGATCAGCCCCACACGCAATGGGTCAGGATGCGGTTGCAGGCCGATTTCCACCAGCGTCTGCATCAACGCCTGAAGCAGCGGCGAAATCATCATGCTACGCGCTTCCGGCCAGAAGGCGCGCGCCACCACCGGTTCCAGATACAAACTCAGACTGCGAATATCGCTTAACGCCGTGAGCGCATGAGGGACAGTACCCGGTAGCCATAACGCCCTACCCGGCGTTAAGGTCCAGGATGCCGTGTGCGTTTGTACCCGCATCACACCCTGTAAACATAACACCAGCTGTGCCACTTCATGCGCATGCCAGCGCTCCTCGCGTCCCGCGTGATAATGCATTTCCCGTGTGGTTAATAACGGCAACACCGGAGAATCGTCAGCTAACCGTGGTTTGTTCAATACCATCTCACCCAATCCTGTCAGATTGCCGATTGCTGTCTGCTCTGCGTCATTCCGGTGAGTGATCTCGCAAAGCCGCCAGCGAGGCGCTATGAAATAAAATAGGAATGATTATCATTTGTATCACTATTTTAGGGCGTTGGACTATACCGGGGATAAATTTAATGCGTCATCGCACTTTTCAGCGCACACCGCTGAGCGCACTGCTGCTGATTCTGTTTAGCAGCGCACCTGCATGGGCGGCGGATAACAATAATGCTCACGACAGCACGCTGACCGTCACCGCCAATAATAATGTCGATAGCGATGGCGGGGATGCCGACAGTTGGAACCAGGTGGCGAAGAAAGCCGATTCTGCCACCAAAAGCAGCCGTCCGTTAATCGAAACACCACAAAGTATCTCGGTGATTACCCAGGCGCAGATGGCCTCACAAGGCGCACTGAATGTGGCGCAGGCGTTACGCTACAACAGCGGTATCGGCTCAGAAGGTGGCGGTGCGGATTATCGTTTCGATGATATCTATATCCGCGGTTTTTCCGCAGATGAGTACCTCGACGGTCTGCGCTTGCCAACGGTGACTTACTGGTCGCGTCCGAATTTCGATACTTTCCTGCTGGATCGCGTCGAAGTGGTCAAAGGCCCTGACTCTGTAACCTTCGGTCAGGCCAGCCCCGGTGGCGTGGTAAACCTGGTGAGTAAACGCCCGACCGCCGAACCGATCCACCAGATTTTTGTCAGTACGGGCAGCCATAATCTGTTTGAAACCGGGTTGGATCTCTCAGGCGCACTGGACAATGATGAACATTGGTTAGGGCGTATTACCGGCACCTGGTCACGCAGCGATACTCAAGTCGATTACACCAAATACAAGCACTATGACATCGCTCCGGCATTGACCTGGCAGCCCAATGAGGACACACGGCTAACGCTGCTTTCCCAGTTCCGCAAAGATCCATACTCGGGTTTTTACAACCAAATGCCATTGGAAGGTAGCCTGATCCACCTGGCACAGGGGAATTTCTCCGACAATTTCTACGGCGGTCAACCCGGTTTTGATTACTATCGCCGCGAGCAAGCCAGTGTTGGCTACGACTTTATGCATAAGTTCGATGAGACCTGGAGCGTGCATCAGAATCTGCGTTATCTGCATACCAGCAGCGATTATCAGATGGTCTATCCAACGGGGACCAACGTTGATGGCTCTGCCACCGTGAGCCGCGACAGTATGCGCGTCATCGAGTCATTTAACGCCTTTGATGTCGATACCAATGTGCAGGGCAATCTGTATACCGGCCCGATTAATCATGCCGTGACCGTGGGCATGGATTATGTACATGACGATTTACGGCAGAATAGCGGTTACGGTACGGCGTCTGATATCAGCTATCTCAACCCGGATTACAGCACCCCGGTGGCAAGCCCATCGATTGATTACCACAACCGTTCCTTTATGACCCAGCTCGGTTTTTACTTGCAGGACAGCATGAAGTGGAACCACTGGATCCTGAATCTCGGTGGCCGTTACGACAAAGCGCAGAGTCGTGCGCAGAACTGGAACACCGCTACCCGCACCGAGTTGAACGACTATGCGACCACCGGTCGTGCCGGACTGATGTACCACTTTGATAACGGTATCGCACCCTATATCAGCTACGGTACGTCATTCCAGCCGCAGTCTGGCACCACCTACGCTGGCGATCCCTTCAAACCGACCAAAGGCAAGCAGTCGGAAGTGGGTATCAAGTATCAACCGAATGGCTTTAACGCGTTGTTCACCGCCGCACTTTACGATCTGCGTCAGACCAATGTGCTGACCGCTGACCCGGATCACGTCAACTATTCAGTGCAGACCGGTGAGATTCGTTCGCAGGGCTTCGAGCTGGAAGGCAAAGCCAATATCACCTCGCGCTGGCTGGTAAATGCTTCGTATGCTCTGACTAACCCGAAAGTGATCTCGGCCAACGATGATACCGAAGGCAAACAGCCGGTGGCGATTGCACGACAGACCGCCAGCCTGTGGAGCGAGTACGCCTTACCTGGCATCTTCGATGGCATCACCATTGGCGGGGGGGCACGTTACGTCGGCACCAACTATGCCACCACCGACAATAGCCTGAAGGTTCCGGCAAGGACCATCTATGATGCGATGATGCGTTATCGCTGGCAGGAGTGGCAGCTGGCGCTGAATCTGCAAAACCTGACCGATAAACAGTACATCAGCAACTGCAACGATCTCGGTTGCCACTTCGGTCTGCGCCGTCAATTGATCGCCACGGTGAGTTATCAGTGGTAATCCGTCGTCGGCAACTGATCCAGGGCGCGCTGGCAAGCGCTGCCCTGTTTTCATTTCCACTGCTGGCCGCCAGTGCGCCCCGCTGGGTGATCCTCGACTGGGGATTAACCGAAATGGCACTGCTCCTCGGCGTCACGCCGGTGGGTGTGGCGGCGACTGACTGGTATCGCCGCCTGTTCAACCAGCCACCATTGCCACCACAGGTGGTCGACGTCGGCCTGTTGTTTCAGCCGAACTATGAAACCCTGTTTGAACTTCATCCCACCCAGTTGCTGGTAACACCCGCACACCACATGGCCGAAGCGCAGCTGTCACGTATTGCTCCGCTACACTACTTTCCCACTTACAGCCCACATCCCTGGCAGCAGGCGCAGCAAAATTTGCACGCGCTGGCCGAACTGGCGGGCGATGCGCGTCGCGCTGAACCGGTGATGAGAAGCCTGCTGGCGCGTCTTGATCAAGCACGTCAGCGTGCCACACGTTTTCAACTCAGCCCCATCTACCTGCTGCATCCGCTGGATACCCTGCACGTACTGGCGCTCGGTCAGGGCAGTTTGTTTAATGACATGCTGGCGCTGTTGGGCCTGGATCACCACACCCCGTTTGCCGTGGGTGCGCAAGGCACCGCGACACTGGAACTGGAACAACTGGCACAAATGCCGCCCGGCTGGCTGGTGCTGCTGCCTTCCTGGCCGGAAGTGAATCTTAACCCCATGCTCACCTCTCCGCTGTGGCATACCCTGACGCGTGGAGGGCATCGAATAGTGGTGCTGCCGGATGGTTTATCCACCGAGGGCGGTGTGCTGACGGCAGTGCGTTTTGCCGAATCGCTGATGAACGGGTTACAGGAAGCCCACCCATGATCACACGACATCCTGGCTGGCTCTGTGGTTTGCTGTTTGCCGTGGCGTTGATCCTCAGCCTGCACCAAATCCACCAACAATTGACGTGGTTTGCTGCCTGGCAGGCATTGCAGGGCAACTCACCACCAGACATCACACAACAAATCTTTCGCCAGATGTGGCTGCCACGTCAGGGTATGGCGTTGCTGTGTGGCCTGGCGCTTGGTTTTACCGGCGTGGTGATGCAGCAGGCGCTGCGTAATCCACTGGCCGAACCCATGACGCTCGGTATCGCTTCCGGTGCCACCCTGGCGCTGTCGCTGGCGGCGCTGGTCGGCCCGGCAGGATTACTGGCCGGACGCGAATGGGTGGCGCTAAGCGGTGCACTGGTCGCCTTTGCCGCTGTGTTTCTGTTGAGTTTGCGTCAGGGGTTTACGCCTCTGGCGCTGACGCTGGCGGGCATGCTGGTTAATCTCTATTGCGGATCGGTCAATCTGCTGCTGTCGGTGATATATGACCGATCGCTGGCTGCGGTGTTTATCTGGGGTGGCGGGACGCTGATCCAGGAAAACGCCAGCCCGCTGTGGTGGTTGCTGCCCAGGGTGATAATTGCTGCACTGCCGGTGTTATTTATTCTGCGCCCGCTGCGACTGCTGGCATTAAATGAACAAGTTACGCGATCAATCGGCATGCCCGCTGGCATGGTGCGCGGTATCGCGTTGTTGTCCGCGTTGGTCATCAGCAGCCTGGTGATCAGCGTGGTGGGCGTGATTGGTTTTATTGCTCTGGCTGCGCCCCATCTTGCCGCGCTGGCCGGGGCCAAAACCCTGCGCCAGAAACTAATTTGGTCGCCGCTGCTGGCCGCCGGTCTGCTGTGGCTGACTGATCAGGGCGTGAGCCGTCTTAACGGCATCGGCGGTCTGCTGCTGCCCACTGGCATGATGACAGCGCTAGCCGGTGGCCCGCTGCTGCTGTGGTTTTTACCCCGTCTGCGCCATATTTTCCAACCCGATATTAATGAACCGCACCAGCCCCCCTTCCCTACAGGTCGCCATGCGCTGTTACCGATTGTCGTGATCTTTTTTTTGATGCTGGCGGTGTCACTCGATTTCGCTCGAGGTATTCATGGCTGGCGCTGGAATTCCCTCAGCGAACTCCAGATGCTGCTGCCGTTCCGTCTGCCGCGCCTGTTGGCAGCACTCTCGGCGGGTGCCTTGCTGGCTGCGGCGGGCGTGATTATTCAGCGGGTCAGCCGCAATCCGATGGCCAGCCCGGAACTGCTGGGTATTGGCGCGGGCGCATCGCTTGGCATCACGGTACAACTGCTGGTGTGGCCGTTAGGCGGCATCGTCGCCATGCTGGTGAGCAGTGCGACCGGTGCGCTACTGACGCTGATGCTGACCTTGTGGCAGGCGCGTCACTACGCGTTAAATCCGCAACGGATGTTGTTAAGCGGGCTGGCAATCACCGCATTATTTCAGTCAGTGGCGGCGGTGGTGATGAGCAATAACGGCATGGCGGCGGCAATGCTGCGCCAGTTGATGACCGGTTCAACCTATTACGTCAATGTCAGCACGGCAGCTATTGCCCTGGTGCTGGCGCTGCTGTTGCTGGCACTGACGCCGTTACTGCGCCGAGCTTTGCTGTTGTTACCCATGAACACCGTGTCATCCTCGCTGGGGCTCGATGTGACACGAGCGCGCTTACTGCTGATGGTGCTGGCGGCGGCCATGACCGGCGTCGCAACGCTGATCGTCGGTCCGCTGTCGTTTATTGGCCTGCTGGGTCCACAGCTGGCACGACAACTGGGCGCGCGCAGGCCGCTCGGACAACTGGCGCTGGCGGTGCTGATCGCGGCAGTGTTAATGATGCTGGCTGACTGGGCAGGCAGCAATCTGTTGTATCCACGACAAATTCCGGCCGGACTGATGGCAACGCTGATCGGCGGTCCGTGGCTGGCGCTGCTGCTGTGGCGTCCGCTGGCTAGCACAAACTCATAGGAGATGAGGTGGCGATTTACCTGATGTTACTGCGCACCACCGGTGCGCTGTTTTTTCTCGCGCTCGGTTGTAGCGTGGTAGGCGGTTTAAGCAATGCCGGGCTGCTGGCGTTGATCAACCAGGGACTCAACGCCAGCGATGCGCAACGTTTACAACTGGCGTGGCAATTTGGCCTGCTGGCGTTGCTGATGCTCGGCACCCGCACCCTGAGCCAGTCGCTGTTTATGGCGATGGGCCAACGCAGCAAAGCGCAACTACGCCGCATGTTGGTGCAGCAGGTGGCCGATGCGCGCTACGCCGATCTGGAAACACACGGTATGCCGCGCGCGCTCAGTATCCTGACGCAGGATCTTGATCAGGTAGTGGTGTTTTTTGTCTCCCTACCCGCATTCATCATGTCGCTGGCGGTAATCGTTGGCTGCATGGTCTATCTCGGCTATCTGTCGCTGACGGTGATGATGATTGCCATCGCAACGGTGTTTATCGGTTCGCTGGGATACAGCTGGGTGCATCGCCGCGCATTACAACTGATGCGTCAGTCACGCCAGCGCGAAGAAACTCTGACTGGTGATGTTAACGCGCTGTTTAGCGGTGCTAAAGAGCTGCGTCTGCACGCCGCTCGTAAACAGTCGTTCCTGCAAAACCGCTTGTTTACCACCATTGAACAAGTACGCGTCGAGCGCACACGCGGTTATGTGCTGTATTCACTGGCGAACATCTGGGCCAGCGTGTTCTTTTTTTCCTTTATTGGGGTAGTGATGTTTTTGCTGGCGCAGGTGCTGGATCTGCGTGGTGCGGTGCTTTCGGGCTTCGCGATGGTGTTTCTCTATATGATTGTGCCGATTGAGAACGCCCTCTCCACCCTGCCGAGCCTGACGCTGACCCAGGTTGCCCTGAGGCGCATCAGTGTCATGCAGCAACAACTGCCGCCGGAGCAAACCCACATCGACATCCCTCCCTTGACCTTTCAAACGCTGGAACTGCATGACCTGGTTTATCATCATGGCGCGGTTAACGGCTTTCAGGTTGGGCCAATCTCACTGCAATTCACCCCCGGCGAGTTGGTGTATCTCACCGGAGGTAACGGCAGCGGCAAAACCACCCTTGCCCGTCTGATCACCGGTCTGTACCAACCTGATGGCGGCGAGTTGCTGCTGGACAATACCGCCGTCACCAACGCCAACCGCGCACGTTATCGCCAGCTGTTTTCTGCGGTATTCAACGATTTTCATCTGTTTGATGATTTACAGGGGATTGATGCCACGCGCTGGAATGACGAGGCACAGCAACTGCTGGAAGCGTTGCAACTCAAGCATAAAGTCACGCTGGAAAATGGCGTGTTCTCGACACTGGCGCTATCCACCGGGCAGCGTAAACGGCTGGCGCTGCTGGTGGCATGGCTGGAAGACCGTCCGTTCTATCTATTCGACGAATGGGCCGCCGATCAGGACCCGGCGTTCCGCGAGGTGTTTTACCATCAATTGTTGCCTGCGCTGAAAGCACGGGGTAAGACGGTGCTGGTGATCACCCATGACGATCGCTATTTTCACCTCGCCGATCGCTGCCTGAAACTGGAGCTGGGCCAGTTGCTTAACACTTAAGCCGCTCCCCTGCCCTTTCGCTCGCCGCACGACGGCGGGCGATAAACTCTGTCATCTGCTGTTTAGCCTGGGCCAGCCTTTCCGCTGAAGCGCTGCGCGGGGAACCACTGTGGAAAGGCGGTGCGGGGTCGTACTCCATCTGCAACTGGATATTCTCTGCCACGCCGCGCCCCAGTAATTCCTCCGCCACCGTAAGCGCAAAATCAATCCCCGAAGTTACCCCTGCGCCAGTGATCCGGTTGCGGTCACGCACCACCCGTTCCGCCACCGGCGTCGCCCCCAGCAGGCTTAATTGGTCGAGCGATCCCCAATGTGAGGTGGCGCGATACCCCTGTAATAACCCTGCCGCCCCTAACACCAGCGACCCGGTACAGACCGAGGTGACCCACTGCGCGTTTTCCGCCATGCGGCGTACAAAGGCCAGCGTTTCTTCATCATCCATTAAGGCAATCTGACCCGGTCCGCCGGGGATACAAATCAGATCCAGCGGCGGGCAATCCGCAAAGGTGGTGGTCGGCACGATGGCCAGGCCACGGTCAGACATCACTGGCTGGCGGTCTTTCCATACCAGGTAGTTACTGACGCCCGGCATTCGGGCAAACACCTCCCACGGGCCAGTCAGATCAAGTTGCGTCAAGTTCGGGAAAAGCAGCAGACCAATATTGAAGGGGGTGGACATTGCCATGAGCGACTCCTGTCAGGGAATTAACGATTTATCATGGACTTGTTTGGGGAAAGTTGCATCCGGATTAAGTGGTAAAGTTCAAACTCTTGATCACTTGTATCATCCTAAGTACCATATGTGATGTTTTTTCGAGCAAGGAAGCTCTCATCAAATGTCAACAAGGAAGCGTTATGGGAAATTACGTTCTACGTACGTTTGACAGAAGTCTTAAGGGTGTTGAAATCGACGACGATAAGTTATGCGACGAGGCTCGGGAACTCAGAGCCGGTCAATTTGAAGCAAATCTGGGCGGTAATCTCTACAAAAAACGGATACCGCTGACGCGTGGCAAAAGTTGTGGTTTGCGTGCTGTCATGGCCTTTAAGTCAGACAATGATTTATTTTTCATAAATGGTTGGGTTAAAGATCCCGGATGATGTCCTTCTGCTTTATAAAGCCGTTGCGATACAAATGATAAGCATGACGCCAGAACAGGCACAAATAGCCTTAAAGGCAGGGAAAATGAGAGAGGTTAAGTGTGATGGTTGATCATCTTAAAGACTTGCAGGAAATTGCTCACGACTTCAATGAGATTGGTGTGATTTCCGATGATCTGGTGAAACATATTGATGCCCGCGTGCAGTTGCGTGAGCTACGCGCCAGTCTGCCAGTGATTGAAGAGATGAACGGCGAAGCCATACGTTCTTTGCGCGCTCGCTTTCATCTCAGTCAGGCCATGCTGGCGCTGTATGTGAATATGTCGGTTGTCACGATATCAAAATGGGAACGCGGAGAGAAAAAGCCAAATGGTGCCGCGCTACGAGTGTTAAATACGATGGCGATTAAAGGTCCTGACGTATTCGCGATCTGAGTTTGTATTGATTCGTAGCGGCGCGATTTATCGCGCGTTGTTTAAACAGCGCGATAAATCGCGCCGCTACGAAATACGCATTAGTTCAACACCGGTTTTGCCATTGGCTGGGCCGGGCGTTCTGCCAGCGCAAACAGTTCATCAACCCGCGCTTTCTCTTTAGCACCCACCGGCACCAGCACTCCACAGGCGACAAACACCAGCAGGTTGCCCGCCAGGCCGACAATGCCGCTGGTCAGCGAACCGAGTGCCGGGATGTCATCCGGGAAAAATACCGTCAGCACGATGGCGATAATAATGCCGGTCATCATGCCCAGCAGCGCGCCCTGCTTGTTGCCGAAGCGGCTGAAGATACCAAAGAACAGCGGCACCGCCAGTTGGATAATCCCCTGATAGGAGATCTGTGCCAGCAACTGCAAACGTGAGTAGTTAAAGGTGAAGTAAGCCAACAGCGCCGCCGCCACGATAAACACCACCATGCCGGACTTCGCCAGTACCGTCAGTTGACGATCGCTGCGCGGTTTGTTCCAGGTGGCAAGATCGTTGGCAAACTGCGTACCACACACCTGCACACAGCCATCGACATGGCCGATACTCGCCGCCAGCACAATCACCAGCGCCAGTGCCAGCAACCATGGGCCGCCCTGATCAAACAAAGCTGTGAAGAAACCGTTCTGCGGATTGGCTTGCACGTTCGGGTCCTGGCTCACCGCCGTGGCGAACAGCATCAGGATGGCGTAGAAACCGCCCACCAGCAGGATGGTCAGCAACGTCCCCTTTTTCACCGCGCGGATACCGCTGGCGGTATAAATACGCTGGAAACTCATCGGCCAGCACATCGAACCGACCACACCGGTAAAAATCAGGCTGAACATATACCACGAACCATAATGGGAGCCTTCCGCACCCGGAATCTGCAACATGGCAGGAGGCAGCGACGAGAGCTGACCAAAGCTGTGATCGCCGCTAAACAGCAGCACCACGCACACCAACGCACCGAGGCCGTAGGCGATGATCCCCTGATACATGTCGGTCATAATCAGACCACGCATGCCCATGCTGACCGTCCAGTACTGGCGAACAAGAATCAGCAGTACACCAGCGATCAGGCAGGTGGTCACGCCCCAGCGTCCAAAACTGGCGAACTCCACCAGCAGCGCCAGCGCCTGAATCCCCATCACCACCCACGGGAAGACGCAGATGATGCCGATGATCGACGCCACGCGCTTCACTGCCGGGCTGTTGTAACGCATACCCAGCAGATCGGGTTGGGTGGTCAAATTAAAGTGCTGCCCCCATTTCCAGGCACGGCGCGCCATCAGATACATGGCGGTGACGCCGAGCGTCGAGTAGACCGCGCCATAGAAGCCAATCACGCCGCTCACCGACAGCGCGAAAAACGCGGTAAAGGTCGCGCCCGGCCACCAGGAATTGGTGTAACTCATGGCGATATACCAGGGACCATAAGACCGCCCACCTACCGCATAATCAGAGAACGAGGTACTTTTGCGGTTAGTGGCGTAGAGGACGGCGATCATGACCGCCAGAAATAAACCGATCATGCCAAAGGTAATGAAATAATGTGGCTCTGCGGTGCTAATTTTCATGATACTTCCTCATCCGCGGGAATTTCGCCAAAAGCACATTCAGCGAGATACATCACCCATAATCCGATACCAAGAAATACGGCTATAGAGAGCCAGTAAATAATCGGCAACGGAACACCCATAAATAACGCACCACTTCCACTGACGCTTAAATATAACGGTGGGCAAAGCGCCAGAAGTAATAACGCCAGCAGATAGATGGCAAAGATTTTATTTTTAATGCTTATGCGGGCACGCAACTGTTGTGCCATGATCATGGTACTCATAATCCCCTCCGAAATTTACAATGACGGTGTGCGCACTCCTTTACCTGCTGTCAGACAGCCTTCCCCTGTGGTGTATAAAAATAAAATAATTAAAACAACGATTACAGCGCGCGCAACCAGTTCTCCCAGTCGGGATGGTTTAATATGCTGCGCGCGCGCAATTCTTTCCAACGGCCATATTTAGAAAAATCAAAATCGATATCGGCTACCTGATGCTGAATAATTGCCCAGGTTGACCACTTCATATCGGCAAGATACTTATGGATTTGCACGCGAGCAAATATCGCGGCATCCACCTTACCGAAATAATCTTCCAGTAATTCCAGTTCGATTTGTGGCGTAAAAAACATTTCGCCAAACCATAATGCCAGTTCATAACAACGATCATTATTTGAGGCATATTCAAAATCAACCAGCCGAATATCGTTGCTGGTATTGAGCATAAAATTGCCCGCCAGGGTGTCATTCATACAGGGCACGCGATCAAGGCCCGCAGCTTCCAGCGCCTGCTGTGCACGCTGCGCCTGTTTATGCAGCCAAACGGCATCGGCAGAGAATGGTGCGTTCAGTGACTGCACCTGTTCGATATGTTCATTCAGCATATCAAACACCGTTTTGTCCTCGGTGAGCAGTGACTGATCGTTAAAACTTTTCAGTGCATGCAGCGCGCGATGACGGATGGTTTGCTGTTGAAAGTCGAGATTTGACGACGCACGCCAGCCATCGATAAATTCAAACACTTCCACCCCCAGCTCCCGCAAATAGGCCACCACCGGCACGCCGTAGCCGGTTTGCGCCGCTTTCAGGCTGGCTTCGTGTGCGGTATCGCGGTTGATAAAACGTTCTGTACCTTCGCCGGGAATTTTCACGAAGTAAGCGCTGGGCGCACCTTCTACCGCCACATGCCAGTTGGCGTTAGAAATTCCGCCGCTCACCGGACGATAGTGGATGGTTTTATTCTGCCAATCTGACATCGCCGCGATCGCCTGCTCCAGACGCTGCTCCTGCCAACTCACGGCCTGTCCCGGTTGTTTACTCATCATTTCTGCTCCGCTGTCAGGGTTAACCAACGTTCAAAGCGGGGATCGCGTGCGCTCTGACGGCAGCGCAACAACATCCACTGACCCAGCTTGGCGAATTCCAGTCCACGCGGGCTGATGTGGCCGTTCAACATGCCCCACAACGTCCAGTGGTAATCATCCACCAGCGCATACAGGCGACAGCGTGCCACATCGGCTTCGTGGCATTCGCCACGCCAGGCGCGAATCGCATCACGCCAGCGGTCATCGGTCGGCAACTGTTCATGAATTAAGGTGGCGATATCGTGCCAGGCATCGCCCTGCGCCGCGTAATCGAAGTCCAGCAGACGCCACTCCCCCTGGTTGTTCACCATCCAGTTGCTGGCAATCGGATCGCCGTGAATCAATACCGGAGTGAAAGGTGCCGCATTTAGCGCTTGCCAGGCGAGATCCACGCACTCGCCCAGCCACAGCATCTCCTCCGGCAACGTAACATTTACCTGATGCAGTTGCTGGCGCAGGGTTAGCATGTCCTGTTGACGCGAATGTTGCGGTAACGGCAGGGCGGCGTCGTGCAGGCGATCCAGCGTGTGGGTCAGTGCGGCAAACTGCGTCGGATCGCTGAAATGCGCCAGTTTCGCCCAGCGGAAATCCTCATCCAGCGCAGCAAAAATCAATACCCCCTCCGCTTCATCGGCATGGCACAACACCGGGGCAATGCCCAGTTCACCGGCCTGACGGCTGATTTCGGCACTACGACGCACGTCAAGCAACGCGCGCTGATCATCACATAACACCTTGGCGTAAAAGCGCTGGCCGGCACTTTCCAGCCAGAAGCCCGCCCACTCGGTCGCCAGGCGATGCGGTGACGCCACTCCGGCAGTGCCCGGCTGGATAATGAAGCGATGGCCAGGCTGCCATTGCTGCAACACCTGTTCTAAACGCGCGTTCATGCCGTCTCCTCCACAACCAGATCACTCAACAGCGCCATCAACAAATCCAGGCCACGATGAAGATCCTCGGTGGCGGTGAATTCACGCTCGTTATGCGATAAACCACCCGCGCTCGGCACAAACAGCAAGGCACTGGGGCAGTGATAACTCAGGCTGATGGCATCATGCCCGGCCACACTGCGCATTGGCATGGCGCTCAGATCAATGCGTTCCGCCTGTTGCAACGCACGTTGTGCCAATTCAGCATCCAGCTGCTGGCAGGGACGAAACTGCGCCCGATCCAGGCTGACGTCAGTCGCCGTGGCCTGAGCAATCGATTGCATCTGTTGGCTGAAGCTGGCACGCAGCTGATGCAATAACGCCTCGTCGGCGGAGCGAAATTCGATGTACACCGTGGCTTCGGAGGTCACCACGTTGGGCGAATTGGGGGTGGTGTCGAGACGTCCCACTGAAGTATGCAAAACCTCGCCGTGACGATCCGCTGCGGCACGCACCGCGACGATAGTTTGGGCCGCCGCCAGCAGCGCATCGCGACGACGACTCATCAGCGCAGGACCGGTGTGGTTCTGTTCGCCGCGAAACGTCACCTGCCATTTCAGCGCTGCCCAGGTTTCGGTTACCACACCAATCTGTTTACGTTGCTGCTCAAGGTGCGGGCCTTGCTCCACATGCAGCTCAAGATAAGCACGCAACGGCAGCGGAGGTAAGGCTGCACCGCGATAACCAATCGCCTGCAACGCGCTCTCCAGCGTAATGCCATCGACATCGGTGCAGGCCAGCGCCTCCTCCAGCGTCACCGCACCGGTGAAATATGAACTACCAATCAGGCTGGGTTGAAAGCGCGCCCCCTCTTCATTGGTCCAGTTGACCACCGCCAGATTGTATTGCGCTAATGTGGGTTGCTCGCGCAGTTGTCGCGCCAGCGCCGCCAGGGTGGCTGCCGCCGCAGTGACACCGTACGCACCATCAAAGCGCCCACCAAGCGGCTGGCTATCGAGATGCGATCCGCACAACAACCAGGGTGCGCCAGGACGCAACGACATCAGGCCAAAAATATTACCGATTTCATCAATTTTTACGTCAAAACCCTGCCGGGTCAGCCAGGTACAAAAGGCATCTCGCACCTGTTGGTCTTCGGCACTGGCGGTCAGGCGGTGCAGCCCACCCGCCGCCGTGGCACCGATGCGGCTGCTGAGTTCAAACAGCGCATCAAATGCCTGATAGTCGCGTGGCGTCATCCGCAGCGTTGCCGGGATGGAGGATGTTGACATGTGCGTTCTCCAGACTTGCTACAAAAGCGGCCGGTGGCGGCGCGTTGGTCACTAAGGTGTCGACCGCGCTAAACGGCAGCGTGTTGATAAAAGTACGCAGTCCAAATTTGCCTTCATCCGCCAGAATCACGCTCTGGCGGCAGTGCGTGCTCAGCACGCGCCGTAATAACGCCTCCGGTTCTTCGTAGTCCATAAAACCGTTATCCCGATCCACCGCGCCAATACCCATAAAGGCGATGTCGTAGTGGAACTGCCGGGCAAAATCCAACGTATGGGGACCGATAAGTGCGTTATCGTTTCGCCTGACGCGCCCTGGTGTTAGCGTCACAGCGTTCTCGCTCTGCTGCGTCAGCAGCGTGGCGATATCCAGTGAATTGGTGACAATCTTCAGCCGTGAGAAGCGCGTCAACTGCTGTGCCAGCGCCAGCGTTGAGGTGCCGGTATCAAGGAACAGCGCCATGCCTTCCTCCACCAACTCACTCGCCAGTTGCCCCATGCGCAGTTTGGCGCGTGGTTTGATGCGGCTGCGAATTTGCAGCGGCTGCTCCTCGCTGGGCACCGGTAAAATCGCCCCACCATGTACCCGGCGCAGCACGCCCTGCTCCTCCAGATACTTCAAATCGCGGCGGATGGTTTCTTCCGATACCACAAACTTCTGCGCCAGTTCGGTGACGCGCACCCGTTTGTCGTGGCTCAATACCCGTTTGATCTCATCGAGTCGCGGCTGGTTGATCATACTTACCCTTCTGTTTCTGCGGCGAAAACCGCAGTATACCTGTCCCCTGCCCCGGCCTTGCGCGATAAATCGCGCCGCTACGCTGAAGTGCGATCATTTATCGCGCGGCGTTTACAACATGGGCCGGTGTTGATCCCACGGCATTAACGCTTCCAGTGCGGCACAGAACTGCAACACATCTCCTTCGGCATAACGACGACCGATCACCTGTAACCCCACCGGCAGACCTTCCGGGGTAAATCCGCACGGCACCGTGGCGGCCGGGTTGCCACTCAGGTTGAACGGCCAGGTAAAAGGCGTCCAGCGCGCCCACTCAACACCGCTGTCGCCATCAGGTTGACCTTCAGGAGCGTGACGATCGGCAGCAAATGGCAGCACCGGCAGCGTTGGGGTGATCAGCAAATCCACCTCATCGAACAGGGCATGTACCTGACCGGCAAAGGCGGCACGTTGTTTTTGCGCATGCAGGTAATCTGCCAAATCAATGCGTTGGGCACGATTGATCAGCGTGGCGAAGCCGGGGTCCAGTTGATCAAGCTGCTGCTGTAAGGCGGCACCGTAGGCAATACCTCGTCCACCGCTCCACAACGTGTCAAACGTCTCGAACGGACTTTGCCAGCTGAGTGGTTTGGCCGTCAGCGTCACTGGCAGCGCATGTGCCATCTGTTCAACCGCCTGCTCAACACAGGCCGCGATGCGATCATCCACCGGCGTATTAAATAAGGTCGGGCTGTAATGCACGCGCAAACGTGGCAGTGGTGCATCGCATCGTGTCAGCCAACTTTCGGTTTTCGCGGGTAGCGCCTGGTGATCACGGGCATCCGGGCCGGAAAGCAGATCAAACAATAACGCGCTGTCGCGCACCGTGCGGGTCATCGGCCCGGCATGGCTCAGCATCTCGGTGGCTGACCACGGCCAGGTGGGAATGCGCCCCAACGAGGCTTTCAGGGCAAAAATGCCACAAAATGCACCCGGAATGCGCACCGATCCCCCGCCATCCGATCCCAACGCGGCAGGCACCATCCGTGCCGCCACGCTGATCGCCGACCCGGAACTGGAGCCGCCGCTGGTCAGGGTGGGATTCCACGGATTACGGCCATGACCAAACACGCGTGAAAAACTGGAGCCGGTCCAGCCGAACTCGGTGGTGGCGGTTTTGCCGATAATGATCGCCCCGGCGGCTTTTAAACGCGCAATAATCGGCGCATCGCTGTTCGGTACGTTATCCAGTGCAGTCAGCGAGCCTTTGGTGGTGCGTAATCCGGCAGTGGCAAACAGGTCTTTAATGCCGAACGGTACACCGTGCAACGGACCGCGCAGTTTGCCCTGCTGACGTTCGCGGTCGCAGATTTCCGCTTCTGCCAGCGCCTGCTGGTCATACACATCGCCAAAGGCATTCAATGTGGGATTGTGGGTTTTTATCTGTCGCAGACAAAATTCAACCAATGCCACACTGCTGCTTTCACCCTGACGAATTTGCGCCGAAGCGGTTAATAAATCCGGCATCTCCTGCATATTTCACACTCTATCCGGCTGACTAACTGTTGAGCAGATAGTGGCATAGTCGCAGCAGGATGCAAGACCGAATAATGTTGTTAATGTGGGATATGTTGTATTTACTTCGGGCGCGTAATAGGAAAGCGTGATGATGAGAAGCAGCAGGAAATGTCAGCCCAGTGACAATCTGGTGAATGTTTCGCTGCCTGACGCACAGAGGCAGGTAGAGATGGCAGTTGGCATGTTGCCTGGTGGATAATTGCGCGGAATGTGCGGCGACAAACAAATCGCCGCTTTACCGTGCGCAGTAATAACAAAATCGTTTGACGGAAAAACGCCGTGCCCGATTACAACCAACCCGAACGCTTCAGTCGCCACCACATAAAACCACAAATCATCGCGGTGACGCCCAGGGCAACCGGATAACCAAAATGGGTGTGTAATTCCGGCATATCGGCGAAGTTCATGCCATACATACTGAAAATGATGGTGGGTACGATTAATACCGCGCCCCATCCCGCCAGCTTTTTATTCACTTCGCTTTGCTGCACCGACACCAACGCCAGGTTCACCTGCATAGCGCTGGTGAGCATTTCACGCATGTCTTCAGCATCGATCATCACGTGGTGGGCATGGTCTTGCACATCTCGCAGGTAGGCGCGCAGATTTTTGGGCACCAGATCTTCATGGAAGCGCACCAGCTGCGGGCAAATTTCGGTCACAGGCATCGCCGCGTTGCGCAGCGACAACAGTTCACGCCGCAAGTGGTACACCTCCTCCAGCGTATCGCGATGGAAACGGGTGCTGAACATTTCATCTTCCATGTCACTAATGCGCTTACTCAGACTGGCGGTGATTTTGCTGTAGTTATCTACAATACAATCGAGGATGCAGTACATCGCGTATGCCGGGCCTTCGCTCATCATTGCCTGATTTTTTTCAGCACGCGCACGAATGCCACCGTAACCATCGGTCGACCCGTGACGTACAGTAATCAGGAAGTTTTTGCCCAGGAAGAAGTGGGTTTCACCAAACGTGATGCGCTGCTGATCATCGAGGTGGGCCGTTTTGACCACCACAAACACCGATTCACCGTACTGCTCAATTTTCGGACGCTGATGCGCCACCAGTGCATCTTCAATCGCCAGTTCATGCAGGCTGAACTCCTGTTGCAGGGTCTGCATAAAACGCGCATCGGGCTGGTATAAACCCAGCCAGACGAAGGTATTGTCTTCTTTCAGCACTTCACTGATGTCATCGATGTCGACATGTTCTTCACGCTGACCGTGGCGGTAGACCACGCAGTTAATCACCATCTTATTCAGATCCTTCTTGGGCTGACGTCCTGTAATCATAGTCTTAAAGCTCCCGTACCATCTCAACACAGGGCAATGCCGCCCCCGCCAACGCCGAATGATAAAGGCTGTGCTTCACAATGCTGAATCCGTGGCGCTGATAAAAGCTACTGGCATTGGGAGTGGCCGCCAGTGTCAATTGCGTGAACCCGCGCTGCCGCGCCTCTGCCACAAGAGTATGCATAATTGCACTGGCATAGCCTTTCCCGCAGCACGCCGGCAGGGTGAAAATCGCCTCCACACTGCCGCAGCTCAAATCGAGAAAACCAGTAGCGGCTACGCCGTGGTCAGGATCATCCACCACAAAGAAAGGATTGCCACGCACCGCCTCGAAGTACCCCTCAGGAAGGGTATCGGGCGTCCAGGCAGTGATCACCTCTGCGGGATAAACCGACTGGCAACCGTGACGGATGGCAAGATTACGAATACGCCATAACGCGGCGGTTTCATCGGTGCGAGCTAAACGCGGTGTCATGCTGTCTCCTGGTATGTTTATAATCCAAAAACCCTGTCAGGAAGATGAATGAGGCTATTGATATGCAACTGTTTTCATCGCGACTCTTTTTACGCCCGGTTGAAACACGGGATCTGCATACGTTGTTCGCCATCTATGGCGATCCCAGCACGCAAATGTTTAATCCTGCCGGGCCATTTCCTGATCTCACTTTTACCGAAGAAGTGTTAACACGCTGGCTGGCGCACTGGCAATCCTATCCGTTTGGTAACTGGGCGATTTGTCTGCGCGAGCGATCCGAGGAGGTGATAGGGTTTGGTGGCTTAACGGTGCGCGAGTTTGCTGGCAGGCCGGTAAACAATCTGGGCTACCGGCTGGCAAAAAAAGCATGGGGTAAAGGTTATGCCACCGAGTTTGCCCGCATCGTGATTGCCTATGGCTTTGCTCACTGCCAGCTACCGGTGATTGATGCGGCGGTGCGGGAAGATCATCTCGCCTCGCAGCAGGTGTTGGAGAAGGCGGGTTTACGCTGTTATGACCGGGTTGAAGACATCCCCGGCGCACCCGCCAGTCTGGTGTATGAATTACGCGCGCAGAACTGGCGCGATCAGGGCACACCAAGATAGCGCAGGATGGCCGTCATCAAGGCTGCCCCAATGATCACCACAATCAGCGGGGCTTTGCGCCAGGCGAGGAACACCGCAAACAACACCCCGGCGATACGTGCGACCCCAGCAAAATGTGTGCCCTCAAACAACGCGGTGGTCACCGCCACCGCCAGCAGTAACACGGTGGCGGCATCGGACAGCATGCTGCGCACCCGCTCTGACATCTGCATCCGGCTACCCAGACGGAAACCGGCAAAGCGGATCAGGTAAGTCCCACTCGCCAGCAGCGCGATCCCGGCAATGACTAATCCGTTTTCCATTATTTACGCTCCCGCCAGCTCAACAGACCTAACAACGAAAACAGTACCGGCATCCCGGCGGGGACAAACGGTGTGGCAACGACCGACAGCAATGCCCCGAACGATGCCGGGATACGGGTACGACGCTGGCGCAGTGCCGGGAAAATCAACGCAATCAGAATGGCGGGAAAAACGGCATCCAGACCAATCGCTGAGACATCGGGGATAAAACGCCCAATCACCGCCCCACTGATCACGCTGAGCGGCCAGATGGCAAAAATGCCCAGGCCACAAATCCAGTAAGCTGCCCGACGTTGTGCCAGTTTGGGCTGGGAGATACCAAAGACGACGCTTTCATCATTCATAATGTGACAACCAAACAACGCGCGACCACCCTGCCCGACCAGATCTTTTACCGCGATACCAAACGGCAGATGGCGCGCATTGACCAATAAACCCGCTGCGGCTGCTGTCAACGGACTGCCGCCACCGGCGACAATACCGATAAACAAGAATTCGGATGCACCGGCCAGTACCAGCGTGGACAGCGCAATCGGCACCCACAAGGGGAAACCGTCCGCTGCGGCTAGCGAACCATAAGAAAGTCCGACGATACCGTCGGCCAGACAGACGAGGAAAATCGCTTTTAATACCCCTTTATCCAGAGGCACTGCACCCAGACGCATAACAAATTCATCTCATATCGAACAAGAAAGACGTTATAATGAACGGCCCGACACCGTTTTACAAGATGAACATTTTGTTCGTTATAACGAACAGGAGTAGCTGTGACCCCGCCGATT
The DNA here is from genome assembly GCF_059730495.1 of Pantoea sp. X-Soil-TKNS-1211. Lineage (NCBI taxonomy): Bacteria > Pseudomonadati > Pseudomonadota > Gammaproteobacteria > Enterobacterales > Erwiniaceae > Pantoea > Pantoea sp. X-Soil-TKNS-1211. The sequence continues at coordinate 620,333 of NZ_AP035954.1, forward strand.
GACATCATTGCCGCCGGATTAACGCGTGAACGCCAGCGCGCCGGACTCTCCCTGACCGAAGTGGCGCGCCGCGCCGGTATCGCTAAATCCACCCTCTCGCAGCTGGAAGCAGGCAATGGCAATCCCAGCATCGAAACGCTGTGGTCGTTGTGTGTGGCGCTGAATATTCCGTTCGCCCGCCTGATGGAGCCGGAAGTGAAGCGTTTGCAGGTGATCCGCAAAGGTGAAGGGATGGTGGTTTCTGCGGAGCTGGCGGATTATCAGGCCGCGCTGCTGGCAACTTGTCCACCGGGTGGTCGTCGCGATCTCTATCTGGTCACCAGCCAACCGGGCGCACCACGTGCGTCAAAACCACACCCGCCAGGTTCGGTGGAGCATGTGATTATCGCGCAGGGCCGCGCGCTGGTCGGCCCCAGCGATGCGCCGGTAGTGCTTGGCCCCGGCGACTATATTTGCTATCCCGCGGATGAACCGCACCTGTTTGAAGCGCTGGAGCCGAATACCATGGCAGTGCAGCTGTCGGAGCAAAATTAACGGATTACACGATTATTTCGCGGTGTATGGCGTGCCGCCCACGTGTACTTTATAGATGCGGAAATTCGGCACTGGCGGATTATCAAAATTCATCTCGCCACCTACCCAGCTGTTGAGATGGTTGCTGACAAAATAGAGATCGCCGTGCGGTCCCCAACCAATGGTGTCAGGCCAGGCAATCGCGTCGCTGGTGACTAAAGGCGTGACTTTGCCGGTTTTGCCATCACGCTTCATCAGACCATTCAGCGTCAGAGCCGTCAGGTAAAGATTGCCCTGGCGATCGGCTGTAATGCCATCGGTATTTGACGGCAGCACCGTGTCCACCTTGATCGCCTTTTCGATTTGCGTCTCGCTGTTGCTGAAATTACGCAGCACGGAAGTCGGCACTTTCAACAACCGGTTGCCGGTGAGGTTAGTCCAGTAAAGGGTTTTCTTATCGCCGGACAGCGCAATGCCGTCAGCACCCGTCAGCATCGGATTGGCTTTGCCGTCTTTGTCCTTCAGCACCTTCTCGCCATGAATGCTGAAGGTGAAACCCGGTTGGTCATTGACCCATTCAGGTGCGGATAGCACCCGTTTTGCCTCACCGGTCTTCATTTTGTACACCAGCAAACCGCCTTTCAACGGGTGACACATGATGCCGGAGTCCGTGATGTATACCACGCCCGCGTCGTTATCCACCGCCACGTCGTTGAGGAACGAACAGGTAAAGTCGACTTGATCGTTAGTAAAGGTATAGCGCGCGACTTCTTTGTTTTTATTCAAATCCCAGGCGACCAGTTTTTCATCTCCCGCTTTATTGGGCGCACCCGCGATATGCCCCTGATCGAGAATCCACATCACATTGTTGCGATCGATCTCAAAACCCAGCACCGCTTTTAAACCCTGCGGATTATGCACATCGTTCATCGCCTCGCTGGGAAACGGCTGCAGCATCCATTGCCCGTCCTTTTTCACCAGTTTTGACAGTGTTGCCGGGACTTCCGGGCCGCCCCAGCGGGCGGTACTGACGTACAGGTTGCCATGCGCATCAACTTTTACGCCGTGTAGCATCGCTTTGGTGTCATTTTTTTTCCAGGCTGCCGCAGCCGCCGGGTCTTTCAGGTCATACGGCAGGCGATTCCATTCGGCGACCACGTCCAGTTTAGGCTGTGTCGCCGCCAACGCGGGTAGTCCAATGCCGACCGTTGCCAGCAGCAGGATCGAGGCAGACAGTTTTTTTACCGGATGTGAGGGAGATGCATAGAACATGATTTTACCCCTGAATGATGGTTTTATTGTGGTTATACGTCAAATTCTGACATGTCAGAATCTAGCATCACCTTGCAGCAGGTAAAGGGGCCATCTGATGATTTTGCATGCAGCATCACAAAATGCATTTCAGACATCAGCACTGCTGATAGCGGGTATCAGCGAAGATGATATGTGATCATCCGCTGATTTTAGGCTTAGTCCAGGTGCAGACTTCCCTCAGCATCCCGGCACATTCATAGAAAAGACAAATCTCACATCTTGTTGAAATAAAAATATATTTTTAATAATTTAAACTAACATGTTACGAATTTTTTTATGAAATTTTCCTGATGCTGCAAAAATCATGCTCAATACTATTCCATTCGTGACTATCGTCACACTAAGGCACCAGATGCTGTCTTTTTTGTGATCAATTTAGCAAATGACTAACATGTAGCTAACTTTATATCCGCCACCTGATAGATTTGTGACATGTCAGTTTTAACCCAGTGACATTCAGCGCGAAGTTAGCGTCTGCGCAAAGCAAGGGATTACCTCAACCTGACTTTGCACCGCAACCCACCAGGGAGCAGACGTGCGCTTTTCGCGGCTTCTCACGCTGTCATTCAATCGTATAAGAATCAGGAAAGCAGCTATGAGTACTTTGACAGAGAGTAAAACGCACGGCGTCGCAAGCGACCTCGAGCACAGCACCATCCGTAAAATCATCACTATGCTGGTCCCCCTGATGGTGGCGATGTATGTGGTGGCTTATATCGATCGGCAAAATATCAGTTTCGCCAAATTGCAGATGGTCAGTAGTCTTGGCTGGAGTGAATCGGCTTTTGGTCTCGGGTCGTCGCTGTTTTTTATCGGCTACCTGATTTTCAGCGTACCGGGCAACCTGATCCTGTCGAGGGTCGGAGCAAAACGCTGGTTTGCACTCAGCCTCGCCGCCTGGGGCATCATCACCGTCGCCCTCGCCTTTACGCAAAGTCTGACCATGTTTTACAGCCTGCGTTTTGTGCTGGGTCTGGCTGAAGCCAGTTTCTATCCCGGCCTGATTTATTACTCAACTCAGTGGTTCCCGACCAAATATCGCCCGCGCGTGGTGGGTTTTCTGGTCACCGCCAGTATGTTCGCCAATATGATTGGCGCACCGCTGAACGGCGCGCTGCTTAGTATGCACGGCATTATGGGCTATGAAGGCTGGCAGTGGCTGTTCCTGATGACCGGTTTGCTGGCGATTGTGCTGATCATTCCGGTGATGAGCTGGTTTCCCATTAGCCCGGAACACGCCACTTTCCTGTCACGTGAGCAGAAGCAATGGCTGTCGCAGCGCCTGGAGGAAGAACGCCGCCAGGAAACCGATAAGTCTGTCGATACGCTGTTCAAATCGCTGACCGACAAACGCGTGCTGGCGCTGGCACTGGTGTATGGCTTTATCTGCTTTGGTGCCTATGGCATCAGCTACTGGATGCCAACCATCGTGAAATCCTTCGGGGTCTCCGACATGACCAACGGCTTCGTCAATATGATCCCTTGGGCGCTGGTGATGATCATGCTGCGTTGGCTGACGCAAAAGCCAGAACGCACCAATAACCCGTTCGTTAACGTGGCCCTGCCGATGTTCACCTCCGCCGCCTGTCTGATCGGTTCGGTGTGGTTCGCCAGCCAGCCAGTGATCAGTTTCGCCTTTATCTGCGGAGTGGTGCTGTCGGTGTTTGCCATCCAGCCCTGCTTCTGGAATCTGACCAAGTTCCTCTCTGGCGCATCGGCGGCGGCGGGGATCGCGATTATCAACTCACTGGCTAACCTCGGTGGCTTCTTCGCCCAGAACACCATCCCGCTGGTGCGCGATCAAATGCAAAGCCCCACCGCACCGATGGTCTATCTCAGCATCGTCATGCTGGTAGGCGGCATCAGCACCATGATGATCATCAAATGGCTGCAACGCCAGCGTGAACCCGCCAATGCCGCTCCGATGCCAGGTCATTAATCTGACATTTCAGATATAAAAAATAAATGTGATTCAAATCACCATTATCAGGAATAAACGTTGCTGATAGCCATTTCTATCGGCAACATCAATTAAATCTAACATGTCAGTTTTCAAGAAGGTCGTCATGAAAAAGATTGTGGTTCTTGAGCCGGGTTACGAGCATTACCGCGAAGAAGAAGCCATCCTCGCCGCTTTTCATCCTGAATTTGTGGTCGTCCCTGCCAGTGCCTCCGAGGAAACAAAACTGGAGCAGTTACGTGACGCCGATGCAGTGATGCTGCGTGAGGCTCGCCTCGACGGCAGCCTGATTGCCGCGCTCGATAAATGTCAGGCGATCGTACGTTACGGCGTAGGGGTCGATAACGTCGACCTCGTCGCGGCCAAAGAGAAAGGCATCTATGTCGCTAACGTGCCAGATTACGGTTCTGAAGATGTGGCTGAACACGCGCTGGCGCTGTTGCTGGCCGCCACACGCCGCATTACCTCACGCGATCATCAAGTCCATCACGGCCAGTGGAATATCGGCCAGGCCGAACCGATGTTTCGCATGAGCGGCAAAGTGCTGGGCATTGTTGGCTTTGGCCGCATCGCCCGTTGTCTCGCCGCCAAAGCGCGGGGTATCGGTTTCCGCTCCCTGTTGGTGTGCGATCCCCTGCTGGATGCGCAGGCCGCAGAAGATGCCGGTGTGGTGCGCGTCTCGCTGGAAACCCTGTGCCGCGAAGCTGATTTCATCTCTCTGCATGTCCCACTGTCAGAGAAAACCCGCCATCTGATTGGCGCTGAACAACTGGCCCTGATGAAACCTACCAGCGTGCTGGTCAACACCTCACGCGGCGGTCTGATCGATGAAACCGCCCTGTTCCATGCGCTGCAAAATCGTCAGTTATTTGCCGCCGGTCTCGACGTATTCGAACAGGAACCGATCCGTGCCGACCACCCGCTGCTGACCTTATCCAACGTGATCTGTACCGATCATACCGCCTGGTTCACCGAAGAATCGGTGATTGAACTGCAACGCAAAGCCGCGCAGGAAGTGCTGCGCGTGTTTGAAGGCAACAAACCCCTGAATTGGGTGAATCGCTAATCACCCGCCCTGCCAAGAGGAAAACAAGATGTATAGCAAAGAGATTATTGACGGTTATCGCGCTATTTTTTCTACCGCATCGATTGCCGATGCCTGTGACCAGATTGTGGGCAAAACCATGTTCCTGCCATTCGAAGTGAAGAATCGCATCAATGACAAGAAAATCGTCGGCCCGGCCGTCACCATCCTGGAAGATGTCACCGAGGAAAAATTGCCGCCGCAGCACGCGCTGGATGCAATTGATGAATCAGAAGCAGGTTCAGTGATTGTGATCGGCGGCAGCCCGGCGCTGGAAAACGTTGCCGTCTGGGGCGGATTGATGACCGCAGGCGCGGTCGCGAATAAACACGAAGGTGCGGTGCTGATGGGCGGCGTGCGTGACCTGACCGAGATCCGCCGTGATTATGATTTCCCGGTTTACGCCAAAACCGTGACGCCAGGCACCACGCTGGGACGTTTTAAAACCCTTGATGCCAATGTCGCGCTGACGCTGGGTGAAGTGACCATTAACCCGGGTGACCTGATCGTGGGCGATGTTGATGGCGTGGTTTGTGTGCCGAAAGCTCACGTTGACGCAGTACTGGAACTGTCCAAATCGATCGACCAGCGCGAGCTGGAACAGGCCAAACTGATTATCCAGTCAGGATCGCTGCGTGAAGGTCTGGCCAAATACGGCCGCATTTAACCGTGATAAGCGGCCCCGGCACCTTGCCGTGGCCGCCTGACAGGACAACACAATGAAAGATCTGGATATTCTCTCCTTTGGTGAACCGCTGTACGAATTCAGCCAGTTACCACAGGCACAACAACCGGTTAGCTATCTCAGCGGCTATGGCGGCGACACTTCGAACTTTGCCATCAGCGCGGCACGACAGGGCGCGAAAGTGGCGATGTTCACACAGCTCGGCACCGATGTGTTTGGTGATCAATTTGTTGCGTTATGGCAGCAGGAAAATGTCCGTTGTGACTGGGTGTTGCGTCATGAAGATGCCCCGACCGGTATCTACTTTATTAGCCACGACGCCAGCGGCCACCACTTCACCTTTTATCGCAAAGGATCCGCCGCTTCCCGCCTGCGTCCGAAGGACTTACCGGAAGCTGCGATTGCCACCGCACGGCTGCTGCACACCTCAGCCATTACTCTGGCAATCAGTGACAGCGCCTGTGACAGTGTGTTTGCCGCGCTGGAACTGGCGCGTAACCATCAAACGCTAACTTCATTCGATACCAATCTACGCCTGAAACTTTGGCCGCTGGCGCGCGCCCGCGCGGTGATCCATGAGGTTGCTCGTTGGGTGGATATTTGCATGCCAAGCCTTGATGAGGCACGTTTGCTGACCGGTTTACAAGACGCCGATGCGATCGCCGATTTTTATCTGCATCTCGGCGTGAAGCAGGTGGTGTTGAAGATGGGCAGCGAAGGCGCGATGTATGCCAGCTCGGAGGAACGTGTTGTTGCCGCAGGTCATAAAGTCGCGACTGTGGATGCGACCGGTGCAGGAGACTGTTTCTCTGGTGCTTTTCTTACCCGTCTACTGGCGGGTGATGCCCCACAAAATGCGTTGCGCTACGCTAACGCGGCAGCGGCGCTCACCACCACCGGCTACGGCGCGGTGGCTCCGATCCCTTCCCGTACTCAGGTTGACGCCTTTCTGCACCATGCTGGTTAATCACACCTGCCCGCCCTGAAGGGCGGGCCATGATTTACAGCCTCGCTGCGACGGGTAACACCGCTTTTTTCGTTTTGACCTTCAAACCAAACAGTACCGATGCGATGCGCGAACGTTTAATCAGCACATAGCACAGGGTACTGAACGCGATACCAATGAAACAGTTGATCAGGACATAGATAATCGACAGATTGGCCGGTAGCCAGATATCCATCAGCCAGGAGAAGGTGATCACCACTGGATAATGCAGCAGATAAATAATCAGCGCAGAATCGATCACCCCGGTAAGTAACGGATTCTCCTTCACCGGCAGGCGTTCAAAGACAAATACCAGCCAGTAAGCCAACTGGAACGAGAGGACGCTACCCGTCAGCACCGGCAGATATTTCAACGCGCTGGCAATGTGATGATGGGCGACCACGTAAAATCCCAGCCAGGTAAGCAGCGCCATTGCCGCAATCAACCACTTATTAATCGCCCAGGAATCAACATAAGTGGCTATTTTTTCGCGATTAACATATAACGCATATCCGGCCGCATAATAAACCACAAAACGGGCGGTAACCGGGATTAACTCGATAAACTCCCCCTGCCCTTTGACCAAAAACTTAAGAAAGAAACAGACGTTGGCAAGCGCAATCAGGGTTACCAGTAACCACGGCAGCGAAAAACGGTCGAGCTGCCTGGCTGCAAATTGATAGAATCCGGGCGGAATAACTAACGACATGACGGACAATGAGACCAGGAACCACAGGTGATGCATCATTGAATAACTGTGCATCCAACCCGCCAACGATAAGGGCGTTCCTTTCATTTGCCAGGCAATCACATACATCAGCGGTGGCAGGAACAAATACGCCGTAATAAGCGGAGCCAGCACCCGCTTTAAGCGGTTGTCTCGAAATACCTGTTGCCCTTTACGTAATACCACCAGCGCGGAAAACATCCCCGAGAGAAAGAAGAACACCTCCATTCTGAATGTATGAATCATGCTAATAAAGGCAGTAAATAACTCCGAGGGGTCGCGCTGCGCGACATAATACCAGCCATTTTCACCCGGAAGACTTCTCGACGCATGTAAAAGCACCCCCTCAAGAATTAATCCGGCGCGCAGTAAATCCAGGCCGATATTACGGCCAGATAAAAACGATGGCGTATTCATTCTCGCACCTCAAAGATGAATTATTTAAAGAAGCGACACTGATTAAATTGATGCTAACACTTCGAATGGTCGTTTACCGTTCGTTTACATCTTTTAGGAAAATCGCTATTGCAAAACCAAACAGACTCTCAAGAAAAATTAATCCTGATAAGAATAAGCTTACAAAGCGAAGCGTAACATGATGAATTGGTGAGATATTGGAAAGGTTAAGATAAAACTCAATAAATGATTGATTTATCTGATATGACAGAATCCTTTCGTTCACAATTGGATATCTTTACAATGATTTTCATATAATAACAATGTAAAGAATATATAATCTGTTCAGGTTAAAATAAAACAGTAAAAATTAATCCAGCTAACCTAAAAATTGTGATGCGAAAGAAAAAAAGCCATATCATCATGATATTTAATGACATTGAAAGAAATCAACATCCGTAATTAACGATATATTTGCAATAAGATGAAGTTTAGGAATGCTCTTATGGTGTTTATAAGGCCAGAGCATGGCATATATACTCTTTTTAGCCAAAGAAATTCACACTGCAATTGCAAAGGCAGAATAGAGATGAAAGCAACTTTTTATTTCCTTAGTGCTTTACCACCAGCAATCATAACGTTAAGTCCATCTATTCATGCAGCAAGCAATGCCGAGCATAAGTTTATTATTGAAGCTTACGGTGGCTCCAGCACTCAAGGCGCGATGGCAGTGCGAGAAAATGGCAAGGTGCATCCCATTTTTATAAAAAATAATGAAATAGGTCTGATTAACCAATTCATCAAAGAGAAATATGGTGATGGGATTCAGGTTGTCAATAAAGGAGCTTCGTCTTCACAAGCGATGGATCTGCTGCACGGCAAATACTTTTATAAAAACAATAAAAGCTGGAGCGAGGAGATGAAAAAATCTCCGGCCCGAATCATCCTGTTGAATTTTGCCACTAACGATGCCAGACATTTTCATTATCAGGATATTGAACCTGACTATCGCGTGAGTCCGGTGCAATACAATAAGGTCATGGCGCAACTGGTCAACATTGCCCGTGCCGCTGGTAAGGAGGTGATTTTACAGGAACCCCACCCTATTTGCGGCGGAGCCGCCAAGTGGAATATCGCCCCTTATGTCATACAACTGGATAAGCTGGCGCGCAGCGAATCCGTGCCTCTGTCAAAGCAATATCAACGCATCCTGAAGATGAATAACTGGCAGTCATTGTTATCACCGGATTGTGTACATCCTTCAGAAGCACTCTATCGTATTAAAGCGGAAGAGACGTTCTCGGTGTTGGTGACGCATTACGGCGCGCAGTTAGCTGCGGCAGGGACACATCCGTAATAGCGCGATAAATCGCGCCGCTACATAATCTGCCTGCACATAGCGCGATTTCCTCCATGTCCGAATGGCTACATTTCTGGTATACATATTCCTCCAATCAGTGTGGAGCAGACAGCAAAACTATGGCGCAGGATCTTCTGAAAGATGTGGTGTACAAACGAATCAAGGACATGATCGTTAATGGCTCGCTGCCGATGGGCGGTAAGCTTTCAGAATCTGCCCTCGCTACCCGTTTAGCCGCCAGTAAAGCCCCGGTGCGTGATGCCTTACGCCGTTTGCAAAGCGAAGGTTTGGTACAAATCAAACCGAAAAGCGGCACCTTTGTGTTTAGTCTCAATGATCTGGAATTTAAAGATCTGCTGGAGTTTCGCTTCTATGTCGAATCGAAGGCGATGGAACTGGCGCTGAAGAAGAACCCGAAACAGTTGGTGCAGGAAATTTCGGCAATTCTCGATAATATGGAGTTCTGCATCAACAACGGTTCCAGCGTGGAATATATCCGGCTGGATAACCTGTTCCATCAGGCGTTGTTTACCTGGTGCCAGAACCCTTATCTCGAACAAGCCTACACCCTGATCTCATCGCGCATGGCGACCATTCGTAATTATCTCGGCAGCAACGACGAACATATGCATCGTTCATGGGATCAGCACGTCACTATCGTGACCGCGCTACGTAACAACGACTACGACAGCGCGCTGGTGGCGTTACAAGGTCATATCCTGCCGGAGTTCGGTGCCTACTGGGGTCTGCTTTAATTCGGCCTGCGCCGGACTCGCGTCTGGCGCAGGCGTAGATTGACCCATAATCTCCCTTGTCATCCCTGGGTTATTATTGTTATGTTATAACATAACAATAAATGATTCAGAGGTTATGCTATGTCGCTCATTCAGGATTCACGTCTTCCCGTCACCGTTCTTTCTGGTTTTCTTGGTGCCGGGAAAACCACGTTGCTCAATCATATTCTTAACAACCGAGAAGGCCGCAGGGTCGCGGTGATCGTCAATGATATGTCGGAAGTGAACATAGACGCCGCGCTGGTACGCAATGGTGGCGCAGAACTTTCACGTACCGATGAAAAGTTGGTGGAGATGAGCAACGGCTGCATTTGCTGCACCCTGCGCGAGGATTTATTGCTGGAGGTGCGCCGTCTGGCCGAGGCAGAACGCTTTGACCAGTTAGTTATCGAATCCACCGGCATTTCCGAACCGCTGCCGGTCGCGGAAACCTTTACTTTCGAGGACGAAGATGGCCAGAGTCTGTCACGCTTCGCCCGGCTGGATACCATGGTGACCGTGGTAGATGGTTATAACTTCTTGCGCGACTATCGCTCAACCGATTCCCTGCAAGCGCGAGGCGAGTCGCTGGGCGAAGCCGATGCCCGTTCGGTGGTGGATTTGTTGGTCGATCAGATCGAGTTTTGCGATGTGCTGGTGGTGAATAAAACCGACCTGATTAACGAAGACGATCAGCAAACGCTATACGCCATGCTGCGTTCACTCAACCCACGCGCCAGAATTGTCTTTTCACGCTTTGGCGAGGTGCACTTAGATGAGGTGCTGGAAACCGGACGTTTTGACTTCGACGCTGCCGCCCAGGCTCCCGGTTGGTTGCAGGAACTACGCGGTGAACATCAGCCGGAAACGGAGGAATACGGTATCCGCAGTTTTGTCTATCGCGCGCGTCGTCCGTTCCATCCGCAGCGATTCTGGCATGCAGTCAATCACCAACTGGAGGGGGTAATCCGCTCGAAAGGTTATTTCTGGCTGGCGAGCCGCCCGGAGTATGCGGCGATGTGGTCGCAGGCGGGAGCAGTGGCGCGCCAGGGGTATGCCGGGCATTGGTGGGCGAGTATCCCGCGTGAACGCTGGCCGCAGGATGAAGAATCACTGGCGTTTATTGCCCGACACTGGCAGGAAGGCATCGGTGATGCCCGTCAGGAACTGGTGTTTATCGGCATCGAAATGGATGAAGACATGGTGCGGAATGCGCTGGATCACGCTCTGCTGACACCCGCAGAGATGGCGGCAGGTCCGGCAAGCTGGGTGCAACTGCCCGACCCGCTGCCGGAATGGTTCGAGCGTGATGCCGTGGACGCCTGATCGCACAGATAGCAACAAATGGCTACGTTTTTCCCTGGAAGTGAGGAGTATGCTGATTCCCAGTATTTACCCTTACAGGAGAAGACGTTATGCCAGAAGTTGTTGTTTATGCCGCGGAAGGCCGCACCACTGAACAGAAAAAGAAACTGCTGAAAGCCATCACTGCGGCCGTGTCAGATTCGTTTGAAATTGATGCGCACTCCGTGGTGGTCTCGATTGTTGAAACACCGTTACATATGAAATCGAAGGGTGGCGTTCCGTTTGACGAGCGTTAACTGATGCCATTCTCCTGCCTGTTGGTATAACGGGCAGGATTTTCCCTCTTCCCTTTATCCTGTCAGCAAAAATCGTTACCCTAAAACACTCGCGCGATAAATTGTGTCGCTACACGCGTTTTTCTTTCTTCTGGAGTCTCAATGTCTCTGCCGTTGTTCCGCCGCCCTACCCTCAATGATGTTGACCGCTGCTTTGAAATTGAAATCACTGCCTATGAAGGCGATGAAGCCGCAACACGCGAAAAGATCGCCACCCGTATCGCCGACTATCCACAAGGTTTTTTGCTGCTGGAAGTGGACAGTCAACCCGTTGGCTTTATCAACTCAGGATGTGCCTGGGAGGTGGTAATGTCCGACGAAGCCTTCAAAGAGCTGGTTGGACACGATGCTGCCGCACCGAATGTGGTGATTATGTCGGTGGTGGTGGATCCGCAGTGGCAGGGCAAAGGCTATGCGGCGCAACTGATGCATACCTTTATTGCTGAGCAGCGCGCGCTGGGCAAACAAACTATTCACCTGATGTGCAAAACCCAGCATATCGAGTTGTACCGCAAGTTTGGTTTTGCTTACATCAAACCGTCTGATTCTGACCACGGCGGCATGGCGTGGCATGAGATGATTAAAATGTTGTGACGGTTGTACTTGCAAAGATATGTAGCGGCGCGATTTATCGCGCGGATCTGGCCGTGAAAAGAGCGCGATAAATCGCGCCGCTACCTCCTTATCATCCCTTACACACCGCAATTCCGCTTCGCAGTCAGCGAATTTTCAGTATCATAGCCCGATCTGTCGTTTTCTGGATTGCGTATGACCCCTCAACACAGTTCCCTGTTTGCACAACTTGCCACCATTCTGGCGGATGAAAGCCGCACGCCACTGTATAAACGCTTTGCTGCTGCCATTAAAGACGCCGTGCGTGCAGGCCAGCTGGTCCACGAAGAGATCCTGCCAGGTGAACGCGAGTTCAGCCAGTCGCTGGGTATTTCGCGCATTACGGTGCGTAAGGCAATGGATGAGCTGGAAAAAGAGGGCGTGGTGTTTCGCTCACGCGGTTATGGTACGCAAATCTGTAGCCAGTTCGAATATTCGCTGAAAGAACCGAAGGGTCTGTCGCAGCAGGCGGTTTTACGCGGCAAAAAGCCCGATACGGTGTGGATCAACAAAAGCAAAATCCGCTGCAATGCGGAGATTGAAAACTTGGGCTGAGCAGCGGTAGCGATGTCTGGCAACTGAAACGTATTCGCTATGTTGATCAACAGGCGGTGTCGGTTGAGGAGTCGTGGGTCTCGACGCAGTTGATTGCCGATGCTGACGATATTGGTATCTCGTTATACGACTATTTTCGTGAACGGCAAATCCTGCCGGTGAAGTCACAAAGCCGCGTCAGCGCGCGCATGCCGGATGACGCGCTGCAACAGCAAATTGCCCTGCCCGCCAATGTGCCGGTGCTGGTGATTAAGCAGCTGGCGCTCGACGCACAGGGCAATCCGCTGGAGTACAGCATCAGCTACTGCCGTAGCGATATGTACGTGTTTATTGCTGAGTAAGACGCTGCTGCCAGTAGGTCGCCAGCGTCGGCCGGTCAGGCGCGCAGTCACCGCCGCGTTGTGAAACCACATAAGAAGCCACGACATTGCCCAGCGCTACGCTGTCGGCCAGCGACCAGCCGGATGCCAGGCCTGCCAGCAACCCACCCGCATGGCTGTCGCCAGCGCCAATGGTGTCCACCACTGTGGTTGCCAACGCGGGCACCCAACCCTGGGTTTCAGCATCGCTATATCCCGCACCATCGCTGTCGAGTCGTACCACCATGGCGCTGCCAAAACGCTGCTGCCAACGCGTCAGCAGGACATGTGCATCAAAAGGTTCTGTCGCGCCAAGGCGTTCCTGCCACAGCAGCTCCGCCTCTTGTCTGTTCACTGTAATCAGTGGACTGAGCGCCATAACACGCGCGAATTGCGCATCCGCGATATCCGCCAGGCGCGGGCCAAAGTCCACCAGCAGCTGATACGGCCTGGACTGACGTTCCAGCCAGCTGATCAGCACCTCACCGCTTTTGCTGGTGAGTTGATAGCCGGAAAGATAGATCCAGCGCTGCGCCGGTTGCGGTAGCGTATCCAGCAACGCGGCGTCCCACTGATTTTCTACCCCGCTGACCGATAGAAAGGTACGCTCACCATCCGGCTCCACCAGCGCCAGGCACCAGCCATTATCGCCTGATGCGGTTTCCAGCACGCTTTCGATACCGTATTCCACCAGCTTCTGCCGCACGATCCCGGCCCAGACGCCGTTGCCCAGCGGCAACGCATTGATCGATGGCACGCCAAGGCGATGCAACGCGATCGCCACATTCAGGGCACAGCCACCGACATTAACGCCCTGCTGATGCAACTCGATATCACTGCCGCGATGCGGCAGCGAGTAAGCATCGGCAATCACATCCACCACCGCCGCGCCAATTACGCAAACCGGCAGGCGACCAGCCAGTCGCATCAGGTCATCGGGCGTCAACATAGGCGGCCTCACGCTGCTGGCGGAAACGGCTAAACGCACTGCTGTAGCGGGTGAAATCCAGGTTGTTGGCGGCATCAAGTTCGGCTTTTAACGCCGGATCGATGCCGTCAATCCCCTGCAACGCGCCACAAATCGCCACTGCCATCGCGCCGATGGTATCGGTGTCGCCCCCGAGATTGGCGCAGAGAATGGCGCAACGGTTCGGATCACCGGCGGCCAGTTCCACCATCGCAATCGCGGCAGGCACCGATTCAATGGTGCTGGTGCCTGTACCCACCACATCGTAAATCTGTTGCATGGTCGATTCGATCCCCCTGCCCTGCGCCACGACCTGCAACGCCAGTTCCACGCGAGCCGCCATGGAGGCACTGAAGGTGGTAACCCGTTTTTCCTGCGCTGCACGGGCAATCGACGGCAACTCATCGCGAATGGTTGCCCAGTCTGCCCCATCAATGGCGCGTGACACCGCCCAGGCGATAACCGTCGCCCCGGCAATAGCCACATCAGATTTGTGGGTCGGGCTGGACGCCACCGCCACCGCATCAATAAAGCCAGCCAGATCGCGCGTCGGTAACAGGCATCCCAGCGGCGACACGCGCATCGCCGCGCCGTTGGTCATGCCGTTATTTTCCAGCTGCGCCACTGGCGTACCGGCTTTCAACGCGTTGAGGGCAATTTTCGAGGTCGGTCCAAGCACATTTTTGTTGAAGGCATCAAAATCCTCAGCCCAGCGTAAAATATTGGCCCCGATGGTTTCGGCATTGACCGCGCCATCATGGGTGATGATGGCGTCGGCCAGAGCCAGCGCCATGGAGGTGTCATCGGTAAAGGCCGCCCGGCCAAAATAGCAGGCGGCATTGTTCTCAGCCGGGCCGGGCAGGAAGCGATCGATCCAGCCAAAATGCTGTTTCACGCGACTGCGCGGCCAGAGTTCCGACGGCATACCCATTGCATCGCCCAGTGCCTGACCATAGAAGGCGCCCAAAATCCGTTTTTCCTGGTGTGTCATTGTCATCGTTACTTCTCTTATTTATGGCTTTCAGCGGGTGCTGAAGTGTCGAAAACGGTTAACTCATCACTACGTTTTTTGCCGTCACGAAACAGCACGATAAAGGCGATGGTGATAATCACAATCATCACGCTACCGAACATCCACATCCCGGCCCAGTTAAATGTCTGGCCATTGATCGGCTTGTCGTAAGCGAACATCTCCTGCATCAGATAACCGCCGAGGCGGTAGCCCAGCAGGCTGCCGATACCCTGACAGGCGAGCGTAATCAAGCCCTGTGCAGCATTGCGCATCGCCACCGGCGCTTTCTTATCCACGTAAATGTAGGCGGTGATGAAATAGAAGTCATAGCTGACGCCATGCAGCAGGATACCCATAAACAGCAGGCCGAAGGTCAACAGGTTCTGATCGCCGCCAAACACGAAGAAGACATAACGCAGCGCGGCAGTTACCAGCCCCAGCAGCAACACTTTGCCGATACCAAAGCGCTTGATAAAGAATGGCAACGCCAGCAGGAAAAAGATTTCCGATACCTGGCCGAGGGTCATCCAGCCGGTGGCATGTGGCAGGCCCACTTCCGTCAGGTAGCCTTCGGCAAAGATGTAGTAGAACGCCAGCGGCATGCTGAACAGGAACGAACAGACAAAGAAGACGAGGAAGCTGCGATCTTTCAGCAGGTGCAGCGCATCGAGACCCAACGCCACACGCAGGCTGAATTTGCCGGTGCTTTTCGGTTCAGTGGCGGGCAACATCAGGGCAAAGATCCCCAGCAACAGCGAGCTGGCAGCGGTGATCAGCAAGGGGACGTTACTGGCCGAGATATCGCCGAAACCGAGCAGCGGCGGCAGGAAGCCACAGGCAATGCCGGAAGCGATCCAGCCGATGGTGCCCATCACACGCACTCGCGGGTAGTCGCGTTCGACATCGCCAACGTGGGAGAAGGCGATGCTGTTGGTCAGCGCAATGGTTGGCATATACGTCAGCGCATACAGCAGCAGCAGCGGGAAGAAGCTGCCGAAGTGCGTCTGTTGTGCGGCGAAGAACATCAGGACTGCCCCGGCAATCATCAGCAGCGACAAGACTTTCTGCGCCTGGAAGAAGCGGTCAGCCAGCGAGCCAACCAGAATCGGTGACAGGATGGCGGCGATAGAGGTGCAGGCATAGCACCAGGCAATCTCCATCGGTGTGAAGCCGTTTTTACTCAGAAAGGCCCAGAGCGGCACGAACCATGCCCCCCAGATAAACCATTCAAGGAACATCATGAACGACAGTTTTGGCATTGTATTTTTCATCGAACTTACTCCCCGGTGTTGGTAGAACCAATCTAACACCATTAACAATACCTTTATAATACCTTTAGCTGATACTTTGACCTCATCCACATAATTTTAACCGATGGTTAACAGGGCAGCAGATTGTGGCGGTAAATAAAAAAGCGCGATAAATCGCGCCGCTACGGGAGTAATTGTTTGTAGCGACGGGATTTATCGCGCGGATTTTAGGAAGGGATTAACGATTAACCAGTTTCGCCGGTAGGGCAATCACCAACAGGCAGCTGAGTAACAGGCAGACAGCAAAGAACCACAGCGCGCCATTACCGCTACCGGTGAGATCCAGGGCGATCCCCATCACCGAGTTACTGACCAGTCCGGCGATATTGGCAATGGAGCAAGCCAGCGCAAACCCTGCTGCCGCTGCTGTGCCTTTCAGGAAAGTCGCAGGCAGGCTGAAGAACACCGGCACCGCGCCGATGATCATCGCCTGGGCAACCGAGAACAGCAGCACCGTCATCATGACGTTATGGGAGAAAAAGGTGCTGGCCCCCATCGCCGCCGCGCCGATGATAAACGGCACGATAATATGCCAGCGGCGTTCACGCGTCCGGTCCGAGCTGCTGCCAATCGCCAGCATACCGATCAACGCTGCCAGGCTTGGGATGGCCGTCAGATAACCGATGGTGCTGATGTCGGTGGTGCCCGCGTTTTTAATAAAAGTCGGCATCCAGAAGCCCATAGCATAGGCGCTGAGCAGGATGGAGAAGTCGATTCCCCCCAGCATCACCACGCGGATATTCAGCAGGCCATCACGCAGGCGATGTTTCACCCCTTTCGCCTCGCCTTCATCTCTGTCGAGGTCGTTTTGCACCGCCTGCTTCTCTTCCGCACTCAGCCATTGGGCGCTTTCCACGCTATTCGGCAGCAACCAGAAGGTCATGATGCCCAGCAGCACGCTCGGGATACCTTCCAGCAGAAATAACCACTGCCAGCCACGCATGCCGTAAACCTCATGGAAATGGCCCATGATCCAACCAGAAAGCGGTCCGCCAATCAGGCTGGAGAGTGGCAGGCCAATCATAAACAGCGCGATGATGCGGCTGCGACGCCAGGAAGGGAACCATTTGGTGAGATAGAACAATACACCAGGTAAGAAACCGGCTTCCGCCGCGCCAAGTAAGAAACGAATGATGTAAAACTGCATCGGCGTTTGCACCAGCAAGGTGGCGGTAGACAGCAAACCCCAGGTAATCATGATGCGTGCAATCCAGATCTTCGCGCCGACGCGTTGCAGAATCAGGTTACTTGGCACTTCAAACAAAATGTAGCCAACAAAAAACAGTCCGGCACCGAGACCAAACGCGGTCTCGCTCAGCGACAGATCGCTGGCCATTTGCAGCTTCGCCAGACCGATATTGATACGGTCCAGATACGCCGCCAGATAACATAAACAGAGAAAAGGAATCAGTTTCCAGGTGATCTTGCGGTAAATCGCGGCAGTGTCCTCGGCTGCCAGCACAGCAGGACGGGTAGTAGCAACAGTCATGATTTTCTCCGGGCGCAATATCGTGTTGTTATGTGTTTCGCTTAAGTTTCTGCGCACTCCGTGCAGGTGAATAAGCGCCCTTAACGGGCGCTGAACTGTCCGAGATATTCCAGCGTGGTGGCTTTGGACACCACATCGCCGTACTTACTGTCGATATCAAACAAGTTGGCTTCATGCGGTGCAGCGTGGCGATCGCCGACGCATTCACGTACCACCATCGCACGGAAACCATACTGCAATGCGTCCACGGCACTGGCGCGCACGCATCCGCTGGTGGAACACCCGGCGATGATCAGGGTGTCGATTCCTTCCGTCACCAGCAGCGATGCCAGTGCGGTGCCAAAAAAGGCGCTGGCATACTGCTTGGTGATCACCACCTCGTCCGGCAGCGGCAACACGCCGGGGCAGAATGCCGCCAGTGGATTACCCTCCACCATGTCGCGCATCACCGGCGCTTTCTGCACCCAGATACCCCCATCCCGCTGATGCTGCGGGTGATAACGGATCTGGGTGTGGATCACCGGGATACCGCAGCGGCGCGCGGTCGCCAGCAAGGCTTCCGCTTCCTGCACCGCATCCACCACCCCCGGTGCAAACAGCGGGGCACCCGGCGTGGTGTAACCTTGCAGAAAATCGATCATCAGCAGGGCCGGACGCTTACCAAAGCCGATGCGGTTGCCCCAGACTCCGGCATAGTTATCACTGGCGCTTTGTGTCATCAGTTCACTCCTTACCAGGCACCGGACAGCAATGCACCGGCACCGGGTACCACCGGCTCCAGCTCCAGCGCTTTCAGCAATGCGTATGTGGTGGCGATCGCGGCGGTGATCACCGGCTTGCCGGTTTGCGCTTCCACTTTGGCGACTGCCGGCAGTGAAGGCATTTGCACGCACGCTGACAACACCACCACATCGACGTCATCCAGCGGCATATCGGCCACAATGCCCGGCAGATTGGCGGGATCATGACGGGCGACCGCGAGATTATCGGCAATCTCCAGTGCACGCCACACTTTCACCTCAATCCCTTCGCGCTGGATATAATCCACCACCAGCTCGGTGAGAGGTTTCATATAAGGCGCGACCAGGGCGATCTTTTTCGCGCCCATGATATGCAGCGCATCCACCAGCGCCCCGGCACTGGTGATTACCGGTGCCAGCGCGTCATTTTCTCGCGTGACCGCAGTAAGACGCGCTTGTGACTGGCGGTGATAACCCGGCCCCATCGCCATGATCGCCACCAGGCAGGCATAACCCAGCACATCGACTTTGGCGTCCGACAGTTCCAGGGCGCAGCGGTCCGACTCCTTATCCATCGCCGCCAGCTCATCTTTGTTGACGTGCTTCATGCGCATGCGGCTGGAGTGGAAGGTAAAGCGCTCGGGGCGGATCAACTGACGCGCCTGTAACATGGCGGGAATTTCAGTTTCCATCGTAATGTTGGAACTCGGCACAATCTGGCCGATACGGTACTGGCGGGTCATGGCTGGATCTCCGGTTGCAGGGTTGCGCCAAGGAATGAACCAAAAGCGGCGAAAAAGCCGGGGAAGTCATCCCAGGGGATCATATGACCGGCGTTTTCGACGTGAACGATTTCAATTGAGGGCAGCAGTTCGCGGATCTCGGCCTCATCTTCCGCCAGGATCACCCCACCTTTGCCCGCCACCATCAACAAAGTTTTGGCAGGCAACTGGCGAAAATATTGATGGATATCGAGCTGATGAAAATCATCGTAGGCACGACGGATGGCGGGTTCGAAGCAGGTATGTAACCACTCGGCGCGCAGTTGGCGCTGTTCTTCTGTCCAGCTCGGGCAATATTTCTTCATTGCTTCCGCATCCATGCCCTGCTCCGCTTCGCGGATCGAATCCTGATACCATGGCCACTGACCTGGATAGAGACGACGACCCGGCCCTGATACCGGTGGATCAATCAATGACAGCGACAACACGCTGTCTGGCTGTTTTACCGCCGCACGCATGATAAAACGCGCGCCCATTGAATGGCCGACCAGATGATACTGCGTCAGCCCTATTGCCTCAGCAAAGGCGTTAATATCGTCGGCACAGCTTTCAGTGCCGTAGTCCAGCCCCTCACCACTGCTGGATAAACCACGTCCGCGCACATCCAGCACCCAGGTATCAAACTGCTGCCCAAACACTTCCGCGACAAAACCCCAGGTAATCGCCGGGCTGGTGATGCCCGGCACCAGAATCAGGGTCGGGCCTTTACCGCCGTAACGCAGATAGTGCTGGCGAATGCCGTTCGCCTGCACCTGACCGCCGTTGACAAACGTGCTCATCACGCCCCCTCGCTTTTCAGCGGCGCGGCGAAGACATCGTAGCCGTACACCCAGGCCGGATCTTCCTGCGTACGCAGGAACGTGTTGGCGTTCGAAACCGACTGCACACGAGAGGCGCGCTCTTTGCGGTTGACTTCATACAGGCGGAAGGCGGTGCTGTAATCTTCCAGACCGGTTTCCGTCAGGCAACGTGCCAGCATGGCGGCATCTTCAATCGCCATCGCGGCACCCTGTGCCATATGCGGTTTCATTGGATGGCAGGCATCGCCGAGTAGCACAATGCGCCCTTCACTCCACACCGGCAGCGGCTGGCGGTTGAGCAGCGGCCACTTGGTCACGTTTTCGCTGCATTCAATCAGCGCCTGCACCACCGGATGGTAATGGCCAAAGGTTTCCAGCATCTCCTGCTGGCTGCTGTCGACAAAGCTGCCTTTGAAATCCCATGCCGGATGCGGCACACCGGAGACATAGTAATATTCGTCGCGTGATTTGGTGGTGTAGTACACCATCAGATGACGATCTTCCGACCACCATTTCACACAATCTTCGAAATCGAGGTTGTACTTACGCAGCTGTTCGCCACGGATCAACGCGCGATGCGCCACCCAGCCACTGTAAGTTGGCGCTTCTGCGCCCAGCAGGTGTTCACGCAGTTTGGAGTTGATACCATCGGCACCAATCACGATATCGGCGCGTTCTTCGCTACCGTCCTGGAAACGCAGCACCACATCGCTGCCGCTGTCTTCAACGCTGCTCAGGCATTTGCCAAAGTGGACCGAACCCGGCTCCAGGCTGGTCATCTGCATCGCTTGTAAATCGCCACGATGTACCGTGACGTAAGCCGCGCCGTACTCTTTGCGCGCAAACTCACCCAGCGGGATACGCGAGAGGTATTCACCGGTTTCGCCATCGCGACTGAACCAGAAGTCCGGATGTGAGGCCAGATCTTCCAGCTGTTGTTCGATCCCCATGCGACGAAACACCTTCAGGACGTTGGGTCCCATGTGGATGCCCGCGCCGAGACGCGAAAAAGCCGGACTCTGTTCGTAAACCTGCACATTGAAGCCCGCTTTCTGTAACAACGAGCCAGCAGCCAGGCCACCAAGACCTGCGCCAACGATCGCAATGCGTTTCATATTGCTCATATTTTCCTCTCAAAACTCACGCTGATTTAAAGGTACACCTGCGGCATTGGTTTCTGACCTCGCCTGAATTATCTAGTGTGTACGCTATAATTATTGGCGTTATTTTTTTGTGAATTGCAATGGTTATTGTGGTGAAAACTGCATGTCATGATGTTAATCACAGCATTGATGCTGCGTTAAATAGGCTTTTCTTATGACAAAAAGAAATGCTTGCACTCTTCTTCGCAACACGTCTATAACAAATATATCTAGCGTGTTCGCTACAAAAAGATGAAGTTTTAACCAGCAACATCGAAGCCAAGAGGAACCCACAATGGCCGTTAACCAGAGTCAGTTAGGACAGATGTTTGAGCAGGTGTTACGTCTGTCGAAAGTCGATGCCACACAAAGTGTTGCCATTCTAAAAAGTCACTATTCTGATGCACGCACCGTGCAAGCGGCGACCGATGCTGCACTACGATTGGGCGCTAAGGTGTATTGCGTGGAACTGCCAGCCTTTAATCATCCCACCGCGATGGGCAATGACATGACCGCCTACTGCGGCGATACCGCGTTAACCGGCAACATCGCCGCGCAGCGGGCGCTGGAAGCGGCAGACCTGATTGTCGATACCATGATGTTGCTGCACTCACCGGAGCAGGAGCAGATCCTGAAAACCGGCACACGTATCCTGCTGGCGGTGGAACCGCCGGAAGTGTTGGCACGAATGTTGCCAACGGAAGAGGACAAGTCGCGCGTGCTGGCCGCCGCCGCCGTGCTGGAGAAAGCACGCATGATGACGGTGAAATCCCAGGCAGGCAGCGATTTCCGTGCCCCGCTTGGACAGTACCCGACAGTGACCGAATACGGTTATGCCGATGAGCCAGGTCGCTGGGACCACTGGCCAAGCGGTTTCCTGTTCACCTGGCCGAACGAAGATCAGGCGGAAGGCGTGCTGGTACTGGAAGTGGGTGACATCCTGCTGCCATTTAAATCCTATGCCCGTGAACGTATTACGCTGGAAATTGAGAAAGGCTTTGTCACCAAGATCCACGGTGGCTTTGAAGCGGAATATCTGCGTGATTACATGGGTTATTTCAACGATCCGGAAGTGTATGGCATTTCACATATCGGCTGGGGATTACAGCCACGCGCGCAGTGGACTGCCATGGGCCTGCACGACAAAAACGACGGCATGTGTATGGACGCACGTGCGTTCTACGGCAACTTCCTGTTCTCCACCGGTCCGAACACCGAAGTGGGTGGCAAACGTAAAACGCCATGCCATATGGATATCGCGCTGCGCCGTTGTGACATCAAGGTTGATGATCTGCTGGTGGTCGCCGAGGGCGAAGTGGTGGCACCCGAAGCCTCACGCGCACGTTAATCATACGCAGGGAGCGGCTGTCAGCGCAGTGACAATGCATTACACTGCCTGGCAGTATCCGGGAAAAAGGACCTTTTTATGTCGCACGATCACACTTCCTCCGCGGAAGACAATTACGACTACACCCAACAGGTTGGCCATCTGCTGCGCAAGGTTTATCAGCGCCATGTGGCGATTTTTCAGCAACATGTGGGTGATTCACAGATCACGGCGGTGCAATTTATTACCCTCTGTGCGCTGCGCGACCACGGTCCGAGCGCGCAGAACGATTTAGTGCGTTATACCGCTGTTGATCAGGCCACTATCCGCGGCGTGGTTGAACGTTTAAAGGCGCGCGATCTGGTCAGTCTTGGCCCTGATCCGACCGATAAACGCAAGGTGATTGTGATGCTGACAGAATCAGGACAGGCGCTGATTCAGCACACCACCGACAACGCAGTTCGCATCACTGAAATGACGTATGGGCAGCTAAATCCAGCGGAACGAGTCGCGCTGGTTTATCTGCTCAGGAAAATGCTGGACGACACGAGCCAGTCATAATCCGGGGCGAGTGAGCCGCCTCGGTAAGGCGGTCAATAATGAAAATGATGGCACAACAGTCTGCCACGACGGTTTCACCTGCGGGTTTACGCTGTTATTCATTGAAGGTTAATGGCGAAGAGAAAGAAGTTACCAGCTATCGCGATACCTCGTTATTGCTGGTGTTACGCAATGAATTATCCCTCAACGGCCCGAAGTATGGCTGTGGGCTGGGCGAATGCGGTGCCTGTACCGTGATGATTGATGGCGTTGCCGCGCGTGCCTGTGTGATCCCGGCGTATGGCGTACGGCAGCGCGCGATTACCACCCTGGAAGGCTTAGGCAAACGGGATGCGTTGCATCCGGTGCAGCAGGCGTTTATTGAAGAACAGGCCGCACAATGCGGCTACTGCCTCAATGGCATGATCATGACCACCGCCGCGCTGCTACGCGATATTCCCTGCCCCAGCGATCAGCAAATCCGTTCCGCCCTGAGCGGCAATTTGTGCCGTTGTGGCACCCATCAGGAGATCCTCTGTGCGGTAAAACGCGCAGTGCAACTCTGCCTGCAACAGGCGGAGGCGCAGCAATGAGCCATGCCGCAGTGCCGACCCAGCAACAATTGCTGGCGGCTGACAATGTGTTGTTGATTGTGGATGAGATCCAGCCACCACCCGGTCTGGTGCCAAAAGGCCAGACACCGACCCTCAAACCCAAAGAACTGGCGTTATTTATCGCTATTGATGGCGAGGGCAAGGTGTGGGCCTTTAACGGTCACGTTGATCTCGGCACCGGGGTGAAAACCTCCCTGACGCAGATCGTGGCCGAAGAACTCAACCTGCGTATGGACCAGGTGCAGATGGTGCTGGGCGATACGTTACGCGTCCCCAATCAGGGTGCGACCATCGCCAGCGCTACCCTGCAGATTTCCGCCGTTCCGCTGCGTAAAGCCGCCGCTGAAGCGCGCCGCTGGCTTACACAACAGGCGGCAACACGTTTACAGGTTAGCGAAGCAGAGCTGACACTGGATGCCGGAGAATTCCGCCAGACCAATGGCACCGGTCTGAGCTTTGCCGAGCTGGTTAATGGTCAGCGCTGCCAGTTACGTATTTCTGATGATGCCCCGTTAAAGCCCGCCAGCGAATACCGGTTAGTGGGCACCAGCTCACAGCGTGTCGATATTCCGGGCAAAGCCACCGGCGAACTGACCTGGGTGCACGATATGCGTCTGCCAGGCATGCTGCATGGTCGCGTGATTCGCCCGCCCTACGCCGGTTATGACACCGGGCAATTTGTCGGTACGTCGCTGCTCAGCATTGATGAAAGTTCGATTGCTCATCTCGATGGCATCGTCAAAGTGGTACAAATTGCGGATTTTGTTGGCGTGGTAGCCGAGCGTGAGGATCAGGCCATCGCCGCGATGGAAACCCTGAAAATACGCTGGAAACCCTGGGAACATCTGCTGCCGGACATGCGCGATATCGAGAAAGCCATTCGTGACAACCCGCGCACTTCGCGTGTGGTACACGACACTGGGGAAGTGGACGCCGCACTGGAAAATGTCGCACAACGCTTTACCCGCAACTACGTCTGGCCATATCAGCTACACGGTTCTATCGGTCCCTCGTGTGCCGTCGCCGCCTATGATGCGGTTGGATTGCAGGTGTGGAGCGGTACGCAGAACCCGCATCTGTTGCGCGCCGATCTCGCCTGGCTGTTTGAGATCCCGGAAAGCGACATTGAAGTGAATCGCATGGAAGCGGCGGGTTGTTATGGTCGTAACTGTGCCGATGACGTCGCTGCCGATGCCGCGCTGCTTTCTCGTGCCGTCGGTCAGCCAGTGCGTGTCCAGCTTACGCGCGCGCAGGAACACGTCTGGGAGCCAAAAGGCACCGCGCAATTGATGGACGTAGACGGCGGTCTTGATGCGGCGGGTAACCCGCAGGTTTACGATTTCACCACCTCCTACCCTTCCAACGGTGCGCCAACCCTGGCGTTGTTGTTGACCGGGCGGGTGGACCCGGTAGCGCTGGCATACGAAATGGGTGATCGCACCTCGATCCCGCCCTATGACTTCCCACACATGCGCGTCACCATTGAAGATATGGCACCGATTGTCCGCGCCTCGTGGATGCGTGGCGTCTCGGCGCTGCCCAATACCTTCGCCCACGAATCCTATATGGATGAACTGGCACACGCGGCAGGTGTCGATCCGGTCGAATATCGCTTGCGCTATATCCAGGATGAACGCGCGGCAGAGCTGATCCGTTCGACGGCTGACCGTGCAGGCTGGACGCCGCGTACCGAACCGATGCAAAGCAGCAGTGAACCCGGCGTATTACGTGGTCGTGGTTTCGCCTATGCGCGCTACATCCACAGTAAATTCCCCGGCTTTGGCGCAGCCTGGGCGGCGTGGGTTGCCGATGTGGCAATTGATAAGCAGAGCGGCGAGATTGCCGTCACGCGCATTACCGTCGGCCACGACGCGGGCATGATGGTCAACCCTGACGGGGTGAAACACCAGATCCACGGCAACGTGATTCAATCCACCAGCCGCGTGTTGAAAGAACAGGTGACGATCGAAAGCAACATGATCGCCAGCCAGGAATGGGGCAGCTATCCGATCCTTACCTTCCCGGAGGTGCCGGATATCGATGTGATGATGATGCCGCGTCCGTATGAGCCACCGCTCGGTGCGGGGGAATCGGCTTCGGTGCCGAGTGCTGCGGCTATCGCCAATGCGGTGTTTGATGCCACCGGTATCCGTTTTCGCGAGTTGCCTATCACCTCGGATAAACTGCGCCAGGCGCTAAACGGACCGGATCCACAACCTGAACCGCAACTGCCTGCGCCAGTGCGTAAGAAAGCCACCCGCCGCCGCAAATGGGCGTTTGGCGGTGCGGCGGGATTACTGGGCGCAGCAATCGGCATTGCCACCAACGCCCTGCCGTGGCGTGCGGCTATCGCGCCGGTTACCCCTCCTGCGGCAGGTAGCTGGTCGCTGGAGATGCTGGAACGCGGTCGCCAGGTGGCGGCAGCCGGCGACTGCGCGGTGTGCCACACCACCGAAGGCGGCGCCACCAATGCCGGTGGCCTGAAGATGGACACGCCATTCGGCACGCTTTATACCACCAACATCACGCCGGATAAAAACACCGGCATCGGTAACTGGTCGTTTAACGCCTTTGACCGGGCGATGCGCCAGGGCATCAGCCGCGACGGACATCATCTCTATCCGGCATTTCCCTACACCTCATTTCGCCAGCTGAGTGAAGGCGATATGCAGGCGTTGTATGCATACCTGATGTCACAACCGGCGGTGGAACAGGCACCACCTGCCAATGAGATGCGTTTTCCGTTCAATATGCGCTTCCTGATGGCAGGCTGGAATACGCTTTATCTGCGCACCGGCGAATACCAGAACGATCCCACGAAAACTGCCGAATGGAATCGCGGTGCGTACCTGGTAAATGGCGCGGGTCACTGTGGTGCCTGCCATTCACCGCGCAATCTGATGGGGGCGGAAAAAGGTGGCGATCAGTTCCTCGCGGGCGGCTGGGTTGATGGTTGGGAAGCCCCGGCACTCAATCAGTTAAGCAAATCGCCGCAACCCTGGACCGCCGCCTCGCTCTACAACTATCTGCGTAACGGCTATGACGACAAACATGGCGTAGCGGCCGGGCCGATGGCCCCGGTGGTCAGCCATCTGGCGACGCTACCAGAGGCGGATGTGCGTGCGATGGCGAGCTATCTGGCGGATATCAATGGTCAGATGCCTGCGCCCGTGTCGCAACCTGCGGTGAAACCGGCATGGAATACCGCCGCCGGGGAGCGTCTGTTTAAGGGCGCATGCCAGGCATGTCACAGCGCCAGCGAAGGAGGTCCGAAGTTGTTTGGTGTCAGCCCATCCATGGCAAACAGCAGCAGCCTGACCAGCGCCACACCGGATAACCTGTTGCAGGTGGTCCTACACGGCATTGATAAACCCGCCACCGATGAGCTGGGTTATATGCCGGGCTTCGCCGCCAGCCTTTCCGATAAACAGGTCGCGGATATTGCCGCGTTTTTGCGCCAGCGTTACGCCCCGGATGAACCCGCCTGGGCTGACTTAACGGAAAAAGTGGCGCAGGTACGCGCGAACCCCAGCAGTCACTGATGTGGAGGAAAGTATGCTGTCACTCGATCAACGCGTGATTGACCAGGGGTTGCTGTGGCTGCAACAAGGCAAGGTGATCTGGCTATGTACCGTGCTGCATAGCTGGGGATCGGCTCCGCGTTCACCGGGAGCTATGCTGGTGGCGGATGCGGAAGGTCACTGGAGTGGATCGCTGTCGGGCGGCTGTATCGAGGAGGATTTCCTCGCGCGGGTACAGCAAGGCACGTACCCCCATGCCAGCGAGCGGGTGCGTTATGGCGCGGAGGGATTGACGCCACCGGTTCAACTGCCCTGTGGCGGTGTACTGGATGTGCTGGTGGAACGTCTTGAGCCGCAGGAGCGTTCTCTGGCGTTATTCGGTGCAATGCAGGAGGCACTGAGCGGTGGTCCGCTGCTGACGCGTTATATCACCCTTGGCTGCGATCATGAGTGGCAGCCGCTGGCTCCGGGCGCTCCCCTGCCCCTGCTCAGGTATGACGATGACAGCGCGGTGCTGCCGGTGGGGGCGGTGACCACGGTGTTGATCGCCGGTTACTCCGCCGTCGCCAGTGATTGTATCCGTCTGGCGTTGATGCTCGGTTTTCGCGTGGTGGTGTGTGAACATCGTGATGCTGAATTCGAACAATTACGTACGGCGGTGCTGGGCTGCGAAAATCTGCATTGTGTTCAGCAGCATCCGGCACGGTATCTGGAGCAGTCGGGGGCGTCGGCGGGAACCGCGATCCTCTGTCTGACGCACGATCCGCGAGTCGATGATTTAACGCTGATGGAAGCGGTGCATACGCCAGCCTTTTACATTGGTGCGATGGGATCGGCGAAGAACAGTCAGAAACGTCTGCAACGTCTGGCGGAGCTGGGGGGATTGTCGGATCAGGCGCTGGCGCGCATTCATGCGCCGGTCGGCCTGCCGATTGGCAGCAAAACACCCGGTGAGATTGCGCTGGCCACGCTGGCAGATATCGTACGCGTCAGGAACGGCTTCTAGGGTCAGGCAGGTCTGCATCGCGAATCACCCCGGCGTGCGCGCTGATTTTTTGCAGGATCGTCGGATCCAGCAGTGCGCGTGCGCCGTTATCTCCGGTTAACTCACTCAAAGCCTCACCATAACCGGTGGCAAATCCCACCGGATGCCCCGGCTGCTGATCCCAGCATAACCTGACCTGTTGAGCACCTGCGACCAGCGACTGCGCCACACACTGATGATCCTGCGCCGTCACCCACGCCATATCACCCGGTTGAATCAGCCAACCTGCCCAGTTTCTGGTCTGGCGCACGGCCGCAGCGATGCTCTCACCGCTGCCGTTGCTGGCAACGGTGATCGCGGGAATGTGGCATTGTTGTGCAAGATCGAGGATCGCATGATATTCGGGACGGGTAACCAGCAGCACGGGTAGGCCAGAGTCCTGTGCCTGTTGCAGGGTTAAGGCCAGCAGCGGTTGTTGGTTCTGCTGTGGTGCCAGCAGCTTGTTGCCCTGCCCTCCGGCGCGGTTAAAGCGTAAGCCCAGTCCGGCGGCAAGGATGATAATTCCGGGAGTGTGCATCTGTGGATCGATCATGACTGAGTTTGGGGCGCGTAGTATCGCGCGCCCCGCATGGATTAGCGACGATTTTTCCACACCGTCTGAATGTTGCAGAATTCGTAGACGCCAAAGCTGGACAGCTCGCGACCATAGCCGCTTTTCTTGACGCCGCCGATGGCAACACGGGGATCCGATGCGCCATTGCCATTGATAAATACCGCGCCGGTTTCCAGTTGCTGTGCCAGCTCATTCGCCAGCGCTTCGTCGCTACTCCAGATTGTGGCGCTCAGGCCAAACTCGCTGTTGTTTGCCAGCGCCAGCGCATGTTGCGCATCGCGGGCAACGGTGATCGCGGCCACGGGTCCAAAGATCTCCTGCTGGAATGCCGTCATCTCAGGTGTAACATCGGCGAGGATCGTTGGCGCATAGTAATTACCTGGGCCTTCGATTTTGTGTCCGCCGAGCACTACACGAGCACCTTCGGCAATGCTTTGCTGAACCTGGCGATCCAGTTCATCTCGCAGGTCGAAACGCGCCATCGGCCCGATATACGTCGTCTCTTCCAGAGGATCACCGATTTTCAGGGCTTGTACCGCTGCGCTAAAACGCGCCTCAAAGGCCTGAGAGACACTTTCTTCGATAATAAACCGTTTGGCTGCCATGCAGACCTGTCCGGTGTTCTGGTAGCGTCCTGTGACCGCTGAGGCCACAGCTGCATCCAGGTCTGCATCGGCAAGTACGATAAAAGGATCCGCACCTCCCAGCTCCAGCACGGTTTTCTTCAGTGCGGCACCGGCCTGTGCGGCAATTGCCCCGCCTGCCCGCACGCTGCCAGTGACGGCTACTGCCGCAATGCGCGGATCTTTGATGGCAATGGAAACACCCTCGTTATCCACGTTAATTACGGTGAATGCCCCTTTGGGCAAGTCGGTGGCATCAAACAGGCTGGTGATCAGATTGGCACAGCCCATCACACTCGGTGCGTGTTTTAGCAGGTAAGTATTGCCTGCCAGCAACATGCTGACGGCACCACGCAGTACCTGCCAGTAAGGGAAGTTCCATGGCATGACGGCCAGGATCACCCCCAGTGGGCGAAATGCCTGCCATGCCTGCTGATTTTCCACCAGCGTGGGTTTATCTGCCAGCATCGTCGGACCCTGTTCGGCATACCAGTCACACAGGTTGGCGCATTTCAGTACTTCAGCGCGTGCCTGAGCGATCGGTTTGCCCATCTCCAGGGTTGCCATTCTTGCCAGCTCATCCTGACGCTGACGGATCTGCTCAGCCAACTGGCGCAGGACTTTTACTCGTTGTTCCATGCTGGTCATACGCCATTGGCTGAAAGCTTGCGCGCTTTGCTGTAAGGAAGTATCCAGTTCAGCAGCGTTTTGTAGCGGCCAGGTTGCAAGGATTTCACCGTCAACAGGATTGCGTGAGATTACATTGTCAGTCATAAGTGCCTTCATCGTAAGTTTGGCTGGTCAATGAGGTGCACCTTACGCTTCGGCAGGAGTGATGAAAAATGAATATTAATGAGCAAGTTCTTCTCAGTGAATGAACATGCTGCTTGGCTGCTTGCAGCGCGCTAATGTTTTGATCCTGTTTCAATCCGGGTGGGAGTATTACCCTTTAGTATGTGATCGGTCTGCTATGCACAGGATTTTTCTGAGAGTTATTCAGTTATACAGTGATTAGATCTCTAATAAAGATCATAGAGAGATCTTAAAGAGATCCTAAGAGATCCCGGATCGTCGCAAGCCGTACAGGACAAGGGCTGAGAAGGTGATCGTGTTCACTATAATCAGTAAAGTATTCACTGTAATCAGCACTTTATTCACTATAGCCAGTAGAATGTTCACTATAAACAGTGTTAATGTTCACTGTAAT
>NZ_AP035955.1:0-394061 GCF_059730495.1 Pantoea sp. X-Soil-TKNS-1211
CTCTGAGTCAGACACCTGGATTGTTTAACGTCAACTTCAGGAAGGGACAAGGCCATCAACTGCTTTATCAGGAAAATATCAGTCAGATAAGATAAAGCCAATCCTGCCAGAAAAATCCAGTTTTTACGTTTTTTACCGAAAAATTGGCAGGTGGCGACTTTTTGTGTATCATGCCAAAAAACATTACATCTGAGGACGTTATGAAACGTGACTACGGCGATGTGCTGGAAACAGCCAAGCGCGCGCACAGTTTATTGCAGGGACTGAGCAACCATATTGAACAACAACGGGCCGAATTCAACCAGACGGGTTACTACCAGACCTGGTCGCGTAACGCAGTGGCTAACTTTCCGCTATTAAGTAAACATGCGGTGGTGGCGGCCATCGGCGATATGGAAGCGGCGGGTTACGAGTTTGGCAAAAAGCAAACCGGTAGCACGGCACAATATGCGCTCAGTCTGCAAAACGTCATTGATATTTATCATCACCGCAACGTACCGAAATACCGCGACAAACATCAAGGCCCGTTTGTGGTGTTTGTGGTGAATCTCAAAGGTGGCGTGTCTAAAACGGTCAGCACCGTGACGTTGGCACATGGCATGCGCGCCCATCCGGCGATGCTGCATAACGATCTGCGTATCCTGGTTATCGATCTCGATCCGCAGGCGTCCAGCACCATGTTTCTTAGCCATAAAGACAGCATCGGTTCGAAGGCAGAGACCGCCGCGCAGGCGATGCTGAATGACCTCGGACGTGACCAACTGCGCAGCGAATTTATTCAGCCGACGGTGATGCCGGGCGTGGATGTAATGCCAGCCTCGATTGACGACGGCTTTGTTGCCAGTGACTGGGAGGCGCTGGTGCAGCAGTATCTGCCGGGTGTCGCGCCGTCGGAGGTGTTGCGTCGCAACGTGATCGATCGCCTGGCGGACGACTATGATTTTATCTTTGTTGACACCGGCCCGCATCTCGACTCGTTTATGCTGAACGCCATCGCCGCCAGCGACATTCTGCTGACGCCAACGCCGCCCGCGCAGGTTGATTTCCACTCCACCATGAAATACCTCACGCGCCTGCCAGAAATGCTGGAGAGGATTGAGAAAGAGGGCGTAGAGCCGCGTCTGAAAGCCAATATTGGTTTTATGTCGAAGATGACCACCAAACACGACCACCTTACGTCGCAAAGTTACGCCCGTGAGGTGTTTACCAAATCAATGCTGGATGCATCGTTGCCACGCCTCGACGGTTTTGAGCGTTGCGGCGAGTCGTTTGATACGGTGATCAGCGCCAATCCGCTCTCGTATCCGGGCAGTGCTGATGCCCTGAGAAAAGCCAAATATGAAGCAGAACAGTTCTCACGCGCTGTCTTCGATCGCATTGAATACATCAGGAGCAGCCTGTGAGTACGCATAAAACGGTACAACGTATCGGCCGCACGATGGGCCAGACCGCCATCGCCAACTTTATCGACAGCAACAATGCCTCGCGCACCTTCACCCTGAAGTCGGGCAAGAGCGCCACTTTTACCCGGCAGCTGATTCCCCATGACGACATTGCGTCGCGGACCTATGTCGATGCGCAGATTAATGGCCGCGATCAGGCGACGCTGACCGAGGAGTCGGTACGGGATATCACGCGTACCATTGGTCTGCAACAGTTCTTCCCGGCCATTGGCCGTCAGCAGGATAACCGTATCGAGATCATGGACGGTTCACGTCGCCGGGCGGCCTGCCTGTTTGCCGGTGCCAGCCTCGAAGTGCTGGTTACCAGCGACGAACTCGATATTGGTGATGCTCGTCAGCTGGCTGCCGATATTCAGACTGCGAAAGAACACAATCTGCGTGAGCTGGGGCTGCGTTTTATGCTGATGAATGAAAAAGGCATGAGCAAAAGTGACATCGCCAAAGCAGAAGGGATCTCTAACGCCAAAGTGACCCGGGCCTTTCAGGCGGCCTCGGTTCCGGCGGAACTGATCGCGTTGTTTCCGGTGGTGTCGGAACTGACGCTGCCGGATTATCAGTTGCTGCTGGATGTGACCGACAACGCCAGAGCAGAGAATGTGGCGATTGATGCGGTGGCGGAACAGGTGCGGATGCTGATGGGTGAGCATCCGCAGCAGGGCGGCAGCGCGGATGAGCAAAAGAATCACATCCTGGGTCATTTCCGTGCCGCCAAACGCAGCCTGGTACCACCCAAGCCGAAAGCGCTGGTCACGGAAAAACTGGCTGATTTTGACGATCGTAATATGCAGGCACGCCGGAAAGTGCATGCGGAAAAGCGCGCCATCAGCTATGAATTTGTCCGTTTACCCAAAGACGCGGTGGAGCAGATTGAAGCCGCCATTCAGCAGGTGCTGGCCGGGGTGAAAGGGGCAAAACTAAAGCGGTGACATAACAGGTAGCGGCGGGTAGCGCGCGCCGCTACGCATTTTAACGCCTGGGTTGGGGGCAGGGGTGGCA
Organism: Pantoea sp. X-Soil-TKNS-1211; assembly: GCF_059730495.1. Lineage (NCBI taxonomy): Bacteria > Pseudomonadati > Pseudomonadota > Gammaproteobacteria > Enterobacterales > Erwiniaceae > Pantoea > Pantoea sp. X-Soil-TKNS-1211. The sequence goes on from NZ_AP035955.1 coordinate 2,460, forward strand.
TTTTCTCTGGTGTCTTGTCAGCGTCCCCTGTACTAAATACCAACTTGTGCAAAATGGGCAGTTAAATCTGTCTTCCTGCTTGATGGTTTGACATGCGGTGTAATGGAGGTCCCGATTTTGCTTGGTAGTGAAAACCATTTGGCATGTGAAGCAGTCGAATTTTTTACCCTCATGAGCGGTACTGATATGGACATTGCGTTGGGAGATGGTCTTAAATTTTTTGTTACATCCCGCTCTCGTACAGCTGACGTTTTTTTCCTTATTATGCGTAAGAAGATGTCTCGCCAGATGCGACTTGAACTTCCAGGATTTATTGCAACCCGCGACGTCGCATTTATATTTTAAGTGGCATTCGGTTGTAGGGATAGCCGTTTTCCTGACTAATCAGGCTATCGCGTTCATCCAGCACGCCGGTGATGCTGCCAAGACGATCGCAGAGATTAAAATGTATAAAAGTCTGGCGGTCAGCGCGATAAAGACGGCTGTGGCCCACCATCATCACCCGCAATCCCGTGGAGGAGGTACGTATCTCCAGTCCCGGCAGATAGCGCGCCTGCTGCAAAGGTGCGGTTTTCTCACTGCGCTGGCCGGGGGCGGCATAACGATAAAACTCACGGGGTTGTAGCATCGGTATTCTCCTGAATGAAAGGGAGAAAAGGTATACCGGTGTCAATCTATTAAAAACTGCGAGGAAATGACGCGAGCATAACCCTCTGGCCTGATTGATCAGAGAATGAGGGGTAGGTTCAGATTAATGCTTGATATGCTGGCGATCCTGTTCGGTAAGACCGGTCATTTTCATTACAGATGCCCAGTCGAAACCGTTTTCGAGCATGTTGCGGGCAATTTCCAGTCTGGTATCGCGTTCAGCAATCAGCTTACCTTCTTGCAGACCTTCTTGCAGACCTTTTTGCTCAAGTTGTTGTGCGATGGTCATCAGTTCGTCCTCATGCTGTGGCACCCGACGGGCCAGTTCGCGAATAAAGCCTTCTGCATCGTAATGCGAGATTGTTGGCACATTTCTCACGGCGCTATTCTGCGCACCGCGAGAAATTTGCTAATAGAAATTGTCAGCCCTAATATTTATTAGTGTGAGGTCATTACTCTACCGTTACCGTAATATCGCTATGGTGCGTTTCGCCCTGTTTATTTTTTACTTCAAGGCGATAGGTGACTTTGCCGGTCTTATTGGCGGGAATCAGCGCCCGGGCGGTAGGTTGATAGACATTGCTTACCCACTCCCCGCGATCTTGCACCTGCAACCAGAATTCCTCTTTTCCTGAGACGATACTCCAGCGATATTTATCGGCATACTGGCTTGCCAGGCCGTTGAGGTCATACCCGCGGTTTTCCGCGTTACGTTTCACGGTGAAGTCTTGCCCGGCGACCGCCACGGGGGCGCCGTCCTCTGCTTCGGCTGCTACCGCATAGCGATAAAGTCCCCGTCCGACGCCAAAGTACAGCGCCTTATCTTTGACCAGCGGCGAGGTTACGCCATATTCCCCTTGAGGCACTGGCAGGGTGAAGAGCGTGTCGAATGCGGAGGCGTCTGCTGTGGTACTGATGGCACCCACTTCTTTATCGTCGGTAATAAACATCTGATAGACGTGCTGACCGGCAGGATCGCTCACCATTTTTTTAACAAACTGCGTGTTGTTTTCTGCCGTGATGTGAATTTCCGACAGCAACTGACCCGTATGGGCATTCATGGCATAAAGATCCGTCGCTGTTGCGCCATACACCACCGGGGTTTGATCGCCTTGGCCTGTTATGATGGTCGAATATTTAAGTAATCCATTCCCCGCCAGCTGTTGGGTCCAGCGTGGACCGGCTTCCATCCCCGCCAGGGGCTGAGGATAAAATGAACCGCAGCTAAATAATGGCGTGGAAATGTTAAAGCCACAGATCAGGTTATCGATATGGCTCACGGCTTGCTGCGGCATTGAGGTGATCACTTTTGCCGGTTGCTCGCCGACGCCGTTTCCGGCTTCGGTGAGATAAACATGCTGAGCGACAGATGCGCTTTGCCCTGCATTTACACCCAAGCGCTCGCCCTGAAGCAAGATACGATGAGGATTATCCGGGTGAACGATGGCATTGCGTACGACAAAGTCCAGGTTATTGAACTGCACGGGTTCAAACCCGGCCGCCGGGGAGAAAAAGGTCACGTCGCTGCGGTTTTTACCCCTTGCCAATACCTCTTCCAAAAGTACCACTATACCGTAGGCATTGGGGGACACGGCCAGGCTAACATTATGGAAAGCGTGCGGCTTTTGTTGGCGGTAGAGCAGGTGAGTGGTTTTAGTGACCGGATTATGCAGCCAGGCCTCTACCTGGCTATGATGTTCATTGGTATTCCTGGCTGAAAGCAGGAGAAAATTACCCTCGACATCCATCCCGGAAAATACCGGCGGTGCAATCATGTCCGGGGTAGCAAGAGCAATAAATTCAGCGCTATTTTTCAGGTTGGCATAACCTGAACGGGTAAAGACGTAAGTTTGACCAGAGGGGGCAGTGACCAGTTGCTGAATATTTTCATTAAAATTTTGCAATAACGTTGGTGTTTGTGGCGAGATGAATTCATCGGCCAGCACGGCACTGCTAAAACACAGCGCAATACTGAATGCGATCAACTTTCTTCTCATTTTTTTTACCTTTGATTTATAGTGACCTTAATAAAGGATGTAGAGGTGAGAATACCGCCTGGAGAAGGTTGAGGAATAATGACATTTTCCTGACATCATAAGCCTTTCAGGATGTTATCACTCAAAACTGATGAGGCTATTTTCATCATTAACTATCAGGTTGCAGTTATAATTGACAGAGGCGCCAGCCAATATACTATCCGGGTGTTTACCGGTTATTTAAAAGTACCGCTACGTGTTGTGGCGTCCCAGGTTAATCCTGGAGAGTCAGCGAGGGATTATATTGTTAATCATAAACTCCGCAGGTCAACCCCAGCCGCTCTATCTGTATCAGCCTGGTGCCACTGCGGTGATAACCCCCAACATTCGTTTTGTCAAAAACCGGATAATCATGCCTGCGACCTTAGTTCGACCCGTCGCAGCGCCAAAACTCTGGATACAAGACCCGAGGCGCATCGACGAGCTGAAACAGCAAATCTGGGATGAAAGCTTGCAGGAAATGCTGAGGGGAACACTCAGCGCGTTGCCGCCGAAGATGCAGAAAGAAATCCACACCTCCTGGCTTTACCCGCAGTGCAATCCCCATCCCAAGTCGCTGTCGAGGAAGGAACTGAGTGAGTATAAGCAAAAAATCGCGCAGCTCTGGGAGACAAAGAAGGCCGCGATGCATTGGCGAGCCATTACCCGAGAAAAGCTGGCAGATTATTATGGATTAAGTCCAGGGGCGTTAAGAAACGCCATTACGGTTATTCAACGGAAGAAAAAAAACGTAACAGCAACTCCTAATGCGAAAATGGAGGCGGCCAGAAAGAAAAAACTTTCTGCACTGGTCCCTGCTGAAAACATCAGAAATAAAAAGAAAGCCGTAGACTGGTATCGTGCCAACGGCAACACGCTTAACCCCCTCAACATTACCAAAGAGCAATATTTTAGACATACCGGCTTTACCTTGACACAAGTGAGAGGCGAATTAGACCTGACGCGTAGCGATGAGCGACTCAAACGCGCACGAAAATTCCTCTACCCTCTTCTTCCCACAACACCAAGGCCGTCGATCGCCGACGTGGTTAAACTCTATAATCAGAACCTGAGTGCACTGGAAACTGCTGGAATCAACAAGGGCGATGTGGCCAACGCTTACGGCTACACAGCAAATCAATTCTATAATGCGGGCTATGAACTCGACACCCCCAAGCTGGACAAGACGGATGAAAACCGGCTGCTTGAGAAAGATTTTCCGGATTTTAACTGCGCTAAGCGAACCAGTCGTAAAAACTGTTATTCCCTGTTGGTTGCCCAAATTGTGAAACACAAATCCTGGTTAGACAGCCAGGGCTATACCGTTCCGCGACTGGCGCGAAGTTATGGGCTGGTTATTAGCACCTTAAAATCAAAAGTCACGCGGGCCAGCCCGGTACAACGCACTGAGGATGAACTCGGATGGGTGCGGGAGTATGTAAAATCTCAACTTAAGCCTGGAGTAGAGATAGACGAAAGTCATATGGCAGAGTTATTCACCCGTCCGGAAAGTCTATTAAAAGCGAAGAGTTATAAACAAACGGAACTCGCCATTATTTTTGGTTTACAGCCGAATGATATCAGCCGCTACGTGCAGTATTACCAGGCACCGCCATTGGGAGAATTTCAGGAAAAGCGGGTGGAGCAATGGCTGTTCAGCAGGTATTTGAAGGGTAAAACGGCGGATATTACCACCTCAGAGACGGTGGAGTTGATCGATCAATTAGCCCGTGACCAGGGTAGTGTTGATAAAATCATTTTCCAGGTTGCGAGGCACTTAGGACTTAACCCCTGTAACTTGCAATCGCGTTTTTATAATTTGAAACGACTTCGTGTGACTATCAAGCAGGAGCAGGAAGAGATAATCGACACCGGGGAGCCGGAAATCATTGATGAAATCGCCTTCGTTAATCTATGCGTGGCCAGCAAAGGGCCAATCATCATCGATACGCAGGGTAAAGATATCACCGAACTACTGTTGGGTGATGTGGAACAGGTAAAAATCGTCGGTAGCCGATATATGGGTAAAGCGGTGGCAGAAAATTTGCTCGAACAGGCTAAGCAATCACTGCGCAGTAAAGGTGCGAGCGACCGGGAGCGCAATGGGCAATATTTCGAGGTGTTCAGGGACGTCAATGATCCGGTCGGTAATCAGCTCCGGGCGAAGTGTTATCTTCCTGAAAATACCTATCTCGGCCCCTATAAGTCGATGTATCTGTCTGAGGTGGCGGCGGTTAATGCGGAGATGAAACGCCAGGGACCGCGTAAGTTTTCCACCGCAGCATTTGCCACCCATCAAACGGGTGATCATTATCTCAGCGGCGCGGGCAACCCCTGCATATTATTTCTGATGAACAGTGTCAGATATGGTAATTACCCCCTGCGTGGGGAACAAAATGTGAAGGTAGTATATCTACATAAACCGGGGCAACCGGGCGTGCTGCCGATTATGGTGACCAGTCGGGCTATCCAACCAGGCGAGGAGTTATTATATGATTATAATAAGGAACATACGCCAGAATTAGTTGAGAGCCAGTACACGTTGTCCGATCTTAACGATCAGATCCTGCGGATTGCGCAGCGGGAAAACATCACCATCATCGTGCGCGAGGAAAATCGGCAGGTGCGGGTATGTTCCCCCTGGGGCTGGCAGGCCAAAAGTATTGGGTCTGACGTTATTCCCATCACGCCGGCCGATACTGCGGTGGTTATCAGGAAGCGGCAGAATAAGGATGGCCGTTTTGTCTATGATGCCATTCGTATCGCGGGGGGCTTCTGGAAACAGGGGATGCCGGACGGTGAAGGCAGTAAAACAGGCCAGGCAGAAACTCACACCGTGCAGGATGCCGTAGCCAAAGCGCTGGTAAAAAAACGTCAGGATAAAGCCCAAATTGCCAGGTTAAAAGCGCAGCTGATCACCATTTCCATCAAACCCGATCCGGACGGGCCGGTTTGATGGAAACAATATTTTTAGCAGCGTTGAAACCACGCCTAAACAGGAAAGGAAGAATAAAGTGATCGCATAATGACCTCGTCGAGTTTAATCATTTTGGCAAAACATGCCGCTTGCCAGAATGTGGTTTTATTCTTCTTTTTTATATGCCATTGCATATACTGGTTAAAATAATCATTCTTTGTCATATTTCGTTTCGGATGATGTTTTATCCACTCGACGTGATAAACCTTACAACGTTTCCGATTAACAGCATGAGTTCCATGATGTAATGTACTGGCCGACTGCCTCTTTCTTACTTCAGTTAATCTCCCCCAGACTTTAAAAAATAGTTCGGGCTTGATGGTGGTATGTTTAAGAAAAAAATCTATACTATAGGATTTTTTATTTTCGTAGAAATAAAGCAGAAAGTCGTTGATACATTTCTCGTGATCGTCTTGTGTCACATTAAAAGGATACTTTGTAAAATACTCGGTGATGTTGTAGTCGCGTATTCTGGGTGGTTTTTGTGTCTGCGCAATTTCTCTCATCCGGTTACGATTGATTCTTTTATGCTCGCGTTTTATATCATCGTGCTGTTTGATCAGGATTTCTTTTATTTCACCTTCCGTTTTACCCAGCTCATTTTGTTTTGCCAGCGCCTTACTGATAGTGTAATACTTCACCGTTGGAAATGCTTGTCTGACTTTAGCAATATACGTTTCTGCGGTCATCTCTTTAAATGCAATAAAAGGATGTTTTTCACACCAATATTCTATTAAACCCGCATTTTTCATGCTTCTGGGGAGTGTTTCTGCCCTGAGTTCCTTCCGGGATGCAGTCTGCGGCACCTCAATGATGAGGGCGACATCTGGCGGTATGGCAGTAGGAAGTGTGGGCATAATTTGCCATTGTGGCGAGAGCACTTCCTTGTTTGTGACTGGCTGAGAAGATGCGGGAGAGGTCGTGTTATTGTTGACTGTCTTAATGCATTTCGACAGGAACATAATTCTTAAATCCCGGTCGTTGTGGGAAAGCAATATATAGGAAACGGCTGAGGTTGAGGTTGATAGTGTATTCATCGCTGTAGTTTTACCTGTCCCTTGATTGTCTTTGATTCTTACGGGTAACGTTATCATTAGCAACCCGAATCACCCTGATTATTCAGAACATCCTCATGTTTCACTCCGATATTCTGCGTAAACCGCAGGGCTTTCGCGTCGTGTCGGTCTGAATAATAACGTATTTTTCCCGGTCGAAATTTATGTTTAATTATTGAGGCCCGATATTTTGAAAAGAAAACTCAATGCGCTCACTCTGGCTTTGCTGTTGTGTGGGGCAGGATCGCTGGCGCACGCCGCGACCCAGGATGCAGCATCGCAGATGCCTGATTTCAGCAACAAGAAAGTACTTCTGGGTTACTGGCACAACTGGCCCGGCACTGTGGATAATCAGGGCTACCAGGGGGGGCTGCCTTCCAGCATCTCGCTGCGTGACGTTCCGGCGGAATATAACGTGGTCAGTGTGGCCTTTATGAAAGTGTTCCCAGGACAAACCGACACCATTCCGACCTTTAAACCCTATAACGCCACGGACGAAGCCTTCCGCGCCCAGGTGGCTGAATTGAATGCCCAGGGCCGTGCGGTGATCATCTCACTGGGCGGTGCTGATGCGCATATCCTGCTGCACAAAGGGCAGGAGCAGGCGCTGGCAAATGAGATCATCCGTCTGGTTGAGGTCTATGGCTTCGATGGTCTCGATATCGATCTGGAGCAGACCGCAATTACCGCAGGCGACAACAGCACGGTGATCCCGGCAGCATTAAAACTGGTGCGTGCGCATTATCAGCAGCAGGGTAAGCATTTTATTATCAGCATGGCACCGGAGTTCCCGTATCTGACCACCAACGGTGCTTACAAGCCTTATCTCCAGAACCTGGAAGGGGTTTATGATTTTGTCGCGCCGCAATATTACAACCAGAATGGTTCCGGTGTGGATATGAATACGGAAGAACACGCGCAAGTGGGTGTCTGGTATTTGACCCAGAATGACGATGCGCGCAAGGAACACTTCCTGTTCTATCTGACGGATAGTCTGGCCAACGGTACACGCGGCTACACTAAGATCCCTGCTAATAAGCTGGTGATTGGTTTGCCAACTAATAATGATGCTGCCGCCAATGGCTACGTTAAAGATCCGCAGGCAGTGTATAACGCGTTGTCACGTCTGACTGCCGCCGGGGAGCCGATCAAAGGTCTGATGACCTGGTCGGTTAACTGGGACAACGGTAAAAACTCAGCGGGACAAAGTTACGGTTATGAATTCGCCAACCGTTATAAAAACATCCTCGATGATACGTTACCCGACGTGACACCGGATGTGGAAGCACCGTCCATCGTTACCGGTATTACCCATATCCAGCAGAATAATACGGTCATTCTGAACTGGCAGCCTTCCAGCGACAATGTCGGTGTGGTGGGATATACCATCTGGCGTGATGGCGTGCCGGTGGGTAGCTCGATGACCACCGCCTGGGTTGATAATAACGTTCAGCACCATCAGTCGGATGATGTAGTGTATCAGTACCAGATTTCCGCGAACGATGCGGCTGGCAATGTGTCGCCAGCCAGCCAGAGTGTGGCGGTGGTGGTGAAACCTACGGAACAACCGGGTAACGGTACGACCAACCAGGCACCGATCGCCCATGCGGGTGTGGATCAGACCGTGCAAAGCAATGCCAGCGTGACGCTGGATGCGTCCGGTTCCACCGATCCGGATAACGATGTGCTGAGCTATGAGTGGCAGCAAACCTCGGGTCCGGCGGTGAACTTTGCAGCCAATCGTGTGACCACCACCTTCGTGGCACCGCAGGTTAATTCCGACACCACCCTGACATTTACGGTGACGGTGAAGGATAAAGAGTTCAGCTCCACGGCAAGTACGCGTGTACTGGTGAAAGCGAAATCTGAAGAACCGGGCAATGGCGGTGATAACGGTGCAACAACCGCGTTCAAAGCGGGTACGGCCTACGGCAAAGGTGATAAAGTCAGCTATAATGGAAAAGTGTATCGTTGCTTACAGTCGCATACGGGGGCCAAACATTGGGCGCCGGATGTGGCAGTTAGCTTGTGGGCGGCTGAATAAGTAAGCACCCGTTCGATACTTAATGTAAAGCGGCTTCGATTTTTCCGAAGCCGCTTTTTCATTTGCGCTGCGGTTATTTTTTATTACCGCCAAAAAACCGTAAAAATATTTTTTCCACCGTAAAATCTTTCACCCAGTGCAAAAATATTTTCGACAAGGGGAAAATCACGAATGCGGTAAGAAAAGCGAACACTTCGGGTTCGCTGATATCCGCCAGGCGGGAAAATGCCGGAGAAAGCAACCAACCACCCAATGTGGCAACAATAAAAACAAAGGCCGTCAGCCGGTTGCAGGCAGTGTGACCGTAGAAACAATACAGGGCTGAGCCAAGCGCGGCACTCAACAAAATCAGCAGTGCTTCCGTCATAATCTTTTCCTGATGGGTTGGGTAGGTTCTCATCGCCATGCCGATGAGCCGCCACGTTATGCTGTCGGGTGTATTTTTTATACCCAGACCTTACCCATTTCAGCTTATCCCCGCTTTTTCTGACCTGATAATTGTTTTGATTAATGAGTGATGGATGAAGATATTATTTTGCAGCTAAACCGCAATTAGTTTGCACTTAAAGTGAATACTCAATTTGCAGATAAATGTGTATAAACAAAAATGCGATGATTTTTACGGATGCCGGGAAGGAGAATGCATTATTTTATTTATTAAGCGCTGATAAATTGTGCGGAAAATGGCTAATAACCAGGCACAAATTTACGACAGGTGTGGGGGATCGCCAACCGGATCATGAGGGTAAGGGGAGGGGGAAAAGGGCGATTATTGCTTATCGGGTGGCGAGGAAGAAGCCAATCCTTTGCGCCGAAGCTCTTGCCAAATAAGCGTAAGAAAGTTACCTGAAATACGCTGTTTGAAGGAAATTTTTTTACTCAACCAACGTGCGACCGTATGTTTACGCTCCTCCAGCGACAAAGGGATAAGACGTGCGGCATGTTTGCCTGCTGAGATCGCAAGATTACGCTGAATAAGTACGCTGACACGCTTTTTCGCCAGCCACTCTTTTCTGGCCTGAAATGGCGTTTTTGGCGGCGACTGACCTGCAACGTCCAGTAATCGTTGTTGCTGCTCCCGATAAAGTTTTTCGATATTGCAGCGTGTGAGTTTCCAGCCTTGCTCGGTCAGCGAGACATATTTAGGTAAAAACATCCTGCGTTTGCTATCCCATCCCAATGCCTGCAGCTCCAGCAAACCGTATTTCACCAGGGTATCGACTAAGCGTGATATACGTGAAGGGGTGACCGCCTGTTCGGGGATAGGGTTGCCATGTGTATCCACGGGCGACAGGGCTTCCGCCAGCGCACTCAGACACACTGTCACCAGGCCGGTAGCGAGATCCAGTTTGCTAATCAGCAGTGGCCAAAGCGCATCGATGAGATTTCTGCGTTCTGGGCGAAAATCGCGACAACGTTTGCCCAGATGACGAAATTGGACAAAATAGACATCCCGCGACACCCGACGTTTGAGATAGGGCGTGCCCTGCGGCTGATAGCCCACCAGATTGTGGTAGGCGCGTCCCAACTCGCCGGGTAATTTTTTGAAATCTGGCGAACGAAAATAGGAGGGTGTGCTGCATTTGCATTGGGTGGAATGATCTCCACGCTGTCGTCCCTGATGTTGCGCCATAATACCTTCCCTGTGGCATTGTCGAGATGGGAGATTAACGCATCTTATCGAGGTATGGAAAGAGCGATGTTTATCACTGCTGAAGATGTCGGTTTTGTTTGTACGAAATAGCCCTAAGTGGAAAATATTCGTGTTAGATCACAGTAAAAAATACAGGAGCGATATTGGAACCTTTAGCTGAGTAAATTGTTTGTCGATGGGAGTAATTCAACTTGCACTGAATATATCCGCCACTGTCTCATTCAATTTTTTAAGTTCCAGTTTCGTCTGCGGTGGGACTTCTGCTATTTTGAATGCGTTAAAAAGAAGCCCCACCTTTTCGTCGGTGAGCTTAGGGATTGTCAGCACTTTCTCATAATCTTGCCAGCCTGTCAGGTGGTATTCCTTCACAAAGGTTGCATACACCATATTCATGATATTATGATCAGAAGTCGGTGCTTTTTCGCTTAATAATAGACGGTTTGATTCTATCGTATAGTTGACAATTTTTTTATAAGTTAGTGCTAAAGTGTGTAATGTTGTGTCCAATAGTTTGATGTATGTTCTCTTTCTTTCAGAAGCGGGTAATGCATCTACGGACTGCTGTTTTCTGGTGATTTCTTTATGGATATGAGAAAGGAAAATACGCATTCTTTGCAATGCAAGGATGATAAAGTCGTTTGATTTATGCCGTGACAGGGACATTTCGCACGCCTCAATCCGCATCTTTTCACAAAGATTTTCGTCGACATCCAGACATTTTTGCGATTTTGTGGTGGCGGTAATATCAGCGACTTCCCGACTGTCGTCACTCCTGTGTTCAATCAATTTATTGAATTTTACAGTGTATAAGGTTAAGAGGCGAAGATAATCGATGATGGATTGATTTTCATCACTCTTATTTGACAGATTTAAACAAAGTTGAAATATTTTGGCGGTGAAGCCGTCCCGGCTACTTTCGTTTAATTTAACATATAAGGGTGCAATGATGTTGTGAAATAAAAATTCAGCTTCTTCCTTTGAAGTGAAATAGAATAAAGACTTGCCAGCAGCAATCAGAAAAAGTTCCTCTATAACTTTTATATTTTTATCAATATCTTTTTTTGTGAGAATGCTGATGGGGTTGAGCTGGTAATTTTTTATGCCAGTCAGAATGCAATGGAGCAGATGTCTTGCTGGTACTCTGCTATTACCATCATTCGTTTCTTGTCGGGAAAGGATTGTATCGATCTCTTTTCGCAGGCTGTCTCTGGCTTTTTTTTCTGGGGATCTTGTTATTAGATTTAGTAAATTGTTTGTAAAACTAGATTTTGGTTTGTTATCAAGTTTATTTGTCGTATTGTAGATCTGAGTTATATTGCTTGTTATTTCAAATTGGCAGGGACCAGAAGCCGCATTGTCCGGTGCGGAGGAGCTAATGAAAGCAAAACTTTCAATCTCTGACATTTCTATTCTCCTCAAAATCACCATAATCTTTTGCCATGTGGGTATCTAAAAGCGCTTCCAGTTGTCTGATGGCGTTGACAGTGCCAGATGGAAGTTGCGAAGTCGCAGTCGGGATAGAAAACTGTTCGAGATAATCGGGGTTTATACGTTCAATACATCTCTCGTGGTTTGTTCTGTCCCTGAATAAAAATGTAGCCTCAATGTATTGATAGAAATCATCTTGTTTAACGATCAAGAAAATTTTTCTGTAAACTTCGGTGATACACTTGGCGATATCTTGCCTGATGCTATTTCTTATATCCATCATTTCGTTTTTAAAGTTATGAGTCAAGATGTTATCAGGTTTTGATTTAATCTCCTCTATTTGCTTTTTGTTATGTTCAGCTAGCGCTCGCATGATATCAACAATAAACACCAAATGATCGGGTTGTTGCCATTGTGCTGGCTGAGTATGGAAAATTTCCCGCCAAAGGGTAGTGCATACCAGCGCATCTTTATTCGCACTTTCACGATATGGGTTGGGTTTTACTTGTGTCGGCTGCTGCACTTTATCTCCGCAATGCAGATTCACTAACCTGGCATTGCTGAATGTTACTTCTAATGCCTTAATTTCGTGAAAGAAACTTAATGTATCCATTTTATCTCTTTCGAGCGTTAAACGTAGAAATAAAGAAGAGCACATGTTCTGACTAAAGAAATCCTGCTTGTTTACCTGGTATTTTCTTAGTGGCAGGATGATGTTGTTGAATAATAATCTTATTGTCTCATCCGTTGTTAAAAAGGCGAAGTAGCAGGATGCCACTGCGGTTACCAAACAGTGAAGTGTGGTTTCGTGCTTGTCACCAGTTCTTGTGTCAACACCTTGCTCAGGGTGAATGTGGGGTATTGCGCAATGGTAGTCAGAATTGTGTTCAGCAGGCTTCCACCGGATGCATTGTTGGTTATTTTCTGTTGAATTTTATTGACACACTGGTTTACGCGATAATAGTTCAGCGAAGGGATGCTGCTCAAAAAAGATGTGGGCCCTGAATTTATTGCGTGGGTTAACGTCCGGGAAAGTAAAGATGAGGGTGTTGACGCTTCCGACATTGGTAATAGGGGTTCTGACTGGCTTTTGTTGTGCACAAACATGTTAACGACTCCTGTAGCAAAACGATTACAGACCCGACCCGCAACATCCTGAATGATAATGTAAACTCAGAATTAATAATCTGATTATTGCCATGAAAATCAGGATTGCTGTCTGATTTTTCCCCTACACTCAGCGCTCAATATCGCTTTCGTGAGTGCCTGTGCATGAATAAGTTTTTACTCGCTACGCTGCTGTTAATTAGCACCTTCTCCGTTGCTGCCATACGCTTACAGCAAGGTGAGGATAGCTTTATTATCGATCCCGCCACCCTGCAAATTCAGGTTGGCGGGACGTTGGTCAACGCACCACAGGTTGAGCAGCAAGTTGCGGCATTGCAAACCACGCCCAGCAAAGCCAGCTGGTACTGGCCGGCGCGGCGACTGCAAATCAGCGCTGAGGCACAGGGTGCCGATTTGCGGCTGACATTCCGCAGCGAGCAACCTCAAGCGCTGAACTGGTTTAGTTTGCCAGCACAAGCCAGGGTGCTGCTGTTGCCGTTGGGCGAGGGCAGCCGCATTCCGCTTGATAACCCGCAATGGCAGGCTTATCTGACGCAGGAACAGGATTCGATTGATACCAATTACGACCTGAAACTGCCGCTGTGGAGCCAGCAACAGGATAAAGTCTACAGTTGGCTGCTGCTCACCCCCTTCCACAATCGCATCACTTTTAACCAGCATGCCAGCCAGATGCGGGTGCACAGCCAGCATGAGTTTAATCGGTTCAATCAGCAGCAGCCGTTTGAGGTGTTGCTGCATGTCGGGGATTCACCGTTATCCGGTGCGCTGCGCTATCGCAGCTGGCTGAAACAAAGCGGCCAATTCAGCTCCTTGCGTGAGAAGATAGCGGTAGAACCGGAAGGCCGCAAACTGATTGGCGCGACGTTTCTTTACCTGTGGGGAAGTCAGCTGCTGGCAGCAGAAGATGTCAAAGATTGGGCAGGATTGGTGTCCTTCCTGAAATCGCCTGCCGGTGCGGCGTTCAAGCGTAATATGGGCGCGGAGGCACAGAAAACCCTGCAACAGGTACACCCGCAAAATTGGCAGAAACCGGGTCTGATCGCCGCGCTCAATCAGGCGCTGGTCGCCCAGGTCCCGCTGCACGCGACCCCCGACGATACGCATTATCTCCGGGCGCAACAACAACAGGCGACCAGGGTGCGGCAGTTGGCGCAACATCAACTCGGCGCTTATCTGATCAAGCCCCATTTGTGGGGGCCGGGATTATCTGAAACGGTGGTCGACAGTTTGCACCGTGCAGGTTTATCCCGTTTATGGTTGGGCACCGATACCTGGACGGCGGCGTTTCTCCACCCTGAGGCCGTCACGCGTGCCAAAGCCGCCGGTTATCTGGTCGCCAGTTACGATTCCTACGACACCGCAGTGCCGCCAGGCCGCAACGACAGCTGGATTACCGCCCAGTTGCCGGCCGAGTTACGCGAGCGTTGTGCCATTGTGCGTGCCGATGGCAGTAAAAAGCCTGGTTTTGGCGGCGAGGGATATTATATGAATCCGGGCTGTGTGCTGCCGTACTCGCAACAAAGGATGCGGGAACTCATGCAACTCGCCGGATTAAACAGCCTGTTTCTGGATGTGGATGGCACCGGCATGGTGGATGATGACTATCAACCCGCGCATCCGACCGGCGCGGCGCAGATGGCGGCGGCACGAAATACGCGGATGGCCTGGTTTACTGAGCAGATCAGATTACCTTTAGGTTCCGAAGATGGCAGTGCGGTGACCGCGCGTTACCTGATGTTTGCCCACGGTGCGGAAAGCTGGGGATTTGGCTGGCAAGATAAAGAGATGCGACATAACAAAGCCTCGCCTTATTACCTCGGTGCGTGGTGGCCGGATGCCGAACCAGCGACATTTTTCCGCGCCTCACAACTCAAGCCGCTCTATCGTACAGTGATATTTGATCCGCGTTACCGTCTGCCGTTGTATCAGGCGGTGTTTCATGATGCGGTGATCAATACCCATCACTGGACGCTGGACAACCTGAAATTTCCTGAAGTGACGCAGACGCGTGATTTGCTAAGTCAGCTGTATAACACGCCGCCGCTGTTTAATGTCAGCCGTGCCACTTTGCGCGCCCGCCTTCCAGAGATCATCAAGGCGGATGCGCAGTTTCAATTGGTACATCGGGTGCTGTGGGATAAGGCGTTGGTGGATTTCCGCTGGCTCGATCACGCAGGGTGGGTGCAGCAGACCACCTTCAGTGACGGTTCAGTGCTGATCGCCAATTTTTCGGATACGGTCTTTGAGGGGATTGCGCCGCACAGCCTCAAGGCACGGCTCGCGGGCAGGCCAATGCCCTCATTCTGACTGGATGCAGAAACAAAAAAACCGCCAATTATTTGACGGTTTGTTTGCGCTGGTCAGGTTAGCGGCCGTTCCAGCAGGACTTCGTTACTAACGTAACGCAAGCGCAACCAAGCCTTAATATATTGAGCTGCTTTACGGGCAGAGTCAAGTTTCTGATTAGGCGTGATTAGTGTACATTACTGGCGGGCCTTCCCGCCGTGTAGCAACGGGCGTCGGATTCAGGGGAGGATGTCCAACGGCCGTCAACGCAAGCGCAACCAAGTGCTTGTATTCACGGTTGCATCTCCGGCGGTGTCAGCGTGAAGCGGTCTGCGCAAGGACCGCACAATGAAACGGTACATCTGTATTGTCATCGTTGTATCTGGTGCAATGGTGTCATTAGGGAACGGCGGCTGGAATATTTCCGGTAACTCGATTTCCGTGATCATCAACGCAGCAGGCAAGTAAGCCCGGTGGCCGCTCCGTCAGGGGCGGTTCACTTCTATGGTGCAAGAGTCTTTTCTCGCCCCGGCAGAGAAAATCCTCTATCTCACCCACCTGGTATCTGATGTCTCCGTCACGTTTCTTCCTCTTAAATGATTGCGAAATTATTTGTAACATTTAGAGAAGAGTATGAAACATTTTAAATATGGATGTTTGGCCCTGGCCATCAGCAGTATTGTTGCCCCGTTGCACCTTGGTGCATCTTCCCCGGCCGTAGCCGAAAATATCGCGGTCTCGGCTTCAACCCGTCAGGCGACTAATGACGGTATTATTCCGGCGCGGCAGTTTATTCTGGATCAACCCGGCACGCCACATGGCCTGCGCATCAGCCAGCAGCGTGTCTATGACCAGACGCCGTTGCAGTCCACCGGTTATTGGGTGAAAAAAGGCGATGTGCTAAACATCACCGTCACCCTGCCAGCAAATGTCTCGGCCCCTTATCTGGAAGCGTTTATCAGCGTCCCTCATGACCGTACGTATAAATATACCCACGCGATACGTCACCGTCTGCTGGCTGGAAATAATATGGTACAAGCCGACCGGGATGGTATCTTGTATATTGCCCATTACACTGAAGCGGTTCCGGGCGATATAAAAGTGGATATTCAGGGCGGACAACCCTTTCCACGCTTCATTCTGAAGCAAAATACCCCAGATGACTGGAACCGCATGCTGGCCGATGCCGAAATGCAGGCTTCGCCTTATGTCGAATTGCTGAGTGACCGGATGATGATCACCCTGCGTCGCAGTGAGGCCGTGAAATCAATCACGGCGGCGGATGTCAGCGAGATGTTGGCTACCTGGGACAAAATTGTCACCTGGACGGAAGACCAGTACGGCATCACGGAAAGCGACCCTGCCAGCAAGCATCGCCGTATTTCCCATCGCTTCCACTTTGTCGATGGCCTTCCACCGGCAGGCGTAGTGAATAACGATAACTGCTATGGCGCGTTAAACTCCGGGGTCTGGCGCTTACAGACCTGCACTGACAGCGCGATTCGTACGGTAGTTCACGGACCTGGCATGGCGCAGAACGGCTGGGGACCGTGGCACGAACTCGGGCATCAATTTCAGATAGAGGGTCAGGAATGGGATGGCATGGGCGAGGTCAGCGTGAACCTGACGTCACTGTATGTCCAACGTGAGCTGGGTGCTCGTTCGCGGCTGGAGGTGGCAGGAGATTGGTATAAAGCGTTCACCTACTTAAAACAAGCCGAACGTAATTACCATACGCAGGACCCATTTGTAAAAGTGGCGATGCTGTGGCAGCTCGACCTGACCTTCGGCAAGGATTTCTACGCGAAGCTGGGACGGATTTATCGTGATATGACCGCGTTCCCTGACACGCATGGCGAGAAAATCCAGCGCTTTATTCTGGAGACCAGCAAGTTAGCCGGTTATAACCTGGTGCCGTTCTATGATCAGTGGGGATTACCGGCCGATGCGGCGACGCGTCAGACGCTGGACCAGCTGGCGTTGCCGCTGATGAAAGATCCGATTTGGGAAAACCGCGACGAAGACATCAAATATGACTATTCACAGACGCAGGATCAGGCGCCGCTCGCGGTAGCGGGTGCTAATTTTACCGTGAAAGCCACCTCTGATGCCTCACGCGCATATGCGCTGGATGGCAGCGCCAGCAAGAATGCCGTCAAATACCAATGGGATATAGCAAAAGGTGGCGGTGATTTCTTTCTGCAAAAAGAGAATGGCGGAGAATGGTGGTGGACCGTTAATAGCGCCAAAGCCCGCGCGCTGATCCCGAAAGATAAAAGCGGTGAAGTGACGTATCGACTGACCGTGTGGGATAAGTATGAGCGGAAGGTGTCCAGTTTGATCACCGTGACGGTTGAGGAGCAACCCGTGGTAAATCAGGATGCTGCGTTTATCACGGGTGCCGTGCTAAGTATCACTCCTAATGACAATGGCGACACCATGACCTATCACGGGGTGGTGACGTCAGGCACGGCGTCCACCAGTACGCCGTCATTTACCTGGACAGTGCCGCAGGGTAGCAGCAGCGGTAAAGCGCAGCAGAGCTTCACCCTCAGCAAGCAGGCGCAGATACAAAACCTCAGTGTGTCGGTGGTGGTGAAGGCCGGTACGCAATCACGCACCCTAAACCAGACTATCGTGGTACCGGCGAAAGAGCAGCCAGTCAGCGGTGTGGCGGCGTGGAGTGCCAGCAAAACCTATATCTTGTGCGATAGGGTGAGTTATAACGGCAAAGTGTGGGTCAGCGGCTGGTGGACGCGCGGTGATATCCCGACGAACAGCGGCAGATGGGATGTCTGGCGTCCACAGGGCGCGGATAATATGCATGCAGGATGTAAATAACTGAGGGAGGCCAGGCCGGTGATGAACCGGCCTGGCCTGCAATATCACAAAAAGAAATCCGTATGTAAAGTTTGCATGATTTGATCCGCTAATGCACGGCGATGGTTCTCATTATCATGAATATATGACAAGAGTGTATAATTATCATTATAGGGTATTTGTGGAACGCTATTTTTAAGGTCAACGCTTTTTCCTGCTATCGAAAATGTATTATCCCCACCCAGAACATAAGTTGTATGGGTGTCATTTCCCAGGTCCTTCGCATCGATAAGTTCACCATGTTGGTCATAACCATATGAGAAATTATTTTCTTTATCTTTAACAACGAAACGACAATGACTCGCTAAGGCAAGTGCAGGAAGGAAATACTCAGATTGATTGAAAATATACTTCTCTAGTCTGTCATGTATCTTATTGAATAAGATATCAATACTTGTCAAAACCTCTTCTTTACCAACCGCTTTTTCTTTGCTCATCCATTTTAATTCATTGAGTGCTTTGTGTAATTTTTGATACCCTATGCTTTCAATGAGTTTATTAATAAAATCATCCATTTTAGAGGGTAATATGAATTCACCTGCCCTCATGATGAAGGTGGCTTTACTTCGAAAGTAGTTAGTGACTTGTATTGATGGTTTAAGAAATCCATTCCAGTCAAAGCCGATCTCAGAATTTATTTCTGCTGGGCCGATGATAAAGTTAAACCAAATGGTTTCATTCGGGTTGGTCGAACGTGTACCTTTTTCCGCTATGGTATAGATTGCTTGCGCGATCCACGGCTTAATCACGGTAGTTAAAATATCGACATTGTCAGATCCATCTGCCGCTGGCACTGGAAATCCAGGCATCAGCTGATTTATCACCCCGTCATTGGTCGGGAAAAAATGGTTTTTAATATGTTTGATATACAATTCCCTCACCACGCTAAAACCAGTTGAGGGGTTGGGAAGGTTTTCAACGATATTTTTAATTTCTGTGCTGGTTGACGTGACGGTTGTTCCCCATTCGAAGCCAGCAAGCCCCTGAATACCTACCTTTAATGGGCCAAGCTGAAATTGTCCGTAGCGCTTGGTTATTTCGATATGACCCAGCGTCTCGAATACGGGGAAGCAGCTTATACCCTCATCACATTTAGCGCCGAAACCACAATGGTAAAGCCAAAGGATATATATATCAGCAATATCTTCAATTGAATAGATTCGTTTGCCAGTCTCACAATGACAAAAGTAGCACAAAAATTGATCAAAGGTACATACGGCGGTAGGTGTCATTTTTAAATTGAAGGATTTACCGTTCCACGGACAGGTGATGGTAATTTGTGGGCCAATTTGAGAGATATTGATTGTGTGATTTTTTATAAATCCTTTGATGCGTTTTAAGCCGGATGTTAACTTGTTTTTGATGTTTTCCAGTGAGGTGGAAGTTCTCGATCGAATCGTTTCATTGACGTTCCCGACGTTACTAATGGGAATGGTGACTTCTGAAAAAGTATTTGTATTTGAATGTGTTTGCGCGGCAATAGGTGTTGCATTAGGACCCGTTATACTCGACATGATGTTATTTCTTCGTTTTATGTTCCGGTTGGACTACTTTACCGGTTCGCAGGTGTAGTTGAGCAACTGATATCAGTAAAACATCAGCGCCTTCATTTTTATTATTATTCTCCTCACGCAACTTCATAATTCTATGAGCGACCGGGATGGCGTGAAGTCTAATATAAGAATCTTCTCTCGTTGAATTTCGCATGTTCATTTTTTGCGCTGGATCAAACTTTATTCCGTGTTTTCGTGAAACCATTCCAGAAAGTAATTGTCACTCACGTTATACTTAAATCTCCAGGAAGTTTTTCTATGAAAAAAATTCATCTTTGTTTAACAGCATTATTATTTACCGCCCCGGCGTGGGTGTTGGCGCATACACATGATATGAGCGCGGAAACGTCGACCTCAGCGGCTTCGCAAGAATATATGCAAGGCATGCAGGGGATGCATGAAGGGATGATGCAGGGATTGAAAGAAGCGGATGCCGACCGTGCGTTTGCCAAAGGTATGATAGAGCATCATAAAGGCGCGATTGCCATGGCCGAAACCGAACTGAAATACGGTAAAGACCCGGTGATGCGCGAACTGGCAGAAGATGTGATCAAAGCACAAACCGCTGAAATCGATCATATGGAAGCGTGGCTGTCAAAATAGTCATACGACGCGTAGCGGCGCGATTTATCGCGCAATTCCGCGCCCGGTGCCGGAAAAAACTGCGGGATAAATCCCGCCGCTACGGATGGTGTTATCATTCCGGCGGCGTCTGCCGCGATCCTTCCAGCTTACTTATCGCTTCCTCAACCAGACCATTATCGGCCATTGACGCCAGAAAATAGATCACCCAACTATGGGAATCGGTATTACGGCTGCCGGTGGTTTGCCCATTTACCTGACCGCGCCGGTTTTCGGCCAGAAACTGCGCGTCCTGCCCGCGAAAGGCGACTGGCACGATATAATCCGGTTCATTGAGATCGGTGAGCGCACTAAAGTCTCGTACACCCTTACGCCCGGGAACGCCACTGGCTACCGCATAGTTTAATGTTTTCTTCACCCCTTGATTAAACAGGTCGATGAACCTCATCGCTGCGCAATCAATCACATGGCCAGCACAGTTATTCAGG
Organism: Pantoea sp. X-Soil-TKNS-1211; assembly: GCF_059730495.1. Lineage (NCBI taxonomy): Bacteria > Pseudomonadati > Pseudomonadota > Gammaproteobacteria > Enterobacterales > Erwiniaceae > Pantoea > Pantoea sp. X-Soil-TKNS-1211. The sequence goes on from NZ_AP035955.1 coordinate 23,198, forward strand.
TCAGCCAGCAGCGTGTGGGTGGCGACGTTGAAAATCGTCTCGCTAAAGCGTTCAACCTCTGACGCACCATTTTCAATCGCGATATAATTCTGGCGGAAGCGCTGATAATTAACCATGTCTACCGCCATTATCGCTTGTTCGTCATCATCCAGATCAATCTGTGTTCGCACATTCAACCGGTTCAGATCGCGCTTCATTTGCCGCAGTTGCCTGATAAATTCCTGAATAAAGACATGATCATTTTTGGCAAAAAACAACTGCATCAGGCGCTTAACCAGCGGCCTGAACTGCTTAGCTGATAACGTTTTGATCGCGCCTCTTAGCAATTCGCGCGCGTGCCTGCGCCCGGTTGCCAGGATGTTTGGCACGCTTTCTCGATTGACGATGTGGTTGTTGTATCGGGCATAGTGCAATTTAAGCCACGGATTGGCGAACGGCACGCGCAGCTGGCCAGCGGGTAATTCCGCCTGCAATTTTCCCTCCTCCAGCGCGGCGAGTATTTTTGACGTTTGCTTTTTCGCCTGCATGTCCGCGATGGACTGTTGCAGTGCGCGGCCCCGGCTGAGCAGATTGTCAACCCATGGTATCAAGTCGTAGCGCCTGGTTGCGAAGCCAGTAAAGTCAAATCCGGTGCCCGTGACGACGTCGAGTGCCAGGCGTGATTGCGGTTCCTCCGTCAGTTTTGCCAGCGAATAAGCCATCCCCCACTGCGGGTCGTTGTTGACCAGTTCGGTGATGGCGGTCAGTGTCCGGGCAACGGAACTGAGAGATTTCATGGCGAAGTGTTCCAGCACAGTCGTCATGCCGGTGAAGGTGTCGTTCGGGAAGCTTCGGGCAAAGGTTGCCCATATATCTGCTGGGGTACGAAACAGCGCCTCGATATCGGCGAAGTTATGGGTAAATATTGCATCGGTTAGCTGGTGATGCAACGGCTCGCGGGTGGGAAGAACAAAATCATACAGTCCCAATCTGCCTTGTGCGTCAGCGCCGGTCGCCAGGATAATATTGAGTTGGGCCTTATTGTTGACGTGCTGCATAGAGTATTGCAACGGCAGCGCCCGATAGATCTGGTTTGCCTCATTTTTGGTCAAATGCGTCTGTTGATTTTCATGCAGCGTGATGACCCCATCATATTCAGTGCTAAATAACAGCCAGTGGCCTGCACCGCGTAGCGCAAAAAAAGTCGCCAGCGGTTGCCCGTCGAATTTCACTAAATGAAGTAAAGGACGTGAATCCGCAAGCTGAAGCAGATCCGTCAGTTGCTGTTGTTCAATGTGGTCGCTGCCGCTTTTCGGCTGGCGTTGGTTGAGGACCGCCAAATGACGGGCAAGGCGATAGTGGATCAACCGGCGTTGCATTTCGGCAATGGCGTTATAGCAAGTTTCGCTTGCCCTGCAACGCTGGGTATTGCCTGACATCTTCACATAAATCTGACCGGTAATAGCGAAACCGGGGGCTGGGAAGGGATTATCCAGGGAAAATGCAGTCTTTAAGGCCGGTGGAACAGTGACTTCAACGCGGTGATTATTCATGTCGTACTGCGTTTGCAATTCGCCATAAGCCAGCCGTGCCAGTGATATCCGCTGGGTGTTAACCAGGGTTTCCGTGCCATCGGCACCGGAGCGGTAAAAAATCCGCGCCATCACCCGGCTGGCAGCGGTGAGCCGTCTGGATGACGGAATCAGTAATCCGTTGCGTTGTTCAGATGCATCGTAATGATCGTTAAGCTGGTCATCAACCCATACGGCGGCCATCGCCGCCATATCAAGGTCTGCCAGCGCATCCGACTGCGTCAGGCTGCGCAGTTCATCAACCACCTCGCGCAGGTGAAATGGCGGGAAACCCTGCTCAACGGCGGGTTTATTCAGGGCAATTTCCAGCAGCAGATTTTTGCGCATCACCACGCTGGTCGTTCGCCGGTAACGTTCCAGCAGATCCGTAGCGGCAACCGGTATTTCAGCCGGCCATTTAATCATCTCAATGATATCCGGGAGGGTAGTGATGACTTTTACCAATGTCATGGTCCGTTCATCATCGGCATCAATAAACCGCACCTTCGCGACCAACTTTTCGCTGAACTTAAAGGTCGCCGTCAATGCTAAGACAAAGTCTGCGGCATGTACCTCCCAGCGCGTGGGCCAGAGATCTTTGCGTTTCAGGCGCTGGAAGTCTGCATTTTGCAAACGAACCGCTAACCGATCCGCGTGGGTATAATTATGTCCGCGATATTTTTCAAACTCGGCGATCGCCGCCGGGTGGTGGCGATACCACGCCAACGGGTAGACAACGGCAAATTCTTGATCGCGAAAATCCGTCAGTGCGTTAGTCAGTAGCTGCTGTTGTTCACCCTGACTGCCATCCTCGTACTTAAACATCACCCAGACCTTGAGTCCTTCGACGCGCGGCAGCAGATTGAATTTGCGTTGCATGCGCGGAATAAAGTTTTCCACCAGGGGAATACCGGTGTTCATAGCAGGAGTAGGGCGTGGCGAGACAAAAATCTGCCCTTGATGTTGGGCATAAAGCTGTTGAATCTCTTCACCTTGTACTCCGGGTGGAAAATTAACATCCAGCAGGGTCACGAATTTTTGCCAGAGGTCAGTAGCAGCGTTGGCAACGTTGCCGACATGCGTGTCAGGGCTGTGTCGCTGCGCCAGTGCGTTGTGTGTGGCGGGTGTTGCAACAATCTGGCCGATTCCATCGCCGAGGGTATTGGATGGCGTCAGATGCAGCAGTTGCGATCTTGCAACGGTAGAGATATCACGCACGCGAAGCGCCGCGTGACCGACCTCCACCTGAATGACAGAATGCACATTGCCGCTGCTGTCCGTGGCGGTAAAAGCATTAACTTGTGTGCCATAGGGCAAGCCGGTATGCGTCTGGTTGGTGAGACACTGGGGGACTTCAGAGTGGTGAAGCGGTCGGACGAAGGAATAACAATGATTGCGCGGTAAGTCGCTGCCGGGCAGACATTGCGCCTCGGTGTTGAGGGTCTGGGCGGTGTATCCGGCCAGAAAGGATACCGGTGGACGACAGTGCCAGTTGTCGTACCGGGTCTGATTCCAGATCGCCAGTGACTGGATAGGCGGTGATGCTGGCGTCACATACTCCATGGTCAGTATGGAGTAGATCAGGGTCAGGGGGTCGCTGGTTAACAGTTGTTGCAGCAGCGGTGGCAGCGGCAGGTAGCTTTTGCACAAACTGAGCACCATCGGCAGGTTGATAAAGGTCTGTACCTCGGGAAAGCACAATAAATAACGGTGTAGCAGATACTGCTCAATACGGCGTGCCAACACCTCGGCGGGGATGCCTGATTTTTTTATGTATGGCCTCAGGGCAAGCGATAATTTCTGGCAGACTTGACGATTGATCGGCAGCGGTTCGGCAACGAAGCCGCTAAGCAGCGTGCGAAATAATTCCCCCAGCGCCTGCGGCGTGGTTTGGCTGGTCCGGTCACAGTCAACGACATATAACAATCCCAACAACTCTTTGTGTGTTTCATCCCCCCACAGTTTGTCCGCGTCAGCGACGTTAAGAACATCGTCAAAGCACGGCGGGTGGTGTAGCAAGCTGGCAAACTTCCCCCATTGCTGATTGATGAAGGCAAAACCGCGAGTGACTCCCGGCACCGTGGCGCTTATGGCGTTACTCAGCAGTGGGAGCGGCAGATTTCTTATCGCCATCACCATCTCTACCAACTGGTGGATGTTTTCTCGCAGGCTGAAGGACAGCGGCAGATTCTGTGGCGGATTAACGGGGTCCAGATTAACCATTCCCTGGTTCCTTGTAAGTAATGAGGAAGGGAAGAATAGCAGCTGGTGGATAAACCTGTATTTTCTGCCATTCAGGGTGACAAAATTGTGATATTGGACTTAACTCAGAGGATGCATTGCACTAAAGCGCTAACATAGTTTATTCAGACGGCGTGAATGACCGTGAGAATGATGGAATAAATAATCTACGGAGGGAATGATGCGAATAGCAAGTAGTTATAGTCTCGGCACTAACCATATATCGACACTGATAGATAAGCACATCAAATCATTTGCGGATGACAAACAAATCATTGATTTTGTTAATTTGATTGCCAATCGCCAAAAAACTTTTCAGCTGTATTCCAATACAGCTCCTTTTAGGCTGAGTAACAAAGCTAAGCTTCAGGTTTTAGAAATCGTGGCAGGTCGGTGTATGATCAACAAAGAAAGAAATAAGTTTGGCCCAACGTTTTTGCTGAAAAATATAGCGTCTCTTGAGAATAAAATTAAAAAAACCAGCAAGAAATGGTTTCCGACACAATCTCAGTTGAACAATATGAATGGCAGTGATGATATTCAGACACTCATTCGTAATAATCCTCGGGGAAATACCTTCGCGATGGCATTAAATGGTGATAAAGAATGCATGCGTAAGCACTTTAAGTTTGGTAGTGAAGGAAAGGAGAACTTCGCCGGGCTGACGAGAAAATTCAAACAGGCACTGAAAGAATGTAAGGATAACCTTAGGGACGATACTGAAACGCTTAAGTATATGTCCAGCCAGGGGTTTGATATTAATTATATCACCCTGGAGGTTCGTGTTAATCTCAGAGCTTATCGCTATCAAGATATTGATGTTTCTGTCAACCCATATTGTAAACAACTGGATGCCGTTATACGTAAAAAAATCTCGGATAACAGGTGGCTAAATAATACAAGTAAGGACATGCTTGAAAAACTGAGAAAAGATTTTTGCGATTATAATGTCACCTTTATAAGTGGTTGCATGGAGAATGCAAATCCCACTTTAAAAAAATGTTCAAATCATGAGCCTGCTTGCGGTTTTCGCTTTGATTACAAATATTCTTTCGGTATGTTCAGACATAGTGCTTTAACCATGACGTACAATGAAGTAGATGCGATGACACAATTGAATTCCAGTGGGAAAAACAAAGCGCACAATTTCATCCAAAAAAGAGAGTCATTAACTAAACAAATAGAATATTATGAAGGTCAAGTTGAATCCATTGATATTTATAATTTTTCTGGTCGAGTTGGTTTGCTGGGGCAAAATATCCGATCTCATTTGACTGTTCTGAAAAAACAGCATGAGTCTTTGCTGAACCAATTTATGCAATTTCTGGAGGGCATACCACCGATGGGGAATGAAATAGACGTCTAGCGAAATTATCATGCCAGTATCGATGACGTCGATAGAGAGTCTGATAACACGAAATATCAGTATGTAAAATGATAAGTCTACACCCGTTGTTCAAGCATCTGCTTGCTAAATGATCCCAAAGGAGAATAATGTGACGGATATTCCTCTTAACAGCAGCTATAATGTGACATCACCCCCTGTTATTGGAGAAACCGAAGATTCAAATCATCCATTAATTAGCCAGCATGTCTATATGGTTGAAAACAAACAGGTACTACCCAAATCGTTATTCCCTCAGAGCGGTATAGGATCTGAACAATACTTAAATCATACGCTACACCTTATTTCGCATAGCTTGTTGGAAATAGTAAATCGCCTTATCAACGACAATTTTACTGCGTCGGAAAATCTTGATGATTTCACCCTCACATATCATGCAATTAAAAGCTGCGATACGTTTAGTGCTGAATTTCGCGAAAAGTTATTAATCGGCCTTATCGGTCGTATTGATAGGCTACCGGATGACAACCAATATAAGGCCTTCTGTTTGTTTCAGTATGACGAAAGATGCAATCTTGGTGTTTTCGAAAAATTAGTTGAAAAATTAGAAGATATCAAAATTGGCATTGACGTTTGTGCGTCTCATGCCCAAAATGAAATTCGTGCAATGATAACAAATCAAGAGGACGACGTTAGAGTCGAAAAAATCATTAATTCATGTAGTAAACATTTCAAACCTTCAGCGCTATTGGATGATTTGACCCGAATGATATTGAAGAGTTGAAATAAATTAACTCGCAAGTGTTATTGTTCAACCACAATTTAAATCTGCAAAAAACTTTTAATTTAAGGATGAAAAAATGAAAGTCAAAAGCACGATTTTTCTGATGATCATAATCATGTTTAGTGGCGGTCTGGCAGCAGCCGACGCGGATAATCGTCACTGCCTTGATAGCCGTAGCTGTGATTACTCCGCCGTCCTGGCGGATTATCAGCAGCAGCTACAACAATCCCCGCTGGAATACGTCAAAACCGGCCACGAATCGTTGTCGCAACTTGACATCACCCGCTACCGCATGACCTCCCAATCCTGGTCGCCGGATAATCTGGTTAGCCCTGCCAAATGGCAACATGATGTGGATATTTTCACCCCGGAAAAACCACTATCGCGACGGGCGCTGGTGGTGGTAAACAACGGCACCAACCATGGCGATGCGACCCAGCCGTTAAGCAGGCCGACGGATTTTAGCGAGCAGATATTAGCCAACATTGCACGCGCCACGCAGACGATCGTGATCTCAGTCAGTAACGTGCCAAATCAATATCTCAGCTATCAGAATACTGATAAATCTCTGAAAGAAGACGACAGCGTCGCGCGCAGTTGGGCGCTGTTTATGCAGGATCCTGAGCAGCGAAAATTAATGCCACTGCATATCCCGATGGCCGCCTCGGTTTCTCAGGCTATGCGGCTGGCCAAACATGAGCTGGCAGCAGCAGGCATCGATAAATTTATCGTCACCGGCGCATCCAAACGCGGGTGGATCAGCTGGCTGACGGCTATCGCCGACCCCGATGTGGAAGCGATTATCCCGTTTGCCTTTGATTTACTGGATACGCGTAACGGGCTGAAGCATATGTACCGCAGCTACGGTGGTAACTGGCCGATTGCGTTTTATCCCTATTATCAGCAGGGAATAGATAAATTAATCGACACGCCATCGTTCGATAAGCTGGTTCAGATCGAGGATCCGCTGCGCTATCTCAAATCCGCTTATCATGCCCGCCTGCACATCCCTAAATACATTATTAATGCCAGCGGGGATGATTTCTATGCGCCCGATAACGCGCGTTTTTACTTTGATGAACTGCCCGGCAGCAAGGTGTTACGGGTCGCCCCGAATACCGACCACTACGGCATCAAGAATTTTACCGAACAATCGATTATCGCCTTCGTCAATCGCCTGCAACGGCAGCAAAAGCCGCCACAAATCGCCAGCCTTCTGCGTGATAATACGCTTTCGGTATTTTTCTCTGAAAAGCCCGTGAAGATTGTGCGCTGGACCGCCACCAATCTGACCGCCCGTGATTTCCGCTACGCCTGTGGCATTCGCTACTTATCATCAGTACCCACAGTGAAAGAGGATAAAAGGATCGATATCAGGCTACACACACCCAGCACCGGCTGGGAAGCCAGCTATATTGAAGCGACCTTCAGCGACGGTTTTGTCGCCACCAGTCGGGTGTATATCACCCCGGATGACCAATATCCGCAGGTGGCACCACCGGCAGGGGGAGCGGCGTGTCAGACATTGCCGGGAAGAGGTTTGGCGGAGGCACAATAGACTTTAACCGAACAATCATGCACAGGGCGCGATTTATCGCGCCCCTACGATAAAGGCATTGCCGGGTGCTATGCTCAGGGCCATTTCTGTGCAGCGTGAAGTCCAATGGCTGCCCGAAGGTTTTTTTCTGCAATATATTCCCGAATCTTTTGCCTGTCCTGACTGGCTAACTTCGTCCAGAATAATTCCATTAGCTACCTGCCAGCTTGTTTCTCGCTTGTGCGCGCCAGGCGGCGGCTTCCACGGAGTCATTATCAAGCACATCTCCACGGTCTGCCTGATCAATCCCGGCTTGCACTTGGGTGCGGAACCATGCCTCATGCTGGCGCTGGACAATCTCGCGCATAAAGTCTCGGATAAGCTGGGAGCCGTTACGGTCCATCGCTTTCGCGGCCGCAAGAAAATCAGCTTTAAGTTCGGCGTCGATTCGCAAATTTAAAGTAACCTGAGTCATAAATACCTCGTAACTACGTTGTAGTTACACAGTAGCACAATAACAGATAATGAAAAATAGGGGCTAAGATCAGTCGGGGTTTGATTTTAGCGCCGCATCCAGCTGCGAGAGACTTTGCTGCATCACTTCTGAAAAATTCCTCACTAAAATATGAATATCTGTCTGCGCCACCCGTTCACTGTCGAGCGCTTCCGGCAGCGATTCCAGCACCAGACAGGCGCGCAGCGCCGCAGGCATCCCCAACAAGCTCCAGGACGCTTTTAGCCGATGGGCGATGCGGCTCAGCTCCTCCGGGGCAGGGGACGTCCCGGTCAACAAGGCCAGGTCAGCACGGATGGCGTCATGCATCTGCTGCCGCATCTGTTCAATCACCTCCGGCTGATGATTGGCCAGCGCATGTAACGCCTCAAGATCGGGGGCTTGCCGCATTTCCGGGTTATGTTGCGCCAGCGACTGTTGTAAACGCGTGGCAGTCAGGGGTTTGCGGAGCAGGTCATCCATGCCAGCATGACGCGCCCGTTCCTCTTCACGCGGCAAGGCATTCGCGGTACAGCCCAGTATCACTGTTGGGGCGGCACCCTGTCCCAGCAGGTCACGGATCAGCAGGGTTTGTACCAGTTCATAACCATCCATCTGTGGCATCTGGCAGTCGGTAATCAGGATATCGACAGGTTGTCGGGCGAGAAAATCCAGCGCTTCTTCTGCGCTGCCGCAGCAGCTGGCCTGCATGCCCAGTTTCTCCAGTTGCAGACGCAGCACCGTCAGATTTGGGGGGAAATCATCCACCACCAGCACATGCTGACGCGACAACGGGGCAGCAATGACGGGGGTGTCGACAGGCTGCTGTTGCGTCCTTTCCAGTGGCAAACGAACGACAACCTCGGTGCCTTCCCCTTCCTGACTGGTCAGGTGCAGTGTGCCCGCCATCAATCTCACCAGTTGATGACAAATCGCCAGCCCGAGGCCGCTGCTTTGCGGTGTGGCGTGATCGACCTGAAACCACGCCTGCCCCAGATGGTCCTGTGCTTCCGCCGTCATCCCGATACCGCTATCGCGCACGGTGAGAATCAGCTCACCCGCCACGGCGTGCGCGATAAAACTCACGTTACCTTCTCGGGTGTATTTGATGGCGTTGCTGAGCAGGTTAGCGACGATCTGGCTCAGACGGGTTTTATCAAACAGATAATGATGGTCTTGCGGCAACGCCAGTTCACTGTGCCACGTCAGCCCTTTTGCCTGGGCACTGCGGGCAAAAATTTCGCTACTGACGCTTAGCGCCTGATGCAAGTTATGCGGCGCGAGATCCAGCTGTAATTCCCCCGCTTCGATGCGCGAGAGATCAAGAATATCGCCAATCAAGTCGCGCAGCGTGACGGCGGACTGCCAGGCAATTTCCAGGTTGTGATTGTTATCGCGCTCCAGTTCCAGCAGCCCAAGCACCGCGTTGAGCGGGGTGCGGATATCGTGACTCATCCGGGCCAGAAACGCGGATTTTTCATCACTGGCGTGCTTCGCCTGTGACAGCGCATGATTCAATGCCTGAGTCAGGGCGGCTTTCTCGCTGATATTCACCCAGCCGCCCACCATACCTTGTGGTCGACCACGGTTGTCGCTGAAGCTGCACAGCCACCAGAACAGGGTGGTGATGCCATCCTCCAGCGTGGTTTCGCCGGTGATGGGGAGCGGCGAATTCAGCAAGGTGAGGCGCTGCGGCAGCGCCAGTTGCTGAGCGATCGCCCCCAGCGGCAAGTCGGCCAGTGTGACGCCTTCCTCTAATGTCGAGGGTAAAAAGGGGGTAGCGCGGAAGGCAGCATTAAAGCGCGTCAGATTCCCGGCGGGATCGCAGACAAACAGCGGAACGGGGGCGTTGTTCATCAGGGTTTGCCACAATGTCAGGGCATTATGCAACGCCACGGTATCGCGTTCCCGCTGTCGACGCTGCGTCTGCGCCAGACTAAACGCCACCAGCGCCAGCAGCACCGCGCACAGCGCGACGATACCCAGTGCAATCAGCCACAGATTATTGCCGGTCAGACGGGTATTCTGCAACGCGGCCAGGCTTCTGGCGCGGCTGTTGTCGACTTCGGTCTGGCTCACGGACGCCAGCACCTGGCGTACCCGCTGGGTGTCTGCGTTATCGGCGGCGCTGATGTTAAACCACAACGGCGTTTCGGGCAGATCCAACGGGGTCAGCCGCAGCTGTGATTCATTTTGTTGCTTTAACACGTAGCTGAGACTGAAGATCTCTCCCGCCAGGCCTTCCGCCCCGCCGGCATGCAACAGGGTCAACCCTTGCTCCAGCGTATCCACAATCACCAGGTTATCGGCAGGAAGACGGTTTTGCAGTTGGATCAGCAAGGGTGAATAGCGCAGCACCGCAATGCGTTTATCTTTTAACGCCGCGAGTGAACCAGATAACTGACTCGTCGGCGTGCTGACAATCCCCCAGTTAAGCGCGTCAAACGGCACCGCCAGTGGGTCTGGCGGAGTCTCTGCGGCAATGATTTGCAGATTAATCGGGGCTTCAGAACTACCCTGAACGGGCGTTTGCAAAGCAAAGGTCAGGCTGAAACGGCTGTCAGGAAACATCGCCGTCAGCAGGTTAAACCAGACGCCGCGTACCTCACCCATCTCATTGATTTGCACCCACGGAGGCGGTGCATCGGGCACCACCACCTGCACCGCGATGGGTGGGGCCAGTTCCGCGTTGGGTGGATAACGCGCGCTGAAGACACTGCCGGTGGGAAGCAGCCATTTTTTCTCCAGTTGATCGGCATCTGCCTGATTGAGTGTGGCAATACGCTGGTTTACCTCGGCCATCAGGTTATGCCGTGACGGCAGCGCCCAGGCGTAAAAATGCAGTGGCGGCAGCTTGCTGTCGCTGGTCAGCACCAGGTCGGTATTGGGAGCATGCGACAGGTAGCGATTAAGCAGGAAAGCAGGGGCGATCAGCCGTTGGGCCTCACCCCGCACCAGGCGGCGAATATTCTCATGCAGGCTGGCATCACCGGGCTGGCTATCGGGCAGCGTGGGGATCACCGGGAAGCGTAGCGTGCTCCCTGTACCAGTACGAGTGGCTGCCAGCACATTGAGCGGAAAGACCAGCAACGGATCGCTCGCTGCCAATGACGGAGAGGGTGGGTCGGCGGCGATCAGTAGATCGATCTGCCTGAGATTCAGCGCATTCAGCGCGTCTTCGCGGCTATTCAGGCGGATCAGTTGTGGCGCGGCAAATAAGATGTTGGCTTCATCGGCCAGAATGGCGTCAAAAGGTGCGGCCTCAGGCAGGAGGCCAATACGCAGCGGTGCGGCCTGAGCGCTCGACGCGCACAATAGCAACAGCAGGAAAACGAGGTTAGCTGCCCAGCCCCAGGCTTTGTGCGCACTGAAAAAGTTCATAATCGTTGGTGGCCCCGAGCTTGCGCATGGCACTGTTTTTTTGCGTGCTGATAGTTTGTTTGGTGCGGTTGAGTTGCTCGCCAATTTGGTTGACCGTCATCCCGCGCAGCAGCAGGCGCAACACTTCAATTTCCCGCTGGGTCAGGTGGGCTTCCGGTTTGCTGATGTCGCTCTGCTGCTGGCGCGGGCGGCGCAGGGTTTTGATCAGTTCCGTCGACAGGCTATTTTTACTCAGCACCGCATGCACGCCATGACGGCGCAGGGAGGCCAGCAGCTCCGGGTTGCTGATCATGGTGATCACCACCACCATGCTGTGCGGATAGCGACGCGTCAGGTTTTGCACCATCGCCAGGCCATCGGGGGTTTTCTCGCCAGGCATACTGAGATCGGTGATGATAATGTCCACGGGTTGCTGCGCCAGCTGTGCCATCAGTTGATCAGCGTTGGTGGCTTCATGGACGATCTCATACAGGTCGTGACGGGTGTGCAGCAACGTCCGTAGCCCCAGCAGGTAAACCGGGTGATCATCCGCAATCAGGACTGTTTTTTTCATAGGCACGCACTCTCGAGGGGGGCACCTTATGTATAGCAGAGAAGTCGACAGCATTAAATTGCGGTTGAGCACAAAGCGTATCAGGAGATGTTACCGCTGCGTGCAGCCTGGCAACACGGCCAGGCTGGCATAATTTGGCAGCTGCCGCTACCGAGGATCTCAGCGATTATTTTACAATGATTATATCCTTCACAATTTGGCGTTGACCTCATGCAAGACTTTAAGATATTCATCGAGACTTTTCGTGTTATCGTTAATGTCGAGTATAGAATTCAACTTCGGATAATTAGTTAATTCTGGCATTTTTTCGAAAAGTTCACTCAACATGTAAGGTATGGCCATTTTTTTATTTACTAATGGTACAGGCTGGTATCGTTCCAATTCTATCTCAAGCAACCCTTTAAGTGATAAATGTGGGTTTTTACCCTCGGTTGTGCATCTGAATGAGCTAAGGCTGAGTGTAAAAATGTTTAATGAAGTGATGTTGTTATATTTTCCGGCTAACGTTTGCAAGTAAGTTATGATGCTGATTGCCATGTCCAGACGTTGCTGGAATGTCTTTGGTATGTTGGGGCGTAAGGGAACGCCAGGTTCTGTCCGGATGCGCAAAGTTATATGCAAATTATTTCCACAACGCTGGTACTCGATTGCCGCTGAAATATCATAGTTGTTTTTGTTTATGAAATCAGCAATGGTCAGATTTAATTCCTTAAGTTGCGCTTCAGATATGGGATATGCAACGGTAATCGGATGTGTTATTTCCCCATGGTTAAGTGAAGAATATACGCTCTGCTGATCAATGTGTTGAGCACATTTTAAATCCTCAGCATAGCTTCCTGATGCAATGCCGATAATAAGGCTTTTCCCCTCAAGTGAACTTAATTGAGTTGCTGCGTTAGTTACAGTACTTACCGGAAAACTATTGTTTCCGCTTTCTGCCGTAGTGCGGCCAGTGAAGTTTATCGCCGTATTGCTGGTGCCAGATAGAGTGGTGAAGTCCATAATGTATTCCTGTAAAATAAAGTGATGCTCCATATAAGGCTGATTAACGTGTTACGACATAGCAGACTGTATTTTTATGAGTTCACGGTGGAAGTAACGTATCTTTTTATTAAGGCCTAATGTGAAATCGCGCCTAGCGATAAATTTCTGTGATTTTGTAATTTCTTTCCATTCAGGCGTATGTTCCAGTAATTCATCGATAATCGCATACAATGCCTGGTTTCGTTTCGTTGTTAATTCGCATTGCTGAACTGACGTAAGATGAAGGTCAGGAGCCTTGGTAGCGACTAACAACGCCAGCATGCCGGCTAAAGTCAAATGTATTCTGTCACTGTTCTTTTCATAGCAGAATGATGACAGGGTTAAATTTTCTATTCCTAACAGGATGCCAGCGTCTGAGCCAGGACAGAATTGCCTTTGCAGTTGTTCAAGATGTGTCAAAATCTGGATAGCGGTATTCAGGCAGATTGTAAAGGGGGGTAATGGTTTGATGTCGAGAGGCCTGGCTGACTCGGACCGGATGGAAAAATGAATAAGACTCTTTTCTTCACGTTGTTGTTTGGACGTCTCCGTGAAATGAAAACATGCGGAAATATCTTTATCATGTTTTTTGAAATAATCTATCACAGCTAAGATTAAAGTGTTTTTTAATTCTGCATTCAGTTTATAAGAACAGTGTATGCAATCGACTGAGGCCTTGAGTTCAGTGATCAGAGAAAAAGTTTTCTCTGCTTTTTTAAGGCTTTCTTCGCTGAGAAGAACAAGGGGTAGAGGAGCCTTGCGAAAAAGAAGGCATCTCATAAAACCGCGATTTTTAATCAACTTTGAAACTTCATCCAGAAAACGATTCAGCTTCTGTATCCTGGAGGACTGTTTCGCACCATCTTTGTTTTCGGAAATTCGCTTGATCAGGTAACTAACGACTGAAGATAATTCGTCAATTTTTTTTGCATAAAGCTGACCTCTCTTACCATTAATTATTGGCGCAAATAGCGCGTTAGGGTCAAAGTCCTTTTCTGCCGCATAGATCAGCACAGGTGCCCATGCATTAACGGGGAATCTGGTTGTGTAAAATATTACTTTAGCCAGCGCAATGATGTCTTCTTTTTCCGGGTAAACCGTATTTGTGGTGGTAAAGGATCCCAGTAATAATCCAACCTCTTTCCCGTTGTCGTCTTTTTTTATCTCATAATTGAGAGTTATGACCGGGGCATTAGACGATGGGGTCGTTTCTGTAACGTTTACACAGGAATGTGTGTGCTGAGTCAATTGGCTGGATGTGGTTGGTGTAGGTCCAGATATTACGTTAACGTGACTACCGGTGAGCCGGATTGAATTTGGCATAATCTCTTCCTGCCGGGATGGAGAGTTGAGCAAGAAGAATAGAAGGCTTGATTTGAAATGAAAACGAACCCGCTGTGAGATTTTTATGAAGAAATAGCTGTAACCTCGAAGCAGCGTGATTTATCGCACGGGTTGTTGACCCTGGCGTGTCAGTCTGGGCACCATCAAACAGGATGTCTTTGCGAATTGCTGTTGAACCGTTTTATCGAGAAGGTTATGTCGGTGGTTAACCGGTAAAACAGCGCGATTGCTCGCGCCATAGTTTTAAATGCAAGAGACTGGCGCTTAAATCGCAATATCAAACATCTGGGTTTTTGCCATCAGGCAGTAAAGCTGGCAGTCGCTTTTCACCCCCAGTTTCTCCATCGCGCGCAATTTATGAGCGCTGACGGTTTTGTTGCTGAGGTTCATCTGTACCGAGATATCGGTCAGCGACAGACCTTTACACAGCATACGCAGCACATCAATTTCACGCGGCGACAGTTCCTGGCCGGTAAGCGAGTAGTTATCACGACGGAACATTGAATCCATCAGTTCACGCTCGATATACACTTCACCGTTCAGTACCGAGCTGAGGGTACGCAGCAGGGTTTTCTCGCAGGTATCACGGCTGATGTAGCCTTTGGCTCCGGCTTCCAGCGCGAGGCGGATGAGCAGGGTGTTTTTAAACGGCGACATCACCACGATTTTCATCGCCGGATATTTGCGGCTGATCCACTTGATCAGGGAGACGCCGTCCATGCCGCTGATGGGGTTCTGGGTCTGGGTGGTGGAGAGCGAGAAGCCAAGAAACAGGATATCCACCTTGTTATGCGCCAGCAGGCTCATCAGCTCCTGCGGGGAAGCGGTGTCGCCCAGCACGGTGAAATCGGGTTTATCAAAACTGTCGTTGGCGGCAGGTGGCATATTGGTGATCATCGACATCACGCCACGACGAATAATGGTATGTTCATCAGCAATAACGATACGGGCTTTCATGTTGCATCTCCGGGAAGTGTAAGGGTGATGCGGAAGCGCTCACCTGATACGAAGAAAGATAACCGCTTAATAAAGAGGTTTCTTTAGTACGGGTAAGAAAACCAAGGCCGGGATGCCGCGAGGCTCGACGGAGAAAGCGATTTTCTTGAGGGGCGAAGTCGCGCCCTCTGTTGCTGATGGCTTATTGAACAATGTCATTCTCATTCAATGCCTGGTACGGAATCATCTTTTGCCCGTTAAACACCGTTCGATGCTGATCAGCGAGTTGTTCAGGAGAGCGTGCCGGTATGAGATCGCTGCTGATGCCAGTAAGCCATGAAAACAGCGCAATAAATTGTCTGGCGCTGATCGGGGTGTCGTCGGTCTGATGCTGGAGGTCATCGCTGGTAAGAATAAAGAACGGGACATGATAGTTTTGCCGGGCGTCGCTGCCATGTCGTACCGGCCGGTCGCTATTGTCGACGGTCATTCCGTGATCAGAAAAATAGATCAGCGCAAATGACTCACCGCGTTGTGCCAGAATCTGCTGTGCCTGCTGCAAAAAAGCATCAAGTTTCTGAATCGTCGCGAGATAGCAATTAACACTCTCATGTCGGGAAACGCGGAAATGTACCGGGAAGCCATTTAGCCGTGAGCAGGTCTCAGGATGGGAACCGATCATATGCAGAAACACGGCGTTAGGGGTGTCATTGTGGTCTGTCACAATAGCGCGCAACTGCGTCAGCAGCGCCATATCGTCAGAATTTTTGCTGTTGTAATCACTCTTCTTAATGAAGCTTTGATGATTGGCTTTGGTAGCGATGAGGGTGGCGGGCGTATCAGTGTCACTGAGAAAACCCTGATTAGAGAGCCAGAATGTATTGAAACCGGCCTTATTTGCCAACGCCACGACACTGTTGTTTTCCTGGGTGTGCGCGCCATCGCTCAATGTGAGGGTGCGGGGTAATGACAGCCAGGTGTTTGGCGCGCTGGAGATGTAATCAGTAAAGAAAGTTCCGGGTGCGGTATTTAGCCACGGCGTGGTGTTATGTTTGTAACCGTAAACGGAGAGATAATCCAGGCTGACACTTTCACCAATCACCACCACGACATTTTTATATTTAATCTTACCGCTAATGGTGTGGAAATTGTCAGGCGTCATTTTGGCTTGCGCGAGTTTATCAAGCTCTGCGCTGACCTGTTGTACGTGAGTGAAGGCGGTGACGATGAATCGCGTGGGCCAGGAATTGATATTGATTAATACAAAAACAATCAAATAAATCGCTCTGTGTCGGGTATCGAAATCTCTTCCGTGCTTGAAAAATAAACTGACTGATAAAATGGCGATAAATAACAGGATCCATGCGTTAACGCTGACGCCTTTCAGGAACTCCAGAGATTCCATCTGGTTGGTATGTAAGGCGGAAATGACGTAACCATAGTCGAGTTTACCAAAACTATAACCGGCGGGTATATAGCAGGAGGCGACCAATAAAGCCAGGCAAGCAAGATAGAAGGTGAACAGGTTCCTTCTGGCTGTCAGCAGTATGGCAAAGGTTAAGATAATATTAGCCGTTCCGGTATACCCGGTGCTGAGAGGAATAACGACAGAGGCAGTGGCGGCCGGAATAATCCATTTTAATTGTGGTTTTATTTTGTGTTTTGACTGTGGATTCTGAACAGCAATATCAACTGTGCTCCCTGACATGATCATTTTGCCTGGTGTGATTAAATTAAATTGTCTTATTAAAGGGGCAAGACTACGCGAGAACATTTAAGGTTTAAATGTTCAGATTGGGAACTATTCATGATAATAAAATGAGCAGGAGCGTGATCAAGGGTCGGTTTTTATACCGACCTGAATAAACCTGATTAAATAACCTCATCAAAAATCTGTGCAACCGTCATCAGGCAATACAACTGGCAATCGCTTTGTACGCCCAGCTTTTCCATGGCATGGATTTTGTGCGCGCTAACGGTTTTATTACTCAGCCCCATTCGGCTGGAAATCTCAGGCTGCTCCAGACCTTCATACAGGCTGCGTAAGACATCGACTTCACGTGGCGATAAAGGCTGACCAGCCAGTGAACCGGTTTTATGCAGTAATATCGCGTTCATTAAGCCGCGCTGCACAAACACTTTATTGCTCAGCAGCGAACGCAGCGTACTTTGCACGGTTTTCTCGCAGCAGTCGCGGCCGATATACCCCATGGCACCCGCTTCCAGCGCCATCCGCACCAACAGGGCGTTTTTATAGGGTGAGATCACCACCACTTTCATTGCGGGATAATGCTCCCGCAGCCATTCGAGCAGCGTGCCGCTGCCGTTACCCACTTTTGCCAGCGAAAAGCCAAGGAACAGAATGTCCACCGTCCGTTCGGCCAGCAGCGTCAGTAGCTGTGACAGTGAGTCGGCATTACCTTCCAGGGAAAAAACCGGTCGGGAAAAAAAGTCTCCGCCCAGTGGGGGCAGTTGATGGATCATCGCCATCAGCCCGCGACGGACCAGAATGTGCTCATCAGCAACAACAATACGTGCTTGCATAGGTATCAAATCGCAATATCAAACATCTGGGTTTTTGCCATCAGGCAGTAAAGCTGGCAGTCGCTTTTCACCCCCAGTTTCTCCATCGCGCGCAATTTATGGGCGCTGACGGTTTTGTTGCTGAGGTTCATCTGTACCGAGATATCGGTCAGCGACAGACCTTTACACAGCATACGCAGCACATCAATTTCACGCGGCGAGAGTTCCTGACCGGTGAGCGAGTAGTTATCGCGACGGAACATTGAATCCATCAGCTCACGCTCGATATACACTTCACCGTTCAGTACCGAGCTGAGGGTACGCAGCAAGGTTTTCTCGCAGGTATCACGGCTGATGTAGCCTTTGGCTCCGGCTTCCAGCGCGAGGCGGATGAGCAGGGTGTTTTTAAACGGCGACATCACCACGATTTTCATCGCCGGATATTTGCGGCTGATCCACTTGATGAGGGAGACGCCGTCCATGCCGCTGATGGGGTTCTGGGTCTGGGTGGTGGAGAGCGAAAAGCCAAGAAACAGGATATCCACCTTGTTATGCGCCAGCAGGCTCATCAGCTCCTGCGGGGAGGCGGTGTCGCCCAGCACGGTGAAATCGGGTTTATCAAAACTGTCGTTGGCGGCAGGTGGCATATTGGTGATCATCGACATCACGCCACGACGAATAATGGTATGTTCATCAGCAATAACGATACGGGCTTTCATGTTGCATCTCCGGGAAGTGTAAGGGTGATGCGGAAGCGCTCACCTGATGCGGAGAAAGATAACCGCTTGATAAAGAGGATTCTTTAGTACAGGTCAGAAAAAGGAGCGGGGCGCTCTGATATCTTATGATTTCTTCCGGAGGGAAATATGTTGGTAGTATTATTTGCCGTATTAGGTGCGGTGATCGGTAGTTTTTGTAATGTGGTGATTTACCGATTACCCCGCATGATGTTAGGGGAGCCGCTCACGCTCGCGTGGCCTGCGTCGCACTGCCCACACTGTCAACAGCCAGTAAAACCCTGGCATAATATTCCGCTTCTCAGCTGGTTGCTGCTGCGGGGGCGTTGCGCCCATTGCCAGCAAGCGATTGCCTGGCAGTATCCTCTGGTGGAAGCCTTGCTGGCCCTGCTTTACGCGCTGGTGGTGTGGCAGCAAGGCGTGACCAGCCAAAGCCTGTTTGACCTGTTGATGATTTCGCTGCTGATGCCGTTATTGTTTATTGACCTGCAAACCCAACTGTTACCGGATCGTCTGACGTTGCCGTTGCTGGTGCTGGCGCTGTTATTTGCCGTCAGCGGCCAGGGTGTGACGGATTTTACTGCTGCCGCGATCGGCGCGCTGTTAGGTTTCGGCCTGCCGTGGTGCCTGTCGCTGGTGTTTCGCTGGTTGCGCGGTTACGAGGGGATGGGGATGGGCGATATGAAGCTGTTTGCCGGATTAGGTGCCTGGCTCGGCGTGCAGCCGTTGTTGACGTTATTCAGCGTTTCTTCATTGCTGGCAATCGCCGCGGCGGTGTTTTTTCTGCGAGTTAAAAGCAACCAGCCTTTCGCGTTTGGACCTTATCCGATTATCGCCGCGATTGGCTGGGTGCTGATTTATCGATAATGGCTTAATCCGGGCTTATTGTTAAAGTTAATATTCTCACTGTTATCAGCTTCGACTTGTTTTCGATGGAAATGGGTGAGGTAAATATCACGATATATTCATAATGAAAATAACTCTTATTGCGGAATAATAGCGATTCCCAACAAAGAATGAAATAAGAGGTTTTCTCATGAAGAAGATTCTGTATAGCCTGGCCTTAATAGGTGCGGCAGGTAATATTATGCCTGCTTCCGCAGTTGAGGTGAGCCTGATGGTGGCGAAATGTAATGTCTCAAACAAAAAATGTGCGCCACCAACTCAGGTCATTGAGCAATGGCCTGCTTTAAAAGGTACGCCTGCTGCAAGTTTTGTGAATGGCGGTATCGACCCCAGTTCAGGTTATATCTTTCTGTTCTCAGGTCTCTCAGTGGGTTTATTCAACCCGGAAATAGATAGGTATCTCCATTTAAGTGATACGATATTTTCCTCAGCACCCGAATTTCTGCATAAAGAAGGGGCTGACGTCGTTTTCGACGGTAACAACCAGCGGAGCGTTTATGTGAAAAATGACACCGCCGTTTATTATGGCGGGTCACAAGGAACATGGTTGACTCCACAACGACTCACCGATATGTATCCTGGTCTGGCTGGGACCATTTTCTCTGGCAAAATCGATGCAGCCGTTCCGGTTCCGGGCACTGGTTCTGAACGGATTTTGCTGTTCGCCGGAGGTTATGTTGCCACATTGAACCTTAACACTCGTCAGTTTGATGGTGAACCCAAGCCTGTAACCGAGGTGTTTTCCGGTTTATGGGAGGCATGGCGGGGCGTATATGGTGCATTCAGCATTGTGGATGATGATATCTATCTCTTCACTTACCTGCCACAGGCTTAATAAGTTACAGCAAAAAGGATTTTGAAATGAAACAATACCTGGCGAGTTTGGCACTTTGCGGTGCCCTGAGTTATGCAATGCCTGTTTATGCGGCAGGGGTGGATTATCTGGTTGCCAAATGCAGTTCTGTTACCAAAAAGTGTGAAACCCCAACCCATG
The DNA here is from genome assembly GCF_059730495.1 of Pantoea sp. X-Soil-TKNS-1211. Lineage (NCBI taxonomy): Bacteria > Pseudomonadati > Pseudomonadota > Gammaproteobacteria > Enterobacterales > Erwiniaceae > Pantoea > Pantoea sp. X-Soil-TKNS-1211. Next base: position 43,545 of record NZ_AP035955.1, read on the forward strand.
TTATTGATAAATGGCCGGTGTTAAAAGGTACACCTTTTGCCAGCGCAATTAATGGCGGCATCGACTTTGCAGGAGGGGAAGGTACTATTTATTCCGGCAGTAATATAGCTGACTTTGTTCCTTCCACAGGACAATACATGTTTTTCGGTAATGATGTCTTCGCTGATGCCCCCGAATTTTTGCGCCAGGGTGCTGATGTCATGTTTGATATGCCTAAGACAGCCGCACTTCCTTATGGTGCCTCTATCTATATCAAGAACGATACCTCCGTTTTCTATCATATCAACTGGCAAGAAACACAAAAAACCACTGAGGCGCTTCCTGGTATCAACGGCACTCTGTTTGCTAAAAAAATAGATGCGGCGATAACTGTCCCCTTTACTGAAAATGAGAAGACATATCTTTTCTCTGGAGGCTACTTCGCGGTGCTCAATGCGAAAACTGGACAGCTGGAGGGCACTCCCCAAAAAACAGGTGATGTCTGGTCAGGATTGCCGGCAGACTATCATGGTGTTAAGGGGGGCTTTGCCGATGAAAATGATGTCTATCTGTTCGTCTATAAACCACAAAGCGGTACTATAACGCCACAGTAGATAAAACCAGCCGGTTTTCATTATGAGACCGGCTGATTCTCTTTCATCTTTCTCTTTTTCCTAAATAAAGCAAGAAATTTCTCCATATTGCCTTTGATATATTTCGTGCGTTTTATCTAATGTACAATTCAGAGGCTATCTTGAAAAAACCAACTCTTTCTTTACTTATTGGTACCGCATTATTAGCGCAGGGCGCTCAGGCGGCTGATCAGCAGCGTGCGATCAGCTATTTTACCTCTTGGTCTGCCAACGAATTCACGGCTGAACATCTTCAGCAGAGTAAAATGGACACCTTTATGTTGTCCTTTGGGCGCTGGGATACCGCAGGGAATATTTCAACGTCTGATGAATTACTGAAATCAGATTATGCGCCAGAACATATGGCGCCGACCTATATTGCCTGGACTCAGGCTAAACTTGCCAATCCGAATACCAAAATGATGCTGGCGTTCGGCGGCGAAACCTTTGAATACATGTGGTCAGACTTAGCCAGCGAGACGAACCGTGAAAAAATTGCTCAGGGTATTGTTAAGTTGTTGAATACCGGCTTCCCGGTATACAAAAAGAACATGCAACCGGGTGAAATGGTCGGAGAATGTGTCGCGGCCGACTGGAACGGCAATTGTGATATGACCAAATATCAGCGTGCTGGTACCGTTTATCTGGACGGTATTGATTTTGACTACGAAAAACAGGCACGTCTGACACCGGAAGAGAATGATCATCTGCTGAAACTGGCGCAGCGTGTCAAAGCGTTGCTGGGTGCCAACAGCAATAAAATCCTCAGCCTGACTACCTACCATGTGGGTGCGGATCCGGTCAGTTGCCTGGAAAATAAAACCCCGGATTGTTCTTTCAACGGGGGGTCTATCCACTTCGGCGAAGTGTTGAACCTGCTCCAGCAAAGTAAAGGTGTGTTCGATTTTTATAACGTCATGGCTTATGACGCGGGTCACAATTTTAAATATGATGTGGCGATGCGTAACTACGCTAACGCTGTCGGTGACAAAGCTAAAATCGTGATGGGCCAAACCATTAACAGCCAGTGGGGTGAGGGTGATATTCGTTGGGTCGAAACGCGTGCGAACAACGTTGCCCGTGCAGAATGGCAGGCAGCCAATAATTATGGCGGTTTCTTCGTCTGGACTCTGGGTCGTAATGACCAGGAAATGCGCATTAACGATCAGATTGCTTACGTCGCAGAGATGAAGGATGCCGCCGATCGTGGTAATGGTGGTGTGATTAACCAGGCGCCGACCGCCCAAGCCTATTATCCGGCGGTCATCACCGGCGCATCTGATTATGTTGAGCTGGATGGTTCCGCTTCATCCGATCCAGAAGGCAGCGCTTTGACCTACAAATGGGAACAGGTCTCTGGTCCGACAGTGACGCTGATGAACAGTGACCAGGTGAAAGCATCCTTCTCGCTGAACAACCCAGCGCAGGACCAGACGCTGCGTTTCCGTCTGACGGTTAACGACGGTGCAAGAGATTCCGCACCGTTTGAGTTCAACATCCAGCATAAAGCGCAAAATGATGGCGTGGTTGACCAGGCACCGGTTGCCAGTATCACCGCCACGCCGAAAGAGCTGAAAGAAGGTCGTGTTACGCTAGACGGTTCAGCTTCCTGGGATCCGGAAGGCGCGCCACTGACCTACAAATGGGAACAGACTGCCGGTAAATCAGTACAGCTGAATAATGCAGATCAAGCGCAGGCAACGTTCGATCTGGCTAAAACCAGCAATCAGGAAATTCTTCAGTTCAAACTCACTGTTAATGACGGTAAGCAGGATTCCGCAGAGAGCATTGTGATCATCCTGCATCACGCTACCAGCGAAGAACAGCCAGGCCAGAACAGCGGTTGGGAGCAGGGTAAAGTGTACCAGGCCGGTGATAAAGTTCAGGGTCGCGATGGTAACACCTATGAATGCCGTGGCGACAGTGGACGCAATGGCTGGTGTGGTATGGCGAGTGCCTACGAACCGGGTATAGGCTGGGCATGGCAGGAAGCCTGGACTATCGCTAAGTAAGCCTTAATACCAGCCCCGGTTGGCAGCGGCGCGATAGATCCTGCCAGACAAAATAAACCCTGAGAGCCGGTCAACCGGTGAACAGGGTTTTTTTGTAAACTGGAGAAATTGGGCAGGGCGACTATTTTTACTGTGCAACCAGCATCTTTACATGTAGGGATTACACAGGAGAAATCAGGATGATAAACAATAACCAATTCAATTTCGCAATCGGGACGTTTCATGCGCGCCAGAGAGAAACAGCAAAACAGACTCGTCATCGTTCAGCAAGGGTAGATAAAACAAAGCATCAAAACAAGGACGATATAATCAACGCGTTAACAACCGTTAAAAATGGCAACCAGGATCTGAAAGTTGGATATACTGCTAAGCGGGACGAGCCGCTACTCATACTGAAAACCGATACGTGGCAACAAAAAATTGTGGCAGGGTTGTATGCATCAAGTGTTAATTTAATTCCAGATAACACAAATAGATTACCCAGGGATGTTCTTCTGGCGCAGAACACACTGACAATCTCTGCCATGGAGCCGATTTTACCTGCGGAGCCACTTGCCTATCCTCAACACTCCCTGTTAAAGACTGCCTCAGGACAGCATAACATTCAAAGAAGAGACACTATGGAAGAAATATTGCAGCGCTTTCAAACGAGAATTGAAAAGTTGCAAGAGTGTAAAAAACTGGTCGAAGTTACGAAAAAAAAACTTGAGGAAATTATCCCAAGTCAGCCTTCTGAAACCAGTTCCTGTACACCGCCCTATTACCAGAATACATTTGCCGAGCAAGATTATGGTGTGAAATTAGACAATGTATCGGTGAATAACTGCCTTAAAGATTGTCCGAAAACTATCAGGGATTCGTATAAAAACATTGATAAACTTAAAGCAAAAATTGCAGAATTTGAATTACATATCGATCAGTTAAATGAATCACCCGCTACCCCTGATGATCCTGCTATCAGGACCATGGTGAACAATAAAATAGCGACAATCAGAGAATATATTGCAGACCTTTCTGCGCTGGTGGGAAAATGTCAGGTAATCGCCGATAAGATGGCGTTGATTCAGGCTAACGACCGTTTTGTAGCGAATAATTTCATCTTCCAATGCGCAGACCTTCTGAATCGCAAGGTTTTTATGCCACTTATCAACAGTACCGCGCAGGATGATGCTTTTTATTTTGGCCGTGACTATCTCAATAATATACGTCCAGTAAAAGATTACATTGATGTTGTGATCACGCAGACAGGGAACGCCAGAATCGAAGCAAGAAGACCAATGCATTCGAAGAAGTAGCGTTATTCATCAGGCGAACGCAGATCGGTTAGCAGATAGCTTACGACCAACTGACTTGTGCGAATTCGTGGTGGCGCGATTTATCGCGCTGTTTTATGGTCTGTCAAAAGCTGCGTCGCTCCGGGTCCGTACCGATATGATTTTCACAATTTCTCATATTAACCGAATAATGATGGCCTGATAAAATTGTTATTGGAACAGGATCGGTTTATATCGTCACGCCTTTAAAAGGTAAATCTCAGATTTCATTTTTTTTCCTCACGTATAATCCCTTCCTGGCTTTACGCCTGATTTTTTGTTTTTCATGAAAACTTTAATATTAAAAAATTGATTATGGATAAGTTATGACTAATAGCATAGCCCAGCATAGGGTATCTCAATATATCTCCGGAAAGCAACTTGATAAAGCTGAAGTTAAAAGAAAGAGAAACATCATTCCAAATTATTCTGATGCGGTAGATGTGAGAAATACCGGGGAGAAATTAAGATCGCAAATTTTTGATGCTAAATCTCATGTGTCACCCCCTCCAATCCCTACCCTCGCCCCCAAAGGTGTTATGGGATGGGGGACGGCAATAAATGCTGCCGCTGCTACAGCCATTTCGGGCATGGGGCCGGTCATGCGAAATAATGACTTTTCGCTGGCTGAAACCCAACAGGGTTTAACTCGATATGATAGTGGCACCCAAGGTTTAAACTCTTGGGTTGACCTGAATACAAAACTTCCAGCAGAAAAAGTTAACGTAAGATCTGCCAGGGATATACAGCAGGATGTTGAAGCGTTGCGCAGCGATTATAAAAAAATGGGAAAATGCATTGACAGGATAAAAAAGCAAATTGCAAATATTGTGAGTGTTCTGCCCTCACAGTCGTATGAACTTCAGATTTGCGTGAATTTGTTTAATGAAAACAGAATAATTATGGACATGATAGGGATACATTTGATTTTAAGCAGCGATGTTGTCTGTCTTCGGGAATGTCGGGATACTACCAACGATATTTATGTCAATCTTATCGAGCTTGAGAAGGCAATGAAGACGCTGGAGAAGGCAAAAACAGCAACGTCTGATAAAAAACAGCAGGAAGAGATAAATCACTACCAACGTCGAGTTCAGAATATAATTGATATTTCCGATAAAATAAATAAGCAGTGTGCAGGATAAAAAAAATACGCAAAACAAATCATTGGCGATGCTGTGCTCGAAAGAGATACTTTTGAGGCGAATTGTGATGATGTCTACAAAGACATGTACCCTGGCTTTAACAGGAATATTCGCTTCTCTGGATTTTATGATTCACAGGATTGGCTAAAGCAACTCAGAGATATGAAGGATAAAATGGAAGTAATCAAAACGGAAAAGCATAATGAAATATCAAAAAAAAGTGTACCAGGTAGAATTCCGATTCTTATGGTAAAGTGAACCAATGACTACGCGTTTCCCGGTCCGGCATAATATTTATCGGACAATACATCGGGTATTTTTCAGACACATTCTCACCAGGGAAATACCAGGATATGACCACCGAACAGTATTGCTATGCGCCAGAAGGGCAACGAGTTATAAAATCATCCAGCCAGCGGGTGAAAAAAGTGCTGCATCGGCAATGGGTAGGTTATCTTCCGGGTCTGGAAATCCGCGAGGCCCGCAGTGACGGGCAACGGACGGCAAAACAGCTCGTCATTACGCTTAATCATACGCGCCTTCATTGTTGGCGTCAGGGACGACCGGAACACTGTCCGCGGATCCAGGTGCGTTTCATTGCTACAGATCGTAGCGGCAGTCACTCGCTGGAACTGGATGCCCAGGGTAAAATCCTGAGCAAAGAAATTTATTATCCCTGGGGCGGCTCAGCATGTTGGGCTGTCCGCCACCAGTATGGATCCGCAGCAAAGACCCGGCGTTATGCAGGTAAAGAGCGGGATGCCAGTGGGTTGGTGTACTACGGTTTTCGCTATTATGCGCCCTGGCTGCGACGCTGGATTGAACCTGACCCGTTGGGCAGCATTGATGGTATGAATCTTTATTGCTTTGTATGTAATAACCCCAGCACTCTGCACGATAATGATGGGCGCATGACTGTCAGTAATCGCGAGATTCATGCTGCCAGTTACTATGCCGATTATGCTTACCATCGCGATACGGCGAAAACGGTTAACTATGGTAAAGCGGTTCCTGAGATAGAGCAGAAAGTCATCGCCCGGATGGGCGACACTGAAAACCCTCGTTTCAGCCAGTTATCCTGGCAGGGTCATCCCAGCGGGATTACAGTGCGTAATAGCGGCATGGTCGCCTTTATTTTTCATGAGGATGCAACGGAAGACAGCCCGGAACGCTATGTCGTCAGTTTTGGTGGCACTTCTTCCGGCAGTTATGCTTCGAGGAGTCTTGCTGTACGCATGTGGGAAAACCGATCGATATGGCGCAGGCAGATGTCGGCCAATGTGGCAAACTTTTTTGGCAGGGTTCCACGGACGTATAAGGACGCGGATAAACTGGTCAGCGCCCTGATGAAAGAAATCCCTGCCAGGACTGCCGTGACCATCACCGGGCATTCATTAGGGGCGGCAGCGGCAAGTTATGCGGCAGGGCGTAATTTTTCCCGTGGATGGCCAGTGAAAATGATTGGCTTCTCGCCCGCTAAATTAGGGACTGGGGCCAGGCAGAGGGCGCTAAGTAGTCTCGATGCCGATGAAAAGGAATTGCTGGGGCAGAATATGCGCTTGATTTATATTGCCGGTGATCCCATTCCGGCTTGCTGTGCCAGGAAAGGCGGGCATCTTGTCCCACCGATGGTATTGCCACGACCACGGGGTTCCAGCGCTCTCAGTTCACATATAGAGTTCGTGGCACAAATGAGCGTATCGTTCCGGCCCGATACGGGTCTCGGTTAAGCCACAATCTGTAGCGGGGCGATTTATCGTGCAATGTTTTTGGCACGGGAATCAAAACCTGCGCGATAAATCGCGCCGCTACATCATTAAGCGAGGCTTCAGGAATCGAGTTGTTGCAATTCGCGTTCAGTCAGACCGCTGGCCTGTAAAATCGTTGCCATATCCAGCTTCATGTCGAGTAAGCGGCGCGCCATTCTCAGTTTTTCTTTCTGGATGCCTTTCTCAATGCCTTTCTCAATGCCTTTCTCAATACCCTTCTCAATACCTTCTTGCATACCTATTTGACGTGATTCCTGACGCCATTCCTGCTCAATCGTCATAATGTATTCCTTGAGTTGAGGTCTGCCCTGCGTAAGTGCTTCGATAAATTTATCACGTGTAGCGGTTTCACCTGTTTGCAGGATATAGCGAACCGCAGCGGCCATTTGTTCATCACTATTGTACTTCAAAGCAAATAATGTCGCCAACGGGTCCAGAATGTCCTGCAAGTCTTTACGACGCACATGTTTTTGAAGGAATTCGAGCAATGCCAGACTTTCATGAGTCAGAATCTCCTCATCGGAGACCACCGTGATGTCGATAAGCGGGAAAGGACGAGAAAACACTTCTCTCGCCAGCGCCGGGTTATGTAATGCATCCAGCCAATTCATTGAATGAGGATAGGGACTGCTTTTCCCATGATAAAAAAGAAATGGCACCACCAGCGGGATTTCGTCATGACCTTCGTCAAGATGGCGCTGCATGGTTGCAATGGCATAGCGCATCATCCTGAACGCCATGTGCTTATCCGGAGTACTTTGGTGTTCAATCAGACTGTAAATAAAACCCTGACCACAATCCGTTTCCATAGAAAAAAGGACGTCGGAATAAAATGCATTCAGATCACTTTCAATAAAACTTGTCGGCACCACCTTTAGCGTTTTTAAATTACAATGTGGGCGTATTTCCACCGGGAGATATGTTTCAAGAAACTTCCTGGCTGTCGGCAAATACGTAAGATGTTTTTTGAAGAAAGCATCATGCGGTGTTGCAGTAGCATTCATTATGTTTATTCCCTTGGTTGGTGTAATTATCAAGCAGGCTATCATGGGAATGCCGAAAGAATAAGTCGGTAAAATCCAGCATTTTGAGGATGAATAGCTATAACCGACAAAGATTTTTTTTGCATATCGAACTAACAATATTGTGTTGCTTCTCATTGATTTCCTTGATGTAAATCCCATGCCTTGATTTTTTATATATGAAAAAAAATTACACGTAAAACTTATAAGTTGCCGTAAAAATAAAAATCCCGGTTCTTTGAGGTGCGCCGCAAATAAAATGTCTTCCGTTGCAGCGGTTTCATCCGCCAGTGGCGGTATCGGAAGGAAAACCGCTTGCTTGCAAGCAGGCGGACTGGGATCAAAATAGATTTGGATGCAGCTGATAATGCAAAACATAGTAACTGGCATAGGCAAATAAAGTCAGGAATACCAGCGTGGCTGTAAACACAACGGTGCTGCCCAATGCCGAGGAGATCGGAAGCGTGCGTCTCGGTGTAAACAGAATGGCAAGCAGGGGAACGATGAATAAGAAATGGCCGACAAAATCAATCAAACCGAAGGGAATCAATGCGGCAACCACAAAGAAGGTCATCAATGCAATGGCGGCATAACCGGCCAGCTTTCCGGTGAGGATATGCCACGCACAGCAAAATTCGACAAAACCACAACCACGGACGAAGAATTCCCAGTCCATACCCATCGCTAAATAAGGATGTTCTTTTAATAGTTGGAAAAACAGGTCGGGCTGCATAAACTTCTCAATCGCCCCCCATAAAAATGAGTAGCACAGCACCAACCTTAGCAACTCTACTTCCTGTCCGGCTTCACCTTTAGGTCGCACGCTTTGCATAATTAAATAGAAAGCGCTGCCGACAAAGACCAGGTAGTCCAGCATATGGAAAGTGCCGTACAGCTGCACAGCATAGCTATAAAGAAACAGGATACCTAACCCGGCGATAAAACTGCTGCGTCGATGAAAGGCCGTCACGCCGATGATGATATGGATATAGCGCAGCATCGGGTTATCGGTCACCAATTCTGGCGTCAGCATGATATAGGGGAAGGCGGCCGACAGCCCGAGGAAGAACAACCCGGTGCCGTAACGCATGATGTCGGGCACAAAACTTTGCAGGATGGAGAGTTTATCCTGCCACTCTGGTCGATCTACCGGGGAAAGCCACTCACGATCCAGCCAGGAAGTGATATAGATAACCACGATCGACAATGCTGTTAACCACCAAATTTGGGGTTCCCGGATAATGGCATATAACGACTCGGGTTCTTTGGTGGTGTCAAACTCAACAAACCATTTTACATGGGCATAAGCAATAAACGGAACGGTAAGAGGAAGGATTACGGCTGCGAGCAAGCGGTTTTTCATGATTATGACCTTTACGCAACGTAGGGGTGAAACTTTATTATAGTGATTGCGATGATGTTTGTAATTTTATGTCAAAACAATGTAAGTGAAGCGTTAGATTAATATTAGCGTGCTAAGGGTTTTGTGTCGGGATAAGCGCAGCGTTATGATGGTGGTTTTTGCCTGAGAGATTTTTCAAACCAGCCAGAGTAAAGTATATCGATGTAGTCATTCCATTAAGTTTAATTTATCTCTTTTTATTCTTTCTAAATTTTCAAAAACACCACTAACTTTATCTAAATGATGTTCCGGTGTGCCAGCACTAAAACAAATGTATTCGATATGTTCGAAAGGCAAGGGGCCATGATATTGCCATTCCACTGTTGAGCCGCCACAAAAGTTTCCGAATGCATCGTTCCAACTCAACACCGTTTGGCGGGAAAGATAGTTAAGATTCATATTTTCTATTATAGGGTATAGATTGCCATTAACTGCAAATGGATAGTCTATAAGGTTATCAGGTCTAATTCTCTTGTATATTCTCAACGAATCTCCTGGCGTGAAGGTCATATTTTCTTTAATCCCTTCGTGAAAATAAATTGAACTATTTCCATAACACTTGTAACCTTCATGAGGATGGAACGAAAGACTTCCGTATTTGATGTGATCATTTTTATTCAGTGACTTTGTTGATTCTGACATGAGCAGTGATTCAAAGTTCCGCGTGTCTCCTGCCCAGTTGCCATATCCTATTATATGGTCACCTTTCCAATCTTTTATAAGTCTGGAATGGAAGTTTTTTGTTGGATATCCGGCCGTAATCGTTTCGATCAGCGTATCTACTGTCTCACCAAGGGATTGTCCATTAAGCTTCGTTGCTTTTTGTACATTGGCAAGTGCCCGCTCTTTGTCTGCTTCTTTTTTTGAAAGGATGCTCGGTTTTATCCTGGAGTGAAAATGGTTAGATTGAATTGATTCGTGGCTTCTGGTTACAGTTAAGTTTTCGGATAATTTAACTCTGTCCAGTGTGGTGTGATAATGTATGCACTCGCTTCTATTGGCTATTGTATTCATTAGTCTTTTGTGTGTTTTTATTTTCAGTGTTTTATAATAAACAACTCACGACCCAGAAAGATCATTTTCATTTTACATGATTGTCATTGTTTCATTTTTATGCATTAAAATCAGATGGGTTGGTTAATGGTCCAGACCCGCGAAGTATATATATATACGACACGGGAGTTAACCGCATTAAGCATCGTCTTACTGTTTTAATGGATAAGTTGCTGTAAATCCCGTTGTGTCAGGCCCGTCACTTCCATGATGGTTTCAAGGCTCTGATTTTTGTCCAACAGGCGTTGCGCCACTTCCAGCTTACCCTCCAGCTTACCCTCCAACTTACCTTCCTGGTGTGATTCCTGCCGCCACTGTTGTTCAATGGTCATAATCTGTTCCTTTAGTTGCGGTTTAGTTTGCATCATTATCTCAACGAATTTATTTCGGTTAGTGGTCTCGCCATAGCGCAGCAGGTACGAGATCACGTCGATTGAGAGATCATCATTGTAATCTACCGACAGCAAGGTTGCTATTGGGTCAATGTTGTCCAGCATGTCGCGCATACGTACCAGTTTATGGGCCATCTCCAACCGTGCCACATCGCGATGCAGCATGATTTCATCATCTGGGATCACAGTGATATCGATCAAAGGGAAAGGACGACAATAGATCTCTTCAGCCAATTGCGGATCGCGGAAGGAGGACAGCCAGTTCATAGAGTAAGGATAGGGAGTCGTCTTCCCTTGATAGAACAGCACGGGTACCACCAGCGGGAGTTCGTTATGACCCTCATCAAGATGGCGCTGCATGGCGGCAACGGCATAGCGCATCATACGCAGAGTCATATGTTGGTGAGGCGAGCTTTGATGCTCAATCAGTGCATAGATATAGCCTTCGCCGCAGTCGGTCTTCATTGACAGCAATACGTCGGAATACATTGCGCTTAGATCATGTTCAATAAAGGTGGTTGGAACCAGTTGCAGGGTATTCAAATCGCAGTGCTGCCGTACTGATGACGGCAGGTGAATTTCCAAAAACTGTCGAGCGATGGGGAGATGACTAAGAAACCGTTTGAACAGGGCATCGTGTGGTGTCGCGGTAACACTTATCAAAGTTATCCCCTCCTTGCGCTGAAAGTGCCGGGACGTTAACACAAGTGCTATGAGGCTGAAATCTAAGCACGACGGAAATCAGGAAGAATTAATAAGACATCAGATTTGGCCGTAGATCAGCTAGCGTTTTCAGCGTTTGATCAGGAAATTCTCGGATGTTGCCTGTGACAACCTCACTTGTTACAGGCCGCAGGAAACGGTGCGGTCAAATCGCTTTTCACCACAAACTTCCAGTCCTGATAGGTCTCCGCTTCGGCAAAGTCCGTGGCCTCACGGGTAAAACCTGTTTTCCGTAACGGGATGCCTTCACCCCGTGTTGTTACCCCGAGCCAGCGGCCATCAGCATCAAGGATCATGTTCCACTCCTTTTTTTGCGTCAGCGGATCGAGGTAATGCTGACGCAGATGATGGACGGGATTTAACCCACGGCGGTCCTCCAGAAGCTGTTCGAAACGGGTGGGAAAGCAACCGCCACCGTTGGTGCGATAAGCCGTGATGGCGGCGCGGATCTGCTCGCCACGAAACAGCAGCTCGGCTTCCTGCTCCTGGCGATGACGCATGGTTACTTCATCGGTACTTTTCAGCAGCGTCAGCGCGAGCACCGATAAACCAATCAACAGCAGCAGGTAGGAAAATCCGCCTTGCTGCTGATGCAAATCAGTCGTCAAACGCTTCATCTTCATGCTGTTGCTCCGGGTTGCCCAGTGAGGGTGAGTTAACATCAATCACCTGCCCAGCCTCATCGGTGACAGCTTCCCAGTTGTCGCGGCGGTTGGCGACCGGATCGAGCGGCATCTGCCGCAGGTATCCGGCTTCCACCAGTTCATCCAGCGTGTAAGGTCCAATCACCCGGTCACGACGGAAATTGTCAATCGCGCTGCGTAGGGTGTTCAGGTTGTGCTCCAGCACCACCTGTTTCGAGCGGTCAATCTGCGAAAAGAAACGCGGTGCGACCAGCGTCATCAGGGTGGCGATAATGGTCATCACCACCAGTAGCTCAATCAGCGTAAAACCTTTCTCACCATTGCGCATAGGGCACCCCGTTCCGTCCCGTGGCTCCACTGCTGGAGCTGATATCATAAACATCTTTACCGCCGCTAAATTCCCCCGGCGGTTGATCGGCGGCGCGCAGGCGCCAGGTTTCTTCATCCTTGCGACCTTCGCATTCGCACATCGGATCACGTGGGATACGGCGCAAAAAATAGATTTTGGTGCCGTTGGGTGATTGTTTATCCACAATGCCTTCCACCAGCGCGTTCAACGTTGGCGGATAACCTGATGCATCGGATTTTTTTTCGATGCGATCGTCGACGGTGGCCTGTTTGTAGCTGTCAATGGCGGTGCGGATCTCGCGCAGGGCGATGCGTAACGCTTCTTCCTGGCGTTGCTGATGATAATGCTGCACCAGAGGAGTCGCGGCCGCAGCCAGCGTCCCCATCAGGGCGAGGGTTACCATCATCTCAATCAGAGTGAACCCACGTTGCCGTTGCATTACTCCTCCCCGGATATTGCCTGCTGACCCTTAATGGCGGGTGAAGGCAGACTGGCGGAATGACCAGGGAACTGCGCCGGTGGTGCCAGACTCGGCGCATCAAAGTGTGGTATCACCTCATCCGGCAACGGACCGCGTAATTGCAGGCTTTCACCCGGCAGCTCGTCGGTGCCCATTTCGATAGTGCTGACATGGCTGCCTGGCAGATCCAGATTGCGATCGATGGTCGGGGTGATCAGCAAAATGATTTCCGTGCGCTTTTGGTCGTCCGATTTACTCTTAAACAGACGGCCAACGCCCGGAATTCTGCTCAGATAAGGCACGCCGTTATCGGTGTCGACATTATTCTGCTTCACCAGGCCCGCCAGCATTTGGGTCTCACCGTTGTTGCTGCTCAGCACGGTATTCGCCTCGCGGCTATTGGTGCTGTAGTAGGTGGCACCATTTTTAGTCAGCGGTGCACCCAGCGTACTCAGGACGAACTTCACATCCATCGAGATGTTGTCATCCATGCTGATGTCTGGTGTCACCTCCAGCTTCATCCCCACATCCTGATATTCCACTTTCTCCTGCATGATGCCGTCAGAGACCGTAGAGGTAAGCACCGGCATTTTCTGACCAATGTCCACCATCGCCTTTTTATTGTTTTTCACACGGATACGCGGACTGGCCAGCACTTTGGCGTGACTCAGCAGGGATTGCATATCTATCGACATGCCACTCATATTCACCAGCAGATTACCGGCTCGGAGGGCGCTAATGGGAACGCCGTCGCTGCTGGTTGACCGGCTGGTATCGGTACCCTGGCCGAAGGTGAGGCCAATGGTTTGTGGGAAATTCACCCCGAGTTTTTGTACATCATCGGAGCTGACTTCCAGTACTTCTACCGCCAGTGTCACTTCTGCTTCCGGGCGATCCAGCGTCACCAACAGACGTTCTGCCTTTTCGACACTCTCTTCGGTGCCGCGCATGGTGATGGAGTTGGTGCGTTCATCCACATGGATATCTTTCAATTTCACCAGGTTACGCAGCGCCACATTCACTTCTTTGGCTTTGGCGTAGGCCAGAAACACGGTTTTCACCACCACATCGCGATAGATCTTTTCTTTCTGCGCGGTCGCCGGGTAGATTAACAACGTATTGGGGCTCAGCGCCTTTTTACGCAGGTTGTTGGACATCAGCAGCACATCGATCGCATCTTCTGCGGTGGTGTCTTTGGCGATCATACTGGCGGTGGCGCTGGCGGAGACATCTTTATCAAAAATGATGTTGATGCCGGTCAACTGGCTGATACTGTTGAAAATTGCCACCAGGTTGTGCTGGCGATAGTTGAGTGAAATCGGTTTTTGCAGTTCACGACTCAGACGTTTTGATGGCTGATTCATGGTGGAGATTTCACGCAGCAGATGGTCACGCAGCGCACGGGCCTGCGGCCAGTTCGGATCCTCCTCCAGCACTTGCTTCACTTTACGCAACGCCAGCTCCGGGTCTTTGGTGCTGACTTTCACCGCTTCACGATAGGTTTTATCCACCGCACGCCACGCGTTGATTTTCGCTAACCCTTGCTGGGCGCGCAGGTTACCCGGCTGATAGAGCAGGGCGCTATGCCAATTTTCTGCCGCCAGCTCATAATTATTTTTACGCACCGCAATTTCAGCGCGTTTGATATAGGTGCTCACCAGTTGGTTGGTGAGATCCGACTGTTCCGCACGCAATGCAATATCGTTCGGATGCGAGACGCGATCGCGATCGATTTCCACCAGACGGGCGGCCATGGTTTCCGCCGTTTGCGGCACCGTGGCCTCGGCGTGGGTGGTTGGCTGTTGTTGCGCACAGCCGGTCAGCAGTGCGGATACAATGGCGAGTGTTAATGTTGCTTTTTTCATGATTACTTAACGTGTTGGTTTATCCTGCAAATCACCCAGGTCCAGGCGCTTGCGTGTGTGAGTGGCCAGCCACTCGAACAAGAGGTGGTCATCAGCCACTTCCACTAAACTCCATCCCTCGATCGGCGTACTGCCGATCCAGATCTTTCCTTCGGCATCACATTTGTTGCACACCGGCCAGGTTTGTTGGCCATCGGTGACAATGACCACGCGCTGTTTCTTGCTCCACCAGGCCCCCATGGCTTTTAACGGCAAGGATGGTGTTGACGGTGCGGGTGGCTGAGTGGAGAACCCCTCACTGTCCGCGACGGTCACCGGTTTCGGTGGGCCGGGAAATAAATTTACCCACTCTTTGGTCACTGGGGACGCGGTGGTCACGGGGGCGGTGCCAGGGCGTGAGCGCTGCGCAGCCGGTTGTGACGCGGTAGTGGTTTCTGTGGCCTCCTCAGCCGAAAACTGGCTCCAGAGCACCAGGCCTGCGGTCACGGCGATCGCCACCTGTAAATAGCGTGGAAGTTTCATGGCGCCTCCTTTTGCAGACGCAAACGCAGGGTGATTTTCAACTGGCCAGTACTCGGGTTAACGCGTTGCAACGACAGTTGATCGATATGCAGCGACAGCGTGCGACTCAGGTTATCCAGTGTCTGCACCAGTGGCAGATATTCCCCTTTCAGCGGGATATCCAGCCGCAGCACTTTGCGTTCGCCCTGTTGCTCCAACTGGTAACGGCTCGATTCCACCACCAGTTGGTTTTTCTGCAACTGTTCAAAAATCAGCTGCACCTGCTGGTACTCATTCAGACTGATTTGCTGCTGTAGCGCGGGCTGCTGCTGATCCAGTGGCAGCGCATCACGTAACTCGTGCTGCAATTCAGCAAGCTGTTCCCGTTGCTGCGCGGTTTGCGGCAGGCTAATACCTAACCACACCGCCAGCAGGCAGACCGGTAGCGCGCTAAGTGCCAGTGGTACTTTGCCGATGCGATCTGTCAGTTGTGCCAGTCGCCAGCGCAGCAGGTCGCTATTAACGGACAACTTCATCGCGTTCCTCCTGAAAACTGACATCCAGCGCGGCGGTAACCGGCCACTCGGGGTTTTTCTCAGCCGTGTCCCGATGGTTTTCCAGCACCACGTGGGCTGGCAGTGTCTGCAAGGCCTGGCTGAACTCCATCAGCGCCGCAAGCGATTTAGCGCTCACCTCCAGCCGGATGCTGTGACGGGATGGCGTGACATCCGCAGCACGTAACGCCACGCCCGGATGCAGGACCTTGCCAATGTCTTCCAGCATCACCAGCGCTTGAGCGGTGGTTTGTTGTTTCTGTTGCTGACGTAAAATCTTCTGTTGCGCTTCGCGCAGCTTGCGCAATGCTTGCTGTTGGGTTTGCAACGTCAGTTGTGCTGCGTTGGTTTCCTGCGCCAGCTGTTGTTGCGTGCCGCGTTCATGCAGGATCAGCCCGGTTAATGTCAGGCTGGTCAGCGTGGTCGCCAGTAGCACATAACGCGCCCAGGGTGGGGTCAGGGAAAAACGGGGTGTCATGCTACGGTCTCCCTTGTTTCCTCGACGGGCATCCAGTCGGCAGTGTTGATGACATAACGCGGGCTATCCGGCATGCCCGCCAGACGGCCAATAATGTGCAGTTGCTCGCTGGGTTGTTGTTGTGGCAGGTCCAACGCGTAGACATCGCGCCACTGTCCTCCCTGACGGCAGGCGACACGACAACGCTGCGTACCCATAGCGATAAATACCCCTTCCTGGGGCAGACGGCGGCCGTAACGATTCAGCAATAGTTGAAAAGGTGTCACCACACCCTGGAAGCGCAGGCGGTGCAGACAGGCCTGTTGTGCCAGAAGTTGCCAGCAAACTTGTTGCAGGCAAGCAATCAGGGCCGGTTGCCCCCAGTTCACCTCTTCAAAACGCGCCTGCCAGTGCGGGTGCGAGAAGCGTTTGCGGGCCTCGCGCTGCGCCACGTTCAGTAATTCCTGTGGGGTCTTAAGCCCTGGTTGCCAGGGCATGACCAGAAAGTCCAGTTCGTCGCTATCGACGTAGAATTCAATCGCGTCCAGCCAGGCCATGGCCGCCGGGCGGGCGCTCAACACGGCCGCCAGTGCGGTTTCCAGCGATTCTTCGGGCGTGCGATCGTGGACAATGACGACCTGCGTACCGTGACGCAGACGCAGCGCGTGCGGCCAAATATCGCACTGCCAGGTTTTAGTGAGCGATAACACGGTTAACTTCCTCCCAGGTGGTTTTTCCTTCCAGCACGGCACGCAGCGCAATGGTTGGCAGCGGCACAAAGCCGTCCTGCAATGCAACCTCGCGCAGCTTGCGCTGTGACGCGCGTGCCAGCATGGCTTCCTTGATGCCGTCGCTAAAATTCAGTACTTCGGCCAACGCCAGTCGGCCGCGATAACCGGTGTGGCGGCACGACTCGCAGCCGCGTCCTTTGCGCCAGTTGGGCTTCACACCCTGCAATGGGCTGTCGTGCCACGCTTGCTGCGCCTCGGCGCTCGGTTGACTTGTTTCCCCGCACTCCGGGCAAATCTGACGTACCAGACGTTGTGCCACCACGCCATTCAACGCGGTGATCAGACTGGCGGGTTCCACCTGCATATAAAGAAAGCGTTCCAGCACGCTGAAGACATCGTTGGCATGCACGGAAGACAGGACGACGTGGCCGGTCAATGCGGCCTGCACCGCGATACCGGCGGTTTCGCCATCGCGAATCTCCCCCACCAGAATGATGTCCGGATCGTGACGCAGAATGGCGCGCAGACCACGGGCAAAGGTCAGCCCCTTTTTGTCGTTCACCGGGATCTGCAACACGCCGTTCAGCTGATACTCCACCGGATCTTCGATGGTGATGATTTTGCTTTCACCGCTATTCAACTCACTCAGCGCCGAGTAGAGCGAGGTAGATTTCCCGCTGCCGGTCGGTCCGGTAACCAGCACCATGCCATGCGGCAGGTGCGTTAGCTGGCGAATGGCACGCAGTGTATGGTCATCAAATCCCAGGGTTTCCAGCCGCAAGTTTTGGTCGTGCGATTTATCCAGCACACGCAGCACGCCGTCTTCACCGTAGATACTTGGCATAATCGACACACGAAAATCGACCGGACGCTGCTGAATCATCGCCTTAAAACGCCCGTCCTGCGGAATACGGCGTTCAGAGATATCCATGCAACCCAGCACTTTGATGCGTGAGATCACTTGTTCGGCATGTTGCAGACCGGCGCAATGGCGGATGTTATGCAGCACGCCGTCGATGCGGTATTTCACCATCAGGCCGTCAGCCACTGCGGAAAGGTGGATATCGCTGGCGCGGCTTTGCAATGCGTCATACAGCGTGGCGTTGACCAGCTTGATGACGGCGTGCGGTTCACTGGCGATCGCTGCCGGGGTGATCTCAAGACAGCCGTTTTCGGTGTTCTCTTCGTTTTGCTGTTCGAGCTGATCCATCGTACGTTGCTGTTTGCCAAGGGCGTCCAGCCGGGCGTTAAGCCACGTCAGCGAGGTCAGGACTGGCAGCGCATTAAAGCGCAGCGCCCACTGGCGCAGCGGTAACGAAAAAGGATCGGCGAGGGCTACCAGCGGCTGATCGTTCAACCGTAACGGCAGCACGCGTTGTGCCAGCGCCTCGGTCAGCGGGATCTGGCTGAAATCTTCCACCGCCTGACGGCACTCTGACTGCGTCAACGGCGTCAGCCCGAGTGCGGTGGCCGCTGCGCTCAGCGCATGGGGAAAACTTTGCAGCAGTTCGCTCAATGCGTCACAGCGTTGTTCTTCCGGCAACTGAACCAGATTATCGATGGAGACACCGCCAAGGTGTGAATGGGACATTTATTGTAATCCTCCGGCCAGCTCGAAAATGGGCATGTAGAGCAGAAACACCACCGCGCCGACAATGCCGCCGACGATCATCATTAAGACCGGCTCAAAAATTTTGCTGAATTTCTCAATGGCGCGTTCCAGCGACTCGTCATAAAAGGCGGCAATGCGTTCGCACATGGCGGGCAGCTCACCGCTGCGCTCGCCAACCTGCAATAAACGCGTTGCGACCGGGGTGGTCATCTGCTGTTTATCAAGCATGGCCGACAGCGACTGACCGGCTTCGACGTCACGGATCACCTGATCAATTCGACTACGGTGGTCGTCAGGCAGGATTTCGCTACCGAGCTTGAGTGCTTCAGGCGCGGGGATACCGCCCTGTAATAACAACCCAAGGGTGCGATAAAAACGCACCAGCACCGAGAGCTGATGCTGTTGTTGCAGCTGTGGCACTTTGAGCAACAGGCGGGTGACAGCCCGGCGCATAATCGGCTGACGAATGGCCATGACCAGTCCAGTGCCAGCCATCACCGTACCCGCCAGCAGCAACGATCCGTTGTTGTGAACCAGATGCCCCCACCAGACGATAAATTGTGCGCTGCTGCTGAGGTTTTTCATGCCATCGAACACCACGGCGAAGCGTGGAATAATAAATCCGAGCAGAAAAAACATAATGGCTCCCCCTGCCGACATCACGATGGCCGGGTAGAGCAGGGTGGATTTAATGCGTTTACGCAACACATCCATGCGTTGTTCGTAGTACTGGAAACGTCCCAGTGCGACCGGCAAATGCCCGGTTTGCTCGGAGGAGGCAACGGTGTTAATCAGCAATGGCGGAAACACATCCGGCAGGCTGGCCATGGCCTGGGAAAGCTGTGCGCCTTCGTACAGGCGTTTGATCAGCGTATCCAGCACCAGCGTGGACTCACCTTCGCGGCTGCTTTCACGCAGCGCTTCAACGGCTTCGACCACCACCAGCCCGGCTTCCAGCAAGGCGATCAGTTCCTGTAAAAACAGGTTCAGTGGAAAGTTTTTATCACGCCGTGTCTGGCGTTCTGCCACCCTGATGACAATGCCACCCTCGGCTTCGATACGCAGGGTGGCGTTTTCGACTGATTCAGCCATGACAGACAGGGTGACGCGTTTACCCTGTTCCAGGGTGGTTACGTCGTAATGTTTCATGATAGTGAGTGTTTAGACTTATGTTTGGGGCCTTTTTTTAATTGCGCGTATTGCGGGGCCACCTTCTTAATATATTTCTGCCGTAAGGCGCGATGCTTATGCGTTTTACCCGTACCGGCGTTATATGCACCTACGGCTTCCCATGAATAACCAAACTGGCGGATATTGCCGGCAAGGATCCATGCGCCAGTCATGACACTTTGGCAGGGGTCATTAATCAGATCTTTTTGACTAATACTAAATTTGCGTAATGCCTGAAAATGACGACTGTTAATTTGCATCAGGCCAACATCGATAGTGCCATCGGTATTTTTATTCATGGCTTTGGGATCCATATTGGATTCCACTATCGCAATCGCCTGTAGTAGCTCAGGTTCAATACCATACCGTTCGCCAGCCTGTTTCCAGCACGTTGCCATGCTGGAAAAGGCGGGGACGAGCAGTAATAAAGCGAATATTTTGCCTTTCATGGTTAGAACCCATAGGTAAGCGCTTTTCCATCTTTGCCAGTGGACATGATGTCGACTTCACTAATGGAATTTTTCTCACGGGTTGGGTTATGCCATTGATAGGCATTACCCCATGGGTCCATGGGGACTTGCTGACTGAGATACGGGCCATGCCAGTTATCCACGCCCGCCGGTTTCTCAGTCAGGGCTTTCAGGCCCTGAGCTTCAGACGGATAGTGACCGACATCAAGGCGATACTGACCCAGCGTATCTGCCAGGGATCGCATCTGGCGCATGGCAGTTTTCTCTTTGGCGCCATCGCCCTGAGACAACACTTTAGGGCCGACGAAGCCCGCCAACAGGGCGATAATCATCAATACCACCAGCAGCTCCAGTAAGGTGAAGCCGCCTTGTCTTTTCATCAGAGAGTGTACTTTGTTCATATTAAGTGCGTGCCTTATGGTTATATCTGAAATTGTTGGCGTGATTTTTTCATGAAGTTGCTCGGAGGGAGTAGCTGATGACTCTTTGTTCATTACCGAATGTTCGTGTAACGCTTAGGAATTATCTTGCTCAGTGCGTCAGCCACTGCTCGTGCGCTTCATAAGGCATACCCGGCCGTTATCGTGAAGTTACGGGTATCCGGGGATTATTGAATGGCAGAACGAGGATAATTGGGACAATAACGATCGTATTTGTTTGTGATTTCTTTATATTTTCCTGAAAATATCGGGGGGTGTTATGAAAAGTGCCCACTATTTGATATTTGTTAAGGGGGAGAGGATGTCATTCTGTTGAATATTTTTATTATCAACCAGGATGACATCCGTCCAGGTACGGATTATTGCTGCGGTAATGTTTTAGCTAGAATATTAATGGATTGGTCCTGGCGGCTTGTTCTGCCTTGGCTGGTTTTTACGCTCCTGTCTTGTGAGGTTTAACGTGAATAAATACCCAGGATATAAAGCAGAGGGAGCGATAAATAATTGCAATGCTTCAGGCGTTGAACTAACGAAATTAACAGATGCTGCATTTGGTAATGAATGTGCTGCAAAAATTTGAGGTGTTAGGTAATCAATGCGATGGCCGAAATTTATATCAGACATGTTATATTCTGTGGCTTAATCGTTGAGTGTGATGAAGTTATTTGCTATTGCGACTTACGGTACCGCTAATGATAGTTTATAGACCATAATTTTCAAGGGAAATACTTCACCGCGCGTCGCGCTTTTCGGCAGAATGCCTTTGTTACACAGCAAACAGGAGAGCCAGGAAGGGAAGAGGTGATCCTTTATACCAACATTGATTCGTGGAGATGGCATTTATTGATATTGGTCAATAAAACTCGAAAAAGTTAATATAAATAGCATGAGAGGCTATAATTAATTAACCATTGTAAAGGAGAACGTCATGGTTCTGGCAGGTCTACCCACAATATCATCCGGTTTTAATTCCCATATCAAGGGTGAAGATATATCACGAACAAACGAGGCATCTTTATTAATCAATGAGCTTGAGGGTGATCGTGTTTATAATCAGACCACGACACCTTTATCTTGCTGGGCTTCTGCCTTTCCTGGTCCGTACAAAATCATATCATACATCCTGGTTGGTGGTGCTACCCTGGGTCTTGTGGGCATCACCAGTTTATTGCTTAGCGACGCGAAGAAGAATATACACGAAACCGCTAAGGCGCTGGGCAAGCCAAACACGCCTGAGTGCAATGAGGGATTAGCCGTAACGGGTGGTTATGGCGTAAAAACGGGTGCTGAGTTTACAGTGCTCGGTCTGGTCGAGAGTTCACTGCAATACGGTGATGTGGTGGGTGCGGTTGAGTTAACTTTTAACAATGTCCTGACCGATCCTCATTCCTGGCGCTTTTACAAAAGATTAAGAAACTTTGTGACTCATTATGATGAAAGACATAAGAGAGCATTAAAAGATAAACCGCTCACGCGCAATGATGAAAAGGATATGGCATGGATAGCCAGCTCACTAAAAGATCCCAACAACCGAAAAATGGTTATGGCGCTATTTAACTATGATAATCATCACGGATTCGATATGGGAACGAAACGTGGACTCGATGGAAAACGGGAAGCGTTCCATCGTATGGGAGGGCGCCACAACGATGCCAAAACATTTGCGACACCGAAATCCAAAACGTTCGATAATCCCGGTGCGCTGGCAACGTTTTGGTCCTTGCTTTCAAAGAATAATGCGAATGGGCGCGTTGATTAGTGAGCTGGATTTCGTTTGCCTGATAAATCGCGCCGCTCCAGATACCTGCAAAGACGCTTAGCGCTTCAAGTCAAACCGTTGTGGAGTGCTGACTTTGCCATCGCGTGACAGGGGGATAACCATCACCTGGCTTTGCTGTTTCAGATGCCTGGCGTAATTGCCGTTAACACTGAGGGTTTCTCCCGGCAGCACATAGCCTTTCATTAACGAGATCGAGATCTTACCGGGCATCAGCAGCGCCTGTTGTTCCAGACGCACCACCTGCAACCCGGTATTGGTCACCGTCAGTGTGCCGTTCTTTGCTGACCAGATCAGGTCATTGATTGGCTGAGGACGCGCTTGCATATCCTTTGGCACAATCAGCATCGGGAGAACCTGGCGACTCACCATCACCAGCTCATTGGTGTTGTGGCTGGTGGGCACGCCTTCAAACGATACCCGCTTCAGGTGCTCACGATCCAGTTTGTTATGACTGGTAAGGATAAAACGTACCCGCTGTGTCTCGCCAGGCTCCAGCCGCGCCACCGGTTGCGCAGCAGCCACATGGGTGGTCGGATCATCTGCTAAATCCGTTACGGTGCTGTAGAGGAACAGCGGCGAGTCATCGGTGTTTTTGATGTTAATACTCCCGCCATGCGTGCCTTCGTTGATAATCACCACGGAGGTGTCCGGTGTAACGCCGGAGGCATGCAGCAATGGGGAAGCAAGCAGGGCGAACAGAGCCGCCAGGCGTAACGTCGTTTTCATGTTTTGATGATTCTCATTAGTGAATGTTTTACCCACCCTGTCGCAGGAAAAAGCCGTGACAGAATTTTCTGTAAGGATAAATATCCGGCTTTCAGGGTTTTATTAATATGCAGACAGGATGATGTAATAACGATTCTGTCAGTGTTGCGTTATGATAATTTTATGATAACGGAAATCAATGCCAGAAAAATCAGCCTGTTCCCACTGTAACAACTAATTAATATTTTTATATTGGCTAACGCATTGGTTGGCACCTGTTTTTTATTTTTATTGTAATTGGGTTGTTGTTTTTTAATGGCAAAAAAGAGTGCTGGCCTGGTTTATCTAAGAATAATCTTCATAGAAAACGAGGTGTTTCCTGGTAACTGTTCGCAGGGAAAAAAAAGCCTTTCAGAATAATCATTCTGAAAGGCGGGGAAACCCATTCCCAAAGGGCACTCACTAACTCAATATGAAGTGAGGGATCGCGCAAAATATCTGCCACCGTACGATTTGCAGTTCGGACGATGGCAGGCATTCACCACGCCTATCCATTTTTAAAAATGATAATTCCCGGAAAACCACCAGGTACGTTCATGCTCCGCAGCCTGTTCCCGGTCGCTCTCGTCCCAACGCAGGGGAACATCCGCAGATACCCCAATGTTGAAGCTGACGTTCTTCTGGCGCCACAGGCTGGTCTGACGGCCATCATTATTCTCTGCCTGGAGGGTATGGCTGACAGAGGTGACTACATCAGACTTCGCCGTTGAAGACGGGATGGATTTCTCATTTTCAGCGTAAACTGAGGTCGCTGCGGTACAGCACCATGCCAGCAACAGTGCCCGGCAGAGTGTTGCCCCGTGGTGGCGACTATCAACGAGAAAATTCATAACCGTGCTTCCGATGTTATTTTTAATGGCTGTTGTCATTTTTGATGTGGCTATTCTGGCAGTGTTCTATGGCGGAAAATAGTCATGCGAGCCGAGAAGTTGTACCGTCGTAAATAAGAAAATTCTTTACAAGGTTTTGTAATTAATTCCTGTCTTAAAAGCAAAAAAAAAGGTTGATCAATAATCGATCAACCTTAAGACCCTGGTAGAGGCACAGCGCGTATCTTCTATTTTCTGGCTCAGAGGAAGGTATCGAGATACTGGGCTGCCCTTTAAATTTGCCATTTCAGCGCTAAAAAGCAATCACGCTAGCCCAAATATCACAGCTTACTCCTGTTTTCATATTGGTTATTCAGGACTTCAGATGTTGAAATGGGAATCTTACCGGGTCAGATTAATGGTCAGCTCCGAACCCAGGCGCAAAATATAATCCGGTGGGGCTGACGGGCCAAATAATGCTTTGGGAGGATGGCGGAGCTTGATCGTCATGCGTTGTCCCTTGATCTCGATCGGGACCACAACGTTCATACTCAAATAATTGTTAAACAGCTCCGCGTGCTTACTGGCAGGATTGACGTTGACAAAGGTGGTGCTGCGCACCGCGCTGTGCTGGTGGGTGACGCGGTCATAGACATCGATCACTGTCTCACCGATGCGGATAGCGATATTGCCATTCTTATCCATTTTACTGCTACAGGCGGTGGCGCTGACCACTCTCAGTGTCGCTTTGTTAATCGGATAACCATGCGGCTCACGATCGACGATAAAATTATGGAAACGAACCTGACAAGGTTGGGTCGCCAACACACAGCCGGGGACACCGAAAATAATTAATAAGAGCACTGTGGATTTTAGCATGGGACTATCTCACCAAACTTGACGGGTTAATTATAGCCTGGATGTCGGGAATAATCTTAGAGGCAAGAAGAAAAATCCCGGTTAAAATTCGGCATTTCTTATTGGCAAGTAAAAAATAAATGCCATGCCATACTGCCCCTTTTCAATCCGTCTCATTTTCAGGATTAATAAATAACCTGAGCACATGAAAATTCCCGATAAATTTATGATTTCGAGACTTGTTCATGCATCTATTACTTATCTTCTTGTCATACTTCAGTAGGCTAATTACCCCGAGTATTTTAAGGACCAGAAATAATAAATGAAAAGGTTTTTTTCTCTTTCGGCGATCTCCCTGGCAGCGATGTCTGTCGCCCCTGGGGTTGTGGCGATCTCGTCAACCGTCGTGCCGCTGGTTTCTGCTACCCAATTGAATACGACACAAACGGAAGCACGCTGGACGGTAGAATTACCTTACCCGGTCGTGAATATGCTGGTGGGGCAGGATGGCAGCACCTATGCGCTGACCTATGACCATGATGGCAACCGGCTCGGTATCTACGGCATTAACAACGCGGGGGTGATTGAAAACAACGGCACCTTTATCGATTTAAAAGGTGAGAAATATCTTTTTGATAAGGCGGGCGCGCAGCCGCTGCTGCATAGTGACGGTAATCTTTATTTGCCGGTCAATATCGGCTCACCCTCGGTGGCGACACTTTATCAAATCAATCCACAAAACGGTTTAGAAGCAAAGATAGTTTTTCAGCAGCGCCATACTGATAGCAGCAACAATAATAAACAAAAGAATAAACTGCTCAGTTATCAATTCGATAAACAGAATCATCTGTATGTCGGGACCGGCGAAACTGATGCGCAAGGTCAAGTCTATACCAAAGGAATGTTTTATGCGCTGGACCTGGAAAACCCGGATCCCCAGGCCTGGCTGTGGAAAAAAGCCATCAATAGTCCGGTCGATCGTTTTGCCCTGAGCCCGGATGGGGGAAAAATCGCGCTGACCCAAAGCAAAATCGGCCATGATTTACTGATTTTGAATGCACAGGGTGAGGTCGTGGCGAATCAGCTGAGTTTCTTGCTGCCGGATTCCCCTTCGTTGGCAATTGACCAGAGCGGCGCGGTTTACGGTGCAAATCTCGGCAGTGCGAATTTAATGAAAACCACGCTGTTTGATAACCCTGTGAATGTTGTCTGGGAAGCTCGCAGCGGGCAACCATCGCCGGAAATTCGTAATCGTTGGGTCAGTCTCGGCGTAAATAACGATGTATTTATGACGTTTTATAACCATGTTTATGCCTTCAACCGTGATACCGGCAAGGCGTTATTTAGCATCGCGGCACCGGATGATTCCCTGTTTGCCACGCCGGGCAACGGTAACCGTTTTCTCGGTTATGGCGGGGTAGTGACCGATCCGGCCACGGGCTGGGGTTATCTCAGCTATGTGCAGAAAACCCCGGTGGCGCAGGTTGGTGTGCTTGGCTTCTCACCGGACGGCGAACAGCAGCAGCGTTTGTTTACCCTCGAGGGCGACTTCACGACGAAGCATGAACTGATTGGCAAAGATCGTGATACTGAAATGTCGGAACCGGTGATTTTCCGCGATACGTTATATGTCAGCGTCGACAATAAGGTTTATGCCTGGCCGCTGAGTGAAACAGCGAGTGAATCGCCGCTCCATGTTAGCGGGTTGGAAAGCCGTTATGCGTTAAATACGGCAGGTAAGTTTGATTTCACTTTTGAGGTGAGCACCCCGGATACCGCCATTGTGACTGCCAGGCTGCACTGCCAGAGGGTTCCGCGGGAAGAATGCAGCGGCCCCAATGTCATTGCTACGGTACTGGCTCCGGCAGGTCAAACGATGCCTGTTACGATGAAGTATGGCCATGGTTTGCAGGCCAAACCGGGCAAGTACGTGCTGTCGTTAACGGCACGCACCCAGGCCGGAGATGAAACCAAACGGGAATTTATGATTGAGATAGACGATTACCGTTACTAAATACCCACCTTAATGGCGCGATTTAGCGCGTAATGCGGTTCAGTTAAGGCCCATTCTGTAGCGGCGTGATTTATCGCGCCATTGTAGTGAGTGGACATTTCAACGCGAGCCATCAACATGCAGGCTGATCCCCAACCGCTTCGCCTGCATGGTCAGAATATAGGCGGCCACTTCATTATCGCCGCCATGCAGTTGGTCGAACAGATTATCCAGAATACTGGCGGTGAGATAATCAGCATTGGCCGGAGAATGGGTATTGAACACCATGCCCTGAGCGGCAAATGCCGCATTGGCTTCGGCCTCGGTGGCACGAATGGTGTGCTGAATGGTTGCGGTCAGTTGCGCAATATAACGCGGCAGCTGGGCTAGCAGAAACTGCTGATGCTCGGGGGAGAATTGTTGTTCCATGTTTTACCTTGTATTTCTTAGCCGGTAACGGATGTACTGGCATCGGTTATGAGAAAAATGGGAGGTGAGTTAAACGTTTTTTCTCATGCTTAATTAGCCTTCAGTTAAGGGGGGCAAAACGATGGGGGTGTAGTGAGTCGTTATTCTACCATCCAAATTTATAATCTGTGCGATGATTGGTGTCGGGTAATTGTTTTTTCGCAAATCATCAAAAAAGACGCCGGATAAATGTGGAATTATAATCTTAACCGGGTTATCAACTGATGTGTCAAATGAGACATCAGTCCTGTAATTTAAATATTCTTTTTCTATGCTCTCACGTTCCTTTTGATTCCTGGGCAAGGAAATATGCGAAGCGATTGCCAGGCAAAAGCCCCCCCATTTTTCGAAAAGTGCATTTAGTTTTTCCCTGTCGGATTCTGCGCCTGCATTATTTTTCACATTTTTCTGGTTGTCGATATTAATCCACAGCTCCGTGAGCCTCTCCAGAAGTTGTTCCAGACCATTGTGAATCACCTTCTGGCCTTCCTCGCTTAAGTCTTTATGAGTGATGCATGTCGTGGCGGCGGTTAAAGCATTTAGCACTTGACGGTCTTTCGTCGCAGCCGGAGCACCTTGCGACAGCGTAACGGAATAATTATTATCTTCTTTGCCAAAATGTGTATCAATGCGCGTCATCAAATCATTCACACCTTCGGTATCCAGGCGTGAGTAATCAATGAGCGCTAAATATATTTCCTGTGGGAGGAAACATGAATGCCCTGGGGTGAAAACCTTACCTTCTTTCGCTTGCATCGGAACTATAACATCGTTAATAATTCTTTTTTTGAAAACTTTTGGAATATGCTTGTTGCTCAGGGTGGTGACAGTGCATTTCAGAAATCTTTGAAACCAAATTTTATCATCTGGGCTGATACAGTTTGGTGCAAATTCCCCGAAATCATAATGAGACCCATCTCCCTCTGGCCTGATCCAGTTTAGCAGGGCTATCATATTTGAAAAATCACCATTGGTTTGATCCAAAAACAATTTTTTAATATCGTTCTTGCAGCAATCATAATCAAAGATTTGTACTCCTTCCTTAAAGACAACTTTCGGGGTACAAATCTTATCGGTCTTTTCCGAATTGTCGCTTGATAATGAAGCAGGCAGTATGGAAGTCTGTTGGACCTGCGAGACACGGGGAGTAAAATTCGAAAAGCTTCTCTGATCGATGTTGGTATTCTGGGCTGTATTTACAGTATTTGAATTGCAACATCTTGAAATAAGGTCTCCCATCGATGCCTCTCTTATTTAATGAATGTGGTGATGATGGTTGTGTAACAGTAGCCTAATCCATTATCCAGAAAGCGAATGTGAACTGTCGTCATGTTATAACTGATTTTTTCGTGATATCAGAAAAACGTTGTGCGTAATTCCAGGGCGCTCGGGTAAGATGTAGAGACTTCTGAATAAAAAATTCAGTCTTCTTAAAGAATATTAAGATGCGGATAGGTAGAATCATCATCACATCCCAACAATAAAACATAAAAACATCAATAAGGATTAATGTTAATGTCTTTGCAACAACGCGCGGCTAAATTTTGCAGTAATCCCTGGCGGCTGGTGTTTTTCGGTTGTCTGGTTTTCTGGGCGGCCATTGCATCATGGGGATTTTATCTGGTTTAGTTATTAAATTGAAAACCTCCCTTCCTAGTTACAACATACTTAAAAATACAAAAATATCCACCCGTCCCACCTTTGAGGGGTAACAACCCGCACAAGCAGGGGAGGTGTTTTTCCAGGTAGACCAAGTGAAAAAGAGTTATATATTTCTGGTTGGATTGCTGGCATTATGTCCGGCAATTTTTATTCTTGATAAGAAGCCAGGGACGATCCTTAAAGTTTATGTGACCACCATACTGCTTTTTCTGATTTCGGCGTGGTTTTTTAAACGAAAATCAACCGTTTTACTTTCTCTCGCCTTGTGTTTCATTTTCTCCCTTTCCGTTGTCACGTCGTTATATTTCTATTTTGAGTTCGATACTACTTTTTCTACGGTTATGGCGACAACGTTCCTGCATGCCAGCCAGAAAGAAAGTATTGATATGCTTAGGTATAATTACCCCTATATTTTGTGCTTCGGCTTAATTTTCTCCCTCCATGTGATGCTCTCCTGGTATCTGTCCAAACGCATCGTCGGAAGAAAATTCGCGCTGTCTGGATTAATCTTGCTGATCTATGTGGCTATTACCGTTT
This sequence comes from Pantoea sp. X-Soil-TKNS-1211, assembly GCF_059730495.1. Classification (NCBI taxonomy): domain Bacteria; kingdom Pseudomonadati; phylum Pseudomonadota; class Gammaproteobacteria; order Enterobacterales; family Erwiniaceae; genus Pantoea; species Pantoea sp. X-Soil-TKNS-1211. Next base: position 73,112 of record NZ_AP035955.1, read on the forward strand.
TGTTATATACGGTATCCGGTAAAACCCGCTCCGAAGATTTTCTGCTTACTGAACGATTATTGGTTAATTCGCCGTTGTATAATTTTGCGCCTATCGCTCGTGCATTCAACGACGCGAAACTTACCGATATCGTCATGCAGGCCGAAACCCGTTATGACTACAACTGGCAAGATAGCGGCATCGATAATTATGTGGTGGTGATTGGCGAGTCGGCTCGCAGGCAGGATCATGCGGTATATGGTTCCGTCTATCCCACAACACCATTTATTGATGCGCAGCGTGCCAATATGCAGTTTTTCAACCAGGCCATCGCACCCGCTCCGCTCACCATCCTTTCCGTGCCTGCTTCTCTGGCTAAAGTAAATATCGGTGAAAAGGTGCCACTCGCTGCCTGGGCAGACAATGTGATCTCTTTGGCCAACGATTTATCGCTGGATACTTATTGGCTCAGTAATCAGGGCAGTGTAGGGCAAAGTAATAGCCTGATTACAGCGATGGCGAAACGCGCCAGGCATCATAAATGGAATGAAACCATCGGTTTTGATGGCAGTCTTGTGGATGAACTGGCGACAGTACTGCCGAAACCTGGCAAAAAGTTGGTCGTGCTGCATTTTTATGGTAGTCATGAACCGGCGTGTGAGCGCTATCCGCGTAATGAAACCATTCAGTTTACTCAGGATATGAGTGACAACTGTTATCTGAATTCGATTGCCTATACGGATAAGCAACTCGGGCGGCTTTTTTCATTGCTGGCGGATACGCGGTCTTCATTAATCTATTATTCCGATCATGGGTTGGTGCGCGATCCGCAAAAATATCTGAATTACTATCACCATGATATTAGCAACCCGACCAAACAAGCTTATGATATTCCAATGTTTATTTGGTACAGCGCTCAAGTGGAAGCAGTGAATGCTCGCGGACAGGTGTTTTCGGAACAATATTCGACCAGCAACAATTACTGGTTGATCAGTGACTGGTTGGGTGTCACGCATAAAGATAATCGGCGCTGTCACTCGCCGCTCAGTGATTGTTATCGCACACCACAGGACGTCAAAGTATTGGACGGTAATAAAAATCGACTGGATTATAATGAGTTACCGGCCGAAGCACGCTGATGCTGGCAATTTAATGTACCAGTCGCATTTTCGATTCACTTCTCTTCAGACATCTTCAAGAGCACCGACTGGAAAGATGCGGTGAACATCGCGCCGTGTGTCAGGCCGGGGTATAGCCAGTAGCTTGCGGCAATCCCGTCGGTGCGCAGGGTGTTGACCGTGTCCCGCACGGCACGCAATGTATCCTTTGGGGCACCGGACTTGGGTCTCTTCTCATCACCGTCACCTTCTATTAAATACAGACTCTTGTGACTGAATGCATCGCTGGATGCGGATATTATTTTCTGAAGTATCATGCGGTTATCACCTTCCAGCGAGGGGCTGGTTGCGTAATATGCGCGGAAAAATGTTGAGGATAACCAGGAGTCCAGCACAAATAACCCGCCATAGGAGTGTCCCCAAAGCCCGCGCTGAGCAGAATTGATCTTCAGGTCTTTTTCAGTATGGGGGGCAATGGTCTTCTCGATAAGATGACGAAAATCGACGCTGCCACCTCCTGCTCTGCCATGCTTGTCCCGACTGTTGCCGGGGAACCGCGGTGTGTAATCATAAGCTCTGGCTGGCAGATCAAAAGGTAGCGTCGTCTGATAGCCGATGGCCACCAGTACCGGTGGCGTCTGTTCTGATAATTTCTTCAGAAAAGAATCAGACAACCTGTCCATCACAGCATTGCCATCCAGCATATACAGAATGGGGAAACCCGCTTTGGGTGGGATTTTGTTGGGAACGGCTGTCCAGACTTTGTAATGGCGCTTGCCGTCAGAGGAATCAAAAGTGCTGATGGAGAAATGATAAAAGGCTGAACCCGTGTCCGCAATGTTAGGACCTAAGGGCGTCATATCCGGTCTGGCACTGCTGGTTCCAGTGTAGAGCAACACAAAAAATGCAGTGAGGTATCGGATCCCCTTAAAGTACAACCTCTGATTCATTGGCGTTTCTTCCTCCATCCTTTTAACGATATCCACGGAAGAACACCTTAATGATAATAACAATCAGTTGCAACAAGGTATTTGGCTAAGCCATTGCACAGGCAAAAAGGCGCGATTTATCGCGCCTCAATGCATTACCACCATCTGCTCAGTGACACCTTCTCAGGGTCCGCCACCTCTACCGCGATGGCCAATCCACCCTGTGAGGTTTCACGATACTTAGCGTGCATATCTTTGCCGGTCTGATACATCGCCGCAATCACGCGATCCAGACTGACGCTAGGTGCAGAACTGCGGCGCAATGCCATTCTGGCAGCGTTGACTGCTTTAACGGCGGCGATGGCATTGCGTTCAATGCAAGGAACCTGAACCTGACCTGCCAGCGGATCACAGGTCAGTCCGAGGTTATGTTCCATCGCAATTTCTGCTGCGATGCAAACTTGCTGTGCGCTGCCACCCCAAACTGATGCCAGTGCGGCAGCGGCCATGGAACACGCCACACCCACTTCCCCCTGACAACCCACTTCAGCGCCAGAAATTGACGCGTTCATTTTATACAGAGAACCGATGGCGCTGGCAGTGAGATACCAGTTGCTTAATATATTGTCATCAACCGGGCTGACGAATTTATCATACCAGGCGAGTACCGCTGGAATGATGCCACAAGCGCCATTGGTGGGGGCGGTGACTACCCGACCGCCCGATGCATTTTCTTCACTGATAGCGAGTGCGAACAGGTTGAGCCAGTCCAGCGTCAGCAATGGGTCGCTGGTTTGATTCTCTCCACTTTGCAGCAGGCGATGCAGGGCTGGCGCACGGCGTGGTACGCGATACCGACCTGGCAAAACGCCATCCTGTACCAGACCACGCTGGATACCCTGTTGGGCAACAGACCATATATGACGTAAATGGGCCTTCAGGATACCCGCCGGATGCAATGCCAGCTCGTTCTGCATCATGGCCTCGGCAATGGTGAGATGATGATGCTGGCAGATATCCAGTAAATCGGCGGCACTGGTATAGGGAAATGGGACGTAGCGGGGTTCAGACTGCGTCTGCAACATCCCTGCCTCTTCCACCACAAATCCCCCACCAATCGAGAAATAGGTTTTCTCTGCCACGGTGCGTGCGTCTTGTCGGGCATGCAGGCGCAAACCATTTTCATGCAAAGGCAGCGCTTCAGCGTGGAAATGGATATGGTCTCGCATCGAAAAGGCAATGTTGTGCGCTGTTTCCGCCAACGGTAATTGCCCTGACGTCGCGAGCTGGGTGAGAAATGCCGGAATCGCATCAATATCGACATCTTCCGGAGAGAAGCCTGCCAGTCCTAAAATCACGGCGTTATCGGTTTGATGACCTTTCCCGGTCAGTGCCAGCGATCCATAAAGATGTACATCAATATGGCTTACCTCTGTCAGTTGTTCATCCTGCTGCAATTCCGTGACAAAACGTTTTGCCGCTGCCATCGGCCCAATGGTGTGGGAGCTGGAGGGACCGATGCCCACCTTAAACATATCAAGAATCGAGATCATGCGATTACCTTACTCAACTGCTGGCCAATCAGGCCAACAGTGAAAAACAGATGCCTGTCAGCGCCACCAGACCGATGACCGTGACAAAAATGTTGCTTAACGCACCACGATACTTGTGCATCGCCGGGATCTTGCGAATAGCATACATCGGCAGTAAAAACAGCAGCATAGCGATGACCGGGCCACCCAGGGTTTCAATCATGCCGAGGATGCTGGGATTCCACGTGGCGACGGCCCAGGTGGAGATCAGCATAAATAACGGCGTTACCCAGCCATATTTTTTGCTGTTGATATTCAGCAGGGCATTAAAACCCTCCGCTGCGCCGAGATAATGGCCAAAGAAGGATTTAGTAATTGCGACGATGGCAATGATCGGTCCCATCCAGACGACAAAAGGCAGTGAGAAATGGTTAGCCAGGTAAGACAGGATGGAAATGTTCTGCGCTTTGGCTTCGGCAAGGTTTTCCGGTTGCAGGCTGAGCACGCAGCTGAAAACAAAAAACATCACCGTGACAACCATCATGATGTGCGCGCAAGCCAGGATGCGGGAACATTTTTGTTCTGCTTCAGCGCCATATTCTGCACGCTTCGCCACCGCAAACGAGGAGATAATCGGGGAATGGTTAAATGAGAACACCATTACCGGGATTGCCAGCCAGAGGTAGGTCAACACGCTGCCGGAAGATTCGAAGGACAAGGTTTCCAGTACAGCGCCATTCCAGTGGGGGATCAAATACAGCGCCATGAGCAACAGCGATAAGACAAATGGATACACCAGGATACTCATCGCTTTCACCATGATGTTCTGTCCGAACTGGACAATGGTCATCATGCCGAGGATCAGCAACAATGCCAGCAGAACGCGTGGTGGCGCAGAGACCTCCAGCTGATTGATGAGCAGGCTTTCAACGGTGTTGGTGATAGCGACGCTATACATCAACAAAATGGGATAGATAGCGAAAAAGTAGAGCAGGGCGATGATTTTGCCTGCGCGAGGACCAAAATGTTCCTGCACGACTTCAGTGATATTGGCTCCCGGTTTGCTGCCGGAAAGGACAAAGCGCGTCAGGCCTCGATGCGCGTAAAAGGTCATGGGGAAGGCGATCAACGCCATCAGGATCAAGGGTATTAACCCGCCCAGACCGGCATTGATCGGTAAAAAAAGTACGCCAGCGCCAATCGCAGTGCCATATAAACTTAGCATCCAGACGGTATCGGTTTTACGCCAGCGATTCAGGCTCACTGCCGTCGCTTTTTCTGTTGTTTCGAGACTCATGTTTTTTTCCTTATTTCCCAAGGCAAAATTTGTGTGAATTCAATGTAAGACATAGGGGGAGGTTTTTCTGCTGATAAGTTTGTGGTTATTAATATGAAGGCGTAAGTTAAAGATGTTTAGGCGATAATTATATTGACTATTTTTCGAAGAAAAATAAGTTTATTTACCATTTTAATTGGGAATTTCTCAGGTCTGATGAGGGGGTTCAAATAATAACTTCAGGGTTTCTGGGGTGAAATAATCGGGAGGATGGTTAAGGTGTTGAGTTTCGTTAAGATGACTGGCGTTCCTTATCCGTCATCCCGAGATGGACAGGTCGCGCCAGGCAGAGCTTCAGACGTTACTTTTCCACTACATCGAGGCTTCTTAGCCAGTCGCGGGTACAGCATTCCTTGCAGTAACGCACATTTTCGCTGCGTTGTTTTGCAATCGACATTGCCTGTGCATTGTTGTAAGCCGAGCCAAGGAACAGGCTGATGCCTTTATGAACATAGGGGCATTCTTTACTGTGCAAAATCTGATTATCAAGATAATAAAAAGTGGATTTATGCATAATGTTGTCCAGGTATTGAATTGGAAGCCAGGGCTTCTCTTTTCTGATTATCAGTGGGAAGAAATTGTCCGGGGAGAGGAAACTATCCTCAACCCTCGTCAGCGAAATAATGTTTTGCGGCGGTAATCCAGGTTGAAACCTGTTTTTTGGCACGTTACTGAATGCGCGGATGTTTCTGTCTAACCTGTGATAACCATCATTGTCTATGGGTATACTGATGTGATGAGTCCTGGCGTTCATCTGTATGACCTTTTCATGACAATGTGAGGGTGCTGGTAAGATGTCACACCAGTTTAGAATGCGGAAGTACCTCGAAAGAGTAAATTTATCATTCCAGGAAAAACCCTATGGACTTTTCTCCTGTAATGAGAATTTTCGAGATGTGCGGGGAAGATAAAGTTATCGTCAAATCAGGTCGCTAATAAAAAAACGCTGTGTAACCCATATTCGCTCCCGCTGGTGCATTCTGCGCCAACAAGCAATGATCTTTTGGGAGAATGAATAATGAATAAGCAATTTAATGAAGCCTTTGCGATGCTGATGGGCCATGAAGGAGGATACGTCAATCACCCGAATGATCCCGGTGGCGCGACCTGTTATGGCATTACCGAGCGGGTTGCACGGGAGAATGGTTATACCGGAGAAATGCGCAATTTACCGTTGGAAACAGCGCGAGATATTGCCCGCCGTCTATGGTGGGATCGTTATCTTTGTGATGAACTGCCGGTGGGTATTGCCTTGCAGATCTTTGATATCGCTTTCAATGGGGGGCATCCGGTGCGCTGGCTGCAATTGGCGGTCGGTGTCAACGCCGATGGGATTATGGGACCGCTCACCCTGAAGGCCGCACACCAGGCCGATCCACGTCAGGTGATACTCCGTCTGAATGCCTACCGGCTGACCTATTACACTGCGCTTAAAAACTGGTCGCATTTTGGTCGTGGCTGGGCCAATCGGGTCGCGGGAAATTTGTTACGGGGAGCGCAATGAATGGACGCGGTAAGTCTGGTCATGTCGCTGGCCAATGTTGCCCCCTCAGTGCTGCGATGGCTCGGGCATGAAAATGCGGCAGGCAGTGCCGCGCAGATACTCAGTACTGTCCGGGGCATTACCGGTGAAAAATATGATGATGCGGCGGTAAAAGTACTGAGAAATAATCCGGCTATGGTGCAGGCGCTAACAGAGGCGCTTTACCGTCATCAGGAAACACTGACGGAGATGGACGCACGTGAAACCATTGCACGTGAAAATAACGCTGCCGCAGTGAATCAAACCATGCAGGCAGAGAGCAGGGCAACACATTGGCCAACCTACAGTTGGCGCCCTTTTATTGGCTTCTGCTTTGGTGCCACCGCGATCTGCTCTTCTTTGACGGTCGCAATGTGCTACCTCGGCGTTATGTTTTTCCAGGCTGATAGTCAGATCCTTAGCGTATTGCCCGGCATGATTGGAGCCGAAGCGGGCATTATGGCAACCATGAGTCCGGTGCTGGGTATTGCTTCCTGGTTCCGGGGAAAAATGCAGGTTAATCAGGAGGTGGCAGGGCACCGCTGAAAACCAGGATGTGAGTTCCGGTTGCAGCCATGGGCCCGGAACTCACATCCTCCATAGCCAGGTTGCGAGCCGCTTCACAAATCGTTGTCACGCTGTCGTAAAAAGCAAAATCTTCTCTCGGACGGGCCCGCACTGCCGAACTTTACCCCCTCATATTGCCGCTACGTTTCGTTACTATCCTGCCGTCACCAGAAGGAAGGAAGCAGGAGATGCCAGAAGAAAAAAGCCAGCCCGACGCCGCATGATTTAATCTTCAAGCAGTTTCTGGCGCACCCTGAAATCGCTCGGGACTTTATGCAACTTCATATACCGGCAGAACTTAAGTCAATGTGTGATTTCAGCACGCTGAAGCTCGAGTCAGGCAGTTTTGTGGAAGATAATTTACGGCCATATTTCAGTGATGTGCTGTTCAGTATGAAAACGAAGTCTGGAGAGGGTTACCTGCATATATTAATTGAACACCAGTCGGCACCCGATAAATATATGGCGTTCAGATTGTTGCGGTATGCAGTTGCAGCAATGCAGCGTCACCTGGATGCGGGACACCCTAAACTGCCGCTGGTGATCCCGATATTGTTTTATAACGGCGAACGGAGTCCGTACCCATACTCAACGAACTGGCTGGAAGGATTTGATGATCCCGTGATGGCTGACCGCATCTACAGCGGCAGTTTCCCATTGGTAGATATAACCGTGGTAACCGACGATGCTATTATGCAGCAGCGTCGAATGTCTGTGCTGACAATGGTACAGAAATATATCCGCAAGCGTGATTTGGCAGGGCGTTTGCCTTTGCTGGGTAAACTGATTCGTACTGAGCTATTGCCGGGACAGCTGGTCGTTTCACTGATAAACTATCTTATTCAGGCAGGTGAAACGTCTGACGTAGAAGCCTTTATACGCGACCTGGCACACCAGATGCCCAAACACGAGGACGAATTGATGACCATCGCTGAGATGCTGGAACAGAAAGGAATAGAAAAGGGAATAGAAAAAGGGCGTAATGAAGAGAAGCTACAGATGGCTCGGAATATGCTACAGAATGGTCTCGATCTGGGCTTTGTAAAAAAATTGACGGGTTTGACCGATGAAGCGTTGACACAGTTAACACGCTGAGTCAGGTTCCTGTTTTGTTAGGTTCGAACGTGTAGTATCCCACCCTGTCACTGTGACAATTTTGATATATTTCTGATATTTCTCTACGCGCTATCTGAATTTGTGGTGACAGGCAGCATAGCGCGAGGTTTTATTCCCTGCGCTCTTTATTTTTTGGCATAAGCGACTACATTTTTTGTGATTTCACATCAGCACATTTTTAAAATCATAAGGAATGTTGTTAATGAATACGGATCGCTACTCCCATTGTAATGGTATTTCTTTATTCGATAATCATACAGCCTTCTCTCTTTTTCTTGAAACGCATAATTTATTTATAAGCTCCATAAGAAGAATAACCACTTCACCTGTCAATGTTATAGCAAGTCTGATTTATAATCATTTACCGTCATTGCAAGAGAGGAACGAGAAAAAAGTCGATGATTTCAGCGGTGATGTGATGGGGTATGACAAATATCTCCACCTGCCAGCCGCAGTTGAGGTGATGAACTCCGAGGAAGGAAAAACGTTGCTGGCACAATGGTTTTTGCCAGAAAGTGCAATGCAGAAATTTCTTCAACTGGAAAACATCACTGGTGGAGTTCCCCGCGACACTAACAAATCAGTTTATCAAAGGTTGATTCATCTACTGGAAAAAAATAAGGCATTAAAATTAATAGAAGATCCGGATGAGCATAATGCAGGAATTAATTCTTCCGAGCAAATTTCACGTGAAGATGTTTTGCTGAAATTTATCTTAGAGTTTATTAAACCTCAGTACCTCACTCAGGAAATGGTGGGTGTTGGGGTGAGATATGCGCTGCTTCATACTATCAGCTGGATATATCCACCGCTCGGTGCGGCTATTAAATTCATCGACGGCATCAATCTGGTTCGTCCATTGTGTCAGGATATTACGATGGATAAATATTGGCTGGCGCGGCAAAAACGCTCGGAAAAGATGTCAGAACATTTTGAAAAGTTGAAACACAGGGGAGAGAACAACAAGCCGCCGCAACAGCAGCCTGCATCACCGGTTCAAACTCCCTCTGACTCTCCCATTGCCCTGGCAACCTCTGCCAGTCCCGGTACTGCCGTTAATGCCCCGCTGCTGATGGCAGGAGTGACTTCCGCCACGCTATTGTCGCAAGTTCCACAGCCAGGTCGGAGTATAGCGCCCATTGCCGGAGCGCTGACATTGGTAGGGGGAGGACTGATGCTGGCATATCAAAATCTTTTCGCATCAGGAGCAAACAATAATCTTGAATATGATGAATTGCTCTTCCCTGATGAGGATCGCGGCGATCAACAACACGTAGCTTATGGATATCGTCCATCCAGTCTCGCTTTGCAAATAAATGAAACTATCAACAGTACCTGTTATGACGTAGTCGGAAAAGTCAGAAATTTACTGCATTCTGACAAGAGCGGGATACGGCTGGCCGATGAATTCAGTCAGTATATATTTGACGAAAATGGCGATCTACGACTTAAAAATGCAGAAAAGTTGATAACCACCTGGAATATCACTGAACATACTCATCACGATAGAAATCAGATGAATGAACTGTTAGCTACTATCTTTTCCATGCTACTTACTCCACCCGGAAGTAAAAGAATGATGAATCTAGTCAATCTTGTTGATGTGGTGAATATGAAGGTGAGTAAGATTTGGCGAGATAACGCCAGGGGGATGGGAAATGATACCATTGGTATGGCAATCCAGGCGCTTCACTCGTATTCATTGCGGGTCCTGGTTAAATCATTGCAAACAACAGAATCTGAAAAACTGGAGCGGATAATACGGTTTCTTATTGGTTTTCCTGCCCCTGATTTTATTCAATTCCAAAATCATGGATTATCCGATGAGTTAGTTATATCGAAACGTGCCAATGATTATTGGATAGAGATGGGTGTAGAGTATCCTAAGAATAAATATATTACGTTTGGGGAATTTGAAGCAGCTCTGCGTCGAGGGGAAATGATGACATTTAAATTGGCGAGAATTAAGGTTTACCTCGGTGATTCAAACAACATTACCATGGCGCAAAAGTATGCAAAATACGATCGCGTTATCAATAAACCCTATCAGGAATATCATGAAGCAGATATAAATCTGGAGAGGACGATACCGGTTTCAGCCAGGGATATCGCCAGAGCCAAATATGAAACTATAGGTGTTGATATTGATAAAGTCATGGATTTTGATAGAGCGTCATTCAAGGTCCATCGTGAGCATAGAAGAAAACCTGAATATCCGATAATTATCGAGTGTAAGGACTTGTTTTGTGTACTCATGAGCTTTCCTGATGGCATAAAAGTACTTTATCAACTTATGCCAAATTCGGTGCCGGGTCCGTTACGAAAATATCCTTATGAAGGTAAAACCGTCTTTACGCTAAAACCGCACCCGGTACGGGCAGAGATAAAGGAAGACTATGAAAAAGCCTCCATGGCGTTCGAGGAGGAGCATCTTACTCATTATCTTAATGCCACCACTAAGTCGTTTGATATTGCTTCCGATGATGTCAAAAAATTTTTTTACGATCCGGAGGTTGATCTCTTTCTGGTTGAGGGGCATAGCCAACGGTTTCATATGATGAATTATGCTTTTATCCATACCTCAGCCAAAGTTAACCCGGAAGTCCTGAGTAGAGCAGCATTCAATCAGAGGCCGAAAACCGAGTCAGGTGTGATTTTTGGTGGCGAGAATCGCAGGACCGGTGAAAGAAAATACTTTCTTTTAAACCCGGAAATCGCGCGTAAGGGGCAAGTATTTCCGATTATACCCTTGCCGATAAATGCCACCAAAGACATTCAAACGTTGCCAGAGATAATCCTGAATCAGCATTATTATTTTAAAGATGGAAAAGGGTATTGGGGCCGTTGTGAACATGCTGAAAAGCCCGCTCTTGGCTGGACTGATAACGCCGCGAAAGTTGTTGAATTCTATAGCGGATGGACACGATACGGTCTTTCCGAGCTTTGTAAGTTTATGACGCCAATGTGGCACATCGTCCCCTGGTTTGAAGAAAAAAAACTCGGACCTGCTAAAGTTGCCATCCCCTTTATCATTCAAAAGGCGGTTGAGAACAGGAGGGGGTTTTTAGCCTGGCAAAAAAAGCAAGTTGATGAATCGATGTTAACGCGAGGTGAAAGAGAAGAAGAAATAGGTACGTTGGGAATAATAGCGGAAAACCTGCCGCTTAAGAGCTGCTTCGATTCGGTAAATAATCTATTGCTAACCTCTGAGGATGTCACTATCACCCCCACATTACAGGATCTGATAAAGCTTTTTTCATGCGGAGCGGAGTTGCTGTTGCCGCGTGCGGTAATAAAAACCTTCAGGGGTATCGGCAGCGTGATCTCCAAAATTAATCTCCAGAAATTGACCATTCTGGCGCGGAAAACAGCGCTGGAGAAAAAATATAAACTCGCACAGACGTTACCTCATACCAGCAAACAGCAGATGTCTACGCTAATTGAATCACAAATAAAGACTGAGATTTCTGAACTTAACGCAGCAAAAAGATTGCTGGAAAAATTAGAACATGAACGATTTGTGAAGTATATCGATGCATTGGGTATACCCTCGACGTTTATTTATCCCTGGTCAAATTTGAAACCGTTCGGATCAAATTTGGTCAATCTGGCAGAAACGTTAAAGGGGTTTCCTGGTATTGTGGCGATGTTTAAAAACAAATTGAATGATTTTTATCAACAGCATAAGTTTCACCCGTTCTCACGTTGGATTGCACCGCAGGGGAATCAAACCGACAATATCGAAAATTACATTTTTCCACTGCCTCCACGTGAAGAAATTCCCTGCTATAACGATAAATTAAAACAGACCAATATCACCTTAAATATTTTTGATATTCATTATAAAGATCCTGGTCTATATAAAGAACTATTCTTTACTGAATTAATGTCAGGTCAGATCGAACAAGTTATCAATGTTGCCAGTAAGGGAGGTTGGACAATAGCACCCAATTATGATTCCATCGCGATATTTTCTTTCAGGAGTTTTACCCTTGAGGTAAGGAAAATCATCATGCAAGTTCTGGACCTCGGGGGATATTACAATCTTAACCCCAATCGAACAGATATTGATGCCAATTTTTTCTATCAACACCTAAAAGATAATATCAATAAGGAACAACCTGATCCGATTCCTAATCTTATCCTGACGCCGGAGCAAAACTTACTGCTTGCGCAGGCGATGCGTGCCCTTAAAGATATCATGACGAGTAATATTCTGGCCTTTGAGCGTAATTACCGCTTTGTTTTACAATATATTATACTCAGTCATTCGCAAGAAACGCTTACAGCGTTAACCAGAACGGCAACAAAAAAACGCGTGACAAAGATGATTCTGTCAGATGTTTTTTATTATTTGCATAGGTTTGGACTCGATGCCAAAAGAAACTCTGCATTGGAACAATATCAGGCCGAGGTAATGGATTTTTTATCTGAACATATCCGGCGCAAGGTAGAGGAAAATCCTGCGGCGATTACCTTATTTTGTGAAAGTCTGACTGCCTTCGATAAAAATACTAACGAGTATCTCCGTCAGCACCCAGATGCTGAAATACCTTCTGTAGCCGAGTATATTACAGATGCGCTACAGGTGAAGAACAGGTTGGCGATATTATACGATAAATATGCCCGCGTTGAATCTACCGCCAGCGTGCTGGATGATTATCTTATCGACGATTGGTCCGGGGTTGACGCGCAGACGGCATGGCTGGCGCGCATGATGGAGTTTCTTACGCCTGAGATGCGTTATCAGAATCTGACCCTTTTTCTGGCCGATGCAACGAAAATAGTGATGGCAGAGTGGAAAAAATTATTGAGCAATACCGATTCGCCGCATGAGATAAAAATTATGCATGATGATGAGATGCGTTATGAATTTATCGAGATTGTACAAAAGGCGTTTACAGAAAGCTGCCGCATCCATAAAAACCAGCTTTTTTGCCAATATTACACCATGGATTATGGCAGTTTCACCATTCTCAAACATGACTTCATTTCTGAACGTAAGCCGCGGCAGCTTTCACGCAGACAACTGGGACGCGGTCATCCTGACATGCCATTGCCCCCGATCGATCATCGCGAAATCAGAGATGAATTTATCGTTCCCTTTAAGTTGGTGGAAACCTGGCAGGTTGTGAATGATTCTGCTATCTATCAACAAGAATTAAATAAGGTAGTGAGTAAGTTTATCTGGTCCTCATCGCTGCCCTTTCATGAGCGTCTGAATGGTTATGCCCTGACAGAGCTCGATGCCAGTACGGTATATAAACACGACGTTGTTGCTATGATAAACCATATCATCAGTGAAAATGGAATGTTAGTAGATTATCAGTTACGGGTACTGCAACGTTATTTACCCGCCGGTACGGTGATGGATGCAGGCCGGGTGCTCCAACTACTCAGTGATATCTTCCAACTACAACACCCAACCCTTCCACCTTTATATCAACAGGTTATTTTTTATTTGCAAACGGCGCTGGCGGGAGCAGACGCCACGCTGAGTACCTTGAGCGATGGGAGTTTCGTGCGCGAACAAATTGATGCCGCGATACGTCAGTATGAAACTCTGCTGGAAACTGAGCATGGTGCGACACTGGATGCCATCCGTCGCTTTATGCGGGCAGCGATCCACCAGCAGTTGGCCTTTACCCGGCATTTATCTGAAGTAGACCCGGCAATGATTGAGTTGCCAGCTGGTGAAGGTCTCGGGCAACAACTCTGCTTGGGCGCGATCATTGCCGATGGGCTGAGATGGGAAAATGTCGTGCACGGTGATTTGGTGCGACTCGCCACTCTGATGATGCGTGACGCCGGCATTGTACCGGTCAACGCCATAAGTCAACTGGCGTTGTTCAACATGCCTGGTAAGCATCATGCTGAGGATGCTCTGGCAACGCTGGCTTATAGCATCGAACAGGGCGCAAAAACTTTGGCTCCTCTGGTTGCCTGTATCAATGATAACCAACATCTAATGGCATCTCTGTGGGAGCTGACTTTCGAAAATGCGACGCCAGGCGAACTTGAACTGCTGCGCGAGTTGCTCGATACGACGATACAAGATCAGCAGGCGTTACTGACGCTGGCGCTGCCACAACATCAAGAGCAGCAATTCCGTGCGGCGCGCACGCGTGGAGAATTACAGTTTACCTGGTATCTGGCGCGGGAGGCGAATAGCAGCGGGGAATTCACCCTGGCGGGTTTGGGATTCGATATTGTAAATCAGCCGCGAGGAGTGATCTTCCCCTTAGGATTACCGGTGCCGGAATCAGGGACTTTCTTGCAAACACCTGCGCGTATCACCAATAAGACGTTGACCGCCATTTGTTTTGATGAAGGCAAAGTCGCGAAGATGTGTTTCAAACGCAAAACCCTGACGCCGAAATCACAGGTTAATCAGGAAAATTTCAGCGTGATCACCATGCTGACGCTGTGGATGAAAAATAAGTCGCAAGGATTCCTCGATCAACTCGCCACGGCGAAAAATGCGACTGACTTTAACACCATCAAAGATCGCTTTGACTTGTGGTTAACGCAATATTTTGCCTTCTATCGCGATAGCAGCACCCTGGATGATCAGCTCAATGCCGAACGTATTATTCAGCTGACAGCGGAAGCGGATGTGAAGAAATGGCAAACGGGCCAACATCCGAAACCAGCCGACATGTCCGCGGGTAATTTTATTGAGCAGACCGTACGTGGGCTAATGAGCAGCTATACCGACTTCCCCGACAATGCCGCCATGTTAAGAACCCACTACCCGGTTGACAATACACTGTTGCCGGACGCATTGCCGAGCAGCGGGTTCGCGGGTGCCTGGTGGGATCCGATGAGTTATTGCTGTTACCTCGGTTTTATTAATGGCGAGGAATATCAGCTTTTTGCCAGCCTTGTAGACAAGCGTGCGACACTATTTCCTGTAACCGATAAACCTGTTCATGCGAGCATCTGGCGATCCCTTAGTCTGGTGAATGAATTACAGCAGAATTTAACTGACCTGCGCAGTGGCGCGGTCTCGACGACGGAATTTTTTGACCAATTGGTGCCTGACGCGTGGCGTAAAAAGTATGACCAGACACAAGAACGCTGGCAGTTAATACCTGTGGCTGCGGCCAGTGCATTGATCGACCAGGGGGTGATGACGCCGATATCCTATTTGCAGAAAACGGCAGGAATCAATTCCACCCGTATCAAGCTAACCCCGTATATATTGCAGTATCACAGTGGAGATTTTATCTTTATTCACGGCAAGAATAATTATCAGGAAATCAGCTATAGCGTGTTGGATCCCTCTGGTCAGTTACAACCTTTACCGCTGGGTATGACGGAGTGGCCGCGGACGGTCACTGCCGTTGCCGAAAAAACCGCCGGGCAGCAATTCCGTGCGACCGTAGACCTTTTCCTCGCGGCAGAGGAGCGCAAAGCCGCACCTGATTTCCTGCCGTTGCTGAATGAACAGCAACAGAAAAATATCAGCCTTGCATTGCTAAACGGGCATAAGGTCAGTGCTGAGTATTTTCAGCAACTGAGTAATATGACGGCGGATATTCCTTTCCAACTGAAAACGGATGCCGGCGATCTGATCGAAGTTGAAGGTCATCTGCGCAGCGAAGGCACCAGCCTGGCATTAATTCTGCAAGAATATATGAAGCAAAATATTGTGATAAGTTCCGCTGTTTGGGATATCTTTTCCTGGCGAAAAATGGATCTTTATGATTCATCGGTTTGCCATAACGTTTTGGCGGATTTAAGAAAGCGCCAAATCGTTTTTCATACCCTGGCCCTGTATCTCAAGCACGGTAAATATCTGAGGCTTTTTCCCCAGGATGGTTCATTAGATTGGGTTGAGAAAGGAAGTCATATTATTCCTCGCATCATTGCTGCCATCGAGTGGTTCAAGTCCCATCGTAAACGCCTTGCTTCATCCACTGAGGGCGTAAAAAGATTGCATAAGAATTGCCTGGCAGAGAATAACTTCTTCAGTCGCTACGGCGCACATCCCCACTGGACACCGGACACTTTTCTGCAAACCTGGGAATTTGAGGTTGATCACCGCCCAGCGCCGATTAACATTGCCGCCTGGCAAACCGGGTTTGACAAGCTTCGTCAGCTCACCAGCGGCCTGCCTGCGGCTAACAAGTTACTCGATTCTTTTCTGGGCTTATCCAATGAAAATTGGCAGCAGCCCGCTATGCGCAACGCTACCAGGTTTTTTCAGCAGCAGCTAAACCGCACCTGTGAATATTGGCAGCAACCCCACGATGCCAATGACATCATTATTATCAGGCCGATAACCTCTTCGCTGGGTTTACCCCTGGCAGCCACCAAACGTAAACAGCCCACCAACCTGATATTGACCGCACAAATTGGGTCTATTTCCGGTAAGCATCAGGCGCCTCCGTTTATGCTCAGCCCGGAGGTGGCAGAAGATGTATTGCTGGAGAATGTCCGGTTGACACATAACATTACCACCGAAGCGCGTCTGGCGGGGATTGGCAGCCACCCCCGTAAGGCAAAAGATTTTGTTGCATGGACCCAACACCGGCTTGCTGGTCCGATATTTATGAGCGAGTTGTCCAGCCCGGCATTCTTGTTGCGCCTGCAACACCGCATTCGGCAGGTTATGGCGACGGAAGCCGGGGTATGGAGCGAAGCCGAACGTGCTTTTTATATGTCAGATACCACCCAGCGCTTTCTCAAGATCCATGATTTTATGACTGAAGAAGCCAGTCGACGGTTGGCGTTTTTTCAGGCGCTTTACGCCAGTGAGATGCTGATTGTGCGCCTGATCATGCCCGATGCGGAAATGGTGTTTGGCATGTTATGCGGGTTATCTCCGCAGCCAGATGAAGATGTTACCTATGCATGGGTATGCCTGAAAGATACGCATGAAAATATCCCGACAGATGCACATTTGCCCACCCTCCATCTGGTTGGGGTGTAGCTGCTCGTCTTGCGCGAAATATCACAAATAATACTCATTTGTTTATTTGACATGGCTATACCATGGTCTAGTTTTGACCCATATGATTATGTTCGAAAGAGCCAGGGAGAACAGGCTGATGAGTAACATTAGACGTGTTTTGGGGGTGTTGTTGGGCGCGGCCTGTACTGTTTTGCCTGGTGCGGCCAAAGTCAATCCGCCGCTGGAGCCATTACCTCCGAACGTGGTGGAGCTCGGTTCTGAATATTATCGTTTTCAAACGATAAATTTCGATTCCGCTGATGATCAGCGTCATTATAAGGTCTGGCTTGCCATTCCTTACCGGCCGGTTCCGGCCGGCGGTTACCCGGTGATTTACCTGCTGGATGGTAATCGGGCGCTGGCGAATTTATCAGAAACGCTGCTCGGCCAACTGCACCGGGCAGATGCACCGGTGTTGGTGGCCATTGGTTATGATGCCGACAAGCCGGTCATTCTTAAATCCCGTACCCTTGATTACACCCCGCCGGGCGAAGATGTGCCGGAGGATGAGACCCGCATGGCATGGATTACCAGGCCTGGCGGCGGCAGTCAGGCATTTCGCGCATTGCTGTTCAACCAGCTTATTCCATGGGTAGAGACGCAGGCGGTCAGTAATCCATATAAGCGCGCGGTCTGGGGGCATTCGTTTGGTGGTTTATTTGTGCTGGATACCCTCGCTGAATCTTCATGGTTTCATTATTACTTCACCGCTGCACCATCGCTGATTTGGCAGAATACGCGCATTCTTCAGCAGGTACTGCGCGCGGATGACACTCAATTCACCGGTCAGGCGGTGGTATTGATGGCAGGGGATAACACACTTGATTATCCACCGATGCTGCATCGCGAAGTTAATGAAGCAGAAGCAACATTGATAAACCTGATGAAAGAAAAAGGCGCTGATTTGAGTATTATTCGCTATCACGGTCAGCGGCATGGTCAGGTGTTTGATTCTTCACTGCGGGATGCCTTGAAGAAAATGTCGCAGATTCGCTGAGGCACTGAAACTTTCTGTAGCGGCGCGGTTTACCACACCGCTACGAATCCATGCGGTCTGGTTTAAATCAAAAAATCATCCAGGTTTTTGCCATTTTCGAGGGCTTCTTTAATCACTGCAGGGGTACGTCCCTGACCGGTCCAGTTCTTTTCCTGACCATTTTCATCGATGTATTTGTATTTAGCCGGGCGTGGAGCGCGTTTTTTACGCGGTTGCCCGCTACCCTGCATGGTAGTTAACAATTCGTTGGGATCAATACCGTCTTCTAATAACAATTCACGATACTTTGCCAGTTTTTCTGCTTTTTCGCGCACGGCCGCTTCCTCGGCGGTGCTTTCATCGCGGCGTTCAGCAACCACAGCCGTTAATTTCTCCAGCATCTCTTCCAGGACAGCCAGCGGTAAGCCTCGTGCTTGTGCACGCAGGATGCGAAAGTTGTTTATCGCCTTAAGAGAATCACTCATCACTATCTCCTGATAATAACGTGGTTATCGGTAAACGAATAAGTTTGGCGTGGTACGTTCACAGAAAAAATGTATATGAAAAGAGATTTTAATCTCCTCATTTTCATACTAATCAGTACATCACAGTTAGATTGTAGAATAAAGTTAAAATGCTGAGAAATTTACCGTCTGGCTTAGTCTTTTGGATATCTGTTTCCCCGAGAATTTTACTGTCGCCAATTGCTTGTTTTGTAGAAACTTTGCCAAATAAATCATAATCGCACTGTCATCAACCCGGTATACTGCCGCCATCTGCCAGCAGAGGGTTAACGGTCAAAACGGTAGTATTCAATAACCAAATCAAGGTTAATCATTATGACATCGTGCGTGTCGTTGATACCGCCGAGTGGCCGATTGATCGCTACTCGAAAAAGGTGAAATCAGTAACGGATCTGAAAACCGATGCGGTGGTTGGGGTGCCAAATGAAGCTCGCGGCCGGAATTTATTGCAACAGGAGGGAGTAATAAAATTGAGGCCATGTGCGGGTATTTTTGCCACCTGGATGCAGTGATCGTCAATACAGACTTGGCGCTGAAGAGTGGTCTGACCCCGACATTTTTCCATCAGTCAGCTATTATAATAACGGGACACAACGATTGATCTGAATGGAAGCTGGTGCCTATGTTAACAAATGCCTTGAATCAAAACATTCAGCTGAAAATGCAGGTTTCCCCACCGGCAAAGCGAACGAAATTATCTCATGCGATAATCACCACCAGCTCGACCCTCATACAACCAGCCAGCCTGGTGAAGACCACAGCGTGCTTGCCGTCCACCACCAGGGAACATACCTGTCTGGATGTCTTGCGCACCAGGCTGGAGGAACTTACCAAATTCACCAACCAGAAAAAATTCGATAATAAGCAGGTTTGGGTGGAAGAACTGCTGGCTACATGCCCAGTTGAGGAACTCAGGAAGGTGGAAATGAGTAGCATTATAGAGGTATTTGAAGACTTTCCTGTCAGTCAAGTCACCATAGGTAACGCATTTCGGGCGATAACCGCCATACCTGATGAGGAACAAACCGGATGGTTCAATAAATATGTTACAGCCCAGCCATTCAACAAAGATAATAATAAGGATACGGAGACGAAATGGGTAAAAAAAATGCTGGAAAAGCGAAAGGCGGAGGGTAAAATTTTTACCGCACCAGTACTGCGCCATCTGATGATAACCATAAATGGTAAATTGACCAGTGTATGCTTACAGAAAAGCATACGAATTATTGCGGCGAAAATTAGTTCAGCAGACACAAATAAATCATTGGAAATCTTCAGTAATACGGTCTCGGATGAGCCGGTCTGGCGCCTGCATGATATGATGACGCATAAGGAATTTCCGCCGAAGTTACGCAACGAGGCAAATATGTTTTGCCTGTTTAAAGGTAAAGAACAAGAGTATGGCATAAACAGGAATATTATCTCTGGCGCGGTAATCCTTGCCCATGCAAAATTAGAACCCGGTTCTCCGCTGGATCAATGGTTTGAGGGCTGGTATACGCAAAATAAGATGACTCCCGATTTCCGCCCCGATACCCAGACAATCGCGTTTACGCTTCTCAATTATGCTGATATTTCCCCCTTGCCAGCGATGTCAAAATTGACTGTCGGCAATCTCTTTATTTTTCTTAAAAGAAAAGGATTGGCAGCAAAGTTTGAGAGTACGGAAGATACGACGAAAATCTTTAATCTCGCTATAGATGCGTTTCTCTCGACAGAAACAGAGAAGCAGATAACTCCACATTGGGAAAAGTACGCTAAGCAACAGGATATCACGCTAGAACGTAAGATGGGTAAGACGATGGAGGAGTCTGGATGTGGAAAGGCCGTACTGGCGCGCTACATGTTAAAGAAAAATATCAGTTTTACGATTGCTTTAATATTTGCTGCCCAGAGGATAATCGATCAGGATCCTCTCGAAATCGGGACAATTGTCTGGTTAAAGTCTGAACTTGAAAATAAAATTGGTTATTCGAGTAAAAATAAGTCGCAGTGGCTGAAAAATATCTTACAGAAGAAAGAGCGTCCACAGGAAATTACAGAAATAGTCAGAAAAAAATTGACGGAAAAGTTATTGCGTGCCATTTGGCAAACCAGTGCAGACATAAGTTACACTACGCTGGATAGATTAGTGCGAGAACTCAAAAGATCCCCGATTTTCTCCAACATTCCGCCAGTCGAGATAATAACAGAAACAGAACCCGCCCCCGAACCTGTTTCTGAACTACCGTCCAGCATTCCTGTGCCATGTATGGATAAGCCGCTTAGTGAGGAAGAGAAATCCTTATATTTCCTGGAGATGTTGAAACCATCCCAAAATTATGCAACGCCTGAACCTTTTTATACGCTGGAAACCGATGATATAGCGATCGGCAGTTTAGAAGTATGGCCTTTCTCTTGATGCAAAAATCAGGCGGAAGTTCTATTCGCCTGCCGATGAGACAACGATCAGGACGCTTATGCTAAGAATCCCACCACCTTCAACCTCTGCTGTGGCCTCTACAACCCGAAGTGCCCCCAAGCGCGTCCAACGTAAGCTACAGGTGATTAGTAGCACCAAAAAAATTAAGTCAAACGCAATAATAACCTATAAAAAAGCGATTTACGAAACGCACTGGCAGACGTTTAAAGCGTTAAAAGAAAAATCTGCCGTCTGTTCCCAGAGCTTAGTGGAGCTATACCTGGAACCCTTTGACATCAACGTGTTGGAAAAAATGCCTACCATGCATTGTCAATAGTTTCTGAAGGGAAAGGGGATGGCACTCTCCTCTTATACGGTGGATGATGCAATAAAGACCATGAAGGCCAGGGTCGATTCCAGGGTGCAGGATGCCATTGAGGAGATCGTTACATCGATTACCAAGGCAAACACCCATAGACACACACCGGAAGATGTCGTGGAGGCGTTAATACCGGCGCTGGAGAAAAAAAAGCTGCTGACAACCCTGGATTGGTATCAGGTTCGTAAGGCCCTGAGGACGCTACGCGAGCGTATTGATGTGCAACCGCGTTTTTTAGAGGACCTTGTAGGTATCGCAAAGGCGAATATTGATGAGCCCGATATTAAAAAGATAAGAGATAAGTTGGTTGCAGTCGGAGGGGCACCGCGGGAAATGATGTGCCGGACGTACCTGGTGCTGACTGATCCAGAAGTGAAAAAGATGAATCTGGAAAAATATCCGCTGCTGAAAGCGTTGAGAACACCAGACTTTGCGATTGCAGGTCAAACGTTAGATATGGTGATAACGGTTACCAAAATAGAGATTGCAGATAAGACGAAAACGGAATTTAACACCGCCTGGAAGGCGCTCAGTTGGATGGATAATCTCAATGACCGAATTTTATCTGCGTTGTGGCGCTGCTCTGGTCTGCCCATCATAGCATGGCAAGTTTTATGGCCGCTGGTGATCATGCAGAAGGAATACATCAGTCCTGCTCCGGCCAAGCTGGCGCTGCAAATTTTCAAAAAAAAACCGACGCCGAAGCAGACAACCTATATTAAACAACAGCTAGAGAAATGTGTGACTGCCAAAAAGGGAAAGTTGAGTTCGTCGGACTTTGTTCTGCATTTTCTCCTCGACGTTAAACGACCCGCCGATTTAACGCCAGAGCAACTGTTTAACGGGTTGGCAGCCAGCGAAGTGGCGTTCCCTTACAGCCGGATCAGGGACAACATGGTTCTCGAAAGAGGGCATCGTCTGGTCGCCCCGTCCAATGAACAAGAAGCTGAAGACGAAATCGACGGGCCGCTTGGAGAAGCGTTGACCATCAACAGCGGTGAAAATCCGGCTGTGATGTCTTTCGTCCATGAGCCACCATTGCCATCTGACCCACCAGAGGATGATCTGGTCGATCCGGGGCCAATCACCGCGCTGGATTTCGTACCGGAGATTTTTGAGAATATGATCGATAACCTGGATGACACCGACTTATAAGCACCCTGGCGTGCGATATGGCTCCACCAGGGCTGCTGCGGCTATCAGCCTGCCAGATCGGTCAGCGTATAAGGATCAATTTTGGTGTCGGGTAATCTTAACGCATCCAATTCTGCCAGCAGAGAATTATAAGCATTCGGATCCTTCGGCATTAATCCCCAGGTCGTAAAGAAAGAGGCGAGGTTATAACCTGAGTAGATACTGGCTTTCACAATAAAGCTGTTTATTCTGTCTGCATCGTTGGGTAAATCAGGGGAGGAAACCCGGTAATGGCGCAGCAATGTGCGATAAAAATTATCACCATAAGCCAGCCAAAGTTGATGGAACATCATTAGTTTTCCCTCATTACCTAATGCGCTATCCTGATTGAAGTCTTTTTGTGCAGCGGTTTTATTCAGAAATTCTTTGGCACGCGGCCAGGAATTAGCGACTGTCATCCAACGTGAGGGCGATATTCCCATTTCTCTTTCGGCAGCGAGGGCAAATATATTTACCTGAACTTCGTTAATGCCACTCCATTTCCACGCCTGGATTTCATGCATATGGCCCAGTTCATGATAAGCCACCCAGCCCTCGTTGACTAATCCCTGCACTGTCAGAAGCTGGCCCATCAAATTTTTATTATAAACCGTGCCATAACTACGTGCATATGCATGCACATCTGGATCATCCGTTTCGGTGATTAATAACTTATATAAACTTTTACTGCTGGTGAAATTAAAAATGGCATCTTCAGTCAACATGGCAATGTCATCCTGCGCGTTAATGATTTTGTCAATTGTCTGCAAAACTTTATCCTGATCCTCATTAATATAACGCAACGCACTTTCGCGTGATGCGACAATAATGGCACGCTCAGATTCGAATACGACATCAGGAGTAGGGTAATTAGCCAACATCTCACGCCATGCTGCATTGGTGGTAGTGCCCAACCGATAATAAGGCATAGGGGTGGCATCCACGAATGTCAGGCGGCAATTTGCCCCAATCGTATATTTTCCCATAGGGGCGTAAGCATAAATAATTCCTCCTTTATTGCCCGCCGTAATACTGGTATTGACATTTTGTGCCAATGTGAAGCGGTCAGGTTCTGGTTTTTCTTTATAACGGTCCCAGGTGCCTATTTGCAACTGAGGCGTGACGTTATCTTTGTGGTTGGCACAATTGACTGCATAGTGAATTTTTTGGTTTGGCTCAGCATAATAACCGGTCGGATAGCCGGGGTGCCAGGGTCTTGATCCCATTCTGTCAGCATCCTGATGAACTTCCGGTGTGCCATTTATTAAAACATACGGGTAATCAAAAGGCGCGTGTTCGGCCTGCTCCTCAGGTGAATATTTTGCAAGCAACGGTCCAGAATTACATAGCATGACAATGGCGGCACTACAGGTAAGTATATTCCTTAACATGTTCACTCCTTAAATGGTTTTCCTTTTTACCGGCCATTAACCTTATCTTATTTTTTTTACACCACCATTCGGCATAATAAATATTCATCTTTTTTTCATGGTGTACATAATTGGGATGCCGGAATAAATGCTGAATCAGCATAATATTGCTATCATCAGGTTTCACTGTGATCGCTTAACAACGCGGCATGTTTTTAATAGATTGCCACGGCCCTACGTTTGCCGCCTTTAACTCAGGAGAACGTATGTCACAGCATCATGAATCGTATCGTTATGCCGCCCACGGCCAACGTACGCATAAGCTTCACCAACATGAAATCCGCCAGCTTCAGGTGCGTTATCTGCCGGGACTTGAAGTGCGCAGTTGCATAGCCAGCAATGCCCAACAGCAGCATTTGCGGGTGGTCGCGGCGGGTCAGAGCCGTTTCTACCGTGATGAGAAGCAAACACTGTTGCATTTCAACCTGAATGACAGGCTTGGCAGTGTGAACGGCGTGGTGGATGAAACCGGAACCCTGGTCAGCCAGGAGCGCTGGTATCCGTTTGGCGGCACCGCCAGCTGGTTAACCGGTGCACAGCAGGGCGCGGTGCTAAAGTTTCAGCGTTACGCGGGCAAAGAACGCGATGCCACCGGGCTGCTTTACTATGGCTGGCGTTATTTAGTCCCCATGCAGATGCGCTGGTTGAATAGCGATCCGGCGGGGACAATAGATGGATTAAATTTGTTTCGCATGGTGAGAAATAATCCGCTCACCCGCTATGACGCTGATGGACGGATGGCGAACGAGCAAAATTCACTTATGGAAAAAGACCTGGATGATATATTAACAAGTACACCGACAGATTCAGCTACTTTTGAAACCATCATGCAGTCATTGCAACGGTGTGTTATACCCGATGATGCCACAAGCATTGACCCGCTACCGCTGCCTTCAACCTCAGCGGCTTATTGTGCTTCTGCTTCTGGATCCGGTAATCAACTGCATCAGCCAGTACCTTGCGGTCAGGTGACAACCGCGGATGCGCTTTCCGCTAATCAAACCTGGCAATGTGATCGCTGTTTTGACAGGTTTCAATCTCACGTTGCCTGGCAAGATCACAGCACGATACGATGTAAATTAAAACATCAATGTACCTGGCCGGAATGTAAGAAAATACTCAGCCGTAAGGTAAGTTGGACTGCTCATCTCAATCTGCACAGAGACGAAAAACCGTTTAGTTGTGACTGGCTGGGTTGCGGAGAGAGATTTCGGGCAAAGAGCGTCCTGAGGAATCATGTTAATCTCACACATCGTGGCAAAAACAGACATGTATGCATGTTTGCCGGATGTGACTACTCAGTTTCTAGAAAGATATACCTTAAAAATCATATAAATTTATACCATGCACCTGGCGCTACCGGGCTGCGATGTATGCCATGCAACCTTACCTTTCCCTCGAGCGGGTCACTAACAAGACATCTTAATCACAGTTGTCCCCAAAAGTTTAAATCCATCCCTGAATAATTAAGGGAAAATCGGGAGCGGCGCGATTTATCGCGCTGCTTTCCACGGTTATTTAACCCGCGTAACAAGACCAAATTTTCATCTATTTTTCAGGATAATCAGACATGTGCTAATCCTCAGTAGACTAGGCTTCAGGTTGGTTATTTTCACGGAAGAAAAAAATGCATTCGATCCTCGCCAGTACCAACAAGCCTGTGCCGCCCGCTACCCCTGTTAAAGATGCCTTGTGTCTGTTGAATGACGTCGGGGAGAAATTTATATCAGTAAGGTCGACGGTTACGACGCCGCTATCGCATGGTATCAGCCGATTAATGGCCCTGGGCATCAATGGGCTACCCGCAGTCGCCACCACCCTGAATCACTGGGTGGGTAAAGACGTCATCTCCCCCCGGCAGATTCAACTTTGGCAGGCATTCCTGAAATACCCCAATAAGCCGCTGGATGCTGCACTGAAAAATTATCTGGAACCTTGTTTTGCGTTACTGGCGCGTTATCTGCTGGAACAGCCGACGATGATGCTATTGGGCGGCAGGTCCGATCCGCGTGGGGAGTTTCTGCATCTGGCAAAAGCTAATGACATCCTTGACACCCCAGTCAATCGCGAACGGCTGAAGCAGCTATACTGCGTGGCGATAGCGGAGGAACCCACGCTGGAAAGCGAAACCAGACGTTTTTTATCGTTAATGATAATCATCGCGGGTAGTGGTGGAGGTGAGGTTAAGCCCCGACAGCTAAATGCTGAGATGTTCGAAGATCTGTTTGAGGCTCTGTGGCTGGGTGGGGCACTGAATTGGGAAAAAAACACCAGCAATAAGGCAGAAGCACAAAGATGGACCCGTGCTGAACTGAAAACAAAGGTAAAGTCTTTTCTCACCGCCAAATTTGCTGAGCAATGTGCTGCACAGTATGTCAACAGCGAAATGCTGGTGCAGTTGAGTGGGGTGCCTGCGCAACTGCAAAGCCAGCTGCTGGCGAAGGTCTGGCCCACCACGGCAGCACCGACCGCCACACCGGCCTCCGCACCGACGGTAAGCGCGCCACCAGCACCGCCGCCAGGAATTCATTTCCCCTATGTCGGAACATTGCGCACCCTGTCTCCTGCCGGGCAAGACGTGGTGCTGGCAACAAATTCCTCCATGGTTCTGAACGCAGCGGCCTGCCCGGCGCAATTGCCGCTCAACGCAACATCCCCTGCGAGGGGTATCTCCATCGGCGGTGTGGGTAAACATACGATGGAGGATATGGAGCTTTATCTCGCAAACAATAATACCGCGCCGACGCCGGTTTATCTCAAAAGTCGTTACCCTGCGACTCAATATTCCACAACCCTGGTCACGTCGCCCTTGCGCGCGATCACTCATCTGTCGGCGGACACAAAGGTTGCGGTTGATCAACCCGCTACCGCGTTTGCTAATGAAGTGTGTTCATTGCAGGAGCCAGCCATACCGGCTCCCGCGCTCACCGTGCCGCAACTGTTACCTGCGCAGCCGCCAGCCTGGACAGACCTGGTGCAGAGGTTTGATACGATGTTTACCGGAATGCTTACCTTGCCTGGCGTCGGTGCCGCACAGAGTGAGCCGTACCGCTCACTCTCAAAGCGAGATGTGAACACTGAGCGCAAACCCGGTGATACCCCACAAAATCCGGTGCAGTACGATCGACTGCCTGATGTTGCTCCGGTTGTCAGTACCGCAGCACCATCCCCAGTTCAACCCAAAGTTGCCCTTGATGCTTGCAAACTGTGGCGGCAGGTGGTGAACCACGCACCTTTAGCCGAGATTGAAGCGGGATGTACACGCTATCTGGCGCTGAGGGATGAACATGTGGCATTACGCGAGATTGGCAAGGATTACCACTTTCAGGAAGAAACAGTTCCCTCGCACGCTAACAGCCTGAAAACCGTGCAGCAGACCCTCGAAAATATCATCACGCGCCGGGACAATGACAGTCCGTTCAGCCTGAACATGGATGAGTTCGCTTTTTTCCTCAATGATCAACGCACCGGTTGGGATCATGGTTTAGCCATCATGAGCGGTGGCGAAGCGCGGGCCAGTCTGCGGATGTTCGGCAAAATGATGCTGCCGTTACTGGAACGGACGTTAAAAGACATCACCACGCCGCCGCTTTTTGCCGGTTTCGCGGCCCTTAACCGCAATATCATCGCGGACTTGACGGACGCGGCAATCGACAGTCTCACGGTGGAGGCGTTTGCCCTTCGGGTGGCTGATAAAACCCGTCAGTTCTGTGATGAGCTGGGACGACAGTATCCGCAGTTGTCTTCGCTGGATATTGCGCGTATCCGCTTGCTGCTGGAGGAACAAAATAAAGAAGCCTTTCCGGTGATCGAGTTTGCCTCTCACCCGGAAATCAGGCAAATGTCAGCGTTCAGTGAACAGGGGATCTGGGCAGCGCTGGCGGCGACAGTGGTTGCCGAAAAAAAATACCGCACCATTCCGCTGAAGATCGTCAAACGAATCGGACTGCATCTGTTGCTGAATCAATCCACCGATACGCTGGTAACGATGCTCGGCTGGACCACGCGTGTCAGCGTCGGGGTGAAAGAAAATCTGAAAAAATGGTGGCAGCGGGAAGGCCAAACCTTTACCGACGTGTGGGAATTTACCCGGGCGCAACGCGCGCTGGATAAACTGCTGTTGGAACCCCAGGATGTCACGCCTGCCCAGCTGAACAAGGCGAAAGCCGAGCAACACGCCGCCCTGCGGCAATTTTATAAAAACGCGTTGTTAGATTTGCCACAGTCTGCGGTGAAGGGATTAGAGAAAAACTATCCCAATGCGGTGACGGTGACATTTGTGCAGATCTCCCCTCCGGGTGATCCCTCGCCGGGTAAACCCACTCTTGGGGTGATTTTCCAGTATGCCGGGAAGGCGTATTTGATTACGCCGCTAGCCAAAATTGGCGATCCGCCACGTCGTGCCGTGTTTGATGTCTCTGACATGATAGAGGGATCCGGGTTTCGTACCCCGCAACAGGAAAAAAAACTGTCCGATATGTTGTTTGAAAACGCGGCTGCGCTGCCGCGACATCAACTGACATTCACTACCAAACATCTGTTTTTTCATCGCGACACTGGCCTGCTGTGGAATGACAACCTGGCGGAAACGGTAGTGACTCAGATAGAAAAACTCGCTAATCCTCCAGCCGATCTTCCCGCGTCGACCTCCACCACGCCAGCTGCCGAGGGAGGCATCTTTGGATTCTTTTATTCCCATGCCAAATCGTTGATTTACAACTCGCCGTGGGGGTCGTGTTTGGATGTGTTGGATAACCTGCTAAATCCTGCTAAAGAGACGTTTTTGGAGCAGGCTGGCACGGGGGCCATGTGCATTGAGGAGTTGATACCGGAAACTGAAGCGGCCAGTGAACTGTTTAAAGCAGGTGAATCAATCGTTAAACAAGGTCTGAAGTGGGTAAAGAATCACGCTGCTGCCCAGCGGCAGGTTGCGCAACCACAGAATCCGGACGGGGAGCAGCAGCGAGCCATTACCCAGTGGGAGGAGCAGGAATTCGGTGATTTCATGGATTTTTCGGCCAATCTGGAGAACCTCTACGATCATCGTGAATTAAAGCCATGGCTGGCACCCTTGCAGCAACCGACCTGGGCGCCGTTATCAACCGCAACATTCCGACCGGCGATGACCAGTGAGGAGACGCTGAATGAACTGGTCGGTTATGACAACTATGGGGCAGAGGAAGAAGGAAAAGAGTACCTCAAATATAAATACGGTGACACCGAGGTGCAGTTTGAAGTGATCGCCTACTCACTCTCGGCTGACGGTGAAGTGTTGTATGAGTTGCCGGCAGGGGCACCCAGCGATCGCATCGTCATGGTGAAAAAGGACCAACAGGGGCATTTGCAGGTGGTGGGCACTCAGCAGATTAAAATTATGCCGGTGAGTGAGGGTGCCAGCGTTCCTGTTGCGGGTGGTGGCTGCGGTCTGTCTGTCCCGGAAGGTATGACCGTTGAAGAAGTCTATATTTCCACCTTCAATGATCATCGTCTGGTGCTTAAGGTTAAGGATAAGGACGGCTCAATTTACTGGCGTGAAGTGGACGCGGAGGGGAATTTTGTCCCGTTCGAACCCGGCATATTTGCCCACGTGCGTGAACGAAGCCGGCGAAGTATTGATGACGATCCGGTCAGTGATGCCACACCACTCTACATAGGTAAATACGGCCTGGCGCGCATCAACGATAAAGTTCGCCGGGCAGAATTAGTGGGTTTAGCTGAGGCGCGTAATTCTCTGCTGAACTTAAAACCGGAAAAGCAATTAATGGTGGAACTTATCTGGGAGGCCGGTCAGCTTAAAAAACTTCCCGGCCATCTGACCATGCAAACCTATGTCAATTCACTGGCGCATAACGATGTGACTTTACCGGGTTATCAGGCACTGATCAGTGTAATTGATAAGATTGCCGATGGGGCACTGACGTTTATCACCGAGAGAATACCGGCAACAGAACCCGATTATCATGTGCGTTTACAAGTCTTAGCCGATGCCGCTCGCGGTCTGGAGGATATCATCAAGATATTTGCGTTGCCTGGGAGTGATCATACGCTGACCGAAGCCGATATAGAAAAATATCAAACATTGGCGAATGTCGTGATCAACGCTGCTGATGTCATGCCAACAAAAATTTTTGCATTCCGCAAAGCCTATGAGGGATTTACTAATCGGGTCAGACGTTATATGCGGGTGTTTAATAAATTCATCTTCAAGTCTGCGCGGATTAGTGACTTTTTTCGCACGCCGCTGAGTGTGCCAGAGGCCTATAACGGTATTAAGTACGTCGCTGAAGGTGAAGTGATTGAAGATAAATTTCCTTTTTTGGATGGCCAGTTAAGAAAAATACACAACGAAAAAATGTTAACCATAGAAAAATTAGAAGAAACGGTACGGCAGGATAGTGATTTTATTGCGCGTGAAGTGAAAAAGTTTTTTCATATTCCTGATGATGTCTCAGCGGATATCAGTGTGTTTGAGAAAATAATTAAAGAATACCACCGTATGGCAAAAAAGACCAAGAGCGAAAATATAAAAATCTTCAAAGATTACAATGGAGTAAATCCAATCAATCAGCAGAATCAGCGGGTGGCATTTCTCACGGCGATGGAGAGAAAAATCATTTCTGTCGCAGCAGTGGAAGGGCAGTCGACAGCCAATGATGCAAAGTTGAGGGTCGGACTCAATTGCGGCTCAGAAGGAAATACCCCTCTGGTGGCCACCATCATTGAACATGAGGACTTACATCATGCGATATTAAAACACCTTCCTCGGGGCATCACAATTAAAGGCGAAGCGTATCTCACCTGGCTGAAAAGACCAAGGACGTTACTACGCACGGAGCAAATGGAACTGTTGAATAAGATGATGTCTGCGCCTGCGGTATTTCGTGCCTATATGGAAGGTCAGCCAGAGTTTATCGAACCATTTTTTCATGCCTGTATTTTTTCTACGCATGATGAAATTTCGCGACTGGCACGTGAATTACGGCAGAACTGGCAGTCTCCTCTGTCGGCACAAAACCTGGCGATGGTGAACAAAATAATCGACATCATGTATGAGCAGCCAGAGCATAAAATTCAACCGTGGCTGCATTTCCCTGACGGTGTGCTGTCGATATATCGCCATTTAGTGAAAAGCATACCGGCGCCGATTGCTGCAAGCGTGGAGGCCGAATGGGAATCACTGGAGTGAAGACGCAAGCGATTTTAATTATATTTGCCTTGAGCTGTTTTCCCGCCGCCGTGGCCGGAAACTTAACGGCGGAAGAGAAGCGATTAACCGCTTATATTGATGAGCATCAAGCCGATCAACTTCAGTTATTAGCGCAACTGGTCAATATAAATAGCGGCACGGTCAATGGTGATGGAGTGAAACGTGTCGGCGATCTGATTGAGCGTGAGTTAGCGTTATTGGGTTTCACCACCCGTTGGGTGGCGTTGCCTGCGTCAATGCAACATACCGGAAGCCTGGTGGCGACGCATCCCGGTAAGGGTAAAAGCATTTTACTTATCGGTCATCTGGATACCGTTTTTCCACCCGACAGTCCCTTTCAGACCTTTACGTTGTCCGCTGATAAAACTACCGCCACCGGGCCGGGCGTTATCGATGCGAAGGGGGGATTGGTGACGATCCTCTATGCGCTCAAAGCACTGGCGCATGTGGGAACCTTATACCAGGCCAATATCACGGTGGTGCTGACCGGTGATGAGGAGCAGGCAGCCCAACCCACACGGGTTTCGCGCCAGGCGCTCCGGGAAGCGGCACAAGGTAGCGACATGGCGTTGGGCTTCGAGTTTTCTTTGGCAGAGGACCAACTGGTGGTCGGTCGCAGAGGATTGAGCGCATGGACGCTTAGCAGCCACGGGCTGTCGCACCATTCATCAACCCTGTTTGCTCCCGACACCGGTTTTGGTGCGCTTTATGAAACCGCGCGGGTGCTGGATGGGTTCCGGCGCACGCTGGCGGATACGCCGGGCTTAACCCTCAATCCCGGTGTGATGGTCGCCGGGCAACATATCAGCGAAGACATCCAGCAGGGTAGCGTCAGCGCCCGCGGGCAGAAAAACATCACGGCGGGTGAAAGCTGGGTGCAGGGGGATTTGCGATTTCTCTCGCTGGATCAGAAAACACAGGCGGAACAACAGATGCAAACCATCGTGGCAAACTCGTTACCACTGACCTCCAGCCAGTTGCGTTTCCGGGATATTATTCCGCTGATGCCGGAAACCGAGGCCAATCGGCAACTGTTGCTTCAATTCGGTCAGATCAACATGGCACTGGGTGGCCCCCCGCTTAAGGCCGTGCCTGCGGCCGCACGCGGTGGTGCGGACATCTCCTGGGTGGCGCAAGATGTTGACGCCAGCATTGATGGCTTGGGTCCGTGGGGTAGCGGCGCGCACAGCGAAAATGAAACGCTGGTGGTAGCTTCGCTGCCCATCGTGATTAAAAGAGTAGCAATTTTTCTGAGCCGTTATCGCACACGATGAGCGGGTGGATTGCTTGGGATCCTGATGTAGCGGCGCGATTTATCGCGCAACAACGTTGCGCTTTATCAATCTGTGCGTATATTTATCTAAACATATCAATCAGATATAGGTATCTCCGCAGCGATCTCATTTAGATCTCTTGCTATTAAATAGCGCGCTATTTATATTTATATCCGAAGCAAACAACTATCGCAGATACGTAACCAACTAAATAGTGCGCTATATAATCGCAAAAGACTCAAAGGGGAACATCATGAAATTAAGCAAAACATTCTTAGCCGTCGCCTTAGCTGCCATCTCTGCCTCCAGTATTGCGGGTGAGCCACAACCAGAACACCACGTACAGGCATTTCTCACCGCGCTGAATAGCAGCGGCGGCAAACCGATGGAGCAGTTGTCACCACAGGAGGCGCGTCAGGTATTGATTGGGGCACAGAAAGGGGCGGTCCTGCCAGCCGCAGACGTCACAGAAAAAACCATTGAAGTTAACGGGCAGCCGCTGAAGCTGAATATCGTCAAACCAAAAGGTGCACATGGCACGCTGCCCGTGTTTATGTTCTTTCATGGCGGCGGTTGGGTGTTAGGTGATTTCCCGACCCATGAGCGTCTGGTGCGTGACCTGGTGGTTGAGTCCGGCACGGCGGCCGTCTTTGTCAATTATACCCCGTCACCAGAGGCACATTTCCCGGTGGCGATTAATCAGGCTTATGCCGCCACGCGTTGGGTGGCAGAGCACGGCCAGGAAATTGGCGTTGATGGTAAACGTCTGGCGCTGGTGGGGAACAGTGTAGGGGGTAACATGGTTGCGGCGGTGGCCTTGCAGGCGAAACAGCAGCACACCCCGGCAATTCGTTACGATGTGATGTTATGGCCGGTGACTGACGCACACTTTGATACGGCGTCCTATAACCAGTTTGAAAATGGCTACTTCCTGACACGTAATATGATGAAGTGGTTCTGGGATGCTTACACCACCAAAGAAAGCGACCGTAACAATATTCTGGCCTCTCCGTTACGTGCCACGCGCGAGCAATTACAGGGGCTGCCGCCTACCCTGATTCAGACCGCCGAACTGGATGTACTGCGTGATGAAGGAGAAGCATTTGGCCGCAAGCTGGATGAAGCGGGTGTGGATGTCACCGTTACGCGCTACAACGGCCTGATCCATGATTACGGTCTGTTGAATCCGTTGAGCAATGTTCCGGCAGTGAAAACGGCGCTGCGCCAGGCAGCCGAAGAGTTGAAAACCCACCTGAAGTAAAGCAACCGGCCAGGCTTAGCGCCTGGCCCTCTGTTGTTTCCCCATCACCCTGCCTGATCCAATTCAATGTCAGAAACCGTAACCTTTTTCAGGTTATGGGATGTCGGCAACTGTTCCATAGGGAAAGATGATATTGAATGGACAATCATACGAAGAGGCACATTAGCCACTCCTTTTTTAGCCAATTGATGCGATGACGTTCAGTGAACAATAGGGCTGACCATTTCCATGCCTGGGGCTTAAGGTAACATTTTGAAAAAATGAGTAAGTTAAGGTCTGCTTAATGATTAATTTTAAACATATGACTGTTTGAAATTTAAGCGATGTTGAAATCACCTGTCTAACCCAGGCTGGGCCTGCATTAGGGCCATTCATCAGCATTCATTATGCACAAACCAGAAACTTAATAGTTCCGCAAAGGTACTAATAGTATACTTTTTAACGGCTAATCAATCATTTATCATGCCTCTCTGAGGAAAATGCACGAAAATCT
The DNA here is from genome assembly GCF_059730495.1 of Pantoea sp. X-Soil-TKNS-1211. Taxonomy (NCBI): domain Bacteria; kingdom Pseudomonadati; phylum Pseudomonadota; class Gammaproteobacteria; order Enterobacterales; family Erwiniaceae; genus Pantoea; species Pantoea sp. X-Soil-TKNS-1211. The sequence continues at coordinate 107,288 of NZ_AP035955.1, forward strand.
GCTACATTTCATTAACATAGTTAACTGCTCAGGTCTTAATTATTAAGGCATTACCAGGTGAGCGTTAATATCCGACTGTATTTTATCAAATATTTGTCCCCTCCTGGCTTATGTGACTGATATATAAAGCATAGTGCCATAAAATAACTATTTCTACCCGAATTCTCGGGATAATCTTCTATTCATTCGATTTAAGAAAGGATCGATCGATCAAAGGCTATTTTTTGATAGGTAAAAACATAGATAAAACCGATCGTAAAGTGTTTATTGATTGGTATTAGTGATCATAGAATGAGAATCATCTGATGTGTGTTATGGAAAACATCCTCATGAATCTCAGCGAAGTCTTAACAGGTAAAGTTATCAGTGGTATTGAAGCGGAACCGATAGTAGACAGAGCAGGGAATGTTCTGGCGGTAAAGATACGCACAGGAAGCGCCTCACCAGGGTGGTTTTTCAGGCAAGCGGGTAAGCCGAGTAAAGCACAGAAGAAAAAACTGTTGAAGGACCAACTGAGTCTCATCGATCAAAAGACAGCATATTTTCAAAACAATAATATTTTATGCTCCATCAACATTGATTTTGATATGGCTGCGATCCTGATACAGGAAGAGGAGATCGCCGAGTTAGCCAGATCAAAGCCCTTTTTACGTTTAGAGATTTCAGAAGGCTTCCCAAATCTTTCCGATGGGAGAAGTAACCGGGTATTGCAGGCGTTAGCTGAAGAGTACCGGTTGTGGTTGGGAGATTTAGGCTCGGGTGGATCGAGCCTGAGAGCTTTGCAGGAAAATCTCTATGACGCCGTAAAGATTGATAATGATTTTTTTAAGATCTACAGCAAGTCAGGTATCTGGCCGGTCATTATCAAGAACATAATGCGATATTGTAATTTTATTATTATCGAAGGTGTGGAAAGCACAGAGCAGTGCCATGCCATCGAAAAGGAAATTAAAGCGATACAGGGTGGATGTTTTAAAAGCGTACGACTTGAGAATATCGAAAGTTTAAATAAGAAATTCATATTATAACTCTGCACTTTTAATATAAGTCTTTTTTCACAGCAAAATGGCGGCGTTGTCCTGCCCATTACTTTTATTTTTGCCAGCGTCGCAAAGGCGTCGCTGCGCCTGTTGTATTGATTATTTATTTTTCAGGCTATTGGCGCCAGTAAGCTAAGGGCGGTAGCGTGCCTGAAAGGTCCGGGATGAGTGAGCAGTAAAAAGTAGTAAAAAATATCATTCATTATCGCTAATAACCAAAAAGGTAACATTATGAAAATCACAGCAATGACTACGTTGTTATTAACCGGTTTGCTGAGTTTAAGTGTAAACGCAGCGGAAGAAACGACTACGCAACAAACAGCAGCGGCACAGAATGTGGGTGCGCCAGCAGGTGAAAGCGCCACCAGTTTTGCCGTAGGAAACAGTGTGGTTATCGGTGTCTCTGCGGTTTCCGCGCTGGCAGCACTTGGGTTGGCGACGCAGAGCAATAACGGCAGCAACACGGGAACCACCACCACCACCACCACAACCACCACCGGCAGATAGTACTAACCAGACAGCGGAGGGCATCGCAAAGGTGTCAGAGAGATATGAGGATAATATCTAATGATTACTATTTAAGTCTGGGTTTACGGGAAGCGTTAAAAGTCCACGAAGGCGGACTACAGGACATGACTATCTCGTTAAGTTCTGACCTGAAAACCCTCAGACTGTATAAAGACATAAGCATTTATTCTAATGAGAAGTTTTTTGTCGGTAATTGCCTGACAACCTTTGTGATGAGTTACCAATTAGATGATGGGCTTACGCCTTTACATCATAAATTGTACCGGCTCATCGCTGAAAGAAAAACCATGTACCTGACTCCGCGAGAAATCGATGTTTTGAAGGATTTATTGGACGGACAAAACATTCTTGAGATCTCAAGGAACAGTGGGCTTAGCCCCAAAACAATCAGTGCACAAAAAAATTCAGGGTTGAAGAAACTTAAAGTCAGTAATTTACATATGTTGCATCGAGACATTTCATCATTCAGAAATCTGTTTTATGGAAAACAACGCAGCCACGCAGGGATGGATTTCTAAAGGTGGGTGAATGACATTTCCCTTTACTATGCCTCTTTAGCAAATTGATAAAGAGGCCTTATTTTCTTGCATTTAATAGGATGATAGTTCAACTCATGATGATGAAATTGCCTTTCAGATTATCCGCGATTGCGGTATCTGTTTTTTTTCTTTCTGCCTGCACCATCGTTCCCGGCCAACATTTATCAACGAGTGATAAAGATGTGGTAGAGCAGATGGATTCGAATACGGACATTAGCAAATACGTTACTGTTTATCCGCTAACACCAAAATTGCTTGATTCGCTGCAACCACAAAAAGTGATGTCCAGCGCTAACCCGCAGCTGGAAGATGAAATCAAAAACTACCAATACCGCATCGGCATTGGTGATGTCTTGATGGTGACGGTATGGGATCACCCCGAGCTGACCACCCCAGCCGGGCAATACCGCAGCGCCAGCGACACCGGTAACTGGGTAAATAACGATGGCACCATCTTCTATCCCTATATTGGCAAGGTGAAAGTCGCCGGACGCACTATCGAGGAAGTCCGTAACGAGATCACTGAGCGACTGAAAACCTATATTGAAAGCCCGCAGGTTGATGTCAGCATCGCCGCGTTCCGCTCACAAAAGGCGTACGTGACCGGGGAAGTGGTGCGGTCAGGCCAGCAGGCCATCAGCAATATCCCGCTGACGATTATGGATGCAATCAATGCCGCAGGCGGTTTAGCCCCGGACGCGGACTGGCGCAATGTGGTGTTGACCCACAATGGTAAAGACAGCCTGATTTCTTTGCAGGCATTAATGCAGCAAGGCGACCTTCGTGAAAACCGTTTGCTGACACCTGGGGACATTTTGTTTGTACCGCGTAATGACGACCTGAAAGTGTTCGTGATGGGCGAAGTTAATAAACAGTCCACGCTCAAGATGGATCGCAGCGGTATGACGTTAGCTGAGGCATTGGGTAATGCCGAAGGGGTTTCACAGGAAATGGCCGATGCATCGGGGATCTTTGTGATCCGTCAGCTGCATAACCCGGCAGGGAAGGGCAAGCTGGCCAACATTTACCAGCTGAATGCGAAAGATGCTGCGGCGATGGTGATGAGCACTTCGTTCCAGTTGCAGCCGTATGACATCGTTTATGTCACTGCCGCCCCAATTGTGCGTTGGAACCGCGTGATTTCGCAATTGGTTCCGACGATTGGTGGTGTGCATGACCTTGTCCAGTCTGGACAGTACATCCGCGAATGGTGATGAGTATGTTTGATTCAATTCTGGTGATTTGTACTGGGAATATTTGTCGGTCTCCGATAGCGGAACGAGTTTTGAGACAAGCATTTCCTGCAAAAAAAATCGATTCCGCGGGTATTGGGGCATTAGTTGGGGAACCCGCAGATCCAAGTGCAGTTCGCGTTGCTGAAAAATATGGTATTTCACTTCTTGAACACTACGGAAGACAGTTCGACGTTTTGCAGGCTAGTCAATATGAATTACTACTGGTAATGGAAAAAGAACAGATGGAAGAAATTAGCCGTCGTGCGCCTGAATTGCGCGGAAAAACGATGTTGCTTGGTCATTGGATTGGTAATAAGGATATACCCGACCCATATAGAAAGAGTAATGAAGCCTTTGAATCAGTTTTCAAATTGATTGAAAAAGCATGCCAGTGCTGGGTAGCAAAACTTATTGACTAAAAGCAGGAATAAAATGATGTTAACCTCAATTGAAAATAAAGTCAGAAATGAAGGTTCAGAGGGCTATGATATTAGTCGTATTATCGGGGAGATTCTTGATGGATGGAAATTGATCTTATCAATCTGCTCGATTTTTCTGATGCTGTCGATTTTCTATGTTCTATTTTCTACTCCGGTGTATAAAGCAAGTGCCATATTGCAGATAGAGCAAAATCAAGGAAATGCTATATTAAACAGCTTGAATCAAATATTACCAGACTCGCAGCCTCTAACTGGTCCTGAAATATCAATCATTCAATCAAATATGATTGCCAGTAGAGTCGTTTCAGATTTGAATCTGCAAACATCAATTGAACCTAATTATTTTCCAATATTTGGTAGAGGATGGGACAGATTATTTGGCGTAAAAAGAGGCAGTATCGAGATTAGTGATTTGTTTATAGAGGGAACGACAACGAAGAACCCTCAGAAACTGATTTTAACTGTTATAGATAATGATCATTATAAAATCGAATTTAATGATAAAGAAATCAATGGAGTAGTGGGTAATGCGCTTGTTTCCGATGGGGTAACTATTAAGGTAGATAAGATCAGTGCAAATATAGGTGCGACATTTGTAGTTAAATATTTGACTAAACTAAGAGCAGCTAATGACCTTTTGAATAATTTAGATGTTGCGGACCAAGGTAAGGATAGTGGGATTTTAAGAGTCACTTTTACGGGGACTGATCAAAATAAAATTGAGAACATCCTCAATAAGATAAACGAAAGTTATGTAAATCAAAACGTAGAGCGTCAGGCTGCTCAGGATACAAAAAGCCTTGAGTTTTTGAAAAACCAACTCCCGGAAGTTAGAAATGAATTAGATGTAGCAGAAGATAAACTAAATGACTATAGAAAGAAAAAAGACTCAGTAGATTTATCTCTTGAAGCTAAGTCAGCATTAGATCAGTTGGTCAACATTGACAACCAATTGAACGAGTTGACATTCAAAGAGGCAGAGATTTCTCAGTTATACACAAAAGAGCATCCGACTTACAAATCTCTTTTAGAGAAAAGAAAAACATTGCAACAAGAAGAAGATGCACTGAATAAGAAAATCTCGACAATGCCAGCAACACAGCAGGGCGTATTAAAACTAAGTAGGGATGTAGAGTCAGGAAGAGCTGTTTATATGCAGTTGCTGAGCAGACAACAAGAATTAAATATTGCGAAGAACAGTGCAATTGGCAATGTTAGAATAATAGATTCTGCGATTGTTGGTGTCGATCCGGTAAAACCAAATAAAATATTAGTTGTTTTGATGGGGTTAGTAATTGGGTTGTTTTTATCTATAGGTTTGATTATTTTAAGAAATGCATTAAGAATAGGATTGGTATCGCCACAACAACTGGAAGACGAAGGCATCAATGTATATGCAAGTATTCCAGAGTCAACATGGCTAAAACGTAATTTAAAGAACAATAGCAAAGGAGGACATAAGTCGGGGGATAAAAATCATGCGCTGCTTGCAATAGATAATCCAGCTGATATGTCCGTAGAGGCAATACGAAGTTTAAGAACAAGTTTGCATTTTGTAATGGCCGAATCTGCGAACAACATTCTGATGATATCTGGTTCCACAGAGAATGCCGGAAAAACATTTGTTAGTGCAAACCTTGCTGTTTTGGCGGCACAGGCAGGTAAAAAAGTTCTAATCGTAGATGCAGATATGAGAAAAGGTACAGCTCATAATCTCTTGGGTGTAGAGATAAAAAGCGGACTGTCGGATATATTAAGTGGAGAAAGGAAACTCGAGAGTGTGATCAATAGACTGGACAACTATAACTTAGATTTTATCACCCGCGGTAAAATTCCGACTAATCCTTCTGAACTGCTTATGAGTGATAGAATGCGAGAGTTTATAGAAGAAATAAAAAGCAAATACACTCTAATTATTATAGATACACCGCCTGTTTTGTCTGTGACTGATGCAGAAATTGTAGGTGCCTATTGCGGAGCAAATATGCATGTTGTCAGATACGAAGTTAACACTTTAAAAGAGATCCTTCTGAGTAGGTCAAAATTCCAAAAAAGTGGTAGTTTCTTAACTGGATGTGTTTTGAATGGTATTACGCGAAGGAGTAGCCGTTATGGGTATAGTTATGGATATTATGGTCATAATTACAGTGAAGTTCCTGATTAAAGCAAGATAAAATTAGGATGTGTAGCAAAAATACTATTTGAGAGTTAAAGGATGATTTACACATCATTGTTTATTCTGGTTGCTATCGCGATACTAACGTTCTTATATTCAATGTTAACGGGTAAGGTTGGGATTTTTTACACTCAATGGGTGGTTTACCTTGTATGGTTCTTTTGTGTTCCTGCATTCTTACAGTACTCTGCTCATCAGTTTCCGTGGCCAAACTTTCCTAAAGATACCGAGATAAATGAGGTAAACACAATGTCCATTGTGTTTACTCTGTTTTTATTCATTGGTTACTCTTTATCTTTCAAGAAAATAAGCAAAAAAAACACAAGTGGATATGGATATTCAATTTCAACAATGACTAATGTTTTGGCGATAATAATGTTGCTACCAGCTGTTGTATTCATTCAGATTACAGGAGTAGGTTCCTTTTTTTCAGGGCGTTCATCACTGGGAGAAATGGTATATGCAGATAGTTTTATGCCGATGCTTTATGCATTATCAAAGTTTGTTGCCTTTGGAGTTTTGGTCGTATACTTGTCGTTGTGGAAAACAAAAGATTTCAAACATGCCAGTGGTGCGACTGTTGTCTTGATGATGTCTGTGATGGTCAATTTTATAATTAACAATCCGTTATCGAGTCCAAGATTTCACTTCCTGAGTATGACAATTGCTTTAGTCATAATGGCAGGATTTATGAATAGTAAAAAATCTTTTGTTATTCTATTTTTTGCTTCACCTATCTTATTGTTTTTTCTTTTCCCTGCAATCAAACACCTTGGAGACTCATCGCAAGATTTTAAAACGTATGATACGGCAAGTTATATAGTGCAGGGTGTAGATTTTGATTCATTCCAACAGTTGGTTAATATATTGAGATATGTCCAAGATAAAGGGTATTCTTATGGAATGAATTTTATTGCCGGTGTTTGTTTCTTCATACCAAGATTTATATGGGAGTCGAAACCTAGCAATTTAGGGATATTAGCAGCTGACCATCAAGGTTATTTTTACACTAATTTAAGTGCGCCACTGGTTGGTGAGTTATATTACGCAGGGAATTTTATATTTATAATATTAGGTGCTGTCATATTAGGTGGGTTGACAGGAAAGGCGGATTCATTATTACGGAATAGAACCATCTCACCGATGTATTTAACAGGTTTATGGATTTCTTCATTTGCATTTATTGTGTTTAGAGGATCATTCGGTTCGGTAGCTCCGCCTATAACATTAGGACTATGTTCATCATTAATTTTATTCGCAAGTACGAAAAGAATACCAAAATCCTCAAGTTAATTAATGAGAAAATTACAGGTGAAGGGATAGAATTACTCTATGAGAAAAATCATAATGTTCACAAGATCTTTACCCATGCACGGTGTTGGTGGTATGGAGGTCGTGGCGTGGGATTTAGCCCAATCTTTGTCCAGATTAGGGTGTGATCTAGAAGTAATAACAACAGAAGCAAAAAATTTCAAAGGTAAACAAGTAATAAATGGAGTTCCAATACATTTCATTGAAGGAGTAAGAGCTGGGAAATATTCCAGGAAATGGTGGGAGAAATCAAAAGAGGTTTTTGACCTAAATTATAAAGAAAAATGTGACTGTGTGTTCAGTGTCAGCACAGGTGCATATGGTTTACTTAAAGATAAAGCCAGTTACAATGATATTGACTTCGTGATCCAGATTCATGGAACAGCATGGGGTGAATTAATATCTAAATTGAAATCAAGAACTCTAAAAGGATTCTTGACATGGCCTAAAAATCTATCATGGATGTTTAGAGATTTAGTTAATTACAATAATTTCGATAAGATTATCAGCATTGGTAAACAAGTGTCTGATGATCTATCAAAATGGCCATACGAAAAAATCATAGACCCTGCTAAACATATAATGATAAAGAATGGAATAGACCATGTTTTATTCTCGCCTAATGAAGGGATTAAAAATGAAGTTCTAGAGAAATACCAAATACCCAAGCATAAAAAATTAATAGTAACTGCATGCCGTCTGCATGAACAAAAAGGAGTGTTGAATTGCCTAAGGACACTGGAAAAAATAAAAGATGATATACAGTTTTTTTATGTTGTTGTAGGTTCTGGACCACAAGAAGGCTATCTTAAAAAAGTTACTAATGAGTTAAGACTTACAGATAGAGTTCTATTTACAGGCTCACTATCAAGACCACAAATAGCACAGCTAGAAAGTGCTTGTGATCTATTTTTATTTCTTACTGACCGTGTTGAGGGGCTACCGCTAAATGTGCTTGAGGCATCTGCGGTTGGTCTTGATATTGTTATTTCTGAACAAGTGAAACTTTTCGATTCTGTTAGAATAACGTCAGTAAATCCAAAGGAGTATGAAAAAAATGCTCAAATAATTGTTGATAAATTATCAGCAAAAGAATTGTTGACCGATGCCTACTTACCTTCAGAGTATACGCTTGATTACACTGCAGAAAAATATCTGGAAACCATATGCCAGATTGATAAGGAGCAGAAGTGAAAAAAGCTATCACATCATTGGTGAGTGGTAATCTAGCATCGAAGCTCTTAGGCCTGATAAGAGAAATGGTGGTCGCAGCTTTATTCGGAACAGGATACGTAAATGGAGCGTATCGTGTAGCACAAACTGGAACTTTAGTACCTGTCAACTTTCTAGTAAGCGATAGTCTGACAGCTTTTATACCACTATTCAAAAAGTTCAGAGAGGACGATGAAGATAAGGCATTACTTTTTTTTTGGTTAATGCAGCTTTTTTTTCTCATTTTCTCCGTTGTGCTAACTATAGGGGCATTTTTATTTGTAGATGAGTGGTTAAGCTTACTCGCTCCTGGTTTAGATCCAAAGACAAGAGCATTGTCCGAATCAATGTTACTAATAATGAGTTTGGGCATAATTTTATACTTAAGTTCAGCTCTAATAAATTATATTGAAATGGCAAATGAAGATTTCACGCCGATGTCACTTCGACCATCAATACAAAATTTAGGTATGCTTATCGGTGCTTTTTTTGCTTATTATCTCCATGATCCCCTTTATTTGGCATGGGGGTTTACAGTAGGTTATGTTTTCTTCTTTTTGTGGGTGTTGAAAAGAGGCCTGAAGAAAAAAATCATTGCGTTCCCAAGTAAAATACAACGCATTGATATTAAGGATGTAATGCAATCTTTCTGGGTAACTATTAAGCCTCTGGTTTTTTTGCCTTTTTTATACCAGGGTAACATTGCGATAGAACGAGCAGTCGCAACTCTAATAAGTTTAACCGCAATATCAGCTCTGGATTATGCAAAGTTTATTAACGAAACTTTACTTCTCATAGTGTCGACGCCAGTTGCATTAGTTGGTCTCGTGAATTGGTCAGGTGAAACTACGGAAGGCCTAAAGTTAAAGTTAGCAAAAGCAATTAAAATAATATTGATTATCTCATTGCCTATTTCACTATTCATTTATCTTAATTCAGAGATGATAGTTTCAATTTTATTCGAAAGAGGTCGTTTTAATAAAGAATCAATTGATGTCACAGCAATGATCCTTAAAGGTATGTCTGTTGGGTTATGGGCTAATGTAGTTGGATATGTACTCGTAAAAGCATTAACTGCTCAGTTTCGAAATGGAACAGTTTTAATAATTATGTTTTTTAGTGTGGCTGCTAATGCTTTGTTCAATATCCTATTTTATCAGCATTATCGAGAAATATCTTTAGGGTTGGGGAATTCACTATATGGTATTGTAATGTTTATATCTGCAATGACCTATTTGAAGTTGTGGGGTGAGTTTAAAAAATTAATCCCTCCAATATTAATATCTTCAATTATTTATCTTGTTGTTTCATATTCAGTTAACATGGTTGATAAGTCTATCTTCACTTTCTATATTAACAGTGCTGTTTTCTTGTTGTTTTGGAGTGGGTGTGCATTCTTAATTCCATCCTGGAGGATGCTAATTGTTAAGGAGATAGTAAGTCGTGGCAAGAAATAGAATAAAGCTGATACATCTTCTTTCGTTGTTTAATGTTATAATTCTAAAGATTAGATTTGGTAGTAAAATAAAGCTAGACATAAGAAAGGTTTTCATTCACCCAGGTGCTACTGTAAATATTAAAGAGGAGGGAAGGATAAAGATAAACACTGCTGGTGGAAGAGTTTATATCTCTAAAGGGTCATCCATATTAGCCTCTGGTGGTGAGTTGGAAATCGGAAGTGGTGTTTTTTTTAATAGTAACCTGAATATTGTCTGCCATAAAAAAATAACAATAGGTGACGACTGCATGTTTGGACATAATATCTGTATTTTTGACTCTGATCATCGTTTTGATATTCTCGGGGATAAATTTAGTTCCCAAGGGTATGTTGTTCGTGAAATATGCATTGCGAATAATGTGTGGGTCGGAGCAGGTTCTGTAATAACTAAGGGAACAAGTATTGGGTCGAATGTTGTCGTTGGTGCTAATTCTGTCGTCAGAGGTTCATTAGACGATAATAGCTTATACGCAGGCAATCCGGTAAAACGATTAAGAGGGATTCATGAATAAATATATAATACTATTATCAACTGCAGATTGGGATAATCCCTTTTGGACGAATAAACAACATGTTGCAGTAGAGCTTGCCAGATTAGGTTATAGAGTATTATATGTTGATTCCTTAGGCCTTAGAAAGCCAGGTTTAAATAAAAAAGACATGAGGCGTGTTTTTTTAAGAATTTTCAAGGCACTGAAACCACCTAAAAAAGTGAAGGATAACATATGGGTTTGGTCACCAATTAATTTGCCATGGAATAATATTTCATTCGCACGATTCGTAAATAAAACATATTTGCGTTTATTTCTTTCATTTTGGAGTAAGACTCTTAAATTTAAGGATCCGATTTTATGGACTTACAATCCTTTAACAACGGAGTTCCTTGACCCAGGTAAATACAATAAGACCATCTATCATTGCGTGGATGAGATCAAAGAGCAGCCGGGAATGCCGAGAGAAATATTGGAAAGGGAAGAGATAAAGTTATTGCAGGTTTCGGATGCTATTTTTGTTACCGCCCCCCAACTCTATGAAAGTAAGAAGAAATGGAATCGTAATATTTTTTATTTTTCTAATGTTGCTGATTACGGTCATTTTAACAAGGCCGTTACGGTAGACTATGAACTACCTGTGGAGTTAAGAGGTTTGAAAGGTCCGTTTATTGGATTTATCGGGGCGGTTAGCAACTATAAAGTGGATTTTGAACTTTTAGAGTATATCGCCAGTTCACGGCCAGACTATAATTTATTAATTATAGGGCTCGTCGGTGAGGGGGAGCCAGGAACTAATGTAAATATATTAAAAAAATATTCTAATATACATTTTCTTGGGCCAAAAAGTTACGATATTTTACCTGGTTACTTAAAGTTTTTCGATGTGGCACTTTTACCGAATAGGTTAAATGAATATACAGACAATATGTTCCCTATGAAATTCTTTGAATATCTCGCAGCAGGTAGGCCTGTAGTGAGTGTCAATCTTTCATCAATCCGTGAATTTGATGGTGTGGTCAAGATTGGTCATTCTCACAGTGAGTTTCTCAGGCATATAGATGACTGCCTGGAGGAAAATAACTCAAGGCAACTGGATTTTCTCAACCTTGCAAAAGAATATACATATGAAACCAGAATGAAAAAGATGCTAAATGCAATTAATGAAATTTAGATAAATAAGAATTAAAAAGCTCCTATGAACTGGAGGTGTATTTTGCACAGACGCTCATTTCTCGCGGTCATTCTCTCTTCAATTACGCTGTATGAGAATTGCTTTGCAAAAACATCAATTTCACCTAATCTTACGGAGCTAAAATTTGACAAGGATGTTTTGAAGTATAAATCAGATAATAAAGTCGACAGGGGGTATTTGAGTGACAATGATTCATTCAACTCTGATTTTTTGTTTGTAAAAAACAGGAGTGATGGTGTTGCAGATTTATACGTCTATCATGTCGAGCCTAAAAGTTTATGGTTTCAGAGTAGAGATTATGTCTATACTAGAAAAGGAGGTGTTTGGGTTAGGCTAGATTATTACTTTACGCTTGAAGATTTCGGGGCAATTTCTGATGGTGTAACTGACTGTTCCAGAGAAATTAGCTTGGCACTTAACTCTGGTTTAGTGATACGCGCTGTTAATAAAGGGGTTTATTTGCTCCGTGATACTGTCAGAATATCCGCTGTAACTCTGGACTTCATGGGTTTTGGGAAAGGTAAGACGGTATTCTTACTCGACCATATTAATCATGGTGTCGTATATGATGAACCGAAAAATAAAAATGATAAACGCAGCGTTTATCTTTCCGACTTTACAATAAAGCGACTAAATTCGAATAATTATAAATTATCTGCCGGACCTAAAGGTTTGTATGTGGCTAATGCCAGTCCTCTGAGGATTTATGATGTAGAAGAATGCTATGGGATAGGTTATGGGATTCATGTCGATTATAGCAACGACATAATTATAAGGCGCTGTCATGTCCATAATCACCAAGATGATATGGGAGGTGCCAGTGGCACGGATGGTATTCATATATATAGGTCTGGAAATATCTTAGTAGAAAATAATGTCATACATGATGTTGGTGATGATGCTATTTCTACAGGCTCATTTGATCCAAAGCATGGCATTAAAAATGCTGTAATCAAGAATAACTATATATACAACACTAAGAGTGGAATAAAGATATATTCATTTGCGAGTGATGTAAGCGTTAATAACAATCGCATCGTTAACTCGCGTGAAGGTGGTGTATATATAACTGATGATAAAAACTCAATAAATGAGGCGACAGTAGATAATGTCGTTATAATGGAAAATTTTTTTTCTTCCATAGGGGTTTCTTCTAAAAGTGATGAGGCGGGTGCGTTGAGAATTAGGTTTTGGCCTAATAAAAACACCAAATCTCTTATATCTAACATTACGTTCAGGAAAAATAAAATCCAGGATTGCTTAACTGGCGTATCGATTCTTACATATGATTCTGATAAAAAAGCAAAGAATATTTATATTGACAGCAATACTTTCAAAATGACAATTGATAATGAAGGTATTAATATTCGACATAAACAACTTCAGTATTTTATAAGGGTTGTACAGTGTTATGGTGATTTTGTAGTTTCCAAGAATAATTTCTATTCCGATATGTCAATCTTAATTAAGTTTGATATTGCTAAAATCAAAGAAACTGAAGAGAAATTCAGAGCAATGTTTATGTTTATAGACAATAGGGTCCATGTACTCTCAAAAACAAAGAATTTAATTGAATATTTCATGGGTTTTGAATGCGTTAGTCATTATGCAATGAAAAAAAATCAACAGATTCGAAGGCAATCTCAATGAAGTAATAGTGTTTATTTAATGTTTCCTCATTAGTCTTATGCGAATTAATTAACTTCCTTTTTTGACACAGTTAACTTGGTTTGCTTTGAATGATTACAAATTCTATATGTTTAACTATGAGGCGTGAATTATGATTCTTCCAGTAATCATGGCTGGCGGCACGGGTAGCCGTCTATGGCCAATGTCTCGCGAACTTTACCCTAAACAATTTCTACGTCTTTACGGCGATTACTCTATGCTTCAAGAAACGATTACCCGATTGAAGGGGTTAGACGTTTCTGAGCCATTAGTGATCTGTAATGAGCAGCATCGATTTTTGGTTGCTGAACAACTGCGTAATATTGGGCAGTTATCTAAGAACATTATTCTCGAACCTGTTGGGCGCAATACTGCTCCTGCTATAACATTGGCAGCGCTTAATGCAATCACTCAGGGTGAAGACCCTATGTTATTGGTGTTAGCAGCAGATCATGTCATTGGTAATCAAAAAGCATTTCACCGTGCGGTTCAGGATGCAATTCCTTATGCTGAACAGGGAATGCTTGTAACATTTGGTATTGTTGCTGCAGAACCGGAAACAGGTTATGGCTATATCCAACGTGGTGCGTCATTAGGAAGTGGTAAACCCCCTGTATTCCGTGTTCATCGTTTTGTTGAGAAACCAGACCTTCCAACAGCATTACAGTATCTGGAGTCTGGTGAGTATTATTGGAACAGCGGTATGTTTCTGTTTCATGCAAGTCGCTTCCTGGAAGAAATGTCTCAGTTCAGACCAGATATTCTGGCAGCATGTAAAACAGCGATTGCCTCTGCTCAGACAGATGCACATCAAGATTTTATCCGTGTTGATAAACAAGCCTTTATCACGTGTCCTGATGAATCAGTTGATTACGCGGTCATGGAGAAAACAACTGATGCTGTCGTTGTACCTCTTGATGCTGGTTGGAATGATGTAGGTTCCTGGTCGGCACTTTGGGATGTCAATCATAAGGATACGCAGGGCAATGCTCTGGCCGGTGATGTTTTCACACATCATACCAGTAACTGTTACATCAACACTGACGAAAAATTGGTTGCTGCAGTCGGTGTAGATAACCTGGTAATTATCAATACCAAAGATGCGGTACTGGTAATTGATAAATCACAAGTTCAGGACGTTAAAAAAGTTGTTGAATTTCTCAAGAAAAATGAGCGTGGTGAACATCGAGTCCACCGTGAGTCATACCAACCATGGGGAAAAAACGACAAAGTTGTGAGTATGCCTCGCTATAACGTTAACCGCGTAACGGTAAAACCCGGTGGTATGTTTTCCTTGCAAATGCATCATCATCGCGCTGAACACTGGGTCGTTCTTTCTGGAACTGCAAAGGTAACTATTGAAGATAACACCTTTTTATTGACGGAGAATCAATCCACATTCATTCCCATAGGTTCTCAACATATGCTGGAAAACCCTGGAAGGATTCCTCTTGAATTATTAGAAATACAGTCCGGTTCCTATCTTGGTGATGACGACATTATCCGTACCAAAGATCACTATGGCCTTAGTTAATAAAGGAATGAAAAATGTCTGGTAAATTAACCTGCTTTAAAGCGTATGACATTAGAGGGAAATTAGGTGAAGAATTAAATGAAGATATTGCTTACCGGATTGGCCGTGCATACGGTGAATATCTGAAGCCTAAAAAAATGGTGGTCGGTGGTGATGTGCGATTAACCAGTGAAGGCTTGAAACATGCTCTGGCTAATGGTTTACGTGATGCCGGTACGGACGTTGTTGATATTGGTTTATCCGGTACTGAAGAGATCTACTTTGCTACCTCATATCTAAATGTTGATGGTGGCATTGAAGTTACAGCCAGTCATAACCCGCTAGACTATAATGGTATGAAGTTAGTTCGTGAGGGCTCTAAACCGATAAGTGGGGACACTGGCTTACGAGATATTCAGCACCTGGCTGAGGTAAATAATTTCTCACCCACTGGCCCAGAAAATCGTGGCAGCTATACCAAACTCTCAGTTCTGGATGCTTATGTCGATAAACTGTTTAGCTATGTCAACCTGAATAATTTCACGCAACCAATGAAACTTGTTGTTAACTCAGGTAACGGGGCGGCAGGGCATGTAATTGATGCGATCCAAGAGCGCTTTGAACTAGCTGGCGTTGGTATTCAGTTTATCAAGGTACATCACCAACCCGATGGCAATTTTCCTAACGGTATTCCCAATCCGTTGTTGCCTGAGTGTCGGCAGGACACCACAGATGCAGTCATCGTAAATGCAGCTGATATGGGTATTGCATTTGATGGTGATTTTGACCGTTGTTTCCTCTTCGATAGCGAAGGGAAATTCATTGAAGGTTATTATATTGTCGGATTACTTGCTGCCGCCTTCCTTGAAAAAGATCCAGGTGCACGCATTATTCATGATCCACGCCTCAGCTGGAATACTATAGATATCGTTACGGGCGCTGGCGGTGTGCCTGTGATGTCGAAAACTGGGCATGCCTTTATCAAGGAACGCATGCGCCATGAAGATGCGGTTTACGGTGGTGAAATGAGTGCTCATCATTACTTCCGTGATTTCGCTTATTGTGATAGTGGGATGATTCCGTGGTTGCTTGTAACAGAGTTACTCCAAGTCAAAGGTCAATCTCTAAGGCAGCTAGTTAACAGTCGTATGCTTGCTTATCCGGCTTCCGGGGAGATAAACAGCATACTTGATCAGCCACAGCAGGCGATTGAACGTGTATTACAGCACTATGAAGATGAAGCATTAAGCCTTGATAGAACTGATGGTATTAGTCTTGAGTTTTCTGACTGGCGATTCAACTTAAGAAGTTCCAACACTGAGCCAGTAGTTAGACTCAATGTGGAGTCTCGCGCAAATGTCGCTTTAATGCAACAGCACACTGATAACATCCTCGCTATTCTGCGTGGTTAAATATTATTTATTAACATTTATAAATATTAGTTTATTCTCACATTTAAATTCCCTTACTTTATCAATTTTTAAAGTTAAATTAAAACAAACAAGATTTAATAGAGCTGGTTTTGTTTGTACAATCGGTATTAAAGAGGATTGAATTATGTCACAAGATATAAGTATAGGAATCGTGGCCGACTGGTTAGTAGGTTTTGCCGGTGCCGAGCGTGTGATTGCGGAATTTATCCATCTATTCCCCGCATCCCAAATTTATTCTGTTGTCGATTTTTTATCAGATGATTCCCGTCATCATTTTCAAGATAAAAAAGCGACGACATCGTTTATTCAGCGTCTGCCAGGAGCTAAAAAAAAGTATCAAACTTATTTACCGCTAATGCCTTTAGCCATTGAACAACTTGATGTCACCCAACATGATGTCGTGTTATCCAGCAGCCATGCAGTGGCCAAAGGGGTGTTGACTGGTCCTGATCAACTTCATATCAGCTATGTTCATTCACCCATCCGTTATGCCTGGGATTTTCAGCATCAATACTTGCGTGAATCTGGGTTAGATAAAGGATTGAAGGGTAAGATTGCTCGTTGGATGCTTCACAATATCCGTATGTGGGATTACCGTACGGCGAACGGTGTTGACCACTTTATCGCTAACTCCCACTTTATTGCACGGCGTATCAAGAAAGTTTATGGCAGGGATGCAGACGTTATCTATCCTCCTGTTGATGTCGAACGCTTCACTTTACATGAAAAGAAAGACGACTTCTATTTTACAGCCTCGCGGATGGTGCCTTACAAGCGTATCGATCTGATTGTTGAAGCCTTTAGTCGTATGCCAGAAAAAAAATTAGTCGTAATTGGTGATGGGTCTGAGATGGCTAAAATTAAATCTAAGGCGACACCAAACATTGAAATACTTGGCTACCAACCGAATGAGGTGATGGAAGACTACATGAGACGTGCAAAAGCATTCGTGTTTGCTGCTGAAGAGGACTTCGGCATTACACCGGTTGAAGCTCAAGCATGCGGCACTCCGGTAATTGCCTTTGGTAAAGGAGGGGCGTTGGAAACTATTCGTCCTTATGGTGAAGAATTTCCTACAGGATTGTTCTTCTATGAACAGTCTGCCGATGCTATTGTCGAAGCAGTAGAAAGTTTTGATATCATTGGGCATGACATACTCCCAATTGATTGCCGTACCAATGCTACGCGTTTTTCAGCAGAGCGTTTCCGTAATGAACTGGACATATACATTAAAAGTAAATGGGAGATATTCAAACAGAACAAGGAAGTGGTCTATTCATGATAGTTAAAACAAAATTTGTCGTGTTTCAGACTCGACATATCAGGCCACAAAGAAATTAAACTTGGCTTTAATTTCAAAGAGTAAAGGCATTCTCATGTACCAGACACTACTAGTTGTCGTTTTAAGCGGCAAGACATACAAAGACTCTTTAACACTTAATTGCCTGATGAGTAAGGAATATGTTGATTCTGGCCTCGTTATTATTAATACAGGGCCTGATGCTTTACAGTTTGATAAGGATTTTATCCATACATTGGGATTTTACGTCAAAAGTATAGATATCAAAGAGTATCTTGATGCTCGTCCGCTCGGGAATATCTATAATGAAATTCTCAATGCGCATTGTGAGATCGAGCGATTTGTATTTTTAGATGACGAATGCAGCCTGAATAAAAGTTATTTAAACAATCTTGATAGGTATCATACAAATCATATTGATCTACAAATTCCTAATATCAGGTCAACTGTTGATGGTAAAATATATTTTCCTATCATCGATGAATCTGTAACTAAGGTGGCGGATGGCTTGGTTATAAGTGCTGCACAAGATATTCGTTCACCTGGATTTGGCTTGGTCGTTTATCGTTCGGCCATTAATAAGTTTTCCGCAATCCATAAGCCAATTTTCGATAATCATTTTTCTTTTTATGATATTGACAACAGTTTTTTTGGAAAAATTAAATTGCTAAGCGCTGAAAATATCAGTATTAAGATTCAGGTAGTTAATACACTGGAACATACTCTCAATTGCAGTAGCGGAAGAGATAGCAAATGGCGAGTGATAGAACGTCTTAAAGAAGGGATCTTGCCAAAAAAATCACACTTTACAAACTAATCAATTCTCATTTTTACTAGCTCACCATAGTTATCACTATGCAACAAGAAATATAGATTATTCATTGTTGCAATTTTTGGCAAGATTCATCTCATCATTAATGGATTTATTGGCCGGGTTTAATAATATGACAACACTCCAGCATCGTATACAGATTACATCAGAGTTTACATACAAAACTCTGCTCACAAAGCTCTCCCTGGCATTCTCAGATTTACTTTTTTTTAATGCAGCGTTGTTCATCGCACTAAAACTTATCGACTCAGGAGCTCATTCAATACTGGCTGATATATCGGTGAAAGATCTTAATCTTAAGATCTTTACTCATATCTGTTTGTCGGTTATCTGTGTTGTTTGGTTTTGGGTACGACTGCGTCATTTTACCTATCGAAAGCCATTCTGGTTTGAACTGAAAGAGATTTTTCGCACCATTCTTATCTTCTCAGTGATTGATCTCGCAATCACAGCTTTATCACAGTGGCAGATGTCTCGGTTTGTCTGGGCTTTAACCTGGTTGTTAGCCCTGATTGTGATTCCGGTTGGGCGCAGCATTGCACGTCGTTTACTAGACCATTTTGGCATGTGGAAAAAACAGACAATTATCATTGGTAGTAATAAGAATGCGCAGGAAGCGTGGAAGGCATTACAAAGCGAAGAAGTTATGGGCTTTGATACAATTGCGTTCTATGACGTTGATGGTAGCTGCCAACAGTCTAGTGTGGCAGGTATTCCGGTACTGAGAAATGAGCATGATCTTTGGTTGCTGACAAATAATGAAACGCAGTTCATCGTCGCAGTTGAGACCGAACAAAGTCAGTATCGTGATCAATGGTTAAAAACCTTGGCTAAACGTAATTGTCGTTCTGTTTCAGTCGTTCCTACGTTGAGAGGTGTACCACTTTATGGGACGGATATGGCGTATATTTTTAGCCATGAGGTGATGATCCTTCGTGTGAACAATAACCTGGCAAAACGTACATCACGTTTCCTGAAACGCGCGTTTGATCTTCTGGGTGCTCTTTCGATTATCGTTGCATTGTCTCCGGCATTATTGATTCTTGGCTATCTTGTGAGTCGTGACGGAGGTAGTCCAATTTATGGTCATGAACGTGTTGGTATGAATGGTCGCAAGTTCAAATGCCTCAAATTCCGCTCGATGGTTATCAACTCGAAAGAAGTGTTGGAGGAGGTATTACGTACTGATCCTGTTGCGAGAGCCGAGTGGGACAAAGATTTCAAACTTAAGAATGATCCTCGTATCACTAAAGTAGGTCACTTTATCCGTAAAACTAGCCTTGATGAGCTACCCCAATTGTGGAACGTAGTTCGGGGGGATATGAGCCTTGTGGGACCACGTCCGGTTATTGAAGATGAACTCAGTCGATACGCTGGAGACGTCGATTATTATCTGATGGCTAAGCCAGGTATGACTGGATTGTGGCAGATCAGTGGCCGTAACGATGTTGATTATGAAACGCGTGTTTATTTTGATTCCTGGTATGTGAAGAACTGGTCTTTATGGAATGACATCGCGATTCTATTTAAGACGGTTGGCGTAGTGCTTAAACGTGACGGCGCCTATTAATTTCCTCTTATTTATTAAATGGAGTTAATATGATAAAAATCAACTCTGTCATTACACATTTACAGAATAAGTTTATTGAGTGTGCAATAGAGAGATTGTCTCGGAATATGCCTTGCAATAAATTGAA
This sequence comes from Pantoea sp. X-Soil-TKNS-1211, assembly GCF_059730495.1. Lineage (NCBI taxonomy): Bacteria > Pseudomonadati > Pseudomonadota > Gammaproteobacteria > Enterobacterales > Erwiniaceae > Pantoea > Pantoea sp. X-Soil-TKNS-1211. The sequence continues at coordinate 127,396 of NZ_AP035955.1, forward strand.
TTTGTTTGTCTGTGATATTCATCATTTCCTTCTGGCGCTAACTCGAGGGGATATAAATTCCAGATCTAAAAATGTTGTGTTAGTTTACAACAATGATCTTGAAGTATTCATACTACAGTCAATTTGCGATGTGTCTTTTGTTGCACTCGATGTTCGGACACAAGATGTCTTCGATTATTTTCAAGGGTGTAAAGTATTCAAGAAAGTAAAACCTTTTAAGCAGAAGGAAGATAGTGCAAGAATGCGAGTTTTTCTGCTTATTTTGCGAGGGTGGGATGACGATCGAATTTGTGAAGCGTTACTTATAACGATGAAAAAACTTCGAGAGTATAAGTCACAGCTCACGTATACCTTCTTTGAAAAGAGAAGAAATCTTTTTTATCTGACTCTAAACGGATTTTTGCAAAGAGATGTTTTGGCAGCTTAATCTTTAATATGGTGTGTATGGCCTGATAAGTTTGGTGAGTTATTTAGATGGCAATTCAAGACGTAAAATGGCATCCTAATAAATATGAAGATATTCCATCAGGCTACACACCCTATGATTAATAAAGTGATTTAATTAAATGATGCATTATTTTCATATACAATCTAGATTTTCAGGATAAAACTTTGTAGTAAAATAACGAAGCTTAAAGATGGAGTCTTTTTCATGCCAAATAAAAAAATTAATTATATACATTATATCCGAGGGATTGCTATATTTTTCATCGTTACAACGCATTGCAATCTATTCACAACGGATGATAGTGTTTTTGCTCGTCTTTGGAGTGAAGTTTTAAGAGAATGGACTGCGATTTTTCTTCTTATTTCTGGTTTTTTATTTCAATACTTATTGCCGCGGTATGAAGTGAAGAAGTTTTACGTCAGTAAGTTTAAAAATGTAATTCTTCCATATTTAATCATTTCTATTCCTGCAATCAGTATTTATGTCTTGGGGTTAAAGAAAGAACATAACTGGGTCGATATTAATGAGTTAATGCAACATTCCATTCTCTATATCTTGATGTTCTTCTATGCTACAGGTGCACACCTGGGGCCATTGTGGTTTATCCCAATGCTTAGCCTGATTTTTCTTAGCTCAGTTCCATTAAAAATGCTGGGGGGGAATAGAAAAAACCTTTTATATGCATCGATGATTTCTGTCGTTGTAATTATTTTGACTTCGCGACCAGTTGCTGACTCCAATGCTTTTCTGGCATATATTCATTTCCTACCAGTATATATACTGGGCATGTTTATATGTGAGTATAGAGAATCTTTGATTGAAAATAAGAATAAGTGGTTTTTCCTTTTCGCTTTTTTAGTGCTTTTTGGTGTTCGCGTGGCTTTTGACGTCACACCAAGTCTTTCAGTGTTGTCGAAGATTTTCTTATTTCTCTTTTTATGCATTACTCTTTCTTCAACTAATATGCCATATGTAACCACGCCTTTGTCATGGTTGGCCACGTCGAGTTTTGCTATTTATTTTCTCCACGGGTATTTTGTTGGTTTCCTTAGGAAGAAAATTGAACTCATTAACTCTTATTCCTTAAGCTCGAGTGTCGTAATTGAAGTTTTAATTAGTGCCGTTTTTTCAATATTAATCATATCCATAATATCATTTTTCGTGTATGCATTGAAAAAAACACGCGTTAACACACGTTTGATCCTGGGTTCTTAAGAACCTCCGTAAATGTTAAAATGTGATGCCATGCTGCCATAACAGCATGGCATGAAATAAAAAACGCTTAGGCTATGTTTCTGCATTCAAGAAATAAACGCCCCATCACTCCTCAATCGCCGTCAGCAGCGCATTCTGAATAATCCTCTGCGCCAACAACGGATTCTGTTCCGCCTGCGCAGCCTGCAACGCCACAATATCCAGCTTATCCAGCGCGCGATACACATGCTTCAAAAAGCGAATCGACAGATTAGCCGCTTCCACATTATCCTCGCGGAACGGGAACTGGTCTAACTGCCATACACCTTCCCAGTTATTGATCTTCAGTACGTAAAAGAACTCGAAGATCTCCGTCATATGCACCGTTCCCACCACCAGGTCATCATCCCAGCCACGCAGGTTGTCGTTTACATCCATACCGAACAGGCGACCATGATCGATAATCAGTTGCGCGGAACCCGCAGGTGACTCGCCAGCAAATAATGCATGCCCAAAGTCCAGCAGAATACCGACATTATCCAGACCCATTTCCTCAATCCCCAATAGTGTGCGCGCTGCGGAATCCCAGGTCATTTTGACCCGTGGCTCGCGGGGTTTGTACTCAATGGCAAATTTTACGTCTGGATTGGCGCTGGCAAGTTCGCGCATGCCATCGACCGCCAGCCGCCAGAGATTTTTGTGGTCGACCTGAAAGGGATAATCCCAACCATCCTGGCCTGGCCAAACCTTGACATAGTTAGCCCCCAGCTCACGCACCACGCTGGCGGCTTCATGCATAAGATCAAATGCTTGCTTGCGTAATACAGGATCCGGGTTGGTAAACGCCCCTCGTGAAAATCGACGTAGGTAAATCTCCGGGGTAACACCGATGGCTCTTAAGCCCGCGTCCGCCAGTGCCTGTTTCACATCGCTGACGCTGACACCCTCGGTAAAAGGATAGGGCACATCAACATACGAAAGATCTTCTACTGTACCAGCGATGCGAATCTGTTCCAGCGTGCTCAGCGCTGGTCCATAACCATCCACGGCATAGCGGTCAACATAGTTAGCGAAATGCCACAGGCCCGCGCCGAATTTTGGGTAGTTCCAGGTACTCATAAGATGTTCTCCTTAAACCACAGTGATAGTGCGAATGCCGGTGTCTGGCTTAGACGCCGCTACATCCGAGTCTTCAAATTCATTTTCCTGCATTGAATATATATTCACATATGTATATATATTCTATTGTGCGAGATCCAGGCGCCTGACAGCTAGCATGATGAAGTAGAATTGTCGTAGAAATCACAAAAATGGCTGAATTCACAGCTTCTCAGACGACTTTCATGGTGAGAATCGGAGGGATGCACGGATTTTAATTAGCAGAATATTAAAATATCTGCGTTATTGGCAGGTTAATCCTATTCTTTAATCCACAAATTCGTACCGGGTAAAATCGCTATGCCTTATTTTGTCACTGATACCGTCTCAACATCTGTAATCAAATCTTCATCTGTAACAGAGAAAAGCCTGGAAGAAGCCCAGAAGTTACTTAACCAGCTCAAACATATTATCAATACCTTTGAACATTTCTTTCATCAAGAGATGAAACCTGAATCAACGCAGCTTATACAGTGGATAAAAGGGAAAATAAGGACAGATGTTCCCACCACGGTAGTACCAACAGATCCAAAATCCGTACAAATGAAAAGAATTTTGGAAAAAGAGAAGCTTGAAATTCAGGAAAGTTGACCTGCTCCCCGTTGATTAATACACCGCGATGTTAGTAATGTCTTCATCAGTCACATGAGGACATCCCTATGAAGAAGCGATTTTCCGACGAACAGATCATCAGTATTCTCCGCGAGGCCGAAGCCGGGGTTTCAGCCCGGGAACTCTGCCGCAAGCATGCTATTTCAGACGCCACCTTTTACACCTGGCGCAAGAAGTTTGGCGGCATGGAAGTTCCCGAAGTGAAGCGGCTCAAGTCGCTTGAAGAGGAGAACGCCCGCCTCAAGAAGCTGCTCGCTGAAGCCATGCTGGATAAGGAGGCGCTTCAGGTGGCTCTTGGCCGAAAGTTCTGACGACAGACCAGAAGCGGGAAGCCGTGGAAGTCATGTGTGAGGCAACGGGTCTGTCGCAACGTCGTGCCTGCAGGCTGGCAGGTTTGTCCCTGTCCACCTGCCGTTATTCGGCTCAGCGTCCGGCTGCTGACGCGCAGCTGTCTCTACGCATCACAGCGCTGGCACTTGAGCGCCGCCGCTTTGGTTACCGGCGCATCTGGCAGTTATTGCGTCGGGAGGGCCTTCACGTCAACCACAAGCGGGTATACCGCATCTATCATCTCAACGGCCTGAGTGTAAAACGCAGGCGACGCCGCAAGGGGCTGGCGACTGAGCGGCTTCCGCTTCTTCGTCCGGATGCGCCGAACCTGACATGGTCGATGGATTTTGTCATGGATGCACTTGCCAGCGGCCGCAGGATTAAGTGCCTGACCTGCGTGGATGATTTCACGAAGGAGTGTCTGACGATCACCACGGCATTCGGGATTACAGGCGTTCAGGTGACACGTATTCTGGACAGCATTGCGCTGTTTCGTGGATATCCTACGACGATAAGAACTGATCAGGGCCCGGAATTTACCTGCCGCGCGCTGGATCAATGGGCCTTTGAGCATGGTGTTGAGTTGCGCTTAATCCAGCCGGGCAAGCCAACTCAGAACGGATTTATTGAGAGTTTCAACGGTCGCTTTCGGGATGAATGCTTGAATGAACACTGGTTCAGCGATGTTCTTCATGCCCGAAAAATCATTAATGGCTGGCGGCAGGACTATAACGAGTCCAGACCTCATTCATCGCTGAATTACCAGACGCCATTTGAATTTGCAGCAGGCTGGCGAAACGGGAAACATGAAGAAAAATCAACCGATATTACTAACTGAAGGTTGTATCTAATACTGGGGGCAGGTCAAAGTCTCTATGCGATGTGTCTCGGGATCACTAACGATCTCAAACAAAGTTGTTCTCGCTGGCTCGACAGATCTATCTTTCCCTTTCTCAGATACTCCCACGCCTGCAACGGGAGCCGCGGCACCCGAGTCAATGCCAGCATATTTATCTGATAACAGTCCTTCGTAGGCTCCTGTGACATCGATCATGTGGAACTGCGAGTTTGGTATTGCTGGGAAGCGGTGAGGAAGCGATGTGATTTGATGATTAAAACCTTTAAAACTAATGTTAGCGATGAAATCAAATGGTTAATGTTAATTCATGAGATACAGCCTGTCTCGCCCGATAAGGATAAAGTAACCTTAGAAAAGATAAAGGAAGGGGTGATTAAGAATATCCAGGCTGGTGAGTTGGACGAGGCTGCCGCAAAAGCGGCATGGGATGCCAGTCGGGCTGATTTATCAATGTTGAAACTGCGTGAATATTCTGTTTTTTTACGAGACACGGACGTTAATTCAGAAGATGAAGCAAGATCCAGAATCAGAACATTATTTATTCAGTTCCCCTTGCTTCAATATGTACCGTCCGAGTCTTTGATGCTTTTTCTTTATCGAAACGAGATATTCACCCATTCTGTCACATTGATTAATTCCGTTAAGCTTGAGTTTTTCAACGGGCAGAATAACCCGTCAACAGTCTGAGCTGTGACGGGTAGCAGACAGATTACTCCAGACCCGGCCCAGCCAGCGCAATACGTGCACCTTCCGGGGTTTCTGCATACTGGCTGAAGTTCGTCACAAACAGTCGCGCCAGTTTTTCCGCTTCTTCCTGCCATTGTTCCGCGTTAGCCCAGCCGTTGCGCGGATCCAGCAGACGTGACTCGACTTGCGGTACCGCGTCCGGGATCAACAGGCCAAATACCGGCATCGTGTTATCACCCAATACAATGCTGTCATCAAGAATGCCACGAATGATATTACGTGTATCACGCAGGGAAAGGCGTTTACCCTCACCATTCCAGCCGGTATTCACTAACCAGGCTTCAGCGCCGCTTTCCGCCATTTTCTCTGCCAGCACTTCGGCATATTGCGTTGGATGCAGCATCAGGAAGGCAGCACCATAGCAGGCAGAAAAGGTGGGCGTCGGCTGGGTAATACCGCGTTCCGTTCCGGCCAGTTTAGAGGTAAAGCCCGACAGGAAGTGATACTTCATCTGATCAGTGGTCAGGCGCGATACCGGCGGCAATACACCAAAGGCGTCAGCCGCGAGGAAAATCACTTTAGACGGATTGCCCGCACGCGATACTGGTTTGACGATATTCTCAATATGCGCCAGCGGGTAAGAGACGCGAGTGTTCTCGGTCTTGCTGCCGTCCGCATAATCAACTGTACCGTCATCTCGCACCACCACGTTTTCCAGCAGCGCATCCCGACGAATCGCACGGTAAATCTCTGGCTCTGCCGCTTCGCTCAGATTGATGGTTTTGGCATAGCAGCCGCCTTCAAAGTTAAAGACGCCTTCGTTGTCCCAGCCATGTTCATCGTCCCCGATCAGTTCACGTTGTGGATCGGTGGAGAGCGTGGTTTTGCCGGTACCGGACAGACCAAAGAACAACGCCACATCATCTGCCGCACCCCGGTTGGCGGAGCAGTGCATGGAGGCGATGCCACGCTGCGGCAGAAAATAGTTCATCACCGAGAACAGGCCTTTCTTCATCTCGCCGCCGTACCAGGTGCCGCCGATCAGCTGCATCTTTTCAGTCAGGTTAAACGCGACGAAATTCTCAGAGTTCAGACCCTGTGCCTGCCAGTTGGGATTGGTGCACTTTGACCCGTTCATCACAATAAAATCAGGATCGAAATTTGCCAACTCGTCTGCCAGTGGCGGAATAAACATGTTTTTCACGAAGTGGGCCTGCCAGGCAACTTCGGTGATAAAGCGCACCGCCAGCCGTGAATCGTTGCTGGCACCACACCAGGCATCTACCACGTAAAGTTGCTTGCCAGAAAGTTGGTTCGATACCAGATGGCGCAGTTCAGCCCACACCGACGGAGCAAGTGGCTTGTTGTCATTACGACCCGTACCGGCATCGGACCACCAGACGGTATCTCTGGTTAGCTCATCACGGACAATATATTTGTCCTTCGGTGAACGACCGGTAAATTCACCGGTATCGACCGCCACCGCGCCAGAGGCAGTCATGATACCGCGCTCATAGCCGCTTAATGCTGCCGAGGTTTCATGCACGATGAGCAGGTCATAATCGGGGTTGTAGATCACTTCGCTCACGTTGGTGATCCCTAAATCTGACAGGGCTGTTTTAATCTTCTCTGAGCTGGACATGTTATACCTGACTGATTGCTGGCTGAATATTGGGCTGCATAGCACTGCGGCCGGTAGTTTGTTTGATAGTTAACTGAGCTGTTAATGAAATAGCGATGTTCAGTTATGCAACTGTTCAGGATATTAGCACCAACAATCAGATGCATTGATTGCATAATTTCTATGCTCTATGCATAATTTGCATGGCGAAAATCAGTGTTTTGTGAGAATCAGCGCAATGGTCAGTAATCTGGAAGTGAAGTGGTTTTATGATGTTATCGCGCTGGAAGAGACCCGGAGCTTCACGTTAGCGGCTGAAAAGCGCAACATTTCTCAGTCTTCATTCAGCCGCCGTATTCAGTCGCTGGAATCGGCGATTGGCTTCGCTATTTTTGATCGCAGCGTCAATCCGTTGCAGCTTACTCGCCAGGGCAAAAGTTTTGTCGGCTATGCGCGCAATATGCTGGATGATATGGATTACCAGCTGAACCGGATTCAGGGGCTGGATAATTTCCGCCAAAGTATCAAGTTTGATGCCGCCCCCTCACTGTCTGTCTTGTTACTTCCCACGTTGATTGCCGGTTATGCCGACAGTGCTGAAAGGATTCATTACGTTGAGTCGATCAACGTTGATGAGGCGGTGTATAACCTCAAAGAAGGCAAAAGTGACTTTATTCTGACCTTCTACAACGAAGAGTTTATGAATTACCCGTTTATCCACCACAAAATTTTTGACTCATTTTTGCATCTGGTTTCTCCCTGTGATGTCGATGGCCGGCCGCTGTTTAGCCTCAATCAGGGCGGGTTGCCGTTAATGAAATATGCCAACGACAGTTATATGGGACGTCAGGTGAATCAGGTGATTGATAAAATCCCCGACAATACCTTTACGCTCAGCTTTGTCTCCTCGATGAGCGAGCTGCTTAAGCGGATGATTGTTAACGGACATGGGGTGGGGTGGTTGCCGCAATATTCGATTCAACGTGAACTGCGTGAAGGTAAGCTGATGATTCTGGATGGTACGCTGTCGTTACCGATTTCGGCTTATGTCTATCGTTCAGGGGCGCGGCTGAACCTGGCGGCGGAGCGTTTCTGGCAACATATTAAAGCGCAGAATATCCGGCTGGATTAGTTGGGATCGTCTTTATTGTCCATGCGATACATGGAATATAATGTTCCTGATTTGTATATTTGTTGCACTTCTGGATCATCTACGTTTTTATACGTAACATCCTCCTTATCGAGACCATCCAGCCCCTTTATTCCACCAATCATGTCAGGCCAATCATTTCGGCTGGATATTTTAACGATAAATGGATTCAAATATCTGTCAAGATAGCCTTTGGAAGGGGTTTTTATCTCCTCGCTCAGCGCCTTCAAATAATCATCCTTATTGGTATTGGTCCAGGCAATTGAAAAGCCAGCGCAATATGAAAGCTCCATATAAACAAGAAGTAAAGTACGTCCGTTACCATCTAAAAAAGGACGTTCAAAGGCAGTATGCTGGGGATTCTCTGGCGAACCTTTAAATACAGCTAAATGGGGAACTAATGTATTTCTGTCTTTCCCAGCCCAAGGATAAAAATCGGAAAACAGGATTTCATGAACCTTCAGGACTGCATCATAATCAATTGAAGTTAGATTGGCCAGGAAATCAAGAGCTTCCTCAATACTTGATTCGAAAGCCAAATGTTCGGACTCTTTGAATTCATCAGGATTTTTTAAACCTAATGTATTCCGCAAGTAACCTGTGCGCTAGCGAAATCACCAAAAGGATCGAATATCATGCACTCAAATTCTGTTTAGTATCTCTTTTTTCTTTGAGATATTCCGCCTGCATGCGAAGGATTTCGGACTTTGTGAGCACACCCTGACGTTTTAAATTCACCAGCATTTGCTCAATTGTGTCCAATTCAACAACATCACCAGCAAGGCGCGTTATCGCCACTGCCATACGGCTGGTATCGTCACGACTGGCTGAAACATTATGAATGGCCGCGAGGTGACGTACTTTATTCGCTATGCTTAAGTAAGCTGCTTTAGGCATGAGTCAGACCCTCCATCTTTTCCCCAACTTTAACATGCCCCAACCCCCCTGTCTTTAAAATTGGACATACGGCATGACGAATCCTGAATGTGGCTGTAGCAGCGCGATAAATCAAGTAGCTACCATTTCGGGTCAACTCGTAAAATCACCGGCGATCACAGATCGTAGTTGAGTGCAAAGCCACTGCCTTCGCGTACCACTTTGCCGCTACGCAAGCCGTCCAGCACGTATGATTTTAGTCTGGCCTTTGTGCGCTAAGCGTTTGTCGCATTCTGATGTTCATGTCGCCTCACTTCACGTTTTTATCATCCTGGCGTTAGGTAAATTCAGGGTGAACCAGAATGTCTGCTAAGGATATAGAGAATGAAAAAAGTCACATTTAGCGCCCGTCCTAATCCAGCCGGGGTAACCAAAGCGATCCTGTCGGTGATGGCGGCTGAAGGTTGGGGAATACAGGATGCGCAACACGCCGCTGAACCGGGTGAAATTGGTCATTTGGATGAAGCGATGGCAGAAAGGTTAAGAAAAGCGATTGAAGATGCAGCAGGGGATAAAGTGAGGATTGAAGAGGAGTGAAATATCTCGGTTTCTCCCCGACGATGTGCCGGGGAGAACGGTTTTACAGATTCACACGATATTGCACCGCGTAATCGGCACTGGCTGGCACCCACAGCATATTACGGTAATAACTGGCGGGGAAACTCAACTCATCACCGTTCAGCCTTTCACCGGCGGCAATGGGTAGCCCAAGTTGCCTCGCCTGTTGGTTAATGAAACGTGCCAGGTCGGCAGGCCATAAATATTGACTACCACGGGTCACGTTAAAGATCGCCAACGGGCGTTTGCTGCCATCCGGTTGTGTTACCGTCACCTGAATTTCGGTGCCGGCGGGCAAATCACGCTCTGCCGTAATAGCGGGTTGGGTCGCATTCAGTTTCCACGCGGAGATAATCTCCGGTTTGGGGGTGATCTGTTGCTCCAGGATGTAGCCATTATTTTTATAGCGATTGAACAGCCAGACTTTATTACGATACACACTCGCCAGAGGGCGAATCATGCCATTTTCATCTTTTTCACCCACCCGCATCAGGTCGCTGTTTTTATTCACATGGTCAGCGACGACGAACGGCCAGTGATATTGATTCAGCAATGTAGTGTTGGCATTATCAATGGTGACTTCGCCTGTATCGCGTGGGGCGCAATGATCACAGGCCCGGCCGGTTGCCCAGTTAAAGCTGGTGGTCACCGCCGGTAAGCTGTACCCCGACAAGGTGGTCCCGGTATCAGAAAAATCGGTTAAGCCAGTCAGGTCATAATGAAATACTTTCCCCTCAGCGCCGATAGTTAATACATTTCCCTGAACAACGATGTCAGAATTAATGAGTCGGGCGTAATCACGTGTAAAGGAAAACAGAGGGTCGTTGAAGTTGCCGCTGGGTGACAGCAGCGTGACTCTCAGCTTTTCTGCATGAAATTGTTGATTCAGGATGTATGCCCAACCACTGACAGAATCAAAAAGGATTTTATGAATGCTGTCATTCAGGTGTTTTTGCTTTACTGTCATGCCTGCCGATTTTGTCACCCAGCTCAGCGTACCGGCTTCATCCCACACATAGAGGATGTCACGTTCTGGAGGCAATGCCAGCCCCTTAATCCCGGCCAACTCCTTGACCCAGATCAGTTCAAAAGGGGAAGCCTCATTGAACAGATTGAGGCGGAAAAATTTGTTATTCGTCTTACCAAACACGCTACGTCCGTCATCAGAGGCCAGCATGAGCGTGTTTTGCACGTTATCTTCTGCCAGTGACGGCGGTAATGCATCCTGATTAATGATGGTGCCGCTGGCTAAATCGACCACGTAGAACTGTGAGCTACTTTGCAGATAGAGTTTGCGCTCATCGGCACTGATGATCCGGCCAGTCACCACGCTGGCAAAATGTATTTCATGCCAGCTTATGTTGCTGCCATCGAGTGAGGTTTGGGTCAACCAACTGCTATCGCCATCTCTTCTGAGGCTATACAGCGCATTATTTTTTTCTGACACCAGCAAAGGTGCGGTAAAACGGCATTGTCCCAGGGTTTTATGCTCGCATTCGGTTTGTAGCAACAATTCCAGTTGCTCAGCCTGAGGTGAGAGGCGGTAAATGGCCAGATCTTCATGCATCTGGTTTGATGAGATGGTGCCTTTCTTATCCTGTTGATTTGCCAGATAAAGATTATTATCAGCGCCTGATATGGATTGCTCGAATTGAATGTAGTTGGAAAATCCCTCTGCATTGGTCAGTGCGATTTCCTGTAACGCGGCATTGCGCGCGCCTTTGTACAGAATATGGCTGGCATCATTGAGGATATAATTGACGCCTGATGGGGTAACGAAAACTCTGGCAATTCTTTCTTTGTCAGAGGTGGTTAGTTCCCATTTATCCTTATAATGCGGGGGTTCGGAGTCAACCCCAGCCTGTGCATTCCCGATCAAGGTTAGGGAGGAAAGTAATAAGGTGCGGCAGAACCAGGTTGAACGTGATGACGAGTGGAATAGCCTGGATTTCATCATAAATATTATCCTTAATTTATCTTGTTATAGACGCGAAGCGGGGCAGGGACCTGTCACGGTTTTACGTCATAGTGCAGCGTATAGTTGTCGTTGGCGGGCACCCATAAGCTGTTTCGGTAATAGCTGGAGGGGGTTGTCAGCACGTCGCCTGCGAGTCTTTCACCGGCGGCGATGGGCAAATCAAATTGACTCGCCTGGCTATTAATGAAACGGGCAAGATCGGCTGGCCACAAGAATTTGCTGTCGCGCGTAACCGTAAAAACCGGCAGCGGACGTTTGCTGCCATTGGGGAGGGTTACGGTGACCTGAATGTTCGTTCCGGGTGTCAAATTACGCTCAGCGATGATGCCGGGCTGCGCAGGGTTCAGTTTCCAGGACGACACGATGTCAGGTTGCGGTGTCACTTTCTGGTTAAGAATATAGCGAACATCTTTATAATAATTTAACAGCCATATTTTGTTGCGATACTCACTCGCCAGTGGCCGAATGGTGCCATTTTCATCCTTCTCACCAATCCGCATCAGATCGCTATGTTTATTGATATTTTCTGCCAGAATAAGAGGCCAGTGATATTGGTTTAACAAAGTTGGATTAGCGTTATCAATGGTGACTGCGCCTGTTTCTCGCGGACACCACTGGCCGCAGGCTTCGCCAATTTGCCAGTTAAATTGTGTGGTTGCTCCTGGTATGGCATACCCGGACACATATTTTCCCGTGTCGACAAATTCCATTGTTCCGCTCAGATCATAATGAATAACCTTACTTTCTACCGCGATGGATAAAACATTATTTTTCAGATTAACATCGGCATCCATTAAAACTGCATAATCAGCATGAAATTGAAATATGGGGTCGGCTATCGTACCGCTGGGTGATATTAGCTTTAAGATTACTATACCGCGCGAGGTTATATGATTAAGTACGTAGGCCCAACCGCTGACCGGATCGAACTGAATTTTTTTAATCTTGCCTGGCGTGACGACGTTTTTTTGGAAGTTTCCTTCTGCTTTTGTTATCCAGCTTATTACGCCTTTTTTATCCCACGCGTAAATAACATCCCGGTTGGGTGGCAGCGCGATATCTTGAATTTCCGCCATTTCTTTTACCCAGACCAGTTCAAACGGTGACGTGTCATTGAAAAGATTAAGCCTGAATAACTTATTATTTGCCGCGCCGAAAACGGTATGCCCGTCATCCGTTCTCAGAGAAAGGGTATTTGCAACCGTGTCTTCCGCCAGTGAGGGAGGTAAGGCATCCTGATCGAGGATGTTGCCACTCTCCAGGTCAACCACATAGAAATGTGAGCTGCTTTGCAGATAGAGTTGACGTTCATCCGCGCTGATTACCTGACCCGTCACCACGGTGTCAAAACGTATCTCATGCCAGTTTTTGTTGCTGCCATCCAGCGAAGTCTGGCTTAGCCAGGCGCGATCACCATCCCTTCTGATACTATACACGGCATGGTTTTTCTCGGAAACCAGCAACGGCGCAGTAAACTGGCAACTGTCGATGTTCTGATTTTGGCAGTCAGATTGCTGTAAAAGCTCCAGTTGATCGCTCCCGGCGCTAAGACGATAGATTTCCACTGACTTCATCATTGCGGCTGAACCTAAGGAAGCCGGTATATAGGTTAAATTGGCGAGGTAAAGCTGGTCATCGTAACCTAATGTCGCCTGGTCAGATTTGATGGTCTTTTTGACCCCGGCGCTGGGCGGAACCCTTATCTCTTGCACCGGCGTATTGCGCGAGGCTTTGTAGAGGATGGAACTGTAGTCGTTAAGAATAAAATTCATACCTGTGCGGGTGATAAACTGTCGGGAAATCCTTTCGTGGTTAGAGGTGGTGATTTCCCACTTATCCTTATAATGCAGGGGTTCATGGTTGATCCATGCCTGAGCCTCGCCGATAAAATAAAGCGAGGAGAAAGCGAGGGTGCCGTATACTAAGCGGGCTGAGAGCGACGATCGGAATATCCTGGATTTCATAATAAATCCCTTTTAAATTAAAGGCAGTGAGGGAGTAATGTTGCCGTGAGAGAACATAGTCTTTTTTCGGACGCTATTTTACCGCTGAGCATTAAGCACCAGGTTGATATAAGCGTGATTTAATGCTGACATCAGATTAATCAGGCGCAGATGGCCGTGATACGGTTGATTTCGTGAATTTCCAAAAAAAACAGCGCGATAAATCGCACCGTTATCAATGATTAAACTTGAACGCATCACTGATCAGGTGATTCAGGTCCAAATTCATTATATTGTTGCAGGGACATATTTATTTTGGCTGTTTCCAGCACCCTTCTCAGGCGCGCACGATCCGCGTTTTCCAGCCACTTCTCTGGATGGGATATCCATTCATCAGCCAATGCATTGCGTTGATGCTCCACCGAAAATCCAAAGCATCCATGCACCTCCAGTCCATGCCTGATGGCTTCGAACAGCGAATCGTTATTTTCGGGGATTAAACGTTCCTGACCATCCTGATCCCGGCGGTCCAATTCCCAATACGCTGAGGCAACGTTATTTACCATCACATCACGTGTCGAAATCAGCGAAATCACTTTCTCATTGGTTGTCGCCGGATGATCTGGGTTGCGAAACTGCCAGTTGATATGGCCACCATTGCGCTGGTCCGTGACATCCAGCACAAAACCAGGCGGCCATTCAGGGGCTGCAACCAGCATGTCGAGAATCCAGTTGACCGGATGATTATTAACCGTTTTTACATTACGCAGCAACATATCAGCCAACAGCCACGCTTCGCGCGTGGAAGGTAGCCACGCGGTCGCCCCTGGCGTGGTGAGTTGTTGCAGGTCGGCTACTGCCATCGTTTCACTTCCGGTTAATATCGGGGAGAGACTGAAATTCAGCACGGGCAGGCTGGCTGGTGCGTCCTCAGGGATGTCCATCGCGTGCCCTTCGTATAATATCGGGGAGAGGCTGAAATTCAGCACGGGCAGACTGGTCGGCATGTCCTCAGGTATATCCATCTCTTGCTGTCCATCAAACACCGAAGAAAGACAGGAGGGGAGATCAGGCATCTTATCGATCCAGTCCTCCATGTCATCGTCGTCAGGTGATGGCGCAGGCGACGTCATGTGGATAGCGTCGGGAGAAAGGGGGAGCAACGCAGGAAGCGGTGAGGGTGCTGAGGGGCGCAGCATTGCTTCCGGCGGGGTGAAATCGGCGAAGGTGTGATCAAAATCTGTGCTCTCGAAAATGGGCTGAAGCGGGGAAGGTGTAGGAGGAACCGCAGTGATAACGGTTGTCGGCTGATGGCTGGAGGTAGCCGGAGCGACAGCGGTGCTGGTCGAGGCCGTGGCATCTCTGGTCGCAGAAACCACGGCGGTTGTAGCGGTGAGACCGGCCTCTTTGGCGCGGCGTGCTGCTGCGCGTTTATGTACCCGTGGGTAATACATCGGCGAGAACCTGTCGCCGAAGAGACGATCAAATTCGCCACGATTCACTTTGTCTTTGCGCATCGTCGCGACACGATAATCGCTGAGACGGTAAATATCTTTGGCCGTCAGATGGGGACACTGATCATACAGATACAACGCATACTGGCGATTGCTTCTGCCTCCGCGCGGGAACTTCACCTCGGCTTCTCTGGCCTCAGGGGTCCATTCAAGGAAGTGTTCATGGGCGGCGATTACCCATCTGTCCAACTGCACAAGGACGCTCAACTGGTCGAGGGTAACGCTGCTATCCTGAGTATGTACGTATACGGCCCATTCGAGCTTTTCCCGACCATTCTGCGGGTAACGCTTGCTCAGTTCTTTGGTTTCTTTGGTGGGCTTTTGAAGTTTACACCGACTTCTCACCGCGCTTCTGCTCATGCCAGTAAGGATGCCCAGATCCTTATATGTCAGACCCGGCTTTGCAGGGTCTTGGTTATATATCGACAACAGGCGTATGCCGAAATCCTCATCGTCTTCACGAGGTTGAGCTTCGCGGCCGGGTTGCGCTGGTGTAAACTCTCTCCTTTTTACGTTGGCAAATGCATGCCTGCCCACTTCGGTTAAATCCAGGAAGAGGGGATTGGTTCTCAGTTCCTCCTCCGTCACATCGGTTAAGTCGAGCAGGTCAAGCATGTTAAGTTTTGGGTTGGTGGCCTTTATCCGCTCCGCCTTTTCAAGTTCCGTTTTACATCCCGTCAGATCAGTCATGTTGCGCGCCATGATCGCCCTTTTTCTCGGTTTTCTGATGATTTGCCAAAATCTCAGCGTTTGTTCTTTGTGGACGTGAAGTGCGCATTTTTGCTTATCTGTTAACTCGAGGTGGCGGGTCAGCTGGTCCAGTTTCTGCGCAAACTCTTTATTCCCTGTTTTTTCCCCGGTTTCACGACGTAATTTCTCGGTTTCACGACATAACTCTTTCTTAATCGCCTGAGCTTGAGCCAGCTTTTTACTATGCTCAACGAAACATCCGGAGTAGCGTATAAAATCGATCGAGTATTTGGTTATATTGTGGATTCTATCGTCACTGATACCCAGCTTGCGTAAACGTATTACCCACGTCTCAGGGGCTTCACCGGGTCTTTCGTTCAGGTCATCATCTGGGATTGCAACTTGCTGGGATCGCTTAGCCGCTTGTGGCGTAGTCCATGGTTTATCGTTCACTTTGCGTTTGTTCTGCGGCGTGGTGGCGGTGGACGTTGATGCCACAGGATCAGGTACAGCGGGCGGTGGCGGGTATGGCATGACTGTGTTGCGGGTAATCGCGGCGATCGACGCATTAAGCGGTGATACACGAACAGATTTTCTCATTTCCTCCAGGCAACGGTCTGGCTTCAGTGTTACCAGCCGGTTCGCCAACGCTTCGACTGTGGCGTCGGACAACGCCTGTCCTATCACATGTGGGCCGATTTTTTCCATGGACCCTTGCAGCAGATTGTTCTGTACACGAAGAAAATGAGGATTCTCTCGAGAATGCTCTCTACGATTGATTATTCCCAATATTTCAGTCATCTCATTTTCCGCTGTTTGTTCTGCTGTCAGCGGCGGGATAGTGATAGCCCCACGGCGCTGGCGCTTGGGAGGTCTGGTGGACGCTTCAGGGGAGGGCATGAAGCGCCCTGCTATCTGGCTCAGATTATTGGCGGTGATGCTGACTGGTTTACTCTGCTCATCGACACTCGTCACGGTCTCAAACAACTGCTGTACATGGTAAGGGAGCGTGAGGGCGTGTGTGTGGGTTCTGATCGCTTCGCGTTGAGCAGAAGAAGCAGCGGGATAGGCGGAGGAATGAGCCTGAGAGATCCGGGTTGCCCCTGCGGCTGCCAGTGCATGGCTTTGAACGGTAGAGGCTGCTGGCTGGTATGTTGCTGCGGTAGAATGAAACGAGGTGGCGGAGTGAGTCGATCCAGGCGTGTCCCGTGACATGATAACGTTTGTAATGTTCACGCTGGTTTGAGATGTCGTTATTTCCGAAGATTGGCGGGCAGCGACGACGGTATTAATACGGCTGACCGCATTATTGGGTGAATGCATAAAGTCCCTTTATCGTTATTTTTGCTGATGATGTTAAGTTAATAACTTAGCAAGATAATGGTTTTCGCTTTTTTACCTCTTTATAAGAGCACGGGCGAAACGCAAGGGAATTATATGCTAATGCTGGTCAGCGAATAGCCAGTTGATGGCAAGCATGTTTGATCTGACTTAACTGCATAGCGTAAAGGGGGCAGGAAGAAGGGTGCCTGAGTGCCTTTGCCTGACAACAACTAAACGGCGGGGCGAACCCCGCCGGGGTGACATCTTACTTCAGAGCGCTACACGCCATTGAAACAGCGACCTCCGCAATGCCGGTGCGCAACCGAATCTCACACAGATTCTTCTGCGTCACCAGAATGATAAGGATCACAATGATGAAGATTTTCCTCGTCATCAGCTGTTTCATGCCGGTACCTCCTTGCCTTGTGGCGCGTAAGAGGCTACCTTTACGTTGTTCAGGCGTAAATGGCAGCCTCAGGTTGATGAATAATCTTCCTGGGGCTTTTCACTTTCCGCCGTCAGCAACTGCATGCTTAAGGCAGAAAGCCTCAAGCACCCGCCGCAAGTCTACTTTTCCCCTGCCAGCACGACAATTACGCGAACACGTAATAATCCCTTCTGTTTTTACAAGACATGTTGCCATATATGCATAAGAATCAATGAGTAATGAACTTTGAAAGTGACAGTTATTTTTCTGAGGAGAGCCGGGAAATGTGAGCGGGATCGCTATCAGGAGAAATGAAGAAGGGTGCCTGAGTGCCTTTGCCTGACAACAACTAAACGGCGGGGCGAACCCCGCCGGGGTGACATCTTACTTCAGAGCGCTACACGCCATTGAAACAGCGACCTCCGCAATGCCGGTGCGCAACCGAATCTCACACAGATTCTTCTGCGTCACCAGAATGATAAGGATCACAATGATGAAGATTTTCCTCGTCATCAGCTGTTTCATGCCGGTACCTCCTTGCCTTACGGCGCGTAAGAGGCTACCTTGATGTTGTCTAGGCATCAATGGCAGCCTCAGGTTGATGGATAATCTTCCTGGGGCTTTTCACTTTCCGCCGTCAGCAACTACATGCTTAAGGCAGAAAGCCTCAAGCACCCGCCGCAAGTCTACTTTTTCCCTGCCAGCACGACAATTACGCGAACAGGTAATAATCCCTTCTGTTTTTACAAGATGTGTTGTCATATATTCATAAAAATCAATGGCTAATGAATTTTTAAAGTGACAGTTATTTTTCTGGGGAGAGCTGGGGAATGTGAAGGGGATCTCAATCAGGAGAATAATGAAGAAGGGTGCCTGAGCGCTTTTGCCTGACAACAACGAAACGGCGGGGCATACCCCGCCGGGGTGATTTACGTCAAAAAAATCATCCTCTAAATTTCAATACTCAATTAAAGCATCTTTAAAAGTGCTTTTAAGTGGGCTGTAATTGGCACTCTTAACAGGAGGGTACAATATGGCATTTCAGGTTTTAACCACCACTGCGGCCAGCATTACTGAGCTTAAACGTGATCCTATGGGTACTTTCAATGCAGGTGAAGGTGCACCGGTAGCGATCCTGAATCGCAACGAACCCGCTTTTTACTGTGTACCACCGGCCCTCTATGCACAGCTGATGGAAATTCTGGAAGATCAGGAGCTGGGGCGTATTGCCGACGAGCGAATCGGTGAGGCAGTAATCGAGGTCAATATTGATGACCTATAAGCTGGCCTTTAATGAATCAGCGCTGAAAGAATGGAAAAAACTGGGCCATCCCGTTCGGGAACAATTTAAAAAGAAACTCGCTGAGCGTCTGCAAAACCCACGGGTGCCCGCATCACAGCTCCATGGCCGCAAAGACCAGTTTAAAATCAAGCTTCGTGGCGCGGGCTACCGACTGGTTTACAGTGTCAACGATGACATTGTGACGGTCACCGCAATTGGAGTGGGTAAACGAGAAAACAGTGTAACCCAACACAGAAATTAATCGCTCCGGATGCCCGATAAGAATGGCATAACAGTTATCCTTTCGTCTTAACTACTGCATGCTTAAAACAGAAAGCCTCAAGCTCCCGCCGCGATACTACTTTTTTGCTGGTTAAACATCAATTACGCGAGCTCGTAACGTTTCGTTGTAAAAATACAAATAATTATTATTTTTTTGATTTAAAATCAATAAGTTAATATTTTTATAATGAAACTTATTATTATAAGCACGTATATGATTTGTGATTCAGCTCCCATCCGAAATGAGAAATCACTCTGCTCGTCAGCACCATCACACCGCCAACATTCCCCGTCCACCTGTTTGCTCTGACTGAAAACTGTGCAATGCTCTCCATTGGGGCGCAACTTTTGTGCAACATCTCGTGGTGGTCCTGCTGTAGCGGGCTGTAATCCTGGCACTTAATTTGCTTGCAGTTGTATATACATGCTCTGACAACAATCACCCTTAACTTTTTACCAGAAGGAAATCAGCATGCTATCTCTGCGTACGTTGAAAACGACCCTTGCGGCGGCCTGTTGTTTTGGTTTGATCGTCTCTGCCAGCAGCCTGGCAGCACCCGCACCGGAAGCAGGCACGTTAAAGATGGGGATTGAACCCTGGCTGGGTTATGGCCAATGGCATGTGGCCACGGCACACGACCTGTATAAGCAGCAGGGATTAGAAAAGGTTGAGGTGATTAACTTCGCGGAAGATAAGGATATTAACGCTGCGTTGGCGAGTGGTCAGATTGATGCCGCCAACATTGCCACCCACACCGCCATGGGCATGATATCAGCCGGATTGCCGGTCAAAGTGGTCCTGCTGCTGGACCGCAGCCAGACCGCCGATGCCATGTTGGTATCCAAAGACGTCACCTCGTTAAAAGATCTGAAAGGTAAGCAGGTGGCTTACGAAGAAGGAACCACCAGCGACATTCTGTTGCGTAGTGCGCTGGCCAAGGCGGGCCTGAAATACAGTGATATCAAACCGGTGCCGATGCCTGCTTCATCTGCCGGTAGCGCGCTGATCGCCAAACGTGTGCCAGTGGCGGTGACCTATGAACCCTATCTTTCGGTGGCGATGAAGGGGGATCCCAGCCTGAAAATGCTCTACAGCGGTGCATCCGATCCGGGGTTAATCAGCGACGTGCTGGTGGTACGCGATGACGTGATCAAAAACAAACCCGGCCAGATTGCCGCCCTGATTAAAACCTGGGATGCCGCCGTGGCACATTATCAGGCCAACACCCCGGCGGATCGCGCCATTATCGCTAAGGCGGTAGGCGCAAGCGTCGAGGATCTCAACACCGCGTTCGATGGCGTGAAATATTACACCCTGGCGGAGAATAAAGCGGTGCTGGGCGGCGAATATAGCACCACCACTTTCCCGCATGTCCTGAAAGCAGCCACCGAAGCCGGGATTATTACCCAACCGGTAACACCTGCGCAGGTGATTGACGCCAGCTTCGTTAACGCACAGTAATCCTCCCCGGAGGCGTAATGAGTTCTTTAAAACTGGATGCCGTCAACCGGCCATCTCGTCCGCGTCGACGTCGCTGGTCGCTGCTCACCATTGGCCGTGCCCCCTCGCGGGGGCAGTTTCTCAGCATCGCCATCGCGGTGTTTGCGTTGTTGCTGATCAGTTGGTGGCTGGCAACCCGTAACGGCACGATCCCGGCAATCTTTCTGCCGGGCCTTGATCAGGTCTGGCAACGCATGATGCGCCTGGCCACTGACGGCACCTTGTGGAGCGATGTGCAAAGCAGCCTGTACCGTATCGCGATTGCTTTTGTTATCTCTTCGCTGATGTCGATTGTGATCGGGGTGCTGGCTGGGTGTTATGGCCTGTTCAAAGCGATTTTTGAACCGCTGGTGGATTTTATCCGCTATATGCCGGTGGTGGCGTTTGTGCCGCTGACCATTCTGTGGACCGGCACCGACGATGTGCAAAAGTTTTTAGTGATTTGGATCGGCACCTTTTTCCAGCAGGTGTTAATGATGATGGATGCGGTGAAACGCGTGCCGGTGGATTTTATCGGTCTTGGCCGCACCCTGGGTATGCCTGACCGCAAAATCCTGCTGCGTATCGTGTTACCTGCCGCGCTGCCTGCCATCTGGGATGCATTACGTATCAGCCTGGGCTGGGCGTGGACCTGGCTGGTGCTGGCGGAGCTGGTGGCTTCTACCTCTGGCCTGGGCTATCGCATCGTGGTGTCCCAGCGCTACTTCCAGACCGACACCATTATCGGCTACATCCTGCTGCTGGGATTATTGGGCCTGATCACCGACCAACTGATGCGCGCGGCTGAACGCGTGTTATTCCGCTACAACCGGAGACGCTCCTGATGGCCACGCTGACCTTATCCAAACTGGAAAAAAGTTTCCCGCTGGGTAAAACCCAACGTCGGGTGCTGCACGGGATTGATTTAACCCTGAATGATAACGAATTTGTCTCCATTGTCGGTGCATCCGGCTGTGGCAAAAGCACCTTGTTGTCGATTGCCGCCGGGTTAGAGGAGTTTGAAGGCGGTGACGTGCTGGTGGACGGGCGCTCTATCACCGGGCCGGGGCTGGACCGCGGCGTAGTGTTTCAATCCTACACCTTGCTGCCGTGGTTAACCGCGCGGCAAAACATTGAGTTTGCCCTCAAGGCGGCAGGCACCCCGGCAAAGCAATGCCGTGAGATCGCCCAGCAACATCTCGAACTGGTACGGCTGGAAAATGCCGGTGATCGCTGGCCGGGCGAACTTTCCGGTGGCATGAAGCAGCGCGTCGCAATTGCGCGCGCGCTGTCGTATCGGCCGAAAATTTTGCTAATGGACGAACCCTTTGGCGCGCTGGATGCTATGACCCGCCATCAGATGCAGCAGCTGCTGATTGAAATCTGGGAAAAACATCGCCTGACGGTGATGTTTGTCACTCACGACATTGAAGAAGCGGTGTGGCTTTCTGATCGTATCGTGGTAATGGGACAGGGCGTCATTGACAGCACCTTCCCGGTGAATCTTCCCCGACCACGACACGAAGAAATGAGCCGCGATCCCGAGTTCATTGATTTGCAGCACCGGGTGTTGTCACGCATTCGTCAGCCCCTCGCGACCCACTGACTTAAGGAAACCACGATGTCCGTAACCTTTCATGATTTAACCCAGGCCGACACGCTGCCGGAAGCCCTGTTTCAACGTACCGAGTCCGATCTCTCTTTCTTTGCGGCGCGCGTCACGCCGATTATCGAGGCGGTAAAAAGCGAAGGGGATGCTGCACTGATCCGCTTCGCCCGCGAATTTGATGGTGTGCAACCCGAACATTTTTCTATTCGCGCTGAACCCGAGGAATTTGATGCCGCCTTTGCCCGCATGGACCCGGAGGTGATTGAGTCGATTCGTTTTTCGGTGGAGAACGTGCGTAAGTTTCACGAAGCGCAGAAGCCGGAAGAGATGTGGCTGAAGGAGATGCAGCCAGGCGTATTTGCCGGCGATCGTCATGTGCCCATCGATGCGGTCGCGTGCTACGTGCCCAGGGGTAAAGGTTCGTTCCCTAGTGTGCTGATCATGACCACCATTCCTGCGGTGGTGGCTGGCGTCCCCCGTCCGATCGTCATCACGCCGCCGGGACCGGATGGCAAGGTGGATGATGCTACGCTGGTCGCCGCTAAGTTGGTCGGCATCACCGAGATTTATAAATGTGGCGGCGCACAGGGCGTGGCGGCTGTGGCATACGGCACGGCCAGCGTACCGAAATGCCTGAAAATTGTCGGTCCCGGCAGCCCGTGGGTGGTGGCAGCAAAACGTCAGTTGACGCATCTGATTGATCCCGGCGTGCCCGCTGGCCCGAG
Source organism: Pantoea sp. X-Soil-TKNS-1211 (assembly GCF_059730495.1). Classification (NCBI taxonomy): domain Bacteria; kingdom Pseudomonadati; phylum Pseudomonadota; class Gammaproteobacteria; order Enterobacterales; family Erwiniaceae; genus Pantoea; species Pantoea sp. X-Soil-TKNS-1211. Next base: position 150,202 of record NZ_AP035955.1, read on the forward strand.
CGAGAGCATCATCCTGGCGGACGACAGCGTTGACGGCGCACTGGCGGCATTGGATTTGTTGATTGAATCCGAACATGGCCCGGACTCTTCGGCGTATCTGGTGACGTCCAGCCGTCGCGTAGCGGAGCAGGCGATTGCCGCGCTGCCGGGTTACTGGGCGCAGCAGACAGAGAAACGCGCGGAATTTTCCCAGGCGGTGCTGTGCGGCACCCACGGCGGCGTGGTGCTGACCAAAGACTTTGCCACGGCGGTTGAGTTTGTGAATCAGTACGCGCCAGAGCATCTGGAAATTCTGGCACGTGAACCGATGGCGGTGATGACGCAAATCCGTAACGCCGGGGAAATCCTACTCGGGCAGCATACCCCGATCACCCTCGGTAACTTTGTACTCGGCCCGAATGCGGTGTTACCCACCAACGGCGCGGCGAAAACCGCCGGACCGCTGTCGGTGTTTGATTATATGAAACGCGTCTCGGTGGGGTATGTCACCTCGGCGGGTTATGATGCGCTGGCAACCAAAGCCCACCGTTTTGCGCTGTATGAAGGCTTTCCCGGCCATGCACTGGCGGTGTCCGATCTGCGTAAAACGCTGATGGGAGAAAAGGATGACGGCTGAATCAAAGCAACCGCTGGCGGCGCAGGCTCGTACCCTGGCACGGGCGGGTGACTGGCAGGGCGCACAACAGAAACTCACCCAGTTGATCACCGAAGTGACCGGCGCGCCAGCCAGTGATGTGGCGATCAACCGCGATCAATACAGCCTGAACTCGCTGAATGGTCTGGTCACGCTCGACGGCAGCCGCCGTCTGTTTTTTAAATATCACCATGAAGAGAGCGAAGAACACACCATTGAAGAGTACTACCGTGCCGAGCTGCTGCGTGAGCATGGTTTCGCGGTGGATGTGCCTTGTTATGCCTGCGGCGAGCCGGGACGGCAGATTTTGCTCTACACCCGGCGTGACGATCGGCGGTTGGCGGATGTCTGCCGCGAGATCGAAGCAGGGGAGGAACCGGCGTTGCAGGCCGCGGTGATTGATGCCCAGCAGCGCGCTGACCGCGATATTCTGCGCAAAACCTTGCCCACGCTGCAACGCGGCAGCGTGGATGAGGTGGTGGCGGAACCGATCCACCAATTGTTTTGGCACCGGCTGATTTCACCGGATGTACCGGCGGGACTCGGTGGGCGCGTCCAGCGTTTTTATGTCGACAAAGAATTTGCCCTGGCAGGCGAAACCCTGCCATGGCAAACCCTGAGTCAGTTGCAGTGGGAGATCAACGGCGTGCGCTATGGTCACAGCCTGCGCCAGCTGTTTCTCGAAGCCGGTCAACTGCTGGCCCCGGCCGCACTGGCGCAGCATGGCGTGGTGGTGGCGCATGGCGATGCGCACAACGCCAACGTGTGGTACGACACGCAGGGCACGCAACCGGAACTGATCAGCTTCGATCCCGCTTTTGCGGGCAGCAGCATCCCGGCGCTGTTGGCTGAAGTGAAAGCCACCTTCCATAACATCTTCGCCCATCCGTTGTGGCTGTATGAACCAGCGCAGGCTGACAGCCGTTATCACGCCGCGGTGGAGCGGCGTGGCGATACCTTGCATGTCACCCACGACTGGCAACTGACGCCGTTGCGTGCCGCGTTTCTCGCCAGCAAAGGGGAGAATTACTGGCGACCGCTGCTGGCGGCATTACGTGAAAAAGGCTGGCTGCCCGGCAACTGGCAGCGGGTGGTGCGCCTGGCGATGTTTTGTTGCCCGACGCTGGTGCTGGATCTGCGGGCGGGCGGCGGCAGCGGGCATACGCCGTTAACCTCCTCGCTGGGACTGGCGCTGGCGGTAATGCTGGGGAGTGAAGGGGATGATGATTTCAACCGCTGGATCAACCAACTGGTGTAAGGAGGTGACATGAAAGCCGTGCGGTTATCAGGTATTGAGCAGTTGAGTGTGGCAGACCTTCCCGCGCCGGTGCTGGCACCGGGGCAGGTGCATATTCGGGTACTGGCGGCGGGGATTTGTGGCTCCGATCTGCATAATTATCGCACCGGCAAATGGTTTGCTCATCTGCCGGTTACGCCGGGGCACGAGCTGATGGGCGAGGTGATCGCCTGCGCGCCGGACGTCAACGACTTCCGTCCCGGCGATCGGGTGGTGGCCGACTCCCGCGTCTGGTGTGGCACGTGTCCGGCCTGCGCCCGGCAACATTACAACCTGTGCGAGAAACTGGGTTTTGTCGGCGAGGTGTGTGACGGCGGCTTCGCCGAGCAGACCCTGCTACCTGCGCAGGGTTTGATGCGAGTGGCGGATGATCTGCCACCACAGATTGCGGTACTCAGCGAACCGCTTGGTGTGGCGTTGCGGGTGGTGAATCAATTGCAGCTTTCGCCAGGAGCGCGGGTGCGGGTGGCCGGTGGTGGCACCATCGGCGGGCTGGTGGCGTTGCTGCTGCACGAGGTGGCGCAATGTCAGGTGCAATTGGTTGAGCCGAATATAGAACGTTACCAGCGGCTGGCGAACCTGGTGCCGTTGCAGCCCGTTGGCCCGTTTGATTTTGCCGTGGAGGCGACCGGTATCAATGCGGTACTGAGTCAACTGGTGGAAGACATCAGCAGCGGCGGAAGGATTGCGCTGGTGGGCTTGTTCCATCATTCCGCTGATTTCGATATGAACCGCCTGGTGGAGCGAGAAATCATCCTGGTGGGGTGCAGCGTGTTTCGAGATGAACAACGTCAGGCGCTGACCCTGCTGCCACAGTTGGCAGATAAACTGGCGACGCTGGTTGCGCCCGCCATCCGCCTTGATGACGTGCCGGACATCTATCCACATTTGATTGCCGGGCGCAGCCCGTGGTTAAAAACGGTGATCACGCCATGAAAGGATTAGAACAGTTTTCGCTGAAAGGTAAACGCGCGCTGGTAACTGGCAGCTCGCGCGGCATTGGCTTTGCGCTGGCGTCAGGTCTGGCAGCGGCCGGGGCGCAGGTTACGCTCTGCGGACGCGATGTCAGCACGCTGGATACGGCGCTGATTGCGCTGCGCCAGATCGACCCACAAGCCGAAGCCTGGCCGCTGGATGTCTCGCAACCGCAGGCGATCCGTGATTTCTTTGCCCGCTTGCCGCCGTTTGATGTGGTGATCAACAACGCGGGTACTGAGCAACTGTGCCCGTCGCTTGATGTCGACGAAGCATTGTGGCAACGCATCGTCGATACCAACCTGAAAGGTGCGTTCTTCGTCGCCCAGGCGGCCGCGCGCGGCATGACCGGACGCGGTGGGGTGATCCTTAATCTGTGTTCGTTGACCAGCGAGGTGGGCGTGCCGGGTGCTGCCGCCTATGGCGCGTCGAAATCAGGGCTGGCAGGGTTAACCCGCACACTGGCAACTGAATGGGCGTCCCAGGGGATTCGGGTGAATGGTTTAGGGCCGGGCTACTTCAGCACCGATCTGACCGCTGAATTCTACCAGGACCGTGTATGGTGCGAAGCCATGTTGCAAAAAATCCCCCTTGGTCGCTTTGGTGAGCTGGATGATCTGATCGGCACGGCGGTGTTTCTCTGCTCCGATGCCTCAAGGTATCTCACCGGGCAGGTGATCTATGTCGATGGCGGTTATCTCGCGGCGATTTGAGGCCACCGGGTCGCTGTACACAAACAGCGAATAACCTCCCCCCAGCGTCGCGCCGATGGTCGCACTGTTAACCAGACTGTTGCCCTGAATGGCAAAGCTATTGGCGTAACCGGCGGTGAACAATGAGGTACGGCTGGCGTAGGCGGTGGTGAAGGTATCCAGCGCGCTTTGCCAGGTGGTTTCCTCCGGGGTACGCAGGTGGCATTCGATCTCTAATGCTGTTTCGCCGGTGAAATAGCCCGTGAGCAGGCGGTAGGTCATATGTTCTGTCGCTTCTCCGCCGCAATTGAAGAGAGTAGAAGCAACAACATTCGCGGTTACCGGACCGACCAGCGGTGTCAACAACTCAGCAACTTCCGCCATTAACAGGCTGACCGCCGTTTGGTTGACAGCATAAGCGCCTGCCGCGCTCGCCACCGCAGGCAGCGACGCGCGCGGTGTGACGTTGTCACTGAGTGGCAGGAAATACTGGATAACATCGCGTAGCGGCACATACACTAACACCGCAGAAATTAACGGGGCCGCGGCCGCTGACAGACCACCGCTGTAGATCAGTCCGGCCATCGATCCCCCTGCCAGCAGCATATTCCCCAGCCGCGCGCAAACATTCTGCGTCGTTTGCCTGCCCTGATAATAATCATACGCCAGCGCGCCGGTTTGCAGGACGAGGGGCAACGCGCCGCAGGCCAGAGCTACCGAGTTAAGCGCTGCTGGTGCACTGGCGGCTAACGGTGCCAGTGCTACGCGGCTTACCACCTCACGCGCGGCGGTTGGCACGCCGACCGAAGCGAGAGTACGCGCGGCAACGGTGCCAATATTGGTTAATGTTTGAAAAGAACGCGTTTGCGGCTGTTCCGGGGCTAACTCGGGCATATTTATCGCAATCGCATCACCGGTGATCGCCGTCATATCAATTGCCGTTGAAGCAAGCTGACCGGGTTTTGGCGCGGTGAATTGTGGCGGAGAAGAAAACGAACGCTGACGGGAAAGTGGCTGATGACCAGAGTGCGGTTTGACAAAGGTATTGGATACAAAGCTGAAGGCCCGCAGCCGATGGTCGCCGTTATTACCAGAGGCAGCAACCCCAGGAGAGTAAATGTTCTGGGAGCTGGTCGAAAGATTCATCAGATATCCCTTTTAGGACAAAAATAAATATACCTTGTTAAGGTAGAGTTAATTTAATGATTACGTCATACAAAAAACTTATTACGCAAGAAGAGGGAAGTAACTGGTGCGGTAGTACCTGATGTGGATTTGCGAAAGTAAACCAACCTCACTTTTTCATGAAAATGAATTCCCAGTCTGATAAATATCGTAATTAAATTCATTTTCTCATGATTATTTTGTTGTACCCCATTGTTTAATAGGCAATCGGAGGTATTTCATTAATATATCCCTAGGAAGATTCCTAATCCCAGCCCTACAATTCTCACATGTCGCTTGAGGATGAGCGGCTTGTTATTTGCTCACTTATTCATTGCGATACGCCATTAATCTGGTGCGGCGCAGGTTTATTACACAGGATGTGAAGAACAGAATAGGCGAGCAATGATGACTCCAATGGAATAATGAAGGATACATTATCCGGATGTGCGTTTTTACTATTAGGAATTGTGATGAAATTAACTAAAGTTGCTTCCACATTGGTGGCTGGCGTTGCTCTGATGAGCGGATCAGTACATGCAGCACCGGTTTCCGTTCCAGGCGGAACGGTGCATTTTGAAGGTCAACTGGTCAACGCAGCCTGTGCGGTCAGCACCCAGTCTGATAATCAGACGGTGCGATTAGGTCAGTACCGTACCGCTGCGTTTACCGCCGTGGGTGATACCGCTGCCCAGATCCCGTTCAGTATTGTGCTGACCAACTGCGATAACACCGTTGCGGCCACCGCTGCCGTGGCTTTCGCGGGACAAACTGATGCGACTGACCCGACACTGCTGGCCGTTAACTCTGGTGGTAATGGCATCACTGCCAGGGGTGTGGGTATCGAGATCCTTGATGTGACCTCAACAGCATTGACGCCGAATGGCGCGATGTTCTCCACCCCGCAGAACCTGATTAACGGTGAGAACACCCTACGCTTCTCCGCACGTTATAAAGCGACTGCCGCGACCACCACGGCAGGTCTGGCAAACGCCGATGCGACTTTCATAATGAAATACGAATAATCGCGCAATAAGGATTACCTGGCCTCAGGGAAGAGGCGATTTTCCATTGGTATTATTTGGATGATATTGGTTGTGATGAACATTTTATATAAATCCGCCACGGCGTTATTGCTTTCTTTAAGCATGATTTTTTCTCATGCGCAAGCCTCCGGCGGAATTGCGCTGGGTGCGACGCGGGTTATTTATCCCGCCGACGCTAAACAGATCTCACTCCCCATCACCAACAGTTCGTCAAAAGAACGGTTTTTAGTGAATTCCTGGGTTGAGAATGCGCGCGGCGAAAAAGACAAAAGTTTCGTGGTCACGCCGCCACTGTTTGTCAGCGAGCCACAGGGCGAGAATACGCTGCGCATTATGTATGTCGGCCAGCCGCTACCTGCGGATCGTGAATCCCTTTTCTGGATGAACGTGAAAGCCATCCCCGCCGTGGATAAAAAAAGCATCGAAGGTAAGAACGTGCTGCAACTGGCGATTCTCACCCGCATCAAGCTGTTTGTCCGGCCCGCGAATTTGTCTATGCAACCGAATGATGCGTTAAAACAGATCCGTTTCAGCCACGTCGGAAAAGAGCTGAAGATCATTAATCCCTCCCCATATTACGTTTCGCTGGTCAACCTGAAAGTGGCGAACGAAAAGCTGCCTAACACCATGGTGGCACCGAAAAGCAGTGCACAGGTGGCGGTGCCTGCGGGTGTGCAGGGAAGCGTCAGCTTTCAAACGGTGAATGACTATGGTGGGTTAACACCACCGGAAACAGGTGTGATGCAGTAACGGCATTTGCCAGGGAAGGAAAGCAGGAAAATGAAATGGACACCCGCTATGCGTAAAATTTTTACGCTCACGCCACTGGCGGCGACGCTATTGCCGGGCATTTGCTCTGCCGGGAGCTATTTTAATCCGGCATTTTTGTCGGACGATGTGGCAATGGTGGCCGATCTTGCGCGCTTCGAAACCGGCAGTCAGCAACCCGCTGGCATCTATCGCGTCGATATCTGGCGCAATGAGGAATTCATCGCCATCGAAGATCTGCGTTTCGACGCGGCAACACATAATGATGATGCGGCGGAAGCGGCGAAATCCGGCAGTCTGACGCCTTGTCTGGACGTTAACTGGCTGAAGCGTCTGGGTGTGAATATGCTGGCTTACCCGGATCTGGCGCAGTATAAACCGGGTGAATGTGTTCCCCTTAACGAAGCGATTCCGGGGGCGGTGACGCAATATGATTTTGCCCGTTTGCAGCTGAAAATCAGCCTGCCGCAGGCTTCCCTGCTGAACAGCGCACGCGGCTATATTCCGCCAGAACAGTGGGATGAGGGGATTCCGGCAGCGCTGCTCAATTACACCTTTTCCGGGAATCGCGGCACTTACGATGACAGCTACTATCTGAACCTGCAAAGCGGCCTGAACTACGGGCCGTGGCGGCTGCGTAACAATAGCGCATGGCGTTACACCAGCGGGACGGGCTTCCACGACAATAGCTGGGAGAATATCAGCACCTCGGTACAGCGCATCCTGGTCCCGCTAAAAAGTGAACTGGTGATGGGCGATAGCAATAGTGGTAGCGAAGTGTTCGACAGCCTGGGCTTTCGCGGTGCGCGCCTTTATTCCGTCGACAGTATGTACCCGGACAGCCAACAGGGCTATGCGCCCACGGTACGCGGTATCGCCCGCACCAATGCCAAACTGGTTATCCGCCAGAATGGTTATGTGATTTATCAGAGCTACGTTGCACCGGGTGCTTTCGCTATCAATGATCTGAACCCGACCTCATCAAGCGGTAACCTTGAAGTAACGGTCGAAGAGCGTGATGGCAGCCAGCAGCAATACAGCGTGCCTTATTCCACCGTGCCGCTGCTGCAACGCGAAGGACGGATTAAATACGACCTGGTGATGGGCGATTTCCGTAGCGGTAACAAACAACAGGATAACCCCTTCTTTACCCAGGGAACGCTGATTGGCGGTTTGTCCAATGGCTACACGGTTTACGGTGGAACGCAGCTGGCCGAGCGCTATCGTGCCGTCGCGTTGGGGGCCGGTAAAAACCTGAATGCCTGGGGTGCGATCTCAATGGATATCACCCATGCGCAGAGCAAGCTGGCCGATGACAGCGAACACCAGGGGCAGTCCCTGCGTTTTCTGTATGCCAAATCGTTGAACGACTATGGTACTAACTTCCAACTGCTTGGCTATCGCTATTCAACGCGAGGCTTTTTTAACCTCAATGATGTGGCTTACCGCAACATGGAGGGGTATGAGTATGCGCCACGGGAAGACGGGGTCAAGGCGGCGACCGGCTACCACAATCTGCGTTACAACAAAAAAGGGCGTTTTCAGGCCAATATTTCGCAGTCGCTGGGGGATTACGGTTCGCTGTATGCCTCCGGAAGTCAGCAATCCTACTGGGGAACCGATCAGACTAATAGCGGGTATCAGCTCGGTTATGCCAGCGGTTGGCGTGGGATCAGTTATTCGCTGTCATGGTCATGGAGCCAATCCCTTGGCATGGCAGACAATAATCGCATGGTGGCGTTCAACCTTTCTGTTCCATTCAGCGCGTTGTCAGGCAAGGGGCACTCACAGGATACGGTGCTGGATCGTGCTTATGCAACGACCGCAGTCAATCACAGCAGCGCGGGCAAAACCAGTTGGCAAAGCGGTGTTGGCGGCACGCTGCTGGACGATCGCAGCGTGAACTACCGTGTGACCCAAGGGCACAGCAGCGATAACGGCTATGCTGGCAGCGCTAACGCCAGTTGGCAAGGCTCAATGGGCAACCTGGGATTTGGCTACAACTATGGCGGCAATCAACGCGATTTCAACTGGCAAACCTCGGGCGGGGTAGTCGGGCACGCTGAGGGCGTGACACTCAGCCAATCGCTGGGCAACACCAACGTGTTGATTGCCGCGCCTGGCGCATCTGATGTTCGCGTGGAGAACCAAATCGGGGTGAAAACCGACTGGCGTGGTTATGCGGTAGTACCTAACGCGTCAGTCTATCGCTACAACCGTGTTGGGCTGGACATCAATTCGATGGATAACCAAACCGAGATTGAAAACAACGTCAGCAGCGTGGTGCCTACCGAAGGCGCGTTGGTGAGGGCCAGTTTTGACGCAAGAATCGGCGTGCGCGCCATTATCACCGTGCAACGTGGCGAACGCCCGGTGCCCTTTGGCTCCTCGGTGCGTGAAGAAGGCAGCGGGGTGACGAGCATGGCAGGCGATGAAGGGCAGGTATATCTGAGCGGTTTGCCGTTAAGCGGGAAGCTGCGGGTGCAGTGGGGTGAGGGTGAAAGTGCGCAATGCGTTGCTGACTACCAGTTGCCAGCGGATAGCCTGAAACAGACAGTGGTGATGGCGACGGCCAGCTGTAAATAGACCGGAAATTATTGATGAAATTAAAAAATTACTTAGCCGGGGCGATACTTCTGGCCTGCGCTGGGCCCGTCTCCGCCACCGTCTGTACCAATTCCTTAGGCGTAGCGCAAGATGTGCCTTTTGATCTCTCTCATGTGTTCAACAGCAGCAACAATGCCGAAGGGCAGATTGTTAACTTGCCGGAGACATCCGGCAGGGTGGGTGTGTATGCCATCTGCCCTCCAGGCACGGCTGGCAATACCACCCTGCGTAGCTATGTGACTGACCTGCCAATTGAGGAGACTGTCGGAAATTATCACTATCTGAAGTTAAATGAATATCTCAATGGTGCCATGAGTATTTATGATGACACAGTTGGAAGATTCTACCCGCCGGTAAATTATATCCAGATGGGGGGACATCCTTTTGTGTCGCAAAATACCGCGTTCCCGGTGACGGATTCCAGACTGTCGTTTCGGCTCAAGGTGACCCGGCGATTTGTAGATCGTGTGGTGATTCCTAAACAAGCGATGTTTCGGGTTTACGTCACTACAAGTAACGTCGATCCGCTCAGTAGCGTGGTCTACACCATCAGCTACGCTGGCGTAGTGGAAGTCCCGCAAAGTTGCGCCATCAACGCCGGCCAGGTCGTTGAGTTCGATTTTGGCGATATTTATACCATGCAGTTCGATCAGGTCGCAGCGGGGCAGACGCCAAAGCGGGTGAATCCGATAACAAAAGTGTTGGGTATTAAATGCAGCAATATGAATGCCCAAGCCTATCTTACGCTGCGGCTGGAAGCAGAAAGAAGCAGCGGCGATATACTGCTGTCGGATAACCGCGATGTAGGTTTTATCCTGACGCAGAATAACGGTACGCCGCTCACACCAAATAATCTGTCCAGCAAAATTCCCTTCCGACTTGATGATGCCGCAGAGGCTGAAGTGGTTCTTCGGGCGCAACCGGTTAGTGTCACCGGTAATACCCCCGCAGAAGGTCTGTTCAGTGCGAGGGGTTATCTACGCGTGGATTACGATTAATGGAACGGGTGATGAATAAAAAAAGTCTGACCAGATTGATGCTGGGCGCACTGTTGGTGACCACCCATGCCAGCGCGGATGTCGCGCTTGGCGAGATTAATATTACGCTCAAGGGGAAAATTATTCACTCAACCTGTGCCGTAGATATGGACTATGACAATCAAACCATCGATCTTGGTATTTGGCCAGTGCATCAATTACACTCGGCCGGCGCTACGACGCCGCAAAAAGATTTTGTTATAAGGCTCACCGGATGCCCACTGAATGTACCAACCTCGATTACTTTTACTGGTAACAGCGTCGGCAATGGCTTACTGGCACTGAATGACAGTAGTACCGCCACCAATGTGGCTGTGCAATTGCGAAATGAGGTGCATGTTCCTTTGCCTCTCGGTCAACCCGGAATGCAATGGATGCCACTTTCTGATGGCACAGTAGTGCATGGATTCTGGGCAAACCTTATCTCGCTGGCTGATAATGTGACTCCCGGACGGGCTGCTGCGGATGCGACTTTTACGCTTAATTATCATTAATGATTGAGTAGCTGGCTGTTGTTTCCTCGCTCATCTTATTAAGTCAGCGTGAATGACACTTTTTTGTGCTTTTCATGTAGATTTGTCAATGAACAGAATGGTTGCTATTGAGCGTTTAAATGCCTTCGGCAAGAACGGACGCTATGTCTTTACCACACGCGATCTGGCCAAAATTTTTCACGAAGATAGCCCGAGGGCATTCAATGCCGGGCTAAATCGTCTGGTGAAGGATGGCGTTCTTACCCGAGCCATTCGTGGCGTGTTTGTTTACAACCATGCCAGAAACAAAGATGCGTATACGCTTGAGCGCATTGTTTTAGCACTGCGCAGGGGAGAATATAATTATCTCAGCCTCGAATCAGCCCTGTCCGCCTATGGCATTATTTCTCAAATCCCAATTGACCGAATTACCGTGATGACCACGGGGCGCTCAGAAGAACATAAAACGCCATTCGGTGTCATTGAGTTCACCCACACAAAACGGTCGCCGGAGCAGATTTTAGAGGACACATATCTTGCCGACTCCCCGTTGCGCCAGGCGAAGCCGGGAGCCGCAGTAAGGGATTTACGCCGTGTCGGGCGCAATACGCATCTGATCAACGAGTCGGAGCTATATCATGAATCAAAGAGTTAACTTTGCCGAGCTGGTCAGTAGAGCCATGGAATCTTCTGAACTGGAGGGTATGCGTAACATCCGAGGTTTTCCAGAGAACGCTGGGACGAGCGGAGTTTACTGATTATTTGATCAACAGATTTAAAACGCTACTTAGCACATTGCAACAGGACTCTCAATGAATGTTGAACCTAAGCAGAGATGACCGGGTTCAGGCAAACCAGAGATGTCCGGCTGATGCTAATTAGTGCCTGTCAAATTACATTCTAATATGGAATGATTGGCAGATAAATTTGATTATTAAGGAAACAAACTTTGAGGCATGAACTCTGGGTCGAGCCTGATGGATGCCAGACCTTTTGTCTGAGAGGTGTCCACGGAAATGCCGCAAGATCATTATTAGAACCCGGCGCAGAACTTGTATGGGAAGTCGAGGCTGCCAGCCATTTTGAAGCAATGACGCTTTATTATAAATATATGGACTGGGGGCAATATATGACGTCTTTTCCTGAACAGGATTGTAAAACTTATGGCGAACTGGGTTGGGAATAAAGCCGCTTAAAAAGCCGGGTTTAAGTATCTTTCTGGGGGGTGCGGACGATTTCCTGGACCTTCGGGAGATAATTTATGCACTCATATGAGGATCGGATCCGGGCCGTGGAGCTTTACTTCAGGTATGGCAAAAGGCTGACAGTTGTTGTCAGAGAGTTGGGCTATCCATCCGTTAAACAGCTTTCCCGGTGGGTTCGAATTTATGAAGAGGCCGGTGACTTACCCAGGGAATTAAAGCCAAGAAAACGCTATTCACACGCACAGAAAGTCGCCGCGGTTGAGCATTATCTTACGCATGGTGGTTGCCTGGCCTTCACGCGTCGCGCCATTGGCTATCCCAGTAGCGAAGTGCTCAAGAGCTGGATCGAAGAGATTTATCCGGGACGACGCCCACTGATTATTCGTTCGAATACAAACAAATGCTTCAGCCCGGAGGAAAGAACGCAGGCCGTTCGCGAGCTCTGCACCCGACGTGGAACCGCCCTTAAAGTGGCACAAAAGATAGGTATAAGCGTTCCGGTCCTGTACAAATGGAAGAAAGACCTGATCGACGATGAGGCTTATCAATCCATGCGTAAACGTAAACCAGCTTCTCAGGATAAGCAGCAGGATGAACTGCGCGATGAAATAAAGCAGCTTAAACAGCAGGTTCATCAGCTACAGCTTGAGCGTGACATCCTGACAAAAGCGAATGAACTGATAAAAAAAGACATGGGCATCAGCGTCCTGACCCTGAAGAACAGGGAGAAGACCCGGCTCGTTGATGCCCTTAAGGAAATTTATCCCGTTGCTGAATTGCTCAGTGCTCTTCAGCTTGCCCGCAGTTGCTATTTTTATCACAAAGCAAGCCTGCGACTGCATGACAAGTACGCGAAGTGAGCTGGGCCATAGGGACACGTCCGGACGCAAAACTGGTAAATGCCATGCTCGATGATGCGATCGATACGCTTAGCGAAAATGAAAGGCCGGTGATACACAGTGACAGAGGAAGCCATTACCGATGGCCGGGCTGGCTGGATCGTATCAAGGGATCGGGTCTTATAAGGTCCATGTCACGCAAGGGTTGCTCGTCGGATAATGCGGCGTGCGAAGGCTTCTTCGGGCGGGTCAAAAATGAAATGTACTATGGCAGAAACTGGGCGGGCACATCGCTGGAAGATTTTATGTGCTTCCTGGACAGGTACATACGCTGGTATAACGAGAAGAGAATCAAAATATCATTAGGTGCGATGAGTCCGGTGAAGTACCGGGAGCATCTGGGGATCACAACATAGCAGTCCAGGAAAACATCCGCATCTCCCCGTACGACATTAGCGTTTTGGAGTAACAATGAAAGTGCGCATAACGTGAATTATGTTAAATAAGGTATCCGATTAACCCTGAAACCCACACCCCGCCCGTAGCGGCGCGATTTATCGCGCGGGTTTTCAGCACCGGTGCCAACGAAGCGCGATAAATCGCGCCGCTACGGAATGCACCAGACAGCGCTGCGCGAAAACTCCCCTTCAGGAGCACTTCGTTCAATATCTCGAGTCCGCCGCCCCATACTTCGGCCATACACGTTATGAATAAGGATCTCGCGTGCAGTAGCTCCCGCAATAAAATAGGCAATTTCCTGCTCTGCGCAGATACGATTAATACTGCGGAGTAGTTCCTCAGTAAGTGAAAAGAGTGGATTCGTTAAGGTTAAGATATTTGTCATTGATGATCCTTGCGACTTCCCGATCCCTGTCATCGCCGCTATCCAGTAGGTCAGCCAGGCATAACATCACATGAGCGCGAGAGGTTAATGTGAAATTTCCCCAGAAACTGGAGAACAGTTGAAAATCACCATCACGTGAAGGTTTTAGAGCCAACTCTTTACGACGCTGCAGTAAAGAATACGGCGTATATACGATTGCTGTTGCTGGCACCAGATATCCGTTGCTGAGATCTGCTGCTGCGAGTTCTCCCCCTGCGATTTCACCAGCAACCAACTTCAGGTGATCCAGTGTTTCTGGCACGGCCAACTTCAGGTGATCCAGTTTGGGTTTTAGTGAGCGGGCATAATCGGTGATCCATAGCGCGCATAGTTCGTCTTCGCCGATGAGCCGTCTGCCAGTTTTCGTTTTACGAAAATAACGCTGCTGCTCCAGGTAATCGAAGGCTTTACTGACCATGCCAAGCGAGATGCCTGCCATCTCAGCGAGTGTGCGATATGGTTTATCGATAACATCCTGACTGGATAGCAGAACAAAAAGCAGTTTCATTACCCCTTCAGGGAATCGTCCTGCCGCTAAAGGTGATTTCTTTTCTTTTTTACCCTCGATAAGTATATAGAGTCCTGGTAGCTGAATGTTGGCGTTTCCGGCGGCATCGATGTAGTTAATTTGGTTCTGTATACAGTATGCTACGAGCTTCTGCGTGAGCTGATTACAAATCAGTAACACGGGATGTTCCCTGCCGACTTTGTCGAACCGTACTTTTGTACGTTTGAGCGTTTCTATACGGTGGATATGCTTAACTTCCAGCACGAAGTCTACTCTTTCAGTATGCGGCGTAATGAGGGTCGCTGTGCCATCTGAACTGGCTTCACGCGGTGTCAGATTGTATTCCAGACTAAAACCGGCTGGAAGGCAGTCGATAGCATTAGAGATAAACTGTTCATTTTGCATGCGTTCATACCATATCAGTGTTCACGATTCATGAACAAATTAATTGTATGAACAAAGATGAACTTTTTCAATGCCTATAGTCGCTCAATCCGACCTGTAACTGATGCCGAGCTATTCCTCTCATAACGTTTAACTGCAGCCTGGAAAGTGGTGAGCGACAAGTTACCGCTACGGAATGCACCAGACAGCGCTGCGCGAAAACTCCCTGCCAGTTCCAATTCCCCTGCACTTCTCTCAGAATTCACGTAGCGACGCCAACTCGGTGTTACCTGATATTTTTCTGAACTCTGATAATGCAAATTTACCCCCATGCTATGTTTGATTGCCCAAAGCAAACAACAAAGGAAATGTTATGCAGGTCTTTAACAAAATCATGTTATCAACGATCCTTTTCATCCTGATGACGATGGGAAACGCATTGGCGGCAAGTAGCGCTGAAACTGCTGTAGCTAAACGTGAACAGCAGTGGCGGCAGGCATGGGTCTTGAGTGATTATAAAACCCTTGAGAGTCTTCACGCAGAAAATTACTACGCCATTAATAATGAAGGTCACTTCACTTCGCGCGAGCAGGTATTGTCAGACGTCAAGGCAGGAAAATTCAGATACACCAGCATGCAACATAAAAATATGCATATTCGTATTTATGGTAACACTGCGGTTGTTACCGGACTGACCATTAATGATGGGCAACGTGGTGCGCGTGATGTGAGTGGTATATTTGCCTATACACGCGTTTATATTAAAGAACATGATAGCTGGCGGGCTGTACTGGCACAATATACGCGGCCCAAAGAAAGCTACTGAATTTTCTCCGTATATAACTCATCATTGGGAGTGTAAATATGGTAAATCTTGTACGATGGTTGGCATTCGCAGCGATTACTTCTAAAACTCAATTCGAATTACAGGGTGATGACGCAAATAAAGTCGCCAAATCCATTAGCCGTATAGGCAATAATGCTGAAAGCGAAATAGCGTCAACAAAAGCAAAAACCTGTTACATTGTAACCCCCTGTGTTTGTTTATCAACCAATATAATCAAAGCTATAGGATCCCCTCCCAACTTTGTTGAGGCGAACAGAGAAGCTACTGCGCTATGGATAAAAACAACGGGAGAATTGAAGCAGCAAGAGAAGATAAATAATAACCGCCATGCCATGATGGAAACAAAAACACATCAACAATGCCATAACGCCTTATTATCCGAAAAACAAAATATAGGGAATTTAATTATTTATAGGGATTTTGTCTGTAAAGGATTAGAATCCATTATAGAGGAAATACGGGAGACCGAAGTTTTTTTACCTGGCGGCTCTGACGATGAGATCTTCGCAGCAAAGCCGACGATAAAACAGATTCCACCTCGTCAGTGCCATAGCATGACAAGCGGTAAAATTAATGAAAAGATAGAGAAATGTCAAAAATACGCTCAAGATTTCAAAGAAAATAATTTATATGGCACCCCGGATGAAATAAAAGAAAATAATGAATTCATCAATAGGATCCATGCTGATTTGGCTATTTTAAAAATCGTTGCAACAGAATCAAATGAAAACATTGACGATATATTAGCAAATTTACGCCGGAATTGCGGAGATGATAACCAGGATATCTACCTGGCTCACGGTAACTCAGCAACATTGACTTTTAGTGACTTTATGCGACTTATTACCCGGCTTAAAGGGCATCTCGAGTCATTGAAAACCTGGCTTCAGCCGACCATGACAATCCGGGACAGATGACCAACATTAAATTTATCTGAAGTTTTTATGTTTACTGTCGATACTGTAATGGATAACGATCTTTTCAAGCCGACACCAGGCAGATGACCACCATAACAATCCCGCCTGCGCACCATGCAGCGCAGCAGAGACACCCTCCTTCGCCATATCAGCGAACGAAGACGTGTCCGGCAGGGAAAACCATCCGCAGCCGTTAGTTGCGGCGCGCTTTGTTAATCGGAATAACGATAACCTCCTGGGGTGTCTTATGTTTGGTGTTAAAAAGTCAGGCTTTTATGGCGGCATCGCGAAGGACATTGAGGCGATTAAACAGCATGTGGCATGGATTGAGTTTTCACCCGACGGTGAAATACTCAGTGCCAACCAACAGTTTCTGGATGTCACCGGCTATCGTCTGGAGGAGATTCAGGGTCAGCATCACCGGATCTTCTGTAGTCCGGGCTATACCCAGTCAGCGGACTACCGCCAATTCTGGCAAACGCTGGCTTCCGGTGAATCAGTCACCGGTATTTTTGAACGTTTCAACCAGCAGCATCAGCGTTTTTATCTCAGCGCCACTTACTTTCCGGTCTGCGATGATAAAGGCAAAGTGTATAAAGTGATTAAAGTGGCAAGCGACATCACCTTACGCCATCAGGAGCTGGAACAGAAAGAAGCGGTGATCACCGCGCTGGACCGCTCCATGGCAGTGATAGAATTTACCCCCGACGGCCATATTCTCACTGCTAACGACAATTTCCTCACTCACATGGGTTATACCCTGCCGGAGATTATCGGTAAGCACCACCGTCTGTTCTGCTATGACAACTTTTACCGCGAGAATCCTGATTTTTGGCAGAAGATCGCCAAAGGTCAGCACTTTGTCGGCCGCTTTGAACGCAAAACTGCCAGCGGTGAACGTATCTGGCTCGAAGCCAGTTATAACCCGGTGTATGACATGGATGGCAGGGTGTACAAGGTGATCAAGATCGCCTCCGATATCACCGCCCGCGTCGAGGCTGCAAAACGGGTGGCCGATATTGCCGTCACCACCTCGGAACAGACTTCGCAAATCACCCACAATGCTAACGCCGTGCTGGATGAGACGGTGCGCAACTCCGGGCTGGTGTCAGTCCAGGTTAACGCTGCCACTGAGATTGGTGCGCAACTGAGTGCATCAGCCAAAAGTATCAGCGAAGTGGTTGCCTCGATTAATCTGATTGCCTCACAAACCAATATCCTGGCACTGAACGCCGCCATCGAATCGGCCCGAGCCGGCGAAGCCGGGCGTGGATTCAGCGTAGTCGCGGGTGAAGTCCGTCGCCTTGCGGCATCCACCGCCACCGCCACGCACAAAATCACTCAGGTGGTGGAAGAAAATGCCCGATTGATTCAGCAGATGTATCATCAGCTGGATGAGGTCAAACATTTTGTGGTGTCTGAACAGGATAAAATCAGCGATTTGTCGCGCAGCCTGCGGGAAATTAATCGCGGCGTACATGAGTTTGTCAATGTGATACATCGGCTGGATGTGTGATTAGCTGCGTGGAGGACGCTAAACCGTCCTCCACGCCTATAGTTAAGCTACACGCTTATTTTGCCAGGCCATGATAATAATGGACTTTTCTTTCCACACTCATCTGCGTACCCGGTTGCGCTTTACGGTTTCCATCGCCGTCGGGATGCTGTGCTTTTTCTTACTGCCCGTCCAACTGGGTTATCTGCAACGACTCCTGATCGGCTGGAATGTTCTTGCGTGGTTGTACCTGATTCTGGTCTGGCTGCGCATGTTGCGCACCGATGTGAAAGATATTCCGCATATCGCCAAACAACAGGATGAAAGCGCGACGCTGGTGCTGAGTCTGGTGACACTGGGATGTCTGGCCAGTCTGATGGCAATTCTGATGGAGCTGCCTTCGCTAAAACATCTGACCGACACGCCGCGCGTGCTGCATCTGCTGCTGACGGCCAGTACTCTGGTGGTTTCATGGGCGTTGTTGCCAACATCATTCGCGCTGCATTACGCCCATCATCACTACCTGCGTCGTAGTCATGAGGTGACACCGATGATCTTCCCGGAGAAACCGGACGATCCGGGTTACTGGGATTTTCTCTATTTCTCCTTCACCATCGCCGTGGCGGCACAGACCGCCGATGTGGCGACCGGCACCACCGACATCCGGCAAATCGCGCTGTTACAGTCGGTGATCTCCTTTATCTTCAATCTGGCCATTTTGGGGTTGTCGGTTAATGTTGGCGCGGGATTGTTAAGTTAACGGCGCCCTTTGGTTACCGATGCCGACCAGTTGAAATCACTGACTTCACTGGCGGCCAGTGATTCCGGTTTTTTCTTCTTCAACGGTTTCTTTTTCGCTTTCTCCGCCAGCGCTTTCTGTTTTGCCTGTTTCAGCGTCATGATTTGCTGGCGGGCTTCGGCGGTAAATTCTTTCTCTTTTTTAGCGTCCGGTTCCTTACCGCTGCGCTGACGGTACTTCTGTACCAATCCCCTGAACGCCTCCTCTACTGCCAGCCGCTCATCCGGGTCGAACTGGTCAATGGAAATCATTTTTTTGTCGCTCATCATTTTGGGTCCTTAATCGGGTTATGTGGAAGTATTTTAGTTGATGACCATATGTAAAATATCGATCATTGATCGATGGCAGGAATGGCCTGATATTCTCCATTACAACATTAAAGCTATCCCGGCTGCTGTGCCTGCTCAAGATATCGGATCAAATCCTCTGAGCGTGGTGGGTACACATGATCCAGCCACAATATAACCAGTGCTACACTGCGCTGCCAGTTGTGTACATGAGCGTGACGGCGTAGCGAGTCAACAGCAAGAACGTCTATGTCAGCGTTATCATCGTATTCCATTAGTTTAATATGTTCCAGATTGAATCTTTTTTCCTTGCGGAACTTAAATGCTTCATCAATAAGTTGAATATCCTCTATCGACATTGGCTCGCCAATTAATGTAAAAGTACGTTGCAGCTGTAAATTGCTCATGCTGGATATGTTTCCACTATATTTTAACTGATAAAGCATATCCAGATTATTGCTGGATCTCCCGGGATAACTTAATGCCCTCATCAAACGACTGACCCACTCATCCTCTCTGCACTCGTATTTTTTCATCACTCTTTTTATTTTACACATGGGTACGATTTCACCTGTCATTTCGTAAAGCAGCACCCAAGCCTGGGACCAATGCATGCCAGGACGATCTTCCCTTGTACTGAGTTTAGTATGGAGTTGGGTAAAATTTTTTATATCATTAAACCAACAAGCCTGTTCAACACAGGTTTTGGTTTTTGAGACTATAGCGAGCATACGGGCGGTCTCATCTGATATTTCGAGTTGCCAGACTTCTTTTATCGCTTTCTTCCATACACTCCATTCCGCATGAATGTATGCTGGATCCTTTTGTAAGGGGATTAGCAGGTTAAGATGGTTAACTGAACCCACAGTGGCAAGCGATTCTTGGTCAGGTTTATTGTTTTTTAATAACTTCACTATCGAATCAGGTATAGCTGAAAAGATCTTTGCCAGAATCTGACTTTGTCTGGCACGGGTCAGAAAGTTCGTTTCTCCAGTAATTTCTTTCAGCGCCTTTTCCATAGCAGCCGAATGGAGTCTGATATCCATAACCTTTAACATCAATACCAGCTGTTCAAATCTCTTACCGGGTGTGAGTTTGCTATCAATACGTTTCCATATGGTGTTCATGAGTTCATACAGTGCTTTCCCGTTGGGTTCTGGAAAGAATGCGGCCGTTTCCAATTTATACTTAGCGAGTTCGGATAGTTGTTCATCGATCGATTTACCCTGAACGTTCTTATCTTTAAGCAGACTAAGCGCTCGATGAATTTTGCATGCTGGCGTCATTTCCGGTATGGGTGGATGAGTTAATTCAGCAGGCGCAGCTTCGAACGACGAAGGATTTTGCATTGTCTGAGCAATACTGCTTAAAGAGGAAATGCACGCATATACTGTTACGACGAGGCTTTCAGCTTCAGCGATTAACAACTGAGTCGCTTGTGCCGTGATTTTGACCATAAAAACTCCTGTACTGAACTTGTCCATGTACGAAAAGTATAGCGCCTGGCTTGACTTTGCACGCCACACTCAGAAAATGTCTCTTTTGCGTGAAAACCAGAACCACTGGAGCTTATCATCGCCCTCTCGCCCAAAAGGACTGGCCTGCTGGTCGCCATCGGCTTGCTACTGGCCAGCTGCGCGTCGCCACCGCCGAAATCCCTGGTCACCCCGCTACCTCCCGTTGCGCAGCGACCTTTGCCGACTAAGCCGATGAGCCAACAGGAACCGGTACGCGGCGTCTGGCTGACCACCGTTTCCCGCCTCGACTGGCCGCCGATCGCATCGGTGAATGCCAGCAGTGCCACCAGCCGCATCCGCCAGCAGCAACAAGCGCTGACCGATAAACTGGATAAGTTGAAAAGCCTCGGTATCAATACCGTCTTCTTCCAGGTGAAGCCGGATGGCACCGCGTTGTGGTCCTCTAAAATTCTGCCGTGGTCAGATATGCTGACTGGCAAGATCGGGGAAGATCCCGGTTATGATCCCCTGCAATTTATGCTGGATGAGGCGCATAAACGCGGCATGAAAGTGCACGCCTGGTTTAATCCGTATCGGGTATCCGTCAATACCAAGCCTTCCACCGTGAAGGAACTTAACGCGACTCTGCCACTGCATCCCGCCAGCGTGTTTGTTTTGCATCGCGACTGGATCCGTACCGCAGGCGACCGTTTTGTGCTTGATCCCGGCATCCCGGCGGCGCGCGATTGGATCACCAGCATTGTGGCGGAGGTGGTCTCCCATTACGCGGTTGACGGTGTCCAGTTTGATGATTATTTCTATGCGGAATCCCCAGGTTCTGTGCTGAATGATAACCAGACGTTCAGAGAATATGGCGCAGGATTTGCGTCCAAAGCCGACTGGCGGCGTCACAACACCCAGCTACTCATCGCGCAGGTGTCGCATACCATCAAACAGTTGAAACCCGAGGTCGAGTTTGGCGTCAGTCCGGCGGGTGTGTGGCGTAATCTGTCGCACGATCCCTCAGGTTCCGACACCCGGGGGGCCGCCGCCTATGATGAGGCGTTTGCCGATACCCGGCAGTGGGTGCAGATGGGGTTGCTGGATTATATCGCGCCACAAATATATTGGCCTTTCGCGCGCCAGGCGGCACGCTATGACGTGCTGGCTCACTGGTGGGCAGACGTGGTGAAACCCACGCACACCCGTCTCTACATCGGCGTTGCGTTGTATAAAGTGGGTGAACCTTCGCGAAGTGAACCAGACTGGACACGCAATGGCGGCGTGCCGGAACTGAAAAAGCAGCTGGATTTGAATGAATCGTTACCGCAAATCAGTGGCACGATTCTTTTCCGGGAGAATTATCTCAACCAACCGCAGACGCAGCAGGCGGTGAATTATCTGCGCAGTCGCTGGGGAAGTTAATAACATCCAGCGCAAATTCGTAGCGACACGATTTATCGCGTTCTTTTGGTCGTTAAACCCGCGCGATAAATCGCGCCGCTACGGGATGCATCTACGCTATATCGGTCCCGCCATCAGGGTTTTTATCGTCTCTGCGCGCTGGCCCGTCTGGTTATCATAAATCGAGAGTTTAACTTTTACCGGAAACGAGGTTAGCGGTGCTTTTGCGGTACGAATCATCGCGCTCGGTCCATTGGTCGCATTGAAGATAATGCTGTTCTGATGATCACTGATCACCTCCCATGAAATAACCACATCATCTTTTGCCGTTATCTTTTTGCCGTTGATGACAGAGTCGATGGCGTCCAGCACCAGAAAGCGTTGATTGATCACCTCCTGGCCCTGCATGGTCTGAATCACCGGGATAACCGGGCATTGTTGCTGGTAGAGACTGGTAGCCCATTCCGGATAATCGATGAAAGGATTGCGGTTTTGCTGTCGTTCATAGATGCGATCGTTACGTATCCGCTCACTATCAGACACCGGGTCCTGATAATGCCACGACAATAAATCACACACTTTGCCTAACTCGTTACCACTGGTATTGATTTTATCGACAAGTTGTAAATCGCCGACGTGGGATTGATCATTACCTTCATAACGCACATCCATATACAACATCATGCGTGCAATATCCCCTTTCACCCGGTCAGCAGGTTCAAAGTCATATTTTCCGACCAGATTATCGTCAAGTGTTAAAACAGGCGTGGCTACCCACGAAAAATCTTTATTGCCTCTTTTTTCATTAATAATACGAAAGGACGGACGAATGTGATGCAGATCGGTATATGCCGTTTGGCTCTCATTCTTGAATCCATGACTTTTAGGCCAGAGATGTTCACGGTTCCATGCGTATTCCTGATTCCCCCCTGCACCGCCAATACGGAAAGTTTTAGGCACCGATTTCCCGGCATAGACAACAATGATATTATCGGTATTGGCGGGATCCTCATCGGTATATTCCAGTTGCTGCCAAAGCTCCTTATAGGAAAAAACTTTCTGGTTTTTTATTAATTCGTTGAGGGCGCGCCTTAATTCAATACCTTCTTTTCCTTCGACCCCCTGATAGTATGACTGACTGTTTTGATTTAGCATGCCGGCCAACGTCATTGCAGACCATGACAATGCTAATAAACATGATACAAACCTGATTAACATATTAACCCCATGAATTATTGGCAAGATTATAAACACTAATAAGAATAAAATCCCATTAATACATTATGTCTGAATTTTAATAATTATTGTGATAGCCGATTTTTCATATTCTCTTGTTTGTCAACGGGAATCAGAACCATGGAAAAAACAAACAACAATATCGTTACAGCCAATCAGAAACCCGAGTGGAAAAGCGCACCCGCTTGCAACTTTTACAAGAAAAACAATGTGCATCCTGGTACACAAATACGACAAATTCTGAAATGAACCATCATCAGGGAAATAATAATATTTCAGATACCTTTTTAACCAAAACACCTAACGGAAAGTGTGTCCAACGGGTACTGGATCGTATTGGCTTTATAGCAAAAGAGACGATTGTGGTGGATTATAGTGATAACCGGGATGTATATGTATTAATCGAACCCGACGCCAAAATCCATAGCAATTTTACGATTCATTCAGCGCGTAAATCAGAACCTCTTCTGGATTAAGCCACAACTGCGCGATAAATCGCACCGCTACGATTGCGTGCACACATTTATCGCGCCCTCCTGCCATCAAACAAAGTACGTCCTCAGCAGAATCGCCGCACCATCGTCAATCGCCTTCATCACCACCTGCTCTGCCACTGCAATATCTTTTGCCTTCAACGCGTCGAGCAAGTGATCGTAATTATGCCCTTTGGTCATTTCCATCGATTGCGGATAGAGATAATTCAGACAGGGTCCAATCTGCACCCACAGTTGTTCAATCAGCAGCAATAACGTCGGCATTTGCGCATAGCCGTAAAGGGTGAAACGAAACGCGCGATTGGCTTCCAACGCGGTTTCCACCTCCCCACTCAACTTGGCCTGCATAAAGCGATCACATAATTTTTTTAGCTCAGAAAGCTGCTTTTTCGTGATATTCGCTGTTGCCATCCGCACCGCCAACCCTTCCAGTTGCTTACGTATCAGAGTGATCTCCTGATATCGCTCCAGGCTCATTTCCGGGACCAGAAACGCTGCCGCCGGGGTGGCATCAAGTGCGCCAGCGGAAACTAAGCGCAATAACGCCTCACGCACCGGGGTGATGCTGGTGCCCAACTGGGCAGCCAGATCTCTTGTGACAAGACGCGCGCCGGGTTTGAGTTTGCCGACAATCAGGGCGCTGCGCAGCGTCGCTTCTACCTGGGCGGTCAGGCTAAGGCGCTGGGCTTTTTCCATCTTAATCATGCGTTTTTTTCCTTTCCCGGATTATGAAAATGGTAAGAAGTTTAAATGTTTTGTTGCCAAAACGACCTACTATAGGATATATCATGTATTACAAAACAAGCGAAGCACGATCAACACAGCACCACTCTTTTCACTACGTTACCGAATGCATTTTGGGATGAAGTTTATGAGATTACCTGCAGTGAAGTTTGCTACCACCGCATTGCTTTTTGCCCTGTTGCCCGCCAGTTTACAGGCGGCTGAACTGACCATTGCCCAACCTGCCTCCGCAACAGCTTTGGATCCTGGCTTCCTGAAAGAAGCCGCCACGCTGGTGGACAATATCTTCGATACCCTGGTACGCCGCGCGGATGACATGTCGCTGCAACCGGGACTGGCGACCGACTGGAAAGCCATCAACGACACCACCTGGCAATTCAACCTGCGCAAAGGCGTCAGTTTCACCGATGGCGAACCGGTGAATGCCGCGGCGGTCAAATTTTCTATCGACCGAATTCTCGACCCGGCCAACCACGCACCCACTATCTCCTACATCCGCACCATCAAATCGGTGGAAGTGGTCAATGATTATCAGTTACTGATCCATACTAACGGTCCCGATCCACTACTGCCAACCCGCATGAGTCGTTATCCGGCCTATATCGTCCCGCCCGCGTATGTGAAAAAAGTGGGAGCCAGCGAATTCGCCCGCAAACCAATTGGTAGCGGTGCTTACAAGCTCGATACTTTTATCCCGGATGAAAAAGTCGTGATGGTCGCCAATGACGCATACTGGCGTGGCAAACCTTCCATTGAGCGCGTCACCTGGCGTCCGATCCCGGAGGCTACTGCCCGTATCACCTCGTTGCTGACCGGTGAAGTCCAACTGGTGGAAAGCGTACCTGCCGATCTGGTGCCTGCGCTGAAAAATCGTCCGGGCGTTGAGCTGGAGCAGGTCAAAGGCGGTGGGTTAACCATCTATCTTGGTCTGAAAAACAACGAAAAACCGTTAAACGACGTGCGCGTACGTCAGGCGCTGTCGCTGGCGCTGAATCGTCAGGCCTATACCCAGCAATTGCTGCACGGCTACGGCACCCCGACCGGTACGATGGCCGGCGCAAACGATTTCGGTTATCTGGCGGTGCCCGCGACCACCCAGGACGTCGCCAGGGCCAAAACCCTGCTGACGCAGGCCGGATATCCAAACGGCTTTACCCTGCGCTTCCAGGCTCCACGTCGCTATATCGCCAGCGCGGATGTCGCCCAGGCGATCGTACAGGATCTGGCCGCGATCGGCGTCAAAGCCCAGCTCGAAGTGCCGGAATGGTCGGTTTATACCCAGCAAGTCGCGGCGCAGAAGCAAGCGCCGATGTATATGCTGGCGTGGGGATCGACCCAGACACTGGACGCCGATGCCGCCCTGTTCCCGATTTTGCATAGCGGCGAGCCGTACTCCACGGTGAACGATCCTGAAATGGATAAGTTGCTGGACCAGAGCCGTCAGACGGTGGATGCCGCGAAGCGCAAAGTGCTGCTGGAGCAGATTCAGCAACGCGTCGCCGAACAGCAACCGCTGATCCCGCTGTACCGCGAAGATACGCTGTATGCGCACAGCGACGCGCTGACCTTTAAAGGCCGTGTCGATGCCCGCATCCCGCTGTTCGATCTGAGGCTGAAATGATTACCCCGGCAGCAGCCTTACAACGTCGGCCACGCCGTATTTTTTACGGTGATGCCATCATCGGCAGCGTTTTGCTGTTGGTGGTGATCGTGGCGGCGTTGCTGTCTCCGTGGCTGCCATTGCCGGATCCGTTAACCAACCAGTTAACCGAGATGTTTCTGCCGCCAGGCTCTGGCGGCCATTTGCTCGGCACCGATCAGTTGGGTCGTGACCTGTTGTCGCGCATTCTGGCCGGAACGCGTCTGTCGTTGCTGGTGGTGGTGCTGGCCGCTGTCATCGGCGCGGTGGTCGGCGTGGCGCTAGGCATGATTGCCGGTTACGCCGGTGGCTGGGTTGATGCCTTAATTATGCGCCTGATTGATATCCAACTGGCGGTGCCGTTTATTCTGCTGATCCTGCTGGTAATTGCCTTAATGGGCACCTCCACCACCAACATTATCGTCATCATGGGCGTGACCAGTTGGGCGATCTACGCCCGTGTGGCGCGCGCCAAAACGCTGGAAATTCGTGAGCTGGAGTATATCCAGGCGGTGAAAGCGATGGGGTTCTCGCCATTGCGCATTTTGCTGCGCCATATTCTGCCCAATCTGCTCACCCCATTGGTGGTGCTACTGACGCTGGATATTCCGCGCCTGATTGTCCTGGAAGCGTCTGTGGGTTTTCTCGGTATGGGCATCCAGCCGCCGACACCAACCCTTGGCAACCTGATTGGCGAAGGACGTTCTTATATGTTGCTGGCGCAGTGGCTGGTGCTGTATCCCGGCCTGGTGATCGCCGCGCTGGTGATTGGCTGCAATCTACTGGGCGATGCCCTGCTGCGCCGTACCCACATGAGGCTGGATTAAAATGCTGAACATTTTACTCAATCGCCTCGGGCAGTCGGTGCTGGTGTTGTTCGGGGTATCGCTGCTGATTTTCTTCAGCCTGCATCTGACCGGCGACCCGGCTGCATTGATGATGCCACCCGGATCCAGCCAGCAGGAGATTGATACCTTTCGTCACAGCATGGGTTTTGACCGCCCGCTGCTGTGGCAGTACGGCCACTACCTGAGTGGCGTGTTGCAGGGCGATTTTGGTGAATCGCTGCGCTACAGCCAGCCGGTGCTGGGGTTAATTGGCGAGCGCCTGCCCGCGACCGCGTTGCTGGCCGTCAGTGCGCTGGTGTGGAGTTCCCTGCTCGGCCTGCTGCTGGGCATTATCAGCGCCCTGCGGCCGCACAGCATCTGGGATCTGATCTGCCGCCTGGTGGCCTTCAGCGGTCAGGCGGTGCCGGTGTTCTGGCTGGGGCTGCTGATGATTTTATTCTTCAGCCTGCACCTGCGATGGCTACCCGCCAGCGGTTACGGCAGCGTTGCTGCGCTGATTATGCCAGCCTTCAGTCTTGGCGCGTTTTATATGAGCGCGGTGGCGCGTCTGACGCGCGCCAGCCTGCTTGAGGTGCTGCAACAGGATTATATCCGTACCGCGCGCGCCAAAGGGTTGAGTCAGTGGCGCATCGTGGTACGCCATGGCTTGCGTAATGCGTTGATCCCGGTGGTGACGGTACAGGGTATGTACTTCGCCTCGCTGCTCGGCGGTGCGCTGGTGACAGAAATTATCTTTGCCTGGCCGGGCATTGGTCGCCTGGCGATTCAGGCGATTCAGAACCGCGACTTCCCGCTGGTACAGGCGATCGTCCTGTTGGCCGCGCTGGTGTTTGTGGTGATTAATTTGCTGATCGACCTGTTGTATCTGGTGCTGAACCCGAGGATCCGCCTGTGAACCGACTCGATGCCACTCTGGAACTGCTGAGTGAACTGACGCGCTGGCCAAGCGTGTCGGGGCAGCTCGACGCACAGCGCGGCCTCGCCGCCTGGCTCGAATCCTGGATGGTGACGCAGTTGAACGCCCGCGTGATCTATCCGGTTGCCAGCCAGGTGACCGACACGCCGCCGGTGGTACATGTCCGTATTGATACCGGGGCCAGCAAAACCGTGGTGCTGTACAACATGTACGACGTGATGCCTGCTGATGACGCCGGATGGGACGTGCCGCCATTTGTCGGCGGCGTCTGCCACTGGGACGATTTAGGCGATGTGTTTGTCGGACGCGGTGCGGAAAACAACAAAGGCCCGGTCGCCGCGCTGTTGATTCTGCTGCGCGAGCTGCTGCACAACAACCAACTGGCGGTCAACCTCGAAATCTTGCTCGAAGGCGAAGAGGAAATCGGCAGCGGCACGCTGCGGCGTTACCTCGCGCAACAGCCCTGCCCGGTGGCTCCGGCTGAGGCGGTGCTGTTCCCGTCGCTGTGTGAATATGGCGGCGGCGCGCCTCGCGTCTATCTCGGCTTCACCGGCCTCGCCACCGGACGCTTAAGCGTCCGCGGTGGCGACTGGGGCGGCCCTTCCTCCGCCATTCACGCCAGTAACGCCGGATGGATAGCCAATCCCGCCTGGCGTCTGGTGCAGGCGCTGGACGCCCTCGCTCCCGCTGCTGACAGCGGTGTGCTGGGCTACATCGCGCCGGATGCCGAAGCCAACGCGCTGCTGGCAACGCTGGCGCAGTCGTTCAGCATCGATGATGAGCTACGCTTCCGCCGCAGCCAGCGCCTGATGATTAAAGGTGACACCGTCACCTGTCTGCAAACCTTACTCGGCAGTGCGGTACTGACGTTGGCCGAGTTGCATAGCGATCCGGTCGGCGGTCGGGGCGTGATCCCGTTTCGTGCCAGCGCCGAGCTGGCTTTCCGCATCCCACCCGCTTTTGATCAGGATGCGATGATTGCCGCCGCCCAGCAACGCCTGACGCAGCCGGATTTGTCCGGCACTGAGCTGGAACTGGTGGATCGCTATCCTGGCGTGCGCTTTGGTCGCCATGCCAGCGGCGTCGATGAGTTGATCACCAGCTATCAGACATTGGGCGCAGAGCCGCAAATCTGGCCGTGGGCGCCAGGTTGCGCCCCGGCATATGCCTTCGCTGCCATCGCCCCCGCTTTTTTGATTGGCGGCCTCGGCCACGGCGGCAACGCCCACGCCGTAAACGAATTTGTCACCCTGACCGGACTGGAACGCTTCCAGCAGTCACTGAGCCTGTGGCTCACCGCATTTACTGACTCGACCTTTGGTCGGGTCGCGCCACACCAGGGAAACACCAGAGAAGTACTAAAACATAATATTACAGGTAATTTTAATGAAGACAGTCGATGAGTTTACACGCGTGCCGTTGGGGTTCTTCCCCACGCCGCTGGAGCCGCTACCGCGGCTTGGGGAGGTATTAGGCATAAATCTCACCATCAAACGTGATGACTACAGTGGCTTCGGCGGCGGCGGCAACAAGGTCCGTAAGCTGGAGTATCTGATGGCAGAAGCCTGCCAGGCGGGCGTCAACGTGGTGATCACCACCGGTGGACATCAGTCAAACCACGCCCGCATGGTGGCAGCGGCGGCGCGTAAGTTTGGTATGCGTCCGGTGCTGGTGCTGCGCGGCAACCCGCCTGCCAGCTGGCAGGGTAACTTGCTGCTCGATAAGCTGTTCGGAGCCGAGGTGCAATTCCTCGACCCGGACGGTTACTTCACCCAAATTGAAGGGGCGATGCAGGCCCACGCCGATGCGGCTAGCGCCCGCGGCGAGAAACCGATGATCATCCCACTGGGCGGTGCCACACCGCTGGGCGCACTGGGTTATGTGCGTGCGGTCGAGGAGATAAGCCGGCAGCTTGCGGAACGTCACGCCCCGGTGCCGGATTTTATCGTGGCACCGACCGGTTCTGGCGGCACCCTCGCCGGTCTGCACGTGGGGACACGGCGCTATTGGCCGGAGACCAAAGTGATTGGGATCAGCGTCAGCGCCAAAGCCGAGTGGTTCCAGCCGCGTATTTCCGGCATGGCGCAGGATTGTGCTGACCTGCTGCAATGGCCGCAACAGTGGCAACCCGAAGATATCTGGATTGAAGATGGCTATGTCGGTGAGGCTTACGGCATCCCGTCACCTGGCGGTATCGACGCCATTTATCAGCTGGCGCAGCAGGAAGGTGTACTGCTCGACCCGGTTTACACCGGCAAAGCGATGCATGGGTTGATGTCGCTGGTGAAACAGGGGCGCATTCCGCAGGGTGCCAACGTGACCTTCGTGCACTGTGGCGGTTCTCCGGCGCTTTATCCGTTTGCCGACCGGCTGCTGGAGCAGTAAATGCGCGTGCTGGACGAAGCCACGGTAGCGCTGCTCGGCGGCGATGATCCTGCGTTAGCCTTGGTCGATGTGCGTGACGTTGTCACGCTGATGCGCGCGGGCGAGACTCAGATGCCCGCCGAAAACCATATCGACCTTGCGACACCGCTCGGCAAAGCCTATGCACTTCCCGCCAGGGTTGGCGGACATTTTAACGCGGCGGGCGTCAAATGGACCGCCCACCGCCCGCAGCGACCTGATACCTTACCCGCCGCGTTGGGCGTCACGCTGATCAACGACGCCGCAACCGGTGTGCCGCGTGGCCTGCTGGCGAGCGGTGGGTTAACCGCTGCACGCACCGCCGCAGTGACAGCGCTGGCGCTGCTGTATGCCGCTCCGCGTCCGGTTGAGCGTGTGTTGCTGCTGGGCGCAGGTTTTCACGCCAGAGCGCATCTGCGGATGTTGCAGCAATTGTTCCCGGCGCTGACGCAAATTGGTGTGTGGAATCGCACTCCGCAGAACAGCGCCGACTTCAGCGGCATCACCCCCGAACCGGATCTTGACGCGGCGCTGGCAAAACCGTACGACGCGGTGATCACCTGTACCAGCGCGGCACAGCCGATCGTCGATGAGCGCGCGGTCCGTCCGGGCCGCCTGATTGTCCAGGTGGGTTATCACGAGGTGAGCTTTGCGGCGATTAAAGCCAGTCGTCAGGTGGTGGTCGATGCATGGGGAGATTTCGCCCAGCGCAGCGCCAAAAGTTTATTCCAGATGTTCCGCGCCGGTGAATTCGCTGAGCGCCAGGTGGCTGCCGATCTGACCTCGCTGGTGATTGATGGCTGGCGACCAGACGCGGCGGACAGTGTTTATTTCTCCTCATTTGGGCTGAACGTCTTCGATATTGCCCTCGCCGCCCGCGTGCTGGCAGCCGCAGAACAACAACAGCTGGGCACCTGGCAACCGCTGTTTAATGGAGTCGCTGATGATCATTAAGGCCAGTGCGCTGCGGTTGAGAAAATCACGCGGCGAACATTTTTTACTGATTGACGTACGCGACGTGGCTGACTGGCAAGCCAGTACGTTGCCCGATGCGCAGCATTGCAACGTTTATGATTACTTTATCGCCGACAGTAGCCCCGCCGGACTGGCAAAAATGGCGGCGGATGCGGCGGCGGCCCTGCAACCGTTGTTTGATCGCTATCCGACGGCCACACCGGTGTTTTTTGAGCAACAGGTGGGCATGCGTTCGCCACGCGGTGCCTGGTTTGCCTGGCTGCTGGGGCGGGAAGACGCTTTGATTCTTGATGGCGGCGTCGATGCCTGGCGTGAGTTGGGTGGCGAGCTGCAACCCGGAGAGGGCTTAAGTTACACTGTCACGCAAAATACCGGTTTGACTGCCGTGCCCTGGGACAGCCGCTGGGTCAGCAGCCGTCAACAGGTTATCAATGCCGATGGCAAAACGGTGATCAACGTTGACGCACGTCGTCCATCAGAGTTTGCTGGCAGTTTTGTGCACGATTGTTGCCAGCGCGCCGGGCGTATTCCTCATGCGCGCCTGCTGTTCTGGGAAGATGTGCTGGAAAATGGCCGCTTCCGCAGTGCGGCGGATATTGCTCAACGGGCGGAAGCCGCAGGCCTGGCGCGCGGCGCACAGCTACAGGTATATTGCCATCGCGGCGCACGCGCTGCCACGGTGCTGGCGGCGTTAAAACTGGCGGGTTATCCACAGGTGGCCATTTACGTTGGTTCCTGGCATGAATGGGCGGAACATGTTGAACTGCCAGCGCTCACATCATTGCTGTAGTGTTAATGACCTTTGTTTTTATGCATCTTAAGCTGATATTCGCTATAAAATATCTTGCCACACAGGCTACAAGGATATTGGACTTCCTCAGTGTGAAAAGATCTATTGTGCTGATTTAGAGCAGCCCTACCCGATAAATTGAGTTTGCATTGCTTGCAGAAATATCTTCCAGACTGATCATGTATCGTTTTATGCTGGGAGAGGCCAGAACCGCTACCGTAGCTTTTGCCACATGTGTTGCAAACATACGGCTTCTCGCCAGTATGGCTATTAATATGCGCGTTAAGCTGTCGTTGACTGTTAAACGATTTGCCACAGTCATCTCTGTCACAGCGAAAAACCACATTATTCTTCTCATTTTCATGCTTTATGCGGGTTGGATAGTCCTTAAACATTACCGGGGGATTGCAACACCGACATGGAATTTGCTTTACACGGGATTGCTGCTTTAGCTTTGAATCGGTTGAAGTTCCGGGTTGGGGTGGATCTTCCGCCAACGTTGTAACAGGCGGTTGTGAAGCGGTGTTTGAACTGGTGGATGCGACTGGGATAACTTCCAGCGGGGATGGTACGGCATCGGGTGACCGATTCATCATCATCCACCTCTTTTTCGGCGGCAGTGTTTCCACTGAGGGTTGTTGAGCGCCACCACTCACACTCAGATCCAGTGGTTCATCGCCACTTATCATCCTGCCATCCAGATCGCGCAACGTCGCCGGATTATTCCTCACCATGCAGAACAGGTTCAACCCGTCCACAGTGCCCGCCGGATCGCCGTTCAGCCAGCGCATTTCCCAGGGCACCAAATAGCGCCAGCCGAAAAAAATCAGCCCGCTGGCATCACGTTCTTTGCCGACATAACGCTGAAACTTAAGCGCCGCCCCCGCCTGCGCGCCGGTTAACCAGCTGGCGGTGCCACCAAATGGATACCAGGTTTCCCGGCTGACCAGGGTGCCCTGTTCATCCACCACTCCGCTCAGACTGCCGAGCCGATCGGCAAGGTTAAAATGCGCCATGTTTTGGCTCGCGGTCAGATAGATATGGCTGTTACCCACCGCAATCACCCGTAAACGCGCGGTGGCGGCGCAGGTGCGAATCTCTACGCCCGGCAAATAACGCACCTGCTGCTGACGGTTAGCGTGGTGGTACTTAAGCTGACGCTCGCCGGGTGCGGCATAACGATAAAGCTCATAAGGCAGTGACATATATTTTCTCCTGTATTAGATGGGAAAATATACGCCACCTGCAATCTATAAAAACCTCAGCGGCTGGTGTCGAGTGCGGGCATATAGAGCCTGCGCACAATGATATCAATGCTGCATTGACTTTTTATGCTGCCCAAGTTTACGCGGGGTGTAAAATTTCATGTTACAACTGTCGCAGGGATATATCTGTTCATTATTGTGAATACGGGAATTATGCTGGTTTAAACGCTTTCTATTGCAGAATCCTTCCCTACATTTCAGGCACTGGAATGTTCCACTTTTTTCATGTATGGCTTTATGTTGGGTTAAGCAAGAAGCCATAGCAAATGCTTTGCCACAACCATTCCAATCACATACAAACGGTCTGGCACCAGTATGACCATTCAAATGTTCTTCAAATTGTTGTTTGACGGAATACTTTTTCCCACACCCCTCATACTCACAAACAAATCCAATATTATGGATCTTCAGATAGTGCTGGTTAAGGCGGTAATACGAACCAATATTCTGTCGGGGATTGCATATATCACACCAAAATGTCTGTTTCACGGGTTTCCGCTTTTTCCCTGAGTCGGTTGATGTGCCGGGCTGGGGTTGCTCGGGTGTGACCAACGTTGCAGAAGCTGGAGATGCAGACGGCGGTGAATCATTGTTGGGGGTGATTACGGCAGAGGGGGTGTGCTGGGGTTCGGAGTGCATCTTTATATACCTTTTTTTCGGTGGCAACGGCGCGCTCGACGTATCCTTGACAGAGTTTGCCGGTTCATCATCACCCACCCTGCCATCCCGATCGCGCAACGTAAGCGGATTATTCCTCACCATGCAGAACAGGTTTAACCCATCAATGGTCCCCGCCGGGTCGCCGTTCAGCCAGCGCATTTCCCACGGCACCAAATAGCGCCAGCCGTAAAAAATCAACCCGCTGGCATCACGCTCTTTGCCAACATAACGCTGAAACTTCAGCGCCGCGCCTGCCTGCGCGCCGGTTAACCAGCTGGCGGTGCCACCAAATGGATACCAGGTTTCCCGGCTGACCAGGGTGCCCTGTTCATCCACCACTCCGCTCAGACTGCCGAGCCGATCGGCAAGGTTAAAATGTGCAATGTTCTGGCTCCCGGTCTGATAAATATGGCTGTGGCCGGTCATGATCACCCGCAGTTGCTGCTGTGCGCAGCGGCGAATTTCCACGCCCGGCAGATAACGTACCTGTTGCTGGCTGCTGTCGAGGTGGTACTTAATCCGACGCTCACCGGGCGCGGCATAACGATAAAGCTCATAAGGCAGTGACATACATTTTCTCCTGTTTTAAAGGACAAAATGTATGTCAGCGGTAATCTATAAAAACCTGCGCGATAAATCGCGCCGCTACGCGTTCTGCCGCCGGGCCAGTGCCTGTTGCACATTGGGCGCGGCGGCCAGTTTTCTGATTTTATGCGTGCCTTGCTATATGTATTTGGTAGTGCAACACTTGTAATGACATTTGTATTTAC
The DNA here is from genome assembly GCF_059730495.1 of Pantoea sp. X-Soil-TKNS-1211. Lineage (NCBI taxonomy): Bacteria > Pseudomonadati > Pseudomonadota > Gammaproteobacteria > Enterobacterales > Erwiniaceae > Pantoea > Pantoea sp. X-Soil-TKNS-1211. The sequence goes on from NZ_AP035955.1 coordinate 184,660, forward strand.
AGGAGGTGTAAGTCATGGGTAGCATCAACCTGCGTATTGACGATGAACTTAAAGCTCGTTCTTACGCTGCACTTGAAAGAATGGGTGTAACCCCCTCTGAAGCGCTTCGTCTCATGCTTGAATATATTGCTGAAAATGAACGCTTGCCGTTCAAACAGACACTCCTGAGTGATGAAGATGCTGAGCTCGTGGAGATAGTGAAAGAGCGTCTTCGCAATCCTAAACCAGTTCGTGTGACGCTGGATGAGCTCTGATGGCGTATTTTCTGGATTTTGACGAGCGGGCACTAAAGGAATGGCGAAAAGCTGGGCTCGACGGTACGTGAACAGTTGAAAAAGACGCTGGCTGAAGTGCTTGAGTCGCCCCGAATTGAAGCGAACAAGCTTCGCGGTATGCCTGACTGTTACAAGATAAAGCTCAGGTCTTCAGGTTATCGCCTTATATATCAGGTTTTAGACGAGAAGATTGTTGTTTTCGTGATTTCCGTTGGGAAAAGGGAACGCTCGGAAGTCTATACCGAGGCGATCAAACGCATTCTCTGAACATCTCTGCTTCGTAGCGAAGGTGCCACTTCTGTTTTGCGTTATGTTGGAGCGGCGCGAGAAATCGCACCGCTACCGGCTTGCTACGCGTTCTGACGCCGGGCCAGTGCCTGTTGCACATTGGGCGCGGCAGCCAGCAGCTGGCGTGTGTAGTCCTCTTGCGGTTGGTCCACCACTTGCGCGGTTGCACCAGATTCAACAATCCTGCCGTGATACATCACCACCACGCGATCGCACAGCTGCTGTACCGCGCTGAGATCGTGGCTGATAAACAACACCGATAAACCGAGTTTGTCGCGTAGCTCGCGAAATAAAGCCAGAATTTGCCCACGCACCGAAAGATCCAGCGCGGCGACAGCCTCATCCGCCACCAGAAGTTTAGGCTCCATCGCCAGTGCACGGGCAATCGCGATGCGCTGACGCTGTCCACCGGAAAACGCGCTCGGTAAACGGTCAGCATGTTGCGGTTCTAATCCCACCAGCGTCAGCAATTCGTTAACACGCGCGTTGATCGCCGCCCCCTGACGTAGCTGCCAGACGCGCAACGGTTCGGCAATCTGTTCACCTACGGCGATCTTCGGGTTGAGGCTGGCGTAAGGATCCTGGAAGATGATCTGGCTGTGGCGGCGTAGGTTATGCAGTTGGCGGCCTTTCAGCGCTTTTCCTTCAAACAACACCTCGCCGCTGTCGGCGGTGATCAGACCGATTGCTGCGCTACCGAGGGTGGTTTTACCGGAACCGGATTCGCCAATCAGCCCGACAATCTCGCCAGGCTGAATATCCAGATTGGTGGGATGCAGCACCGTCTGACGCTGACCCGGCAACAGCGGCAGGCGTCCTGGTGTGGGGTAGCTTTTGCAGATGTCGCGCAGCCTGAGCAATGGCGTCTCGCTGGCGCGCACCGGGCTGGCGGTGGGGATGGTCGTTAGCGAGGCGTTAATCAGCTTGCGTGTGTAGGGGTGCTGAGGCGCGCCCAGCGTGGCAATCACATCCCCCTGCTCAACCAGACGGCCTTGCTGCATTACGCAGACCCGATGCGCGTAGCGCGCCACCACGGAGAGATCATGGGTGATCAACAACATGCCCATCCCCATCTCCTGCTGCAACTCTTGAAGCAATGACAGGATTTGTACCTGAATAGTGACGTCCAGCGCCGTCGTTGGCTCATCAGCAATCAGTACATCAGGTTGTCCACTGATGGCGCTGGCGATCATCACCCGCTGGCGCATCCCCCCGGAGAGTTGGTGGATGTACTGACGGGCGCGTTGCGCCGGATTCACAATACCCACGCGATCCAGCAACGCCACCGCCTCACGTTGCGCCTGCTTCCAGCTGAATTGCCGATGGCGCACCAGTACCTCGGCAATCTGCTCACCAATACGTAGCGTCGGATTCATGCTGGTCATCGGTTCCTGAAACACGGTGGCGATGCGACAGCCACGTAGCGCGGCGGTGCGGTTAGCATCGAGGATTTCACCCTGAAAGCGGATGGTGCCCGAGGTTTGATGCACACCATCCGGTAGCAGATGCATCAGCGCCAGCGAGGTGAGCGTTTTACCGGAGCCGGATTCCCCCACCAGCGCCAGAATTTCCCGTTGGTCGAGGTGAAATGAAATATCGTCCACCAGCAGGCGTTGGTCTTCTGTCGCCAGATTGAGGTGTTCAACAGACAGCAGGCGCGTGGTTGCAGGCATAAGGCAATCGGTCCCTAAAGCAGAAAAAGACAGGATATATCCTGAGGGAAAAGCCAACAAGAACGTTAGGTTATGATGTGAAAGTGAGGATTATAAGCACGGGGTGGAAAAAACAAGGTGCAAAAAGGAAATTAACCTTATTGTGATGTTCGTCACTAAACCTGCATGGAACAATCATTTTATCTGGTTTATATAGAGAAACTTTCCTCAAACCTCTTATCTTATCAAAATAAATTATGTCACTTAGCCATTAATTATCTGATTGATTCAAATAAATAAAAAAACAACGTCGAGTAACAAAGCATGGAAATAGTACGTTTCAGGGTGATTGCGGTGCTGACGGGAAATAAGTAGACTCGCCGCGGGTGCTTGAGACTTTCTGTCTTAAGCATAGCTTTTAGCTGACGGCAGAAAGAGAAAAGCCCCAGGTCAATTTACATCAACCTGAGGCCTCCTTCATGCGTCACAACATAAAGGTAGCCTCTTACCTGCTGAAAGGCAAGGAGGAGTATCAATGAAACAGCAGACGGTGATCATCTTCACCGCACTTATCATAGTGGCGGCCACAGCTGTCATGTTGGTCGCCCGGAAGGACCTCTGTGAGGTACGACTCCGAACCGGCATTATGGAGGTTGCTGTCTCACTGGCTTACGAATCCAGGAAGTAAGAGCAATCGCGGCGGGGTTCGCCCCGCCGTTCCTGCGGTTGTCAGGCAAAGGCTCTCAGGCACCCTTCTCCAGTTATTCCTGACAGAGATCCCTCTCACATTTCCCACAACTTTCCAAAAAATAAGCGTCATATTTATAATTCATTACTCATTGATTTTTATCAAAATATGACAATATATCTTGTAAAAACAGCGTGCATTATTACGTGTTCGCGTAATTGTCGTGATGAGAGATAAAAAGTACACTCGCGGCGGGTGCTTGGGGCTTTCTGCCTTAAGCATGCATTTGCTGACGGCAGAAAGAGAAAAGCCCCAGGTGACTGTAAATCAACCTGAGGCCATATCTTTATGCTCGACAACATAAAGGTAGCCTCTTACATGCCGCAAGGCAAGAGGTAACAACCATGAAGCAGCAGATAACGATAGTGTTTGTCTCCCTGGCGATACTGGCGCTGGCAGCCGTCATCCTGGTATCGCGTAAGGATCTCTGTGAAATACGGTATCGCACCGCAGTCATGGAGGTTGCTGTTTCACTGGCATGTGAAACCTTGAAGTAAGGGCCACAGCGGCGGGGTTCACCCCGCCGTTACGGTTGTTGTCAGGCAAAGGCTCTCAGGCACCCTTCTGACGGGATATGCTTTAACCATACACACTTAATGACGCTAAAATCCGGGTAAAGTAATCATCCGCCCGTTTCTGGGCCAGCTTGCCATCCCGCGCTTCCAGCGCCTCCACCAACGGTGTCAATTCTCGCAGTGTCTGCTCGCGCACAATGTCACTCACCGCCGAATGCAACGAATGTTGCCCGTCATACTGCACTGCGCGGCGGTCAGCGATCACGTTATCGAAGATCTGAATCAGAAAGCGATTGCGCGTCGCGGCAAACATTGCCTGATGCACCGCATAGATATGCTCTTTGTACAGCAACCACTCTTGCGCTTCACGAATACCCTGCAAATGGTGGCGCATTTTGGCGAAGTCTTCTGCGGTAGCACGTGCAGTCACCAGCATCATCATCATCGGTTCGAACAGCAGACGACCTTCAAGAATTTCGCTGTAAGTCGGCACTTCTTTGTGCCACGCGGCCACCGGTCGGTCAGTGTCGCTCAACTGCTGATTCAGGTTATCCGACAGGTAAGAACCGCTGCCCACTTTGCGCGTGACCAATCCCTGCGTCGACATCATTGCCAGCACATTACGGATGGTGCTGCGCGACGTGGCAAAACGACGCGCCAGCTCACGCTCGTTGGGTAATTTATCCCCCGCTTTTAAGTCACCCTCACGGATGGCCTGCATAATCGAGCGATATACGCTAACGGCAGCGGTTTTATCGTGGCCGACAATACGTTGGGAGATGTCATCAGTGCTGTTCATCCGCGACTCCTGGAAAATATCTGCAAATGGCTAACCAATTTGGTCAACTGGCGGCGATTATAGCCTGAGTTCGCGGCCACCGCGAGGGGCTACACAGCAAAACTTTTTCAGTCAGATCCTTTGCTTATCCTATACCTGCGCTGATTCTGCCCGTTAACGTGACCCGACTCACAACCCGGTCATACAATCTGCTTATTGGTTGACCATTATGGTTGACCAATAAAAACCAGCGTGGTCATAATGCCGAAAAACTCCATGCAGGGCAAAAAATGAACACATCTGTCGCAACGCCATTATCCCCCATTGATTGCCGCTTAAGCGACCATCTGCACGCGCTGGGTATTGAACTCCCGCCAGTGCCGACGCCAGTCGCGAACTTCGTCACCTGGCGGATCTTGGGTAATTTTCTCTATCTCTCCGGCCAGGGACCACTGGAAGCCAATGGACATTTGCACACCGGCAAAGTGGGTGACGAGGTTAGCGTGGAAGAGGCCTATCACCACGCCCGCCTGACCGGTCTTAACTTGTTGGCCGTCGCCCGTCAGGCCACTGGCGATCTCGGTGCGGTCAAAAGCGTGGTCAAGTTGCTGGGGTGGGTCAACGCGCAGGATAGCTTCAGCCAACATCCTCAGGTGATCAACGGCTGTTCCGATCTCTTCGTTCAGGTTTTTGGTGAGCAGATTGGCCGTGGCGCGCGGTCGGCAATCGGTGCAGGATCGCTGCCGCAGAACCAGACGGTAGAGATCGAAGCCATTCTCGAACTTGAGGAGGCGGTTGCCGATGGATTACGTCTTTGATTTTGCCTCGCTATTGCCCTACCGCGATGTACTGGCAAAGGGGTTGATGGAAACCGCCCTTTATGCCCTGCTGTCGATCCTGTTTGGGCTGAGCATTGGCGCGATCTGTGCCCTGGCGCTGGTCTACAGCCGCAAAGGCTGGCAGCGACTGGTACGCTGCTACGTGGAGTTTTTTCGCAATACGCCGTCGCTGGTGCAGCTGTTTCTGATCTACTTCGGCCTGCCCAGTCTTGGACTCCATCTCTCGCCGCCGGTGGCCGGGATCATCGCCCTGTCGTTGTATTGCGGTGCCTATATGACGGAAATCCTGCGCGCCGGTTTGATCTCACTGCCACGCGGTTTAAGCGAGGCCGGTGAAGCGCTCGGACTATCAAAACGCCAAATTATCAGCCATGTGCTGACATTGCCGGCCTTGCAGAATGTCTTCCCGGCACTCGCCAGCCAGATGGTGTTGACGCTGATTGGCACCAGCCTGATTTCACAAATCGGCGTGGAGGAGATCTTCCACAGCGGCAGCTTTGTTGACTCACGCACCTTTCGCAGCTTTGAAATCTATCTGCTGATTTGCGGCCTCTACTTCCTCGCCGTCAGCCTGATGAAGGTGTTGCTGCGCGTGGTGTGGTATCGCTTTCAGGCGCGGAGGTAAGCATGCGCGGCATCTCTTTACATGATATCTGGATGATCGTCAGCGCGCTGCGCTGGACGCTGTTGCTGGCGCTCTGCACCTTTGCCTGTGGTGCGGTGATCGGGCTGTTGGTAGCAATAGCACGGACTTCCCATCAACGCGGGTTGCAGGGCATCGGCTGGTTTTACGTCGAACTGATTCAGGGCATCCCGCTGCTCGGCATGTTGTTCCTGCTGTTTTTTGGGATGCCGGTGTTTTTCGGCATTGATGTTAGCTCCTTTACCGCCGCGCTGGTGGCATTCTCGCTCTCCGCTGGGGCATTTCTCGGTGAAATCTGGCGCGGCAGCATTGTGGCGGTGCCCAAAGGACAATGGGAGGCCTCGTTGTCGCTGGGGATCTCGCGGCTGCAAATGCTGCGTACCGTGATCCTGCCGCAGGCGTTGCGCTTGTCGCTGCCGCCAACCGTCGGTTTTTCCGTACAACTGATTAAAAACACCTCACTGGCGGCGCTGGTGGGTTTCGTAGAGCTGACCCGATCCGGGCAGATTGTCAGCGGTTCAACGCTGCAACCGCTGCTGATTTACCTGCTGGTAGCGCTCTGTTATTTCGCGCTGTGCTTTCCGCTGGCGCGTCTCTCCCTTCACCTGGAGGCACGTTTCCATGTCGCTGGTCGTCATTGATGCAATCAGAAAAAGTTTTGGACCGAACGAGGTGCTACGCGGCATCACCACCCAGGTCGATCGCGGCGATATCGTCACCATCATCGGTAAAAGCGGATCCGGGAAAAGCACGCTGCTGCGCTGCATCAACGGCCTGGAACAACCGGACAGCGGCACCATTCACGTTGGTGGCCTGCAAGTGGGTGGCTCAGCCGCCGAGTTACAGAAGCTGCGTCAGAACGTCGGCATGGTGTTTCAGAGCTTCAACCTGTTTCCCCACCTGACGGCGGCGGAAAACGTCACGCTGGCCCCGCTACTCACGCGGCGCATCACCAAAGCCGAAGCCCCGGCGCTGGCAAAACGCCTGCTGGAGCAAGTCGGACTGGGACAAAAGCGCGATGCCTTTCCCTCTTCGCTGTCTGGCGGCCAGCAGCAGCGCGTGGCCATCGCCCGCGCGTTAGCGATGTCACCGGAAGTGATGTTGTTTGATGAAGCCACTTCCGCACTTGACCCGGAACTGGTGGGCGAAGTGCTGCGGGTGATGGAGGACCTGGCGAAGGAAGGCATGACGATGATTGCCGTCACCCATGAGATGGCGTTTGCTCGCAAGGTTTCGAGCAAGGTGATTTTTATGCATCAGGGCGAGGTATGGGAAAGTGGCCCGCCTGCCGAGATATTTGGTGCACCGCGCACCCCTGAATTACAACGCTTTGTACAAACCCCCGTTTAACCACACCGGAGAACAGGCATGAAAACAATGGGTAAAACCCTGGCGCTGGTCGCGCTGTGTGCCCTGCCATTATTGGCACAGGCCAACTCACTCGATGACATCAAATCTCGTGGCGTACTGCGCGTGGCAACTACCGTCGATGCCGCGCCCTGGGGCTTCACCGATGCTGCCGGAAAACCCACCGGACTGGATGTGGATCTGGCGCAGAAGCTGGCTGATAACATGGGTGTCAAATTGCAATTGCAGCAGGTAACCGGTGCTAACCGTATTCCTTACCTGATGTCACGCAAAGTGGATGTGCTGATCGCCGCGCTCGGCTCCAGCCCGGAGCGCGCCAAACTGGTGAACTTCTCCGAACCCTACGCGGCGGTGTATCTCGGCGTATATGGTGGCAGCGACGTGAAAAAAGTCACCAGGCTGAGCGATCTCGGCAACGCCACCATCGCCGTGCCGAAAGGCTCCACCCCGGACCTGACGCTCAGTGACCAGAACCCGCAGGGCAACTATCTGCGCCTAGAAGACACCGCGTCGGCGGTCAGCGCCTTTTTATCCGGTCAGGCACCGATGTTCGCCGAAAATAATCTGATTGCACAGAAAGTTGCGCAGGAAAACCCGGCGAAGCATATCGAACTGAAATATCTGCTGCGTAAAAGCCCGGCTTATATCGCGATCCGTCCCGGCCAGCCGGAGCTGATGGCCGCCATCAATCAGTTTATCGATAAAAGCACCCAGGACGGCGAGCTGCCTGCACTGCGCCAGAAATGGTTTAACGATGCGCAAAACGATCTGAAAACGGAGCAGTAATCATGTCCACCGTGTTTAGCGAGATTGATTTTAACCGTCAGGGTAAGCAGGTGGGTTTTGCGCATCTGCCGTTGTCGGCGCATAACGATGCCTGGGGCACCATTGCCATGCCGCTGGCTGTGATCGCCAATGGCAACGGGCCAACGGTGTTGATCACCGGTGGGATCCACGGTGATGAGTATGAAGGGCCGATTATTATCAATGAGTTGATCCGCGATCTGTCGGCGGATCAGGTTAACGGTCGTCTGATCCTGCTGCCCTGCGCCAATACCCCTGCGGTACGCGCCTCGATGCGCGTCAGCCCGCTCGATAACAAAAATCTGGCGCGGGTGTTCCCCGGTAACCCGTGGGGCACGCCGACCGAGCAGATCGCGGCCTGGATCCACGATACGATCTTCCCGCTGTGTGATTTTTATCTTGATCTGCACAGCGGCGGCAGCTCGCTGTTTATCGAAGAAAGCGCGCAGGTGGTGGTGACTGATGAACTCAGTCCGCAGGTGCGTGAACAAAGTGAAGCCATGGCGCGTGCCTTTGCTGCTACCTTGACCGTGGTCACCAATAACATGGGCGATCCACGTACCAGCTGTGGTGCAGCGGCTAACCTCGGTCTGCCGGCGATTGCGGCTGAGATGGGCTGGAATGGCAGCGTGTCACCGCGCGGGGTAAAACGCACCCGCGCCGCCGTGGCGCGTGTCCTCAATCATCTGGACCTGATCGCATCGGAAACGCTGCCCGCAGAGGCATCGCAGCAGGTGTTTATCCCGGCGGGGGGCAATCTGCTGTCGCCGGGTGACGGCTGGTTTGAACCGCTGCATAACATCGGCGATCGGGTTAGCGCCGGGGAACTGGCGGGCTGGTTGCATCGTCTTACCGAACCCGCTGCGCAGCCGCAGGCGGTGCATTTCACCACCGGCGGGCAGATTTATTCACAACGCACGTTTGGTGCCACCGCGCAGGGCAACAGCCTCGCGGTGCTGGTACAGGATGTTAAATGATGATCGAGGATATTAACGTCAATGACTATCTGGCCGCGCTGGAACGCGTGCGGCCGTGGGTGCGTAAAACGCCGCTGGTGGAAGCGGCTCCGTGGCAGCCGGTGCCCGGTATTGAGCTGCGCCTGAAGGCAGAATGTTCGCAAGTGACCGGATCCTTTAAAGCTCGCGGCGCTTTTAACCGCGTGCTTAACCTGCCGCAGAACATCCGTCAGCAGGGACTGGCGACCGCCTCGGGCGGTAACTTTGGTGCCGCAGTGGCGTATGTCGGTCAGCAACTGGCCCTGCCCGCCGATGTGTTTGTAATGAACACCAGCACCGAGCTGACGCGCCAGCGCATTGAAAGCTACGGTGCCAAACTGACGGTGGAAGGCGATTTCTGGGACCAGAGCTGGGATGCGGCAGGTGCACGTATCAAGGAAACCGGCGGTGCCCTGCTCCATCCCTACGCTGACCGCGATGTGATCATCGGTCAGGGCACGATGGCGCTGGAGATTCTCGAACAGTGGCCCGAGGTGGAAACGCTGGTGGTGTCGATTGGCGGCGGCGGTTTGATTGCCGGGGTGGCGCAGGCGGCGAAGCTCTTGAAACCCGGCATCCGGATTATCGGCGTGGAGGCGGCAGGTTGCCCGATGATGTGGACCAGTCGCCAGCAGCAGCAGATCGTCAAACTGGAGCAGGTTAAAACCATTGTGCCGATCCTCGCCGCCCGCTCAACCGAAGCGATTAACTTTGCGCTGGTGGAACAGTACGTTGATGAGATCGTGCTGGTGCCGGAAGACCAGGTCGAGGCGTCTGCCCGTGAAGTCTGGGCCGCCACCGGGCTGGCGATTGAATTGGGCGCGGCAACGGCGGTGGCAGCAGTAACTCGTCAGCTATTTACCGTCAAACCCGACGAGAAAATCGCCGTAGTGCTATGTGGTAGCGGCACCAACGGAATTTAAGGGTTGATTTAACGTCTCTTAAATCGAATAAATGCTTAAAAGGGCTTTATATAAAGCCCTTAATGTTTTTAGCGGTGCAATTTGAGAAGGGTGCCTGAAGGCTTTTGCCTGACAACAACCGGAACGGCGGGGCGAACCCCGCCGTTGTGGCCCTTACTTCAAGGTTTCACACGCCAGTGAAACAGCAACCTCCACGACTGCGGTGCGATAGCGTATTTCACAGAGATCCTTACGCGAGACCAGGATGACGGCTGCCACCGCCAGTGTCGCCAGGGTGAAAAACATTATCTGCTGTTTCATGGTTGTGTTTCCTCTTGCCTTGCGGCATGTAAGAGGCTACCTTTATGTGGTCTGGCATAAAGATGAGGCCTCAGGTTGATTTACAGTCACCTGGGGCTTTTTTCTTTCTGCCGTCAGCAAATGCATGCTTAAGGCAGAAAGCCCCAAGCACCCGTCGCGATAATACTTTTTTTGTTGGTTAAACATCAATTCCGCGAACCAGTAACGATTCATCGTAAAAACACAAAAATTCATTAATTTAATATTAAAAATCAATGAATTATAAAATTCACATCTGAAATTTTTTTAACAGCATATCCGAAGTTTGTGATTTATCTCCCATTCGAAATGAAAAGTCCGTTGAACACGACTCATGTCGCGAAAAATCGCGCCGCTGCGAAAGATGATAACGGTGTTATAATAAGGGTCACAAAACCACCCCTTATGCATAAAATACAGCATCAGGAGCTTTATTTATGTCTCTTAAGCTTTATTCTGAAGCCAGGCTGCTCTCTGAGTTAGGTCAACGGCTGAAAGATCACCGCCTGCGCCGCAATATGCTGCAAAAGGATCTGGCGGCAAAAGCCGGGATCTCGGTTTCCGCCCTGAAGAAGTTGGAGAATGACGGTAAAGCCACGCTGGAAAATTTTATGAAGGTGGTTTTTGCCCTCCGGCTGGAAAAAGAGATGACCGGGCTGTTTGCCGCACCGGCGCTGAGTATCGCGCAGGTAGAAGCGCTGAAGCAGCCGATCCGGCAACGTGCGACTCAACGCAAGAGGAAAGAACCATGATAAAAAGCTATCAACCTCTGCAGCGGCTGGAAATTATCTACCAGGGCTGGGGCGAACACTTTCCGCTGGGCATCCTGGCGGCCGGCAGAGATCGCGGGCAGTGGCTGTTTGAATATTCACCCGAAGGCATTGAGCGTGACATTGAATTGTCGCCGCTGCTGCATCCGCCTGTCAGCACCACCTATGCCGACTTTGAGCGTCATCAGGAAGGTATCCCCGGTTTTATTGCCGACTCGTTGCCCGATGGCTGGGGCCGGTTACTGATGGATCGCCTGTTACGGCGCAATGATATCGAACCTGCCGCCTTGTCGGTGCTGGATCGACTGGCGATGTTTCCTCTTGCCTTGCGGCATGTAAGAGGCTAACTTTATGTAGTCTAGGTATAAAGATGAGGCCTCAGGTTGATTTACAGTCACTTGGGGCTTTTTTCTTTCTGCCGTCAGCAAATGCATGCTTAAGGCAGAAAGCCCCAAGCACCCGTCGCGATAATACTTTTTTTGTTGGTTAAACATCAATTCCGCGAACCAGTAACTGGTCATCGTAAAAACACAAACAATCATTTAAATAATGATATAAATCAACATGTTATATAGTTGAAATCTGAGATCTTTTTTACACCACGTCCCAGGTTTGTGATTTATCTCCCATTCGAAATGCAAAATGCGCTGGACACGACTAACGTCGTGATAAATCGCGTCGCTGCGTAACATAATAACGATGTTATAATAAGAGCCATAAAACCATCCCTTATACCTAAAATGATGGCGAATAAGATCAACGCTAACATCAGAGCACTCGGTTAATGCTTAACACTCCCCGACTCACCTGCGCGCAAATAACAGAAGCGGACTGGGATTTTTATCACCGCCTGCTGACCTCTCCGCACGTGCTGTACTACGTCTCTGATGCCAAAACAGAGGAGGAAATTCGCGCCTCGTTTGAGACCCGGCTACCGATCTGGTCGCCGCAGTGTCAGCACTGGTTATGTCTGATGGTGCGCGAAAGGCTGAGCGGCAACCCCCTTGGCGTCACAGGTTATATCCATCATGATAACCACTGTGCTGAGGTAGGTTTTCTGTTCGCGCCTGAAGCTCAGGGCAAGGGCTACGCTGCGGAATCGCTGCTGGCAGTGCGCGACTATGCGTTTACCTCTGGTGGGGTTAGCCGCCTGATCGCGACCGTCACCGCTGGCAACCTCCCTTCCCGTCGCTTGCTGGAAAAAGCCGGATTTATTCTTGAGGCCGAAATACCGCAAAGTTATTGGCTAAGAAATCGCTGGCATAGCGACTGGCAATTTGGCTTGTCTCGTCAGCATGACGGAATAATAACGCACGTAGCGTGATTAACAGGCCAGCAGACGGGTTGGGCTTATTTCACTCGAAATGCATTCTGCCATCGAATAAGCCGCCCAATTATTTTTATCTGCCACAGACGCAACATAATCTTCGCTATTGAAATTAATCACGGATGTTTCGATGCCAAATGCGGAAAGATCATGCGTCAGTGATGAAAAAAGGCTCTCTACTCCCTTGCTGACCGCATAATTCACTGACATAGCTGACGATGATTGCTTATCATGTGTAGAGGATACCAGGATGAGTCTTCCCCGATTTTTATATCTGAAGTAAGGAATAATTTCACGTATCAATAAGAGCGGATTTGTGAGTCCAAATGTAACAGATGATATAATTTCATCCGCCGTCATATCTTCCACGGGTTTGGTTGATATGGTGCTGTCGCACAATATTACCCCATCAACACTGGAGAAGTCGTCAATAATGGTTTGAAGATATGTCGCTATTCCCCGGCTATCATTGCGCGCTATTTCCACACCCACAAATTGCTGCGGAAAGCGGGATGTCAGGTCGGCAATCTTGATATAATCTTCAACAATAGCAGCGACATAGCATCCATTCTGCAACAACTGTACAACAATCTCCTTACCCAGGCCGGACTCCGCGCCTGCTACAATCCATTTCATCTTTTTCATCTGTCAGATTGCCATCACAGCACCTGTCGTTGGTGTGAGCTTATTAAACTAATAACACAACTGTGGCCGCTTTTAATTTACCAAACTGTGCTAAACCGTGATCGACTGCACACCAATAGAACTATTTTACCTTATTGTGCGGATTTTAATTACATAGATTTACTGAACTTGAAATGAATGTTACATACCTCAACTGCGGAAATAAGTTCCCGCATTACTAAATATTACAAGCAGTGTTTTTTCGAGGGATAAAATGAGCAAACATATTAAAAAGCTATCCTTAGCGGTGGCAGGCCTGATCATGGCTAACGCATCACATGCAGCGGAAGTTTATAACAAAGATGGTAACAAATTAGATATTAACGGCATGGTTGTGGGTGAAAATTATATCACCAACGATCAAAGCCAGAATGGTGACCAGTCTTATATGCGTTTTGGTTTCCGTGGTGAAACGCAAATTAGCGATCAATTGACCGGTTACGGATTCTGGCAAGCACAGTGGAACCTGAACCAGGCTGAAAACGAATCCGACTCCATGTATACCCGTAAAGGTTTCGCCGGTGTGAAATATGGCGACTACGGTTCCTTCGATTACGGTCGTAACTCTGGCGTCATGTACGATGCCCTGAGCTATACCGATATGCAGCCTGAATTTGACGGCATGACCTACAACTCAGACACCTTCCTGTTCAACCGTGGCAATGGTATGGCGACCTATCGCAACACCAATTTCTTCGGCCTGGTGGATGGCCTGAAATTCGCACTGCAATATCAGGGTAAAAACGACGGCGGCGGTGAGCCGGGCGTACGTGATGTGCTGCGTCAGAATGGTGACGGTTACGGCATGTCGGCCTCGTACGATATTGGCGCAGGCTTTAGCCTGGCAGGCGCGTTCATGAGTGCCGACCGCACCAATGAACAAAACAGCGTGACCAGCGGCATTATGGGCCACGGCACCCGTGCGGAAGCCTACACCACGGCGCTGAAATACGATGCGAACAACATCTATCTGGCGTTTATGTACACCAAAGCCTACAACGCCTCTCGCTTCGGCTCCAGTTCAGGCGGCGCTTATGGTTATGCCAACCAGTCTGATCTGTTCGAAGCCTATGCGGGATACACCTTTGACTTCGGCCTGGTACCGTTTGTCGGCTACAACCAAACCCGTGCCAAAGATCTCGGCGCTTCAGGTGATGGCAATACCTATGCCAGCCAGGATCTGGTTAAGTTTATCGACATCGGTGCGACCTATAATTTCAACAAAAACATGAACGCCTATGTCGATTACAAAATCAACCTGATCGACAGCAGCGAGTTCACGGAATCGGCCGGTATCAGCACCGACGATGTGGTGGCTGTGGGCCTGGTTTATCAGTTCTGATGCGTTAACCTGTAGCTGATCGTCAAATCCGGGAACATTGCGTTTCCGGATTTTCTAACAAGTCGCGCGATAAATCGCGCCGCTACGGATGGTGCAGAAATTGATGTCGTTGTTGAATATCGTTCCGGTGGTAGCGGCGCGATTTATCGCGCGTATTTAACTTTTCCTGCACAAAAAAAAGCCGCCTTATCAGGCGGCCTCGTTGGAACTACGTTTTATTATTTATACAGTTCTGCGGTCATATGCACGCGGTTATTGGTGTTGGCTTCAGTGATTTTGTACTGATCGCCATGCTGTGCAGCCTGAGCGGCGATTTGTGCTTCGGCACCGTCCAGGGTATCGGCGGTCACGGAAACACTCTGCGCGAAGCTGGCAAATGACATCATTGAAACAGCGGCGACAGCGGCGATTGACATTGCTTTGATAGTTTTCATGGTCTTATTCCTTCGTTTGTTTGTGTGGAAGGCTGTATGCCTTCGATGGAAGTAATAATAACCATAGTTATCATTTCAATATTGATAATTAGTGCGATTACCGTGATCATGCTAATTATCATGATGCACGCACATCAATGCGCCGCTCAGTGGCTCCAGCACCACCGCTACATCGACCTGAAACACGCGGTTAAGGATCTCCGGTTGCAGCACCTGTGCCGGTGTTCCGTGGGTGATCAGTGCCCCGTCTGCCAGCAACACCAGTTGGTCGCAATAGCGACTGGCCTGATTGAGGTCATGCAATACTGTCACCACCGTTTTCCCCTGTGCCTTTAACTCCCCCATCAGTTTCATTAGTTCAACCTGATGATTGATATCCAGCCAGGTGGTTGGCTCATCCAGCAAAATAACCGGCGTATCCTGCGCCAACAGCATCGCCAGAAACACGCGCTGACGCTGGCCGCCCGATAAATCGCTGACGCGTTGCTGCGCCAGGTGATCCACTCCCAGACGCGCCATCGCAGCCTGTACCTGATCCCGATCCTGTGCCGATAGCCGCCCCCACAGCGGCAACCACGGATGGCGTCCATAAGCCACCAACTCCGCCACGCTGACCCCTTCCGGCGTCAGATGCTGCTGCGGCAACAACGCCAGATGTCGAGCCAGTTGGCGCGCGGAAAAACGCGCTAAGGGTTGTTCCGCGAGCAATACCTGTCCCTGGCTGGGTATCAGCAGACGCGCCAGCGCTTTGAGTAATGTCGACTTTCCGCAGCCATTGGGACCAAGCAGTGCGGTGATTTGTCCAGAGGCAAAACTGACGCTGACATCCTGCAACACGCGTTTGCCTGCGTAACCCGCCGTCAGATTCTCAACCTTCAGTTGCATCTATCGTGTCCTGATTAATAGCCAGAAGAACCACGGAGCGCCGATCAACGCGGTGATCACACCGGCAGGCAACTCCATCGGTGGAGACAGGGTGCGCGCCAGTACATCGGCCAGCAGCAGCACCAGCGCCCCCAGTAAGGCAGAAAACGGCAGCAGACGCGCGTGACGTCCACCCACCAGACGGCGTACCAGATGCGGCACCACCAGACTGATAAAGCTGATGGGGCCACATACCGCGACCGCCAGCGCCGCCAGCGCCACGCCCAGCAGCAACACGCCGCGCTGAAAATGACGCAACGACACGCCGAGGGTCGCCGCACGATCATCGCCCAGCGCCAGCAGATCAAGATCGCGACAGAAAGCCAGACTTATCAGCAGCAACACCGGCAACGGTAGCGCCAGCAGCACCATCTGCCAGTCGCGTCCCCACAGGCTGCCGGTCAGCCACAGCAGTGCGGTGTTAACATCTTGCGGACGCGATAACAGCAGATAATCAGTGACGCTGGCAAAGCAGGCGGCAAGCGCCACGCCCACCACCGCCAGCCGCAACGGCGAAGAACTGCCGGTCAGCCAGCGCAGCAGCAGCAGTGATAAGCCGCCGCCACCAAACGCTACCAACGGCAGCCACCCCAGCGGGAAAGAGGGCAACAGCAGCAGCGCCAGCAAAGAGGCAAGGCTGGCAGCATGATTAACCCCGAGAATATCGGGTGAGGCCAGCGGATTACGGATGATGCCCTGCACCAACACCCCGGAAACCGCCAGCGCCGCCCCCACCAGCAACGCCAGCACCATGCGTGGCAAACGGTACTCCATCACCACAAAATGCGCCTCGCTGCCAGCTTGCCAGGCTGTCCACAGGGTTGACCAGGCAAATGTTTGTACGCCGAGTTTCAGGCTGATAACGGCGCAAACCACCAGCAACAGCAGCACCAACGGCAACAGATAACGCGTCGACATCAGCGTTGCCTCCTTGCCAGCCAGACAAACCCCGGCGCGCCGACCAGCGCCAACACTACCCCGGCAGGCAGCTCACCGGGCCATGCCAGCCCGCGCCCCGCGATATCCGCCGTCAGCAGCAGCGTGGCCCCCAACAGCATCGCCATTGGCAGCATGAAACGCAGATCGTGCCCAATCCATGCACGCGCCAGGTGCGGCACCAGCAGGCCAATAAACCCCAACGGCCCCGCCACGCTGACGCAGGCACCGACCAACAACAACAACGCGATACTCAGCCCGATACGCAGCGCGAGAATATTGACGCCGAGGCTATGCGCCGCGCTATCGCCCATGCTCAGCAGATTGAGCGCTCGTGTTTGCGTCAGCACCAGCGGGATCAGCACCCCCATCACCGGCAACAGCTGCCACACTTCCTGCCAGCGCGCATGGGCAATCCCCCCTGCGAGCCAGGTCAGGATGCCGTAAGCGTGATCTTCCGCCAGCAGCAACACAATCCGTGTCATCGCCATGCAGAAGGCGGATAACGCGATACCGGCGAGGATCAGCCGCTGTCGCTCGCGCGTGCCAGCGGCCAGGGTGACGCACAGCCAGCTAAGCGCGCCACCACCGGCGGCAATCAGGGCCAGTGGGTAGCCTTCCAGCTTCACCGGCGCAAAGGCCGACACCAGCGCAATGGCTAACGCCGCACCGCTGTTGATCCCCAGCACCGAGGGCGAGGCCAGCGGATTATGGGTTAACGCCTGCAACAATCCGCCCGCCAGCGCCAGTGCCGCGCCCAGCAGCAGCGCCACCAGCGCGCGCGGCAGCCGCAAATTGAACACCAGCGCCTCTGCGATATTGGCCGGCTGCCCCGGCCACAACGCATGCAGCGCCGATTGTGGCGCAATCGGCACCGGTGAGAAGCTGATCAGGCTAAACCAGAAGGCGCTGAGCAGCAGCACCAGGCTGATCATCCAACGGGTCATGGCGCAAATAACGTGACGGTGTCACGCGAAATTTTTTCCGCCGCAAACAAACCACGCATGCGCGCCCAACTGTTGCTATCGACAGCACGTACATGATGCTGTTGCGCCGCGTTCAACATTTCCCATAACGGGTCGGCTTCCCAGCGCTTGACGATGCTTTCCTGGCGATAGTGCGCCACCAGCAGCCAGTCCGGGTTCTGCGCCAGCAGGGCGTCGAGGCCGATCGGTGTCATCGCCGCACCGTTAATCGCCTCCGGCACCTGCAACCCCAGTGCCGCCAGCACCCCGCCGGTGTAGCTGTCGCGCGAATGCAGCGTGAACTGATTTTCCCGCGACGTACCAAACATCACCCGCGCGCCCTGTGGCAGCTGTTTGGCCGCCGCCGCGATACGCTGTCGGTGCAACGCCAGGCGCTGCGCCATCTCGGTTTTTTTACCCACCACTTCACCGATAATGGCCGCAGATTGTAGATTTTCTGCGTAGGTTTCATTACGTGACTGAAGTAACAACACCGGGGCGATACGCTGCAACGCGCTGTAGATAGCGGTATGACGGCTACTGTCGGCGATGATCAGATCCGGGTGCAAGGCGCTGATGGCTTCCAGGCTGGGCTGTCCACGCAGCCCGACCGATTGCCAGGGCTGGAGATGTTCACGCACCTCCGGCAGCAAGCGTTGCGGGTCGTTATCGTCCGCAATCCCCACCGGGCTGATATCCACCGCCGCCAGCGCATCCGCAAACGACAGTTCCAGTACCACAATCCGTTGCGGCACCTGGTTCAGGGTGAAAGTGCCGTGCTGGTCCTGCACCGTCACCGCGCTAGCCTGTGTCATCAATACCAGCAGCAAAAAAAGAACGCGCATAGTGACCTCTCCCGTCAGAATTTCAGTGAACCTTGCAGATAGAAGGTGCGCGGCTGCCCAGCATAGATGCCTTTGTTGTTGTCGTCGTAGGAGCGGGTGAAATATTCCTGATCAAACAGGTTCTTCACCCCCAGTGCGAGGTTGAGGTTGGCGAGGCTGGGACCAAAAGCATAATTGGCGCGCGCCCCCCATAACATAAAGCCGGGAATTCGCCCGGTGCTGCCATCGGCGCTTTCCTGCACGGTGTTGGCGTTATCGGCAAACTGGCTCGACTGGAATTCGCTGTTAAGGTTAAAGGTCCAGTTGCCCGGTGTGTAATCCACGCCCAGGGTGCCTTTCTGGCGCGGCGAGAACGGTACCTGATTGCCATAGGTATCGCCTTTCTCGCGGATCTCAGCATTGACATACGCATAGCTGGCGTACACCGCTACCTCTTCCAGCGCTGGGGTCAGTTCTCCGAGGTTGTAGCGTACCTGGCTCTCCAATCCGGTATGACGAGTTTTCCCGCGCGCGTTGACGGTGTCATCAGTCTGGTTGGAGTCATATTGGTTGTTAAAGTTGATCAGGAACAGCCCGACCTCTGCCGTCAGCGCGCCATCGTCGTAACGGGTGCCCACTTCCCAGGTGCGGGCTTTTTCCGGCTCGACGCTGCCACTTTGCACCGCTTTGCCTATCTGGCTGTACTGCACGGTGCCGAAGGATCCTTCGGTGTTGGCGTACAGGTTCCAGCTGTCGGTCAGGTGGTACAACACGTTCAACGCCGGCAGCGGCGCATTGTAGCTGACGTCCTGGCGCGTACCGCGAATCGCGTTACGCTGGAAAGATTCAATATGTTCAAAACGCATGCCCGGTGTGATGGTCCAGTTACCGACATCAATGCGGTCATCCAGATACCACGCGTGCGCCTCGGTGCCAGAACGGGTGTCGCGATCATAAGGGCTGGAGGTGGACGGCAAATCACCGCTGGCGGTCGGGACGTAGTAACGCAGCTCATGGCCTGATTCGTTGACATAGCGATAACCCACGCCCACTTCATGCGCCGTAGGGCCAAGGTTAAAACTTTGGCTGTAGCGCGGTTCGATACCGCGTACCCAATACTCACGCGGTGACAACGTCACGATAGCCTTTTGCTCCAGATAGCCGCTGCGCAACGTATGGGTGTAAAAGCCGAGGATATTGAATTTATGCTGCGCGTCCGGCTGGAACTGATAACCGAGGCTGGCGAGCTGACGACGGCCCCAGAAGCGATCGACCGGGCGAGTCGATTGCCAGCGGTCGGCATCGTAGTCGGCGCGGCTCAGGCCGCCCGGCATATCCGCTTCACCGTCATAATATTGCAGCAGGCTGGTGAAGGTGTGCACGTCATTCGGTTGGTACTGGCTTTTCAACATCACATCATCAATGCGGGTGGCGCTGTGTTCCCGCCAGTCACTGCCGCGCGTCCCGGAGTACAGAATCGCGCTGCCAAACCCGTTATCGGCGGTACCACCCACCAGCAGATTATGCGTCTCTTTCGGGTTGTTTTGTGACGAGGTCGGGCTGAGCTGCCCTTCCACACCGGCTTCGATACCAAAATCCTGCGGGATCGCGCGCGTAACAAAGTTGACCACGCCACCGACGCTCTGCGGCCCATAGCGTACCGCCCCCCCGCCGCGCACCACATCCACCGCATCCATATTGCCGAGCGAGACCGGTGCCAGCGACAGTTGCGGCTGACCATAAGGCGCAAACGGCACCGGGATACCATCCATCAACACCGTTGAACGGCTGGCGAGACGCGGATTCAGACCACGAATGCCGAAATTCATTGCCAGGTCGTGGCTGCCAGTACCGTTGTTTTCCGGGGCATTGACGCCAGGAATGCGGTTGAGCACCTCACGCATGGTGGTGGCACCGTTTTTAGCGAAGTCGGCGCGACGGATAACGTCACGCGCGCCAGGGTGCTCAAACACGTCGCTCTCGCGTGCTTCGCCCAACCAGTCACCCACCACCGTCAGACTTTGTTCGTTGGCGCGCTGTTTTACCGTCCACAGATTGCCGCCCAACGGACTGGCTTCGAGCTGTGAATCGGCCAGCAGGGTCGACAGCCCATCAGCCACCGAATAATCGCCCTGTAAACCGTCGCTGTGTTTACCGCGCGTCAGGCTGGCATCCAGCGACAGCGTTATACCCGCAGCAGAGGCGAACTGGTTTAATGCGCTGTCCAACGGACCGGCAGCAATATTGTAAGGATGAGTGGCCGGTGTGGCCGCCATCACCATTCCCGAGGTGAAAAGTAATGCAGGAAGCAGGTGCCAAGCTGGACGTGAAACAGTCATAACCTCTCCAAAATTTATGATTTTTTGTGATATTCAGAGATAAGTCGTATGACGCAGGCAAAAGGGACAATGGCGAAACAAAAAAATTTATCGCCGCTGTACCCGCACCCAATAACGGGTGATGCGATGCAGGGCAATAGGCAGGGTTTGCTCGAGGGCGTGTAACGCCTGGTCGCTGTTCAACAACGGAAAAGTGCCGCTGACGCGCAGGCGGGCCGCATCGGCATCGCACCGTAAGATCCCCTGGCGGTAGCGCGCCAGTTGGTCGATCACCTCACCCAGCGGACGATCGCTGACGCTGAGCCAGCCATTAATCCAGCCGGGCGCGCCTGGGACATCATGAGCCAGCGTACCGAAGCGATCGGCGGTGAAAGACAGGCTCTGCCCCTGCTGCACGGTGAGGGTTTGGGTGGCATCATTGGCGAGGCGTACTGCCACCGCATGTTGCGAGACGCCAAGCCAGGTGCTGTCGCCCTGTTGTTGTACGCTGAAGGCGGTACCGAGCGCGGTCATTTGTCCCTGGCGCGTATATACCCGTAACGGGCGCTGTGCCGTGTCTTTGCCTGTGGTAATCGCCAGGGTGCCGGCAATCAGATCGATACGTCGCTCGCTGGCGCTGAAGGTGACATTCGCCGCCGAGGCAGTGTCGAGCGTCAGCAAGCTGCCATCGTCCAGCGGGTAATGGCGGATCTCGCCACGGGCAGTGCGATAATCCGCGCGTAATCCGGCGGCATATTCGCTGTGCCACAATGGCCATCCGGCACCCACACCGACCGCCAGCAGCAATCCCTTCAGCACATGACGCCGCGTTAGCTGTGAATCGCGCAACGCTTTGCTGGCAACCTCACCCGGCATGCGCTGCATCTGCTGACGCAGGTTCTCTACCTGTTGCCATGCCCACTGGTTGTCCTGGTTAGCCTCGACCCAGCGCTGCCATTTGATTTCCTGCTGCGGACTGACGCGTTCGCCGCTCAGTAGCGCGTACCAATGTGAAGCACTGCGCAATGCTTCGCGTTGTGAGCTGGAGAGTGGCGCGGTCACGTCACAACCCCTGCTCAAGACGAAACAGCAGGCAATGTTCAGTGGCTTTCGCCATATATTTCTTCACCGAACTGACCGAAACCGACAGCTGCGCGGCAATCTCCGCATAGGTGAGGTTATCCAATTGCGACAACAGAAAGGCCTGACGCGCCTTGTGGCCTAGCCCATCCAGCATCCGATCCAGCAATTGCAGGGTTTCCAGCTGGCTTTGCTGTATCTCCGGTGATGGCACTACCGTTGCAGGCAGTTGGCTGAGTAATTCCAGATACGCATTTTCCAACGCATTGCGGCGGAAGCGGTCCACCATTACGCGTTTGGCGAGGGTGCAGAGGAATGATTTGGCATCGCGAATCTCGGCCAAATGATGACCGGACATCACCCGTAAAAACGTGTCCTGCGCGACATCATCCGCATCAAACGCCGAACGCAGCTTGCCCGTCAGCCAGTGCTTCAGCCAGCGGTGATTGTTGGCGTAAAACAGCGCGAGAGAAGGTGCAGCGGGCAATTCGGCAGCAGGCAGCATGATGTCAAAGTATGTCAAAAGGTGAAAAGTGTAATGATACTAGCTGCGAATGGTTATCATTACAACTCCGGATGATTTAGCCGGACAAGGGTAAGAGCGCGATAAATCGCGCCGCTACGAGAGTTTGTTACTTGAAATGAAACGGAGGTCTGGCGCGTGGGTTAGGAAAGTTATCCATGTATACCTGGTCGGCTAAATGGGTTGCAGGATCCTGGCAATACTCATCTGGCGGGCCACCGTTATCGCAACGGAAATATTTTTCATCATGGAAGGCGTCCATTTCTTGTTGTGCAATTGGCGACGTCTCACAGTGCATATCATGTCTTTTCGGGATAGCATCATTAGCAAAGATAATGTCCCGATTGATTTCAAAATTGCTATCCTTATAGCCTGCATTTAGTGCTTCGAGGTTTTCAAATGCGTCACGTAAATTCTCCACATTATTTTGATTTTTTATCTTTATGACACATTCCTCGCCAAGATTATTTTTACTGGTGTTAATATCCAGCACATCCTGCTTATGCTGCTCTAATTTTTTTATATTGGCATCCACATCGTCCCTGTACATATGCAGAATGTTGACGCTGGTGCGTGAGTAGCTGGTATTCTGTTTTTCCAGGTTTTTTATGAACTCATCGGTGCTACTCTTCTCACGCTGAAGATTAGCCACATCGTTATCGCCATTTGCACCCAAACAATCAGGAGAGACTTCGGTGATGATCGGTTTTCCCGTCACAATGTTCATGTCTTTTATATTACTATTGATGTTATTGCATTCCTTTTTCCCCACCGTGTTGGCGCGCCTGATGAGATTTTTAGCTTTATTATTAACATAGGCTAAATTAGCCGCGCAATCTTTAAGCTTCTGTACTTTAGCGCGTGCTGTAGCAAAATCGTCACAATGTACAGGGACAGCAAACCAGCTGATTGAGCGCTGACTTCGGGTTAGTGCCACACCGGTCGGAGATGCCCCAGCCCCCGAAAAAACCGCCTGTACGAAAACAACGGTGAAAACCACCTTCTTCAAACTTAAAGGATTACCCGATAGCTTCCCAGGATGACAATCAACCTGGGTGATATTTTTATACGGAAAATCAAAACTAAAATCCTGACTCCGCGGGGCGCAGTAGTTATTACTGCATCCTTTAACATTTTTGGCTAAATGCGTTTTATGCTTATCATTTACCTTGTTGTGGAAGTTGCCAACAGTTCTTATTCGCAACGCGCTATCACTGATCTTTGTCATTGTCATTTATTCATAGGCTGCGCATCGCCTGGCGAAACAGACGGGCGTTTTGTCGTGGAATAGCAGTGGAAATCAGCTCAATTTAATCATTGCATGTTAAAATTGTTATAACGCTGATATCGCTGCTGCCCTGGTGTTGATAATCATGCAAATTAATTATTATTTTTAAGAAAAGAATTTTGTGTATATGTTTACAGACTAATATTTTCTTTATAATATCTGGAGTCTCTCATCTCCATCAGTAATATTCTCAATAACCACGTCCTGATGATTATTTGGTACTGGTGTTAATACTTGCCACAATAAGTATTGATTACCATGCGCTATGTCAATAAATTTTATCGCAAGCAAAATAAAACACCCTGCCAGCATGTGCTAACAGAGTGTCGGTTTTAATAGCAATGTCAATTTGGTATCACGCGCCAACCCGGAAATAATATTGTGCTGCCTTACATCAGGCTTTTGTTAAATCGCTCCTCCAATTTACCGCTGGCCGCAGAGAGTTCGCGAATAGTCTGGACCTGAGCGGGAGTGAGCGCCCCATTGTCTTCTGCATCATGAGGCAGGTAAGCATCTGCCAGTTTTTGCAGATGGTCATACCTGTTACCGCCATTAAAGCATCCAGGGTCGTGGCGCTTATCGCATCAGGTGTATCCTGTTCGCGCAAGCTCAGAACAAAATCATCTGATTTTTTAACGGTATGGACTGTCCAGGTTATGGGGTTCACTTCATAAATCGCGGCGCTACGCTTGCGTGCGGGGTTTTCCTATTGACTGGCGTTCAATCAATTCGGCACTGAACACCGGCAATGGCCCTGCTGCCTCACCGCGGATTTCCGCGATCAAGCGGCGTGCGGCTTCGCGGCCCATTTCGTAGACCGGTTGTGCCACCACCGTGAGCGGCGGTGAGACGATTTCACTCCACGGAAAATTGTCATACATCACAAACGACAGGTGATCCGGGATGCGCAGGCCACGTTGTGTCAGCGCACGCAGCAGCGACATCGCCACCACGCTGTCAGAGGCGATCAACGCAGTGGGCGGTCGGGGACGTTGCCATAAGCGTGCCACGATCTGCTGGATCTGTTCGTCACTGCCAGCATTCACCTGCACCATGCCGGGAGCGAAGGGATGTCCGGCAGCAGCAAAGGCACGCATCATGCCATCAACGCGCTGTGCGACCGGGGTCAAACCAAAGTCGCTGAGTTGCTGAAAATCGTGCTCAAGCGTCATGCTGGTGACATACACCACCTCACGGTGTCCCGCCGCAATCAGTTGGTGAGTCGCCTGTTGCGCAACGGCAGTAAAATCGCAGCATATCGCCTCCACTTCCATACCAATAACCGCACGATCAAATAATTTTAGCGCCCGCCCTTCCGCCTGAACCTGCATCAGATGACCATTTTTCTCCCATTCCGAGCAGCATGGTGTGACGATGATGCCATCCACCTGTTTTTCCAACATCACCCGCACCGCATCCTGCTCGGCCTGCCATTTTTCATCGCTGTTACTCAGCAGCAACTGATAACCCGCCTGGCGTGTCACATCCGCCATACCGCGCAGTGCCAGACCAAAGTGCGGGTTCTCAATATCCCCGACAATCACCCCAATGGTGTTAGATCGTCCGGTGTTCATGCTGCGTGCCAGTTCGTTAGGACGATACCCGAGTGCGACTGCCGCACCACTCACGCGGGTCTGCACCTCTTCACTGACCGCGCCATACCCTCCCAGCGCCCTTGCCGCCTGCGCTTTCGAAACATTTGCCGCACGCGCCACATCGGCCACGGTCGGCGCTTTAGAACGCACTTTTTGCTTGGTCATAATTAATTCGAATCACAGGTTGAGGTCAGGATCATTGACGCTGAAAAACGGGTGTGCTTAAACTCATTCTAACTCCATGAGACCGGTCTCACAATCACTGAATCTCATGGAGTCACCTGCGTTGAGACCGGTCTCAAAAACATTACAGCTCACCGGCTCAACAGTCTCTGATGTTTAACCTGCAAAAACGGACGAGCTATGAAATCGCATAAATCCCTGCACGCGCTGTTCGGCGCGGCCATCGCCTTGTGTTCGCTTTCCTTCACCACGCATGCTGTAAGTCAAGACAACCCCTGGGGTCTGCTCTCTCCCGGTCATCTGCGTGTCGCCAGCGTTGGCGACGCCAAACCTTACACCTTCACCGACGCCAGCGGTCAGTTCACCGGCTTTGATGTGGAGTTTTTCAAGAACGTCGCCCACCGCATGGGTATCGAACAGGTGGACTTTGTCGGTCAGGATTTCTCCGCCATTCTGCCCGCCGTGGCGAATGGTCAGTTTGACGCCGGTGTTGCCGCGATTGGTATCACCCCGGCGCGCGAAAAAACCGTTGATTTCTCCACCGGCTATCTCGCGGGTTATCTGACGGTGCTGACACGCAGTGACAGCGGTGTGACCAACGTCGCGACGCTGGCGAAGCATCGCCTCGGGGTGATTCAGGGGACATTGCAGGAAAACTATGCGGTTCAGCACTTTACCCAGACCGATATCGTGCGTTTCCCGGATAACAACACCGCCGTCTCGGCACTGAATAACGGCACGCTGGATGCGGTGTTCCTCGATTATGAAGCGGCGAAAAGCTATGCCGATCGCTTCAAACTGGTTTCTGCCGCCGATATCCCCTCCTTCGATGCGCCCGCTGGCGTCGCGATCGCCAAAGACAAACCGGCATTCAAAGCCGCGCTGGATAAAGCGATCAAAGCGGGAATGCAGGATGGCACCTGGAAACAACTGTATGAAAAATGGTTTCCCGGCTCCCCGATGCCAAAACAGTATCTGCCTGACGGCCAGTAGTCAGGGGTTTTTCACCGGTGATGAGCCTGCTCATCACCCGTACTGAAGGGAGACGCCGATGGACGTACTCACAATTCTTTCCCGCACCTTCTTTGACTTTCCGTCGATGATGGAAGTGTTACCGCAGCTGTTGGCGAACGGTCTGGTCAACACGCTGATCATCTCGCTGGCCGCCACCCTGCTCGGGACGCTATTGGGTCTGCTGCTGGCGTTGCTGGGGATCTCTCCGTCACGCTGGGTGCGTCTGCCTGCCAGGATGTATACCGACCTGTTTCGTGGCCTGCCATCGATTCTCACCATTTTGCTGATCGGTCAGGGATTAGCGCGCTTCAGTTATCAGCTGTTTGGCCCGTCGCCCTATCCGCTCGGCATTTTTGCCCTCAGCCTGATCGCCAGCGCTTATATGGGTGAGATCTTCCGCGCGGGCATTCAGAGCGTGGAACGCGGCCAGATGGAAGCCTGTCGCGCCCTCGGCATGAGCTACAGCCGGGCGATGCGGCTGGTGGTGATCCCGCAGGGGATCCGCCGGGTGCTACCCGCCATCGTCAACCAGTTTATCGCCATCATCAAAGACTCCTCGCTGGTGTATCTGCTGGGACTGATGACCAACCAGCGCGAGTTGTTTCGCGTCGGTCAGGATGCAGCGGTGCTGACTGGCAACCTGTCGCCGCTGATGCTGGCCGGATTGTTCTATCTGATCATCACCGTGCCACTGACACATATGGTGAACTACGTTGACGTGCGCTATCGCACGGGCCGCCGTCGGCGCACGGCACCACAGAGCGGCCTGAAAGAGGTGGAAGAGGTGCAGAAACCCGCGAACAAAGCGCTGTTCGGCAGCCTGGGAGGTCATCATGACTGAGACCAACTGGCAAGGCGCCAGCCTCGAACTGCGAAAACTGTCACTGGCCTACGGACCGATCGAGGTACTGCGGCAGGTGTCGCTAAGTGTCGCCCCCGGCACGACGACCTGCATCATTGGGCCGTCCGGTTCCGGTAAATCCACCCTGCTACGTGGCATCAACCGGCTGCATGAGCCGCAGTCCGGCGATGTGTTGCTGGCCGGACGTTCGGTGTTGCGTGACAAACCCGATGCTCTACGCCTGCGCATCGGCATGGTGTTTCAGCACTTCAACCTGTTTCCCGATCATAGCGCGCTGGAGAACGTGGCGCTGGCACCGTGGAAAGTGAAGGGGCTGCCAAAATCCCAGGCGATGGCGATTGCCCGTCAGCGCCTGGAAGAGGTGGGACTGGGCCAGCGTGCCGATCATCATCCGCGCGATCTTTCCGGCGGTCAGCAGCAGCGGGTAGCGATCGCCCGCGCGCTGGCGATGGACCCGGAGGTCATGCTGTTTGATGAAGCTACATCGGCACTGGATCCCGAGCTGGTAAAAGGCGTGCTGACCCTGATGGCCGATCTGTGTCGTCGCGGTATGACGATGGTGGTGGTGACGCACGAGATGGGGTTCGCGCGCAAAGTCGCCGATCAGGTGGTGTTTATGGACGAAGGCGAGATTATCGAGGTCGGCAGCCCGACAGCGCTGTTCGATAGCCCGCAATCGCCGCGTCTGCAACGTTTTCTTTCTGAAGTGCTGTGAACAAGGAATCCAACATGGCGATAAAACAAGTGGTGGTCATCGGTGGCGGCGTGCTGGGCGTTTCCAGCGCGTTGCATTTAGCAAAACGCGGCGCGGCGGTCACGCTGGTGACCGAGGCGGCACTGTGTTCCGGTGCCTCGGGGCGCTCGCTTTCGTGGCTGAATTCGGCCGGTGAACGATCGACCGCCTACCACGCGCTGCGGATGGCAGGCATCGACCGCTATCGCACGCTATTTGCGGCAGATCCGACGCGTGACTGGCTGCGTTTTGATGGCGGGGTGTTCTGGACTACCGGCGATGACAGCGCTGTGCGGACGCGGCATCGGTATGAAAAAGCCCACGGTTATGACTCACATCTTGTCACCCGCGACGATCTGCCGCAGATCAATGCTGCGGCGTTAAATGGGGAAGCGATTTTTAATCCGGGCGAAGGCTGGGTCAGCCTGCCCGAACTGATCGCGTTGCTGGCACAGCAGTTACGGGCGCTGGGGGGCGAAATTATTGAGGGAACCGGACCGGCTCAGGTCGTCACCCGTGAAGGGCGAGCCTGCGGGGTGCACTGGGGAGGTGGTGAACTAGCGGCCGACGCGGTGCTGGTGGCCTGTGGCCCCGCCACACCGGATGTGGTTGCACCACTTGGCGTGCGCATTCCCAACGGTTCACCTCTCTCGATGTTGGTGATTACCCAACCTGGCGGGCCGGAAATAAAAACGGTGCTGAATACACCACGTGTGGCGGTACGGCCTAACCCCGGTCAAAGGCTGGCGTTGGATCATGACTGGTATGAGAACGATATCCAGCCGCTGCCCACTGGCGGTTTCACTATCGATGAACAGGTGGTGCAGCAACTGGTGAGGGAAGCGGAACAACTGCTGCCGGAGGGCACCGCTTTGCAGGCGAAAAGCTGGAAAATCGGTTACAAACCGATTCCCGGTGACGGCGAACCGGTGCTGGGTGAGCTGCAACAGGTGCCGGGCTGCTTTGTCGCCTTTACCCATTCCGGGGCAACGCTGGCGCTGATCGTCGGTGAGCTGCTGGCGGATGAGATCGTGAGCGGCGAAAAGCACCCGATGCTGATGGCGTTCCGGCCGGAACGTTTTGGCTGAGCCGTTGCGCTACTGCGCGCCGCCCCCCGTTACTGTAAAAAGGGCGGCATCGATTACCCCAGCTCTTGCCAGAGTTGGAGGGTGAAGTCGTCAGCACGCTGTCTGCCATCAGCATCAGGGGTCAAGACCATGTTTCCCGCCGGAAAATTAAATATCTGCATGCATGTTTTTGTTGGAACCTCTGATACAACCTCAGAAGAGGCAGTGTGATCAGCGAACCAGCAGAAATACGCCTTTAGCTTACCAGGATTGGAGAGCTGTAATTCCGCAACTGGGGGAAGCGGTGGTGGAGTATGAGATAAATTGTCAACAGAAGTCACCGTTGAAGATTTGCTGGCATCGTTATGACTATTGGGGTTTTTCAGAATAACAATGGGTAAATGATAATTTTCAAATCTGATGCTTGAGTTTTGAGCTGCCAGGCATATCAGGCTACAATTAACATCGTAACGACCGTCACGCAAAAATAATTTTTGTAACTGCTCAACCGTCATTATTGCTAACAGGGAGGCAAGGTTGTTCAGCTTGTAAATATTAACTTTACCATTTTTACTGCGCGCTTTGCATTCTCTGTACCACTGCTCAACTGCTTCGGGAATGATAGTGTTGGCGATTCTGTGGCTAAGTTCAATCTCCGTCCACTGCACTGCATAATCTGAGGCTGCCAGTGCAGACCTGAAGGATTGTTGCGTAAGGGATAATTTTGCAAAATTGCGGTCCAACTGCATCATGACCAGTCTGGACATAATACAATCCATCGATTTGTATTTATCCCACAAGGATTTTATGCCAGCAATTTGCCGTGGATCCGCGCCTTCCCACCTGGTCTTCTCTTCTGCAAAGAGTTCGGCTAATGTACCTCTCACTAATGTTTCTGACATTCCACCCACTGTTTTCTTATCCAGAAAGGCAGTCAGACTGGCGCATTTTACGGTTTCCAATGCTGCGAAATTAAAAATTGATAGAATATTCTTTGCCTGTTCTGCCTTCTTCAGCTTTGGACCAAAAGCTGTCACCTGCTTAATTTTATCCCAATCGTCAGAAGAAAAACTTTCCATTTTTTCCTGAACACACCAGGAATACATTCTTGCATATCCTCGGTAATCATCTTTCTTTACCCAACTGACAGGCATCTCTGAAGTAACACGTATATCTTTAATCCTTCTTTCTGACGTAAATTTTGATTGAGGTCCGGACTTGTTAAAAAAAACATTTGTGGTTGCTCCTTCGATATAATCCATATACTCCCTTAATTAACTGATTATAATTGCTTAACATCTACCACTGTTACTACCTGGTTATCACTTTCTGCGTATATATTCCTGCGGCGAGCGATATCCCAGCGCACTGTGCGGGTGATGTTCGTTGTAATGACTGAACGCCACCGCCAGGTTTATCACCGCTGCCTGACTGATCAGCAATGTTATCCCTCCAGTTCATTACAGAGCTGATGGGAGAAACTGTCAGCACGCAGACTGTCTTCAGCCATTCGCGTAAGGTGCATTGATCCTGACACAGCATCAAAGGTCAATATGGATGGTTCGTCTGAAATAACAGGTAATGCAGCCGTGTGGCTTGCCCATTTTGTGGTCAGGTAATACTCTTCTTGCATTATTTTGCTATCGTCATAAGGCAATTTGGCGCGTTGTGTTATGACAGGAGGAAGCGGTAGAACGCTATAAGATGATGATTCATCTGAAAGCATTATTGCATCGCTATTACCTTCGTCTTTCAGGATAGTAATCGGCGAATTATAAGGTTGAAGTTTAACACCTAAACCATATACTTCCAGATAAATCATGCTGCATGTCATATCACACCGACCATCACGCAGAAAAAGTTTTTGAAACTGTTCAACGGTCATATTTTTGGGGATACCACAGTCGCGCAGCCTGGATTTAAATTTACTGCCCCTTACTCTGTCCTCGCTGAAGAACACTTTTTTTTGCTCGTACCACTGCTCTATTTCTTCAGGAATGTGGGTGTTTGCAATCATATAACTGAGATTAATTTCGATCAGCGTCGCTTTGGATTTCATTATTTCTAATTGGTGCAGTGCAGATCTGAATTGTCCTTCTGAGAAATGTAACTTTTCAAATTCGGAATCTAGCCGAATCAGAGTCAGCAGAGTCACATAACAACTCACTGCTTTATATTTTATATAGATCAATTTCAAGCCATTATATTGATCCCGACTCTCGCGACCCCAATTTTTCAATTCATTTCCCAATAGTTTATATAAAGAGTTATTTACCGCCATGTTTTTTACCAACCCAGGGCATTTGAGATTAATGAATTTCTCGATTTTAGTGGGTTTTACTACTTCCAGCGCGTTAAAGGTAAAGGGGGACAAAAGAATGTCGACTATTTTTGTCTGGTTTGGATTCCTGCCGTTCTTACATTCTCTCTTCACTTTATCCCAAAGAGTGCGGGGCTCCTCTTTCAATTTTTCCTCAATACTATTGGCAATTTGCGCCGCTATCCCTCTGTAATCATCTCGCTTTGCTAAATTGCTCCAGGGACACGCATTAGTGGTGTTGCTTATGGTATTTATCCTGCCGGTTGCGCGAAATTCAGGTTTGGCGCTTTGAGAATCAATATAATTTGCTAAGGCTGATCCTTGGTTAACTTTCATATATTCCCTCAATTTCATAATTTAACTGCGTAACAAATGTCAATGTCAGCTCCATCACGCGTTAATGTAGAGTCAAAACAACCACCGTTGGTGTGATCCAGCTACCATTCCTCCATGTGGCTGAGGCGCTTCCTGAAGTCGTCCGTACGTAACGTATCGTCAACGGCAGGGTTCCAGACCATGCTTTGCGACGCGGAATCAAAGATCAACATGCATGTTTTCTGTGGAAGCGGAACTGCACGCTATTCTACGGACCATAGGGGAAGTAACGTCAACGCCTCCTCCAGACACAGGTGCCACTTAATGAGTATCACTCCCGCACAGTTCCACCGTCATGAATGTTACCGCTACGCGCGTGAGGGAATGCGAGTCCTGAAATACGCCCTTCAACCGGACATACGCCAGAACCAGGTACGTTATCTGCCTGGACTGGAAGTTCGCACCGGAGACAGCAGCATCCAGCAACGCGAAATTTTGCATGTGATCACGATAAATAGCGTGCGTATCCTGCACTGGGCGCAGGGTCAACCGACAGAAGTGCACAATAACCAGGTGCGTTTCTGTCTGGATGATCGTAGCCACAACAGACAGTCAGAGCTGGATCATGAGGGAAAAATAATGAGTCAAGAGCAATACTATCCCTATGGCGGGACCGCGCTGTGGTCAACACGCCATCAGACAGAAGCGAGCTATAAAACCGTACGATATTCAGGCAAGGAACGGGATGTTAGCGGACTGCTCTATTACGGATACCGCTATTATGCCCCCTGGCTAATGCGCTGGATAAACCCCGATCCGGCAGGGAGTGCCGATGGATATAACCTGTATGCCATGGTGGGCAATAATCCGGTTACCTGGATAGACACCGACGGCAGAATGCGCCGGTCCGGGCAGGATCGTTCAAATAATAGTGGTTGGTGGCAACGGATTGTACGCGCGGTGCGACCCAACCGTCAGCGGAGTGAGGGGGGATCAGCGGAGCCTGCGAGCCCCGCAGCACCTATGATGCCCGTAGCGCCTCCCCCCTATACTCCAAATGCGGATGATCAGCTGGCACATTATGCCGGGTTCAGTGCTTTCACGACGCCAGCTTATCCTGCTTCGGATCTGCCGAGTTATCAGGACGTACGATCGGAATCGATGAAAGAACTTGGGCGCAAATTTCAGGCGCTGTTTGATCGTAAGCCACCCGACTACGGTCCCCAGGAATTCATTGCGGTAGCAGCCGGACTGGAGAACTTTGAGAAATACCAAAGCTACTATTTCGAAAAAGTAACACTTCACGGTGAACTGATACCCTTTTTGCGACAAGAACGTATTGGTTATCATTACCAAGGACGGCACATGGGTTTGCAGGGGAAACAGATAACTGTTTTTAATACGCGTCCAGAAATACCGCAAACAGAACTTGTTGAGCAAATGACGACAAAATTCGTTTATAGGGCGTCTGTTGCGGGCGGGGAGCTTCAGCTGAGAAATGATCTGACATTTGACAATTTAGCCTTTTTGCAAGAAGCGGTCGGCATCCAAAAAACCAGCTATATGCTGGCTAATCACGCCGCAGGAGAGGCCGTAAGATGTGAGGCAATGATTTGGGGACATTTGTCGCTTGAAATTGATCAAAACAGCCTGGAGAACTCGCCATCCAGTTACAAATCGGAACTCATCAATATTCGAAACGCGATAGTAAATCGGTCAGGTTAGCCCTGGCGGCGTTCTGACCGGAACGTTTTGGCTGAGTCGTTACGGTAAAAAAGGGCAGCACCCATTACTCCAGCTCTTGCCCGAGTTGGAGGAAGAAGTCGTCAGCAAGCTGCTCAGCATCCACTATTCGCGCGGCGCGCATCTCTCCTGACTCAGCATCAAAGACCAACATGGAGGGTTGGTCTGGCATAACAGATAATACAGGCGTGTCGTTTGCCCATATTCTGGTCTGGTAATCATTTTCTGTCCATATTTTACTATCGTTATAAGGAAAACTGTCGGGTTGCGTTATGACAGGAGAAAGCGCTGGCAGGCTATCCGATGATGATTCATCAGAACTATTATTGGAGAGTATTATTACATCGCTATTTTCTTCCTCTTTCAGGAGGGTGATCGGTGAATGATAAGGTTGAAGTTTAACGCCCAGATGACAGACTTCCAGATAAATCATGTTACATGTCATATCATAATAACCATCACGCAGAGTAAGCTTTTGATACTGTTCAATGGTCATATTTTCCGGGATACCACTTTCGCGCAAGCTGTATTGCGCTTTTTTGTCTCTTATTCGCTCCTGTCTGATAGACACTTTGCTTTGCTCGTACCACTGCTCTATTTCTTTGGGAATATGCGTATTGGCAATCATATGACTAAGGCTAATTTCGAGCAGCGTCGGTTTAAATCCTTTTATTTCTAAGTTGTGCAGTGCTGATCTGAATTGTTGTTCTGAGAGATTTAACTTTTCAAAGTCGGGGTCCAGCCGTATCAGAGTCAATAAAGCCACATGACAACTCACTTTATCATACTTTTTATGGATTAATTTCAAGCCGTCACGTTGCATCGCACTCGCGGAATCCCAATTTTGCGCTTCTTGACTGAAGAGTTTATATAATGCGTGATTTACCGCCGTAATTTTTACTATTCCAGGGTGTTTGAGATTAATAATATTCTCGATTTCAGCGGGTTTTACTATGTCCAGCGCGTTAAAGGTAAAGGGGGCCAAAAGAATGCTGACTATTTTTGTCTGGTTTCGATGTTCGTAGCACTTACATTCGTCCCTCACTTTATCCCAAAGAGCGGGAAGAGCCTCATTAAATTTTGCCTCAAAATGATTGGCCATTCTCGCCGCCTCCCCTCTGTAATCATTTCGCTTTGCAAAATTGCTCCAGGGAAGCGCATGGGTGAGGTTGCTTATGGCGTTTATGCTGCCAGTTACGCGAAAGTCAGGCTGATCGCTTTGCCTATTAAAAGAACCTTGTACGTTTAATCTCTTATCAACTTTCATATATTCCCTCAAATTCATCATGTAACGATGTAATACATCTCAGTGTCAGATACCTCACAGGCTAATTTATCGGCAAAGCGGGCATTTTTACATTAGGCTTAAACTGTGATCTAAGTCGCATTAAAAAACGGGAGGAACAGATGAATGACGTATCACGCCGTCACTTTATGGGGTGGTTGTCCGGTCTGGCGTTGAGCGCGCCGATGTTGTTCAGCCGCTATGCCAATGCCGCTCCTGCGACTGGTAATGTCAAGCTGCTGCATTTAGAACGCAATAGCTGGGTGCCAAATAATCCCCATCTGCCGGTCATTCTCTATCAGGGCGTGTTGCCGTCAGTATCAGCAATGACTGACGCCACCGAAAGTTTATTTGAGAAAAACGACTGGCCACCGCAGTGGGTGGCCTCGATTTTCAGCTTTCATCATTATCACAGTACCGCCCATGAGGTATTGGGATGTGTCAGTGGTAACGCGAAGGTAATGCTGGGCGGCCCTGGCGGGCACGTGGTAACGATGACGGCGGGTGATGTCGCGCTGCTGCCTGCGGGCACCGGGCATTGTAATCAGGGCAGCAGCGATGATTTTCAGGTGGTCGGTGCCTATCCCCCTCATCAGCAGTGGGATATCTGTCGTACTGCGCCGACAGCGGAAATGCAGCAACGGATCAGCCAGTTGCCCTTCCCGGAAAGCGACCCGGTTGCCGGGCGCAGCGGTCCACTGACGCACAGTTGGGAGCGGACATAACCAACTGCGCGATAAATCGCGCGGCCACGCAACGTGCTGCGAATTGAATCTCACAATGACAGATCCTGTCATCACGACAAAACTAGACTAAAGTCTAGTTTCTTGTTCAGTAAGAATGCACAATCCCTCATGAGCAGCTCAATCCAGTGATAAGTAAATAAGCATTGAGGGGTTGTAGCTTAAAGGCTACAATAATAATGAGTGAAAACGATAAAACACTATTTGACGCATGACGGCAAGGACTTGTACGCCGATTACTTCATAAAAATTCGCGATTCGATTGCCAAAGCAAAAATTGCATCCCGCGTTAACAGAATGGCTGCGGGAAACTTTGGTGACCATAAACCCTGCCGTGAAGGGGTATGGGAACTCAGGATCGACCAGGGAGCGGCTTATCGCGTTTATTACAGTATCGTTGAGGGTGAAGTCGTGCTGTTACTTCTGGCTGGAGACAAACGCACTCAGGATGCAGATATTAATGAGGCAGTCCATTGCCTGAAAGATTATTTATCGAGGTGACTATGGCTAAAGCTCGTTTACATGATGATGCAATGATTGAGATCCTGCGTGATGACCCTTCATTTGCCCAAGCGTACCTTCACCAGGCGTTTCTCGATATAGATGAAGAAGGTGGTCAAGAGGCTTTTCTGATGGCACTGCGCCATATTGTTGAGGCCCGTGGGGGTATGGCTACCATCGCGCAAAAAGCGGGGGTGTCACGTGAAACACTTTACAGAACGCTATCACCAGCAGGCAATCCAACCCTCAGGACGTTGCGCAGCGTGGTTAATGCAACCGGCTTTCAGTTCTCTCATCTGGCATGTACTTGATCCAGCATTTCCTGGCATCCCGGAGAATGACGTGGCGCGATCTATCGCGCCACTTGTATTACCCCAGCCGACGCAGCCAGATCAGTTTGTAAGCCGCAGGAATGATAAACAGCGACAGCAGCGGCGCGGTGATCATGCCACCAATCATCGGCGCGGCAATACGGCTCATCACCTCGGAACCCGCCCCACTCCCCCACAGAATCGGCAGCAGACCGGCAATAATCACCGCCACCGTCATCGCTTTGGGACGCACGCGTAATACCGCCCCCTGATACAACGCCTGATCCAGCGCCTGCCGGGTAAAGGTTGCCGGGTTAGCCAGCGCCGGATCCGCCTCAATGGCGTGGCGCAGATACATTAGCATCACCACGCCAAACTCCGCAGCCACCCCGGCCAGCGCAATAAATCCGGTGCCGGTCGCCACCGACAGATGGAACCCCTGCCACCAGAGAAACCAAATGCCGCCCACCAGCGCGAAAGGTAAGCTCATCAGGATCAACAGGGCTTCATCGACCCGGCGAAACGCCAGATATAACAAGATAAAGATGATCATCAGCGTCATCGGGACCATCAGTTTTAGCTTCTGGTTAGCATGTTCCAGCAGCTCGAACTGACCGGAGAAGGTGACGCTGGTGCCGGGCTTAAGCGTAACCTGTTCGGCTATCGCGTTTTTCAGATCCTCCACCACCGAAACCATGTCGCGGCCACGGGCATCAATATAGATCCAGCTGGCGGGGCGGGCATTTTCGGTTTTCAGCATGGTGGGACCGGTGACCACCCGCACCTCCGCCACATCACTCAGGGTGATTTGTTGCTTCATCGGCGTGAGGATCGGTAACTGACGCAGCGCTTCAGGGCTGTCCCGCGATCCCTGCGGGTAACGGATGTTGATGGGATAGCGCGCCACCCCTTCCACCGTTTCACCCACCGTCGCGCCCCCCATCGCCGAGGAGACAAACAACTGCACATCCCCTACCGTCATGCCATAGCGCGCGGCTTTTTCCCGTTGGATATCGACATCAATATAACGCCCGCCTTGCAGACGCTCCGCCAGGGCAGAGACCACGCCAGGCACGGTTTTCGCCACCGCTTCAATGCGCTGCGCGCTGTCATCGATATCCTTAAGCGTCGTACCAGACACCTTGATACCAATCGGACTTTTAATCCCGGTGGAGAGCATATCAATACGGTTACGGATCGGTGGCACCCACA
Source organism: Pantoea sp. X-Soil-TKNS-1211 (assembly GCF_059730495.1). Taxonomy (NCBI): domain Bacteria; kingdom Pseudomonadati; phylum Pseudomonadota; class Gammaproteobacteria; order Enterobacterales; family Erwiniaceae; genus Pantoea; species Pantoea sp. X-Soil-TKNS-1211. The sequence continues at coordinate 222,105 of NZ_AP035955.1, forward strand.
GGTTCGCCAGTCCCGGCAGACGCACCCGCGCATCCAGCTCATCGATAATTTTGTCGAGGGTCATGCCGGGCCGCCACTCGCTTTCGGGTTTCAGTTGAATCGTGGTCTCCACCATTTCCAGCGGTGCCGCATCGGTGGCGGTTTCCGCTTTACCGGTTTTGCCAAACACCGAGGCAACTTCAGGCACGGTTTTGATCAGTTTATCGGTGGTCTGCAACAACGCCGCCGCCTGTCCCGGCGAGACGCCCGGCAGAGTCGAAGGCATATAGAGGAGATCCCCCTCATTGATTTTTGGCAGGAATTCGCCGCCCACCTGGCTTAGCGGCCACCACACCGTCAGGATTGACAGCGCCGCCGCCAGTAGCGTCAGCTTCGGCCAGCGCAGCACCCGCAGCAGCAGCGGGTGGTAGAGGTTTATCAGTACCCGGTTGAGCGGGTTGCGGGTTTCCGCCGGGATGTTGCCGCGGATCCACCATCCCATCAGGATCGGGATCACCATAATCGCCAGCGTCGCCGCCCCGGCCATTGCATAGGTTTTGGTAAACGCCAGCGGGCCAAACAACCGCCCTTCCTGCCCTTCAAGGGTAAAAATCGGGATAAACGACAAGGTAATAATCAGCAGGCTGATAAATAACGCCGGACCGACTTCCACCGAAGCATCAGTGATCACTTTCCAGCGGCTGGCGTTATCAATACGGGTATCCGGGTGCTGGTGTTGCCACTCCTCCAGCCGCTTGTGGGCGTTTTCAATCATCACAATCGCCGCATCCACCATCGCCCCCACCGCAATGGCGATGCCACCCAGCGACATGATGTTGGCGTTCAGTCCCTGGAAATGCATCACGATAAAGGCGATACACAATCCCAGTGGCAGCGAGATAATGGCGACCAACGCCGAACGCAGGTGCCACAGGAATAACGCGCACACCACCGCCACCACCAGAAACTCCTCCAGCAATTTGTGGCTGAGATTATCAATGGCGCGATCGATCAGCTGGCTGCGATCATAGGTGGTCACCACCTCAACCCCTTCCGGCAGGCTGTTTTTCAGGGTAGCGAGTTTATCCCGCACCGCCACAATCACCTCGCGCGCGTTTTTCCCGGAGCGCAGGATAATCACCCCGCCCGCCACTTCGCCTTCACCGTTCAGCTCAGCGATACCGCGCCGCATCTCCGGCCCGATTTGTACCCGCGCCACCTCGCCAAGCGTTACCGGCACGCCGTTGGCGGTGGTCTTCAGCACGATTTGATTGAAGTCATCCAGCGTTTTCAGGTAGCCGCTGGCGCGAACCATATATTCCGCTTCGGCGATTTCCACCGAGGAGCCGCCCGCTTCCTGATTGGAGGCTTCAATGGCCGACTTTACCTCCGCCAGGCTGATGCCATATTGCGCCAGTTGCAGCGGGTTGACCTGGATTTGGTACTGCTTCACCACCCCACCCACCGAGGCGACTTCCGCCACATCAGGAATGGTTTTCAGCTCATACTTCAGGAACCAATCCTGTAATGAACGCAGCTCAGCCAGATCGTGCTTACCACTGCGATCCACCAGCGCATACTCATAAATCCAGCCGACGCCGGTGGCGTCCGGGCCAATCTCCGAGCTGACGCCCGCCGGTAATTTTCCCTGCACCTGGTTCAGGTACTCCAGCACGCGGGATCGCGCCCAGTAGAGGTCGGTGCCGTCAGCGAAAATCACGTAGACATAGGAAGCGCCAAACTGCGAAAAGCCGCGTACCGTTTTCGCCCCCGGCACGGAAAGCATGGTGGTGGTGAGCGGATAAGTGACCTGGTTTTCCACAATCTGCGGTGCCTGGCCGGGATAGCTGGTTTTGATGATCACCTGCACGTCGGAGAGATCGGGCAACGCATCAACCGGGGTATTCACGATGGTCCAGCCGCCCCAGAGGCTGAGAAACACCACTCCCATCATCACCAGGAAACGGTTGGCGACCGAACGCCGAATAATCCATTCAATCATGGTCGTGTTCCGCCTGACGCATCCGCGCCAGCGCTCCGCTGATATTGGCTTCTGAATCAATCAGGAATAGCCCGTTGGTCACGATGGACTCCCCTTCCTGCAACCCGTCAGCAATACCCGTCTGTTGCGATGTAGCCTGCAACACGTGGATCGCTTTGGGTACAAAGCGCCCCGCCTGGTCGACGGTGATCACCCGTTGCTCCTCGCCGGTATCAATCACCGCCTGCGACGGGATCAGCACCATCTCTTCGCTTTGGCTGTTCAGTTGCAGAAACGCGTTCATACCGGGTTTCAGCAATTCGTCGCGGTTAGCCACCTGTAACCGCAGTTGGAACGTGCGGGTGGTCTGATCAACACTCGGCAACAGGGTCCATTTTTCGATATTGAAGCGGTGATGGGGGTAAGCTGGCACCGACACGCTCAGTTTCGATGTGTCGCTGAGCATGCCGGCGATCGCTTCCGGCACCGCAGCACTGATCCACACCGGGTCCATGCCCTGAATCTGCGCCACCACCTTATCTTTAGAAATGTTCATGCCGCTGCGCAGGTCAAAGGCGGTGATCACGCCATCAATCGGCGCTTTGATGGTGAAGCGAGTCTGGATGGTACGGGAGGTGCGTAAACGCTGGATATCCTCTTCCGGCATCCCCGCCAGACGCAAACGCTCAAGAATCCCCTTCACCTGCGTCGCCGATCCTCCGGTGCCAGACAGCAATAAATATTCGCTCTGCGCCGTAACCCACTCGGGAATGGTGATATCAATCAGCGGCGCGCCCTTCTGCACCTTATCGCCGAGGGTCAGCGGATAAACCTTCTCCACAAACCCCTCGGCCCGCGCCTGAACAATCACAAATTGATAATCGTTAAAACTGACGTTGGCCGGGAGGGTGCGGGCATATTGCAAGCGACCTTTGCTGACTTTCACCGTTTTCAGGCCAAGATTCTGCACCAGAACCGGATCGATACGGATGCCAGCGCTATTTGCCGCTTCCCCTTCATCGGCGTATTTCGGCACCAGGTCCATATCCATAAACGGGGACTTGCCGGGTTTATCGAATTTGGTATCGGGTTTCATCGGGTCATACCAGAATAAAACCTTGCGTTCTGCTGCATGGGAGGAGGATTGCTCCGCGACCGTGAAATAAGGGAAAACCGTTGCCGCGATCAGTCCGCCCATGATCAGACTGCCGATAATCGCAGCAGAAAATTTGAATTTTAACGATGCCATGATGTGATTATTCCATTATGCGTAGCGGCGTGATTTATCGCGCGTGTTTTAAAAAATAGCGCGATGAATCGGGCCGCTACGGAATGTTCGTTAGCTGATCTTTATTTCCTGCAACAGAGAAATATTGCCCTGTTGAATAAAAGAGAAATTGACCGGAGTGCCCACCTTTAACGCTTCGATGCTGTCATCCTGAGTGGTAAAGGTAAAACGCATAGTCATGGCAGGCCAGCCGAGGGCCGGGATCGCGTCATGGGCGATGGTGATCTTTTTATTCGCCAAATCAATCTGCTTCACCACGCCACGGGCGTTGATAACCTGTTGCTGAGCGCTGGCATGCTGTTCACTGGCCTGCACACCGGGCAGCAACATTAACGGGAACAAACCGAATAAGGCGACTTTGATAAATTTATGCATAATATTGATTCCTGTGATTTAGGTTAAAAAGTTATTCTGTCCAACCGCCTCCCAGGGCATTGAACAGGTTGATTTCATTTGCCTGGCTGGAATATTGCAAATCCAGCAGGGTTTGTCGGGTAGAAAATAATGACTGTTGCGCATCCAGCACCTCGATATAACTCACTGCACCGCTGGCATATAATCCGCGTGCACGTTGCAAGGTAATTTGCAGTGAAGCATGGTAGCGCTGCTGCGCCGCAATTTGTTTACTGATGCTATCGCGCAACGCCAGTGCATCAGCCACCTGCTTAAACGCAGTTTGAATTTTTTGCTGGTAATTCACCACCGATTGCTGCTGGCGCACCTCCGCAAGGGTCAGATTGGCCTGATTACGTCCGGCGTTGAAAATCGGCACCTCAATTTTCGGCACAAAACTCCACATCCCGCTGCCCGCAGCAAACAGGTTGGTTAAATCGGTGCTGCTGGCCGCAAGGCCACTGGTCAGGCTTATCGACGGGTAAAACGCCGCTCTGGCCGCACCAATATTGGCGTTGGCCGCCCGCAGTTGGTGCTCGGCTTCCATCAGATCCGGGCGCTGACGCAGGATTTCTGCAGAAAGGTTGGCGGGGAGCGTGACCGGATTGAGGTCGCTGGCGCTGATCGGGAGGGTCGGCAAGTTCTGCCCATTGCCCAGCACCAACTGTAACGTGGTTTGCGCCTGTGCCCGTTGCCCTTCCCGCGCGGCGATCGAAGCTCTGGTGCTTTCAATCAAACCGCGTGCCTGTTCCACCGCCAGCAGGCTGCTGCTGCCGGTCATCAGTTGCTGTTCGACCAAGGCGTAAGATTGCTGATAATTTTGCAGCGTCTCACGGGCAATATTCAGTTGTTCATCCGCCAGCCGCAGGCTGAAATAATTCTGAGCAACCGTCGCCACCAGCAGGATATGTACCGCACGTTGCGCGGCCTGACTGGCAAGGAAACTCTGTCGATCGGCTTCGCTGAGATTCTTCAGTCGACTGAAGAAATCCAGTTCAAAACTCAGATCGACACCCGCCTGATATTGCCTTTCCGTGACATTGTCACCTTTAATGCCGCCGCTGTAACTGGCTTGTGAGGCACCGTTCAGCTGCGGATAGCGATCGGCATCCGTGACCCGATACTGCGCACGAGCTTCCTGCACTTTCAGGGTCGCCATACGCAGATCGCGGTTATTTTGCAGCGCCTCATCGATTAAACGCCTGACCTGAGGATCGGCAAAAAACGTGCGCCAGCCGGTGTCCTGGTAGCCTGTGGTAAGCGGCACCAGCCCGTTTTTGGTGCGCGAAAATTGTTGCGGGACCAGCAGTTCAGGCGTCTGATATTGCGGTGCCAGCGAGACACAACCCGCCAGTAACAAAGTCGCGGCGGCCACGGTAAGTTTTAATTTGTCCATCATGTTTCTCGTCCGTCGCGGCGCGACAAATACGTACAAGGTGATGGCGGCCAATGTAACCAGGCGACTCTGTTGGGTGGGTGACAGGCGAATGACAAAGCTGTCATTTTCGGTTGAAGTCGTTGATATCGCTGTTTAGCCGCCTAGAATGACATTCGATGAGTCAATAGCGCGGTGAGAAGATGAAAATACTGATTGTCGAAGACGAGGTGAAAACCGGGGAATATCTCAGCAAGGGGTTGACCGAGGCGGGTTTCGTGGTCGATCGCAGCGACAACGGCCTCACCGGCTACCATCTGGCGATGACCGCAGATTACGATCTGATTGTGCTGGATATTATGCTGCCAGACGTCAATGGCTGGGATATTGTGCGTATGCTACGCGCCGCCAATAAAGGAATGCCGATTCTGCTGCTCACCGCGCTCGGCACCATTGAACACCGGGTGAAGGGGCTGGAATTGGGCGCGGATGATTATCTGGTGAAACCTTTTGCCTTTGCTGAATTGCTGGCGCGTGTCAGAACCCTACTGCGGCGCGGTGCCAATATTATTCCCGAAAGCCAGTTTCAGGTGGCCGATCTCACGTTGGATCTGGTCTCACGCAAAGTGTATCGCGGCAGCACCCGTATCACCCTCACCAGTAAAGAGTTCACGTTGCTGGAGTTTTTTATTCGCCATCGGGGTGAAGTCCTGCCGCGTTCGCTGATCGCCTCACAGGTATGGGATATGAATTTTGACAGCGACACCAATGCCATCGACGTTGCGGTCAAACGGTTACGCGCGAAGATCGATAACGATTTCACGCCGAAATTGATTCAGACCATGCGCGGCGTCGGTTATGTCCTTGAGGTGCCGGATGAGGATTAACCTGCTGCGCCGCCCGCTCTCGCTGGAGTTTCGCCTGACCTTTTTTATCAGCCTTGCCACCATCATTGCTTTTGCCGCCTCCGCCTGGATTATGTTGCATTCGGTACAAACGCATTTTGCCGAGCAGGACGACAACAACCTGCGGCAAATCAACACCACGCTGACCACCATCCTTAATAATCCAGCCGAGTCTGAACAACAAAAAGTAGAGAAAATCAGCATCATTCTGGCGAGCTACCGTTATATTTCGGTGTTGCTGCTTAACCCGGAGAACCAGGTTTTGTACCGCTCACCCGACGGGCCGGAACTGATGCCTCTGGTACACGATAGTCATTTGCGTCCCAGGCTGGATTCCGGCGAGGTTTTTCTCTGGTCTGATGGTATGGCCGCGCACCCGATGCACAGCGCCAACTACCGGATTATCGCTTCATCGATTTCGCCCGCTAACGACCGGTTGTTGATTGCGTTGTCGATCGATTTTCATCTGCACTACCTCGATGCGCTGAAACATAATCTGTTGATTATCGCCTCGGCCATCAGCCTGTTAATCATCATCATCGTGCTGTTTGCCGTGCATCGCGGTTATCAGCCGTTACGTAATGTCAGCGGACAAATTAAGAACATCACCTCGAAAAACCTCGACGTCCGGCTGGAGCCGGAAAATGTCCCCATTGAGCTGGAACAGTTGGTGATCTCCTTTAACCATATGATCGCGCGGATTGAGGATGTCTTCACCCGCCAGGCCAATTTCTCCGCCGATATCGCCCATGAAATCAGAACACCGATCACCAATTTAGTCACACAGACGGAAATTGCCTTAAGCCAACCCCGCACGGTGAAAGAGCTGGAAGATGTGCTCTACTCCAGCCTTGAGGAGTACAACCGGATGGCGAAAATGGTCAGCGACATGCTGTTTCTCGCCCAGGCGGATAATAATCAACTGATGCCGGAGCGTATCCCGCTGGATCTGCGCGGAGAAGTCATGCGGGTGTTTGAGTTTTTTGAGGCCTGGGCGGAAGAACGCGATGTGGCCCTGGCGCTGGAAGGTGTTAGCGCCCTGGTGGAGGGGGATCCCTTGATGCTACGGCGGGTGATCAATAATTTATTGTCCAACGCCATTCGCCATACACCTGCGGGGCAATCCGTCACGGTACAACTTCACCCGCGCGGCAGTTGGGTGGAGATGGTGGTGGCAAATCCCGGCGTCGCCATTGCGCCCGAGCATTTGCCACGGCTGTTTGACCGCTTCTATCGCGTTGACCCTTCGCGCCAGCGCAAAGGGGAAGGAAGCGGCATCGGGTTAGCGATTGTGAAATCAATAATCACGGCCCATCAAGGGGAAATCAGCGTGGTTTCCGATGCCGTTTCTACCCGTTTTACGTTGCGGCTGCCGGGAATTAACGCGAAAACTGCGCGATAAATCGCGCCGCTACCACTGACACGCAAGTATTCATTAATCAACTAACGCCATTTATTAATGGCGGTTCCTCGCCATGCGCTGCTACAAAGGCTTATCAGTATTTTCAGAAATAAAATTCCTGCTAAAACAACGAATAAGACCTAATTTAAACTTTTTGAACTTCCTCACAATTGGCCTGTGCTTAATTTGTACAGCCGCCGCTGATATGTTTTTCTACCGAAACTACCCTTGCCTGATTAGAAATGAGAGACCTACATGCCACTCCATAATTTTACCTTAGTCCTTTCAAGTGTTAACTCGGAAACATCAGGTTTGGAAGATGCATTGTTTGTGGCGGGGTGCAGTGATGCCCTGATTTGCTTTTGCGGTGAATCTGTCTATTTGGAATTTGACAGAGAAGCAGAAACGCTAAATGACGCAGTGGCAACAGCCATTCGTGATATCGAGCGCGCCGGAATTTAGCGCTGCGCACTCGCGCGACCAATGCGGAAGCGCAGGTTGAAGAAAAACTGCGTTTTCTGCAACAGGTATCGGCTAAATGTGCACCCTCTGCTGATGTTAAATAATGATGCGCGTAGTTAACTGCATCCGCAGTTCCTAATAAAGAAACAAGATTCTTCCCGCAAAACCGCAAGCCATGATCTCAGCGCACATTTTGTATGTCTGTCACAAAATATAAATAAATAATTTCAACAAATCTGCCGCAAATGTTGTCATTCCTGTCTGGTTAGCATTAAAATCGCTTCATCTCTTGCCATTTAATTCGCAGATAAAGATAAAAAGTTACGCGCAATCTGCTTTATTCTAAGCATGAGTTGTGTTGTACTTCTCTGCACAGAAATGTCAGGTCAGATGTTCTACCTATAATTGCGCAGTAAAAAATCTAACTAAGCTTAATTTTATTCGTTCAATGACACAGAATTTTTGGGAGAAGTCCATGAGTGACTCACTTAAGGCATTAAATAACATTCGTACCCTGCGTGCACAGGCACGTGACTGCCATCTGCAAGACCTGGAAGAGATGCTGGAGAAGTTCAGCATGGTGGTTGCTGAGCGTCGTGAAGAGAGTCATGCAGAAGAAACTGCCGTGCGTGAAAAGGCGGTGAAACTGGCTAAATATCGCGAATTGTTGTTGGGAGATGGGATCGACCCTACTGAATTACTCGGTGCCTTGCAAGCCGCCGCGAAACAACGCGTGAAACGTCCTCCGCGCCCGGCGAAGTATAAATATACCGATGAAGATGGTCAGGAAAAAAACTGGACCGGCCAGGGTCGCACTCCTGCGGTGATTAAAGCGGCAATCGCCAGCGGTAAATCACTGAATGATTTCTTAATCTAATTGACGCCCTGCACAATCAGGTTATTTCGCTAACGATTATATGTGGGCCGGAGCGCCCACATTTTTATGTATGGTGCTTGACCTTAACGAATTAGGATTATTTCGGGCTTTACGACCCGTCACGCTCAATGTAAGGTTTCCGTGAGAGAAAACCAGGTCGGTGACTTCCTATGCACGCGCTGCTAACTTCGCTACGTTTATCTTCGCCTTTTGACCAGGTTAAATCATTAAGCCCTTTTCAGGCTGATATCATTAAAACCATTGCTCTGCTGGCGATGTTAGCCGATCACATAAACACCATTTTATTAAATGGTCACAACGCCCTTCTTTCCGCCGTGGGTCGTAGCGCGTTTCCTTTATTTACCCTTATCTGGGCCATAAATCTGCCCGATGATAGCGCACGGCTGCGTCAGCGTGCTAAACGACTGTGGCTCTGGGCGTTGGCTACCCAACCGTTGTTCTGGCTGGCTTTTATGATGAAAGGACAATCCTGGCTGGCGCTGAACATTTTGTTCGCCTATGCGGGTTGTACGCAGTTGCTGAGCTGGGCTGCACGCTGGGGGATCAATGGCGCGATGGCAGGTCTGGCGCTGCTTCTGCTGCTGGCGTGGCCGTTAACACCCGCCAGTTACGGCATTCCCGGTATTGTATTTTGCCTGCTGTGTATGGCAGCAAGATGCATCAATGCCGTCGCGGCAAGCCGCTGGTTTCTCATGTTGGTGTTTGCCGCGATGGCGTGGTTGAGCCTGCCCGCTAGCGGCCTGGTTTACGGTCTACTACCCGGAATGGTGCTACCACTGCTGATCGTCGCGGCGGTCGCGGCGCTGCCGCACATCTCCGCTGCCCGCCTCTGGCCCCGCCGCTTTTTCTATCACGCTTACGCCGGGCATCTCACCCTGCTTGGCGTACTGGCGGTGATGCCGGTGCGCCTTTAACGGCTGATCTCGCCCCCATAACCCGTGACCGTCAGGGTGTCCCCGTTAATTTCCACCACGGCAAAGGGCGCGGCTTCTGCGCCATCCAGTAGTCCTTTAAGCGTGAAAAAATCAGTTTCATCGATACGTGTATAGCCGCCGCGATGATCATGTCCGGCAAAACAAGCCCGCACCCGGTAACGACAAAATAGTGCCGCCAGCTCGGTGCCATTCCACAGAATATGCGAGGTATGCGGAGCCAGCGGGTAGTGACCAAATACGATCACCTGTTCGTCACACGTTTGCGCTTCCTGCAACTGACGTTCTATCCATTGCCACTGCTGAGCACCTACCGCGCCGTTCCACGGTTGCGCCTGCGGCTGCTGGTTGGCGACTAAATCGGCCAGCATCGCTTCGGCCAGCTGACGTTCATCCCCGCAGCAATACAGGCTGATGTCGTTGCCGTCATACACCACAAAACGCCAGCCTGGCAGGCGGAAGCTGTAATAACTTTTTGGCAGCGCGACCTCTGCCAGCCGGTCGACCATGCTCAGCGCATCGTGGTTGCCTGTCACCACCGCGTGTGGGTGTTGCAGCTCATGATACAGCGGCAGCAGCGCGGCATAATCTTCCCAGCGGCGATCGACCATATCCCCGAGTGTCACGACAAAATCCAACGGCTGCTGATTCAGCTGCGCAATAATCGGCGGCAACTTTTGTAAAGCATGGCGGTAGTAGCGATTCTTCTCATGATCCGCCTCAATATCGGCGTACTGTGGATCGGCCATCAGACCAAAGCGTAAGACCGGATTGAGTAGTCCCGGACGTAAAACCGGCAGTTGATAAAGCTGGCTGACATCACCGAGTAAGCTGCGCTGCTGGGCGCTCAACGGCTGAACAAATGACATGAGATCACTCCTTAACGAATACCGGCACGCATAAATGACTGAATAAATTGACGCTGGAACAGGAAAAACAGCAGCAACAGCGGCAACGTGGTCATCAGGGTGGCGGCACCAATTAATGCCCATTGCACCCCCTGCTCCGGAGCGGAAAACAATTGCAGCCCCACCGTTAATGGTCGTACCTGTACTGAATCGGTAATGACCAGCGGCCAGAGAAAATCATTCCAGTGAAAACTGATCGACACCAGCGCAAATGCCACGTAAATCGGCTTTGCCAGCGGTATGTAGATTTTGCGCAGAATATAAAAACGGCTGGCCCCTTCGATAATGGCCGCCTCTTCCAGCACCAGCGGAATGCTTTTGAACGCCTGACGCAGCAGAAATATCGCAAAGGCCGAAGCGAAATAGGGCAGCGCAATGCCGGTCAGGCTATCGCGTAACCCGAGCGCACCAATCGTTTTGTAATTATTCAGGATCAGTACATCGGGGCTGATCATTAATTGCAGCAGGATCAGCGCAAATAATACGCCGGAATATTTCATGCGAAAGCGCACCAACGCATAAGCTGCCATCGTGGCTAAAACCAACTGGACGACCACGATCATCACGACCAGCAAGCTGGTGTTGATAAAGTAACGCCCGAACGGCGCGGCGTGCCAGGCGTTGACAAAGTTTTGTAACGTCAGTGGGGCGAACAGCGAAAAACTGCCCTGCTCCGCCGCCGGATGGATTGCCACCCACAGCGCCACCAGAATCGGTAAAAACCACAGCAGCGCCGCCAGCCAAATCACCAGGTTGAGCAATCTCATTGATAATGCGCTCGCTTATCCAACAGGTTAAATTTAATCAAGGCAATGCTGGCAAGGATAATCAGCAGCACCACTGTCATCGCGGCAGCAGCGGGCATATCCCAGTAGCTGAATGCGGTGCGATAGATATAGAACAGCAACAGGCTGCTGCTGTTATCCGGGCCGCCATTGGTCATGGCGATCACCTGGTCAACGATACGGAAGGCGTTCATCGACGCATTGATCAGCACAAACAGCGTGGTGGGCATCAGTAGCGGCCATTGCACGCGCCGGAAGAAATAACTGCGCGACGCGCCTTCTATGGCCGCCGCTTCACTCAGGCGTGGATCGATTTGCTGCAACGCCGCGAGGTAGAAAATCATAAAAAATCCCGCCTCACGCCACACCGAGACTGCCATCAGACAATACAGGGCACTTCCCGGCTCCCCCAGCCAGTTGACGGCGGGTAACGCGAACAGCGCCAACAGTTTGTTAAGCAAGCCGAGCTGTGGCGTATAGAAAAACAACCACAGATTGGCGATGGCGATCATCGGCAGCAGCGATGGAATAAAGAAGGCTGCACGCACCAGCGCGTTGCCGCGCAGATGGCGGTTGACCGCCAGCGCCATCATCAATGACAGCGCTACCGCCAGCGGAATAGTGATCAGCGCATACAACAGGTTATTCCACAGCGAGCGGATAAATACATCGTCATCCAGCAGCGCCAGATAGTTATCCAGCCCGACAAAGCGGGCTGGATGGCCATTGCGTGCGGCACTAAACACGCTCTCCCACAGCGTCGCCAGCGCCGGATAATGGGTAAACAACAGCAAAAAACCCAGCGCCGGTAATATCAGCAAGTAACCATATAGCTGAAGTGACCATAACCGGTGGCGGCTGACCGCCACTGTTGGGAGGATCGTACTCATTATTGATACGCTTTTAACAGACGGTCGGCCTGCTTCTGCGCCGATTCCAACGCTTCTGCCGGTGTTTTTGTCTGCGTTACCGCCGCCTCAATCGCGTGGTTCAGCGCTTCCTGGATCTGCACGCTGTTATAGGTTGAAAGTTCCGGCTGCGCGTACTTGAGCTGTTCGCGTGCGACCAGCGCCTGCGGCACATCCTTAACATAATCTTTCATCACGCTGGTGTCCCAGGCGGCAGGCGATGTGGCAACGTAGCCGGTGGCGATACTCCAGCGAGCCGCCTGTTCCGGAGCAGACACCCAGCGAATAAATTCCATCGCGGCTTTCTGCTGTTCCGGTGAGGCATTTTTAAATACGTAGAGGTTACCGCCGCCCGTCGGGCTGCCGCGCTGGGTTTTCTCCGGCAACATTGCCACACCGAACGGAAACTTCGCGTTTTCACGCACCACAGTCAGGTTGCCGGTGGTGGTGACCATCATCGCGGTTTTGCCGCTGATAAAATCCTGCGGCGTGGTGCCCCAGGCAATCGCCCCTTGCGGTGACACGTTTTCTTTCTGTCCGAGATCGGTCAGCCATTGCAACGTAGCAACATTGCCGGGGGTATTGAAATTCACCGCCGTACCCTTGCCGTTATCCAGACGACCACCATTTGTGGCCGACAATCCCTGGAAGTTCCAGTAGCCATTGGGTGTTGACGGGATCTCAATCCCCCACTGGCTGACACCGTTGTTATCTTTGATCACCAGCTTCTTACCGAAATCGACCACCTGCTGCCAGGTCGCTGGCGGCGTGTTGGCGTCCAGCCCGGCTTTTGCAAATGCCTCCTTGTTCCAGTACATCACCACCGTGGAGCGCTGGAACGGGATCCCCCAGACTTTACCGTCGATACGACGCAGAAAGGCCGGATAAAATCCGTCGATCCAACGTTTTCCTTCGGCATCATTGGCCAGATCGCTGGCGGCCACAATAGCGCCAGCATCAATCAACGAATACGCCTCAATATCGCCAATCACCGCCATCTGCGGCGCATTGCCACCGCGAAAGGCGGTGAGCGCTTTAGTGACGGTTGTGGCGTAATCCCCGGTATAAACCGGCTGAATGCTGACTTCCGGGTGCACTTTTGCAAAATCTGCCACCAGGGCATCCACGGTGTGGCTGACCTTACCCCCCACCGCAATCGGGTAGTACATCTGCAATTTAACCGGTTCGGCGGCCAGTGCCGCAGAGGTGGCGCAAAGTAATAAAGCTGAAGCCAGGCGTAAGTGACGAAGAGCAGACATGATTTTTCCCTGATCAAAAGATGAAGGTTAAACAGCGTATTTTTTTTCGCATGAAAAAAGCGGTTGTCCGGCCAGCCAACGGCGTTTCCCGCTTTGACTGGCAAACAAATATTGTTGTGAGGGAGACCAGTGCAGCCCGACCAGGCTGCCTTCCTCAAAACGTTTCATACCAGGTACCTTAACGGTGAGCGCGTCAGTGACGTTCGGTAGCGCACACACCAGCAGGGTGTCGGCACCCATATATTCGTAGCTGATGACGTGGGCGGTCAGCAGCGCGTTATTCGGCTCGACCAGGATGATATCTTCCGCGCGTAATCCCACACTCAACGCGGATTCATCAGGATCGATCACGATCGGTGCCACCATGTAGCTGAGATAGTGCGCGCTGCCCCGGCAATGCAGCGGCAGGATATTCATCGGTGGGGCACCAATAAATTGTGCAGCGAAGATGCTGGCGGGATTGTTGTAGAGGTCGTCTGGCGTGGCGTGCTGCTCGATGCGGCCATCATTCAGCAAAATGATGCTGTCGGCCATGCTCATGGCTTCAGTCTGGTCGTGGGTAACGTATAACATGGTCAGGCCGAGTTTTTTCTGTAAGGCACGGATCTCACGTCGCATGCTCTGGCGCAGTTTGGCGTCCAGATTCGAAAGCGGTTCATCCATCAGACACAGACGATGTCTGGCGATCACCGCCCTGCCGAGCGCCACACGCTGCTGCTGACCACCGGAGAGTTGAGAGGGCTGACGATCCAACAGTGTCTCCAACTCCATCAGCTTGCTGACTTCAGCCAGACGCGCGGCAAACGTCTGTTTATCTTCGCCACGCGCTTTCAGACCAAACAACAGGTTTTCGCGCACGCTGAGGTGTGGAAACAGGGCATAAGACTGGAACACCATCGAGAGCTGGCGCTGTGACGGCGGCAGATGACTAATCGCGTTGTCGCGGCAGTAAATCTCACCCTGGTCGGCGTTTTCCAACCCGGCAATGGTGCGCAGCAAGGTTGATTTACCGCAGCCAGACGGCCCCAGCAATGCGACAAAAGTCCCTTCTTCAGCGCTAAAACTGATGTCATTCAGGGCAACTTTATCGCCCCAGGCTTTGGTGATGTGTTGAAGAGAAAGGTAGCTCATGCGCCCTCTGGCCCGGAATCAGAATGGCGGTAAGTTAGCTGGGGATAGTGAAGGAATTATTTAAGTAGAGTGACGTTTGGATGATGGCAGGGTGATCCGGTTGCAGCATTAACACAAATTTATTGTCAGAACCACGCCGCGAACTGTCATAAAATTTGAACCATATAAATTTCGTATAACATTATTCTGAAAATGTTGTTTCAGCTAATTTCCCCATATCATAATTTTCAATGGGTTGTATCATCTTGTAACGAAACGTAATAAGGACTCTTCCGAAAAAAATACAAAATAATTACACTTTTTCGGACCGGTAAGAGATGCTGCCTTCCCCGACTACACAGAGATAATAACAATGAAAAATACCTACTACATCAGCATATCCAAAACCAATGATAATCATACCCTGCATAACGCTACTTGCCGGATCTACGCGGAAAACAAAGAGGATATGATTCTGATTGGTCGTTACGAACAGCTTGTGATTGCGCTGGGCGTTTCCCGCAATAACTTCAGAAAAGTGACACCCTGCCCGCACTGCGTGCTGAAACGGCGGTTGTATCATTTTTCCCGCCCACGTCAGGAGCCGGTGCCAGTACGGCATTTCCCCGAGTAATAACGGAGAAGGCTGACCCGAAGCGGCGCGATTTATCGCGCGGGTTTTTCGCAAACTGCGCGATAAATCGTGCCACTACGGATTAGTTTATACCCGCATTTCCCGCCTGTAAGCATAGCTACAGGCGATAATCGCCAGCGCAAACACCGAGGCATTGATCAACCAGTCGACGGTTATCACGCGCTTGAGCAGACTGAAAAAACTTTCTGAATAAGGCGGCACGTTGCCGCTTTTCAATGCAAGAAAATAGAGGATACCCAAGATAGCGAACTTGCCGATAAGCCAGCCCATCACCGGGATAAACAGCCAGAGTTTGCTGTTGGCCATGCGATACGCTAAGCAAACAAAGCACAGCAGCGGCATCATGGCCGGGATGATCTGGACGCTTGCCCCCGCAACCAGTTGCACCCACGGGACATTAAATTGTTGACGCAGTTGCCACCACATGGCGACGTCGGCAGGTAAGGTGCAATACAGGAGCAAAAAACAGACGATGCCCCATACCAGGGCGGCTCTTAACGCATTATCCATCTTACTATCCTCACGAGATAAGCAGCGCTTATCGAACAATACATAACCCTAAAATCAACAGAATAAGGTTATTTATCGCCAGAAAATCTGATATTTGTCTGATAGTTACCAGGGATAGCCTTTAATCCGGTGAGTGGTAGCTGGGGAATTGAAAGCATCAATATTAAACCACAGATCATCACCAGCGATTCCTTCTCGTGGCTACGAGATCGCATGAAAGATCGCGCTATAGCGATGCTGAAATATTGACGACTTCGAATGAAGAATTTGCTCTGTATGTTAGCGAAGCGGCAGGAACCATTGAGGGAACAACCTTCCCTGACGGCACGATCAACACGCCGTTCAGGCCGGTAAAAGATCGATAGATATCAAAAGCGGCGCGATTTATCGCGCCGCTACCGCATCACCGTTAGATTTTTTCGGGTAATTCAGCCCAAAACGTATACATTTTGGCGGTGAATGTGGTGTATTCACCATTATCCCATCCCCAAAAGTTGATAAACTCCCTATTTTTGGCACAGATAGCGAACACCGAGTTGTAATAACCAGCCGCATTAACAATGAGGTAATGCCGACTCTCTTCTGTGCATTTGGGTTTCACGGTTGAGGGCTGAAAATTCAGTGTCACGGCTTTTTCTGCTTTGAGTAGTGCGTGTTCATTGGCATTAGCGGCATGAAGTACGGAAAGCGTTGCGAATACTAAACCCGATAGCAATCCAATCCTTGATGTAAACATATGACCTCCTGGGATGTGAAGAGCATTCGAGTGTATCAACCGCATTTCTCATCGACTCTCAAAAATTCCTGAAATTCCTGTCTGAAGTCAGCGTCATAATGTGCGTAATGTACCTACATTGATGAGGAAAATATGCCGTATTCTTCAGCCTGATTATTTACAACACCCGTCGCATCCCCCACATTTGGCGGCAGTGTTCTGTGGTGCGAGTGTAAAATGATGCCATGTCATGCGGTTTCCCAAACGACGCATCACCACAAAAATCATGCTATTGAGTGCGATAACGCTGGCCAGACACAGCGAACTGTAACCCGGATGTGCCGTAAAACTGACGCTTTGATAAAACAACGTAGCTAACGACCAGGCGACGTTTAAGCCCCAGAAGAAGGAAAACATCATCCAGTTGCGCCCGGTTTCGCGCGCAATCGCCCCCATGACAGAGACGCAGGGTACGTAAAGCAGCACAAAAATCAGGTAGCTGTAGGCAGCGAATCCATTACCGAATTTCGCACTCATCACCCCCATCTGTCCCACATCCATCGCACCGTCACCTTTACTGGCCTCAATGGGGTTTGACAAGGCGCTGAAACTGAAAGCAGCGGTCAGGCCATCGCGGGTTTGTGTCAGTGCCTCTTTCATTTCGCTCAGTAAATTAAATTCCTGTGGGTCAAATTTCCCACTCTGAATATCTTCCCCGGTGTACAGGCTGTTCAGCGTACCGACCACCACTTCTTTCGCCATGATCCCTGTGACCAGGCCAACCGTGGCTTGCCAGTTATCTTGTGTGACGCCGATAGGTAACAGGAGCGGAGTGATCACTTTGCTGACCGCCGCCAGCGCGGAATCATTGATGTTATCGACCGTACGTCCATTGAAGGAAAAACTGCTCAGCACACCGATAAACATGCTGACCAGGATAATCACCCTGCCCGCCCGGACGATAAACATTTTCAGGCGCTGCCAGGTCTGAATAAGCAGGCTTTTGATATGAGGTCGATGGTAGACCGGCAGTTCCATAATGAACGGCGACGCGTCACCGCGCAGCAAAGTATGTTTTAACACCAACCCGGTGGCAATCGCCACCACCATGCCAAGGACATATAACGAGAACACCAGGCTGGCGCTGTGCGCATCAAAAAAGGCGGCAGCAAATACCGCAAAAATGGCCAGACGCGCGCCACAGGACATAAACGGCGCGATCAAGGCGGTGATCAAGCGTTCACGCGTGGTGTCCAGCGTACGCGTGCCCATCACTGCTGGAACATTGCAGCCAAAACCCACGATCAACGGTACAAAGGATTTTCCCGGCAGCCCCAGCGATTGCATCAGACGATCCATCACAAAAGCAGCACGCGCCATATAACCGGAATCTTCCAGGAACGACAGGAACAGGTACATCAGTCCGATCTGGGGAATGATCGGCAGCACCGTGTTAATCCCGGCACCGACGCCCTGCGCCAGAAAGATCGTCAGCCAATCCGGGAAGTGCCAGGTATAGCCCAGCCATTGCACACCATGAATAAATAGCGCCACCGAACCGCCATCAAATATTGGCTGCAATGCGGCCCCGATATTGATCGACAACACAAACATCAGATACATCACGCCGAGAAACACCGGAATACCAGCCCAACGGTGCAGAATGATGCGATCGAGCCGTTCAGTAATGCGGCTCGGCGCGCTGTGCTGAATATTGCTGACGGCCGCGCACAACCCGCTAATGGCACGGTAACGCGCATCGGCAATTAACATTGCGGGATCATCACCGGCCTGTCGGGTGAGATCGGCCAGATGCGGCACCACTGCCGGGCACAGCGTCTGACTATTGATATCGCCTTCCAACAACTGCAACGCCAGCCAGTGTTGTTTCTGTGCCGGAATGTCGCGCGGCATCAGGGCACATAAGCGCGGGATAACGGTTTCCACCACTGGCGGATAAATGACGGGTTTGACCGGCTGATAGCGATGTTCACTATCAATCAGCGCCTTCAGTTGCGCAATGCCTGTGCCACGCGTGGAAGTCAGTGACACCACCGGACAACCGAGGCGTTGTGACAAGGCTGCAACGTCGATATCAATATTTTGGCTAAGGGCAATATCCTGCATATTCAGTGCGATAATGCACGGCACACCCAGTTCCAGCAGTTGGAAAGTGAGAAATAAATTGCTTTCGAGGTTCGAGGCGTCGACGACGTTGATCACCAGATCAGCGTGATCATTAAACAGATACCGGCAGGCGATGCTTTCATCAATCGAACTGTCAGTTGAGAGGGTGGTCAGCGAACGGGTGCCCGGCAAATCAATCAGTCGCACATCAGCCTGCGCGGTGAAAAACTGCCCTTCTTTACGCTCCACCGTCACCCCTGCCCAGTTCCCAACCCGCTGACGAGCGCCGGTCAACTGGTTGAATAAGGTGGTTTTGCCGGTGTTAGGATTGCCGATCAGGCCGATGGTCAGTTGTTTCATGACACCACTTCCTTAAGCAGCAGCGAAGCCAGGTCGCTGTGTCGCACTGCCAGACTGACGCGACGGGTACGAATGTGCACCGGGTCTCCCAGCGGAGCAACACGGATCACCTCAATCAGCGATCCTGGCAACATGCCCATGGTTAATAACTTCTGCCGCCAGTGCGGGTTGATTGAGGGTTGATAACCCACAATTTGCCAGGTGGTTTGCGTGTTTATCTTCATATCATCAGCCAGTTCGGTAATCAGGAGCTGGCGATTATATAAATGATAAGCATTCCACTTTTTTGATCTGAAACGTGATCAGGGTGGGGGCCAGGGTTTTAACCTCAATAAAAGGTTAACGACGGGAAGATTGCGGGGCCATTCTCAGGTTTTTATCAGTTTATTGCCAGGCTGACCGTCACTCCGAAGGTGCATGCGGTGTCCCATAAATTCATTATAAAGCATGTTGTAATTATTATCATATCCAGCTGAACTTTTATCCCATATACTATACTAAAGATTGTTTTATTGTTTCTCTCAGCGATAAAGGAGTTATGCATAATGTCTCAGGGAATTGGCGGAATATATACCGGGCATGGATATTCGACACTACTCAATTTAAAGGAAAAGGTTGATAATATCTTTCAGCAATTCAATCCGGCAAGTACTTTGGATGATGGCGATATTGACAGTTTTTTGCAGAGTTTTGTCAGCATTGACCACAAAGACATGCCGCAATGCGCTGAATATTACAAAAAACTCTTAGACAAAATAGAAATTACAGGAAGCCATATTAATAATGACATAGCCCTGTTCAAGATGCTAATAGATAAAATAACAGAAGCTAAAACGGATAATTCTAAACTGAGTGCTGATGAATTAATTCACAGCGCCTGCCACAAATGCCTTTTTTTAACCATCAAGCAGCATATTAGCACCTACCAAGAGGTAGATTATAAAATTTCCGACCCAAATGACAGTAAAAATGATCATATCCATTTATCAAGGATGGTGAGTGATTTACAGTTCGTATCCTATAATTACAACAACGCAGGAAGAATGATCGAATTAGAATGTGCGAGCACCCTTATCTCCCCGAACGCCACCCAAGCGGAGAGAGAAGATATAATGGGTCAATTCCGCGCAGCCATATTTAAAGAGCCACCGAGTCATGATTTAGCACAAACAACGTATGATGAGTACGGGAATGCGCAACAAGAACAATATCTACGTGAAATGATGCAACGTCCATAAGATACCTGGCAGACATAAAACAGGATCAATTTATCATCAGTCATGCTTTGTTAAAATCCTGGGAGTGGTATCCCCCCAGGATTTAATTACGTTTCCGTCCTTATCATTCGATAAACTGACGGATCAGTTCCAGCAGCACGATTAATGCCTTCAGAACGATGAGAACTTTATCAATGAAAGTTTTCACCCGTTTCTCCATAACATGGAGTGAGAACACCGCTGCTTACTCGTACACTGCCTGTCACTGCGGCTGCCTCGGTTGTTAGTCATTAGCAGTTTCACTCCGGCCAGAGCACCGAAAGCGGTACCACCCGTCATTTCGGCCAGGACTTGAATCCGTTCATGTGAATGCCAGATGAGGGCTGCCAGTATCACTAACCGGCTGATCCTATAACACTTATCAAAAGTTGAAAATCAGACAACGCGCAGATATTATGAATAAGTTAGTTGTTGGCAGTTTCACTCCGGTCAGGGCGACGGAACCGTAAAAAAACCGACCTCACCAGTCGGTTTTTTTACATCTGAGTTTCATCGTCCCCGCATCAAACAATGTTCCAGGTTTGTAATGATACAGCAGATTTACTGCTACCGGCATTACTAACCGTCTGATTCAACATGACTTATTCGAGTTTGAAATCAGACCACGTGCAGGTATAATGAACTTGTTAGTCATTAGCAGTTTCACTCCGGTCAGGGCGACGGAACCGTAAAAAAACCGACCTCACCAGTCGGTTTTTTTACGCCTGAGTTTTATATTCTGGCATCAGATAATGCCTTCAACCTTTAAAAAAAGGGATTCCTTACCCACGCTGCGTTTGAATACAGTCACAACCAGGAATAACGTTCTCTCTTCAGAGACACAGCAACCTGATTTTTTAATGAAACTCCACTGATCTCATCGATGCCCCGCGCGCCGTCTGCTTTACTTTGGTTAAGAATCATTACGCTAATGACAAGCTAAAGCGAGTTTACAATGCAATGACAAGCTAAAGCGAGGTTAACAATGCATTTTGCTGCTGTAGCATATCAACTGGCCACATCAGGATTATCGTTACAGGTAGATAATAACAAGAACGAAAACTTTTCATTTACCGCCCAGACATTAAATATAACCCGGTGCAATGCCATCATTGAGTCTAATACCCCCTCTTTGCAACCTGAACTCAAAGATGACCTTGTTTTTAGTGGTGACACCCTGACTTTTAAAAATGCTATTATTGGTAAAGACAGAAAGGTCACCCTAATTGCAAAAAGCATTTATATCGAAAACGTGGTAGTTAATGGCGATCTTCATGCTGAAGGTCATGTGTTCTTCAAAAATGTTCAGCAGTACAAGGCGGGCTACATCAACGTTGGAGGTCATTTCAGCCTGCAAAACGACAAGGATAAAAAATTACACCATTTATCCCTCCACCAACCTGACTCGGTTAATTTTATCAGCCGGACACAGGTAGATGAATTTCATTTCAAAGGAACAGAAGCAGGAAGTAAAACCACCAAAATGCAAAATGTAGCCCTGGGAAATAAAAATAAAATAATCCCTCAAAAAAACTGCGTGCTGTTAGGAGGAAGAATAGAGAATTGTGCACCTTTCTACTTAGACCCGGATGATATAGCTAAAATCAACCATGCAGAGAGTTTCGCAAAGGAAAAGGAAATAAAAGATGTCTATGAGAAAATGAGTCTTGAAGTGTTAGTGAATATGCAGATGGGCATTAATCTTTTGCAAACCGAAGGTAAAACGGGCCAATTGACTGCGGAGGCTAAAAAAATGCATATGGATGTGATAAATAGTGTGATAGAGGCTCGCAATTCTACGCCGCAATCTTGACGGTTAAAGCCAAAAAAAGTACGGGGCAGCGCGATTTATCGCGCTGCCCCGGTATGACGACTAATGCATCTTATTAAGATGGTATTGCAAACCGCCATGTGTACTAAACGATCGATTACAAAACTGGCAAATTATCGTCGTTTCTACATGTGTGGCCCGGTGTGCGATGCATTCAGCTTCCGAGTAAAAAACCGCCGTGCAGCCCTGAATAGCGCAATGATATATTGGCTTAACATTGTGGGATTGCTGGTGTTGATAATAGTTAGCGAAGCCTTTAATAAAATCACCACATAATGGGTCATTACATTTGAACAACTCAACTGCATGAAACTTCACATGCATATCAAGGAATTCCTTTTCATAACATATCTGAGTGCACCCTTTGATGGGGCAGCGGAGAATGTCTTTCGGATGTCCCTGTTTCAAATGCCTATTGAGTCCCTTGATGGAGCTAAAACCACGGGGACAAAATTTACATCGATAATTATTTGTAGCGGAAGTATCAACAGAAGGACCCACTGCGAATGAAACATCCCTGATATAACTGGTGACGTTAACCACAGGCACCTGTTGTGGTGATGGCGGTTCGGCAGCCGGCAAGGCTGGTATTTCCCGTGGCAGCCCCTCGCGGTCATCGTTAGCAAGGGGTGGCGGACACGAAGTTGGTTCGATGAGATCGCATTCTGGCTGACCTGCGATAGTATTAAGCGTCGGTTTCGTGTCTGTTTCCACCAGCAAATCGTCGAGATCCTCGTCCATCATGGAAAAGAGAGCATCAGGCATCCGACCATCGTGATCATTCAGCGTCACAGGATTGTTGCCCACCATGCGGAATAGATTTAACCCGTCCACGGTGCCCGCCGGATCGCTGTTGAGCCAACGCATCTGCCACGGCATATAAGAGCGCCAGCCATAAAAAATCAGCCCGGTGACATCGCGTTCTTTGCCACCATAGCGCTGAAACTTGATCGTCGCGCCCGCTTGCGCAGCGGTTAACCAGCAGGCAGTGCCACCATATGGATACCAGCTTTCCCGGCTGACCAGTTTTCCTCTTCCATCTACCGCACCACAGATGCTATCGAGGCGATCGTTGAGATTGAAATGTGTAACGTTCAGGCTACCCTTACGCCAGACGCGGCAGCGTGCCAGCGCGATACCCAACAAGGATTGCTGCGCGCTGCCGGTGCGGATTTCCAGCCCTGCCAGGTAACGTGCCTGATGCTGCCGGGTGCCAGTTTGCAACTGCTTAAGAATTCGCGCTCCGGGCGCGGCGTAACGATAAAGCTCATAATGCTGTGACATACATTCTCCTCGATTTGAGAATGAGTATGTATGTCACCACGGATCTATTAAAAACCTGAGCCATATTTCCAGCGTGTGCTTCCGCTACGTATCCGGCATGCTACGACGCTTGCCCTCCCGTACCACCTTTTTTGTTATGGTATCTATAAATATGCAGCTGAAGCGCACGTTGATTTACCGAAAATTTATCGCAATGCGGACAGGGTAACTTTTGCGTTTCAGGAGAATGCATTGAAACGATATGATTGCGCAAATAATCTTTTCTGGCAAATCCCATTCCACAGCCAGCCATTTCACACAGATATTTTCTTTTATCACAGTGGACGGTTTTCATATGACGACAAAGATCGGATTTTCTGGAAAACAGCACCTCACAGAGAGTGCACTGATTATTCTTCTTACCGGTATGAGCATTTAAATGGTCATGAAAATTTGCTTTATACTTGAACTCCTTCTCACATCCCGCAATGTGACATTTGAACGGGATACCATATCTATGCTTGTTTCGTTGATGTGATGCGAGCAAATCAATTAAGTCGAATTTTTTATGGCAAATTTGGCAATAACAGTCGATTTTTCTGGCATCAGTACTGGGCCCGGGCTGGGGTGGTGCCGGTGTGAGCGGTGGTGCATCCTCCACCGCAACTAACAGGATACACTGGGACGTAGATGGTCGGGAGGGATCTCTGCCGGTCACAACTGGCTGACCGCCGATACTGTCAAGGTCAGAACCTATTTTTTTGGTGTCCTTAAATTCGTTGAGAACCTTTTCCACATCCTCAAGGGGATTTTCATTCATCCGGCCATCGCGATCGCACAGCGTCGCCGGATTATTGCCCACTATGCGAAACAGGTTTAACCCGTCCACCGTGCCTGCCGGATCGCTGTTCAGCCAGCGCATCTGCCACGGCGCATAGTAGCGCCAACCGTAGAAAATCAGCCCGGTGACATCGCGTTCTTTACCGGCATAGCGCTGGTATTTGATAGCGGCCCCGACCTGCGCAGCGGTTAGCCAGCAGGCGGTGCCGCCAAACGGATACCAGCTTTCCCTGCTAATGAGATTTCCGCTGGCATCCACCGCACCACAGATGCTATCGAGGCGATCGCTGAGGTTAAAATGGGTAAAGTTCTGGCTACCCTGCCTATAAAGGCGGCTGCGCCCTGCGGTGATCGCCAGCAGGCGCTGCTGCGCGGTGTCGGTACGAATTTCCATCCCTGGTAGGTAACGCGCCTGCTGCTGCCGGGTGCCGTTTTGCAGGCGTTTAAGGCTGCGCGTGCCGGGCGTGGCATAGCGATAACATTCATAATACGGTGACATACGTGACTCCTCGGTTAAAAGCTGCCACCCTACGTCATCGCATTTCTATAAAAAACCTGTCTGGAAGTATGGCATCAACCTTCAGAAGCGCGATAAATCGCGCCGCTTGTATGTTTGGAGGGTCAGATTATGATTTCCCTGAAATCAGTTCTGATAACCGGGAAGCCGTGCGCCGCTGGAAGCAGCTTTTACAGTGACTTCGTACGTAGAGTGGCTCCCGCCTCCTTGTTCAGGCCGAAGAGTACCAGGAAGCTTTCTCTCGCGAGACTGACTTCGCATTACAAGGCAGGCTGAACAATCTCAGATGACGAGGTCGGGAACCGGTTAACAGTTTACGCTATTTTGCCTTCCGGAGGCCACATGACCTGTTTTGCCGGGATCGATATTTCTGCCAGAACCTTTACCTTTGCCGTACGCGTTAACGGTAAAACAACGCTGGTTTCTGAGCTTAATCAGACACCTGAGGACTATCAGGCTTTTGCGAAAAAGCTGATATCGCTGTCCCCCGAACGCATCGTTATGGAAGCAACCGGTGTCTACCATTTTGACCTTGCGGTGGCTCTTGTCCGTGCCGGGCTGCCCGTCTGCGTCATTAATCCCGCCAGTTATCACCACTATGCCGCCATGCGCCTGAACGCTGCCAAAACTGACGCCCGTGATGCGGTACTGCTGGCTGAATATGGAGAAAGCATGAGGCCTGCACTCTGGCAGGCTCCGGATGATGACTGCATGGCGTTGCGCGATATCGCCCGCATGATGACGCGAGCCGTTCAGTCCCGGACACGTTCAAAAAACCGTCTTCATGCGCTGGAAACCCGCGCCGGAACTGCCGATGTCCTGCTGGAGCTGGAAGAAGAAGACGTGGAATATTACAGCCGTAAGGTAGAGAAGCTGCACGCGCTGGCGCTGAAAATCATCGCGAAAAATAGCGCCCTGAAAGCGGCGTTCATGTGCCTGTGTTCAGCCAAAGGCGTCGGAGAGACAACGGCCATTACTGTACTGGGCGAGCTGAGCCTGCTGCCCCGGGATATGAAGGCAAATCAGGTAAGCCGTCATGCGGGCCTGCATGTGAGGCAGAGCCAGTCGGGCAGCAGCGTGAACCGTCCGGGACGTCTGGGTAAAGCGGGCAACGGTCATCTGCGTAGGGCGCTGTATATGGCCGCGCTGAGTGCTGCGCAGCATGAACCCCGCGCCGCGATGTTTTATCAGGGGCTGATAAAAAGAGGTAAGAAGAAAATCCAGGCGATATGCGCAGTAATGCGGAAATACCTGACCGGCTTATGGAGCTGTATAAAGCACGGTCAGGATTTTGATTCAGCGAGACTTTTTAGTACCAAGCATCGGGAAAGTGTTGATGCTTAACAGAGTATCTACGGATTTGCTAACCCATTCTGGATAATTTTTTCCGGAATATAAACTTTAAGCTGTAAAATACTGACCACATCATTTTTAGTCACATGACCCTTAAGCTCATACTTATCATAAAACTCATTAATACAGGTCAAATGCGTCAGAAGACGTTGATAATTCGCATCTGGCTTCTCATTCTTTTCAAGCGAGCCCTCAACCAGCGCCTTTGCTTTTCTGGCGTTTTCTCTGGCCGAACTTATCTCATCCAGACTTTCATTATCGAACCCCGCATGACCGCCGTAATAGGTGATACTCCATGCCAGGTTATACCTTAATGTATCCCAGTGGTCATTTAAGCTCTCTTTCAACTTCCATAAACTAACGGTAGTCGGGGCATAATGGTTAGAGTCCATAAACTGGGTAGCCTGACTAAGGACATCTTCCGCTGCATTATAAGCCTCAAAACTTATATCACTGCACTTGAAGAGTAAACGGACACTTGTCAAATATAGCTGGTGAAGATCGTTGACTACGGCTTTATCTTTCACATCCTCATGCTTCTTCACTAAATCCCAGAAAAGTTGGGTAGATTCAAGTATCTCACACCGCCACATTTCTTTCCGTGTAAAGGCATGTTCAACGACTTCAGGCTGAATATTTTGGGCTTTCAGCGAATCCTCAACATTCTTTATCTTCTTTTCATAGCTTTTAAGCGCACATGCGTACGGTGAAAGATAGGCTTTTAATACATTTTTATCTATAGGGGCAACGCTAATGCTGTTGGTCACTGCCCGATATACTCTCATCTGTTTAATCCATCATTTTAGCGCCGCCCGGCTAAACCAGGCGGCGGATATTGTTTAAGGCACGTAACGACAGTTATCGGCGATCTCCGCTATCTGCGTGCTAACGGGCAAATCAATACGTAGCTCGCGGTCTCCGTTACGCCACAAGCGGTTACGGAATCCGCTGTACAGCTGGCGGAAACTGCTGCTGGCGTCATCAATTTTTTCGCCCGCTCTTACCCCGGAGAAGTTCTGATTAATAAAGTCGGCGAGGTATTTGGGCCAGTGGTAACGTTGCCCGTTCAGGGCATTCACCTCAAAAACATGGCTCAGTTGTGCGCCATTACCGGTTCGCGTCACCGTCACGCGACTTCCGGTAGGTAAATCACCATAGGAACACAGTGCAGAACCTGGCGGATTGAGTTGCCAGCGCTGCTGGGCGCTGAGATCGAGCGGTAAGAAGGTAAATTCCACCGGAGTTTGTTGTCCGGCAGGCTGGAAAATCCAGTTGCGGTAGCTGCTCGCCAGCGGCGCGTTGACCGGCGTTTCACCGGCACGCAGCGAGGCTGACAAGGTATTGATCGCGGTCGCTAACTGTTGCGGCCAGCGATATTGTGACAGGCCGCCTTCGGGGGTGTCACGCGGATCCAGTGTGACCTGCTGCGTGACACTTTTTCCGTCATGATTTTCCGTCCATTGCACCACTACGCCATTACGGTAGTGGTCTTCGGTCAGCCAGCTTTGGTGCAGCTGTTGCACTTTCTTCCATTGCGTCACATCCGGGGTGCCAATTTTGTAGCGATA
This sequence comes from Pantoea sp. X-Soil-TKNS-1211, assembly GCF_059730495.1. Lineage (NCBI taxonomy): Bacteria > Pseudomonadati > Pseudomonadota > Gammaproteobacteria > Enterobacterales > Erwiniaceae > Pantoea > Pantoea sp. X-Soil-TKNS-1211. Next base: position 249,685 of record NZ_AP035955.1, read on the forward strand.
GAGCTGATTACCCGAGGCGCTGTACAGGGTGTCGCCCATAATAGCCGGCGCGCCTGCCACCCCCGCCTGTAGGTATTTGCGTTGACTTTTGCCATCGGGAGAAAACGCCAGTACTCCCGATCCATCGTAACCGCTATAACTGCGATAAGCCCAACCAGCATCATCGAACACCATACCATCGACGAAGCGGGTATCTTCAGGCGCTACCACGGTGTACAGCAACGCGCCACTGGTGCGGTCAAAAACATAGATCGCATTGGAATATCCGGCGTAAGCGCGCTGCTGATGCGAGGCCAGGTTCAGATCCACATTATCGATTAACTGACAACCTGGGGTTTCAGCTGACCACAACAAAGCCGCATCTGCTTGCCCGGAAACGACCTGTTGCAAATCGATTTTAGTGATCAGACATTGGTTGAGGTTTTGCCCATAAGCGACATGCTTATCACCCTCAATCAGGCTGATCGCTCTCTGACCGGAAAACCAGGCATCACCCTGATGGTTACCCTCTGCCGGATCATTGACTGAACGCAGCGAACGGAAACTACCATCATATCTGCCACCCTGAGAAAGCAGATTACCGTTACCGGTGCTATCGCTAATAAACAGCGTGCTATTGATGTTGACATTCATACTTTGCGTCCAGCGATAGTTATTCGGCGGCGTCGCAATATCCTTCGCTACCATTAAGGTCTTATTCTCCCCCCTGGTACGCATACTCACATAAATGTTTTCAAAATCAGGATCAAAAACAAAGCTTTTCAGCGTATAACCCTCACCTGCCGCATCAGAAGAAAAGTTAAATACCGTTTCGGGTGGTTGCTTCACATCAGGGGTTAATTTATAAATCGATGAGGTTACTACATCAGTCACATCCTCCAATATCGGGAGATAGATTTCCCCTTGCGGTCCGTTCAGCAGCGTATTCAGCTGATAAAACCATTGCGCTTGAGCCGCAGAACCTTTTATCCACTGCTCACTCAGGCGTAGGGTGCCGTTTTCCATCACGGCATAGCTGCTACAACCATCACTGTTATCAGGACAATTTTGGTCTTTTTCGTAAACGATATAACTGCGGTCTGGCCCAGCCATATACACGCCTTGAATATTTCCCGGTAAGCGTTCCACGGCCACTGGTAATATTTCTTCTGCCAGCGCGGATGAAGATGTTATAGCCATAAGAACGCAGGCCACTTTACTCAGCCGTGGGTATTGGAATGGTTTCATTTGGAATTTCCCTATAGTTAATAATATTACAGCGACTACAAGCCCGGACAGCCTCCTTGTTGATAGCTGAACCCGGAATATTTATTATAATTAAGACCTTCATGGTCATCGTTCAGGTTTTTCAACCATAAGCGGTTACGGAATTTACTTAACAGGGGAACCAGTTCATTATTGATAAACGTCCCTGCACCAATGTAATTACGCGCCGGACTGCGGTTAATAGCGCGGGCCAGATCATAAGACCAGCGATAATGATTATTGGTATGTAATGCTGACAACGGAATATATTCATTGCCACCCAGGCGCTTTTCCAGTTTCAGACAGACGCGCTCGCTGAGTGCTTCGCCTTCTGCTAACGTGATAGCCGAGAAATCCGCCACCGGATTGCTGAGCCAGGCCAGAGTTTGCACTGGCGCGCTGCGGTCCGCCAGCGGTGCCGAAAGTGAAACCGTCCAGCCGCGCGCCTGCAACGCGGTCGGTAGCCACAAATGGTTACGGTAGCTGCTGGCCAACGGCTGAATATGCCGATTTTTCCCCCGCTCTCCCGCCAGCAGGAAGGCTTGTTGCGCATTGATTTTTTCGGCGACGCGCAGTGGCCAAAAGCCAGGGTAGCCGGTAAATTTATCGGCACTGGCAAGCCAAACATCACCTTGCTGGCGGATACGGTGCAGTTGGTCGCGGACTTCCCACCGCACCTGATAATGATCGGCGCTGGCGGCCAGCGGTTCGCCTTCGATGGTGTCCTCAAGCTGCGTCCAGCGTTTATCTGGCGTCATATCCGCTTCTGCCAGATGAAACAGAATGAGTTCGCTGCTCACCAGGGCATACAGCCGGCGCTGATGCATGATTAACGATTGCAGTTTACCGACACCGGCTTTGCGGAAAATAATGTCACGCTTACCTGTCGCTGGATTAAAGCGCCAGATGCCCCACTCCCGTCCACTATCCGCAGCATTAATGGCGGCGGTGCTGCGATAATAACTGTACCCCTCACCCGTGGCGGGATCGTAAACCGGTGGGGAAACCACCACATCGACACTGTTATGGTTAAGGTGGGTCAGCGGAAATTCAGCAACGTCATGGTGATCGTTATTTTCTGTCACGCTGACCTGAGCGCTTTCGGCGGTGGTGAGGGTTCGCTTGTGCCGCGTAGCAATATCAATCGCCTCAATGATGCCGTGATTATCCGCATCCCGGCTGTGCGCGGTGACGAGGTACAGCGTCGCGCCATTATCTCCCAGCCAGCTGTTTAGCGGGATGCGCCCGGTGTCGCTTTGATAGATTTTACGGGCGTTGATGGGCGACTCAGCCGTGCTCAGTTCATAAACCAGAGTGCGATTCTGGCTGCTGAGGGGCAGCCAGACGTGTCCATGCGCAGCGAAAACCACTTCCTGCGGGCAATCCAGTATCGTGTCAGCGGCAAAAATCTCGCCGCGTACTTCACGGGTTAAATCCTCGCTCAGAATGCGATAACCCAGCGCACCATTGATCTGCGGTGAAAAGGTGTAAATATCACCTTGTGGTGCCAGCGCCATGCGGCAAATGTCATCGCCAAGCAACGACCGGGGACGGGAAAACTCTACGGCAAATGTAGCTTTGGTTAGCATCAGCCAACTGAAAACAAAGAATAAAATAGCTACCAAACCACGGGTCATATTCATTGTGATGTTCAATCCATGTTGAAGGTCCAACCTGGTGAGAAAGGGAAAGGGAAATTTTTGTCATTATTAGGGGTATGGGCTTAGGGTGTAGATTTTTGCTCGCGCGCCTGCATCAGCCACTCTTCCGAAAGGCCAGTCATCTTCATCACCGTAGTTTTATCCATGCCGTTCTGTAACATGGTACTGGCGATGCGTAGCGCGGCATCCAGCCGTCCTTGCTCAACCCCTTTCTCGATACCGATTCGGATACCACGCTCTTCACCGAGGATCAGACCTGCACGATGACCTCTGTTTTCGATTTGCCGGACAATGTTCATTAAAACCTCCTTATGTTGGGGGAGATGACGAGCCAGCGCGAACACGAACGCTTCCGGTTCTCCGGCATCTCCAGTTTGTAACATCCAGCGGATCAGGACATTTAACTGTTCGCGCGTCATGTAATTAATGGTCAACAACGTGACCAACTGCGGCATTAACACGGTTAATTCACGGGTGTAGATGTGTTTGAGCAACAGTTCCAACGTTGCCATGCGGCGGTGCTTCATAATCACCTTATCCGGCAGCGACATCACATCCGCCAGCGGGAAATCATGGGTGTAAAACTGTTGCGCCAGCGCGGGATTGGGAAAAAGATCGATCCAGTTGAGCGGTGACGACAGTGCTTTGTCCTGACAAAACAGCAGCGGCATCACCAACGGTAGCTGGCTGGCACCAGATTGCAGATTCTGTTGCATCACGGCGATGGCCGCCTGCATTAACCAGAAGGCAACGTGCTGATTAGCAGAACAGCGCGGGTGTTGTAACAGGCAATAAATAAAGACCTCACCATTGCACGTTTTCACGCTATACAACACTTCGCTGTAATCGCTCAGTAGCGTTTCTTCGATATAGCGACCTGGCACCACCCGCAGGGAGCTGAGATCGCAAATTTCCAACAGGGATACCGGCAGGTGAAATTGCAGAAAATCCTGCGCAGTGCTGGGATGAGTGAAAAAGGTTTTAAACAGTACGTCACAGGAAACAGGGGAACTTTTTTTCATCAAAACGGAACTCTATAAGAAAATTATCAGGGGCCGTTCAGACCTGATGCCATGCAGTAAAGGCACATTGCGTTGTGCAGATTTACGTTCTCCCGTTAACGCTTAACTGACAAAATCAGGTCATACAGCCCATGACGTATATTACCAGGACGGTGGATAGGAAAGACAAATTGGCACAGGCGAGGTGGTATGCTCGCCGCCATATTCCGCAACAAAATAGTCAACCTGTGGTTTTTCATTTGCCGAATAAATAAAGAAGCACATCACCACATTATCATCGACAATATCATAGGGTTTAAGATGGGAATGGTCGCCATAATAGTGAGCAAAACCCACCTTGTCTCCTTTTTCATCAGTATAACAGGGCCTGCGTTTCGCCATTTCACGATTGCCTTTCCAGATTAGTCGCGTACCTGATCGAGTGCAGAAACGAATGCTGTCTTTCAAATGGGCATGATGTGGAAATACCACCTCCCCTCGTTTGTTTTCGAATTTCATTTTCACTACCACCGGACCGTGGTGTACCCCATCCGGGATAATGAATTTAACGGCGGTGTCCCTTTCATCTGCCAATTCCATTGAGAATTCGGTCAGATGATATTCATCATCAGTCATACTCTCCTCCACATTATATCGGGTCGATTACCGGAAAAATGCGCCACCCGGGGTGGCGCGAACGAATAAATTAATAAGCGTATCAGGAAAGAAATTTTTTAACGTTAAACTCTGAGGTTGCCATTCACTATGCCGCGCATTTTCTTATCGCTTTGTTCGATGTTTTTACCCATGGAGTCAAGCTCCTCCTGCAGTTTCCGCGCTTGTTCGGCACGCGCATCATCACCGCGCATGGAGCTGTTCTGCATCTCCTTGGCCGTATCGCTCTTAATCTGGCCAATTCTGGCCAGTTCGACCTGCCTCACCAACGCCAGCGCGGTGGTCACCTGGGAAAGATGGCTAAATGCATTGGCAATGGTTTGGAATAACACCATGGAAACCGTATCCAGATATTTCGCCGATGAATCCAACTTAACTTTAATATTCTGTTCAGACTCGATTTTCTCCCTAATGATGGTTCTGGCCTGTTGCAGCTTCCTGACCGTTTTATTCACCGCTGACGTCCAGGGACCTTTCAATGCATTAAGTTCAGTCACGAATCCAATAAGATGCGGTTTATGCTTACTCAAGTCGCTACTAGCAAGAGCAAGCTTGAGTTGATTGGCAAATTCATTATTAATTAATGCTACCTTAGCCTGCAGTGCTCTGACCTCGTCTAAATTATCTTTGATTTCCAGCGCCAGCCCTTCTGGTAGATCTTCCAGGCGCTTATCTTTACTCAACTCTACCAGGGTGTCATCGGCAACGCGAAATGATTCTGTTTTGCGCTCCATTTGCTTGGCGATATCTTCCATGCGCCAAATCGAGGTGGACAGCCTGGTTTTTTCATCGCTATTGATTGTTGTAAGTCCTGGATCGTCAAAATGGAAAGGATGGAATTCCCCAGTTTTGAGCAGATGTGTGCTGGCCCTTGCTTTGTTTTTTAATAAAATTTTCCTGTTATTTTTATATTTGCCATCACTATCAAAATCAAAAATAGTTTTAGGCAGGTTTTTAAATTCTGCATTCACTCCGCCCTTGAGACTGCGCACGTTTTGCATCAGGTCATAGGTTTCTTTGATACTCCGGTCAAAGAGTTTAAAACCTGGAATTGGCTCTGGTTTTATTAATACCGGAGGCATTGGTGGTGGTGGCGGTGGTAATGGGACTTGTTTCCAGTCGATGCCGTTTGTTTCTGCTGTCGTAATGGATGCAGGCACTGTTGAGGGTGTGACAGTATTGATCTTTGCGTAGACAGGCTCTGGTGATGAATACAAGGTTTTCACTTCCGTCTGCACCTGAGTTTGTCCTGGTAGCGTTAACACGCTGTTTGCGAATTCATCGATTGACACGACCGGGTGATCATTATCTCCGGTGTGAGCCATACTCGGCTTGCGTGTATCAGCAACTTGAATAACGGCAGTTGTCGGTTCAGGCGTAACATCATATTGCGACGCAACAGATTTTGTGGCCTTATTTATCCCGACAGAGGTTGCGCTCAATGGGGCAAGTAGCAAATCCTTGCGAACGGTACTGCGCTCTGCTGCTGGCTGCTGCAACTGATTATGCTTTTTCGGTAGAACCACGCTCTCTTGAACAACTTGACTATCATCTGTAATGACATTTTTATTTGTCTGACTGTCGGTAGTTTTAAGTGTATTTATTTCCTGTTCAATTTTTTTCATGAACGCTTTATGATCTTCTGATGGACTCGCGACTTTATTGCCATCTTCCCAATTAAAACCAACTTTTTTAACGTCCTTAATAATTTTAATATCACCGCCAGTCAGTGTTATTCTGGACTGACTGGCAAAATCACTCTTCTGGAACTGGATATAATGATGCATATCCTTTTTTTCTTTCCCAGATTTTGGGACTGACGCAACGGCATCTGGATCAACCCCATGATTTATATCATTTCGCGCATCGTTAAATTGAGTGCTTTTTTTCATGAAACCCATTGCCGCGAGATGTATATTTGCTTGTTGTTCATCTTTGACCCTGAAATTAAGCTCGTCACTAAATTCTATTAATTTCGTTTTTCCAGTAACATGCGAATTCGCCATATCCCCGGGAGCAACAGATAGTATGCCCTTTATTCTGTCATCAACCACGCGACTCACATCGGAAAAGGGTTGAGCCTCCTGCGGTGTTACTTCAGCTTGCGCTATTTCAGTGCGCATTTTATTAAATACCAGAGCCTCGTAATATTCCGCTGGATCCATGTCAATTGAGGTCGCATCGGTGGTAGCATCCAGTTTGGATACCTCTGGTGTCGGTGTTTCTTGCACTTTGGTGCGGTCAAAACCCAGCTTTTTATTCTTCGCCAGACGTTCCACACCAATATCCAATTTTTTGTTGATATGCTCATAAGCATCAATATTTTGCTGATGTTTATGTGCTGCAAGATGTTTTTTGTTCGCGCCAAAACTGCTTATCGCGCCAGCGGATGACGCCCCCGTGCTGACTATGGCACTAGAAATGCCTCCGCCCAATTCTTTTCTCGCATCTTTATACAGTTGCTCGCTGGCGAAATGCTGTTGATTGAGCGAGGTCTGAGCCTGACTTTGTATGTTTAAGCCTTTCAGCTTCTCATCAATGATTTGCGTCTGGCCTCGTGCGGTCTGCAACGCCATCACAGAGTTAGTCAGTTGGTTAGTCGTGGTATGCAGTGTAGCTGCCGGGGCGTCTTTAACATCTTTTGCTACTGAGCGACTCTGCGTGACAGTGGATGCGGGTGTCAGGTTTTCCAGCGGGTTCGCCTTCAGGAAAGCCTTAACGACTGCCAGTTGCTCTGGCGTCGGTTCAGCATACTTCGGTGTAGCCAATTCGGGTGAACGTAGATCCTGAATATCCGCTGAAATCATCTCTTTCAACTCGCTTATTTCCAGCGATTTGAGAGTATGTGATGCAGATACTTTTCGGCTATTCTCCGCAGCTATTGCAACGTTAGCGATCAAGGGTAAAGCACGATGAGATGATTGAATGAGTAAACTCATAAATTATTATCCTTTATTTGCGCGCCGCGATATTCATCGTTAGCGTTTTATTACGCTGGTAAGTGCCATTGATCAGGTCACTGGCAAGCTCGACAAACTCTCTTTCCGATTTGGTGGATTGATCTAAGCCTTTCGGCAGGTCTTTCATCATTTGGTAGAGTAAATCCTGCCAGAATTCGACCTGTTTTATCTCCGCATTGCTATCACCCAACTGTCGCTTGGTTTTCACACTTTCGAACAAAAAGGCAAACTGCACCAATTGCATTGAGTGGGTCACCATACCGGCGGTTCCCTGCACTAATGAACTACGCCTCTGCACCCACTCCAAAGGTTTGGCCAGTTTGCTGGCGTCAGGCACACCGGGTAGCTTCTTCAGACAAGGCATTTTGTCCGTGATAAAGCCCGCCAGACGCTTACCGAGGTTACTGGTAGATAATTTAGTCATCCCTTTCGAGAGCAGAATACTGGCGACCAGGACGATAATTTGCGCCAGCGCATTGGCGAAATGTTCTACCCACTCCCCACATATCCCCATGGCCTTCATTGCTCCAGCCATTCCTTTACCGATACCTTCCGCGATTTTGCCGGTCAGGCTGAAGCCGGCCGCCTCTTCCAGCACCACTTCCACGATGGTAAACAGTAGCGAAAACAGTAGCGCGCCTGCGCCAGCGGTTAAGGCGCTGATCAGTACTCCGACCAACGTCATCACGATGCGCGTCAACCATTTAAAAAGGGTGCCACGACGTTCAGCGGATTGCTGCTGCTGACGCACTTTATCCTTCAATTCTGCATTATCCCTGAGTCTTTTTTTCGCCGTCTGTAGCATGACGGCTACCATGGCGTCGCTGCCGTATTTGTCCGTTTCAATTTTTAGCGTGGCGGTATCGATTTTGATCGTTCGTAAACCAAGCAACATGCGTTTAAGGTCATAAGTACTGTCCCCGCGTGGGAACGGCAGCTCAGGCTGTTCTGGGTTTTCCGGCGGGGTGGTTATGTTATCGGCTCGCTTCAGAACCGTTGGATTTTGCACCAGCACGGTTATCACCGCGTCACGGGCTTCATCCACTACCGATTGCCACAGCTCGCCAACTTCGTCTGCCAGCAATACCACGTCGTTCGCCAGTTGTTGTAACGCAGCGGCGTCAAGTTTCTCCTCTGTCGGTGTGAATTCATTCTGTTGGAGGGGCACGCTCGCCACCATTGACGCAGCTTCTGACTGCTTTGCGAGCGTGGGTTGCGGCATTTCGTTGCCGGACGGGACAACAGGAACAGCGGTTTTCAGGTTGTTTTTGCTTGCCAGCAAAGCCGCCTCCGTCCGGGTAAGCGGCATCGCTTGTGTCGTCAGTGTGACTCCAGCCTTTTTCATTACGACCGTCAGCGCATCACGGGGGCCAGGTGCGTGCAGATCCGTTGTATCCAGTTGTTCATCTGCCAGTAACTGGTCCCGTTGCTGCGCAAGCTTTTGCAGTTGTTCGCGATTGGCCTTCCCCGCCATTTCTCCTGAGGACTGGATTGCAAACCACTTTACATTGAGCAGTAACATTTTCTTTTGATACTCATCCGAGAGTGACTCGTATCGCGCTGACTTTTGCTGACGCGCCTTCCTTATGGCGACCAATTCCTTAAGAAGTGCTTCGAGATCATCTAATTGTGCATTTTGGTTTATTAGCGGCGCAGGGCGCTCTCGTTGTTCTCTCTCTGTCCGTTTTTCCTGATGCGTTTTATTGTCCTGCTGCGAATGAAACTGATACGGGTAAGAGTGGCGATAACTTGCTGTGAGTGCCGACGTCATGGCGTTTTTCCTTTAATGGTTAACGGCGGGGTAATTATCCATTGCACTTAAATACCCCTGCGCTGTCAGTTTTAATTGCGGGTCACTGGTCGATGCGTAAACCTCTTCAAAACACTCGCGCGCTTGCACGTTTTTTTTAATCATTAAATGGCAATATCCCAACTGCAATAAAGGGCGATAATCATTTTCCGCCAGCGCGGCAGCCGTCATATAAACCTCAATAGCCCGGTGATACTGGTTTTTTAGTTGGTGCGTGGCACCCAACCCCATCTGATAATCTTTGTTTAATGGTCGTAACAAACACAGATATTGAAATAGCACATTGGCTTCTTCCAATTTTGATCGCTGATAAAGATTCCAGGCGCAGCTATATAAATTGTCCAGCGTTTCCTGATCACACGCGTGATCTGTGTTTTCATTTGTCTCTCTTGTTTCAGTGGTGGTATCTTCCATTTAAATTCTCCATTTTTCCAGAGTTCTTCGACGCACAATCAATTGCACCGTTAAGGCATGTGCGGTATTCAGGCAACGATGTTATTAATGGATTTTTGCAGATTGGATTTATAAGAAACGTCAGGATGCGCTGTTTTGTTGATAAGTGAAACCAGTTTATCCTGAAGTTTGTTTGAAAAGTCGCCGAGATTATCGACCTGATGTTTCATCCCGGTCAGTACGCCCAGCAGGTCATCATGAATATCGGCGAACGGATTAATGATCACTTCATGCTCACCTTTTATGGTGAACGACATTCCAGACTTACTAAGAATATCGCTGACCTGTTTCTGGCTAATACCACACGGAAGTTTCACTGTTCGTTGCTGATCTTTCACCAACTGCATCACTTCAGCATAAACACCATGCCAGTCAGACCGAAAGGAGACAAAACCGGACAGATAATGGAGTTTGCTGATCAATTCGCAGTTACCATGATGATCGGGCACCAATTCAGATTGATATCCCGAAAGCCACAGTTCAAAAGTGAGATCATGCAGAAATTGCGCTTCTGGTGATTTTATCGCATGTTTTTTCAGTCCTTCCCGGTCAGCACGATAATCTGAATAAAATGTCGACATGATGGAATTCCTTATGAAGTTAATTCATGTAACTCATCTCCCCGTTACACCCATTCCGTTAACGGATCATTTTTGCCAGGTCGGCTAACAGACTTTCTGCGGTTTTCAGTAAATTACTCAGCGCTTCTTTGGTATCGTTAAATAATGATTTTGCGGATTCAGTTTTGGTACTGACTTTTTTAATGATGATATCGAACTGCGTTTGCACCTGTGTCAGGGTGCTATTAAAATGCGTAAGCTGTTCAGGTGTGACCAGATAATCATCCAGCCAGATGTGGCTCTGAAGTCCTTTTACCGCTTCTCGCATCATTTGCGTAATATCCATACCCAAATCCACCATCGCCACTGTACCAATGACTTCAGTCACATTGATGCCTGTTCCCTCCAACAGGTTCTGCAAGTCGGTAGAATTGACACCGCCCAGTATCATCGCCATCTGCTGTTCTAATGCAGAAATATTATCCAGCATTGCCAACAACTTATCCGTATTGGTGATATCGAAGCGATGTTTTCCATCCCCCGGATTCACCCCCCCGGATTTCTTTAGAATCTCAGAATAGAGTTTATTGAAATCATTGATTTTAGATTGCCAGGAGGTAATAAGGGCAATGAGGGATTTATAGAAATTGATATTACTCTTATCAATGGAGTCAAAAGCAGGAAGCATTCCGTCTAACCAACCACTTAACGTACTGTCATCCGATTCAGGTAATTCAGGCTTGGGGTAGTAACTGTTGATTGCAGCGATTTGCTGCTTGAGTTCAGATTCAGCTAAAAACTCAGTTGCATGCTGACTGGCCTTTTGAAAATCCCTGTAAGCATTAATATAGGAACCCGACCCGTTTGCGAGGTGGTAATTTGTACCCCATAATTTCTGTGATATTTGGGAGAAAACTGAAGCCTTAAACCCTTTAATATATACTTCACCCGTGGAGTCATCCACTCCGCACTTAATTCCCGCCTTATCCAGCAAGGTTTTCAATTCTTCAGACGTCATTCCTGCTGGCGGCTGGAGATAAATATTATCACCATTGACTTCATATTTATTAATAACCTCCATGGCGCGAGTCATTCGTTGATAAAGTGTTTCGAATCTTGTTCTTAGATACTCATGATGAAAACCACTATCAGAATTAAGAAGATCATTCATCAGAGCATTGATCTCTTTCATGATATCTTCTATGTCAGAAATAGTTGCCAGCAAAACTGACAAATCATGCCAGATTTGTTCTTCCGGCGTCATCTTATCCTGGCCGATTGTCGTGATATCGTCCGCGTAAGTCGCAGCCCCGGTGCTTTTCGTTTGCGTCGTTGACTCCACAGTTTCCGCCGGAGCCGAGCGCAGCAGCGGATTAGTGTCACTCTCCGCCGCTTCCTGTTGCTTAGCTTCAGCCGTCACTGGTACGTTACGTGAAAGCGGTGTACCTTCCTGTGCCAATTTCTCGATAACCGGTGTCAGCATCGTCTGCTGTCTCAACCGCGCCTTCTTCACCGCCACTGAAATCGCCAGCGAGCTGCTGGAATCCGTCGCTTTGCTTTCCGTCTGTTCCAGTTCGGCTTGCGCAGCCAACAGTTTTGCCAGACGTTGCACCAGACCTTTAATTTCGTGTTGCACCAGTTGATTATTTGACTCATAAGACGCCAGCTTATTATTTTCTATGGCGTTGCTTAGCGCGAGTTTACGTTTCGCTATTTCTTCTTGCATTTGCTGACGCTGGTCGTTTTTTTGTTGCATGGCTTTGCGATTTTTCTGCAATTTCGCCAGTAAGGCATCAATATCCTTCGCCAGGTCCTCAGACGAAACGACTGTGAGTTTTTTATCACGCAGCTCCCGTTCTTTTACTTTTTCTTCCCGCTGTTTATTTTCCTGCTGAGCGTTAAATGGTGGCTGATAAACATTACGATAACCGGTATAGAGTGACGTCATCTGTTATTTCCTGTTGTTTTGTATTGGTGTAGTTTTCTTTACCTGAACATCTTTGCCAGTACCGACAGCAAACTCCCTGCTGTTTTAATGAGCTGGCTTAACGCGATTTTAGTGCTGCTAAAAGAGGCGATTTTCTTAACCACACCGTCGAAATGCGCCATCATGTTATTCATATTTGAGAGCTGTTCGGGGGTCATCATTCCCTGCCGTTCTTGTGCAGTTTGCAGGGTGATGAAACATCCCAGCAAGGCATCTTTCAGCATACTGGCAACATCGCTGCCAATATTAATCAGTGCAATCGAACCTACGACTTCACCTGAGTTAATCCCCATATCTTCGAGCAGATGCGCCAGGTCGGCCTCAGTCACACCTCCCAGCACCGCCGCCATATTATCTTTAATTGCTGAGATATCTTGCAGCACAGTCAGCATGGCAGCGATGTTGTTGATGTCGAATCGTTGTTTATCATTCTGCGGCATCAGACCACTGAGCCCGATTAATAGCCCGATATATTGCGCATTGAAATAGGTCACTTTATCTTCCCATGAATGAGTTAATCCCATCACTGATTGATAAAACGCTATTTTACTGTTTTCAGGCACCTCATTATTCGGAGGGGTAGCTATATTGGACGGAGCGATATCATTAGCAGGATCAGGTTTTTTCTGCCGAATGATTTCTGCACCATCAGATAACATATTAATAAAGCCATCCATTTTCTGATGAATAGCGTCAAGTTTTTTTAGCGTGGCGGTGAATAATTGTTGATTTTCGTGCCGCGTACTCGACTCTATTAACTTCATCACCTCAGCTAATTCTGCTCGTGCATCAAACAGCTTTGCCATTCCTTCTTTGATGGTTTCATGCGCCAGCACCATGGTATTGCCTGTGCAGGTATTATCTATGAAGCCTTCTGCGCTAAAATATGTCTCGCCAAATTTTAATATCGGTGGCGTTTTCGCCAGTTGGTGCCTTAATGCTCTTTGTTCTGCCGGGGTCAATATTTGTGAGATGCTTTCCCTGGCTTCGCTTTGCATCTGTTCCAGTTCACTCTCCAGATCGAACAATTGTACAATCCGCCGGGTGATCTCATGATTTTCTTTACGTACCAGTTCACCTGATGAATCAAAAAATGCCAGCTGATCATTCAACATTTTCTTATTCAACTCCGAGCGCTGGGTATAAATTAACTCCAGAAAAAACTCACACAATGCAGGTTGTTCGCTTAATTTTTTACGATTCCGCTCCATCTGGAGAATCAAATTATCAATATCTTCCAACAGTGCCTGAAAGTTTGCAGCGTTTTCACTGTCGACATCGCAAATTTCCTGTTCAGTCGTTTTCTCTGGCTGTGTGGGGCTGTCGACCAGAGATTTATACTGTAGCTGAAAGGGATAAGATCTTGAGATATTACTCATGCCAATTCCTTTTCCACCCTCCTTATTAAGTTTGAGGAGGGTTATCCGTTTCACTCTCCGTCCCATCCAGTACGATGTATTGCTTTTCCACTTCGTCCAGCCAGCGCAGTGCCGTCAGCAGTGCATCAAACCAACGCCAGTGTAAAAACGTATACGGCTTAACCGTTTTGTACATCTCTCTGACCAGCTTTTTATCGCGATAAATGGGTTTACCGATTTCGCTGGCGTATTGCAGCACGGCGCGTGCCGCAGCGTCGCGCTGTACCAGCGAAACAAAAGGATAAGGTGATAACGACAGGTTGAAATAGATACCTATGGCAATATGGGTGGGGTTGGCCAATAACACTTGGGAGTCACGAACATTCTTTTTGATGTCCTCACCTAAAATTTCCTGATGCAGTTCACGCCGCTTGTTTTTAATTTCCGGCTTACCATTCTGCTCGCTATTTTCTTTCTTGACCTCCTGACGGGTCATCATCAGTTCTTTAATGTAATGAAAATATTCCAGCAGGAAATCGAGAATGGCGATCAACCCGCAGGTAATTAACACCGCCAGCAATGTGGTCAGAAACGCGGTTTCACATAACGCAATTATCGTGCTCAACGACGTGGCATTCACACCCGACAACAGCGAACGCAGCAGCGCATAATATCCCAGCCAGCTCACTACCGCGATGGCGGCAACATATAACAACGATTTCAACGTATTGAAGAAAGTACGTAAGGAAAAAATACGTTTAAACCCCGCCACCGCATCCATACGCTTGAAATCAATTTTCAGTGACTGGGTTGCAATCGCGAAACGGCTTTGCAACAACGAGGGGACTATCGACGAGACCAGTGTCACCACCAACAGCACCAACGTCGGTTCCACCAGTACCATCATCAGAGCGCGCAACCAATCATGGTGATTAATATTATTGACGGTGGGTAACGTACTCAGCAGGAAATGTAACGCCTCGTCCAGGCCATTAAAAAAATAAAACAAATACGTCATCACCACCACCAGGTTGATCGTAGTGGTCACGTCGCGACTTTTTAGCACCTGCCCACGCTTCGCGGCATCGCGTTTCTTTTTCGGCGTGGGGAGTTCAGTTTTGCTCTGATTCATTGCAGGTGGAAGTAGTATCGCAGCGGCATAAATTCATCAATTAACTGCTGAAAGGTGGTGTGAAACACCGGATTATAGAACAGCAGCAGCACCGCAAAGGCGATCAAGCTTTTCAGCGACAATGACAACATAAACGGGTTGAGTTGCGGGGTGTAGCGATAAAGCACCGCCAGTATCATATCGGTGAGAAACAGGGTAATCAGCACCGGCGAGACCAGAATAATACCTTTCAGAATGGAAAGATCCAGCAGCGCAATAAAATGGGCAATTTTTATCAACGAGAAATCAACCGGCTGGCCCGGTGGAAACAAGATGTAGCTTTCCAACAACAGATTGCACAGATGAATAAAACCATTGCCCGCGACAAATACCACGCAACAATAGAAATTAAACCAGCTCGCCAACGTGGATGAATCCACACCGCTATTCGGATCAAACGTGCTGCTGATGGTTGCCCCGCGCTGGTTATCAAGAAATTGCCCGGCCACATTGGCGACCCAGAACGGCAACCCAATCGGAAAGGCAATCAGTAATCCAAGCGTCACTTCGGTTAATGCCGTACGTACCAGATGGTGCTCAATGCCTGGCAATGCCGGTTGAATATGCGGGATAAACGCCAGGCCCAGCATCACGATCAAACAGCTTTTGATCATGCTATGGGTAAGCCAGTTGCCCTGAAACAGCGGGATCACCAGGAACATCGGTAATACCCGAATGTAGAACACCGCCAGCGCATAGAGTCCTTCCAGCATTCAGACACCCACTAACTACGGCTGATCAAGGTGAACAGCTCGTTGGCATAATTCATTACCACCTGTGCCATCCAGCCTGAGAGTTGGAATAAACATATCGACACGGCAATCAGCTTGATGCCAAAGGACAAGGTTTGTTCCTGAATTTGCGTCACGGTCTGAATAACCGCAACCAGCAACCCCACCAGCGTGGCGACAATGACCGGCCAGGCAGATAATACGAGGATCAACCAGATGGCTTTATTACTGACATAACCGATCTCGCCCATCACAACTCCAGATATTTGGTCAGTGTGCCCTGCACCACTTTCGCCCAGCCGTCGACCGCAACAAACAGCACCAGCTTAATGGGTAACGATATGGTGACCGGGCTCATCATCATCATGCCGAGCGCCAGCAAAATGTTGGATACCAGGATGTCGATAACAATAAAAGGCAGATAGATATAAAAGCCAATTTCAAACGCGTCTTTAATTTCGGTTAAGGCATAGGCCGGTAACAACGCGAACACCGATGGCTCTGGTGGATCCTGGTACCCCTCCGCCGCCTGAGGCGCGTCTTTATCACGCTTTTGCCAGATGGTGGTGAAATAGGCGGTCAGTGCCGGATCGGCAAATTTGGTCAGATAAGCGCGATAACTTTGCGTCCCTTCATTCATCAACCCCACCATCGAGGCCGTATCGCTGTAGCTCACGGGATGCTCATCGATCCAGGCGATGACCGGCTTCACCACTGGCACCATGACAAACAGTGTAAGAATCAACGCCAGCCCATTAAGTGTCAGATTGCTGGGAATTTGCTGAATACCTAACGCGTTGCGGACCAGGGCAAAAACAATGCTGAATTTAATAAAACAGGTGCCACCAGCGATCAGAAATGGCAGCGTCGCCGCCAGTGACAGGGTTAATATCAGTGCCGCTTCATTCATGGTTCAGGGCTGTCCTGCAGCGCGAAAATAGATATGATTCAGGATCAGACCGAGCCGCCCATCAACTTCAACCAGTTCCCCTTTTGCCAGCGTCTGGTTGCCGAGACGCAGACGGCTCGCTTTCAGGCCACCGCTGCTCAAAGGGACAAAGTCTCCAGCCTGTAACGCCATTGCCTGTGAAAGCGGTACGCTGGCTTTACCGAGTGTCACCTCGAGCGTCATCTCAACGTCGCGCAATCCCAACTCAACGGCATCGGCTTCCTGGGCCGCTGAGCCAAATTCTTCATCGTCCTCATCATCGGCATCATATTCATCCTCGTCTTCATCATCAGCAATGTCCTCATCGTCATCCTCGAACATCCAGTCATCATCAGGGTCCATTCGTTCCATCACGATTCCTTCTTCATCAAATTTCCATTGGCCAAAAAAACTCCCGGTCAACGTCAGATACTGCTGACGACGGGTGAGCATCACCAGGTCACCTGTTGCCAACTGGCGTAACTGGCTGAGCGGCAGCAAAGTCCATCCCACCCGACATTGCAGTGGCAGATGCCACGCCGGAAAGTGATCCCTCACGCGTCGCGCCGGGAGTACAGGAAGGTCGATGCAAGGATCGTTATCCAGACAGAGCGCCACCGGCCCGAAGCTGGAAGAGACGCCATAGCACCAGTTGCGCAGGTTCACTGTAGCGATCTCCGCTTTAGTCATCAGGCGAATTTGTGATGCGCTCCAGACACCACCGGACAGTTCCAGTCCATGCATTTCCAGATGTTGCGTCAGCAACGCAAGTCGCAACTCGCTTTTCATCAATACAGAATCGGGCGGCGTTGCAGGTGCAAATACCCGTTCAGCCACACTTCTCACCGGCAGAAACACATACAAAGGGGCATCCCTGATTTCCACCCGCAGGATATCCCCCTCACCCTGCGGCATACTGCCGCGCGTACATCGTTGCCGATACAGCAGGTGATGCGTGGTTTTGGTCATCGCCGGAATGGCGGGTATGGTGGGCATCTTATTGATCACATTCATCCCACGTCTTGTCGGTTTCTTTCACCCGATCCTGGTTGCTGACACTGGAGAGATAATAGGGTTTGGCCTGCTTTATGCCGTATAGCGTCCAGCCGGCGTCAAATACCGTCAGTGATTGTTGGCCAATCAGCATATTATTAAGTCGGCTATCGGTACTGGCAGGGATAATCGCCTGCTCCGCCACCTGGAGTCTGGCTGATGCTTGATCATTTACGGCATAGCGCACCACCACCTGATCGGCTTGCAGGTCGAGGTCGATGGTTTTGCTGACCACCGTTGCGGAAACATCGTCTGGTACTGGTGAGGACAATACAGCAGCAGGCGGTGTGGTTTGTCGTGCGGCCTCCGCTTGGGTGATTGACTCCGCTGTTACTGGCTGCGAGTTCGGTTGTGCTCCAGCGGCGCGCGGCATTGCCAAGGGATCGGCAACTATCTTATCGACAGATTCATCTGCACCCTTGCGCCTGAGACGGAGATCGACGGTGGTTTCTGCGGCCAGGACCATCGGCGAATGGACGAATTCCGCCGGTGAGGCTGTCGATAGCGAATGGCCGTCGCGAGTTGGACTTGCCGTGTGCACTGCGACCTTTAATTCAGGTGAAATGTCGGTCTTTTGGGCTACCCGGTCCGGTAAGGTGGTTGCTGTCTGCTTACCATTATCAGAACGATGCACATCAGCTTGTGCATCAGACCGCACGGCAGTGTAATGTGATGCAGTTAACTGCATCATCACCTGTGATAATGCAGTTAACTGCATCATCACCTGTGATAATGCGGGTTGTGTAATATGTTGCAACGGTTGCGGTTGAGATTGCATAAACGCCACACCTTCAGGCTGAACCTTATGCCGTTTTTTACTGCGATCGGCTGCGTCTTGTTTATTTTGCACCAGGCGCTCGGCCAAACATTGGGCAAGATCACCAGTATCTTCCGCGCAGGCTACCGCACCCGAGTTACTGGTAATCGGGTTTGCGACGTTCTGAGTTGCCACTTATTTCTCCTTTTTACCCTGCGAAATCCAGGCTGCCATCGACACCGATAGCAGCCTGGTTTGGCAATATTGCGTTGGAGTACAGCGTGATAAATCACGCCGCTACAGAATGTGCCAAAAAGTCCCGACATTACGCGATGTATCGCGATTTTAATTACCGGATGACAACCTATACCGTGGCGACAATTTGTAGTTGGCTGTGGTCTGAAATTTCCTGCCAGGACAACACATCCAGATCGGTGAATTTGTTTTCCAGCAGCTTCTTCACAAAACGCCGAATATCCATGCTACACATAATGACCAGTTCATCTGCGGCAAACGCTGTTTCAGCGATAGCGTTGGAAAACAGCGAGAAAATCTCATCCATTTGTCCCGGTTCCATATTGATAGAGCTGCCGGAACCGCTGGTCTTGATATTGCTACGAATTTCCTCTTCCACACCCTGGGTCATCATCACGCAACGAATAAAACCACGACTCTGATATTTATTAGAGATATAACGCGCCAGACGACCGCGCACCAGTTCTGTTAATGCCAGATTATCTTTCTCTTTACCTGCATGTTGAGCGATCGTCTCAAGAATTATCTTATTATTCCTGAGGGAGATTCCTTCACTGATTAAACGTTGAAAAATTTCTGAAACTCTCTGAACAGTGGCATTGCGATAGACTTCTTTCATTAATTCCGGTGATTTGCTGTCAATTTTGTCCAACATCTCTTTGGTGTCCTGAATACCGAAATATTCATTAACCAGACGGCTCAGGGACCGCGACATCAAACGGTAAATTTCCTCTCGGGCGCTACGGCTCTGCATATTAAGCGGCCTTAACTGGCCAGCGTAATGTTCGTCACACCAATATTGTGGCGGGGTTCGCTCCAGACGCGTAACGGGAATATGTAATGATTCCAGTATCGCTAATTGGTCGACCGCCAAAATACGACGCTGGCCTGGCAATACCTCAATCTGGTCAACGTCGATTTCGTGGATCAATAATTTCACAACTCCTTCAGGAATTCCCTCTTTCGCCAGCAGCTCAGTTCGTGGTAAGGGGATGCCATATTCCAGAAAGAACGATTGTTGAAACCATGCCATATCATCAGACTGATCGAGCCAATGATGCGTTTGCGGTGCCATCACCAGCATCACCGGAATGGTTTCAGGAAACACCTGCCCATCCGTTTGCTCTTCACTTTTCGCCGCAGCTTCCTCAGCCGCTTTAATCTCTTCGGCGGTGCGCATCAAACCGATACGCTGGAGCGAGGCCACCAGATGTGCCTTAAATTTACCGTCACGTTTGATCACCACCACTATCCCCAACATCGCCGCCAGCGAGCCGAAGACCATCAATGGGAAACCTGGTAACAGACCAACAATCAGCACCATCACCGCAGCGCCACCCAATACGAAGGGATTGCTGAAAAGTTGCAGGACTATGCTGGCGCCGAGGTTCTTGTTGTCATCGTTAACGCGCGTGACAACAAATCCAGCACCAATCGAGATCAGCAGGGCCGGGATCTGCGCCACCAATCCGTCCCCGATGGTCAGCATGGTGTAGATATCCAGCGCGTCGGAGAAACTCATGCCATAGGAGTGCTGCGCAATTAAAATGCCGCCAATAAAGTTAACCAGGATGATCAATAAACCGGCAATGGCGTCGCCTTTAACGAAACGCATTGCGCCATCCATGGAACCGAATAATTGGCTCTCCTGTTCGAGGCGTTTACGTTTCGCCGTCGCCTGTTCAGCCGTCAAACTGTTGGCCTTCAGATCACCATCGATACTCATCTGTTTACCTGGCATACCGTCCAGCGAGAAACGCGCACAGACTTCCGCCACGCGTTCGGATCCTTTGGTAATCACGATAAATTGCACGATGGTGACAATGAAGAAAATCACCACACCCACCGCCAGACTGCCGCCAATCACGAACTGACCAAAGGTGGAGACCACCTCACCGGCATAGCCATCCAGTAAAATGAGTCGGCTGGTACTGATGGAGAGTGCCAGCCGGAACAGCGTGCTGATCAGCA
Source organism: Pantoea sp. X-Soil-TKNS-1211 (assembly GCF_059730495.1). Lineage (NCBI taxonomy): Bacteria > Pseudomonadati > Pseudomonadota > Gammaproteobacteria > Enterobacterales > Erwiniaceae > Pantoea > Pantoea sp. X-Soil-TKNS-1211. Next base: position 270,261 of record NZ_AP035955.1, read on the forward strand.
ATACCGCCGGAAAGGTGGAAAATTGGATCAGATCATTGACATAGAGCGAGCTGAGAAAAATCACCAGTGCAAGGGCGATATTCAGGCCAATCAGAAAATCAATCAGGCGCGGCGGCAACGGAATGATCAGCATGGCAATCACCGTGCCAATCAGAATGACGATGGCCAGTTCAGGTTTAATCAACGCAGACAGGCCCAGTTTACTCAGCATGCAGCCACTCCCTCAGCTGTGCGGTAACCGCGTGAAGATCGTGCAATATTTGGCTGGTCAGTTCCTCATAAGCCCGATGCAGATAACATTTTTCCCTTAGCAATAGCAGCAGATAGCCCGGATAGTCGCGCTCAACCCGGCTAATGAGCGCGGCAGAGAACGGCACCTCTGCCAACAATAGCAATACCTCACAACCACGTTGCCGACGATGGAGATAGACGGTACGGCCGCCTATATCGAGTTCGATACCCGCGCCAGGGGCCAGTTCTTGCCACGATCCTAACAATGCGTTCTCTTCAGCATCCCACATCATGTTGTCCTGTCCCTTGTGCCTGCCAACGCTCGCTCAGTTCCTGAACGACTTTTGCATCCAGCCGCGCCCGATCGTTCTGTTCTTTGAAGAACAGGTCGGGCAACTCCACCAACGCGGCACGCAACTCACGTAAAAAGCGCGTTTGCCGGGCATGACCACTCAACATTTCGTGACACTGTAACTCTCGCCATCGCGGTAAAAACGTCACGGGCTGTGTAAGGATAGTGCGAAGAAAGTGGACAACCGGGCCAGCAAGAGGGGATTCGGGCTGTTCAGTGCCCGGTTGCCCGATCGGGGACAACCCGCAGACGCGTTGTAGCAGGGTAGAGAAACGTGACATAGCGAAAATTTTGTTTTGCAGCGCGCTGAGACGCGCGGGTTGTGTACTGGGCCGTAACGCATTGATATCGTGACGTAATGCCCGCGATATATAGTGAAACAAGGAGCCAAGGCTGGTGAGTTCGGCCTCATCCGTCATGGCCCAGAAGAAGCCATCTTCGTCATCTTCCTCCCAGCTGAGCCATACCCGATACCAGCGACGCAGTTGTTGGGGGGTAAAACGCGTCATTCTGGCATATTGCTGCGTGAGGGCGTGGGTATTTGCCCCGGCCCACATCGCCTGGCGCTCCTCTTCACTCGCTTCAGCTTCCAGTAGATCCAGGGTTTCCTGCAATAACAGCTTATCCAGCAACCAGTTACTGGCGTTCGCGATCAAGGCTTTTAAAATCAACAGAATATCTGTGGCATCGCTAAAGCGCTGACGCAGCATCAGCAGCAGCTCACTGGCACGGACGACCGGTTGAATATCCGGCACCAGTGAAGATGCGTCGCTCTCAATATCCAGTTCCACTTTGCTGTTAATTTTCTCGGCAGAGCTGGCTTTCAACACGGCTGACTGGCCGAACATTGGGCGCATCAAACCCAAATCGTCAGACATGCCAATTTGTTCCATCAAATTCGGGAACGCCGAAATCTCCACGATTTTCTCTGGCGCATCCCTACGACTTGCCGCCCGATCGCTGCTTACCTCACGGGAGCCATACAGGGCGCTAATCGGGCTGGTCATATTCATGGCAGACTCCGGTTAGTTTCCTGGCGTGTGCGCTGTAGCCACTCCTCCAGACGGGTAACCGAGCTGTCCGGTTCGCTGAGGATGCGTGGTTCAATCAGAAATAACCGCACGACATTGGTGCTACGCGGTTCCTGATAACGGAACAGTCCACCAATGAGCGGGATACGGCTCAACAAAGGAATGCTGTTACGATCATCCACCCGCTCGCTACGGGTATAACCGCCAATCAACAGACTGTCGCCAGATGGCACACGCGCCACGGTTTCAATGCGCGTCTGGCTGACTTGCTGATTATTCACATTGGTGGCGGCGTCACTGCTGCCGTCCTCCACCGTCAACTGCATTTCCACCCGCGCCAGTTGACCAGGCGTGGTGATGATGCGCGGGGTGACGGATATCAGTGTGCCGTAGGTGATGGTTTTCAGGTCGACGAAACGTTCCGCTTCCAGCTTGATGTAGAATGAATGGCTGTTGTCAAAATAGGCGGTGACGTTATCCTGCGTCAGCACCATCGGACGTGAAATAATGCGCGCCTGCGACTTCTCGGTCAGTGCGTGGATCCGTGCCAGAATCGCGCTGGTTTGCACCAGGGTTTGCGCGGCACCCATCGGGTTGATCTGCCCCGTCAGGCTGCCATCGGTAAAGCTGCCCGACCACTGAATCCCCAACCGCTCAACTTCGCTCTCTTTGACATCAATAATTTGCAGTCCCAGTTGCACCTGCTGGCGGGGATGGTCGAGCTGACGAATGAGGTAACGGGCATCGCGGATTTGGCCGGGGTCGCCGCGCAAAATAACGCTGTTGCTGTCGTTGTCGCCGAGAATCCACAATTGCTGCCCGGATGGCTGCGCGGCGGTTAATGCGACCGTTTCCCCTTCAGCGGCAGGTGTTACCTCCTCCAGAATCGGCGGCGGCAAAGTAGCAGGTGGAACGGGATCACGGCTGCCAGTGAGCGTCAGGCGATCTGCACCTGCCCATAACGCACGCAACGTATCAATTAAACCGGGTTCCGTGACCTTCTCGCCACGCAGGGTCAGTGTGCGGGCAAATATCGGGCGATAACGCACCCGCACCACCGCGACGGTGGCAGTGATACCCCGCCGATCTTCCTGCGCCAGCTGTTGTTGTTTATCCAGCAATGCCGCCGTCTGCGTCACCAACTGGACGTATTTTGGCGGACCGGCAAGATAAAACGAATGGGCGTCTGGACGTGCTTTTAACGGATAGTGTTCATCATATAACCCGGCGTCCCGTAGCGCGCCCGTCAGCCCTTCTACGCTAAGGAACTCCAGGCGCACCAGAGCACTGGTGAGTTCATCCTGACGATAGACGTAGATCGCCAGACCATCGAAATACCAAATCAACCCCATATCATGGCAGAAAGCTTTCAGCGCGAGCATCGGGTCGGTCAGGTCAAACTGGCCAGAAACCTCAAGTTTTTTACTGGCTGTACTGAGGATAACCGGACGTTCCATCAAGGCTGACAGTGCCTGGAAGTAGACTGTCGCTGGCTGTTTCTGTAACGTCAGAACCGCCGGCTCCCTGGCCGGTGCAGAGAAAGCGATAAATAACAGCATGATGCTGACAGCAAGCAGGGGAAATCCCGCCAATGCCCGGTTGAGAGTTACTGTCCATTGTTGTCGCCACTCGTTACTCACCCGGCATCCTCTTCCATGATCAAATCCCCTGACATTTGTTGTGCCAGCCACTGTAATAACGCCTGACATTTGGCACCCTGTTCTTCTGGTTCGATGACGTCTAACACTATGCGGCAGCTGCTTTCGTCCGGGAGCATATTAATGCTAATAGTTACGTGTTCACGTAATATCAATACCGCCACGGACAACAAACTATAGTGATATGAAAATAATTCATCCACAGTCAATCTGGCATATAAGATCATCCAGCCCTTCCCAGCTAATTATTTTCGACACAAGAACATAACTTAATATTACCGATAAGCATCCAATAAAACCATGCAGATACGTTTGATAATCTTCTGAAAAGGATGATTTAAATCTGATAAATACTTTACCTAACATGTGAAAACAGGAAATAAAATACATAAAAAACATGACTTAACAAAGAAATGCAATCAAAAGGCGTATTCCAATTACTATTTTATGGCTTTCATAATTGGCATATATCCATAAAATACCAGAAATCAATTTCATTCTTCCACGGTGTGGAGACGTATTGTTAACCTTGGGTTTATCATGTTTTCACTAAAAATTCTAAATGGTCCGCTAAGTGGTTTTGACATGATGTTAAACAGTGGATTATGGCATCTCTATCTTTACAACCAGAATAATGAGCCTGAACAAATACGCGTAGCGAATAATGTCAAAGTCGCCGGTGAGAATGTTATTTTCATTCCGGTTTACGGTGATGAACATGCACGACATATGCAGCTGGAACTCGGTGAATCCATCCAGGAATGCCGGTATGGCTGGCAGGACGAGCCCACATCGTTTCAGCTACTCAGACCGCAACAAAAAACCGATTTTGGTGGCCTCAGTTTTGCCCTGAAACCCCAACAGGAAAACTGGTCACTGAGCAGTGAACCTCTCTCCGGACCGGCAGCCTGCCCGGAAGAAAGACCGGTGAAGAACGCCGCTCGCTACGGTGCCGTCTCGCCATTAAAGTTTGTTCTGCTGATTGGCATTCTGCTGATCTGCGCCTTATCCGCGGTTTTTTATTACGTGATTCCATCAACCCCTGAGGAAAAAACCACCCAGGCCAGCAGCAGTTTCCAGCTCACGCCGAAGGTGCGCAAGGTGATTCAGCGACGGCTTTCTGAGGCCGGTATTCTGTGGCTCACACTTAGCCAGAACGAGCAAAACAAAGTGGTACTGCGCTTGCTGACCGATGGGCAAAAAGATGCCGTACAACGCGCAACTCAGCTGCTCCAGCAAACCTGGCCGCAGATGGGTACGGTGATTATCCATCCGCATTCGGTGCAGGAAATGCAGCATGAACTGCAACTGCTTTTTGCGCAGACGGGGATCCAGTATTACCAGGAAACCACCGCTGAAGGGATCTATGTGGCGGTACGTCAGGCACTGGCCCCGGAAGCGCTCGATTATCTTAACAAGCGTCTTAGCACGTTCTACCAGCGCTGGGGCAAACAGCGCGTCCATGTTTCCATCCAACTACCCGATACCAGCAACGCGCCACGCGCCGTGTTGCAGCGCGGTCAGGATGATCTTATCTGGGATCGGAAAAACCACATCTTCCGTCCTGTTTTAAAACAACCACTCTAAGGAAAATGTCATGGCTCAAGGTAATAGCGCAATCTTCGCTGATAGTACGGATAAGACACCGCTCTCCGGCAATTTTTTGGATCTTTATAAAGCATTTGAAACTCAACTTGACACGGCCCATAAAGCGCTCCAAACGGCCACAGCCGATTGGGAAGAAACACCGACCGATCCGAAACTGACGCTGAAAATGCAGGCTGCCCAGGGGGACGTCGGCAATCTCAGTCGTGGGGTTGGCAGTTTGGTCAGTGCGCTGGTCGCCCTACAAAGCGAAATCACCCAGAAGATTAAATAATATGGCGCAAATTCACCTTTTCGCTCTACCGGAAGTGGCAGGGGCGCTTAATCACGATGTCGAAGTGTCATTGGACCAACGAATGATCGCCGCGATGAGCCAGATGATTACGGACAATCAACAATTGCGCGCGGCGGGCACCGAGGCGATGGATAACGCAGTGACCAACAATTCGCCTGGCGAGATGCTGAAATCCCTTGCCCTGCTGGGCGATCATAAAATTCACACCGAAACGCTACTGGCCTTTGCCCGCGAAGTGAATCGAGGGATTGAAACGCTGGTTAAAGCCTGATGAAGCTGCTTGCTACGGGAAAGATCTGTCTGCTGGCATTGCTGATGCTGCTGCTCAGCGGTTGCCGTGAAGAAGCATTGACGGGATTGAGTGAGCGCCAGGCGAATGAGGTGATTGCGTTACTGGATCGCTACCAAATCCCGGCGACCAAGGTGCATGGTGAGAAGAAAATGTTTAATGTGCTGGTCGATCAACAGCATATGAAACAGGCCATCTCACTTATCGCTGACTATCGTCTGCCTTCACATGATGACGTTGAGATCGATCGCTTCTTCCCCACCGATGCATTGGTCGCTTCGCCACGTGCCGAGAAAGCGCGGCTGATCTCTGCGATTGAGCAAAAATTGCAACAATCACTGCTCAGACTGGATGAGGCGGTGGAGGTGCGGGTGCATATTACCTATCCGCTGGAGGATGAAACCCGTCTGGCCCATCCGCCGGATAAGCGTATTTCGGTACTGATGCTTCATCGTCCGTTGGATGACGCCACCATCTTCGCCAATAAAATCCGTTTATTTATTCTGAACAGCTTTCCTGACGTCAAGCTGGAGGATATTACCGTGGTGCTGTTCGCCAAACAGGAGCCATCACCTTCTCCTGCTCGTCCGCCAGAACCGTCCGCAGCCAGTCCGATCACGATGTTTGGTTTAGGCGTGGGGTTAATGGTGGTATTGCTGATTATCGCAGGTATCTGGCTACACAAATGGAGGGCCTCCCGTGCAAACGGTCATCCATAAGCAGTTATGTCAGTTGGCTGATATCAGCAGTTGGTTGCACCCACAGCGCCGCCCACAGGAATACACCGGGCTGAACCGGAGGCAACAAAACCGACTGCTGATCATGTACCATCACCTTCGGTTACCTCACCCCGAGACGCTCGCCAGCATCCCCGGCAGCGAAGTTATCGCCTGCTGGGGACAGCTACCTCGGCTAAGTCTGTTGGCGGGCAGCCTCGGTCTGATCGGCGTAGTACATTCCCAGCGTTTACAGTTGTTGTATCAGGCCGCTGACCTCGGTTTTATCACCGCCCTGTCGCAACAATGTTTTCCCATTCCGTCCAAACAGGACGGGGCGCAGGTGAATGAAGCATCATTGTGTGAACGTGGTTGGCTGGCGATGTGTCAGGCATTTAATCTGCCAGTCGAGGTGATGCAGGCAGGCAGGCTTGCGTTGCCCCCCTTATCCTCTGCCGAGCTAGTGCCACTGGATGTTTCGCTGCGGGTGTGCCTGACGTTGAACAAGATCCTGAATTACATCGAAGGAACAAAGTGATGAGCAGCATTGACGTGTTTTCGGCTTATGCCCAGCGTTCGACCATGGCGGTTTCCTCGCACTCGCTGGATGCCATGATGATACAAAGTCTGTCGTCACAACCTGCCGGACAGGTCTTTCAGGAAAATGCAGAGACGCCGACACCCAGCGTCAATGCCAAAGAAAAATTTTTACAGCGCTATGCGCAGGCGATCGCCGCCGGACAGTTTATCCTTGCTTACGACAGCGACCCGCAAAAGATGTGTAAGCAATTCGCCAAGGATCTGGCCCTGCTCTACAAACTGATGCTACCGGCGGAGGAGGATCAAGCCGTTTTACAGCCCCCATCGATGTCGGAGATGGAAAAGTGGTTGATTGCATTGGTGCCGACACCGAGCAAAGAGGAACCTGCCGAGGACGCGTCTCCGGCCGACGAAAAACACTTCTTATCGCTGGCATTCAACAATTTCCAATTGATGTACAAAAAGAACTGGCAAAATCTTTTCGATAAAGTCAAGGATGAGTTGGGCAAACCCCTGGTGGTAGATTGGGAGCAGGGCCTGGCGCAACCCAACTGGCCGTACAGCGATGTCGACTATACGCCGACGGCGACCGGTGCCAAAAGCTGAGGGTTCCTGACTGCTTGATACTGGCTGAAAAACAACTATCCCCTCAGATTGCAATAAGAAAAGTTAAAACTTATTCACCCTGAATATTATTATCATCAGAACACTCTCAACATTATTCCGTATAACTCACAACATTCACGGAAAAATTGTTTTTGCGTTATCCAATAAGGAGAAATAATAACTAAAACCACTACAGAGGTTAGTTCAGATGTTTACTTTATTATCTCCCCTTTGCCGAATAAAAATGCTTCCACACGTTATGCTGACATCTGGGATTTTTCTCAGCGGGCTCAGCACCAGCCATGCAGAGCTTTTCCCGGTGGAAAGCTACCCATTGCCAGGTAAAAGTGCCACCTTGTATCAGGTTGATGATCAATCAATTTATGCTGTTTATCATAAAATCACGGAGTGCCCTGACTCGGCCGAGGCGTGTTCAAGTTATGCTGTCATTGATAATCAGTCAATAAAGCAATCTGAACATTGGCTTGCTGATGATCTCAATATCCCCAACCGATGGTATAGCGGATTCCGCTCTGTCACTGGCGGACCGCAAAATGAGTTATACATTGCCAGCTCTCATCGCTTATACAAGCTTAACGCGGATCCAGGAAAAGAAATCACCACTATTTTTACCTTGCCAGACAAAATTGGTATTGCTGATCACATCCCTCGAAAAATCATCACATATTCATTTAATGAAGATTTCACTCAATTATATACCGGCATCGCTCTGAGCAACAGTAATTATAATTCCGTTGCGGCCTGGACACTTGATAATCAAAACGGCGCAACACATCCTGACTATCTTTGGAACAAAAACCAAGGCAATGCCGAAGAAAACGCGATTTACAACCCGCATAATCAGCAATTACTCTATCAGAGTAAATCAGCAAATTATGGAGGGTATGGCATATCTGCTATTGATGGTAGTTATCAATTCAGTTCCGGGCCATGGTTTAGCAGTGGAGCTGTTGTCATTGATGAACATAATATGCTTTATGGGCTAAATAACTACCAATGCAAAGTCAATAAGATCAGGCAGAATGGCACGACCAGCCCACTGCCAGGGTGGGTAGTGACCGCAGACGGTTGCATAGACGACTATACGCCTAATAGTTTTCACACCCACATTATGTTGGGTACTGAGGACAGCAACTTAGTTTATGCCAGTTATCCCAACGCGATTTATGCCATGAACCGCGATACAGGTGCGAAGATATTTACCGTTCCAGCACCTGAAGGCACAGAGTTTATTCACCAGACCACTTTTGATTCCCGTACCGGATGGGGTTATCGCAGCTTCACCGGTGAGAATGGCAGCGGTGTGCTGGCCTTCTCACCCGACGGCCAGAGTAGCAACATCATTTTGCGCCGCTGGGCTATTAGTAGCGCGCCAATGATTCAGGGTAATTCGCTTTACGTCGCCGCGGATAATATCATCTATCGTTATGCGCTGGACGGCCAGCAGATTGCCGGCTGGGAACAGATTAAGCAGATCAATCAGGACGTGCTGCAAGAGAATAAAGATGACAAATTCGTCGTCTTAATCTGGAGTGTTAAAGAAAACGGCATTGAGATCGAGCGCAATTCAATCCAACTGGATCCGCGAGATTCTCTTGACGGCAAGATTTCGCCTTACCAGTGGCCTTTGCAGCTGGCAACCGCCATTAACGAACGCTCCCTGTACCTGAAAGCCGGGGAGCAGCAAGAAGAAAAATTCACACCGGTCGCCAGTGGTTATCGCAATTTTATCTTCCGCCCGCAGGGCAGCGCGATAAGTGTCGACTTCGAGGTCGCATTTCACGATTTGGCTAATTGTGCCAATGGATGCAATAACGGCGTTCGTCAACATTGGCTCATCAACCCTACCGGTAGTTATATTTGCTCCTTCAACGACCTTGCGCCGCATACAGAAATAAAAGTCACAGCCATACCATCATCTGGCTCTGCTGAAACCAGAGTTTTCCAGGCACAAGAAAATGGTGGCCGTTATAGTTGGCCTAAATTCCTGAGCGATTTTATTAATCAAACTTTTGGTCATTATTATATTCGTGCAGGTGAAAAAATGGATGCTAACTTTAATGTTAATATGAGGACGGTCTATAGCGGTTATCGCAACCGTTTATGGCTGGCAAGCAATCACCGCATTGCTATCGAACTGCCAGAGGGGGTGGGCAAAGTTGCGGATGATTGCGATGAGCCTTCTATGGCCAAGTGATGTAAATTAATATAATACGCATACCATTAATAAATCCCCTATTCACTTGTGTGAAGTGAATAGGGGCAGATAATACCCCAACATCCTTCCATCAAAAGAAACTACTTGTCACTTTCCGCTAAATCATCCTCACTCACTTCTGTTAGCGCGATTATCGTTTCCTTATCATACCCTCTGCTCTTCATTGCCTTAGCAATGTCTACCCTGGTCTGGCGCACCCCTTTATAAAAACCTAATTCTTCCAGTTGCTCTGCAATAGTATGCGCAATCTTTTCTAAACTAGACACCCACTTTCTCCCATAGGGTTATTACTGGTCATTGGTTATAACAGCGGAAACATAACAATCCGCTAAAATTTAAGACCACCACCATGTTGTCGCTGATATTTCGGCTTGATAACGTTGAGCGACGCCCGTACGTTAGTAATATACTTAACAAACTGACTCACTTCATTTCTTGATATTTCTCGCCCCAAGGTTGCAGCGCTGGAGTCTGGGCCAGAACCCACGTAAGCACTGGTGATCATCATTGCCTTCCCCTCTGAAATACGACCATCAATCTGAAATCAGACTCTTATCATTGACTTCAATTCCACGCTTGTCGAGCGGGATTCAGGAATTTTTCATGGCAGTTTTGTCGTAATTCAACCAGGCTAGTCAACAGATTCGGTAACAAATCGTCTGAAAACGCCGCAAATGACTGAATCGTCGAATTAACCGTTTACCCCTTAATAATCATTTATTAGCCATCACGGATTTTTACGATCATGACTAACTTGACTGACTAAGATGCATAACTGAACGTTGTACCGCAGATCTTCATTCATTACATGAAGAAAAATCAGATGGCAGTTTCAGATGATATTCATAAATATGGAGGAAAATGATGACACCGGCAGTAAGTAACCCTATTTTTCCGCCAGACTATACCCCTCTTTCCGGTTCCGCGTCCCAGCATAATAAACCGACCTTAATTCCCAAGCTTGTCAGCAATGCGCGTATTTTTATGCAGTCATGGAGTACCACGCCGCCGCCCATTCCGCCAGGTGCGGCGTTAAAAGAATATCATCACCTGACGCAGAACCTGGCTGGCGCAGAAAAATTTGCTAACGATGAAGCGTTGCTCACTTATATTCAGGACCGTCTGGTCACGCTTGAGATGCAGGCGGTAGATAGCGGAGCGCAACGCCAGCCGGATTCCGTATGGCGCTGGCAACGTATCAAACAGGATGCGCTGGCCTTTGTGAAGGGATGGTGTAACGGCATATTGGCCGCTCAGCCCTTATTTAGTGAACAACAAATGCAATACCTGGTGCAGGGATTATTTCCTGCCATCACCGCTCAACAAACCCTGGCACAACTGCCTTCCCGTTATCCCAGTTTAAATAACCTGCTGATGCGGGAGATTTATAAAGTGATGCTGCGCCCCTCACTGGAGCTGACTCCGGGAGCAGCGATACATTTGCTCACCCAATGCCTGGCGTACAAATTTCCCCTCATCACCCTGGCCATTTGCAGTGTTAACGCGATAAGGCTGATCCCGCAGCAGGGGGTTAGACCCGCGTTGCAGGTGGGTGAACAGTGGATCTTTGGCAAATTAATCGGCGGTGCCACCATTGACTCCGCCGGCTGCCGCCCGGTGACGCTGCCGACCGTTATCGCGCATGGTGATGACATCCTAAGCCAGAGCCTCGCCTCCAGCGCGCCATCTCCAACGCGGCCGCCACAGGAAACAACCTTACCCACGTTAAACATCACGCTGACGCTGGAGGCCAACTCTGCACTTAATCATCCCGCTGGGGAGCATCCGCTCATTCTGGATGCCTGGAGCTGTGCTGATTTCCTCAAACCCGGTACATCTTTACCTTACTGCGCTGCGGGCAATGCCGGGATAGCTGGCAACGCAACCGCCCCTTTCCAGGACCCACATGTCGTGTCGGTGATATGGTTTACCGCTATCAATCGTCAGGGGGAACAACAGGAAGGAATGCGGTTTATCACTGATGATATCGTTGTGCATATCCACGGTAGCCATATTCTGCCGCTGCAAAGCCCGCTGCCGCTCCAGAATCTTCATATTCAGGGTCGCGACTGGCGGCGATCCCCTCTGCCTCATGCACTTCAGAAAGCACCACCAGCGGTGTGCTCTAATCCCCCTCTCCCGCGCACGTGGCACAACTTCCCTGCCACCGTACAGGCGACGGAAGCGACTACGCGTTTTGATCAGGAATGGTGGGATAGGAATAAACGCGGTTTCGGATCAGGTTTTAAACTTGAACTGGACGAATCGTTGTCGTCCTCATCCACCCCCGCCGCACCGATCACCTGGCCCAGTTGGATTGAGACCGATCCCAACGCCCCCACCTGCCTGGAAGCCCCTGCTCCCCTGGAAACCGCAGGTTTACGCGATATGGTTAATCAACTCAGCCTGCGGATTGAAACCCTGACGACACCGCAACTGGCAACGATATTGGAAGATTTTGTGGGTGCAGCACCCGCTGAGTCGACGTTTAAAACCCTGCTGTTGACGGCCTGCGATCAGCTGATCTCATGGGACAGTGAACATCACCGGCTGCATATTGGTCCTACACTGGCAGTCGATTTTATCACCCGACTTCCCGACATGGCCGCGTTTAAACAGCATCCACTATCCATTGATGCCTTCGTGCGTTCCCCGCGTGGCACCGCAGCCCTGGCGCACCGCCTGCTGCTGGCGTTAGATGATGTGCTGGATGCCACAGGTCGCCCACTCTTCAGCATCCAGCAACTGTTTCTTCAACGCATGAATCCGGCCCAAACAACATATAAGGATCTCGCCGCGCTGCTGCTGGAAACCGATCAGCTATTTACCAGCTTGATACAGAAAGGGACTGAGCTGATTGACCAGCAGGCGCAGAACGAACGGGAAGTAAAGCTGCGCTTTCTGCTGCTAACAATGTTGCTGCAACGCTATCCGATGTTCAAACTGAGCGACCACCCCGATCTCGCCAGCGAGCTTTGCCTGTCACACAGTGGCTTTCAGCGCGCAGTCGCCGCCTATGAGATTGAGAATCAACAGACCCTCGACGCAGCCAGCGGAGAACAAATACGTGCAATCGGCATACAGTTGATCTACCGCCGCTCGCAAACGGCGTTACTGGATGAATCTGCACCGACGGACGCGTTGATTTTTCACCCGAGGGATCGGATGAAACATTATCTGGCGGAGATTGAACAGCAAGGCGAGCGACTCATCCGCTATCAACAACATGCAACCCGGCTGCGACAATTGCTCACATCACCAGCGGGCAATGCCACGGCAATCACGCAAACTTATCAGCAATTACGCACCAACCTGCAAGCATGGTATGAGGCGGTGCTGCAAAACCTGCCCGCTGCCGACCAAAGATTTTATCGTGAACAGCTGCAAACGCCACAAGGTGTTCGCCTCTATCAGGTGCGTCTGGAGCACACCACTGATGGCAAAACCGCAACCTCCTGTGTCGGTTGTTATCTTTCTGCCAGCCATGATCTTGAGTCACGCACCACCTTTATCACGCCGTTGGCGCAGATAAATAAACTGGGCCAGCCAGACAGCTTTGACGCCAGCGAAGAATTCAGTAGCCGGGAACAGGTCCAGTCATTGCTGAATGGTGCGGGTAAAGTCGATATGCTGACCCGACTCTCTACGGCTGCGTTGCGTGAAAGTACGCATATCCGTTTCATTGTTGATGCGAAAGTGTCGGTCGACACGGCTGGCGCGGCTGACGACTGGTCGCATTGCGCTGCCGTCATTGCCCGCCAGATCGGTGAACAACAATTCCCTGATATCGTGCTACCGACAACGTTAACGGTGTCGACCACGGTGCAGCCACCCAGCCTGCTGGGGCAGCTATTTGATGTAAATCCGTTCACCCTGTGCTACCGAGCGTTAAAATCCACGGTGCAGGGGCAAGCGGCCAAAAAAATTCTGCTGAATTTTATTGACTGTGGACTAAGCGTTATCCCCGAAGAGGAAACTGCGACGGTGGCGGAAAATGTGGGGGAAAGCGCGCTACGTTCGGTGTACCACTATCTGGCAGGGCGTCTCATTGATCATCCACCGGCAACCACTGCGCTGCCCATTAATATCACCCGAGCTGAAGAAGGTCTGGTGGACGACAGCCTGATTGGTGAAAAACTGTGTCGTCATACCGCCTTTCACCCCACATTCGGTCAGGAACTGTTGCAGCGTTCGTTGCCAGTTAATGATCTGCCGACCGGATATGCGCTGGCTGGCGTGGCCTGGGATGAATTCAGCGATCGGCTGCATTGTAATATCACCACCCCCATCGGTCCCCGCCATTATCATTTTGACCCGCATAGTCAGCAGGTGTTGCCGCAACCGGGTAGTGTGCCGCCGGACGGGTTAAGCCTCCCGGTGACTGAATTTCTTCCAGCGGTGCGCGAGCAACGACTCCCTGAGCTGATCGCCCGCTTATCACCGCCCTCAAGGGTGCCTCTGAGGTTAAACGCGGTCGCAGCGGACAACCCGGCACACGACATCGTGCATAACTATCTTGATCACAGCAGTATCCCCACCGGGTGGCGCTACCAGCAAAGTTGGTTGAAGACCGAACCGCACACGCAGTTAATCGTTGAGTTCAAAAACGCCAACGGCCAACCGGTGTATATGCAGCCAAATCATCAGGCACAGTGGCGCGAGTGGTTTCCTCCGGTCCCTCTGACACGTCACAGTCGAAATGATGTTTCGCCAAAACCACTGTTTTTCGATGCCCTCACGCCCGCCACCAGCGGCTATCGTGCCCTGCCGCCAGGCATCTCAGCAGCACGCAATGAGGCGGTCAATGCGCTGGCGGTTTGTCTACCCAGGATCCCTAAACCACAGCTGTTTAATAAGATCCACGTCAAGTCGCTGTTTCGAAATATTGCCTCATGGCTCCCCAAATCCTTTAAAGAATTTGCGGGTGGCCTTCCTAAAGATATCGTACATGAACTCAGTAGCTGGCGAGAACCGCTCACCGATGGTGTGGTGAAACAGTTAGAAGCGTATTTTGAGAGTTATAAACTTGGACACTTTGAGAAAGGGGATAGGGTTATTGATAAATTTGTCGCAGATATGATGCATGTTTTTTCCGAACACAGGAAATATGCGGCACGTCATCAGGAGTATCTGATTAAGCATTATGAATACTCTCAGGCATTAAAAAAACTTCAGCAGGTGATTGAAGCAGAACAATCAGCCGTCACCACCTTCATAATGAAGATCAAGAAAGTTATTCATCCCCATCCTTCTCCTTTTATCTTAAAAACCCACAATGAAGAGGATTTAATCAGAAAATATCCAGATGTAGTCAACAGTATCGAAAGCTCCCTCAGCGAAATTCGCCATATCGTCGGGGTGGTATTATCGATGATTGATCCGGTTGAAAACCCTGGCGGCATGAAAAAGGCACTGCAACGATTTTTGGGAAGAAGTCACCTGGACAATAACCTGGTCAATTATTGTCACAAAAACGTGGTCAAAATACTGGAGACCGGTGAACAGCTCACGCTTGACGACTTTTATATCGTGCAGGATCGCTTTCTGAATCATGGACGTTATCCGGTCGGTTGTGCCAAAACTAACATAGAAAAATTGACGATGGGGAGTCACGTTATTGGTTATACCTCAAGTCTGGATAAATTCAAAAAAATCTACCTGATGTTATATGCCGCTCAAGAGACACCCGTTAACGCACTGACAGATTTGATTATTCATGAAAAAACACATGGCGCAATGGGCGATGTGGATTTCTTAAATACCGGCAAGGAAATTTATCTTGATGCAGGTCATGTAGTAAAAAAACTTACCCGCCACGGCATGGTCAAACTGGGGAAAAAACTGCTGTCCGACCTCAGTTTTTTTCAAGATTATGTGTTGAGTGATGAACATTATCTCGATGCTTTACTGACCCAATTCCATCAATTTACCCAGGATCCGCTAATGAAAGAGAAAATCACTCACTTCAGAAACCGCTTCCTGCCACAAAAACTCACTGCCAGCAACAATAAAAGCCAGCAAAATAAAGCAGAGAGATATCAACTGTTCACACCGATAGCCAGTGCCGCCTTCCACAATCTGGCCTTTATTATGCAGTTACTCTTTAGTAATCCGGACTGGTTCCTTAGTTTACTTGGCTCGATGTTAGAGTACGCGGAAAAAATAGCACGGGCGCAGGGACATACCGTACGTAAACGCGAGAACACATCGGCCCCACCACTTTTTTACAACACGTTGGGGGGATTTAATTCAACCACCGATACTGCCCACGATTTGTTTCGCCAATTTGTCGGTTTGCTGGTCAGGAACACCGTCCTGGAGGAGTAGCTGACGCATCAGCAAAACAGCGCGATAAATTGGTGTAAATATGCTGATCATTTTCTGATAGCGAACTGAGTTTCTTATATATGCCTGATATTTTCACGCCTGAAATTTCGGCAGCTTAACTCCCGTGCTACCGTCCTGCCATTCCATTGAAATGGCAGGTAATACAACGATGAGCATCACCCCAACCCCACATGATGCCCTGTTCAAAAAGTTTCTCAGTCACCTTCCCATCGCCAGACAGTTCCTGGAAATTCACCTGCCAACATCAGTGCAGCAGCATTGCGACCTTGATACGTTGCAACTGATTCCAACCACTTTCATTGAAAAAGATCTCCGCGCGTTGTATTCCGACGTTCTGCTGTCAATGAAGACGGACGGTGGCGATGGATACGTCTATGCATTAATTGAGCATCAAAGCACGCCCCATAAGCATATGACCCTACGTATGATGCGTTATGCCATTGCCGCCATGCAGCGCCATCTGGATGAAGGGCATGATGAATTACCGCTCGTGGTACCTATTTTGTTCTACCAGGGGAAGACCAGTCCCTACCCTTATTCCATGAACTGGCTGGAGTCATTCGGCAATCCCCAGCTGGCAGAACAGATCTTTTGTCAGCCTTTCCCGTTAGTCGATGTCACTGTGATCCCGGATGAAGAGATCATGCTACACCGCGGCGTGGCGCGGTTGGAAATGGCCCATAAAATGGTGCGTATGCGCGACATGCTGGAAAAGATTGACTCGATGGCAACGCTGCTGGCACTGGATTACAATGATGATCTTTCGCACGATGTGATTTTCTATCTGCTGTGCTACGGCGAGACAGATCATCGGGATAAATTCGTTGAGATTATCAAGCAGGCTAAACCACAGCTAAAGGAACAAATTATGACGATTGTACAGCAATGGCGGATGGAAGGATGTCAGGAGGGGCTTCAGAAGGGGCTTCAGGAGGGGCTTCAGAAGGGTAGACTTGAAGAAAGACAGGAATTGGCACAACGCATGCTACAGGAACAACTTGATTTCAATACCATCATGAAGATAACAGGTCTGAGCGAAGTTGAACTACAACAGCTCAATTCCTGACCGTAAACCTGCGCGATAACGCGTGCCATCGCAGAATTGGCCTGAGCGAGGACAGTCCCATCAAAAAAACGCTGCTGTACTGGGCAGGTTTTGCCGCACTTTACACTGCGCTGGCGCTGTTCAGTTTTCAAAACCGCGATCCCTGGAGTTTTTCCTCTACGGTATGGTTTCCGGCAGGTCTGCTGCTGGCAGCACTGTGGTTATCCCCCCGGCGCGACTGGCCAATGTGGCTGATTACCGCCGGGCTGCTGCACGCCCTGTGCGGTGTGTATACCGGACGTCCTCCCCTGTTAGCTGGCATCTTTGCCGCCTTTGATGTGGTAGTGTTCCCGCTTTGTGTCATGCTGCTGCGTCTGCTGCCACAGTTACGTTGGCAACAGCCGGTGATGCAGGTACTTTGCCAGGTCGCCATCGTGGCGATATGCCTGAGCCTCGGCAGTATTCTGCTCAGCTGCTGTTTATTGCTGGCAGGCTATGCTGTCGCTCCGCAGCATTTTCTCTCCTGGATGCTGGCCGCGCTCACGGCGGCGCTGTCTATCCTGCATTTTCTGTACAGCAAAGAAACAACGTTCTCACCCAGCCGCTGGTATAGCGTGCCGATTATCGCCGGCAATCTTGGCCTGATGTTAATGCTGGCGGTCACAGATAGCGGCCCGTGGCTGGGGCTAAACCCGTTGTGGCTCCAGTTCAGCGCCCTGCTACTCAGCGTATTTATTCTTTCTTCCCGCCAGGTCGGGCTGCTGTTACTGCTGCAATACGCCATCATGACCACCGCCGTGTCGTTCGATCATTCCGCGCAGGCCACGGTACTGACGGTGTGGCAGGCGCAGTGGTATCTGATTTTTTCGGTGATTCTTACCCGTTGCCTGAGCCAGTTCGTCAATGTCCACCAGCTCCTGGTGGCGCACCGACACAGCGAGCAACAAATTATCGCCGGTCTGGCGGATACCGCTGCCAGTCTGATGTTTACCCTGAACCTGACCGATGGCGAAATCGAATGGCGTGGTTCTCCTGCGGTGTTTTTTCCTGATGAGATCCTCTCGGTCAGCACGCTGGAGTTACTGAATGCCCATTGTTCGCCCCCTTTTCTCCATGAGGTGATGCAATGGTATCCCGACACGACCCGTTCGCAGTTCTGCCAGCCGTTATGGGTACAACGGTTGACCGGGGAACGGGTGCATTGTGTGTTGTTGTTGCAGCGCATTGCCGGACAGCCATCGCTGATTGGAGGACTTAGCCGCTCAGAGTCACAATAGCGACAGAGCGCCCATTCCTGGCATCTCATGCATTTACTGTTCCTCCCGCCATCAGGTAAATTATTCCCGCCTGACCGTTTGATAGGGAAAGGCGTCAAGATCACTACACTCAGGGAGAGGTAATAAAAGTGAAAAATCAGGGTAGAAAATGGATGTGGGGCATGCTGGCGCTAATGGCGTCCTGTTCCTGGAGTGCCAGTGCCACGTCGGTTGGCGGGCTGGTGGGTCAACGTCTGTCGATGATGAAAGAAGTGGCGGCATGGAAAGCGGCCAATCACAAGCCTGTGGAAGACTTGCCACAGGAAAAACGGGTGCTGGATAGCTCACTGGCTGAAGCACGAAAACTGGGCCTGTCCCCGGACTCAGTCGCCCCATTTATTCAGGCACAGATGGATGTCGCTAAAGCGATTCAATACCGCTATCGTGCCGACTGGTTGTCAGACCCCAACCGCCCAACCCCACCGCGTTCGCTGGATGAAACCCGCAGCCAGCTTAACAGCATCAGCAGCGAGATCCTGCGTCAGTTATCGCGGGATCTACGCATTGACCCCAAAGCAGGTAGCAAAGCGTGTAGTGCGTTGCAGTCGCTGCGTCTGCATCAGCTGACGAATAATGATAAACGCTATCTGTGCCAGACACTGCGCGAGGTAAAACGCATCCGGCAGTAGCAGCAACCAAAGCGTCAACAGTCGAGCTGTTGACGCTTTGGTTGCACTCAGAAAAATTAGTTTACTGGCTGCCACAGGCTCCAGGCCACGCCCGGCGCCCAGTCACTCTGTGAGTCGTGTGCGTTCACGCACTTATACGTTCGCCCGTCATGCGTCACAATGTCACCCATTTCGTACTCATGTCCCACCACCCAGGCGCTGCCTTGCGGAGTTTCATGTCCGGGTAAATCCTTCACTTCTACCTGGATATCTTTCGACACGCTGCCGTAATCGTTTGACGCAGTCAGACGATAGGTGCCAGTCCCAATATGGTTAGCCGCAACCCATGCCAGTGGCATAGTGATATCTGACCCTTCCAGTTTCTGCGTGGTGGTAGCACCGTATTTTTCCTGCAACTGGAAGTTGCTATAGCCATCAATCACTTCCCAGGTATAACGGGTGGCATATTGTGTGTTGGATGCATCAATCGCGTAAGCCGCGTTAGCACTGTTTTTCTCCACCACAATTTTGCTTTGCGCCAAATTGATCACCGGCGGGTGCTGCTGTTCCTGGGAACCGTCATCATCCCCGCCGCCAATGTTGTTGCCACTGAACTCGACGTCAGCGGTGTTATAGAACGCCGCACTGGTGTCATTCACCGTCCAAACCGCCAGAATCACCTGATAGCCCTCGCGCGCCGGAACGTTACAGTTATGGCTGTCGGTCTGGCCCGGACGCTCGCCACTGCGATTCACGGTACAGAATGGCGTGGATTCGAAAGAAGCACGGGACAGCGCCAGGTTCGGATTCCAGTCATTTTTGGTGATGAAATATTCGTATTTGGTGGTCGGATGCGGGGCAGTAAAGTACCAGGTAAATTGATGCTGACCGGCAGACATCGGGGTTTTCTGCCAACGCGTCTCGCTCTGTGCATCTAATTCAGGACCACGGATCGCATTGGCACTGGCAATCATGCCATCAATCAATTCTCCCTGAGGGAAACCTTTTCCTCTTTCCAGACTTTGCGGTTCGTCTTGAATGTTACCGCAGCCGGTATTCATTTTTTCTGTGGGATAATCGCTACCATGGTTCGCTTTGATCTTATCACACAGCACCGCACGCGCCGGTGGCTCCAGCAGATAACCGTGTGACCAGGCCGCGCCGCTGACCAGCAGCGTTGTCACTGCAAAAACCAGTTTATTAAGTTTCATATTTCGCTCATTGATATTAAGTAGAAATGAATCCATATCCACACCGTTGCCGGTGAATGTGTAAGGGAAAGTGTTAATTAGTTATTCATTATGAATTCGGGGCGGAATATAAAGGTTTTTTCCTCCAGGCCAAATAAGGATTTTCTTCACACCACCAGGAATGGCTGCACAATTAACCTGAAACGGCACTCCTGATATTAAAAACGCCGCATCTCAATCTGCGAAAGAAATTACTCATTTATCCTGGCTACTTCATTCATCAAAATCGCGGGAAAATTCTTTTATTTATTCTGCGCGTAACAACCGACGAGAACAGGTATGAAATTCAATAAAGGTGCCATTGCCCTGGCTGGCTTACTGGCGAGCAGCGTGGCGTGGGCACAGGGCTATGTGGTGGATCCGCCCTCACGAGCGGTAATGTGCAAACAAGGAAAAAATAATCAGTGTGATAATGACGCGGTTTACATCGCTGACCGTGTGATCAATCCAACCGTATTTTCCGGTGATTTCCCGGAAGATGGCAGACTGGCCAGTGGCGGCCTGTTGCAGTTTTCGTCATTAAATAGCGAGCGCGCTACCCGCTGGGAAAAAAATTCGCTGGAAAAAGGCAACCTCGATATCAGCTGGCAATTCACTGCGCCTTCCCGCGTGGCAGGTTACAAATATTATCTGACCAAACCGGACTGGCAAAAAAGGCTGGATAAGGCCAACCATTTAACGCGTGACAGCTTCGCCAGTAAGCCTTTCTGCGAACAGAACGGTACGAATGATCCTGTACAGGGACTGGTCACCCATCGCTGCCAGTTACCCGACAGCCAGGGTTATCAATTAATTTATGCGGTGGCGGAAATGGTTCCCGGTGCCAGTGGCAAACACGACCGTATTTATAATGTGATTGATATCGATGTTGACTACACAAAAATTGGTCGTCCTGTTCCCACCAACAGCGAATGGACCAAAGAGATTGCGACAATTGACCGTCTGGACGACGGCGAACCGCTGATCGCCCCCGTGGGTAAAACCATTAAAGTGCGTTTTTTGGGTAACGCAGGGGAGCAGATGGCACGGGAAGTCCATATTTCGCTCCCGGCGGGGGAAGAGAAAGAGTGGAGTTATTACGTGGCTGAAATGATCAACGGCACCCATACCCGAATTCGCGCGGGTGCGATGCACGATGACGGGAATGTTTATCCCGAAAAAGACCAAATCAATAGCATCTTCGTCAAGGCCAATAGTCCGTTGACGCATGTCGATATTTCATTCCAGTGATTTGACTATATCCGTAACGGCGCGATAAATCGCGCCATTACGGTATCACTATTTATTCACCTGACAATCAATCTTCTCTGCGCGGCAGAACATGGAGTCCTGACCGTTTCCTGCCTCACATTTTTTCTGTACCGTCAGGCGCGTTTCCAGCTCAGTGCGACCGAAAGCGGAATATTCCGTGCCAAAGGTTTTGACTTTACAGAAGTATTGGCGCTCGGTGGCGGCACCTGTTGGTTTCCCGTTGCCGGGGCGTTGATGGCCGACATTAATATTCACGTCCGGCGCGGATGAAGCCGGGTGTTCACTGCGTTCATCCTCACGACGGGTTTCACGTCCCTGCATATAACCATCACGATACGCCTGCTGCATGGCATTACGGCTATTTTCCGGGCAGAAATTAATATAGTCACTGTCCATGCGACCACCCGCTGTGCCATCGTTCATGCCACGGGTAAAACTGGTGCTGGGGTTACAGGAACGGGGATCCACCAGGTCTGAAGCCTGAAGGGTACAGCCGGATAATAACGTTAATGTTGCAGCGGTTAAAATAACGCGTTGCACCGCTTGAAATTTCATAAATATATTCTCAACGTAAATTGGAGAAAATAAAACGTCACCGGGCACCAATATTGCCCGTGATGATCTCGCCGTATTTATTCCATGTCTGACACCCGCTTTCCATCAGTCAGGTTCGAAAAAATAGTCCCCCATTATTCGTCATCTCTGTTCATGCCGGTTGGACAGTATTTATGCAATTAGGTTCTGATTACCCTGGTTCCCGTTTGCCTTAAGGCACAACGCCCCTCAGTAACAAAGGAACCCAATGATGACTAGTAATTTACCTGGACAGCCGGACCTGCTGGCACAACTCCAGCAACAGATGGCCGACTTTGGCGTCACCTCAGTGTTCGACGTGGTGAATAAAAGCTGTGCGCAGCTGATTCACGACTATCAGGACCGTTTTCCGCCGGAAACCATCACGGCGTTTTACCTGGCGGCCCAGAGCCGTGCCAGCCAGATCACCCGCCACCATCTTAACCATCACGCCAGCGACACATTATCCCTCTCGCCGCTGGCACGCAGCATCAAACGCGCCACCTGGCCGGAACTGTTCCCGGAAGACAGCAACGCCTTTTGCCCGCCGGACAGCATCGAATCGGTAGATTCACCGGTGGCGTATCTCAACCATCTGTACCGCCTGGCACTGGACATTGAATCCCGTGCCAGCGATGAGACACAGAAACTGGCACAGCGCCGTCCCGACATCGCCAGCCTGCTGATTGACGCCGACAGTGCCAACACCGCCCTACCGACGCAACAGTTGGTGAGTGAGATCCTGCAACAAAACCTCCAGCTCGGCAGCGATCAATCGCTGACGCAGGTGCTGGCCAGCCACCGCTATCCCTTTATCCTGCCGTGGGATAATGCCGCCGACATCACCCACCTCGGTTTGCAGGCACTGAAAACCCGCTGGGACGAGGTGGTGCTGGAAACCATGCCCCAACCAACGTTTCTCGCGGCCCCCACCGATGCCGACGCCACGCGCGCATTGCGCCAGTCGCAACGCGCTGGTTTAGCGCTGGCACCGGAACTGATGATGTTATGTCGCGAACAACCGGTGTGGTACTCCGCCGTGCTGTGTAATCAGCACGATATCAAGGACAACGAGGGACAGCTCGTGGATCTGCTGGCTTTCTACGGTCCTGACATCACCAGCATCGACCCGTTGCAACCCGCACAGGCCAGCGCCAGTGGCTGGAATCGCGCATTCATTATCCCCCCGCAGGAAAATGTTGTTGAATGTCGCCCTGCGGCAGGGGAACTGATTGAGGCTGTTAATGACGACACGGGCCGCCCGAGCATCATTTCCCTTATTTGCCAACCGCTTATCGGCACCGACCAGCCACTGACGGTGCAATTGGTGGGACATAAGTATGAGCTAGGGTCGCCCGATGAGACGTTACCGTATCTCCCCCTGCCGATCCATGTGTGCAGGCCACGTAAAGAACAACCGCGACAAATTGCGTTGCGACTGCAACTGGACACCGCCAGCCCCGGAGACATGGACCCGGACGCAGCATGGATGGGGGAAATTCGTTTCTGTGCCCGCGAATTCTATTCACAGCAGGATATCGCGGAATTTCGCTATGCGGTGATTATCCAGGGGAGCAATAAACGGGCTACGCAGCAGCTGGCAAGTCTTTATGCTGAGACACACTATGGGCAGCGTGTGTATGATCAGGTGGTGGCCCCCCCACTGCTGCGACTGCCGCTGGCACCGCTGCTGGACAGTTGTCAGCTGACACGCAGTGAGCTGGAAAAACAGCTTTGCCTCCAGGATGCCGTCCCTTCCGTCTCGGATACCTATCCGTCAGTAATACCCCTCGATGGCAGTACCTTCCCCAGCAGTTGGCAGTACGGTGCCGTCTGGCTGCATGGCGGTCACGGCCCGGCGATCACCCTTGAGGATGATCAGTTGGTTGGCCCGGCGGCGATGCTCAATCGTCTGCACTGCTTCCTGCGCCTGCAACAGGCGCTGGAGCTGAATAATGTGCAGCTCGATCAGCTGCTGGCTGCCTGCTACCGCGCAGAGTATCAGGGCGCGCAGGGCGATATGCCGATTAGCGGTGGCGCGCTGCGTGCACTGGGTGTGTTTCAGCAGTGGCGCGACCGTTATCAGCTGTCGGCGGAACACTTCGCCGCGCTGATCGATGAGATCAGCCCGTTCAGCATCAAACCGGCCCTTTCCTTTTACGATCGTCTGTTTAACCAGCAGTGCAGCGACGATGAGAAACTGCGCCTTGATAACGTGCTGTTCGAGCACAGCCCGACAGGCGAATTACCCGCCTGGAGCAAACGCCTGTGCGCCGGTCTGAAGATCAGCGAAGACAGCTATCGCCTGCTGGCACCGAAGCTGGAAGCCGCCCTGCAACCGTGGATCGCAGCGGGCGTCGCAGCGGATGGCAGCACTGAGGTTATCACTGGTAAGCTGCGTCGTTCACTGTATGTGGTCTCAGCGTTTTTCCGTGTTGTCTCGTTGTTTCGTTTGTTGGGTTACGACGTCGCCGAAGGAATGGCGCTGGTCAGCCTACCAGGCAACGATGCTGCCAACATCTGGCAACAACTGGCCGGTAAGCCGCGCCTGTACTATCGCCTCGCCAGTGAACCCGGAGCGGTTAACATTGACGCGGCGCTGGCGGGGAAAGATGACATCCTTGATATACTGGTTCGGCTGGAGCAGCAGGCGCACTTTCTCCAACAGATCAATACCCGTCCTTCTATGCTGGCCTTTATGCTGGCAGAAAAACCAACGATGACGGATACCGACCCGCTCCGCCAGTGGTTTACCAGCCTGGTGCAGACGGTGACACCGGCGTTAGTCACTGCCGACTGGCTGCAATCGCTGCTGTTGCCGCTCACGGATAACGACGATAGCGCACTCGACTGGCCGCAGATCCTCAGCGATATGGTGGACAGCCGTGGGTTATTGAGCGCGGAGTTAACGCCGGACAACATCGCTGCGGCCGTGATAAGCGCCACCGCAGAGCTGAAACTCAACAACCTCGCTGCCCTGCAACAGACGTTGGCTACCGCCCTCGCCACGCAACTGGATAATCAGCACAACATCGCCCGCATTGCGGTCGCGACACACTTTGGTCAGTCGGAACCGGTTGTCAGCGCTATGCTCCAGTGGATGCAAGCCACACCGTATCAACTGTTAAGTGTGGCGCTCACCACGTCACCCACTGCCACCTCCAGCGCCGCGTTAGAGTTGGTGGCACGCATCACCAGCTATGTGATGCTGATCGGGGGCCTCAAACTGAGCCAGCAGCTGATTCGCGCACTGTGCGAGCGCCCCGCTGACTGGCAATCCACCCCGCCGAGGTTGACCCAGGCGCTGATCTGGAATCTGTGCTGCTTCGCCGAATTGCGCGACAGCGTAGAGAACGGCGAAGCATTGATCCTCAGTTGGCTGTCCCGTACCTCTGATGACAACGCCGTGGCTCAACTGAAAGCGCTGTTTGGCTTCAGCGACACCGATTGCCGAAATGCGTTGCAACAGGGCGGCCTTACCACCTTTGCAGGTCTGGCACGCTTACTGCGTCAGCGCAACCTCACCCGTCGCAGCGGCCTGGAACTTACCACCGTAATCAACGCCGCCAGCCTCGCGCCGGAAGCCAGCCTGACCGCGCGTCAACAACTGGCCAACACCCTGCTTCACACCCTGCGAGCTAATTCTCTGGAGAACATCTGATGACGCAAACCTTTCTGACCCGCTTAGCGCAGAAACAACACGATTGTCTGGTGGCGCTGTATATTGACCGCCAAAATCACACCCTGAAATATGAGGTGCCAATCAAAGGCGTCATTGCCGCCTATGAACGCCTGCTGATCGATCCACTGGTGACGCAGAAAATCACCACCACTCGGGTAGCGGAAGCCATTGCCAGCCTGCAACTGTATCTGGGACGTATCTGCCAGAACCTTGAGCCGGGTTTGCAGGCTGCGGCGGGGGAGATAGAAACCTGGCAGGGCTGGCAGCATCGCTACGCCTTGTGGTCCGGCCTGCGTAAGCTGGAAAGCCAGCCGGAAAACTATCTTGACCCGGAGATGCGTCAGCATCCGACACCGCTGTTCACCGATCTGCAGCAAAAACTGCAACAGGGCAAACTCACGGACGCCCTGATCCAGGACGCGGTACTTAACTATCTCAAGGATTTTGAGCAGATCGGCTCGCTACAAATCCTCAGCGCCTTCCAGGAAGGTGATGACTATCGCACCGCCCGGTTCTGGTTTATTGGCCGCACCCGCACCGAACCGAAAACGTACTACATCCGCAGCCTGGACCTGCGCGAAACCGCAGGCAGTGATAGCGCGCCCTCGGTGAACGCGTGGGGCGACTGGGAAAAAATCAACCTGTCGTTTGGCAATGCCGGTGACCAGGCTATCCGCCCGTTATGCTATCAGGGGCGTCTGTACATTGCATGGTATGAGATCGATGAAACGCGCGATGCCGCTAATAACGTGGTGAAAAATACTGTGCTGCGCCTGGCTCAACAGTGCATGGATAAGAGCTGGGTGATTTGTGCTGAACATACCATTGCCGGGCGAGAGGCCCGTTTTTTGGTGGCGAGCTATTTCAAAACTTACTATCAGACGACATCCGACACCGCTATTCATTATGCCGGGATATGCCTGAGTGTGATTGATAACTCGCCACAACGCGTCACCTGGGGCCTTTATCTCAGTGAAAAACGCAATATGTTACCCGAAGTGTTGACGACCAAGGCTGTGTTTGACATGCACCTCTCTTTCTATCGTAACCGCACTTCCTACGAACCTTACCCTTATCTGGTACAGCAAAATGTGAACGTTGATACCCTGCTTGATGGCAAGCCTGGCGAAAGTTATCTCTTCAGCGGACTGGTACAACAGAATCTGGACTCAATGATCGAGGGTGAGTCGTCAACCGGGGAAGCTATTCGTTATATGCAGACCCCTGCCGATAATGAGGGTAAAAAACGTAACTACATTCTCACCACCTCATTTGCCCATCGTTTTATTCCTTATGCCCAGCAGGGCATGGAAAGCTTGTTCAGCTGGGAAACACAGAACCTCAAAGAGCCGCCGCTGTATGAAAGCAATGACAGTGACGTTGAGGTTGAGGTTGATCCGAATACTCAGGAATTACCGATCGACTTCTATGGCTCCTATGGCCGCCATTTTTACGAACTGTTTCTGCATCTGCCGTGGTTGGTGGCAAACACCTACAGCGAGCAATTGAGCTTTGAGGAAGCGCAGAAGTGGCATAACCGCCTGTTCACCCCGCAGCAGAAAGAGGGGCGCTACTTCCAGGTACGCGCGCTGGCAGAAGCCCATGACCCGGCACGACGTCTGCTGCCGAATGACGCCGACAGCCTGGCGCTCAGCCATCCGATCATTTACTGCAAGGGTCTGTTTTATAACTATATCCGCTTCCTGATGGCGCGCGGCGATACGCTGTATCGCGAACTGACCCGTGACAGTCTGAACGAAGCGAAGCAGTTTTATATGCAGGCGCTGGCACTGCTCGGCGAAAATCCGCAGCAGGTGTTGCCACAACGCTGGCAGCCGATCGCGCTGGCCGATCTTGCCAGCAGCAATAGCCGCGAACTGCGTGAACTGGAGACGCACTTCGATGCCCCGCTGCAACCGTTGCAGCAAAATGACCTCAGCCCCGCGGCCCGCGACACGCTGTTCCGCGAACCGCAGAACCGGTTACGAGTTGAGATGTGGGATCAACTGCAAACCCGTCTGTACAACCTGCGCAACCTGCTGACGCTGGATGGCAGGCCGATGAGTCTGCCGTTGTATGACACGCCAGTCGATCCGGCGGATCCACGAAAAGCGCTGACCAGCGGCCAGGGCGCGGCAGGTAACACGATGCAGCAGACACTGGCGGTGCCACCGTTCCGCTACCCGGTGATGCATGAACGGGCGCTACGCGCCACCGAAATGCTGATCCAGCTCGGCAACAGCCTGCTCGGCGCACTGGAGCGCAAAGACGGGCTGGATCTGGAAAAACTCCAGTATAGCCATCAGCAGCAGTTGCTGGATTTCACCGTCGCGTTGCAGAAAATGGCGATTGAGATGGGCGACCATAGCCTGACGGCGCTGGAAAAATCCCGCGAAGCCGCCCGTGCCCGTTACGATCACTACCAGGGACTGGATGAGGACGGGTTTATTGCTGAGGAGAAAACGGATATTGAACTGCGCAAGGCGGCAGCCGCGACGTTTACCGGAGCGAGTGGTTTTTTTGCTGCTGGCTCTATCGCCGCCTGTATTCCCAATATTGCGGGGTTGGCGGTAGGTACGCCCGGCGCGTCGCAGGTACTGTTCGGTATCGGTTACGGTCTCAATGGGGTAGGCACCGCATTGAGTGGTCAGGCCGATCTCACCCGCTCCTACGCCGATCTCGCCCGCCGTCGCCAGGACTGGCAGCTGCAACGCACCCTGGCCGACAAAGACGGGCAGCAAATCGAGGCACAAATCGCCGCGCAGCAACAGCAGAACGCGCAGTACCGTTACCAACTGGCACAGACGCAGCGCCAGCAGCAGCAGGTCAGCGAGCTGCTCGATTTCTGGAGCCAGCGCGTCACCCGAACCCAGCTGTATCAGTGGCTGATCGGTCAGTTGCGCCGCCTGTTCTATCAGGCGTGGGATGCCACCCTCAGCCTGTGCCTTGCCACCGAAGCGGCGTGGCGTTGTGAAACCGGCTGGTTCAGCGAACCGTCGCTGCTCAACAACAGCGGCTGGAACGATACCAGCTATGGCCTGCTGAGCGGTGAAACCCTGAAACTGGCGCTGTTGCAGATGGAGCAGAAATACCTGCTGCGCTATGAACGCCATCTGGAGCTGACCCACACCCTGTCGCTGAAATCGCTGCTGGAGCAGAACGGCAGCTGGCAGACGGTGGCACAGCAGATCGCCCAGATTGAGGCCGGGACGTTCCAGGGCACCAGCCTGAAGATCCCGTTTACGCTGCCGGAAGCGCTGTTTGCCGAGCGCCATCCGGGACTGTATCAGCGTCGTCTGATCCAGGTGGCGCTGTCGATCCCGGCGGTGATTGGGCCGTACCAGAACGTCTGCGCCCAGTTGACCCAGACCGGCAGCAACTTCCTGTTGCAACCCGATCTGGCGGCGTGGGAAAAAC
Source organism: Pantoea sp. X-Soil-TKNS-1211 (assembly GCF_059730495.1). Lineage (NCBI taxonomy): Bacteria > Pseudomonadati > Pseudomonadota > Gammaproteobacteria > Enterobacterales > Erwiniaceae > Pantoea > Pantoea sp. X-Soil-TKNS-1211. Next base: position 299,313 of record NZ_AP035955.1, read on the forward strand.
TGCACAGTGGCGACACCAACCATCCGGGGATCTACAAAAACCTGCGCGCCTCACAGGAAGTGATCCTCTCCAGCGGCTTTGAAGATAACGGGCTGTTTGTCGAGAATCTGAACGATGAGCGTTACCTGCCGTTCGAAGGTAATGGGGTACATTCCAGCTGGGAGCTGCAATTCCCCAACGTTAATCGCCTTGAGCAGCAGCAACTGCTGAGCCGCATGACCGATCTTATTCTGCGCATTCGTTATCGCGCGCTGAATGGCGGAGAGCAGTTTGCCAACGGCGTGCTGGCAACGCTGACGGAGGCGGAAGGTTAGTTTCTGTGTAATCACGGCCTCTTACGAGGCCGTTTTTTTGCGATAAAAATGATTAAATAAACAAAAAACTCAGCCAGCAATATATGATTTAATTCCACCAGCATCAAAAAAATCTTATTTCTCCACTTCTGATTTTGTGCAAATAAAAAAATCATAATAATTTTATTCCAACGCTCGAATAAATATTGTTATCTTTTGCCACGTTTGCAGGAATGACAACACCAAAACACACATTTGAAATATAACAATGACATTACACGACAGGGGTAATTTCCCTCCCCCATTACCATTTATTAAGGTTTATTATGAACTTTCTTATTCTACCCTCTTCATTACAACTTTCGCTCATCAACATCTCACATTTGTTTCCCGGAATGTCTTCTTTCGGCAAAGCCACGGTACACAATGTTTCTCTGGATATCGCGTCAAACACCGCCTCTGCTGCCACCGCGACACCCTTCACCGTCTCACAACTGGTGGCGAATATACTCCCCAGTGGTCGTGCCGCCGGGGTAGCCTTTGCCGGTGCGTTAACGGCAGAAATCACCTCACAGTTACCCCTGAACGTTGCCCGCTATCTGCTATGTGCTGCTAACCTATTGGCAGTGCTACAAAAATCCTATGAGATAGTCAACAAATGGCCGACCTTCCTCTCTGCCTCACCGGCAGAGAAAGCAAAAATGATTGCCACCGAGGCGGTCCCAATCGCGGTGGCGGCGGCAGCCTCTTGGTATGTGGGTGAGCCTGGTAAGATGTTAGGTTATATTATCATTCCCCCCATCCTTGATTATCTGTTAAATCATGTTGCACCAAACTCAACCGATACCCGTGAGTTATCAATCACCCTGCCGACGCAGATGTCTCTCAAATTTAGCGGATATGTTTTCGGTTTTGTTATTCTTTCGGTGCCGACAGATAATCCCTTGTTAGTCACTCCTTACAAAAAAGCCGCTGCGGAATTATTCTTCCGCAGCTTAGTAACCCTGACGGATTGCATCAATAAACCTTTACACGATGATCCGAAAAAAATCATGATACCGCCGTTGAGTGCCACGATTGGCACGCCGTCATACGAAATAGCCTCCTTGCTCAATACTATTCTCGCCAGCATTAGTGTGAATAATTTACTGTTTCTTTGCGCAAGACTAACCAAATCCGCCGGAGAGTTCGCCCCGCCGATAAATAACGCCGCCGCTGTAGTGATGAATATCAGCAATGGCACCATCGGCCCCAGTATGTTCGGGTTCATGTCACGCACGCTCGGCTTGCAGCCCGAGTCCCAAACCCATACGTTGCAGGAAACCATCACTTTTGGCTACCAGGAAGGCAACAAAAGGATCATCAACAGCTATGATGTTAACGCCGAGGCGGGTATGGCTGCGACGATGCCACCTGGCCTCTGGCTCGATGAACCAGCGGTGACACTGACCAAAGTTATTTCTCAGCCTTGATTTACGCCAACGGCCGCAGATGAGGCCGTTGGCTGTTCCCCCCAGAGATGATTCAGGTGAATTTGGGGATTATTTTATTGATTCCCCTTAAACTCACCGTCGTCTCAAGTTTAGTGCCTTGATGATCAATGACCCCCGCTTTAATGCCAGGTGCCGAGGTAATGACGCTCATATCGGTGCGATTGCGCGCCGGCAAAATTGTCGTTAACAGGTGGGACGAACACATCATGCTGCCAATGCCAGCCATCAGTTTGTCGATGTTATTGTCGCCAGCATAGTTATAAGCGACAAATCCGCAACTCACGGTGCCGAGAAAAATAAGCGCCAGTTTGAGCCACTCCTCGGTTAATGAGTAACTGTGTTTATCTGAACCCAGTCCGGTAAACGTGGAGCACGACACGCCCTTCCCTTCGAAGGCATGACAACCTGCAATGGCATAGGCACGTAACACGCTCTCAAGCGTAATGGTGATCCCAGGACACTTTTGGTATTTTTGCTGTTGGTCTAATTCAAAATTCGCACTGGCAAAGACTCTTCGCCGGTTAATCCCCCTGATCTGAAAGTAGAGATCCGCCGTTGAGGGTGCGATGTCAAAGCATTGCTTAAGAATATTGATGGTCTTCGACACCGCCGCTTCAATATAACCACAGACTTCCACGGTAATTCTTTGCGGTCTGTCCTTTGCGCCAAAAGGACTAAAGGGGTTTTTACTGCCCGGCACGACTAATCTTAATTGCAGGCCCATTTTACCCGATACCGCTGTGACGCGTTCAAAGGGAAACGACCAGGCAAAACTGAGCAGCAAAACGGTGGTTTTAAAATCCAGATACTCTTGTAAGAAAGCACCAATGATATCGAGGTTTTTTAGTCTGGCAGACTCACTGCAATCTTTATTCAACTTTGTCATGTTCGCGAATGTTTCTTCGCATTGATTTTTCAGATCCTTGAGTTCATTTTCCAGATCTTTCAACTCTTGTTCTTGCTCTTCAGAAAATTCGGCGGTTTTTTTTTCTTCTGACATTTCATTGATCGTTTGCTCTGTCACTTCACGATTATGCTCCGCTGCCCCCCAGGCCAATGCTGCGGTAATAATTTCCTCGATTCGCTCTGGAGACCATCGCGTCGACGTTGCCAAGGCCGCTGTCACCGCAGCCTTCGCCGCCTCGCCTTTGGCGATGCAATCCTTAAGCATGTTATCAATTTTATCCAGCGTTTTTTTTCTCAACCCCGCGTTAGCTTTATTCAGGATCTGGCAAAATACATCATGCAGGGCAAAAGGTAATCTGACCGGCGCCAGAGCCAGGTCTTTTATTCGATTTAAAAATGAAGTCATTTCGCCGACGGTATTTTTCAGCAGCTTAATGTTTTCGGCAATGCTATAAGCTGGCGGTTCCATATTGTCGTGTCGGGGCTCAATAAAAGCGAAGTCAATTGCAAACACACCAAATTCAGACATAACATCTCCTGGGGAATGAAATTCAAGTTAAATTATAGCCAAATGAAATGAAGTCACTCAGCGTTGACATGAGAAAAAACCAAAAAGAAAATGATAATCTTATTAACTGCCAAAGTTAAAGATTAATAATTTCTTCACAAGGCAGCAATAAAAACATAAAAAGAAACAATAGTGTCATTTAATTTTAAACTTTCCGCCACTCCGGTGTTAATCGGACAGGGTGCAAGTTATGTTTCGGCCTCCTTTATTCGTTCCAGGAGCTGAACATGACCGACATGACCGTTGATACCTTCACCCCTAAACTGGCGGTGCGGGATAACCGTGGCAATACCGTACGCGAAGTTGACTGGTATCGCCGTGATAGCACACAGGACCCGACCCCGCGTATCACCCGCCATCAGTTTAATCTCCGCAATCAATTGAGCAGTAGCATCGATCCACGCCAGTTTCTGCGCGCGCAATCTGAAAAAGTTGTGATAGAGAATATGCGCTATCACTATAGCCTGAGTGGCCGTGAGCTACGTAACGACAGCGTCGATGCCGGTGCGCGTTTGACACTCAACGACAGCATCAATCAACGCTTTCTGACCTTTGACAGCCGCAAAACCTTTACCCGCTGTGAATATGATGAATATGCACGCCCGGTGGCGATATTCGAACAACTGCATGATGCGGCGGAAGGCTGCGTTGATCGCTATGTCTATGGTGATATCACCGCGGCCGATAATGCGCGCGGTCAGCTGATTCGTCATGATGATCCGGCCGGTTATGTGCTGACCCCACGCTTCAATTTGCAGGGTAAAGCCAGCGCTGAAACCCGCCATTTTCTGCTCGCGGAGATCACGGATCCTGACTGGCCGGAAGCTATTGCCGAGCGTGACGCACAATGTGAAACCGAGGGCTTTACTACGCGCTGGCACTACGCCCCCGGCGGTGAAATCATCCGCCAGACCGATGCCTGCGGCAACATTCAGGCACATCGTTATACCCTGCTGGGCCTGCCGTTCTCCTGCGATGTCACGCTGGCGGCGCAGGATGATCAACCCGAAACGCTGATTCCGGTACTGTTATCGACGGAATATGATGTGTTTAACCAGCCGTGTCGCGAGGTGGCAGGCAATAACGTCACGACCTGGCGCGAATATTGTCCCGCGCTGCAACGTCTGTTGCGTATTCTGGCGCGCGCGCCCGGTCAACAGGGCCGTCAGTATGGCCCGGTGCTTCAGGATTTACTTTACGGCTACGATCCAGCGGGGAACGTGGTAACGCAGAATGATGCCGCGCAACCGACCACCTTCTTCCGCAATCAGCGCGTGGATGGGCTAAGCACCTACCGCTACGACAGCCTGTATCAGTTGATTGAAGCTACCGGTCAGGAGAGCATAAAAGCGGGTATTCAGGGACCGGACCTGCCTGAACGCGAACCCTTAACCGGACCGGATGCGGCTCAGCGCGTTAATTACACCCGCGAATATGATTATGATGAAGGCAATAACCTGATCGTGATGCGCCATCGTGGCGATAACGGCAACAAACGTTACACGATGGAGATGGTCGTCTCGCCCACCTCCAACCGCGCGGTCAAGCAGAATGCATCCGGCAGTATTAAACCGGAAGATGTAGATAACTTTTTTGATGCTAACGGCAACCTGTTGGTGCTCAACACCAATCAACCGATGACGTGGGATGCCCGGAATCAGCTAAAATCGGTGGCATTACCGGGTGGAACGGAAAGCGAGTGATGGCAACTTTGTGTGCCGTCTGTAAAAGTGGCGGCGCATAAAGAATAATATTGCCCTGAAAGATAAACTCAGCCTTTTCCTTTAAAAAAATGAAACCGCCTCGTTTATTTCCTTCAACCGAAATTAAATCATTTTTTTGTAAAAAAAACGCAATGCGATAACCCTGCGTTATGCAATATAGCAAAATTCAACCGCCTTATTTACGCTTCGATTAACAACTCTTTTTCTCTTGCTGGAAAAATAACCACTTCCGCTCTATACCTTCTTTAGGAGGTAATTCCGCGAATACTATCCAGACTATTAATTCGCAAACTAATCACTCACGCCGTATTGATCTTACATCCCGACTGGATACTCCAGGAATTAATACCATGAAAATAATCAATAATTACTCGACCATGCGAAAAGCAATAATTGCCTGCACCACGCTTTTATTATCCCAATTAGCCTATGGTCACGGTGCTGTTTCTTACCCTATTTCGCGTCAGCTACAATGTTATCAGGATGGGGCGATTTGGGGACCAATAGAAAACGTGCCAAATGCTGGCTGTCGAGCCAGTTTACAAATCTCGCAACAATATCCGTTTGTGCAGTGGGCTGAAGTCGCGGCCAATCCGAAAGACCCCGACGATGACCAGAGCGTTAAACAAGCGGTGCCAAACGGTTCATTGTGTGCCGCAGGGGATAAGAAAAAACTCGGTTTGGATGCACCACAAAATGCCGGCTGGAAGATGACCGATGTCGAGTCAGGAAAGCCACTTCAACTTACCTGGGCAGCCACCGCACCACATAATCCCGCGACTTACCGCGTCTATATCACCCGTCAGGATGCAAATTTTCAAGGCCGCGCGCTGCACTGGGATGATTTAACGCTTATCTCCAGCGGGGAAATGCCATCGCCAGTAGCGGGATCAACCTATCAGGAATATAGAATTCCCCTTACCCTCCCGGCAAACCGCACCGGTACCGCCATTCTTTACAGTGTCTGGCAACGCATTGATGCCGGTAATGAAGGATTCTTCAACTGTAGTGATATCCGCTTCGACAACACGGAAAATCCCGGTGGACCAGAACAACCGGTTGATGAATGGATTGAAGAAAAAGCCTTTATTAATCCTGCCTTCCCGGCTCCCAAAGAAGGCGATCGCATTCGTTTCCGCTTAATGGATGGCAGCAAGGCCAGTGGACAGGAGCTGGTGGATATTAATATCCCCATCACCGCTGGTAATGAAAACAACTTCCGTTGGGCGGAAGAACTGGCTAACGCCCTGAACAGCCAGACTAAACACCTGCAAATCGGGGTGAAAAATAACGGCCAGATTCATTTTGAAAGCGATCCAAACCGTATCCATCAAAACCTCGTCTGGGTGAAAGATGCGCGCAACACCAGCTATATGGAATATATGAAACCGGATGAGCCAGAGCAGGGACCAGGGCCGGATAATGGTGAAGTGCAAACCTGGCCCGCAGGTATCGGTAACTACAAACTGGGGGAAACCGTGGTCAAAGGTGCCGATGGTAATCTGTGGCGTTGTCGTCCGTTCCCGCAAGGCGGATGGTGTAATATCAACCATCCAGCTTATGAACCGGGTGGAAAAAATATGGCGAAGGATGAAGCCAGTCAGGCCTGGGAACAGGTGGAATAGTGACTCACGCTCAGGGATGAGCTGTAGCGAAAGTGGATAGCTCGCAACGTAGCGGCGCGATAAATCGCACGTATCTGACAGAGCATGCTAATGCCTGAAAAGAGCGCGATAAATCGCGCCGCTACAGATTCTGCGAGCCTAGTCCGGCCAGCGCGTAAGCGTGCCGTTGGCTGTCAGTTCGGCCTGGCAGGCAACCGTTCCCATAATAGGCACAGTAAATTTAACCTTCGATTGGTTGGTGGTATTGCCGTAACCGTCTCTGAAATAAAGTTCATACTCAAGGGTGCTATTTCGTTCAATCGGTAGTCCTGTGATAACGCCACTTTCTGCCAAGGCGATTCGTTCCTGACCATAATAAGCATACAATCGCACATCATCACCCACATTAGTCATATTCCAACTAACCTCTCCTTCCGGCGGTGGGTTAGTCGTACATCTCGGTTCATAAAAAGCCGCACGAGGTAGTATGGTCGGTTCGACTTTAGCCGTCGCTGAACTGGTTACACCAGTCCCACTCACGCCGTTCTGGTTTTTCGGCGTCACTTTTACCGTCACCGTCTTGCCGGGATTGTTACGCAGCACCGTATAATCCTTCCCGGTCGCACCCGAAATCGGCGATCCATCCAGATACCACTGGAAAGTGGTGCCAGACTCCGCTGCGCCGCCATTAGCCTGGAAGCTATAGTTTGCCGTTAGCGTATAAGTGACCATCGCTCTGCCACTGATCGTCACATCTGTCACCGACGGTGGCAGGATACGAATGCTCACTGGATTGCTATAGACCTCCGTTCCCTCAACGGCCGGGGTAGTACCTCTGGGTTTCACGCCAACCCGCACCTGATAACCATCATAGGTGTCATCGGGGGTAAAGCTTTTCTGTTTCGCATCGTCACGCCCCGACGGCGACCAGCCACTCTCCCCCTCTTTACGCCAGTACCATTGATAAACGAGGTTCGCTGCGCCGGTTCCTTGCGCATTGTAGCCATAGTAGAGAGCCGTCAATTGTTGGTTCGGTGCCACCGTGCCATTCGGCGAAATACTGACTGAGCTGATGGTGGGCACGCCGTAAAAATTGACCTCAGTCACCACTTCTGGCGTGTCACCCATGCGCGCTGCTGGCGTGTAGGTTTTCGCCGTAGCCTGCGTATAGCCGCGCCAGGTCACCTCACCATTCGCATCAGTAGCCAACTGTTGTATCGTGCTGCCGCCTGGTTTATCAAGGAACCTTACCCCGACACTGTAGACCCGGTTGCCATACTGATCCTTCACCGTCGCCTGCAATGAGACAGGGGTATTTACCTGCGCCAGTGCTGGCGTTGGCACCAGATCGGTCACATGTGCACTGTTCCTGTCGGCCTGAAAGGTGACTTTGGCCTCTTTGGCGGTACTTCCCGGAATGATCGCCGCAGGATAATAGTCACCGGCGACGGTCTGACTGTATTGATCCCAGGCGACTTCACCTTGTTCATTAGTGGACAGTGACGTCAGTTGCGTTCCCCCGCTGGCGGCGCTAAGGAACTCTACCGGCTTATTCGCCACCGGATTCCCGTACTGATCTTGCACCCTGGCTGAAAGCGTCACCTTCGCGCCTGCCGCAGCCGACGTCGGGCTGGCGTTGAGTTCAGTGACGCGCGCCGTGCTAGTCTCCGCCTGCCAGTTCACCTGCTGCGAATGTTGTTGTTCGGGCTTATCTTTTAGCGTTGCCGTAACCTCATAGAGGCCCGGCGCACCGGCTTCCTTACCGCTAAGGATTTTCACTATCGCCTGCGCCATGCCATTGGCATTGGTTTTGACGTTCAGCGCCTCCGACATCAGCTCGTTACGATTATTGGTAAAGTCCACCGGCACATTTTCCAGTTTCGTGCCAGCGAGATCGGTCACTTTTGCCGTCAGGGTGACATCTTTGCCTACCACCGGCGTCGCCGTGCTGGTTTCCAGCGAGACCAGGGTGAGCACCGGTTGCAGTGGCACGCTGTCGTCATCCTGTTTATTACCAGAGGTGACGCTCACCGTCAGTTCCCCCATCTTTTCGGGCATCGTGACGATAACCTCCCCTTCGCCGGTGGCGCTGGTTTGATTATCCTGTCGTTCCGGGGTGAGTTGGCCTTGCGGGCCTGTCACCTCCCAAGCCAGCGCGGCGGCCGCAACCCTGTTGCCAAACTGGTCTGCTGCCATCACTGTCCAGCGTTTCTGCGATTTGCCGTCTGCCCACACGCTATCAGTGAAATCGCGGTTAAGTTGCAGCGTGGTGACGTGATCCGCCGTAAAAGTTACCGTCGTTTCCTGCACGTTGCCGCCGACCACGCGCGCTACCGGGTGATAGATTGCCGCCGTGGTTTGCGAATAATCCAGGTAAGCCACCTCACCCTGCGCATCGGTCGGCAGGGTAATCAACGGTGCGCTCGCTGCCGCATCATTCAGGAATTCGACCTGCACACCCGGCACAGGATTACCATGTGGATCTTGCACCGTCGCCGTCAGCGTGACTTTCTTACTCACCACCGCCGAGGTTGGGTTGGCTTGCAGCGCTATCACCTGTGCCTCAGTGGCGTTTGCCTGCCAGTCCAGCTGTTTGGTTTGCGTTTCCGACGTTGCCTCTTGCAGCGTGGCTGTCACCGTATAAGTGCCTGGCGCGCCCTGCTCTTTACCGGGCTTAATCCGCAGTAGCGCCTGCGCTTTTCCGCGGCTATCGGTTTTGATGCCCGATTGCTCGGTCATCAGATCGTTGTGATCGTTGGTGAAATCCACCACCACACCTTCCAGCGCCGTACCTGCCAGATCGGTTACGGTTGCGGTTAGCGTGACCTCACTACCCACCACTGGCGTGGCGCTGCTGCTTTCCAGCGCCGCCAGCTTCAGCACCGGTAGCAAGGTTACGCCAGCCTGATCCTGCTGACCGGCAGAAGATACCGTAACGGTCAACTCACCGTGGTTTTTCGGCACCACCACCGACAGACTGCCCTCGCCCTGCGCGTTGGTGAAATCATTTTTCTGCTTGATGGGAAGCTTATTCCCGGCAGGATCTTTTACTTCCCACGTCAACGCAGCATTGTTAACCACGTTGTGGTGTGTGTCGTGCGCCGTCACCGTCCAGCCAATCTCGCTGCTGCCATTCGCTTGTTGGTCGCCACTAAAATCTGGCCGCAGCGTCAGTCGGCTCACCTCGCCAGGCGTGAACGTCACCTCCGTATCCTGTTCCGCGCCGCCACCGACACGCGCTGCCGGATGCCAGGTTCCCGTAGTGAGCTGAACATAAGGATAAGTGGCCACGCCAGCCGCATTAGTAGCTACAGGTTCATCCAGTAGCGCACCCGCTTTGCTGCTGAGGAAACTGACCCGTGCCTGATCGTCAGGCACCGGGTTGCCGTATTTGTCCTGTACCGTCGCCAACAGTTGCACGCTCTCGCCCGCTACCGCTGTGGCCGGATCGGCCTGTAAGGCTACCACTCGTGCGGATAATGCGTCGGCTAATAACGCCAGCACCGCCTCATCCCCGACCTCTGCACTGCCGGGGAGTTGCGCGCTCACCCTCCACTGCGTCGGATCGCTACTGTGCGGTGCAGTCAGGGTAAAGCGCGCTTTTCCTTGTTTGTCGGTTTTAACGTCGGTGGTGTTCCCCGCGCTGGTGATCTGTAACGCGGTGTTTTCCATCACCACATCGTCTTGATCCATAGCCAGCACAACAAATACGGTGTCTGTTCCCACCGTCGCTTGTCTCGGTGGGTCAATAAATTTTACCTGGCTCGGGGCACTGAAAGTCACGGCTAATGGCAGGGATTTTCTGCTATCCGTGTCACTTGCCGCAGTGAAGGTGCGCGCACTGCCTTCGGGGTGCAGGGACGCGACAATCATGTCTTCACCGTCGTCCTTCACATCGCTGAATTTCACCAGCGATAACCCCTTGCTGTCCGTCATTTGACGGTTTTGCTCCAGTTCGCCCAATGCCGTGTTGCTGTGCGACCAGTACACCGCCCGATCCGGCATCGGTTTACCGTCTTTATCTCGCACCGTGGCCTCGAAAAATAACGTGCCGGACGCGCCTGCTTTGAATTTCACCCGGCCATCAGGTAACACCTCGCCCGCCCCGCTGACACCGGATATGACCAGGCTATCGAGGATCAATTGCGGTCCGCTTTGTTGTGCACTGCCCGGCATGCCGCGCAAACCTGCTTTGTTTATGGGGGTCACTTCGTAGACCAGCGTTTTACCGACATCCGCCGCCGTCAGTGGGTATTGATGGTTTGTGGAAAGCGTTTCTTCGGGTGTCTCAGCACGATACCAGCGTTGCAGCGACTCACCTTCGTCGTCTCCTTCGTTGGCAACGTAGGTGTAACTGCCGCTGAGTGTGCTGCCGATCGCTGATTCTCCACTGATGCTTACATCGGTTGCTGAGGGGGCAAAATCTCCCGGCTGGATGGTCAAACGGTACTCCGCGCGGCTGTAGAGCGTTGTACGGCTGGCATCCTGATATTCCTCAGCGGAAATCGTGACTTCACCACGTTTCAGTGGCGCTATGGTGCCCGCCTGTTCATTCACCACCTGCGCGATATCTGGCTGGCTGGAGTGATAGACGATAAAACCGCCGCGTCCGCCATTTACCACGTGGGTAAAAGAGGCACTGCCTGCTTTCGCTATCCATGCTGTGGGGTTGAAGTAAAGTTTCGTGCCTTTCTCGCGCTGCTGATAGGCCAGCACGATGTTGTTGTTGCGGCTGACGAAGTCATGGCGAGCGTCTTGCAACGACGACAACGCCGTTGCCGCGCCCGGGTCCAGCATTTGATCCAACGTGCGGCCAAACTGCCAGTTCAGGTTGAGTCCCAGCCGGGTGTCATCATTCTGCCCGCTGATGGTGCTGTGATCGGCATTCAGGCTAACCAATGGAACGGGTTGCCAGCTCGCGCCCAGCGTGACACCGCGCGGGTCGCGACTGGCCTGGCTGCGGCTACCCGTTACATCGACTTTATCGCCATACCACTGAAAGAACGTCCCTTTCACGCCGACATGCTGGTTCAGTGCTGCTTCAACGGCCAAATCCCAACCTCGCGCCGGCCGTTCGTATAAATTGAAACGCAGCGGATCGTCATTAAAGTGATCATCTTGTGACAGACGCCAGTCGCTCAGCGGTAGGTAATAGTTAGCAGACGTGCGCAGCCCTGCTCCCCACAGTTCAGCACCGAGGCCGAGGCGACTGTGACGACGGCTCAGGTCACGATCGTAGAAAACGTTGCTACCAACCAGCCAGCGTTCATTCAGGTCATGGCGCACACCCAGCCCGACATTGAATTGGTTGCGTCCATTCCAGCGATGAAAACTGAGCTGACTAAACAGGGTGCTGGCCTCCCACTCCATCAGCGGCCAGAAATAATCCAGGCCGACATCCCGGCTATGATTGCCGGAGAGGCCGGTATCAAGGGTCACGCGCGCTTTTGCCCCGCCCATATTAAGCCAGCTTTCAACTTCAGCCGTCAGGGCGCTATTTACTACGCTGTTTGCCATGCCGCGTGCTGCATCACCGGCAGTGCTATGTTGAGCGGAACCCCAGAATTGCGCCATCTGATCGCGCAGTGGCGAGTTTTCCTCACCCCTCTGATCCGTTGTGGTTTCCGGCGGATCTGCCTGGAGAACGGTTGTTTGAGTATGTAAATCGGGCAGTGATGCCTGAAGATCTCCCCCGCGTGCAGGTGCTGGCAGTGAAAAGATGAATAACGTGAACAAATAGTGAAACAAGAAAAACAGGCTTTGCCAGCGAAGTGCAGGAGAGGATGTCCGTTCAGTCATAGCTCATTACTCAAACAGGCGCATTAAGGTTCATAACCTGTCCACAATCAGGTCAGGCCATTTCGGTGATGCGATTGTTCTGTACTTAGGTCTAGCTGGCTATGCTTTCGAAGTGATAATCACGCGAGTTTATTATGAATATGCTGAAGTTATGCTGAGAAATTCCTATAGAACATCCTGAATCCTGCTGACTATTTCTTGCGTAGACCGTTTGCGGCGCAATTTATCGCGTGGGTTTGGTGTGCCATGAAATGACTGAAAAACGCGCGATAAATCGCGCCGTTACCAATTCGTGCAAATCAGGTAACAGCTGTCTCCAGAGTTGCAAGCGTATGCAACTTTGTCCCCGATTTACATAAAACTCAGGTTAGGTGTGCTGTGGATTTTTCCAATCTTCCACGTGCAGCCCTGGCGTCATCAAGAAGGCAACGTCACTGGTAATGACAGTCAATCCTTTACTGACAGCATGGGCAGCAATCAGTTGATCCATTGTTCCCATAACACGCCCACTTTTTTCCATGGCAGCACGTAACTCACCATAAGTCTCCGCCGCCTTACTGTCCCAGCTGTGCACGGTAACTTTCTTCAAAAATGCATCAACTATTTTTTCTAATGCTTTACTTTGCCTCTTCGCCACACCATAACGCAGCTCTGCCTCAGTAATGCTGGAAATGCTGACTTGGGCTGGTGGGATAGTTTTTAGCTTCTTAATAACATTGTCGTTCTGACGCAAGAGATGGCTGACGGTATTGGTATCAAGCATATACATTAATTAGTGATCCTTGGTAAACGGATCGCGTACATGACTTTCCTGGTTACGCTCTAACTCACTTAAAAAATCATCAGGGAAATGCGTGGTCTCTAAGTCGCAGAGGAATTGGTCCCAGTTATCCTGCCGGGAGGGATAACGGGAAATGATTACGTCTCCGTTCTCCTCCTGGCGGATGTATACGGTATCGGTGTCGAATTCAAATTGCACTGGCAGCCGAACAGCCTGGTTTCTGCCATTTTTGAAAATCTTAGCTGTTTTTTCCATGATACCACCTCAACAAAACATATGCTTAAGCATATGCCAAATATTTCTGCATATCAAACCGGATTATCACGTCATGTTAAACAGCGCCGCCCCGCCGGACGGCGCTGCTAAAGAACGCTCAATCGCAATAACTCAATTGGCTGAAACCACGGTTTGCCAGTCAGTTGGTGCGTCGTACCAATCTTTATTGCCACCGCCCATATAGGCGGAACTGGTCGGCAGTTTATTGGTTGAACAGATCCATGCGCGGAAATGGACTTTCTGAGTTCCCGAACCCGTTACTCGCTCAATTTCAGTGACACCATCACTGCCCGTCATTTTGCGCATGTCAGCCTGCGAGGGTAAAGTCGGCACTCCATCAGGCATCGGTATCGAACCGCGATAAATTTTAAAACAGATTTCCACACCTGACACCGGCTGCCCTTTGTTGTTTTCAACTTTTACCACCGGTTCATAGACCCAAGGGGCGACAAAATTGTTGAAATAATAATGTTTAATACGCGTGATCTTGTAAGTCACCGGTTCCTGTATTTTGACAACATTACTGAAGACTTCGTCGCCTTTCTGGGCCTGCTCACTGCCTTTAGGTGTTACGCCGACCAGAACCTCGTAACCGTCATAGGAGGCATCAGGCGTGAAGACCTGCTGTGTGGCATCGAACCGTCCCGCCTTGGTCCATTTGCTGTCACCCGGACCTCGCCAGTACCACTGCCAGGTCGATGCGTTGCTTCCGGTGCCCTGCGCATTAAAACCATTAATGGTGGCAGTCAGTGCTCTATTCGGTGCCACGGTGCTCCCCGGAGCAACGGTCACCGACGCTATGCTGGGCTTCCCATACACGCTGACCGCATCGCTGTATTGCGTCACACCGGTGATCACCTGCTCGCTGCCCTTCGGCGTCACGCCAACGCGTACCTGAGCGCCTGGCTGGATGTTACCGAGAGCAAAAGTTTGCTGTTCCGCTTTGTCGATCTTTGTCCACCCCTGATCCGAACTCGGGCGGGAGTACCACTGATACAAAGACGCATTGTTACCCGTGCCCTGCGCGTTAAAACCATTGATGGTGGCTGTCAGCGTCTGGCTCTGCGCCACACTCCCGGACGGTGTCACCGTAACCGACTGAATAGACGGCATGCTGTATACGCTGATCGGATCACTGTAGATTTCAGTGCCCTCTACCGCCTGGTCGCTGCCTTTCGGTGTTACGCCGACGCGCACCTGCTGACCGATACGGACGTTATCCGGCGTATAGGCTTTTCCGTTGGCTTTGTCGATGGCGATCCAACCCGCTGTGGTTGACTCACGGTAGTACCACTGCAATCGCGACGCATCTTCACCAGTACCCTGCGCATTAAAACCCTGCCAGGTGGCGGTCAGTGGATTGTTCACTCTTACCGAGCCATGCGGTGTGACCGCCACCGCCGTGATGGTAGGTTTACCGTACAGCTGAACCGCATTGCTCTCCTTCGGTACCCCTTCAACCTCGCTCAGGCTGCCTTTCGGCGTCACAACCACCCGGATTTCCATACCCGCATTCGAGGTCAGCGTCGGGAAGGTCTTGCCGGTCGCGCCATTGATCGCTTTCCAGTCCGTATTACTGCCCTTCCGGTAGTACCATTGGTAGGTCGAACTGTCCTCGCCGGTCCCCTGGGCATCAAAACCTTTGAGGGTGGCGGTGAGGGTGGCACCGGCCTGGGCGTCGCCCGCTGGCGTCACGCTAACCGATTCGATGGATGGCGTACCGTAGACGGACACCGCATCGCTATATTTTTCCTCGCCTTCGATGATTTGCTGACTGCCTTTCGGCTTCACGCCTGCCCGCACCTTAAGTCCCACATAGCTGGCCGTCGGTGCGAAGATTTTGTCCGTCGCTTTATTAATCTGTTGCCACTCCTGGCTTCCTCGGCGGTAATACCATTGATATCTGGAATCATCCTCACCGGTGCCCTGCGCATTGAATCCCTGCGGGGTGGCAGTTAATGCCGTGCCCGGCACCACGCCACCCTCCGGCGTGACACTGACCGACTCAATAGATGGCGTTCCCCAGAAACTGACTGGCGTATCCTTGCCGCCGTTGTTACCCACCAGTGCTGCCGGGCGATAGGCACCTGCTGTCGGCTGCTGATAAGTGAAGGTTGAGACACCCTGAGCATCGCTGTTCACCGCGTCACCGAGTGGGCTACCCGCCACACTGTCGAGGAAATTCACCGCAGCATTGTGCACCTTGTTACCGAACTGATCCTGAACCGTCGCCGTCAACTGCACGTCAGTACCCACCGCTGCGGCAGTCGGGTTTGCGGTTAACGTCGTCACCTGGCCGGTGCCCGGTAACCAGCTCACCGTCGCCTGTTTGTACTCCGAGGTTTTGTCCTGTAGGGTCGCCTCAACGATATAGTTGCCCGGTGCGCCCAGCTCCTTACCTGTCAGGATCTTCAGCGTGGCCTTTGCCTCACCGTGACGGTCGGTTTTTATGTTTGGGGCGGTTTCCATCACGCCCTTATGATCATGGGTGAAATTCACCATCACGTTTGCCAACGCCGTGCCCGCCTGGTTGACCACTTTCGCGGTAAGCGTGACGCTGCCCCCCACCACCGGTTGATCGGTATCGGGAACCAGCGATTGTAGCTTCAGCACCGGCAGCAGGGTGACACTGTCGTCATCCTGCGCATTGCCCGATTTCACGGTGATTTTGAGCTCGCCCTGCTCCCCCGGCAAGGTTACCGTCGACCGTCCCTTGCCCTGCGCGTTGGTCTTGTCATCCTTCGACGGCGTGAGGTTGCCCGTCGGGCCGATGATTTCCCAACTCAGCGCGGCGTCAGGCACCAAATTGCCATGTGCATCCTGTGCCGTCACCGTCCAGCTTGCCTGGCTGCTGCCATCCGCCTGCAAATCACCCGTGAAGTCAGGTTGCAGTTCCAGCGTTTTCACCGCCCCCGGATTAAAGGTCACGCGCGTAGCCATCGCCGTGCCGCCCACCACACGCGCCGCCGGATAATAACTGGTCGCCACTTTCTGGCTGTAATCCGCATAGGTGACAACGCCCTGATCGTTGGTAGCGAGGGTGGTCAGCACGTCACCATTGGCGGCGGCGCTCAGGAACTCCACCTGCGCATTGCTCACCCGATTGCCGAACGCATCCTGCACCGTTGCCGTCAGCTGAACCTTGCTCCCCACTTCCGTTGAGGTCGGGCTGGCTTGCAACTCAGTCACTTTGGCATCCGCCGTATCAACCTGCCAGGTCACTGTTTCGGTCTTCGTCTCCGAGGTTTTCTCTGGCAGGGTGGCGGTCACGTCATAGTGACCGGCGGCGCCCAGTTCCTGACCAGCGATGATGAGCAGGATAGCTTCCGAGACGCCGCTGGCGTTGGTTTTAACCCCGCGCTGTTCCGTCATCTGGCTGTTGCGGCTGTTGGTAAAGTCCACCAGCACGTTTTCCAGCGGATCACCCGCCAGGTTGGTCACCTGCGCGGTCATCGTTACCTGACCACCGATGCGCGGATACGGATTATCCGCCGTCAGTGATTTCAGCGTCAGCACCGGTTGCAGTAACACACTGTCTTCTGTTTTCTCTGCCCCTGACGCGACTTCAAGCCTTAATGCCCCGTGCTTTTGCGGCAGGACGACCGTCACCTGACCTGTGCCGTTGGCCTGGGTCTTTTCATCTTTTTTCTGTGGTGAGATGTCACCGCCCGGACCGCTCACTTGCCACGTCAGCGCGGCTTGCGGCACCCGATTTTGGTACTTATCCTGCGCCGTGACCGTCCAGCTCGCTTCGGTCACACCATCTGCCAGCAGATCGCCGTTGAAATCCGGTGTTAACGTCAGGCTGGCAACAGCCTCCGCCGTGAAGGTGACGCGGGTTTCCTGTGCCGCACCATCGACCACGCGCGCCGCTGGTTGGTACACCTGCGCGATAGTCTGGGAATAGTCGTCCCAGACGGCCAGTCCCTGCTCATTGCTGGGGAGAGTGGCCAGCACGGCACCCTTGCCGGCGGCGCTAAGGAATTCCACCTGCGCCCCCTTCACCGGGTTACCGAAGGTATCCTTCACCGTTGCCGTCAGTTGCACCTTGCTGCCCACCAACGCGCTGCCCGGACTGGCGTGGAGCTGGGTGACGCGCGCCGCAGCATTGTCAATCTGCCAGCTTACCGTGGTGGTTTTATTTTCTGACGGTTTCGCCGCCAGGGTGGCTTTAACCTCGTAGTCGCCCGCCGCTCCCTGTTCCTGGCCTTGAACAATTTCCAGTGCTGCCTGCGCCAGGCCGTTGATATCCGTCCTGACGCCACTTTTTTCCGTCATCCGCGCATTCTGGTTGTTGGTGAAGTCCACCAGCACATTTTCCAGCGGATCACCCGTGAGATTGGTGACACGCGCCGTCAGCGTGATCTGGCTGCCCACCAGCGGTTGGTTGCTACTCGGCTCGAGCGCAGCCAACATAAGCACTGGAGACAGTGGGACGTTATCTTGCTGTTTAGCATTGCCCGATGCCACTTCGACTTTTAGATTGCCCTGAGTTTGCGGCAGCGCGAACGTCACCAGCGCCTGCCCCTTATCGTTGGTGATGTCGTCTTTTTCCGGGGTGATCTTCCCTGTTGGGCCGATAACATTCCAGAGCAGTGCGGCTTCGGGCACCGGGTTGTTGTGCGCATCCTTCGCCGTTGCCGTCCAGCTCACCGTGCTGCCATCCGCCAACAACTCACCGCTGAAGTTAGGTTGCAGTGTCAGCGTTTTCACTTTATCTGCGGTGAAGGTGACGGTGGTTGCTTTCAGTGGGCCGGCACCGACCCGCGCCGCCGGATGGAATTCCTGCGCCTCTGTCTGGCTATAGTCCGGGAAGGCCGCCACGCCTTCCTCATTGGTAGCCTGCTTCGTCAGCAGCGTGCCATCGGTCGCGGCGCTGAGGAATGCCACCTCGGCTCCAGGCAGCGGGTTACCGTGTTTATCCCTCACACTGGCGGTGAGCACCACCTTCGCCCCCACCACTGCGGTGGACGGATTGGCTATCAGCCTGATGACCTGCGCGCTGGCGCTATCCGCCAGCAAGCCAATTTGCGCTTGATCGCCTTTCTCGCTGTTCTCCGTTAACACAGCGCTTACCGTCCATTGCGCCGGATCGGTGCTGAGCGGTGCCGTCAGGGTAAAGGTCGCTTTACCGTCTTTCCCGGTGTTATGGGTACGGGTGTCCCCCTGACTGGTGATCTGTAACGACACATTCTCCAGCGCCTGATGCTCCTCATCGGTCACCAGCACCGTGAAATCGGTATTCGCCCCTACCGTCACTTTTTGCGGCGGGTTGACAATCGTTACGTTGCTGAGCGTGCTGAAGCTGATGCTTAATGGCAGCGTTTTGGTATGGGTGTTTTCCGCCGCCGCTAAGGTCCTGGCGACACCCGCTTCCGGCAACAGCGAAGCAACGATCACGTCATCCCCACCACGCGTGATATCGCTGAATTTCACCAACGACTGCCCTTTGCTGTTGGTCATCTGCCGGGTTTCATCCAGCTTGCCCAGGTTCGGATTACTGTGCGACCAGTACACCGGCTGATCCGCTACCGGCTTGCCGTCTTGATCCAGCACCGTGGCCTCAAACAACAACATGCCGGTTTCACCCGCTTTGAATCTTATCTGACCATTGGCCTGCTGCTCACCACCGCCCTGCAACAGGGCCATCTCGAGGTTATTCAGCGTTAACTGTGGGCCGTCCTGCTGTGCACTACCCGGTTGGCCGCGCAAGCCCGCCTTGTTCACCGGCGTCACTTCATATACCAGGGTTCTGCCAACATCCGCTGCCGTCTGCTGGTATTGATGGCTGGTGGACAGTACATCCTCCGGTGCATGCTGGCGATACCAGCGCTGGACGGTTTTCCCCTCGTCTTCACCTTCATTGCTGATCCAGGTGTAGCTGCCATTGAGGGTGCTGCCAATCGCGGCCTCGCCCTCGATACGCACCTCCGTCACCGACGGGGCAAAATCGCCAGGCTGGATGGTGAGGCGATATTCAGCACGGTCGTAAAGTTTTTGCCGGCTGGCGTCCTGATACTCTTCCGCCGAAATGATGACCTCACCGCGTCTCAGCGAGGCAACGGTGCCCGCCTGTTCATTAACGACCTGCGCGATATCCGGCTGGTTGGAATGATAGACAATAAAACCGCCTCGCCCCCCTTTTACCGCGTGCGTGAACGGGGTGCTGCCCGCTTTGGTGGTCAACGAGGTGGGTTCAAAATACAGGTGCAGATTTTTCTCACGCTGTTGATAGGCCAGCACGATGTTGTTGTTACGATTGACGAAATCATGACGTGCGCCTTTCAGTGATGACAACGCCGAGGCGGCGGCGGGATCGAGCATCTGCGCCAGCGTTTTGCCAAACTGCCAGTTAAGGTTGAGACCAAGACGGGTATCATCGTCCTGCCCGCTGATCACGCTATGGTCAGCGTTGAACGCCAGCAGCGGCACCGGCTGCCAGTTGGCGCCCAGGGTCACACCGTGAGGATCGCGGCTCGCCTGGCTGCGTGCCCCGGTGACATCCACTTTGTCGCCATACCACTGAAACCAGGTGCCTTTTACCCCAACATGCTGACTGATCGCCGTTTCAACTGACAGATCCCAGCCGCGCGCCGCGCGTTCATATAAATCGTAAAACAACGGATCGTCATTAAAGGTGTTGTCGTGTGAAAGACGCCAGTCGCTGAGCGGATGGTAATAGTTGAGCGCGGTACGCAGCCCCTCCCCCCATAACTCACCGCCCACGCCAAGACGGTTATGCCGACGGCTCAGATCACGGTCATAAAAAAGGTTGCCGCCAGCCATCCAGTGCTCGTTCAGATCATGGCGATACCCCAGTCCGACATTGACCTGGTTACGGTCGTTCCAGCGATGGAAGCTGAGCTGGGTAAACAACGTGCTGTTTTCTGTATCCAGCAACGGCCAGAAATAATCCACGCCAATATCACGGTTATGATTGCCGGAAATACCGGTGTCGAGGGTGACTTTCGCTTTGCCGCCCCCCAGATTGAGCCAGTCTTCGACCTCGGCGGTCAGCGCGCTGTTGACTGCGCTGTTTGCCACGCCACGCGCTGCATCACTGGCGTTGCTGTGTTGTGCGGAACCCCAAAATTGCGCCATCTGGTCACGCAGCGGCGATGCTTCCGTGGTCGCCACGTTTGACAGTGAACCGCTCTCTCCCGAATTCAAGGCATGCGCAGGTAAGGAAAAAAACAGCAGGGAAAACAGATAATGAAATAAGACAAAAAGGGTTTGCCAGCGCAGCCTGGGAGAGATCGTATGTTCCGTCATAATCTAATACTCAATCCATAAAACAAAGGGTCGTGGCTGGCGTTAAATGAGCCTCACGACAGAGTTTTAGGATTGTTCCGAAACGCGGGGAAACGGACTATATGTGCGGAGTGATAATGCTGCGAATAAATCATGAAAAACTGAAATTAAACTGATTTAAAAATGTGAATGCGCATTATTCCCCCGTAACGACTGATCAACGAAATACCGCTACTGTCCCGGTTTACCAAGTTGCCAGACCACCTGCTGCATCACCTGTTTGCGCGCATCAAACACCCAGACCATTGGCCCCGCTTCCAACCGGAACAGCTGCTTTTGCTCGTGAATTTTGAGGGTAAAGCGCGTGATGCCTAAAGCCTGACAACGTTGCTCAAGCGCACCGGCTTCCTCGGCCACATTGCGCGGCAACCACAGCGTGGCTTCTGTGATGGCAAATTCCCGCGTCAGTGTTCTGATAAAGTTATCGAGCGCGACCGGTGTCATCAGCAAACTCGGCAACCGTTGTTCCAACTCAGTCTTCAGCCAGCTTAACCAGTTTTCCATCAGTTGCTGCTGTTGCACGATAGTGTCCGGCACCTGCGCCAGCACCTGGCGGAAGCCCTCTCTCCTGCCCTGTTCAAAGCCTTTCTGATAGCGATCCTCGACCTGTTTATCCTGGTTACGGAGCTGGCGTGAGAGGTAACGCTTGAAGTGATCCAGCGCATCTTCAAGCGCAGGACGCGGAGCATTGGCGGCTTTGATCACTGGCCCATCATTGGCGGTGAAAGTGGTTAATTTTCTCGGCTGCATATTATTGGCTGACTTTTTGCGGGATTGAGCACGCCATAGTAAATTTTCAGAAATGCGCCACAAGCCTGCACGGCCAATTATCAGGGTAATATCAGATTGATTTAACGGCAGTTATTTATAATTGTGCGGCGAATAATCGGACAAACTGAAAATAAAAGATATCCAATGAAAAATACTCTTTTTATGGTTTTTTTATGTTGCGTGCTGCTTTCAGCCTGTTCATCTCATAAGCCCATGGTGGACGAACCTGGTAATCAAACCTATGACCCGCAAATTACTGCGCAAATCCAGCAGGTGATTCTTCGTTGCATGCTGCCACAGGTTTATTACCGCTGGTCTGATGATAGATCGGCACAGGTCACCTGGCGTATCTCCGGGCAATCCATTCGGGTGCAAAGTTCACTGGCGGGCGATCTCCAGTCATGCGTGGACCAGTATTACAACGCACAGCCTTTTCATTTGCGCCCCGGCTTGTCTGGCAAACTGGATATACAAAGCAGTTAACACCTTTTCACCCGCAAATTTATTGTAAAACCAACCTTGCGCAATCCATCGCGCCACTACGAATAAGGAAAAGCAATGCAATTTGATCTCGCAGAGATGTTACGTCGTTCGTTAGATAAAATGGGTTATAAAGGCGAAGAATTTCAATTTGACTCTCACTCCACCATTGAAATTGGTCTGGAAAATATTCCGAGCATGTTTTTATCGCTGATTGATGAACGCGTATGGCTCTGGAGCCGTCTGACCTGGATGAACCGTGACACGCTGGATTCCTGGGGAACTGAGTTATGGCTGGAATTGCAGGAGGCTCTGCCTTCCGTCATTACCGGACAACCGATACTGGGGCATGGCGATGAAGGTTATGAGCTGAAAGCGCTGGTGGATGAAAACTGCTTCGAACAGGAAGACGGTTTTGAGTCATTGCTGGAAAGTTTTTTTCTGCTGTGCACCCGACTGCAAGATCGTTTCAGTCGGCTGGGGTAAGCCAACACCATGCTTAACTTTATCGAACATTACGCCCGTCCGCTTAAGGTGCAGGGCGGCATTATGGAAGTGCCACTCCCGCACGTCAGGCTGGGCGAAATCTGCCTGATCCACGCCGATGCCCGCGCGGAAACCTGGCGACGCGGCCAGGTGATTGGTTTTAAACCCGGCTGCGCGATTGTGAGTTTGTTCGACGATGGGCAAGGGTTGAATGGCCGCTCGCAGGTGTTCCCAACCGGACGCCCATTATGTGTCGAAGTCGGCGAGAAAAGCCTTGGCAGCATTTATAACGGTGCCGGGGAACTTTGCGCCCGAATGGTGGCAGACAAGCCAGCGGTTCCCTCGCGCTTTACCCCGCAATTACGCACGGTTGAGAGTGCGGTGGTGGATCCGCTGCGACGTAAACCGATCAACCAACCCTTTTATACTGGCGTGCGGGCTATTGATGGCCTGATGACCTGTAGCAAAGGCCAGCGCGTCGGCATTTTTGCTCCTGCGGGGGCGGGGAAGTCATCGTTGCTCCAGGCGCTACTCCAGCGCGACAGCGCAGAGGTGATCGTCATCGCGCTGATCGGTGAACGTGGTCGGGAAGTGCAGGATTTTATCCAGCATGGGTTGCAGCCCCATCAGCGCGCAAAAACCGTGCTGGTGTACGCCACCTCGGATGCGCCGCCGATTGAACGGAAAAATGCGGCGCTGGTGGCGATGACCATTGCCGAGTATTTCCGCGATGCCGGTTGTGAAGTGCTGCTGTTGATGGATTCCATTACCCGCTATGCCCGCGCCCTGCGCGAAGTGGGGTTTGCATCCGGGGAACCTGCGGCAGCATCGGGTTTCCCGGCGTCGGTGTTTGCCGAGCTGCCCCGTTTACTGGAGCGTGCTGGTACTGGCAAAGATCGCGGTATGATCACCGCCTTCTTTACTATTTTGCTCGAATCGCAACATGGACATGATGCTATCGGTGAAGAGGTCCGCTCGATCCTTGATGGTCATATCTACCTTTCCAGCAAACTCGCCGCCGCTAATCACTACCCTGCCATCGATGTTCTGAACAGCCTTAGCCGCCTGTATTCCCGTATCACCTCACCGCAGCAACAGGAGATTGCCGGCATTTTACGTCGCGCATTGCAACGGCTGGATGAGGTGCAGTTGCTACTGGAATTAGGGGAATACCAAACCGGCCATGATCAATTCACCGATAAGGTGATTGAGCATAAAGCCAAACTGATGGCCTTCCTGCAGCAGGGTTCTGCTGAAAGCGAAACGCCGGAAACCACTCTGGAGAAGATGCTACATGTCGCGCACGCTTTTTTCTAAACTCGGGGAACTGAACTGTCGTCGTAAAATGCAATGTCTGGCAAAACTGGAGGAAACGCAAAAAAACATCGCCCGTCTTGAAACCCAAATCGCTGAAAATGAACAGGTGCGTAAGCAAGCGTCACTCAGCATTGATCAGGCCATGCTGCATCTCACGCTGCAACAGGTGGTGGTGACACAGGAAGTGTATGATGTACGCCTGCTGGAGGCGGCCATGCGGCGCAATATCCTACAACTGGAGACCGAAGCCGAACAATACCAGCGGGAAAAAGCACGTCACCAATCCGATGCCGAGGATTTGCGTAAGGTGGTGCGCTATTTTGGTATCAAGGAAGAGAAGATGGCGCGGGGTAAAGCACGGCTGAAGGGGGTCTGAACGATATCGCTCAGTTCTAATCTGACAGTTACCGGTTATTTATTCAGGTATCTGTCAGATTGGTTCAAATGGTTCCGTTCCAGATGCGGGGCGATACTCGTTATGAATACAGTTGGACTATTTTGCCAGGGAACTGATACTTGCAGGAAGAAGACACAGAAGACTGGATCAGTGGCGAATCTGTGCCAGATCGTCTTCAGTCAGACCGGTCATTTTCATGACGGTATTGCGATCTATTCCATTCTGCAGCATGTTACGGGCAACTTCGAGTTTGCCTTTCTCGATACCTCGTTGTTCACCGAGCAGGATACCCTGTTCAATACCCTGTTCAATACCCTTTTCGATACCTTTCTGTTCAAGCTGCTGCGCGATGGTCATCAGTTCATCCTCATGTTGCGGCACCCGCTGTGCCAGATTGCGTACAAAGGCTTCTGCGTCTGACGACTCGCCTGTCTGGATAAGATAGTTTATCAGCGAAGAAAGCTGCTGTCCTGTTATGTGTTCTGTCAGAAGCAAAGTGGCCAGCTTATCCAGCAGATCTGTCAGGTCGCGCTGATAAATGTGTTTCTGCAGCAGAGTCAGTGCGGCCATACTGCGGTGGCCCATGATTTCTTCATCAGGAATGACCGTCACATCAACCAGCGGGAATTCACCGCTGTAGAGTTTTCCGGCGAGAACCGGATCGCTGAATTCATCCAGCCAGCGAGTCGAATACGGATAAGGGCTGCGCCTGCCGGTATAAAACAATACCGGAATCACCAGCGGAAGCTTTTTATGCCCGGCATCGAGGTGGCGCTGCATGGCAGCCACCGCGTAACGAAAAAGTCTGAACGCCATATGTTTGTCCGGAGTGGACTGATGCTCAATGAGCACATGTATATAACCTTCATCGCCGGTTGTGGTTTTCAGACTGTAAAGCACATCGCTGAAGTAGGGACGAAGGTTTTCCTCGACAAAACTTCCCGACTCCAGCTTCAGGGTCGTAAAGTCACAGACGGCTTGCAGGTCTGCCGGGAGGTGCAGTTGCATGAAATCCCGTGCGGTATCGGGATGGGTCAGAAATTGTTTAAACGCAAGATCATGCGGGGTCGGTGTAACATTCTTCGTGGCCTTGGCTTTCTTTTCCGGCATCCTCTTCTCCTTTGCCTTTTAGCTATCATTTTTGCATAACGGTACTGTAGCGGAACACGGCATCAGTGACCACGCTGTTACTCGCCCATTTTTGGTTGCCGGGTTTGTGGGCGGCGTTGACCGCTGCCGCCCTGGTTTATACGCTAGTGAAATGGATGGTTACTCCTTTTATGATTTGCCAGAGATTGTTTTCCCTTGCAGATTTTATGGCATAAATCGCACTTAAATTCCGTTGAAATTCCATGTGCCTTTCTTTGGTGCTTAACCAAATCATTCTGTCTGCTAAAACGCCGCTGGCATCCATTCACATCGCAAATATGTTTTTCTCCAGGAATGTGAACCTGCATTTGTGTCTTGAGAGCAGATAAACTGATAAAACTCTTGCTGCAACCAGGCCATTCACAAGCGATGTCTCTCACTGGCGCATGCAACCTGATATGTTTATTCAACTGCCCAAGTTGCTTATATTCTTTCTTACATTTTTGAAAAGGACATATGATTTTTTCCCCGATATGTTCAGGATAATGCTCCCGAATTGCCTGCGACGTCGCATACTCTTTTCCGCAATTCTTACAAGTCAGAGGACTTTCGCTGGTGACTGGCATTTCTGTTGCTCTATCAGATGAGGTACTTGCCACCGGGGCAGCAGCAGGATTTAAAGCCAGCGTACCCGGTGATACGGCCAATTGTGGCTCTGGATACCTCGAGGAAGGATGCCCATCCATTAGCACCTCTGATCCCGGCCTTTTTCGCGAACTTTTCTGACTCAAATCCAGCGGCTGATCCCCCACTCTTCCATCCCAATCACATAAGGTCAGCGGATTATTGCCGACCATGCGGAACAGATTTAGCCCGTCAACGGTGCCTGCCGGATCGCTGTTCAACCAGCGCATGCGCCAGGGTGCATAGTAACGCCAGCCATAGAAGATCAACCCGGTGGCATCGCGTTCTTTACCACAATAACGCTGAAATTTAACCGCCGCGCCTGTCTCTGCGCTGGTTAGCCAGCAGGCAGTGCCGCCAAACGGATACCCGATTTCCTGACTGACCAGGCTGCCGGCGGCATTCACCACCCCGCTGACACTGCCGAGCCGGTCGCTGAGGTTAAAGTGCGTCAGGGCGTGGTTTTGTTCCCGATAGATGCGGCCATGCCCTGCCGCAATCACCAGCAAACGTTGTGGAGTGATACCACAGCGCACTTCCAGCCCCGGTAGATAATGCACCTGTTGCTGTCGGCTGCCGGTTTGCTGGCGTTTGATACTGCGTTCACCGGGGACGGCATAACGGTAATATTCAAGAACTTGGGACATTCACTCTCTCCTGTATAAAAGGAGGCAAAGGTAAACCAGCATTAATCTATTAAAAACATGAACATGTGATAAAACGAGGCACCCCTGACTAAAAAACGCCTGACCGGGATACGTTCTATTGCTGTTTATTTCCCGGGAGGTGCTTCGTTAAACTCTGAATATAATCAAAATGTTTCCTCGCGGGATTTGTCGCTACATGCCCTCGCTTGGTATGCTTATTAAAACTATATTGAGTGGGAAAGATTTTATTGCACCCTGGCACAGAACAAGAAAATGTTATGCCGGGTTCGTGTATTTTTTTATGTTGATTAAGATTTCCACTGGTTTTAAAGCTACTGTGACATCCAGGCCAGTCACATTTAAACGCCTTTACAGTAGTATGAATCTGCTTATGCCTGGTCAACAGAAAGTTATGTTTGAATATTTTTCCACATCCAGGAAAATCACATTCATATTGACGGTCTTGATGGACCACTGCATGTCTCTTCAGGTTTTTGTGCGTGGTTAATTGTTTTCCACACTCCAGGCACGTCAGGGAATCTGCACGGGTTGCAGGCGCTGCGATGGGTGCCCCAGCAGAAGTACTTGCCTGGGGTAGATCAGTATCCTGAAAGGAAGGCAATGGCGGCACTTGCGTTTTTTGCGGATTGTTATTGGGAGACACGATCACACTTTGCTGTATCACCGGTTGCGGCTGGGATACGATTACCGATGGCCTCGATTGACGTTGCACCATATCCGCGGTTTCCTGAGTTGTCGCTACCGGCGGATCTTCCCCTAGTCTTCCATCCCGGTCAGCCAGGGTCAGCGGATTATTGCCGACCATACGGAACAGATTTAGCCCGTCAATGGCTCCTGCCGGATCGCTGTTCAGCCAGCGCATCTTCCACGGGGCAAAGTAACGCCAGCCATAGAAGATCAACCCGGTGGCATCGCGTTCTTTACCACAATAACGCTGAAATTTAACCGCCGCACCCGCCTCTGCGCCGGTTAACCAGCAGGCAGTGCCACCAAACGGATACCCGATTTCCTGACTGACCAGGCTGCCGCTGACATTCACCACCCCACTGACGCTGCCGAGCCGGTCGCAAAGGTTAAAGTGCGTCAGTGCGTGGTTGCCTTCCCGATAGATACGGCCGTGCCCTGCTGCGATCACCCGCAGCGGTTGTGCTGTTGTGCCGTTACGTAATTCCAGCTCCGGTAGATAACGCACCTGCTGCTGGCGGCTGCCGGTTTGCAGATGCTTAACGCTGCGGATGCCGGGAACGGCATAGCGATAATCTTCCTGATAGAGTGTCATGGTTGTTCTCCTGGATTAGAAGCAGCAAACCTAAGCCAGCAGAGATCTATTAAAAACCTGCGTGAGCTGTATGGGGTGATCATCGCCCACCAAAGATGACGTTTCTTTTCCTTCTGTCACCTGTGGGGATCTCTTGCGGATGCACCACTTTTGCCAACCCCTTATTCAGGTCCGTAATCGAGTCCGGGTTTTCCAGCTCGGTCCTTATACGTAATTTAGGATCATTGTCATAAGTCTCCCAGGCCATGCCTAAATTATCGGCTTTCATTCTGCGCATAAAATTCTCGCCACCATCGTCATAGATGACACCAGCACGTTCTTCCCTGGTAAGACTCTTATGAACATTATCACCACGGTGACGTGGGCGATAATAACTGTCTACCGTGGTCCTGAAAGGCTGTTCCGGATCGGTGACACTATGGTGGGACACTTCATGATTAATCATATGCACAATCGCCTCTTTACCTTCCTGGAAGGCGATATCATATACGACAACTTTATTATATTCAGGAAGATAACTGCCATCATAGCGCCCTCTCACTCCCGGCAAATTATTCAGCGTCATAATGCTGAACTCACCACGGCGTAACCATAATATTCCTGATTGTAGCGCCAACAAATTACTCTTTACTTCCTTAATCAGCTTATTAGTAATGGCCGATTCAGGAATTGAAAAATGTTCGCTAATTACTTTCTTTACCTGAGGATGGTTTGGTTGGGCTATGGCTTCCAGCGCAAATTTTATATTTTGCTCCGCCCCCTTGATTCCACGCATCAATTTAACATATTTATTATAATTTACCGATCGTAATTCCGTAAAACCATCGGCCTCGAAAATATATTCGGTCCCTTGTAATTTTATCACATCACCGGCTTTAACCGGATAGCGCAGCCTCTCGCTTACGTCCCTTCTGCGCAGTTCTTGTTCTATCATTGATTTTTTCAGGCGATTATCCAGTAATTTAAACTTGCCTGAGGTATAGCGATGCGCCTGGATATGCATCATTTTCGTCTCCCAACTAAAAGTGTCTTTATTAAAGGAGATAGGATAATCCAGACCATCACCGGTTTTCACCACATAGGATTTGATATCGTTATTGTATTCAATTTTATACATACCATAATTCCCTTTGATATATTGTTCGCCGTCAATGGTGGCAATTCCGGTGGTGGCATCAGGCACCGCCAATTCAGGATCATGCGAGGTGGAGGCAGAAGCCAGGCGATGTTCCCATTCAATGGTTGGCGTATCAGGTGTTTTTTTGCTACTGCGCATGCCGTGGACCACGCGCCATTCATGAATATTTCCTGGCACGCGTTCGACCGGAAGCGCATTACGTTGGTTCGGATTGATAATAAAAGCATTATCCGGTTGCCCTTTAATAAATTCGACCGGATAAAAGTGCTTTTTTATCTTGATAAAATTAT
The DNA here is from genome assembly GCF_059730495.1 of Pantoea sp. X-Soil-TKNS-1211. Lineage (NCBI taxonomy): Bacteria > Pseudomonadati > Pseudomonadota > Gammaproteobacteria > Enterobacterales > Erwiniaceae > Pantoea > Pantoea sp. X-Soil-TKNS-1211. The sequence continues at coordinate 328,667 of NZ_AP035955.1, forward strand.
GGTTATTGAGCGAGCTGTATAATCCGTTATTCTGTTCAATCAGCATCTCTTTTTTACTGGCACGATAGCCTCTGAGTGGAATCTTCCATTCCCCACCGTCAGGAAGGTCATTTTTTTGATACCAACTCACCGGCAAGCTATGCGATTTTCCGTGGCGATCGGTGATGGCCAGGGTGCCCGACTTTGCGCCTTTCGGTGGCTTTGCATGAGTAAGCGGAAACGTTTCCTGGGTGTGATAACTTTTTAGCGCATTAACATCATTCAGCATACCGGTTAACTCATCCGCGTTGGGCAGCGTGTCGGGTTTGGACATCATCTGCGTCATTTTGAACGGGATACGGGTTAAATTGACGTCAGGAATTAATGCAGTGATATCATCAATCACGCCAGCGATTTGATTCAATAACGTCCTGGTGTGGTGATCAATTTCTTTATCAGTTACCAGGCTATAGACCTTGACTAAGAAGTTCTCCAGGGATCGAAACGGATGTGCCCCACCTTCGCTAATACTGGCTAATGCATCGTTGAAAGAGTTTATTTTTTTAATCACGTAGCGTGGCAACTTGACGATGTCCACATGATCGAGTGGAGCAGGCGTTATCGTGCTGGTGGATTGAGGAAAGGAACGTAACGGGAGCGATCTGCCTGAGCGCGCCAGTAGCGGTGCGGAGGTATTTACAATTAGCGCCTGTTCAGCCGAGGTGGCGGGTGACGCAGGGTGTTCAGGTTTAGCTACCGTGCCGCCTGAACCTTGCCTGGTCATTTCTTTTTGCACAGCGCTTTCGACGTTATTCTGATGGGAGCGGTTACCCAGCATCTTGATATTTTTTTTCAGCCTAAGACTTTCGGCTTTATTTGCGGTTGTCGCCGTTACGCTTCCCATACAAACCATGGTAGTGGCAGCAAAAATAATCGCTTCGGCAAGCAGTTTTTTCCGCATGTACACCACGATGGGCCGCCAGTTTGTTGATCCACTCATCCTGTCTATTTTTATTTCCCTGCTTTTTATCGAGTTTAAAAATGTGTTGACCGCAAGCGCGGGTCAGATGCGAGGCTGAGATAGCGGGCATAGGTAAGTGTAAACTCCTTCCGTGAGTGTTGATAGAATGTGCAGAAACCTGCATTGCGTAACGGCAAAAATTCAGACGCTCCCCTCGGCAACCGGTTACGTCAACTTCATCACCGGTAAAATGATAAAACAAATTAAAGAAATTCAAATTTACAATGACCTGGAACTTTCTCTACTGTGAACTGCAAATGTATTTCAACATGCAGGATAAAACTTATCATTAAAATAATTACCGCGTTTAATCCTACGATTTCACGGGCATATTTACGGCTCGCTTTCTTTGCTCTGGTGCATCTTTTTTCGTTTTCTTCAAAAAATAGTTTTATTTAAGCGATCTGCATCACAAAAAGCCGCTACCGAATTCAACCCTAAACAGGACGCCAAGCATTAATTATTTTTAATTTTTATTTCGCTGCGCTTTAAATATTTCATTTTCCGTCTGGCATCAATTCATGCCGCGACACATAATTAACGCAACATGACGCAATGATTACATAAAACCTACAAAAACATTCCTTCCTGCTCCCCTTTTTCCGGTCTGAGGCAGGTATAAGGCTGACTTTCTAAGTAAGCGGATTACCTGGTTGCAGATTATTCACGAGGGGAAAATCAATGAACAAAATCTATAAATGCGTATGGAGCGTTGCAAAGCGCTGCTGGGTGGTTGTGGGTGAGTTGTGCAAAAACGCGCAACACACTGGATTTAAGAAAATTACATTATTGCTGATCGCCGCGTTGCCACCTGGCTATAGCGATGCCAAGAACAATGCTTCACCTTACATAGGCATACAATCAACCACTACCGCTGAAACCATTTGTATGAACGCGGGTGTGTTAAATACTGCGATTCTCCCCACGACTGTTTGTGATCCATGGGGCGCGTCCGTGACCAGTGTCGCAGGTCCTCAATTTGGTTACATGTCAGCATTTAGCGGCTCTACCCGGGGTATGACGTGGGCCGGTGATATTTCAGCGGGATTGAGCTGGGGCGGTTTAAGTCGCGCCGCAGCAACCAGCCAGGTTATCGCCAACACCAGTGGGCTAACGCTTAACGGTGATGCGGTAAACCTTAACAGCAACTCCTTCACTGTAAACTCTGTCAACGGGTTGGTGATGTCCAGTAAGAAGATTACCTCCCTGGCCGCAGGAACAGCAGCGACAGACGCTGTCAATATTAGTCAACTAAACTCGGTGCTTAACGGATTAAATGGCGGAGCCGGAACAACGAGTGGATCGATTGATGCCTCTACCGGTACCGTCACCACGCCAACCTACAGCCTCTCCAGCACCAATTATACTCAGGTGGGGGCAGCGTTAGTGGCGCTGGATAACGGCACCGCTGGCCCGGTAAAAGTCACCGGAAGCGGCCTGACCGTCGGCGCCACCGCAGGCACCACTACCGTGTCATTTGCCGGCACTGCCGGTAATCGCCAGCTGCTCGGTGTTGCCAATGGCAACGTCGCCGCTGGCAGCACCCAGGCCGTCAACGGCGGCCAGTTGTTTGGCACCAGCCAGAGCATTGCCACCGCGCTGGGCGGCAGCGCAACTGTTGGCGCTAATGGGGCGATCACCGGGTTATCCTATAATCTGCCCAACACCATTGGCACGCCCTTTACCAATGTCGGCAGCGCCCTCAGCGCGCTGGATACCGGACTCGGCACCACTAACACCAGCCTGAATAATCTGAACACCTCGGTGACCAATCTCACCAACAACGGCACCCGCTATTTCCATGCCAATTCGACAGGCACGGACTCTACCGCCTCAGGCACTAATGCCGTCGCCATCGGTGCCGCCGCCACGGCTGCGAATAGTAATTCAGTAGCGCTCGGCGCGAATTCCACCACCGCCACCGCCTTTGCCACCCAGCAGGCGAATATTGCCGGTAATCTGTACAACTTCGCCGGAGCGAACCCGACCAGCACCGTCAGCATCGGCGCATCAGGCAGTGAACGCACCCTGACTAACCTCGCCGCCGGACGCCTCACCGCGTCCAGCACTGATGCGGTCAACGGTTCCCAGCTGTTTGCCAGCAATGAGGCGATTAATACCCTTTCCGACACTATCTCTTCCGGCGATATCGGGCTGGTGCAACAGGCCGGTTCGGGCGAGCCGATCACCGTCGGTGCCGCCACCAACGGTAGTGAGGTCAATTTTGTCGGAACCGATGGCAGCCGCACCCTGACCGGCGTGGCCGCCGGTGCCCTCACCGTAGGCAGCAATGAAGCGGTCAACGGGAGCCAGCTGTTTGCCACCAACACCAACGTCACCAGTCTCGGCACTACGGTGAATAACCTGACCACCGGCGGCACCCGCTATTTCCACGCCAACTCCGGCACCACCGCCACCGACTCCAGCGCGGCGGGCAATGATGCCGTCGCCATCGGCACCACCGCCACGGCGGGCAACGACGGCGATGTGGCGCTCGGCGCGAACTCGGTCACGGCCGCTGCGGTGGCGACCCCTTCCGCCCAGATTGCCGGGGTGAACCATAATTTCGCCGGGAACGCGCCGCTCAGCACCGTCAGCATTGGTGCGGCGGGTAGTGAACGCACCCTGACCAACGTCGCCGCCGGACGCCTCGATGTCGACAGCACCGATGCCGTCAACGGCTCCCAGCTGTTTGCCAGCAATCAGGCGATCGATACCCTTTCCACTACCATTAACTCCGGGGGCATCGGCCTGGTAAGACAGTCGGCGGCGGGCCAGCCGATCACCGTCGGCGCTGCCACCGACGGCGGTCAGGTGACTTTTGCCGGGACGGCCGGTAATCGTACCCTGACCGGCGTGGCCGCCGGTGCCGTCGCATCAGGCAGCACCGAGGCGGTTAACGGCGGGCAGCTGTTTGCCACCAATACCAACGTCACCACAACCACCAATAACCTCACCACGCTGCAAAATAATATCGACAGCGGCACGGTCGGCCTGGTGCAGCAGTCTGCTGCCGGTGAGCCGATCACTGTCGGCAAAGATACCGACGGCAGCCAGGTGAACTTTGCCGGTCAGGGCGTTAACCGCACCCTGATCGGCGTGGCCGCCGGTGCCCTCACCGCAGGCAGCAATGAGGCGGTCAACGGGAGTCAGCTGTTTGCCACCAACACCAACGTTACCAATCTCGGCAGCACCGTGAATAACCTGACCACCGGCGGCACCCGCTACTTCCACGCCAACTCCGGCACCACAGGCACCGACTCCAGCGCGTCCGGTGCTGATGCCGTCGCCATCGGCACCGCCGCCACCGCAGGCAACGACGGGGATGTGGCGCTCGGCGCGAATTCCGTCACCGCCGCTGCGGTGGCGACCCCTTCCGCCCAGATTGCCGGGGTGAACCATAATTTCGCCGGGAACGCGCCGGTCAGCACCGTCAGCATCGGTGCGGCGGGCAGCGAACGCACCCTCACCAATGTCGCCGCCGGACGCCTCGGCGACAGCAGCACCGATGCGGTGAACGGCTCCCAGCTGTTTGCCAGCAATGAGGCGATCAATGCCCTCTCCACTAACATTAATTCTGGCAGCATCCGTTATTTCCACGTCAACTCCGGCACGACGGGCACCGACTCAGTAGCGACCGGCACTAATGCCATCGCGATTGGCGCCGGGGCGGTCGCCAGCAGCGCAGGAGATGTGGCGATCGGGTATGGTGCCGTGAACAGCCCGGTGATCGGCACGCCTTCGGTCGAGATAAATAATCAGCATTACAATTTCGCCGGAGACATCCCGAGCAGCAACTTTAGCGTTGGCTCGGCATCCATAAAGCGAACCATCACCAACGTGGCCGCCGGTCGGCTGATGGACACCAGTACCGACGCCGTCAACGGCTCCCAGCTGTTTGCCAGCAATCTGGCGATAACCAGCCTCTCTAACACCCTCGATAACGGTGATAAGGGTCTGGTGCAGCAGGGGGATTTTGGCGACTCGATTACGGTAGGCAAAGACACCGGTGGTACAGAAATCAACTTTGCAGGTACCGAAGGCACCCGCAGTCTCACCAACGTCTCCGCCGGTCTGGTCGCATCGGCCAGTACCGATGCTGTCAATGGTGGTCAACTGTTCACCACCAATGAGATTCTGGCGGAAACCGCCAACGATCTTGCTAACCTGACCACCACCGGCACCCGCTATTTCCATGCTAACTCAACCGCCACTGACTCCACCGCCACGGGCATTGATGCCGTGGCTATTGGCCCCGCAGCCATCGCCAACCATGATAACGATGTGGCGCTGGGTGCCGGGGCCGTGACCGAAACGGCGGTCGCTACGCCCTCTGCCATCATTGCCAACGTCAATCGCAACTTCGCGGGGGCTAACCCAACCAGCACCGTCAGCATCGGTGCACCGGGTAGCGAACGCACCCTGACCAACCTCGCCGCCGGACGTCTCAGCACCGACAGTACCGACGCAGTTAACGGTTCTCAGTTGTTCGCCAGTAACGAGGCGATTAACAGCCTGTCAGATTCGATCAGTGGGGGCGGAATCGGCCTGGTACAGCAGCCGGATGCCAACGGCCTGGTCACCGTCGCCGCCTTTACCGGTGGCACCAGCGTTTCCTTTGCCGGTAGTAATGGCTCGCGCACCCTAATCGGGGTCGCCGCTGGTGAAGTCAGTGAAACCAGTAATCAGGCGATTAATGGCTCCCAGCTCTATACTGCGAATCAGAGTGTCGCCAGTGCGCTGGGAGGCGGATCGACAGTGGATGTCAACGGCAATCTGGTACAGCCAGGCTATAACATTCAGGGCAGCGTGAGAAATAATGTCGGTGACGCCCTCAGCGCGCTCGATACCGCCACCACCAGCAATACCTCCAATATCACTAACCTGATCAACAATGTGAACACCGGATCGCTGGGTCTGGTGCGCCAGGCATCCAGTAGCAGCGTAGTGACTGTCGCGGCCACCAGCGGCGGCAGCGAGGTAGCCTTTGTCGGCAGTGACGGCAATCGGCGGCTGACCGGCGTGGCGAACGGGGCGGTGACGGCCAGCAGCAGTGAAGCCGTTAATGGCAGCCAATTGTTTGTCACCAATCAACAGGTGGAGCAGAACACCACCAACATCAATGATATCTACCAGAACATCAACAACCTCGGCGAAAGCCTGGTCAGGCAGGCGACTGACGAAGGCACCGTGGATGTCGCCAGTGAAACCGGCGGCCACACCGTGGATATTACCGGCGACGAGGGCACGCGTACCCTGACCGGACTGAGCGATGGGGTCAGCGATGACGATGCGGTGACGGTACGGCAAATCAAGGCATTGCAAATTGAACCGCAAAATATCGATCAACTGGCGGTCAATGCTTCCGGCGTTGCCACCGCCAGCGGCAGCAACGCCGCCGCCGTGGGCAGCAATGCGCGCAGTACCGGCCTCAACAGCACCACGTTGGGCAACGATACTCTCGCCAGCGGGGCCAACAGCACGGTGGTGGGCAATGGCGCGGCAGCCTCGGGTGATAACAGCACCGCACTCGGTGCCTTCAGTAGCGTGACCGCCAGCAATTCGGTCGCGTTAGGCGCTAACTCCATCGCCAGTGAAGTCAACACCGTGTCGGTGGGCGCGCCGGGCAATGAACGTCGTATCACCAATGTCGCTTCCGGGGTGAATGACACCGATGCCGTCAATGTTTACCAGTTAAATCAGGTGCAGGCGGCGAATAATCAGTCGTTCCGCAACATCAATAAACGTGTCGATCAACTGGACGACAAACTGACGGCAGGCGTGGCGTCGGCGATGGCGATGGCCGGTTTGCCACAAGCCTGGGAACCTGCCTCCAGCCTGGTGAGCGTGGCGGTAGGCGGCTATGAAGACAAATCCGCTATCGCCGTGGGCGTCTCAGCGATTTCCGGTAGCGGCAGATGGATCACCAAATTGCAGGGTTCAGGCAACAATGAAAGCGATTTCGGTATTTCGCTGGGTGTCGGCTATCAATGGTAACGCGATGAACAAATGGCTGTGTAGCAGCGCCCTCGCCCTAAGCATGTTGGGGTGTAACCCGCAGACGACGGGTGCGGATGCGCATAATATTGAACTCTCCTCTCTGCCGGTGATGCAACAAATCATCAGCTCACTGGTGCCGCTGTTTGATGGCAAACGCAATAAAACCATCATGGATCAGGTCTGCTTGTTTGCCAGCGGTCAACAAAGTCAGGCGCAGTTAAACACCTTTTTTACTGACAAAGGTATTCAGGTAGATCAACTGGCGGCAAAGGACAGTGGATTTCGTTTTCTCGCCAGCGCCAATCAGCAGGCGTTGACGACCGCCTGTGCCGCCTTTATCGCCTCCACGTTTTTTACCGAAGGGGCACTGGTGGAGGGGGCCGGGATTCAGGCCAACGATCCGCAGCCCGGTGACAAACTGCTGCGTTTGACCCCGCTGGCGGTGGTGACGGTCAATATGCTGGCGGGTTTGCTGGCTCTCCATCAGGGCGAGGTGTTCAGCAACCTCGACAGTGTCCAAAAGGCCTTGCGCCAGGATTTTGAACGTCAGGCGGCGAGTTTTGTTAGCCAGACGTTCAAAGGCAATTTCGTGTTGAGTGATTATGTCGCCAACGGCAAGGCCAATGGTTTCTTTTATACCTTCGTCAATGGCAACGCACGGTTAAACCTGTATGACGATGTCTGGTTGGGTGACGGAAAAGTGATGGGGACACGTTATGCGGTGTATCTCAAAACCAACGCGCCCGTCGCAGCAAATAAATAAACTCCGGGTGCTGCTGCTGGTGGTGTTGTCGGCGCTGATGCTGCTACCTGCCCTCGCCGCCAACAAGGCCGCCTTCAGCCCGCAGCAGCAGGAACAAATTGGCAAAATCGCCCGCGATTACCTGCTCGCCCACCCGGAAATTCTTGACCAGATGGAGCAGAAACGGCAGGCATGGCAGATGCAGCTGCAAAACGAAAAAATCGTCACCTTAACCCGCAGCGTGATCGCCCAGCGTAAGACCCTGCTGGCGGGCAACAGCGCCCCCCGCTCCGGCCCGGATGACGCAGCAGTGGTGGTGATGGCATTTTATGATTATCGCTGCCTGCCCTGCGGTAAAATGGACGCGGTACTGGCGCAAATGATGCACGATTACCCGCAGGTACGTTTTGTTTTTCGCGACTGGCCAATGGCCGGTGCGGATTGGTCAGTCTCGGAAACTGCCTCGGCAATTGGCGTGGCGTTGTGGCAACAACAGGGTGAAGCGCTGTGGCGGCGTTACCATCAGGCGATGTTTAATGTGGCGCAGGACCAAAGCAAGATCACGGTAGAAGATATTGCGCGGGTGGTGAAAGCATTGCGTGTGGTCGTACCGGGGCAGCAGGCGATCGCCAAAGCCCGGCGAGTACTGCGCAGCAATGCGCAGTTGGCAGAGAAGTTACCCCTGAGCAATCTGCCCACCGTGATTGTGCTACCCGTGCAAGGCGCGACAATGGAAAACACCACGGTGTTTATCAGCGCGGTATCAGCCCAGGTGATGCAGGCGGCGATTATCCGCGCATTGCGAGAGCGCAAGGCGCAGTAAATTTCAGGGAAAACTCACGAAAGCGATCAGGTTGTTGACTTATGCTTTGCCGCGATACGTCAATAAATCTGATAAAGGAAATATATTATGCTATCCGTCTCAGCATTGGCCAATTCGACTCCCATCGCCAACACCAGTTGGCTACTTCCTGAAATTCAAGCCACACTCCCCGTTAATCTTCTGGCTAACGTAACGAATAATCCTGCAACGCTTGCCAACATAACAACGGCTTTCACCCCTTCCGCATTTACCCTGCATTATGATGATAAAACCGGGCCTGCATTTATCAAATCAGCTGAAAAAATGAGGAAAGAAAAAAGCGACTTTCTAAAACAGAGTAAAAAAAATTGCCGACATGATGCGAGAAAAGACCATAACCATGCAAATAAAATCGCTAAGGCAGCGAAAAATGGCCAGGCAACGGAACAAACTGAGCGACAGTTGTTTGATTTAAGTGTTGACATGCTGATTACCAAAACCAACTGCGATGTTGTCTGCCCGGAAACCGTGCAACTTACCCCCCTCAGCGATACACAACAGGCCGTAACGCTGACGGCAAAGAATCGTGATGCTATACAACATTGTTTCGACAAAAATAATGAGTTCGGTAACAGGAAAAGATCGGTTAAAGAAATCAAAAAATTAATCACTCAATTGGAAACCTCTGGCCTGAAAATATGGGCCAAAGACTTTGACAATCTTGAGATGCATATTTCCGACAAAAATATATCGCAACATTTAGATAATGACAAATTGCTCTGCGCGAAAAACATCACCGCAGCCCGAAAAGCAATGGCATCACTGCCTGAATCATTACACAGTGCTTTTAACAAAATCATTAATCATTGTTATAAGATTATAGAGACTGACAATAATCTCAGGAATCTGATCTGAGGGGCGGTATATCCGCGATGGGTCGACCTCATCCCTGACATTTAATCACTCTTAATGATTAAATGTCAGGGAAAAGTCAGGTGGCTTATCTTCTTGATAATCTATAATTTATCAGGTACATCACTCAGGAGAATGCGATATGCCCGCTGTAGGTTTTCAAACCTCTTTCATCGCTCCATCAATCCAACATAATCCGTTCAGCCATCCCGTCATAGGCAGCCCAATGCAGCCAACCTATGCGGCTAATTCAGCCACAAATATTGAATCACTGGGAAACACACCCGATTTTGTGGCGAAAATGAAAGATACCAGCGGACCTGTTTTTAGGGAGAATTTAAGAACAGCTAAACAAGAACAGCGCAAGAGAATGAAACAAAAAAATGCCAGGAAGGAAAAATCTGACCATGCAAGAAAATGCATCAATAAGGTGACTGACTTAAAAAAAATGGCAAACATGATCAACTCACCTGAGGTAAAAAATATATCACCTGAAAATACTGCACAAAACCTGGAAACGTATTATCAATTAGAACGTGCGGCGGATGTGGATTGTCAATTGGGACTGGAGATCCCGTTAAATAGCGAAAAATGCACCACCTCCGAAGAAGCGGAGCTAACGGCTGAGATTACTTATAACAATATCATCAATGTCAACCATCAAATAAAAATGGAGAACAAGCGAAATATTTTTGCGGGCGAGGTTAATGTTGCGGTGGGAGAAATCAATAATTCTGGCGTGCCTGTTCCGGGCGAGGGATTTTTAACCCTTGATGCAAATCCTGATTGGGAAACACCGATACCCGGCTTGCTGAAAGATGTGGCAAGGTGTAAAGCGAATATAGCTCTGGCCGAGAATTTAAATACCACGCTGTATCAGCGTTTCACACATGAACTGACGACCCTATTTGAACGCTGCCCGCTGGTGATTAAAACCGGACAGGAGTTACTCCGTGCAGCAAACAAAATGGTGTAGCGGCGCGATTTGCGCTCTCTCCTGGAGATATGTCGGGCGCGATCAAACGATTTAACGGATTAAATTTAATTTTCAGGGAAAGGAGTTCCCATGCACGGTATTTCAACCCTGGGCAGCCAGGCGGCATTGGCTATTCAGCTCATGCGTACGGCCAGCGGTGCGACATCACAGATAACAGCCGCAATTGTTCGCCTGGGAAACAGCATTGCCTCCCCCTTTACGCTGGTCTTCGCACCAGCGATTGATACGTTACAGCAGCTCAGCCTGCCGCATTCATGGCAGGATGCACGCATTCGTGTTCTGAATACCGCCCATGCCTCCAGCATCGCGCTACTGCAAACCGAGCTGGCTGGTACCACCAGTTCCCTGTTTTATGCCATCGCCAGATTCGCTCAGATCATGCTCAGCCGCGAGGGCGGCGTCGCACAACTGCCGCAACATAACGCGGTGCTGGTGTTGTTACAGGACACCCTGCCCTGGCTCAGCCAGGCGGCAGACGAAAAGGTGCAGCAATGGCAGCCCTTCCCACGCGGCGCAAACGCCACACCTACGTGGCAAAGTGATGATCACCATGAACCGGTGGAGGATGACAGCTACATGGATTTTGCCCCACCAGCTCACATTCACTTACCCGGCGGGCTGAAGCTGACACCCTTCCCAGGGGATAAACTGAGCCTGGGTGCCAACCAGGAGATTACCGTGTTGCTGCTCACCTGCCCCAGAGATCTGCCGGTATCGCTGACCGCCGGGAATCACACGTTTATTGCTCCTGGCGTGAAGGGGTGGCAGGTGGAAACCCGCAACGGGGATCAACTGGCGTGGTTCAGCAATGAACGCCCCGCCGGGAAACCCAATGTCATTATCAGCCTCGATAAACGGGAAACCGCCACGAACCTTCCCCAGGTGGTCCTTTTTACCCGCCCCGTCAGCGCGCCGACACCGATGCCCGGAGCCAGCGGACAGGATATGTGTCCACTGCGACCGGTTGCCAGCCCGCAGGCGGTGGAACCAGAAACCGCTGCCCCGATCCCGCCGGACCATAACGTGCAGGAGATCATCGCCGAGCCGTCGGCGCTGAGTTGGCCGGATTGGTTGCATTCCGCTGATCAGGCATTTGACACCCTGCTGCGACAGCCGCAAACATGGTTTGGCGTGATGGGTAACGAAGACACCACGCTGCCAACCGCAGGCGGGGAGATTGATAGCGCCGAGCGAGAAGCCATGCGCATCGCGTGGGCGTTGCAGCAGGAAAACCGGCGCACCACCGTAACCACACCCGCTCCGACAGCAACACCGCCTTACCACCTGACCTGGCAAAAAGACGGCATCAGTTTTGAACAGCATGACAGCGTGCGCCTGGAAAACTATGCCCTGAAAACGCCGCTGTTGCCGATTAACGGTACACAGTACCAACCGCTGGCACCGGGCGCGACATCCGGCGTGTTCAATATCCGGGCGGCCAACGCCTCCGGCAGCCTGCGCTACGAGGTGCGCTATCAACCGCTGGTGTTAAAAGAAATCCTGCCGATGGCGCTGACCCAGGAGGGAGAGGAGCCGTTGGAAATCAAAAAAGATGCAAATGGTAAGTTCCGGCTGGCAAAGGATGACCCCATGCTGCTGCAATTTCTGGAAAAACATTTTGCGGCAACCGGCAGGATGACCGGTTACTCCCAAAGCAACGGAGATGGTCTGATTCGCAACGGCGACAAAATATGGGCGCCGGTGGCGGGCATCCCTTATCCGGTCCGCGAGAGGAACGGAAAATACTACGCGGATGCCCATCCGCAGAAACTACCTATGACGGCGACACCCCGCCCCGCCCAGCGCTATAAACCGCTGCACCTGTCGGAACTGGAACTGGTGCGCGGGCAAGATGGGCAGTGGCGACTCGACCCCAACGATTTCCATCAGCAGGAGTTTTTCAGATGGTGTGGTCAGTTGGGGCTGTTTGGTGTAACCCCGTTGGCTGCCGGTGACAGTGACAACCTGACGCCGGACACCCTGTGGATCGCCGGTCAAAAAGTCCCCTTCCAACGCCATGTCGCTGCTTTCCGGGTGACCATGTGGCCAGCGATTATCGACCCACAAGGCATGTTGCCACCGGTGCCGGTGGTATGGCGGCAACAGCAAGCGGCGTTACCCGTTAAAAATACCCGCGAGGCGTTACCCGCCCATTATGCGGTGCTCTCTTCCAAACCAGACCCGGCAGACCGCCCCTCACTGACCGCGCGTGAGCAGTTAGGTATGATTTTAAGGTACCTCGTCCACGCGATGGGCAACCCTTTTGAAACGATTAATTTAACCGTGCGCGCCACCGTCGGCGACGCTGACGCGCAGCAGATGCTGGGGCATTTTCTCCTCACCGGGGACTTTCCTACACCCCACACGGCACGCGCGTGGTTTGCCAAATTGGCGGATATCGCGCTCCAGTTTGCTTTCAGCAGCAAAGGCCCGGAATTTGTGGAATTTATTACCTTCATGCAAACAACCATGTCGCTGGGTGCGAAGCATCTGATTCAACAGAATTTAACCCAGCAAGACACCGATATGCTGGGTCAGGCGATAACCAATATGCGCAGGTCCACCTCCCACCTGGAGAAACCACCGGAGGTAGAACATTTTCAGCGCGCGATGGAACAGCTATTCATTGAAAAAAATCTGGAAACTACGCCGCAACCCGGCTTAAAAAACCTGTTTGCGCGCAGCGATACCAAAGCGTTGTGGATCAAGAACGCGGAGAACGATCCGCCACTGCCGGTGCGTCAGGTGGCGGATCTCTACGCCCGCAAGATTCCGTCCGGCAATGCGCCAGAATACTACCTCAGCGACGGCGGCAGGCTACGGCTGATGACACCTGCTGAGCGTAGTCTCAATGCGCGACTGGAGAAGGTGGTGAAGGAAGGTACGCCCGACAATCTCTACCGCGATATTAACAATGACTGGCTGTACGTGCGTCTGACCGATGATCAGGGTATTCGCATCGCTGATATCCCCGTCATTAAAAACGATGACTGGTATGAAGTGCCGAAGTTTGATGCCATCACCGGTAAACCGCGGCTGCGGGTTGACCAGGGTTTCATACTGGATGCCGGGAAACTGGTCAGGTTGTCGGTCTCCGAACTCAACGCACGTCAACCCGACGCGGGAGAAACCTTCGAGAAAATCTACCTCAGCGATGACAAGGATAACCAGCTTGTCACCGCGTACCTGCCGATTGGCAGCGCCGCACAGCGTAATAGCGGCAGAAACACCTATCGCTATGACAGCCAGACCCGGGGCTTTATTCAGACCGCGCAGTTGATTGGTCCCGAGAGCCAAAGGTTCAGGCTACTCGGTGGCGTACGGGTGAAAAAAATGCGGGTCTTTCCGCCTGAAGAGATACGATGGTTCGAGTTGCAAAACATACCAGAAGGTAAAGGACGCGCTGAAGCGCTGTTGGCATTAATAAATAGCCCTTTCCCGGAAGGAATGACGCGGGAAAAGGTGCTGGAATATTTTAATTTAACAGAAAAAGAGATGGACCAGGCGGCAAAGATGGCTGCCGTACCCAACCTGTCGGCGGCGCAAAAAGCGTTGGTGGAGGATATGCTGCCATTACTCGACAAAGGTAAGCCAAGGACGGCGCTGTCAGTCGCGAAATTCTCACTGAATAACGAGAAACTATTAAAAGATAACCAAATCTCCAATGCAAGTCTGGCCAAGCATTACGGTTATTCGCTTCGTGTTTTAACTAACGCACGGGTAGCGGAAAGAGGCAAAATAATCGAGTGGGCTGAGAAGGATATAATCTGGATCAATAGTAAGCTGCCAAAACCGCTCAATGAAGAAACGAAGATTGATCCCTGGGACGTGGCAACACTGGCGGAAACGGAAGATAAAGAATTGAGAAATCGCCATATTTCCAGACCAATGCTGGCGAATTATTACGGCATGACGAATAGCGCGCTGAAAGTTACCATCGCCCTGGTAAAAGATGAATCAAATTTAAAAGCCATGCTGAATAACAGGTTGCCTCTAAAGGGGGCGCATATTGATGATCTGGCAGAGTTCTCTTATAAACAAGGTGCATTCCTGAATGAGAAAAAAATCGATGAAGCCATGCAGGCGCGTTTCTATGGCTATGATCTGAAGACATTACAAGATGCCAAACAACGTTTCCGGCCCGCACAATTTACACATTATGAAAAGGTCTATTTTAATCGAGTTATACCTTCAACCTTTCGCTACGAGTCGCTGCAAATGGTCCAACATCAGATACAGGAAAATTTCTATCTACCAGACTGGCCGGATATTCCGATGAGCGTGTTGGGAAAATATTTCAATAAATCACCGGCAAAATTGCAGGCAGCGCTGGAGCCCACGGATTTGTCCCTCAATACTGAGCAGGTAAAGGTGCTGAATGACGTCATCCAGCGAGAGACCGAGATTGGCGGCATTCCCCTGACCACACCAATGACAACGTCAAGAGCAGCGAAGATTTATCACGACAACCTGCTGGCATTGAACGATATCGGTATTTTCCAGCGGCATCTGGTGCATAAGTTTAACCTCGATCCCTACCAGCTAGGTCATGACCTATTTTGGCGACAGACCCCGCAGCTGAGCCCGGTTCAACGCCAATTTATTGCGCGGTTTACCCTGGATGCCAATCCACAAGCGCTGGCGAAGTTTTACCTCGACTGGTGTAAGACGAAAGAATGGCCCTATATCAGCGTGGGGCAGTTAGCCAGGGAGAAAAATGTGCTACTGGCCGATGTGTTTGACGCCATTCTGTTGTCAGACACCTCCGACCTGAGCAAGGTGCAAGCTGATTATCTCACGCCCCGGTTGCTGGAAAGGCAAGACATTACCGGGACGGAGGTGGCGAAGTTTTATCTGGAAAAGCGTTATCTGCCGGAATGGCCGAAGATCAGCCTGAAACAGCTGGCGGTGCGCCATAAGCTTAACTATGGCGATCTGCGCAAGGAAAAGACGCGGCTCACGGCTAATCTGACGCCGGAACAGGTTGACCGCGTGAGTGAACTGCCACTTGATGACACCCTGACGGTGAACAAAGTGGCGATGCTGTATCGCATTAATAAACATCAGCCAGACTGGCTGGATATCACCCCTCCGCAGCTGGCGCAACATTATGGCATCGATCCGGTCGATCTGAGCATCGCGATAGATCTGCTGGAGGTGAAAACCGAGGCTGTACCGTCGAAGGGGTCGGTGAAATTACTCGTTCTTGATGAACAAGGCAATATCACGGCGGAACAGGATTCACCGACCCCGGCACTGGACACCATGGGTAACTTTGACAATCACCTGCCGATCATCCGAGCTGAAAATAATTATGCCGTAAGCATCACCAAGGAGTGGCTGGGTATTACCCATTACCGGGAGTTACAAACCAAAAAAGTCTGGTGGTCCGAACTCCATCGCTATTTTAACGATATGCCGAAGGCTTTGGTGGAGAAAATAAAAGGTAAGTTGAAGAAGGAAATGGATTGGATGATTGTAAATGAGATGAATCTGGGGAGTGACTTGGATAATAAATTTATATTAGAAGAAGTTTCTGTTGAAAATGAAGTCGGAGAGATTATTAATGTCGGCAAAGGTGTCTACTATAAAGGCAAAGACCCATTCCCGAAATTTAAGGTTGTGGGACCCTATGCGGGCATCGGGTTAAAAACGCCGCAACAAGTGCGTACATCATTACGTCAGTTAGGGCATGAGCGGGAATACACTTATTCCTGGGGTGCCAGCCACAACAGGGTCATTAGTGGATTCAAGAGTAGAAATATTATAGTCAATATCAATACCGGAAAATTGGGCGAGGCAGCGGCAATTAGCGAAAATAATATGGTCGCAGTGGGATATGATAAAAAAATAATATTTTATGTTTCTGTGAAAGATATTTACCCTAACGATATGCTACTCACTTCGTATGGATCATACTTCTTTAATAAGGACCAACTTAATATAAAAACCGAGCCAATGGAGATGGAAGAACCGGTGGCATCGGGTAGCGGTATAAACCGTTAACTGGCCTGGCGGACAGCACAAATCAGCCACCGGGATCACCCCTCCACATCCTCCAGGCTGAACGACTCTTTTAACGCGGGTGTGCCAGTCTTACACCCGCAGCACGTGTAATCTGTGTCAGCGTGGTCAGTGTCGGATTACCATTTTCGGAAAGCGTTTTATAAAGCTGCTGGCGTGAAAGACCCGATTTAGACGCTATCACACCAATCCCGCCACGCGCCTCAACAACACGACGTAATGCGGTCAGAAACGCGGCAATCCCACCTTCCTCATAAATTTCTTCTAACGCGGTTTGCAGGTAAATCTCGGCATATTCTGGATCGTCTTTCAGTGCTGCGATCATTAATTCATCGTGGCTGACTGCGCTGGCGACAGCCGGGTTGTCTCGCTGCTTATCGATCATTTTCTTTTCTCTCCAGATAATCCTTCCAATACCCGATAGCCTTGTTCAGATCTTTGTTTTGGCTGGATTTGTTTCCACCAATCAGCAGAATAATCAAATCTTTGCCATCAAGAGCATAGTAAATACGGTAACCAGGACCAAAATCCAGTCGCATTTCCCATACCCCTTCCCTTTCAAATTTATGATCACCAAAATTGCCATTTTCAGCCCGGTCGACCCTGATATCAATCCTGGATGCCGCTTGCTTATCCTTCTTCTTAAGCGCCCCCATCCATTGAGAAAAAGGCAAATTACCCTCACTGTCCTGATATTGCTTTGCTGTATACCTCACCGTTACTTTCCTTAGTCGATATCAGTATGTCTTTTATAAAAGACATACTGATATTATAGCAAAACTTTTTTGAACACCAGCACCAGTGCTCTTGCCGGATCACCCCTCCACATCCTCCAGGCTGAACGAGGCGGTTTGATCGTTATACGAAAAGATCTCACCAAAACGCCCCCACTGGATGGCGGTATCCAGCGTTTGCCGTCCGGCGTTGTCGGAGAGGTCTTTTTCCAGCACCTGTTCAAACCAGGCGCGCGTGACGCGGTGGTCGGCGCGTTCATCCAGCTCGGCTTTAATCAACGCAATCAGCGGGATATAGCGCAGCGCCTGCTCGGCAAACAACATTTTGCGGCGTTGCGTATCGGATTCCGCAAAGATACGTCCCTGCGGCGTAAGAAAAATGTCGCCCTCCTGCATTTCGACAAAACCCAACGCCTGTAAGGCTTCGGCCACCGGGAACAACTCATCCACCTCCAGCAGTTGCGCACGGGCGATGTCGGGCATATCAGCCCGGCCATGATAAGGCGCTTGTACCAGCGTCTCGATCAGGCCCGCCATCAGGTTGGTGGAGACACGCGGCAGGCGACTCCCGAGCGTTAGCCCTTTGCGATCCATACCGTGGGCCAGACGGGCGGTCATCTTGCCGTAGACGTTATCCACCAGACGGCGGAACTGCGGGTCGAGACGGTCACGTGGATGGCTGAACGGCACCGTCACCTCGGCAATCACTTTGCCGGGGTTGGAGGAGAGGATCAGAATGCGATCACACATAAACACCGCTTCTTCAATATTGTGGGTGACCAGCAGCACCGACTTGATCGGCATCTGACCGCTGCGCCACAGGGAGATGAGATCGCTGCGCAGGTTTTCGGCGGTTAAGACGTCTAACGCTGAAAAGGGTTCATCCATCAATAACAACACCGGATTGACCACCAGCGCGCGGGCAATCCCCACGCGCTGCCGCATGCCCCCGGACAGCTCACGCGGGTAGGCATTTTCAAAGCCATCGAGACCAATCAGGTCAATCGCCGCCAGCGCCCGGCGTCTGCGTTCGGCGGCGGCAATGCCCTGAGCTTCCAGCCCCGCCTCGACGTTTTGCAGCACCGTCAGCCATGGAAATAAGGCAAAAGTCTGAAACACCATCGCAATTCCCTGCGCGGGTCCCCGCAGTGGTACCCCCTGATACTGAACTGCGCCACCGGTGGGGCTGATTAACCCGGCGATAATGCGTAACAGGGTGGATTTGCCCGATCCCGAGCGTCCCAGTAGTCCGACGACTTCGTTTTCGTGCAGCGTCAGGTTGACCTGGTCGAGGATCAACACCTGTCCCTGAGCTTTAGTAAAACCGTGGCTGATTGCGTTTACCGTCAGCAGATCAATGGGTTTCATCTTCATTATTCTCTTCCCTTCGCTGCCACCCAATCATAGACAGGCCGCCAGATCAGGCGATTACATAAGGTGACAAACAGCGCCATCACCGCAATGCCGAGGATAATGCGCGGAAAATCCCCGGATGCGGTGGTCTGGGCAATGTACGCACCAATGCCGTGCGCAGTCAGCTGGGTGTCGCCCCATTGCACAAATTCAGCAACGATACTGGCGTTCCATGCTCCGCCAAACGCAGTGATCGCCCCGGTGACGTAGAACGGCAAAATGCCTGGCAAAATCACCTGCCGCCACCACTGCCAGCCGCGAATATGAAAATTGCGCGCCGCTTCCAGGTAATCATGGGGAAAGGCGGTGCAGCCTGCCACGACGTTAAACAGGATGTACCATTGCGTGCCGAGCACAATCAGCGGCGACAGCCAGATATCCGGGTTAAGCTGGAAATGCACAATGACGATGACAAAAAAGGGAAACAGCAGATTGGCGGGGAAAGCGGCGAGAAATTGCAACACCGGCTGAACTTTCTCCGCCAGCGCCGGACGCAGGCCGATCATCACCCCGAGCGGCAACCAGATCAGCGAGGAGATTAGGATCATCAACACCACGCGCAGCAAGGTGATCAGGCCCAACACCATCACCTGCCCCACTTCGTGCAGTGTAAGGTCATCATGGATGTCATAAATAACCCGCGCGGTCACGACGACGGTGAGGGCGATGACGAACAAATTCCAGATCGCGTCTTTGCTGGCGGTGCGGGATTGCTGGTGCCAGGTCGCTGCCGGGAAGCGCCAGGGGACACGCGCCACGGCGGAGAACATTCCGCCACCGTATTGCAGCAAACGATGCACCAGCCGGGTACGCCGCAGCAAATTGAGCACCCAGGAAGAGGGTTGGATGGCGGCGCGGGTGGTGCCCATCTGAAACTTATCCGACCAGGCAACCAGCGGGCGGAATAACAGCTGATCATAGATGAATATCACGACAATCATGGTCAGCAATACCCAACCTACCGCAGTGAGATTTTTCTGATCAATCGCCAGCGCCAGATACGACCCCAAACCCGGCAGACTGACCGAGGTACTGCCGACAATGATCACCTCGGACGCCACGATGAAAAACCAACCGCCCGACATTGACACCATCATATTCCAGATCAATCCAGGCATGGCGTAGGGCACTTCGAGCTTCCAGAAACGCTGCCAGGCGGAGAGCTGGAAGCCGCGTGCGACCTCGACTAAATCACGCGGGACGGTGCGCAATGATTGATAAAAGCTGAAGGTCATATTCCACGCCTGGCTGGTGAAGATGGCAAAGATCGCCGCCAGTTCCATGCCGAGCAGGCGTCCGGGAAACAGCGCGATAAAAAACGCCACGGTAAAAGAGACATAGCCCAGCACTGGCACGGATTGCAGAATATCTAAGGCGGGTATCAGAATTTTCTCCGCCCGCCGGCTCTTGGCCGCCAGGGTGCCGTAGATTAAGGTAAAAACCAGTGACGCCAGCATCGCCACCAGCATGCGCAGCGATGTGCGCATGGCATATTCGGGCAAATTGGCGGTGTCCAGGGTTATCGGTTCGCTGGTGAGGGTGCTAACGGGTTGCAAGGTTTGATGAAAGTCGAGCGCGAACAGGGCGATAAGGCAAAGAATAAGCGGGAAAGCGAGCACATCCCAACGGTTGGGACGTCGCCATCCAGAGCTGTGATTTACACGCAGAGTCATGGTTTCACCCACTTTATTTTGGCTATTTCATGTTTTGCAACAATCCGCGCGATAAATCGCGCCGCTACGAAACTCGCGCCTGAATATAAATTTACTTTAGATGAAGGCAGTTGACTGTGGTTACGTTCTGGAAGGAATTATTTTTCTAAAAGCGGATGACAGGTTGGCCTTAAATCTTTCGGGTTGTGGCAAGGCGGCAAGCGAGTGATTCCTGGGAGCATACATCAGTATGTGACCAGGGTGAACGAGCGCGGCCAACGCAGCCAGAATTCAAAAGATGACAGCTTTGCCTTAAATCTTTCGGGTTGTGGCAAGGCGGCAAGCGAGTGAGTCCCTGGGAGCATACATCAGTATGTGACCAGGGTGAACGAGCGCGGCCAACGCAGCCACAGCGCGAAAGATGACAGGCAAAAAAAAAAGCCCTCTCCACTTCCACATAGAGAGGGTGCCTTATCGGCCAACACCAGGGAAATGCTCCCACTATGCCTAAGTATCACGACTATACCAAAGCATAGTAACGATGCCATAGTTTATTCCGGTGCGCAAATAAATCATCCTGAGCAAAAGCTGAAAAATCAAATAATTAAGTTAACTGCATGATTACACTGACTATTTACCGTTCGTGAGGATCACTAATCTTAGTAACGTTATTGACTTACTTAGCTGACAACCGCCTCGCTGCCAACACGGCCCGTCACTCAGAAATTCATCATCACATCATCACAACGACTTCCTTGTTAAAAGACGCAGCCGTGCCAGGTTTTAACCTCTTTGATGGCCTTACCAGTTAGGGATTAAGATGAGCGATGTACCTACGTTTGCACCCGCAGCGGGAAGCACCCTGCCGCAGCCCCCCCTGGCAGCCTGTTCTTTTCCCGGCCGGCTATGGCAATCTCTGCGCGAGGGGGTGGCATCGGTGAGAAATAATCCCCTGATTCCCTGTTCTCTGCCCGGGTTAGTCAGGCAGGGCTTGAGCACTACCTGCAACCTTACCGGCACCTGGCTGCACGCTAATCCTAAAGGGATTGAAGCTGCCGCCCTGGCTCTGACTTATCAGCTGGCGATACGATCCTTTTCCTTGTTGCAACAGCGGGCGATCGAACGGGCGCTCAGCCAGATTGCCCTGCTGGAGGTACCTGCCTCCATCAGTCGTGGGGGACAGCATTATCCGCTAAACGTAAAATTGAAGGATTATCTTAACGAAATCAAACAGGAAGCGCTGACCATCACCCAGCCTCAACAGGCGCGCGCATTGCAGGACAAAATCAAATCGGGTCACAAGCCCTGGCTCAAAAAGCTCAATGCAACCGAACGGCCGCTATGGCGAGCTTTTAAACAGCAGATGCTTGCAAGACTGGAAGAGGCGGCTTTCTGGCAACCACAAGGCACATTTTGGCTGCCGCTGCTGCATAAAGCCATCCCCTATGCTGCGCTTTATGTCGACGAAGCCTTACACCATGCGACACCTGTCCCCGCACCGCCTCCACCGGGGCAGCCACTGCATACCACCAGCCCGCTGCTGAATGGCGACGCCGGTGAAGATGCTGAGTCGTTTTTTGACGCCAATAACGCGCCGTCGATTGAGGTCAACCTGCCGGGCGATTTTTACCAGAAACCATTAACCCTGAGTGCCGGTCAGGAATTTTACACCAGGCTATCCCGGTGCCCGACCAATATAAAAAGCAAACCCGCCGACGCGCCAGCAAACTTCAGTATTTTCGCGTTTGGTACACCGGATAATGAGGCCACCAACCTCTTCCTCTACAGCCACAGGCCACTGGTGATTAACCGGGCGTTGAATACAACGATGACGGGCTTTTCCAGCCAGATTAATCGTAATGAACAGCAGCTCACCTGGAGTAACGACGTCCCTGACGACGGCATATGCCCGGTATCTGATGATTTCCCGGATCCGATCCCTGACCTGCAACAACCGCCTTTAGACGTTGCCACATGGTGGGAATCTGCGCTCGGCTCGCTCGAACGACTGAACTTTCCACCCGTAGTAGCAGGACAGGATCTGGACTTCAACTGGGAAAATTCACCTGGTGCTGATGACGTGAATCCAGCTCAGTTTCATAACAGATTTTATGTTGAAAATACCCCATCGCAGCCGGACGGAGAACCACTGGTTTTCGACAGTCACGTGACAGTGACTCACTATGACGGCGGGAATCCGGCGGCGGCAGCGGCCATTTTACGTAGTCAAATCGTGCTATCACAGCTCGATGTTCTGGAGAAAGAATCCATGCTGGATCCTGTATATCCTTTTGACCAGAGTGACAACCCGCTTATAAGAAACAAAAAAAAACTGATACCTTTCAGAGTACTACGCACTACCTCTTATACCACTCCCTCGCCCACCACACCCCTGCAAACCGCCACATCGGCGCGTAACGCCCCACCAGCAGCCACACCGTTGATAGCCAGCGATATACATGACATGTTGCATCAGGCGCAACAGTGGGTCGAACAGCTGCCGACAAACTGGGTTGAAGACAAAATTCATACTTTCCTGCGTCAGTCAGCGGCAAACCATCCGGTGCAACGCACACCGCTGGAAGAAACTGCCGCGGTAGCCGCCATACTGATTACCGGTAGCGATCATCAATATCAGCTTGATAGTCAACAGGCGGCTAAATTTACCCGCGTGTTGTTTGCCCATTCGCGCTTCGCAGGGAATAACGAATTTCTCGATATCTGGGCGCGTTCATCTGAAGGGAAGCAGCAGTTATACACGCTGCTGTTCAACCATCTCGACCGCATGATGCCCGATGCAGGGAAATTGGCCTCAACCACGTTTGCCACCCTGGAACATTTGATCAGCCCTGCCACCACCACCTTTGCCTCGCTGGCCAATATTAAAATCGACTTGCAAAATAGCTTTAAAAAAAATCTGCGCCGCTGGTTGGAAAGTGCCGCGTCTCCTTTGCCAGATTTCATGGCTCACGAGGAGGTGCAGAAGAAATTACAGTGGTTACAACTCGAAGCGATTAAAGGACCACTGCCGTTCTTCCTGTTAAGCAATAACCCTGAGGTCAGCAACACGCTGGTGCTCTCGACGGATGGCGTGATCTTAACGGTAGCGGCGGGCCTGATTGGTGATGAAGATAAACTGAATCTCCTGTCTGAGCAGACGTTACAACAATTTGCGGTGCAGGCGATGCAACGCCTTTCTGAAGATTTCCTGACAAAACAATTCGCCAGCTTCAATCGTTTGCTGGCTAAGGGTCCTGTCCGGTTTATGGATTTATTGAATGATCTCGAAACCACGGGCGGGTTGCTGACCCAACAACTCTATCTTAATTACCAAATCACCCAGGCATTACAAGCCGGCGTGGTGCAGAGCAAGATGTTGATACGGGATTACCTGGCGTTAGCGGATGTGGAAAAACAACTTTGCAGGCTGGCGCTGAAAGATGTCTCAGAAACACACCAGGCGTTTTTTCTGGCGGCGACACGCCAGCCGGCAGGTCTCGAGGTACGTTATCTGAGTATGGAAATCGCGACGGATACCGGTAAACAGCACCATTATCTTGGTGCCGTGCTGTTCGCCACCGCCGGAGATACCGGCCACTGTACCACCCTAACCTCAATCCCGAAACTCAGCGACATCTCGACAGATTTCGCCTATGACGATTCCGCGCATTGCCTCGACATGACGGATTACCACTCCTGGATAAACACACAAGGAAAGATGGCGTTTGCAAATCGTTTCGCGCCAGAGTTACGCGATCAGTTAGACGCTGTCACCTTTAGGCTCAGTGAGAAAATGGTGCCCCCGGCCGCCGGGCCTCAGCAAACCTGGTCGCAATACAGCGATACCCTAAGCCAGAGCATGACTGACAAGCGTTTTCCAACGCCAGCAACCTCGTCCCCTGCCTCCACGCCGAATACGGTGGATGCGGTGATGGATATTGCCAATGCATTAGTCAACGTATTTATCCCGATAAACTCGTGTCAGCAGGCGTTGAAAGCGCTTATTGATTTACGCAAAAAACTGACAGCAAAGCTGGTGATGGTCGCCGCCGGGAAAGCAGGGGTCTGTTTCTATGATTTTTTGCCTATGAGTAAAGAAAGCAAATTAGAACAATTTATCCATTATATTGCTCGCTCATGGGTGTGGAAAAAACTCACCCAACTGGGTAATGAAGAGACTCTCACCTCCCAGGCACCGCTCGATATTAATGGCGTTCTGGAGCAACTGCTGGCTACGGATGGTGAAGTACTGCGGGCAATGCTACAGTCGCCGATGTTTCATAACGATTTAGGCTGGAAGCTACATCAGCATTCTCTCGACCTGGAGAAATTACCGCCGGAGGTGCTAATCACCGGGGTACGCTGGAACTTTATCACCGATCAGATCTATTGCAGAATCAGGACCTCACAAGGCACCAGGAATTATCGCTTAGATACTAAAAATTTAATATTGCTGCCTTCAAACCATCAATTTACCGATCTTAAACAAAGTCATCAGGAAATTCCCTTGTCTGTATCGGACTTTCTGTCACACGCCACCAACCACCGCCTCGATACATTAAAAAACACAAGCCTCGAACAACAGAATGTCGCGATCAGCAAAAAAGGGGGAATATCTTTCAAACATAAGTTTGTCGAATTGGATTTTAAAAAAGCCAATATTGCCGATACCATTTTCGCTAATTTGTCGATCCCTCCCGGCTGGCAACCAGTACATATATGGGTAAAAACCGATGAAGACAGTTCCTGGCTAATAGAATTCAAAAATGACAAGAATCAAACTCGCTACCAACAATTTTCCGAGTGGAATAGTCAATTTTTTGACTGGCAGGGTGAGGACCTTTCCGCTGGACAAATTCCTGCGCGCGATAAGCGCGGCGGCACCACAAAATCCTGGTTCACCCAGGTATTAACGCCGGCAGAGTATGGTTACAAATTGATCAAAGAAAACAATGACCCGATGCGTATTGCCGATGTCACCACATTATTTGAAAAAGCGACGCGCGGACCAAACCCCACCATCCCGGAAGAGATTGAGTGCCGAACCCTGATGCAGGAGCTGGTTGACAAGATTCCAGTTGGTTTTTTTAAGGACGAGTACCCTGAAGCGCATAATTATGTTCGTGACTTTGGACAATGGGCCACCAGCCTAGATTTAGGCACCGGGTTTAAACATTTTTCCACATTGCTCGATATTTATGAGGCAGTTTTTCCGAATGATACGCGCTTTCTCCCCTACGCACGGAAATTCCGTGACAAAGCGCAGGAGTTACATGCTAAAAATATCAACTACCTGTATTTCTTCAGAAGCCTCAAAGACGGCATGGCAGATTACTACGAAAAATATATCGGACCCAGAGCCTTGCTTAACACCAGCTTGAATAGAATCAGTGATATCAAAAATAACCCGGGGATCCCCGGCGCACCACGATATATTTCGCGCACCAAAAACGTGCAAGAACTGGAGGAAAAATACCCGGAAACCAATACACGAATGAAGAGTGTCCTGGAAAAAATCCATAGCAACGCCGAACTTGTTAAAAGATTATTACGCAGTAACAAGGGATATAAAGTCGTCTCTGATACCCTACGCGATTTCACCGAACAAATTTTCGCTGAGGATGAAGTGAAAGCGATACTCGCCGATCAAATACGCTACCAGGATGTGCTGATCTCAATCACTACTGATAACCTTATCATTTTTGAGGAACGTTATACCAGCGAGGGCGATATCGCTAACAACTGTTATATTGATGAGCGAGAACAAGCCTTGTTTTCTGAAGGAATTGAAGGTTTTGTGGCTGAAGAAGATGAGAAGATATATATAAAAGATGTAAAAAATACCAACAAGGTCAAACAAACTATTATTCATGAAGGAAAGCATCTAAGTGATGCTGGTGGACCACCACGCCAGGCAAAAGAACTCTATCCTATGAGTTATCACCCGACTAAGCACATCAGTATCACGGGTGTGGAAAAATATAGCCAGTCTATCTTATCTGACAAATATCACTTTGTTGACTATCTCATGCGCGACCACGAATTCCTTGATCGTTATTGCAAACAAATGCTGGAATTTTCTCGCGATGCGACATACAAAGGAAAAATCAATAAGTTCTCGCAAAAATATCCGCTCAGATATGCCTGGACTTATGACGACCGTTATAGCGAACAGGCGAAGATAAAACGGAAAGAATTAACGGAGCTAGTGGATATGATGCGCAGTAATCATAGTTTATTGAAAGAATTCCTTTATCATAATGCCGACTGGATGGTTGGTATGCAGAATCATTTTATTGACCTGGCTAAAACACTTTATCCATCAACCAAGGACGGGCGTAAAGACTCCGGCTTCGGCGATGATGAAGATTTATTTAATACCGTAGTTAAAGAAGCAGCGGCGATATTGTTGCATGATGTTAACGTGGGTGCCTCGACCTCTGGCAACGCAGGTTCCGCCAGAACGCGTTAAGCCGGATCTTAATTCTGCCCATCGTTCAGCCGCATCAGCGTCCTGATAGCACGCGGCCAGGCGATAGCCATCAAACCGGCGTGCGTGACGGTGTGATGAATTGAAGCATGCTGGGCCAGGTCCCATGCGACAATCATCATCGCCACAATCACGCCGTTAATAATATTGCCGCTCAGTTTACGCAGCGATACTGGCTCGCATGAATTCAGCAAATTCGCCATAATGCCGGACTGGAGAATCAGCAGCACCAGCACCAGTTCCGCAATGGGATAACCGTTTAAAAAACTCATGGTAATTACCTTGTCGTTGTTGATAAAGAGAATGCCCTATAGACTCTGCGGCTATACCATGCCACCACCAAAGGACATGCAAACTATACCTAGGTAGCATTCACGGCGAAATCAGCATTCTCTCCCAACGGTTGAGGAATTTCTCACCTCTTCATCACGGCTTATTCCTTGTTAAAGCCAGCAATCACCGCCAGGTTTTATTTTCTATTATTGCGATGGAGTGTGTTATGCAGGGAGCAGCCGGCGTTTCCGCGGCAGCCACGGGTGGCGGTGCAACGGATAAAAATGAGACAGCCAGATTTTCTTTGGGGGAAATTTGTCGCTTTACCGTCAACAGCGCTCTGACGTTACTCAGTAATCATCGCTTGCCTCACAGCTGGCCTGACGCGTTGCGCCAGGCCCTGAGTAATTGTAAAACTTACCTCGATACCCACATTGCCGCTCATCCACAAGGGATGGCAACGCCGCCGCTGGCGATGGCATCGATGTTGATCGAGTGGTTGTTCTGGCAGCAGCAACATCAGGCAACGCGCCAGCTATTGGCACTGACTCAGGTCACTTCTGACAACGAAGCGCTGAATCGCTATTTCTACCGATTAAACTTCCTGGCGCACGATGTCCCGGCTGCCAGGGCACTGCAACGAATCAAACGCTATATCGCCAGCCGTGAGCAGTGGCGGAACAGCCTGACGGCGGAAGAACGTCTGCAGACGCACAGATTTGAACAGCTATTAATCACATGTCTGGAAAAACGCCAGTTCTGGCATCCGCAACCGACATTGCTGCAACTCCCGATGCAATGGACCGCGCCGTGGCTGGGGGTTTATTTGCAGGACCGTTTACTCTCCCTCGGACAAACCCCGTCGCGGCCCGCGCCCGGACAAATGATCGCGGCCAGCCCGCATTTTTCCGACGGCGATGCTGAAGATGAACAGCACTTCTTCGATCAGGGTAAACATATTATTTACGTACCCGGATTAATTTCCCGACCGACGCTGGAGCTGAGTCCACGCCAGGAATATTGCGTCAAGCTGCCATTGTGCGCCACCGACCTGACCGGTGCACTGGCGAACCACACCGCCGGTTATGAAATCGAAGGTCGGGCATCGACAACCAATGAGGAAATCTATCTGTGTATTCTGAATATTGCCCACCGTCCGTTGTTCGTTAACCGGGAATTAAACACCATCAGGACGCCTTTTCCTTCCTGGGTATACCGCAACCCCTTGCAGCTCCCTGGCTCAAGTGTTCCCGACATCGGCGTCTGCCCGGTGCCCACCGTTGATACCCCGGTGGCTGATCCAGCACCGCTCAGCTTTCTCCCGCAACCCGATTTCGTACAGAACAAGCTACGCAATACGGACAGGGGGGGATTTTTTCCTGTGGCCTTTGCACAGGATATGGCCTACTACGATGAAGCTGAGGAACCGTTCATTGATGAGGACAACTTCCTCCAGTTTGGTGGATTGCCACTGCTCTCACCGCAGGAAGTTCCCGCAGGCTGGGCATTCGAGGCGGGTAGCAAGGAAGTTACTACGGAGAATATTCTCCAGGCACAGGCTGAGCTGATTAACTATGAGGTCAACCTCGCGACTTTCGGTCGAGATAAAAGGATTCTCATGCTGGAGAGGAATCCCTTTATGCGGCGGATGGCAACCACACCGCGCACCACACTGGCGCCACCGCATACCACACCAGACCCGCTAAGCCGTTTGTTTGGGGAGTCGCAGGGAACAACAATACCCGACTCGTGCCGTTCTCTCCCTCCGCCATTGGTCGCACGCGATCTTGATGTGATGATGGACCAGGCGCTGCAATGGCTGAGATACCTGCCGCCAGCCTTGATAGATGACAAGATTCATAGCTACTTCCTGACGCTGGAAGGCATCGCGCCAACGCCACTCACTCCACTGGAAGAGGCCGTCACCGTCATCAGGAAATTGGTGACCGGCATCGAGTCCCAATATGCTTTTGATGAATTCGCGACATTTGATTTTACCGCGTTAGTGTTTCAGGGTTCGCGCTTTGCAGAAAGCAAAGAACTGATCACCGCCTGGCTGCGGTCGCCAGCGGGTAAAGCCCGGTTGGCAGAAATGCTGCTGCATGCCATCGATCGCGCCCTGCCCGATGCTGGCATCTTATTGTCAGGCACTCTGCAATGGCTAACACAGCAGATAAAACCCGATGTGATGCGTTTTTCCGACTTGCCAAATCTGAAGGTCGAGCTGCAAAACAGATTCAAAAGCAATCTGGTGGCTTCGGTTTACTACGCGCGTGGCACGCAGCCAGATTTCATTCGACAACACGCGGTGATCAACAAATTGCAGTTTTTGTATCTGGAATGGATCAAAGATAAATTCCCCTGCTTTCACTTATGCAACAAGCCGGATGTGGAAAACGACCTCGTCCTCTCTACCGTTGGGGTACTGTCAACCATTGGTGCCGGGATGATCGCGAATGATGAAAAGTTGCATGACTTCCCTGCCCGAAAGTTACAACGATTTGGTAAGCAGGCGATGTTGCGGTTGTCAGATGATTTTCTTTTGGGTCAGTTTGCCTGGGTTGATCAACTGCTGGAAAAAACTGGCGTCGGACTGATTGATTATCTCAATCATTTCGAAGAGGAAGGTGAGTTGCGGGTTCAGGCGCTGTATCTTAACCTGCGCATCGCCCACCAATTGAACCACGGTGGTGAGCAGAGCCAGCAGCTCAAAACGGATTATCAAACGTTAGCCGACGTAGAGAAACGGCTTTGCACTCTGGCACTCGGTGAAATAACCCCCGCCGATCAGGCGATTTTTCTGGTGGCAGCGCGACAGCCTCAGGGCCTTGAGGTGCGTTTTATCAGTGCAGAAAACCGCGCGGCCCGTGATAACCCCCACCATTTCATTGGCGTTACCCTGACGGCCAACCATGAAAATACGCGGCGCTGTAATACTCTTTCGGTGATACCGAGGCTTAACGATGTCTTTGCTGAGATGGTCTCTGACGATTCGGCCCATTGCCGGCAGGCCAATGATTACCGCCAGTGGATTAATCATGGCGGAAAAACCGCGCTGCTGCACAACCTGACGGGACAATCCAACTTGCCATTGTCCGACGTTACCTTTTCGGTTAGCGATCGCAAGCGCATCCCCGTTGCCAGCAGCACGGAAACCTGGCCCCAGTATGCGCAAAGATTGAGCCAGGCAATTATCGATCAGCGTTTCACGACACATGCCTCCAGCACGTCAACCCCCTCCACTCCCGGTATCATCGGCGAGATGACCAATATGGCCTGGAATTTACTGGCCTCATTTATCCCGGTTAAAACCTGTCAGCAGGCTTTTGATGCGGTCCGTAACCGACCCGACACGGTTAAGCAAGGGTTGATCACTACTGAGTATGTTGCGCTGTGCGCTTATCATATACAGCCTGAAAGTGAAGTGAGCACGCTGGTCGATGATGTGGGTTACGCGATCAGTTCCGTGGCAGAAAAAATCACCGATTATTTCAGTGAGAAGAAGACCCAACGCGCCGCAGTACTGACCAATGCGAACTCTCCAGACACAGCCCAATTGCGGGAACAATTGTGGCTCGAAGACAGCCAGGTTGCGGGACGATTGGCTGTTTCACCCCCCTTTCGCGATTATCTGCGTTGGATGATGCGCGATAAATCGTTGAAACTACGCCCCATCCCTGCCGGGATAACAATCCAGGATGTGCGCTGGAATGTGGTCACTGACCAGTTATATTGTCGCGCCAATACCCCACACGGCGTGAAGAACTATCGGGTGGATGAGCAAAACGGATTATTACTTCCTAGTCAGCATCAATTTACGGATGGGTTTTATTACAGTCAGGAATTGGTGGTTGATGCGAACGCGTTCATCGAACATGCCGAGAGCGGTACGCTCGACAGCTTAAAAACCGATCGCCTGGAACAGGATATGCGGGAGACCAACCGCTACGGGGATGTACTATTTAAAAATGTGATTAACGAAATAGATCTTCGCAAAGATAATATCAGAGAACAGTTTTTTAGTCATTTAAATATCTACTCCCCCTGGCAGCCGGTGGGTTTGTGGGTAAAAAAAGAGGTTGACGATTTTATTATCATTGCTTTTAAGGATGATAAAAACAAAATACATTTCAAACAACTGTGTAATCGAGACGATGTGTTGATCGACTGGTATGGTGATCCCACGCGTAATCGCCGGGTAACACGCGACGCAACCACGCCAGCGCCCGATTATATTAATATGCTCACGCCGTTGCTTTATAATTACCAGGAGATCAATCAATATAATGATGCAAAACGCTCGGCGGACATGATGGCAATCATATATCAGGGTAGCCAAATCCCCAACCTCACGCATAGCAAGGAAAGACGCTGCCGAACAATGGTGGCAGATCTGATAAAACTTACGGCGTTTAGTTTTATCAAAAGTAAATTTCCGATTGCCGCCAGCTTTGCCGAGAAATTTGCCCATTGGGAAATCCCCATCAGAATTAATGACGGATTCAATCAGTTTGTTGACGCTATTAAGCAGTTCCAGCACGAGCATCACCTGGAAACCGCCTTCACCCTGGCGGCAACCAGCATCATTAAAGAGATCGAAGAAATAGATACAAAAAACAAACTTATAAATGAAAACACAAAAAAGCTCAAGAAGCTGGCAAAAGAATACTATGAAAACCATATTAAAAGTAGTTTAATCCTGAACAGTCGCTTTAATAAAGCAAAGGATAAACTAAAAAATCCGGCTGTACCGAATGCCCCCCAATTTATCTTAAAGACCAAAAGCCGCAATGAGCTGATGAAGAAATACCCTGATGATTACGCAGAAATAACCAGTACCATCAGTAAGGTTCATGATATTGCTACTGTCGTTGAAAGATTACTCAATAGCAGCCATGCTTTTAGCGCGGTCAAAGAGGTTTACCAGTCATTCACTGGCAATCAATTTACTAACAGGCAGGTCAACACACTTATCGCCGACTATTTACATTATGTCAATGAACTGAAATCTATCAACATCGATCAAATCAGAATTTTTGAAGAGCGATATACCGGAGATGGCCGGCTCGCGTATAACTGCTTAAAGACGGGAGTTGAACGATCATTGTATGGTTCGGGTAATTCTGCGTTCATCCTTTCAGGCGACAAGAAGAAATTTATTTATCTGCAAAGCTCTGTATCAAGCGGGGCCAACCTAATCAACCTTGGTCATGAGGGCCGTCATCTCGCAAACGATCATAACGTAATATTTACCCCTGCCGAATTCTATGCCGACACGGATAACCCGATTGTCAAGTTTAGCCTCTCCGGCATTACCCATTTCGGCAATGACCTTTTATCAAACAGATATCAACTGGTTGATTATCTGATGCGTAACCGTGAATTCCTGCGGAATTTCTGTCGACAAGTGAACATCTTTATGAGTGATTCGCCGCTCAAACGTAAAGTGATCTTGTTTACCAATAAATTCTTAGGATCGAACGCCTGGCTATATGCGGATAGTTATGGCACCGCTGCGGTCGATAAACGTCAGGCGCTCTATTCAGTGGTGGAGGACGTGTTTAAAAACAATGCATTAGTCGAATATATTATCGCGCATAACGCGGATTTTTCTGTTGCCGTGTTGGAACGACTGTTGGAAAAGGCGAACCAATATCTCGAATCTAATCAGAAGGTTGAAGAAGATACTGTCGCAGTCAATGAACAAGTAAAATCGCTGATCTTACAAGCTGGCTCGTATAGCGCCAATGTCACCGCCCCGAGGGACGCGACATTTCAGGACGCAGGGCGGACCAGATGGTGAAATATCCGACGGACGTTGGCGTAAAAAAGGGTGAGCATCACTACTCACCCGCCAGTCTTGCTCGTGGATTCCTGCGATGGCCTCTTACCAGGAGGGTCGATCGCGGTAGACGTAATTTAGCGCCACAGGGGCGCTGATACCCTCAATCTTGCAAGTTTGGCGATATTGCCGAATGGTCCACATCTTATTGTTGAGCTGCCAGGGAAGCGGCAACGAAAATCGGGTATCACTCTGGTTAACCAGCCAAAGCGGAAAATCATGGAAATCATATTGCTGCCAACCGTACAACCCTTCCCAGACTTCTGGCGAGCAATAAATATAGGGTTTCTTGCCGTGCAAACCATTGAGACATACCCATTCAAGCAGCGTATGGAACGCCTCTAAAACGGCTGTTGAAGGATAACCTTTTGCACCCGTAAGATTAAATCGTAGCGCCATCTTATCGAGGCTGGGATTGAATTTTATCACTTTCAAGGTTGCGACAATGTTCTTCAATTGCGTCCGAATATCACCTGCGGCGTAGGTAAAATCATGCCATGCGCCCAGTTCAAAACCCGCATTTCTGGCATCCACCCAGTGCCGCATAAATAACGCATCATGGCTGTGAACACCTTCACTGATCTTAAAAAAGGCGTGGGTAATACCGGTCGCTTTGATGGCTTGCCAGGAAATCTCTTCATCGCCATTACAATACGGAATTTCAATGCCTTTATCATAGAAATCATTCATCATAAAAACGCTCTCACTTCGAGGTTTAACAACCCGGAGAAAAAATAACGAACAATGAACAAAAAATAAAAAGGCAGTAGCCGTAATCTGCTAAAATTCCCGTTGTGATTTATAAGTGATAGAAACTGTTTGGTAATTTCTATCACTTGTTTTCACACATCATAATCCAGTTGTCATTTATCAACATCAACCAGCTATTGTGATCGATAGGTTTAAACAGCAACGTCAGATCTTTGCCCTTTTCACCCAGAATGACATAATTAGGCGGGAGTTTGTCATCATTGAAAATCTTCAAGTCGCTGATCTTCGCCTGAATCACCCCTTTTTTCGCCGTCAGGGTTTGTAACTGCAATGCGCGGTCGAACACGATGCCTGCATTGTCTTTATCGCTTTTCACCCCAAATAACGTGAGTTTGTTAGCCTGCGGCCACCAGGTTATCACCCCATTAAACTGATAACGGCTTTGATATTGATCAATTAAATTGGCTCCCTGAATAATACTGGAACAGGGTTGGTCGGGACGTTGTGCATTTTCCAAATGGTGCCAAATCGTCCACGACAACAAAGCCCCGCCCAATACGCAAATCGTACCCATCAATACGAGGAATAGAGTTCGTATCGACATTTATTCTCCTTAGATAATTCGCCTTCACACTCCGCAACCCAGAATTTAGGGCCATTGGAGGCAATGTAAACATTGGTCACTTTTTTCGGCAATTTAGCCTTTCGTTCCTCCAGAACTTCACGGCTGATGCCACGCATTGAACTCAAGTGAAACGCGACTTCTCCAACACGTGTTTCAAACGGAAATGCCTGTTGCTGTTGCTGAGTTAACTTATACATACATGTTAGCAGTGCTGGTAATGCGAAAATTACCATTCCGAATAATACTAGTTTTTTTTCAGGGAGAAACCGGCCTGAATTCAGTTTTTTCTGGTTAGTAACGGGGGGCACTAACACAGGTAAGGCAACGGGTTCAATCACATCGGCGATAATTTCCGTATCGGCAGCCATAGCTTCAACGTTTGTCGACTCTTGTGTTTTCCCCTCAGGTTCAGGGCATTTCACTAAATTAAGCGTAATACCGTGACGCGGGATAGTCTTGATTACGGAATAAGGAAGCCCGGCGATTTGCAACTTACGCCGTAGCATTTTGATCAGTTGATGATAGCTGGACTCTCCGACTATGGTTCCCCGGCTGTGCCATATTTCCTCAATGATGGTTTCCTTCTTCCCTTTACCGCTGATAATCAGTTCAAGCAAACGACGTTCATTGGGTGTTAAATGTATATCTTCCTGCCCTGGGCAGGAAAGGCATGAACGTTCTTGAATAAACGTGATTTCTGGCGAGAGCGAGATTTCATTCTGGTTCACAGATGGTTCCTAAGTGTAAAAATTCCGATTAACAAAGATAACTTACTGAATTAATTAGGTATCATGCAGGTAAACGCCAAAGCGTACTCGTCTCAGACCGAGAGACATCTTATTTAGAAGGGAAAAATAACAAATTCAGCAACGGAATTACAGCTCCCTTCCTGCCATGAGCATGATTTTTACTGAAATCACACCACACCACCCAATAAAATCGGATTTTAGTATGAATTAAAAATAATAAAAACATGATTTTTCATTAGCAAGGTAAGAAATAAGCCCCATCAGATAAGAACATTCTCACTTTTTTTAGCGAAATATCTAGTTTTCATCGACATGTACCGATATCAACCCTGATTAAACAAGGTGAATTTCATCAAAAACGGCGTACGAATGAACCTATAATACCTGGAGAACGAATTGCGCACACGTCATTTAGTGATAATGACTCATATTGACGCGTACGAGCAGGCGTTGCCATAATGACTTTGTTGTTGAAATTGGCAATAAAACTACAGCAAGGCTGAGATATCGCTTATTCATCGGCTCTATAGCCGGTGAACATAAATCCCTTTCAAATAAATTTGCGCATCCTGCATTGAGATTAACCATGAATATTTATCTGGTTTCAGACGATCACTATTTTTCTCACGGTATGAAAGCACATTTTCTTGCAGATAATCAGAAATTTTTTATACAAAAATGGAAGAACTACACGCCGGAATTCACTCAGATGCATCTGAGGCATGGCGATATACTGTTACTTGACTCCAGCAACCATTGCTTTGTTGAGAAGAGCATCATCCATCCGATCATCTCCTGTAAGGTGAATGTGATGATTCTCTATAGCGCTTGCAAACACTTGTCATCCATCTTTACACCTTACGCTAAGGCACCCAAAGATATCTCTTTCAAACATCTGACAACATTGATCGACTCCATGCGTAAGACGCCACGTAATCTGCGATATTGCCCAGGTCATCTGACCGCCACGGAGTGCATCATCATCCGTCGCCTCTATGAACAGGCATCACATGCACAAATTTCGCAAGAACTGGCGATATCCATTAAAACCGTGAGTACGCATAAAATGAACGCGCTGAAGAAATTAGGTGTTCGTTCATTCAATCAACTCTACTTTTCCCTCTAAGGAAACAGCAACGTCTCTTTTTTTCCTTATCATCTATTATGTCCCATTAATAATTCAGCCAATATTATTTTCGCCGTGATATTTACCACGGCAATTTTTTTATTTAAAAGTTCACCGCTTTTTTTTTGCTCGCCAATACATTTTTTCCATTCTCTCAGCATATTCTGTTGTTCTGATCTGCCGAAATGTCTACCATGACTTTGCTTAGTACTTCGATTAACACGTTCTTGTAAGTAGGGAGAGCAAATGACGTCACCCCGCAAAGGCTATATCTTTTATATAGAATCAACCAATACCCGCTCGTTCATCCGCGCAAAACTTGTTGAGGCGAATTGCGACGTTATTTACGAACAAACGTCTCCCCATGATTCGCAGACTCTACGCACCTGCATGAAGGAGATTAACCCAGGTGATACGCTGGTGTTATGGCGCGTTGATAAAACCATTCCCAAATATCATAATAAAGTGACCTGGTTAACGGATATTCTCTCGCGAGATATTTGTATAATTAGCCTTGCGGATATGCTTACCCTGGAATCCGCACCGGAACATCCTTCTTCCCGTTTCTTTCTTTTCCTGAAAAACAGGCGACTTCAGCCATCTTTCCATGCAGGAAGTCACCACCGCAGTCTCAGCCATGAGCAGACGGAAAAGATTTTCCATGCTATTGGCAGTAATAGTTGCACCATATCTAACCAGGCCCGTAAATATGCGATCTCTCGCACCACCCTCTATGCTGCATTGCAACGTTATAAGGAGAGTCAACAACATGAAAAATAATCAACCGCAAATTATCGGCTATAGCCGGGGTACGCAGGACGAACGAAAAGAACAAAATGAGCGATTAAAAGATGCCCTTTGCGCCTCGATAATAGAAGACCCTGACCAAACTAATGATCTGTGCCCGGCACTACAGTCGTTCTCCGCATCGGATGTGACCTTAGTCATCACCAACCTTAACATCTTACGGGGATCACAATCTTTCCAGCTCAGCTGGCTGCGTAAGTGGCTGCTGAAAGGGAATCAGATCATTACCCTTGATGGTGTCTTCAATAGTATTCAGTGGCCAGAAGCGACGTCGCTTATCGCCGCACTCACCGGACATAACCCGCGCGCGAAACATGCGCCAGCAGGTCGCCCACGGGGTTTATCAGACAAAGCATTGCAATTGAAAGAGCAGGCGAAAGGAATGTACGCACAAAAAAAACTTAACTCCAGCCAGTGCGCCCGGCGTTTGGGCATCGCCCGTAGCACCTACTATCGCTATCTCAACCTCAAACCTGGCGCATTACCACAGGAAAACCCTGAGTAACGCCACACTGTCCGTCGCTGTTTTCCTGCTATTAACCGGATCATCCTGCCCCTAGCCTGTTGCCGCCGCGCACGTTATCAACAGAGGCGCTAACCCTGCATAAAGGTTCAGCTAAGGATGATCACTATGAATACAAAGCAATCCAGTACGGATGTCACACTACCCGCCATCAGCCTGCCAAAAGGCGGTGGCGCTTTGACCGGCATCCGCCAGAGCATTGAAACTACTGGCGTTACCGGTCAAAACGGTCTGACCATTCCGCTTCCCATCACCCCTGGCCGTGGGCACGATCCTGCTCTGGCTATCAGCTACGCCAATCAGCAGGGACAAAGCCCCTTCGGTCTCGGTTGGGATCTGGCGATGCCGTCCATCTCATTACGCACCCACTTCGGCGTGCCGAAGTATCAAGGCGGCGATCAGTTGGTTGCCCCCAACGGGGACGTGCTGGTCGCCTGCTGCGACAGCAACGGCAAGCCGCAGATCGAGCAAATCAGCCAGCTGGCCGGAGAAACCCTGTCCTCACCCTGGACAGTTGAAACCTTTATGCCGCGCATCTTTGATACCCCGACCTTATATCAACGCTGGACGTCGACAACCGGTGATCACCCTCCTTTCTGGTTAGTGCGCTCCCCTGACGGCATGCTGGCGGTATACGGTTTTAGCGCCGAAGCGCGGGTGGCCGATGCGCAACAACCGCAGCATATTGCACGTTGGTTACTGGAAGAGACGGTCGCGCCAAATGGCGAGCACATTTATTATCACTATCGGGCCGAAGACGATGCCAACCTGACAGACGCCGATCGCCAGCGCGATCATCGCGCGCAACGTTATCTGCACCGTGTCTGCTATGGCAACCCACAAGCGCACGCACTTCCCTTCCTGCTGAGCAACACGCTACCTGATAACTGGATGTTTGAACTTTGGCTGGATTATGGTGAATATCCTTTTGCTGCCGACACGCTGCCGGTGTGGAACAGCCCCGTGCAATCCTGGCCGCGCCGCGCCGATCCCCATAGCTGCTATCACTACGGATTTGAAATACGTACCTTACGTTTATGCCGCCAGGTCATCATGTACCACCGCTTTGCGGAACTCGGTACGCTGCCGCAACCGGTCGCACGCCTGCGTCTACACCATGAAGAAACGCCGACCCTGACGCTGCTCAAGCAAGTCGATATGCTGGGTCATCGGGTCGCGGGCGAAACTGAGAGCCTACCTGCCATCAACTACCATTATTCACGCTTTAACCCCAACGCCACTGAGCTGGCCTGGCAATCGCTGTTGCGGCTGACTGCGCTGTGTGAAGGCAACCATTATCAATGGGTGGATCTGTGGGGTGAAGGGTTACCGGGGATCCTGTATCAGTCGACGGACGGCTGGCGTTATCGCGCACCGATACGTGATGAAACCACCCAGGCAGACGGCGTCGATTATGGCCCGGAGCAGGCTCTGCCGTTACAGCCTGTGGGTTTGCATCAGCGTGCGCGCCCATTACTGACCGATATGACCGGCGATGGTTTTCCCGACTGGGTGGTGCCATTGCCTGATATGGCGGGGTTTTTTACCGCCGATGGTGAAGGCGAATGGTCAACGTTTATTCCCTGGAAAGCCTTCCCGATCGAGTTTTTACATCCAGATGCCCAGTTGGCGGCGCTGGGTGGCTATCTGAACGACATCAGCCTGATTGGCCCACGCAGCGTACGTCTGTACAGCAATCAACTCGAAACCTTTAACACACCGCAAGATGTTGCACATGATGGCAGCCTGCCGATCTTTAATGCTTCACGTCAGGAGCTGGTGGCTTTCAGCGATGTGTTGGGTAGCGGGCAACCCCATCTGGTGCGGGTACGTCATAATGCGGTGCATTGTTGGCCAAATCTGGGCCATGGCCGCTTTGGTCAGCCTCTTCTGCTGGCTGAACTCCCTTTCGACATTGATACCTTCAATCCTGACCAGGTCAGCCTCGCCGATCTGGATGGTAATGGTGCTGCTGACCTGATCGTTGCCACCACCGACAGCCTGCTGGTGTTCCTGAATCAATCCGGCAATGGCTTTGCGGCTTCACCGCTGCTGGTACCGTTACCGCAGGGCGAACGCATTGATAACCTGAGTCGTCTCGACTTTGCCGATTTGAATGGCAACGGTTACGCCTGCCTGATTTTGAGCCAGCCGCACCCGCAACCACGTCATTATCAGTTGGATTTCAGTCACAAAAAACCGTGGCTACTGGAGCAAGTGAACGATCCCGCCGGATGTGAAACCCGCTGGGAATATCGCAGTTCTGCGCAGGAATGGTTGGATGAGAAAGCGGCCACACCCGGCGTTCGCTGCCGTTTACCTTTCCCGGTTCACGTACTGAAAAAGGTGCAAACCCATGATCTGATCAGCCAAAACACGCTGACACAAACCTTTGAATACCGAGAAGGTTGGTATGACGGTTATGAACGGGAATTTAACGGCTTTGCACAGGTGACGCAGTATGACGCCGAAAGCGCCGGTCCCCTGACCCGCCAGGCCGGTTTCTCCGCCCCATTGATGAGCCGCAGCTGGTATCACACCGGCGACCCCGATGTGCCCAATCGTCAGCGGTTCTGGCAGGATACCGCTATCATGCCGCTTGGGAACACCCTCGAACTCGAGCGTGGTGATGAGGGTGATGGGGAGTTAGTTTCAGTTGATCATAATACTCGCCGCTCGCTTAACCGTGCGTTGAAAGGCATGTTGCTGCGCCAGGAAATCTTCGCCCAGGATGCGCCGATTCCCTACACCATCAGTGAAAACCGTTACCTGCTGCGCGTCTGGCAAACTGCCGGAGAGCAGGACTACGCACAGATTCAACCGGCCAATCTGGAGACACGTCAATGGACCTATGACGGCATTGCCGATGACCCGCAGGCGACTCATGAGGTGTTGTTGAAATGGGATCGCTGGGGCCAGCCACTCCAGCAAGTCAATGTGCATTACCCGCGTCGTCAGCCACTCTGTCCCTATGCGGCCGATACGCCACAGGCACGCTGGTGGCAGGAGAGTTTTGATGATCAGCAAAACCATTGGCAGCTCCAGACCTCGCAGCAAAGCTGGCTGGCGCGCCTCGATGAAGGCTACTGGCGACTCGGTTTAACTGCGCAGAACCAGACGGCCGCACTGAGCGTACCCGTCACCGAACGTGGAGCACATCAGGGTGTAAGTTATGAATTCTTCAAGCATCCTGACAGCTGGTTACAGGACCAGCGCTTTCCGCCGACGCTGATGACCTGGCAACAGCTACATTGGCAAACTGACTCGCAGTCCCGACCGCTGGCCGCCGGTTTGCTGTTGACCAGCGAACAGGGCGAACTGGATGATGAGGCGTTAAGCGCCTGGCAAGGCTGGCTGGAGGACGAGACGCTGGATAACGTGCTGCTCGCCGCACATTACGTACGCGGCACAGACGCAACCCCACGCTGGCTGATCAGCGGGCCGGTCAGTGAATATGCCCCCTTTGCCCAGTTTTATCGTCTGACCTCACAACGGGCCAGTGACTGGTTACCGCCAACGACCCTCACCTGGGATGACTACAGCTTACAGGTGGTGAACTCGCGCGATCCGATCGGACTCATCACTCAGGCTGATTATGATTACCGACTGATGGCCCCGGTGAAGATGACCGATCCTCAGGGCAGCCATCATGAAGCACAGTTTGATGCGCTGGGACGCGTGCGTGCCACCAGCCTGTATGGCGAGGAAGAAGGCAAGCGGGTCGGTTTTGCCACACTGGCGCAGCGGCCATTGCCAGCCAATGATTTTATCGCAGCGTTGCAGGATCCGGCCGCTGCCGTCGGCGATCGGGAGTCGGTGTTCTTTTATGCCCCGGACAACCTGATGCTAAATGGCGAACCCATCTACAGTGCCGCCATTAGCGCAGATCGCTACCCTGACGATGCCGATCGCCAGATGCGCATCAACATCACCTTCTCCGATGGTTTCGGCCGCGTGTTGCAAAATAAACAACGGGTCGAACCGGGTGAAGCGCTGACACGAAACGAACTCAATCACGTGCGCCAGGACGAACGTGCCACCGCCCATACCGACGACCGTTGGCGCGTCAGCGAGCGTGTTGAATATAACAACAAGGGGCAGCCCGTACGTCAGTTTCAACCCTATTTTATCGCCGGCTGGCGTTACGCCAGCGATAGCAGCATGCGTGAGCAAAGCTGGTACAGTTGCTTGTGGTATGACGCGGCGGGACGCCCGACCGATACGTTGGATGGCCGTTGGTACTGGACACGGATTACCTGGCATCCCTGGTATCAGGTGACCGAGGATGCCAATGATACCCAAGGCATCCCGCGCCCGGATTGGTTGGTGGGTTGCCCTAACGGCCAACCTCAGACGGAACAAAAGTTGATAAAAACCAAATAAAACCACCAAGATAAAAACCGGGCAGGGACGTTACTGTCCGCTCATCTCTGATAGAAACATAAAAACTCAGTTGCGCAACCTGATTTTTTACCCTGGGGACGGGAAGTCCCCCTGTTAACACATCCTGCCATGACGCTTTGATTCAACTGCTATTTTCCTTATCTTACGCGCAGTTACCTTCCTCTTCATATTTTCTTTCAGCCTGATTTATGGACAGCGATAGCTGGTGGTTTGTCTGCGCTAAGGATAAAAATGGACGTTTATTGCGAGTCGTTCCTCACTCGATTAACGCGGCAGGTAACCCGATGACAATGATGATGAAATGGCTTTGCAGCACGCTGTTGCTTCCCGGCTTTTGCGCCCTGGCGCAAACAGCCCCGTTGGAGCATCCGTCGATTACCCTTGCCGTGGGTGGGAAAAGCGTGCTTTATCATCTTCCGCTCACCATTGCTGAGCAGCGCGGATACTTCAGACAGGCCGGACTGGAGGTACGCATTGTTGATTTCGCTGGCGGCGCGAAAGCGTTGCAGGCATTGATTGGTGGGAGTGCTGATGTGGTCAGCGGCGCGTATGAGCACACCATTAAAATGCAAAGTAAACAGCAATTTATCACTGCCTTTATTCTGACCAGTCAGACGCCGCAGATTGTTATCGCCACATCAC
This sequence comes from Pantoea sp. X-Soil-TKNS-1211, assembly GCF_059730495.1. NCBI lineage: Bacteria > Pseudomonadati > Pseudomonadota > Gammaproteobacteria > Enterobacterales > Erwiniaceae > Pantoea > Pantoea sp. X-Soil-TKNS-1211. The sequence goes on from NZ_AP035955.1 coordinate 371,135, forward strand.
GCAAAAACCTGCCAACGTACCAACAGGCGACGGATCTCAAGGGGAAAAAAATCGGCATCAGCGCACCGGGTTCGTCAACCCAGATGGTTGCCAGTTACTGGCTGACAACACAAGGCATCAAGGCGCAGGAGGTGACGTGGATTGCCGTCGGCACGGGTTCCGGTGCGGTTGAAGCACTGCGTTCCGGTAAAATCGATGCCATCGCCCACACCGAACCGGTCATTTCTCAGCTGGAAAAAAGCCATGACATCCACATCCTTGCCGATACGCGTACTCCGGCAGGTACGCAGGCATTGTTTGGCGACACTTTGGCCGCTGGCGCGTTATACGCAAAGGAATCGTTCCTGAAAGATCATCCCGCCACCCTGCGCGCCCTGACCCAGGCCATGCTGCAATCGCTACGCTGGTTAGCACAGGCCACACCAGAAGACGTGGCCGGAGTGGTGCCGGGAAATTATCTGACCGGTGATCCGTCACTTTATCAACAGGCTTTCCGTCATCTACAACCTGGTTACTCACGCGATGGCGCGTTTTCACCGCAGTTATCCGCCACCGCCCTGCGCGCCCTGAGTGCTTTTGATACCAGCATCCAGCCTGAAAATATCGATCTGAGTCGTACATGGACGAATCAGTATGTTATGGAGGTCACGCGCGATGACAAGTAGCGATAACCCAGTCCTGCAATTACACGAGGTGTCTTATTCCTGTCAGCCCCATGCCAGGGAAGCGGAAACGCACATCCTGGCCAATGTCAGCCTGAGCGTACGACCGGGTGAATTTGTCGCCATTGTCGGCCCGACAGGTTGCGGAAAATCTACCCTGTTGAATCTCTGCGCCGGATTGCTGGCCCCCACCTATGGGCATATCACGTTATTCGATGCCCCTCTGCACGGCCTGGACCCACGTATTGGTTATATGTTTCAGGATGAAGTATTGATGCCGTGGCTGACCGTGCTGGAGAACGTGGTTCTGGGCCTGAGTTATCGCGGCATAGTCGGTTCCGAAGCCAACCAACAGGGCCGTGACTGGCTGGCACGCACCGGCTTGAACCAGGTGGCGAATGCCTATCCTGCCCGACTTTCCGGGGGCATGCGAAAACGCGTGGCGCTGGCACAGACGCTGATCTGCAATCCGCAGATCATCCTGATGGATGAACCCTTCTCTGCCCTCGATATCCAGACCCGGCAGTTAATGGAACAGGAGCTGCTGACGCTCTGGGAAACAAGCGGCAGCGCCGTATTGTTTGTCACGCACGATCTGGATGAAGCCATCACCCTTGCCGATCGGGTGATTGTGCTATCGGCTGGACCCGAATCGCACCCGATCCGCGAGTTCCCTGTCAAGCTGGCGCGTCCGCGCCACATGGCGCAAATCCGCACGTTACCCGCTTATAACCGACTTTATCAACAGGTCTGGGAAGTACTGGGTAGCGAGGTTTTGAACAGTTATAAGCAAAGAACTGGCACACAATGAACAAGCAAACCGCTAATGCAAGTATCATTTGGATGGGCAAAGTCGCGGTATCCGTCGTGGCGGTGCTGTTATGGGAGCTGATTTCACGGGATCCTCAGCTGGCCTTTTTCTTTGGCAGTCCACGCCAGGTTGTGCAGGTACTGTGGCAATGGTTTAGTGAGGGCGAAGGGAGTCTGGTGGTATCGCTGGCGTCTGGCACCGAGATGACGCTGCATTTTCCGGCACAGATTTATCCGCACCTGATTATCACCTTAACGGAAACCCTGCTGGCATTTGTATTCGGCACCATGCTCGGTCTCGCCGTGGGGCTATTGTTGGGCATCAGCCCGCTGGTAACCGCTATCATGTCGCCTTATATCAAGGCGTTAAATGCTTTGCCGAGGATTATCCTCGCCCCCATTTTTGCCATGTGGTTTGGCCTTGGGATCTGGTCAAAAGTCGCCTTCGCCATCAGCCTGGTGTTTTTTGTGGTGTTCTTTAATGTCACCCAGGGTGTGCGTAATGTGAACCCTGTATTATTAGCCAATGCACGAATTTTAGGTGCTGACCGCCGTCAACTGTTGTGGTCAGTCTATTTCCCCTCAGCGCTGTGCTGGGTATTCTCGGGTTTGCGCATTGCGGTTGGTCTGGCATTCGTTGGTGCCGTGGTGGGGGAATATCTCGGTTCATCTCAGGGGTTAGGCTATCTGATATTGCAGGCCGAAGGTAACTTCGACATCAATACCATCATTGCCGGCACCCTGCTACTGACCACCTTTGCGTTGTTGCTTGATTATGGCGTCAACCTGATTGAGCGTCAGATGTTAAAATATCGCGCATTGTAAAACGACCCACTATTTGCCAGACCGGGGTTCTTTTAGGGTAATAGCCCCTTAACCCCGGAGGCATTATGAGCCGTCGTCATTATCGCTCCAGAGAACACTATTGCTACGCCACCCCGGCTTTGCGCGTGTTGAAGAACAGCCAACTGGCCGCTGAGACCCTTCAGGTACATTATTTTACGGGGTTGGAGCGGCGCATCACCCACCACGGCAACCGGCAGACAGAGGATCTGCAGGTGATTACGCTTCAAGGCGTGCGTATTTTGCATTGGCAACAGGGGAAGCCCGCTGCCATCGTTAACCCGCAATTGCGCTTCAGCGTCACCAACCATGCCGACAGCGCGTTGATCGAACTCGATGATCAGGGTGCGCTCCTCAGCCGTGAGATCTTTTATCCCTTTGGCGGCACGGCATACTGGGCCAGCCATACCTCCTCGCCAGCCCGTTATAAAACCCTGCGCTATAGCGGTAAAGAACGGGATATCAGCGGGTTATTATATTACGGCTGCCGTTACTACGCTCCCTGGCTGCGGCGCTGGCTGAATGCAGACCCGGCAGGCACTGTCGATGGGCTGAATTTGTATGCGATGGTGAGAAATAATCCCGTCACCCTGGTTGATAAGCAGGGAACCTGCGCCGATGAACACTGCAAGCTCCTCCCCTCCGATGTTGCTCCCGGAATGGATACTGATAAGGTGATGGCCTCAATTAAAAAAAACATGCCAGACTGGCTGATTATCTACGCCAGCCATGCCAAACATCCCCGGCAAGGGGCGTCTGCTGCCGCCGGGAACAAGTATGAAGCGGCATTCAGGGTGGTAGGCGAAAAACTGAATAAAAAGTACGGCGTGGGAAATATCCAGCCATTCATTGAAGAGTTCAAACGCGCTGCGGCTGGCTATACCAGCACGGACTGCACCGCTTTAAGCGAGCTGGGAAATATTTATACCAAAAAGGTCGCACCGATTGCGCAAACACCGGAACTCAAGGCGCAGTGGTTGAGAACGCCAGAAATCTATCGCCTTTCTGAGCAACAATTTAACCAACTTACCCAACCCGCTCATTCACCCAAACCCGCCAGACCGAAGAGCACGATCGCATCAGGCTGTACCCCTGCCGCCAAAAGGAACCATGAAGGCAAATTAATCTGGTCGAGTATTGCATGGAACCGACAATACAATTGGCTAAACCTCAAAAACCTTGATATGTCCGGCTTCGGCTGGCAAGAACCGGGCTGGTCAGAGATCCTGTCATCCCATGATGAGGTTGAAAGTATGACAAACATCTATTTCGGTTATCACATACTCAACAGAGAAACCGGGCGAAATTATGCTGAATTAAGCAGCAAGCAATTTCATGAGAAGATGATCATATATGGTGCACGTTATTACGACGGCTGGCGGGAAAACTGTACCAGGGCGCGAGTGACAGAACATGGTCGCAAGGCGGTATATGCCTATATGAGCTGGGCAACATCACAGCATTAAACTTTTCTCGCCAGCAGATAGTCCTTAAAAGCGGCAAGCGGCAACGGTTTCGAAAACAGATATCCCTGCAACGACAGATCGCCCTGTTGTTGCAGGAAGCTGGCCTGTTGTTCGGTTTCGACACCCTCTGCAATCACTCTGGCATCAATCCTTTTTGCGAGGTCGAGGATGTTGCCAATGATGTCCTGACATACCGGATTGCTGCCAATACCGGAAACGAACAACTTATCGATTTTTATCAGATCAATATTCACATGATGCAAGATTTCCAGCGTTGAATAGCCGGTGCCAAAATCATCCAACGCAAACAACACCCCCTCCTGCTGTAACCGGCGAATATTGTCATTCACCTGTTGATTGGCCACCAAAATTTCTCGCTCGGTAATCTCCAACGCCAGTTTCATATTGGGGTTGAGACGACTTAACAGCGTTTTTATATCGGCATAGAAATCCGGTGACTGCAAATGCAGGGCGCTGACATTGAAGCTGATATAGCAAGGAGTAGCGGGACGGAACGTTTGCAGGAAGTGGTCTGCCACCTGAGCGATCAGCGTTTTGGTGAGTGGGATAATCAGCCCGGATTGCTCCGCCAGCGGGATAAACTGATCCGGCGGAATAATACCTTCTTTATTGATCCAGCGCACCAGCACTTCCCCCCCCACCACTTGCCGGTTGCCAGCGTGCACAATCGGCTGGATCCAGGCCTGAATCTCACCCTGGCGGATGGCGTTGGCCAGTTGTTGCTCCGGGTTACGCTGGATGGCCGACCAGCGGTAACATGCATAGGCAGCCACTGCCGCTAACAACAATAGCAACAACATCAGCAGGCGATTGTTCTTGATGCTGGTGGCCATCACCGCCTGCTGGTCGATATGACTCAATAACTGATAATGATAACGCGCGGAGTTTAATTGCAGGTTATGCGGGCCGAGATACTGATTAGGGTAGATCGTCCCATTTTTACCCATCCAGCCGCTTTCTGTGATTAACACCACCGGCAATAACGTTGAGGCAGACTCAAGAATGTTTTTCAGGTAATAGCCGTCGGTACTGGTATAGAGACCAAACTTGCCCTGCTGCCGATGAAATATCACGAACGGATGGCCGGGCAACGCCTTGATGGCTGAAGTGAGATACAGCACGGCGTCTTCACGCAGTTCCTGCCGGTTGCTGACCTCTCCTTGTAATGTGGAACAGTAAACCTCGCCATCCGCCGTCAATTCAATATTGCCAATGTTCGGCGTGATGGCGAGCTGTTTACGCAGCCGCTGGATTGTTTCTGGCGTACAGGGTGCGCCCATCAAACCGGAGAGTGCATTGGTTGCCTGAGAAACATTGTTCAAGATCGCGTTAAGTTGCCGGTCAGCCAGCGTCATGCTGGTGGTTTGCTGATTTCTGAGCCATTCACTCGTCTGCATATAAATGAAAAAAACCGAAACCACCAGGAAAAGGCAAAAACTAAGACACGCCAGCGCCAGACGCGCGGTTTTTCCTTGTGGATGTAGATTCATCTTTGCCTTCGGGTAATTTGACTCATTCTCTCGCAGCAAGCATAGCGCACACCGTGAAATTTCGCCGAAACTGACTATAGCGTCCCTGGATTGTTGCCCCCCATCGCGAAGAGGTTCATTCCATCAATCACTCCGGCGGGATCGGGGTTAAGCCAGCGCATCAGCCAGGCAGCGGATTAGCGGATGTTTTACGCTTGCGGGTTTACCCTGCCAGCTAGCGGATTTGATGTTGTAGTTGCGTATGCTGCATTCCCGACTTGTGAAGACGCGATCCCGGCATGCTAAAGCGATAGTTTTCCGCGTTGGGGATTACCATGATGTTTTTCCTGAAGGGAGATGAAAACGCTGACGATTACGTTAAACATGTCCGATGAAAAGAAAATCCGCGCTGGATATCTCCGCACGGCTGGGACAACCCTATAACTATGTAATGCTCCCGCATCCCGACTGGTGGCAACCAGCAACACGCCACAGACTATGTTGCGCGGTACGGCACTCACTACAGCTTATCTTCGGGGAGTGATGGCATCACAACCCCCAAGGTGTGATTTACAGATGCAATGACGTCCATTCAGCCCGGCCCAGGACTCTCGCTCACTACAAAACATTGTAATTTATTGTTATTTATATATATTTATTTTGTGACATCGTCACAAATCGGTTTAACACCCGGTTTTCCCTTCAGATACAGTCGCTCTCCTTAGGTTGCCATAGTGCTTTGATCTCACCCTTTCCGCTGCGTTCTCGTTTGCTCCCTATAGTTTATACATAAGCTATAGGGAGCACATATTATGCTGCGATACAGCATAAACTAGAGTGAGTAACCATAAACTGTAATGAGTATCTCGTTTGTAATTTGCCTGAAACCCTTTGAGTTAGTGATTACTAACATCATATAATTCAATAGTTTAAATGTTAGTGGTTACCAGGGCGGTATCGCAATATAAGCTATAGCAAGTAGGTTACTCCTTTCATACTATATATAAGCTATAGGGAGTAACTTACCTGCCCTGTCATGGTTAAAATACGCTGTAATCAGCAAATCCAGCCCGGGAAAAGCATTTACATAAGCTATAGTGAGTGCCAAAGGTCATACCACTCACTCTTTTATAAGCTATAGGGAGCACCACTACTCACTACAGCATATGGCATAAGCTATAGTGAGCAGAAAGATAAGCTATAGAGAGTAAACACCTTCGCATTAATCGTGAGAAGATGATGATAAAAAAATGATAAATCAGGATATTAACCGGATAAGATAAGTTGTAGTGAGTAATGCGGGAGTAAACATAAGCTGTAGTCAGTAGGTTACTCACTACAGCTTATTTCTTTATTTGCCTTTGAACAGTTTTTCCAGATCGGCCATCGAAATGCCTAACTTATTCAAAAGCTGAAGTTTTTCCTGAAGCTCAGCGTCAACGGGTTCAGCTGACGTGACCGGTACCGGTGGTTGTGGGTTTTCAGCACTCTCGTTCTTCGGCGCTTTCAGCTTTGGCCGGCGATAATGCACATGAAAATAGATGCTGCGCCCCCGCTGGACCTCGGAGTAATCGAGATAACCAATCTCCTTAAGTTGCTCCATAGCCCGTCGTACCGTCTGGTTTTGCGAAAATACGGGTGACTTAAGATTCAACCTGTCACGCAAGCGCGCCAGGGAGATGGGGGCCGGATTCCTCGGCAGGCTTTCGATATAGGTATACAGCGCCTGAGCTGATTCCCGGCGTTTCAGGACATTGATCGCTTTAAGCTGTAAAAGTACCTTACGATCAAACTCATACAGCTCAAACAGCTTAGGATCCGCCTGCAAAATCACGATATCCTTTTTGGTATCGTAATAGGCTGACTGCACCAAATGCGTGATGTATTCCTTACCATCTTCACCCATATTGCTGGTGAAGGAGATCGTTGTCGCTGCGATACGCTTTAAAGACGGGCTAATACGCTCTCTGAGCTTCTTGGAGGAACGACTGGAGGGGATCCCGCACAGTTTGGCAAATTCGACGAAAGGAAGCTGTACCTTGTCTCCAATGACTTTATGCTTGGCGAAGGAATGAATGATACCGACCCAGGTCTTAAAATCATTATCCATATCAAGCCGTGGTCCGACGATCTCCACTTTATCAAATCCCTCGGCCTTGGCCAGAGACAGTCGGGTTAATTCTTCCGTCGCATCTGTCGTCGAGAAGGTTTTGTTTTTACTATTTTTCAGTGACTTAAGAGTAGGAACAAATACGCCGAGCCTCATCAACGCAACCGGTTGAACGGTATTATTCGCGTTCGGCGTTAGCGTGATCACCTCACCTGTATTTTTGTCCGTTTCTTCAAACAGTTTTTTGAGGTCAAGATTTTCGCTGTCCACAGGCTTTCTCACGGTTTCGTTGATGATCGATGAAAGGATCGAGACATCTGGATTTGTGAATGACCGAACAACAACTCACGTAATGTGAGCCTAATTGCATGAAGATAAGAAGGAAAAACTATCCACAGCAATGTCCGTGTTCAGTGCGTTTGACTCACTATAGCTTATGTCGTTTTCTAACTACAGCTTAGATTTAGCAATCTATAGCTTATTGCAATCTGCCTATAGTTTATAATTTACTTTCTATAGCTTATGCAATACCCCTTTCAGACCAGAACTGGTGCGGGCTGCCGCGATCAGGGATCTATATAGGATCTATATGGGATCTAAATTGGATCTAAATTATTGGGATCTGAGCAGTGGATAAGTGGATATCTTGCTGACTGCTTTGAGTAATCTTGCCGTTAATACCAGAAAATCGCAGTCAAAACCGTCTTGCAGGAAGATCAAATGCACCTGTCTGTGTGGATCAGCATTGAAATACCATCACCTGATAGCGAAAAATGACGTCACGCAGTTCAATGACATTTTTTCTGCTTCAATTGGCTTTTATGCCAGCGAGGAAAGCCTCTGTAACCCTCTGTATGGCATGCAGGATATTCAATGCAGGTTTCCCCTCTCTTGCTCCTGATAAATCCATACGTCGCTCTGTAGCGTCGTCACGTCGTGTTTGAAAAATTGATCAGGTTGTTTGGTCAGAATTTAGCGCGGAGGAATAAGGATCAAAGGGAGTTACAACGTCACAACTTAGTTATTATCTTATTAAGATAATAACTAAGCATGTTAATAACAAATTACTGCAATCTTGCTTTGCTAATCAGCAATGAGATCTCTTCGTCAGAAAAACGTTCCAGACCGAGAATCGCCGCTCGAACGATGTCTGAACGATTTACCCGCGTACCACCAGCAAGAATTTCATTACGTATGCGATTATCGATCTCGCTCAGATTTTCATCAGTGAAGGAGATGCTGACCGGTTTTGCTTTAGCCTTCTTCACTGGCTCAGCTTCGGTTGTTTTCGTCTCTGGAGGAACAGCTGTTGATAATGCTGCTGTACCGCCATTGATAAAGTTGTTTTCTTTTTCTGTTGTCACGCCGGATCGGTTTCTCATAGGATGACCTCCTGGATCAGTCTCTCGACTTCATCTTTCGCTTTGCTGTTTTCTGTCTCGTAGATAGTCATGGATTCAGCCCAGGCATCACGATGTGCTTTACGATCACAAATGCGGGTTACCGCCAGTTTCATTTGTGGAAAATCTTCCAGGACTTGTGCCGCTTCATTACCTTCATTCACGAACATGTTCGTGGGTGTCATGTTAAGTACCAGATAACCTTTTACTTCCTCATTGAAATCTTTCGCGGCGGTAAACACGGAACAAGTATGCGGCACAACATCGAGGTCCATCTGCGAGGGACGCAGTGGAGAGATGAAGACATCAGCAGCCATCAAGCCACTGCGCATCTCAGCACTATCGCGTCCGGCGCAGTCCGCAATTATGTAATCATAGGATTTTGCATGCTCTTTGAGCATTGCTTTGATATTACCGGAAGCACCGGTGACCGGGATATGCGGCAGTGATTCCGGGCGATTGTTGTACCACGTCAACACTGATTTTTGGTCATCGGCATCTACAATCAACACCCGGTAGCCACGAGAGAGCAAGCCAGCGGCAATGGAAACGGCCAGTGTGCTTTTGCCCACCCCACCCTTCTGGCTACCTAAAACAATAATCATTGTTGACCTCCATAGATGTCGTTAATACAGAATTGACCTTATCTGGTTATCTTAACAAGATAGCTGAATAACAACAAGGCAAGATATTATCTTGTTAATATCGACCTTCGAACCAAAGCATGACTGAGTAACATTATGATATTTATAAGTTAATATTTTATTAACCTATTAAGATGTTGTGCCAGGCAAACCTTTGTTATCTTAATAACTTACTATTTTATACTATCGAGCAATACTAAGTTTTGAGTCTGAGAATAATGTTTCTTGAGTCGTCACCTTTATGAAGGTGCTGAGCAGGGGCCAGGAGATAGCAGGGATGTCCTTTCAATGTTATCTTGCTATCTTGTTAAGATAACATCATGCTATGTTCTGGTGATGCCTCATGCGTGCGAATTATGTTGTACTAACCCCATAAGTTGTTATCTTAACTTCTTAACTTCTTAACTTCTTAACTTCTTAACTTCTTAACTTCTTAACTTCTTAACTTCTTAACTTCTTAACTTCTTGGTTGGTATCGTACTTCCCCTCTCCGTAGTTGCACAATCCATTCTGCTGAAGCTTCATGATGGCAATTTTGGTGGTGAGTTCAGCAACACCGTTGAGGGTCGCTAAGCAGAGGGGTAACGGTTTTGACTTCTTATCAATAAATTATCATAACAACTTAATAAAATATCATGATGCTATGATATCAAGGTAGGAAGCTGCAAATGTATTAAGGGATTAAGATGTTATCTTGTTAAGTTATCAGCATAATTCTCACTGTCTTGCCCACTGTTTCTCCGTGATCCCTGTGGTTCAGGTGATCGGATTGAGAAACGCGAAAATGAGCGAACATCAGAAAGGGAGAGTGAACTGACGACGGGACGGCTAAAGCACAATCGCTGTTATGATGATAATAGAATAACTTGTTAAGATATGAAGATAGTAAGTTTATCGCACAAGCCGATATTCATTAAGATAATATCTTAACATGATAATTATTTAACAAGATATTATCTTAATGGTTGTCTGCGATGTCGTGCCAGATTGCATTGGCGTCGCATTAGACGTAGAGAAGAGGTCGTGAGGATAACCGCACCGGTTAACACCAGTGCGGTCCAGGTCTATCAGAAGCCAATATTTACCCGCACCATTATCATCTGAGATCGGGTTTGTTGCTGGTCCAGTCCAAGTGTTCCCTGATAAGCGATGCCCGGCGTAATGTGATGAGGCAACAGGAAGTCAATTCCGAAACCAAACGAGAGCATTTTTCTACTCTGGGCATACAGCGGCATACCCCAGGTATCGTCACCCACATCGGCATAACCCACACGTGCACTACCGTCGTCGTTCAGTTGTTGTGAATATTCAAGACGACCCTGTAACTTCAGGTAGCCCCAGCTGGCAGGAACACCGTGTTGACCTCGGAGACCCGCGCTGGACATAACCTGAGAAGAGGTTTGCGGTGCAAAGGCAAGGTTAAATGCACCAGCATCCGATTCTGCATAGCCATCAAGCCAGGTGCGATAATATTGCACGCGCGCATAAGGGGAAATAAGACTCTCCGCCGTACGGAACTCATAACCGGAGGTCAGAGAGCCAAATGCCTGACGACCAGCACGGTTACCACGGGCAAAGGTATCCGTTTCACTAACATAGCGTTTGCTGTCGAAATCGAGTCGGCTGTAACCCAGCAATGCATCAATAAAGAATGCGTCAGGATGCCAGCTACCATAGAGCGCGGAGCTGAGGGAGCGGCCATTATTTCGAGACCCGGAATCGCCGATATCACTCACATCCCGACCAAAACCCATCCCCATACCGGCGGTAAATGCTGGGGTGAAGCGATAATCAATCCCGGTGGTGATGCCAACCAGTGTATGGCTGAATCGTACGCTCTCGTCCTTATCGCTGCCAAAATCGATGTAGCCGCCTGTCCACCAGGAGAGACGGTCGCCAGCATCTGACCGGGAGAAAGGTGAGGGTTGCACAGGTTGAGGGCGATCCTGCTGATATTTATTTTGCTGCTGCCAGGCCGAATTCCACAGATTTTTGTCGTTATCGCGCTCCTGACGCGACGTTGGCAAATTAAAATGGATACCCTCAACGCGAGAGGGGAGGGCGGCCCCGCTGTGGAGCTGCTCCAGCCGGTCGTTAAAATTGCGAATCTGTGCACGAGCAAAGTTCTGTGCCGCCTGAACCTGGGCGCTGATCATGCCAATCACATCCGCATCTTGCGAGGGGTCGGGGCGAGCAGCAATGGTCAGTGTTACCTGCGCGGGTTCGGTGGTCCCGGAGGTGCTGACCAGCACGTAACGCAGTGCCACGGTGCCACTGGCCTGCGCCGCTGCCGTAAACAACAACTGATATGATGACCCGCTTGATGTCAAAGAGGCGGAACCCAGACTGCTGTCCGGCTGATTGAGTAAGCGTGCAGCGGTGAAGGGACCGCCGCTTGCGCCCTCTGTCAGGTTGATCTTTACAGACTGACCGGCATACAACGATGCACTGTGGTCAACCGCAACCGGTGTTGCAGAATTAACCATCAACGTATAAGCGGCCTGGACGCTGTTGCCATTGGCATCGGTGGCTGTCAGGGTGAATGACGCGGAGCTGGAAATCTCCGGGGTGCCCTGAAGCGTACCATTGGTAAATGACAACCCCTGCGGCAATGTGCCCGTGACCTGCCAATGGTAAGGTGCGGTACCTCCACTGACGCTAAAAGTCTGTGACCAGGGTTTGTCCGCAGTCGCGGATGGCAGCGCACCGCTGACCGGCGACATAACCAGATTCGCTGCTGCAACGTTAAGTGTGACGGTAGCGGCCTGAGACGTTCCGAAGCTATTGGTGGCGCTGTAGGTAAAACTATCTGTACCGGAAAAACCCTGGAACGGGGTGTAGCTTATCGCGGTGCCGGTCGCTATTGCCGTACCATGAACAGCCTGGCGAAGAATAGCCACGCTGGTGACTGAACCGGCGATCGCCAGTGTTACCACGTTATTCGCACTGCCCGCATCAACCGAAGCGGTCACCGCGCTGGCAACCGGGGCCCCTTCCGCTACGTTCAGGGTGTAACTGATGCTGCCGGTCGCGCCATTAACATCGGTTACGGTGATAGAAAAAGGATAACTTCCGGCGGTCTGAGGTAAACCCGTAAGCACGCCGGTGATACTGTTAAGCGTTATGCCGGAGGGCAGGGTGGAGGACGTCCAGACGTAGGGCGCGCTTCCGCCGGATGCGGTTAATGTTTGTGACCAGCTGCTACCGACGGTGGCACCCGGCAACGTACCTGCGGCGGGCTGAATGGTCAGAACCGGCGCGGCCACCGTGATCGTCACGGTGGCATTAGCCGACGTCCCCCCGCTATTGCTGGCGTTCCAGCTAAAGCTATCGCTGCCAGAATACCCGGCGTTAGGGGTATAACTGACAGATGTACCGGTGACGGAAAGGGTGCCATGGGTCGCTGCCGTAACAATGGTGACGGAGGTTGCAGAACCCCCACTCAGGGTCAACGGGATGGCGTTAGCGGTACTGTTTGCGGCCAGCGTGATGCTGGAGTCACCCGCTACCGGTGCAGCTTCAGCGCGCGTAACATTGACCGTGTACGACTGGATGGTGGTGCCATCCTCGGCGGTGACAACCACCGCAATGCTGGTGGTGGCACCTGCCGTGAGCGTAATCGCCGACGACGCAGAACCGGAGGTCACGGCAGCACCATTTACACTAACCGTCGCATTGCTGTCGGTGGTGACGGGGGTGAGGGTGACAGATGCAACGCTGTTATCGACCGAGACGCTATAGCTGGTGGTAGTCGCGGAAAAAGAGGGTGACAGTGTCCCTGCTGACAGCGCGAGGCTGCTCAAGGTTGCGACGCTGGATGCCGCTGATGTACCGGTACAACTCACTACCAGGTCACTGAGTTGCCCGTGGGATGTGTCTAAACGAATGCGCAGTCCTCCTGACGCCAGAGCACCCGCCGAAGTGCTGAGTGTGACAGTATGCGACGTCGCACTGGTTGAGTTGGCAGCATTGTAATTAATAAAGCCACCATCTTCGTCGTAGTTGGAAAGCGCAATACCGTCACTATTTATTTGCCCAATGTCCCCTGTGCCATAGGAACCACCGTTGTCAGTCACGGTGACGGCCAATATGTCGCTGGCATCAAAGTCGGAGGCAGGCCAGGCATTGTTTGTCCACGAGAGGGAAGTGGAACCACTCAGCGCATTCAGCGCCGTACAACCTGTCGATAACGCATAAGCGGACGTTACCGAAAGGCTGAACAGCACGAGAAATCTAAAAGCGTAACGGACCGCGTATTGCAGCCTGGAGAAGTACCGCGTCATCATTCACCCTGAGAAAAATTATTTATATTATTCAATAAGATTAATCCTATTGAGTCAGGCTAGCACGAATGGCCAGGAGGCGATGACGCGATATCTTTGGTTTTTGAGTTCTATTTCAGGATATTAAAATTAATGGATGTGAGCAAAAACCTATTGCATAGGCATTTATGCGGCTGAATGCTAAAAAATTAGGCCACTACTGCTGTAAAAAATTTTGAGATGAAGGCTGAGTTGGTCAGGAATGTGGTGTAAAGTAGTTTCCAGGCAATTTTAATGGGTTTTTTTGACGTAAATCGTCAATTTTTCCAGTTTAACATGGCTTGGATGGCCTTCTGATAGTAGTCAGTATCACTGACAAGGAGATTTAATGATTATTCAATTTTCTGTAGAAAATTTCAGATCAATCGCAGAAAAGCAGACACTCCACATGACAGCTGATGTGGGGAGCGAACTTAGAGACAACCTGATCGTTATTGATCAGCCAAAAAAAATTGAGTTGGTCAGAAGCGCCGCTATTTACGGTGCCAATGCTGCTGGAAAATCCAATGTCATTCAGGCTATCACGACAATGGCTGAGGTTATTGTTTCGGGTTCGTCAGGAAAAAATATTGTACAAGAATCATCGATCCCAAAGTTTAAGCTTGACAAGGCTTTTTCTAATAAGCCTACCGAATTTGAACTGGATTTCATTGCTTCGGGCGTAAGATATCAATATGGATTCTCTATTTTTGAAAATATCATCCATGATGAATGGCTTTATGCATATCCAAAGGGACGTCCCCAAAAATGGTTTGTACGTGTATGGGATAAAGAAAAGAAGAAGCATATTTGGGAGCTTGGTTCTTCATTGGCAGGTGAAAAAAATACATGGATGAAGTCAACTCGCGAGGATGCATTATTTTTATCTACTGCGGTACAATTGAATAGCAAGCAGCTTAAAGATGTCTATGATTGGTTTTATTTAAAGCTTCGTTTTACGGAACTTTCTGGCTGGAATGAAGATTATACGGCCGAACAATGTTATGCAGGAAAAAAAGATCAAGTCTTAAAATTTCTTAAAGCAGCTGATATAGGTATTGATGATATTGTTGTCACCAAAGAAAAATTCAATCCAAATAGTTTGCCTGATGATCTTCCGGATGCATTGAAAGATCTTGTGATCAGAGGAAGACAGGATAAAGATGATTATATTATTAAAACTCTCCATAAAAATTCTGAAGGTGATTTGATTTCCTTCAACTACGAAGATGAGTCTCATGGTACAAAAAAGCTCTTTAACTTCTCCGGTCCTCTTCTTCATACTTTAACGACCGGGAATGTCATGATTATTGATGAGATGAATGACAAGTTACATCCTAAGTTAGTGGAGTTTATCGTGTCGGCTTTCAATAATGTCTCTATCAATACTTCAGGTGCTCAATTGATCTTTACCACGCATGAAACATCTATTCTTAATCAGAACATTTTTCGAAGGGATCAGATTTGGTTTGTGGAAAAAAGCACAAATGGTGCAACAAGACTCTATCCGTTAACGGAATTTAGCCCAAGAAAAGGTAGGGAAAATCTCGAAATGGCTTATATGGATGGAAGATATGGTGGCGTACCAATTGTAGGGAAACTTAAGGAAATTTATGGGAACTGACAATCTTTTTCACAAAAGACGGCCTCGTAAAAATGATGAACTTAAAAGGAAAGGTTCAGGAGTAAGAAAGTCTATGGATAAAATCTTGATCGTATGCGAAGGAGGTAAAACAGAACCAAATTATTTTGAGGATTTGAGAACTTCGTTTCGATTAAGTACTACTGATGTTTGCGTGACGGGAGACTGCGGCTCGAATCCTAAAAGTGTCGTTGCACATGCAAAGGCTCTCTCAGATGCGGAGGAGCAGCGTTCTGATTCGTATGATAAAATCTACTGTGTTTTTGATAAAGATGCACATGCCGATTATGAAGATGCTTTACAAAATATCAAAGATATCAAACCAAAAGGTGTGTTTTTTTCAATAAATTCAGTTCCTTGTTTCGAATACTGGCTATTGATTCACTTTACATATACCAGAAAAGCATATAGAAACTTACCAACTAAAAGTTCGGGTCAACAAGTTTTGGATGAATTAAAAAAATTCATGCCCGACTACAATAAAGGTATCCGTGATGTTTTTTCAAGATTACAGGGTAAAATAGATACCGCATTGCGCCATGCAAAGAGCATAAATAAATCAGCAAATGATGAAGGATGTGACAATCCTTCTACAAGAATTGATGAGTTAGTTAATCAGTTAATAAACATGCGGGATGGTTTTGAGAGAAGCTAAAATGCAGGGTTATATTTCTTATTTCAGGAGGTATAATCTGTTTGATTATAAAAGGAAGACAGATATCGGTTGAGACAGTTTGATATTGGCAGCGCATAAAAAGTAAGATGTCGAACATTTAATCAAAAAGTTTTAACCAAATGATTTATCACACCGTTGTGACTGGCAGTGTTTTCAATGTAACTGTGATACAGTATTTTCCCATAAAAACTCATATCACTTGCACAAACTCATCACGACATGACAACACATCATAACCTTGCCGTAATGCACTGGGGCACCTATCGCGTCACCACAACTGAAGGCGCTCTGACGGGCATAGCACCGGTCGAATGGGACCGTAACCCCTCTGCCATTGGCCAGTCACTGGTCGGCGCGGTCGATGGCCCAAGCCGCATCCGTCGTCCCGCCGTCCGTCTCGGTTATCTGCAACATGGGCGCGATGCGCGTCAGGGGCGCGGTAAAGAACCCTTTGTCGAGGTGAGCTGGGAAACCGCGCTGGCGCTGGTGGCTGATGAACTCACCAGGGTGAAACAGACGCATGGCAATCAGGCGTTCTATGCCGGATCTTATGGCTGGTCGAGCGCCGGACGTTTTCACCATGCCCAAAGTCAGTTGCACCGTTTTTTCAATCAGCTGGGTGGCTATACCGACAGCACCAATACCTACAGCCTGGCGGCAGCCGAGCGGTTGCTGCCGCATATCATCGGTGAATTAGATGTGTTGCAAAAGCAACACACGCACTGGTCTTCGCTGGCGGAACATTGTGAGCTGTTTGTCGCCTTTGGTGGCCTGCCATTACGCAATTCTCAGGTCAATGGTGGGGCTGCCAACGATCATTCGCTTAAACACTGGTTGGGAGAGATGCAGCGTAACGGGACGCACTTTATCAATGTCAGTCCGGTGAAGAACGATCTCTCAGGTGTCACCAATGCGGAGTGGCTGTCATTACAACCCGGCAGCGATACCGCGCTGCTGCTGGCGTTAAGCTATGTACTGATTGATGAGTCACTTTATGATGCCGATTTTGTTGCCAGTCATACCGTCGGATTTGCGCAATATTGTGACTATTTGATGGGCAATAAAGACGGCAAGGCGAAAGACCCGGCATGGGCAGCGCCAATCACCGGCATTGATGCGGAGAAAATTCGTGAGCTGGCACGCTTAATGGCAGCAAAGCGCACCATGATCAATATCGCCTGGTCGCTCCAGCGTGCGTTCCAGGGCGAGCAAACCTTCTGGGCCACGGTGGCACTGGCGGCGATGATCGGCCAGATCGGCACGCCGGGTGGTGGCCTCGGCTTCGCCTATGCCAGCACCAATCTGGCGGGTTCGGTGCGTCGTACCTTCTCTGGCCCGCGTTTTCCGGCGGGAAGCAATCCGATCAACGAGGTCATTCCGGTGGCGCGGCTTTCTGACATGCTGCTCAATCCCGGTGGTGCCTATCAGTTTGATGGCAAGAACTGCACCTATCCCGACATCCGTCTGGTGTATTGGGCAGGCGGTAATGCGTTCCACCATCATCAGGATCTGAACCGGCTGGTGGAAGCGTGGCGACAACCGGATACGGTGGTGGTACACGAACAATATTGGACAGCCCAGGCCAAGTTCGCGGATATCGTCTTTCCAGTGACCACCTCGCTGGAACGCAATGATATAGGCAGCTCCAGCAATGATGGCTATATGATCGCCATGCGTCAGCATATCGCTGCCCAGGGTGAAGCGCGCAGTGATTACGCCATCTTCCACGCGCTGGCGGAAAAATTGGGCTTTGGT
The DNA here is from genome assembly GCF_059730495.1 of Pantoea sp. X-Soil-TKNS-1211. Taxonomy (NCBI): domain Bacteria; kingdom Pseudomonadati; phylum Pseudomonadota; class Gammaproteobacteria; order Enterobacterales; family Erwiniaceae; genus Pantoea; species Pantoea sp. X-Soil-TKNS-1211. Next base: position 388,934 of record NZ_AP035955.1, read on the forward strand.
GACAGTTTCAGTGAAGGACGTGATGCCGAGGAATGGATCCGCTTTATTTATGACGCCTCCCGGCCACGCGCGTTGGCCGACGGTATCGAACTGCCGCCCTTTGATGATTTCTGGGCGCAGGGCATGCTGGAGTATGAACGCCCGGAGCAACCGCAGATTTTCCTGCAAGACTTTCGTAATAATCCGGTTCAGTCGCCATTGCCGACGCCATCGGGCAAAATCGAGCTGTTCTCCCAGACGGTGGCCGATTTCGGCTATGAAGAGTGCCCGGGGCATCCCTTCTGGTACGAGCCGGAAGCGCAGTCGCAACGTGACACGGCCGCTCGCTGGCCGCTGCATCTGCTGTCGAGCCAACCTCGCACCCGCCTGCACAGCCAGTATGATCACGGCAGCGTCAGCCGCAAAACTAAGATTCAGGATCGTGAGCCACTGTGGATGCATCCGCAGGATGCGGCGGCGCGTGATATCTGTGAGGGGAGCGTGGTGAAGGTGTTCAACTCTCGCGGTGCGATTCTGGCAGGCGTCCATCTGAGCGAGGATATTCGTCCCGGTGTGGTGCAGATGTCGACCGGGGCGTGGTATGACCCACAAGATCCCAGTCTGCCGGACTCGCTCGATAAACACGGTAATCCTAACGTACTGACGGAAGATCGTGGCAGCTCAAGGCTGGGCCAGGGATGCAGCGCGCAAAGTTGTTGGGTGGAGATTGAGCGATGGGATGCGTCGTTGCCTGCGGTAACGGCGTTCCAGCCACCGCTGTTTGTAACGGGATAGCGGCGCGCCGCTACAGGCACTTTTTGTATCCATCATCACTCAGGTTTTTGCGCGCAGTTTTTCATATGTCGCGTACGACCCTTCCTGGCATCAAACGGGTAGCGACAATAAGGGCATTCATAATGACCTGCACGATCGCCGGGGAGGCAGATGATTTGGTGCTGTTTCAATTTAGCATGCACCTTGAATGATGTTCCGCAAGCGCAGTGAAAAGATTTTGTTTTCTCGTGTACATCTCTGAAATGGGCCTTAAGGTTGTATCGCGTTTTAAAACGTTGAACACAGCCAGTAAATTGACAGCAGTAGCGTCTCTCATTGCTATGGGCTGTTGCGGTGTGATCATCCAGCTTTGACTTGAACCGGAATTCCCTGCTGCATTTGGGGTCGGGGCAAGGGTATGTTTTGCATGTGCCCTTCTCCCTATGTATTTTCAGGGTGCTGGCCTTTTTAAATAGCCTTTTACAGCCTGGACATTGCAAAGATTGGTTGTTGGTGGCAGGTTCGTCTGTGGGTGCCGTTAGGGTTGATGGTCCTGGCTGAAGCGTATCCGAATGATGGCTCTCTTCAGCGACAACATCGGGTGGCGGTACAGGGGAAAGGTCCAGCCCGTCGAACAAGCGATAAGTGTCATCTGGTAGCAAGGAAGAGGGGAGAGTATTGACGAGATCTTCAATCATCTGCCCCTGACCAGGGTTAGATTGCGTGTCCTCGGTTGTCATTCTTCCATCGTTATCCTGGAACGTGACGGGATTATTACTTACCATGCGGAACAGATTGATGCCGTCAACGGCACCCGCCGGGTCGCTGTTGAGCCACCGCATCTGCCATGGCGCGTAGTAGCGCCAGCCGTAATACATCAGCCCGCTGGCATCACGTTCTTTGCCGGAATAACGCATCATCTTGCGCGCCGCGCCCTTTTCCACGCCGGTTAACCAGCTGGCGGTGCCGCCAAACGGATACCAGGTTTCCCGGCTGACCAGGCTCCCGCTTGCATCTGCTATTCCGCTCAGACTGCCGAGACGGTCGCTGAGGTTAAAATGCGCAAGGTGTTGCGCCGCCTGGAGATAGATACGGTTTTGTCCCGTTGTGATCACCCGCAGCGGCTGTTGTGATGTGCACTCCCGCAGCTCCAGTCCTGGCAGATAACGCACCTGTTGTCGCTTTGCGCCGCTGGTGTGATGTTTATTGCTACGTTTGCCTGGGGAGGCATAACGATATAACTCATGATATTGTGACATTCGCGTTCTTCCTGAATTAAAAGCATGGTCCGTGTGTAACGGCGCGATTTATCGCGCTTTTCTCCGTCTCAGATGAAGGCTAACCCTATGATAGAAAACAATAACCATGAGAATTTTCAGCCTGAAAACTCCGGCCATTACCCAAAAAAATCTTACCCCTCTCTTTTTTAAGATCTTAAGACTTCAGGGGACACTTGCTCATGTGCCGGGTGCGGCCACTTAGCGATTTGCATTGGAGTGCACAATAACGGCATTTCAATTGACCCGCCACATCACCTGGTAAACACCGTGTTTGGTGCAATCTGAGATTGGTTTTTTTATTGAATGTTTCACCACAAAGAGGACAAATACAGGGTCTATCATTCAAGTGCTTTATTTTTATATGTTCATTGAGATGGGAGCGATTTTTGTATCTTTGACCGCAAGAAGCATACTCACATCTGAAAGGTTTCTGAGTGCTATGTGAGGCCTTATGTTCGTTCAGTTTTGACTGAAAATCGAATATCTTTCCGCAATTGGGTTCGTCACAGCGCCAGGTCACGCCAATGTGACGAAATCTCATATGACTTTTCAGGTCACTGACGGCGGCAAATTCATCCTGGCAATGAACGCATTTGTGACTCGCTGGCTGGTCAGTTGACGTAATTACGTTTGCTTTTACGAGTTGGTGTGTGCCTGATGGTCCTGGTTGTGATGCATTACATTGTGGTTGAATTGCTGGCTCCGGGGAGTCTACCTCCATATTCTGGGTTAATGAGCGTTCTTCCCCTGGCATATCGGGTAATTCAAAAGACAACAGAGCGTTTATGAACGCTTCAGTAAACTCATCCATTCTTCCGTCGCGGTCACGTAAGGTGACAGGATTGTTATTTACCATGCGGAACAGATTGATGCCGTCAACGGTTCCTGCCGGGTCGCTGTTCAGCCACCGCATGTCCCACGCTGCATAATAGCGCCAGCCGTAATACATCAGCCCGCTGGCATCACGTTCTTTGCCACAGTAACGCATCATCTTGCGCGCCGCGCCCATCACCGCGCCGGTTAACCAGCGGGCGGTGCCGCCAAACGGATACCAGGTTTCCCGGCTGACCAGATTCCCGCTTACATCTGCTATCCCGATCAGACTGCCGAGGCGGTCGCTGAGGTTAAAATGTGTCAGGAGCTGCGTCGCCTGGTGATAGATACGGTTCTGGGCCGTCGTAATCACCCGCAGCGGCTGTTGTGGTGTCAAGCCCCGCAGCTCCAGACCCGGCAGATAACGTACCAGCTGCGTGCGTGTACCGCTGATATGGTGTTTGCAACGGCGTTCGCCGGGTGCGGCATAGCGATAGAACTCCTGATGCTGTGACATTACGCGATTTTCCTTAATCCAAAAGCGCAAATTTAAGTCAGTGGCGATCTATTAAAAACATCGGTTGATTGTCGTGATTGTGTAACGACAATATCAATCCGAATCATCTTCAAAGGTGATATACCCCTTGTCTTTGATTTGATCCCTGATCTTATCAAGGTCAAATTCATAAGTGGCCGAGGAAGTATTTTGTCTGCGCCTTTTATTGGCACCTACTTGTTGTGCCGGGTTTATTTTACGTTTACCGTGTTTGCCATAGCGTTGTTTATAAGCCAGATGGGTGGCATGTAACGGGAGGTATTCCTCGGCATCTTTATCCAGCAGCGAATAAAAACAAATCTTATGGGGAGCGATATTTGGCGAGTCCATTTTGCAACAAATTTCAACGGCGCGTTTAATGAAGCTTCTGAGTTTTCCATTAGCCTTTTTTCTTTTAACTGCCGCTTCCGCGCTGCGGTAGGCAGCCAACTCTGTGTCATTTTTTATCGTACTCGCAATCAATACCGCATATCTCATCGTATAGGCGCTGCAATATTTTTCAGCATTCAATAGGCTCCGACGCATGACCACCTCATCAATACCTCTGGCGAAAAGATCAATTAAGATTAAGGCAAACTTTGCTTCGGTTGGTAGCGCAGCATATTGCGTATTACTCATAACCGAATCGTACGTTTCAACGACGGTAATACTCTGACTGCGTTCCGGTTGGCACTGCGCCAATTTAATTGCCCCGTCTACCGCGCGTCTGAGCAGTTGCGGTCTGTTGGCATCTTCCTTAATCAGACGCATGACCGAATCCGCCTCAAGATCTTCCAGCAACGCTCTGTTCCATTTGCATAACTGTTTATCCAGCCTCTCCAGATTATCTTCGATGTGAGCAAAATCAAGATTGGTCGCGTTATAACAGCTTTGCAAGTGAGCAATCGGGGTGCTGGATTTAAGGCGATAGTAATCCACGTCTATTGCTTTGATGGTGATCGCTTTGTACAAATGTGCCGCTTTAATGGCCTTCAACAGATTGTTGAAGTTACACTGCCTGATCGTTTCATTCTGATATAACGCGTCTAATATCGCCGCCGCGTTGGTCAGGTTTTTGTCTTCCAGTGCTGGCTGCATTTCCTTAACGATACGCAAGATCGCCTTATAAGAAGTATCGAATTTGAAAGGTTGCAGCGCCTGACTCAACATCGTGTCAGAGAGAATGATACCCATGAATGCCAGGCCAATATGTAATGTGCGAATGAAGAATTTATCTTCAGGGTAGCGTGTGCGCATGTTTTGCACGAAGGCATTCGCGAGATCTTGTTTGTGTTTTAGAGTAAGGGATTTAGTCGACATTATTTCGGCGGTGCCTGGTGTGGAATGCCAGCCCTGTTGGATCTTTTTTTGCTGTGACTCATCAGGGAAACACCTGACCTTCTCAAGGATCTTACGTAATTTCTCCTTTCCCAGCACAATATCGCAATCTTCCAGCCTGACAGCGATATCTCCCACCAAGTGATCCCGCAGCTCCTTGAGGTTAATATGCCTTAACAGCTTCTCGACAATGTCAGGTGATGATGTCTTTCTCGCGTTATGGCTGGTCACTAAAATGGAAAAATCTTTCAACGGACGATAAACAGCAGGCCGCTTATTATTCTGGCTAAAGCCACAAATGTGGCAAGTAAACTGATATTTCTGCTTTTCTTCCCGCATGTGCGAAGCGGTGGTTGCAGGATGACTTATCTTGCAAGTTATCGGTCGTGGCATACCATCCCCGTTAATT
>NZ_AP035956.1:0-374398 GCF_059730495.1 Pantoea sp. X-Soil-TKNS-1211
CGAAGCAAAATCATCAAAAGAGCCATCAAAAATCATCTTTAACCAGGATCCGCTAAACGATCTGTTTGTTATTGTAGCTTTGCCATTGCTTTGTGATTTTTACAACGTTCTGATTTATATATGATTAGTTAAAAATAAGACTACTATAGCGAGTAGGGAAGACCTCTGTAGTGAGTTAAAAGACTACTATGGAGAGCAATTAAACTGCTGTAGCGAGTAGAATAACCGCTGTAGTGAGTGCTAGTATCCCCAATATCGAGTAACGGCGATCATCGCTTGTTCAGATCACGGATTTTTCAAATGCCGAAAAAAGAACAAGAAAACAAACTGATAGCTGAGGCCTTCAGTGAAACGGATAAACGAACCGGCGAGGTTGTGCACCTCACGCCGAACAGTAATAACACCGTTCAGCCGGTAGCGTTAATGAGGCTGGGACTCTTCGTTCCGACCCTCAAATCCACTGCGAATGGCAGAAAAAATCAGTTATCCACCATGGATGTTACTGATGAGCTGAAGCAGCTGACGATCGTTAAGGCCGAAGGGTATGAAAATATCAAGATCACCGGCGCGCGGCTTGATATGGACAACGACTTTAAAGCATGGGTTGGCATCATTCATGCGTTTGCCAAGTACAAGGTGCTGGGAGACAGCGTTACGCTGCCTTTCGTCGATTTTGCCAAACTCTGCGGCATCCCATCACTTCGTTCTTCTGCGAAGCTCAGAACGCGTCTGGAAGCCTCTCTGACGCGTATTGCGACGAATACCATCCACTTTACCAATAAAGAAGGGGAGTATTACGTTACGCACCTTGTCCAGTCGGCAAAATACAGCGTGAAAAATGACACTGTCACTTTGCAGGCGGATCCCAAGATCTTCGAACTGTATCAGTTTGATCGCAAGGTACTCCTCCAGCTCCGCGCTATTAACGAATTGGCGCGTAAAGAGTCCGCTCAGGCGCTTTACACCTTCATCGAGAGTTTGCCCCCGGATCCTGCACCTGTGTCCATGCAGCGCTTACAGGCGCGATTAAACCTGACTTCGCGACCAAACACCCAATATGCAACGGTCAGAAAGGCGATGGAGCAGCTCAAGGAGATTGGCTACCTCGATTACACTGAGTTTAAGCGGGCCAGTACCGTCTACTTCTCCATTCATTATCGACAGCCCAAGCTCAGACCTGCGAATATCCCTATGAGTCTTCCTGAACTCGGAGAGGACGATCTTGATGGTGAGATGGATATCGTTCCGGTTAAGCAGAAGGTGAGGGCGAAGCCGGTTGCGAGAGCGAAGAAAACGAAGGAAGAACCGGCAGGCAAAATGGTTATGCTCTCTGATGAGGAGCTTGCCATCTTAGAAACCATCAGGAAAACCAAAAAAGCTGACCAGGCTTAGCATCAATCTGCTGAAACTAGTCCCCCCACTGCTGTAGTGAGTTGTTACTCGCTACAGCAGTCTTTTGCCTTCTATCCTCAGAACATATTCAGGCTAGTGACTCGCTACAGCAGTCTTTTTACTCTCTATAGTGGTCATTTTTCTCCTTGGAAGGGAACCGCTGCAGAGAGAGAGAAGACTTAAACACGTGGCAAATATGACCACTATAGAGAGATAGAGGTGAAGCACATTATCTTCACTTTTCATAACCCCCCTGGTACTTACTAACTTGGGAGGCCTTTATACAACTAGTGTTAGTGCTCACTAACATTGAGGGTCGACGTTTATTGAAAATATAGATCCCGCACATTAAATAACCTGTGAGTATCACTCTGATCATCCGATTCTCACCACTGTAGTCATCCTCGGAATGGTGGTTACTCCCCATAGTGGTTATGCTGAAATCCTGCCATTACTCGCCATAGTAGTCATTCTTGAAGTAGGTGCTTCGCATCTGTTCATCGGCAATTTGCACCGTATTTAAGTGGGGGTGTAAGTATCCCTGCAAAACGAACCGTTCACTTTTAGAGATCTTCCGACATACTGTTTATGTTTCCGGAGGAGATTGCCATGCGTAAAGCACGATTCACCGAACACCAGATCATCGCCGTGTTGAAGTCTGTTGAAGCTGGAAGAACGGTGAAAGACGTTTGCCGTGAGGCGGGTATTTCTGAGGCTACTTACGACAACTGGAAAGCAAAGTTCGGCGGTTTGGAAGCCTCTGATATCAAAAAGATGAAAGATCTGGAGGATGAAAACCGACGTCTCAAACAGATGTTTGCCGATCTCAGTCTCGAGTGTCGGGCACTGAAGGACGTTATCGAAAAAAAGCTTTAAAACCAGCGATAAAACGGGAACTCGGCAGGTATCTGTTTCGTCGTAAGGGAAAGCAGCGGTTGCCAGTGCGTAACCCGGCACCACTGGCGACGCCAGAAGCGTTAAACCAGAGTTGGTCTGTCGATTTTATGCACGATGCGCTGGTCTGTGGCCGACGCTTCAGGACCTTTAATGTGGTGGATGATTTTAACCGTGAAGCGCTGGCGATAGAAATCGATCTGAATATCCCGGCTCAGCGTGTCGTTCGGGTTCTGGACAGGATCGTGATAAACCGTGGCTACCCGCTGAAGATGCGGATGGACAACAGACCCGAACTTGTCTCATTAGCACTGGCACAGTGGGCAGAAGAACACGGCGTACAGCTCGAATTTATTAAACCGGGTAAACCAACGCAAAATGCATTTATCGAACGGTTCAACCGGACATACCGGACAGAAATCCTGGATTTTTACCTGTTCAGAACACTGAATGAAGCGCGGGAAATTACAGATCGCTGGCTGATGGAATATAACAGCCAGCGACCTCATGAATCTCTGAATAATCTGACACCGGAAGAATACCGGCTGATGGCTGATAAAACCGAAGTCTCAAAAAGTGCCTGGAACTAAAGCAGGGATACTTACAGGAACAGGGCGGCGCGAAGGTGACTCGCCCGAGTGAATTGCTGGATCCGACACTGATTTTCCCGGTTAATAATCAGCAGAAGCTGACTAAACAGGTAACGCATTACCTGGATGAAGGCGGGAACATCACTTTTTGACCTTTAAAGGCGTTGATCATATGGCGTCTGCACGTAAGTTTTTCTATATCAATGCCGCACGGGCATGGTTGTTTAAACAACAAAGAGTGTGATCCACACCTCTCCTGTTACCCCGTTCGGGTGAAAATACATATCAGCCGAACGGTCATCAAAGTGAGCAATCCCCACAAAAAATATAGATAAAAACCAATTTAATCATGTGGTTATGTCTATTTTTTATCTGAAAAATCTATTGACAGTCTCTTCCTTGCATACCTAGATTATAAAGGCATGTCGTTAATTGTTACAACAACAATCTTTTAATGTTGCAGACATGTAAGTGTGCTGGCGGCAGCAATTCTTACTTCTCGCATCTGCAAGATTTCGCACCGCCAGCCTGTAATCAACTTACGTATTGAGATTACTCATGAATTCATCACTTGAAGGAAATACCAGGATCTCAGGTTGGCGCGGATGGTGCATGGTGGGATTTGGCATCTTGCTGATTCTCATCGGTGCCGTCCTTGCTGTGCCGGGCTTTAAACTGGTTCGACTCTCTGGCAGTCCCTACTACCTGGTGATGGGGGTAGTGTGGATTGTTGCTGGTTTGCTGGCGGTATTGCGTCGCGCGAGCGGATTGTATCTGTACCTGATCAGTTTCCTTGCCACTCTGGTGTGGTCACTTTGGGAATCGGGCCTGGACGGGTGGGCGTTGGTGCCACGCCTCGATCTGGCTCTGCTATTCCTGATTATTACTGTGGTGCTGATGCCAGCCCGCCGCGCAGACGGCTCACGCGCTTATCGACGTTATGGTGTGGGATTACTGGTGGTGACAGTGGTGGGGCTGGCAATTGCCATTCCACTGGCGCAAAAGCCCTATCCGGTTGAAGCGGCGACGACGCCGGAAGGTAATTATTTCGACAGTGCCACCACACCGGCAGCGCAGGACTGGCCGACCTATGGTGGTGGTCACGGTGCACAGCGCTTCTCTGCGCTGACGCAGATCACACCCCAGAATGTCAGCCAGTTGAAACGTGTCTGGATGTACCACACCGGTGAAGCACATACGCCGAATTTTGGTAACGAACTTACCCCCATTAAAATTGGTGATGTGGTGTATGGCTGTACCATCCGCCATAAAGTATTTGCGATCGATGCCGCTACCGGTAAACAGAAATGGATGTTCGATCCGCAAACTCCGGCAGAATCCTCCCCGCCCAACTCGGCCTGTCGTGGTGTGGCTTACTATGAAAATCCTGCAGTCCCTGCCGATCAGGCCTGCTCGCAGCGCATCATTGTGGGGACGCTGGATGCTAAACTGGCGGCGGTGGATGACCGTACCGGTGAACTGTGCCAGGACTTTGGTCATCACGGCTTTGTCGATCTGATGGAGGGTATGGGGAAATGGCCTGCGGGTATCGTTTCCGTCACCGCGGCACCGACAGTGGTGAAAGGCGTGGTGGTCACCGGCCAACAGGTGATGGACGGTCAGCTACGCCATGCACCTTCTGGTGTGGTGCGTGGTTATGATGCCGTGACCGGTCAGTTACGCTTCGCCTGGGATATGGAACAACCGGATATCACCACCACACCGCCAGCGGGTAAAACCTACTCACTTGGTACGCCAAATATGTGGTCCACGGCTGTGGCCGATGAAAAGTTAGGGCTGGTGTATCTGCCGATGGCGAACTCGGCGGGGGATTACTACAGCTCCACTCGTACCCCGGAAGAGCGTAAATACAGTTCCTCGATAACAGCGCTGGATGTCACCACCGGTAAACCGCGTTGGGTGTATCAGTTCGTGCATAACGATGTCTGGGACTACGATACCCCCGCGCAGCCAAGTCTGGTGGATTTCCCTACTGATAAAGGCCCGGTTCCGGCGCTGATTGAGACCACCAAGCAGGGGGATCTCTGGGTGTTGGATCGTCGCACCGGGATACCTTTGCATAAGGTCGAGGAACAACCAGCTCCACAGGGTGGTGTGGAGCCAGAAGAACGTGCTAAGACCCAGCCTCGTTCACTGTACAGCCACACACAGAAACCAGACCTGACAGAAAAAATGATGTGGGGTATTTCGCCCATCGATCAACTGGTGTGCCGTATCCAGTATCGTGAAGCTAACTATCAGGGCATCTTTACGCCACCGAGCGCGGATAAACCCTGGATTGAATATCCGGGTAACAACGGCGGATCAGACTGGGGCAGCATCTCAGTTGATGTGCACAATGGTGTCATCATCTCCAACTATAACGATCTTCCCAGTTATTCGCGTCTGGTGCCTCGCGCAAAAGATGACGAAATGGGCGTGTTCTGGCTGGGTGACTCGCGTTATAAAAAACCACCGCCGGGACGCAATCGTCCCCAGGCCGGTCTGCCTTACGGTCAGGATGTTAACACCGGCTGGGTGTCCAATATCGGCGTGATCTGTAAACAGCCGCCGTTTGGCATGATCAAAGCCATTGATTTGGCGACGGGTAAGACGCTTTGGGATCGTCCACTGGGTACCGCAGAACGTAACGGCCCCTGGGGACTGCACTCCATGTTGCCGTTGCAAATCGGTCTGCCGAATAACGGCGGTGTTTTAACCACGCAAAGTGGCCTGGCCTTTGTCGGTGCAACGACCGATGACTACTTGCGCGCAATCGACGTGAAAACCGGTAAGACATTATGGAAAGATGAACTTCCGGCTGGCGGGCAGGCGACGCCGATGACTTATGAGGTCAATGGTCAGCAATTCCTGATCATCATGGCGGGCGGTCATCACGGCATGATGACGCCAGAGGGTGATGAAGTCATTGCTTATGCCCTGCCTGATAAGGTCTGATTTTCCCTTCAGTTAAATGACCTGCTGTGAAGCAGGTCACAATTCCTTGACAGTGAAAACCCACTTACCTAGATTATCTAGGTAAGTGGGTCATCCGGATTGATACCTGATGACATGGAATCCTTATGAATCAGGAGTCGTTATGGGCAATCAGCCGACTGAACCTGTCCGTCAGTCAAAGGTGCCTTTCTGGTTACGTCTGACACCCGTCAAAGCAGAGGAAGTGAGCGCGCTGCTGATCTGTATGATCTACATCTTCTGCGTTTTATCTGCCTATTATGTCCTGCGCCCAATCCGCGACACCTTTGGTATTGATGGTGGGATGCACAATCTGCAATGGCTGTTCACTGCCACATTACTGGCAATGCTGGCCCTCAATCTGCCCTTTGCGGCGCTCTCCCGAAAACTCCCGCGCAAAAAGCTCATTCCCCTGGTGTATCGCTTTTTTATCAGCCATTTACTGATTTTTGCTGTGCTGAAGTTTTATCTACCGGTTGATGCGCAGGTGTGGCTGGGTAGAGTGTTTTTCGTCTGGCTGTCGGTTTTTAACCTTTATGTCGTGTCGGTGTTCTGGTCGCTGGTGGCCGATATCTTTTCGCGTGAACGTGCCAGTCGGCTGTTTGCCATGATGGCCGCCGGGGCAACGTTGGGTGCGATAGTTGGATCGGCCACCACCGCGTTGCTGGTCCATCGTTTCAATACCATCGGTCTGTTCGTGCTGGCGGCGGTGTTGCTGGAATGTGCCGTGATGTGCGTAAAACGGCTAAACAGCGTGACTCATCTGGCGGATGAGGCCAATGATGGCGTAGTCCAGACGCAACCGCTGGGCGGAGGGGTGTTCTCAGGCATTGTGCGCATCGCGCAATCTCCCTATTTGCTGAACATCTGCCTGTATATGTTGCTCTACTCCGTCACTTCGACGTTGATCTATTTCCGCCAGGCCGACCTGGTACACCACCTTTTTCAACATGACAGCGATCGTACCGCCTTTTTTGCCACCCTTGATTTGGTGGTGAATGTGCTGACGCTGGTGACGCAGTTATTTATCACCAGCCGCCTGATGGCGCGTTATGGCACGAAGCTGGTACTCGGTCTGCTGCCAGTCATTACGCTGCTGGGATTTGCCAGCCTGTCGCTCTGGCCGGTGGCTGCTTCGATTGTGATGTTCTCGGTGCTCAGGCGTGCCAGTAATTTTGCCTTGGCGCGCCCGGCACGCGAAGTCCTGTTCACGGTGTTAAAACGCGAAGACAAATACAAAGCCAAAAACGTGATCGATACCGCTGTGTATCGTACCGGTGACCAGGTGGGAGCATGGAGCTGGGCGGCAATGAATGCGGCAGGTATGAGTGGCGGCATGCTGCTCTGGTTGGCCTTACCCCTTTCGCTGATCTGGCTGGTCAACAGCCAGTGGCTGGGTCGTAAACAGATACAACTTGAAGAGAAAACCTTTTATCCCCTCAAAGAGACATTGCATGAAAACAGTCACTCTTAACGGTCAGACAGTTCCCGCTATTGGTATGGGGAGCTGGCATTTAGGCCAGGGCAGGCATAGCGCACAGGCGGAAATCAATGCGTTACGTGCCGGTATTGATAGCGGGTTGAAGGTGATCGACACCGCCGAAATGTACGGTGACGGCCGTTCTGAATCGCTGATTGGCCAAGCGATTGATGGCCTGCGCGATAAGGTGTATCTGGTATCAAAGATCTATCCTTACCATGCTAATCGCCTGATGATGGAGCGTAGCTGTAACGACAGCCTGAAGCGACTCAACACCGATTGCCTTGACCTTTACCTGCTGCACTGGCGTTTCAGCAGTATCTTGTCTGAAGCGGTATCAGGTTTTGAGAAACTGAAACAGCAGGGGAAAATTAAGGCGTGGGGCGTCTCCAATTTTGATGTCAGCGATATGGAGGATCTGTTTGCTACCGAGAACGGTGATCGCTGTGCAACTAATCAGATTTTTTATAATCCGGCGAGTCGTGGCATTGAGTTTGATTTGATCCCCTGGTGTAACCGGCATCGTATGCCGATGATGGCGTACTCCCCGCTGGGTGGTGAAGGAGCATCGCTGCTGCGCCATCCGTTAATCACCCAGTTGGCAGCTAAATACCAAACCGGACCCTCCACCCTTCTCCTCGCCTGGGTGATCCGTAACGGCAATATGATCGCCATACCGGAGTCAGGTGAGGCGGCACATATTAAAGAGAATGCCGCCGCATTGGGTGTGCAGTTACAAGCGACGGACCTCAACGCGATGAACGAAGCCTTCCCACCTCCGACGCGTAAGGTGCCGCTGGAAACGCGTTAATGCTGCGCGGTTTTCTTCCACAGTGCGCACATGCTGCGGCTGCGTAATTTCAAATGAAGCATACGTGCGGCGAGGATCACAACCGCCGCCGATTCGAAAGAATGGTAGTACAGGGAGCTGTTGGGGGAGCTAAAAATGTTCCACAGCAGCGCCAGTAGCAGGGCGCATGACGTCATCTGGCAAGCGATCATCGGGGTACACAGCCAGTGGTACAGGCGCACCCCTTCAAGCTGATTGCGGTGAATCGCCAGCAGACCCGCCCAGGTGACGCAACCACTGAGTGCAGCAGTGATCACCGCTGGCCCACCGTGGTGATTGGTCAGACAGGTAAACACGGCAAACACGATGGCGATAATGATGCCGAGATTGATCAATAAGGTGTTGCGCAGTTTACGCGTGATCAATACCACAGCAAATTCAGCGGCCAGGTTCTGTGGGGAACCAAAACGTTGCGTCACGCGCAGAGCCGCCTGTTCTGGGGAATCGTTGCTGCATTCCACCGCTTCATAAAAATGCTCACTGATCTCCAGACAGATGTTGTCTGCATATTTCTGCTCAAAACTGAGTTCATGCTTTAACTCCAGCAGATAGCGTTGCGCAGGTTCTGGCAGTTCAGTCAGCGTGGACATTATGACCTCTGCAATAAAGAGGAGACAGCCAGGGAGTAGCTATCCCAGGCTTCGCGTTTTTTCACCAACTCCTGCTGACCTTCTTTGGTCAGTTGATAAACGCGACGTTTCCGTTTGGATGGCGCGATCTCCCATTCGGCACCAATCAGACCGCGTTGTTCCATGCGGTGCAGTAGCGGATAAACCGTACCTTCCTGGAAGGAGAGGACGCCATCAGTTAGCTGGTGGATCAATTCAATTAACGCATAGCCATGACTGGGGCCACGCTCCAGCGCGGCAAGTATGACCATTTCAATATGGCTCTTCAGATTGTCGTCAGCACTGCTTCTCATGGTCATTTTCCGCTTACAAAGATAGATACAAACTTCGCCGTTATCTTAGCTTGACTTAGGCTGCCTTGATACCTAGTTTATCTAGGTATTATGATGAGACCGGATGGTTGATTTTGCAATCTGTTCCGGTACTGGCAGACCACAATATTTCAGGAAGGGATATGGCTCACTTCACCCGACGCAACTTTTTGCAGCACTCGGCGCTACTGGCTTTCCTTTTACCCTCTCTTGCCGTGCAGGCCGCAGACAGTTCAAACGCGATGCCAATGCAGTTGGTCAATCAATGGCGTCTGTCGGCTGATGGGTGGGTGCCCAATAATCCTGCCTTACCTGCTATGCATTTCCACATGGCACAGCCGGAGACGGCTGTGGGCGGGTTGATTAAGGCCGGATGGACGCAGCAATGGCAGGGTAAACCCTTCGGGTATCAGCATTTCCACAGCAACACGCATGTGATTTTTGTCGTGGCGGCGGGTAACGGTCAGTTGCAGATCGGTGGCGATAACGGCGAGGTGGTATCGGCCGTCGCTGGTGATGTGATTTTCTTACCGGCAGGGACGGGTCAGCGCCTGATGCATAGCAGCCATGATTTTTTGGTTCTGGCCTGTTATCCCAAGGGCAACAGCTGGGATGTCTGTCGATCGGCGATCAATGCGGAAACGCTGCAAAGAGCGGCAAACCACAAACTGGAAAATCGCACCCGCCGATTTTTTAACAGCAGCGGTACGGTGATTTAAATCATATTTACACGAGAGAAACCTGATGAGCGGAAATATTAAGCTGGTTATTGCCAAATTTATTGCGCAGGAAGGTAAGGGGGAGGCGTTATATGAAGCGATTGAACGCTGTATCGCACCCAGCCGCGCAGAAAAGGGATGTATTCATTACGATGTTTATAAGAGTACGGAAGATGATCATATCTTTCTCATCCACGAAAAGTGGCAGGGCGAACAGGCCATCCAATTTCACTTCGAGCAAACCCATTTTAAACGTCTGATTGCAGAAACCGATCCGTTACTGGCTGCCGTACCCGATATTAAAAGCATCGATTTATAATCAGTAAGAAAGGAGAAAACCGTGTTATCACGCGTTCATACAGGATTATTTGCAGGCCTGATGTTATGTTCAGCAGGGGCGCTGGCTGCACCCTTTACGCTGCACTCAAACCAGTTCCACAATGCAGGAAAGTTACCTGTTGCGATGGGCGGTGGTGGTCAGTGTCCGGGGCAGAACGTTTCACCGCAGCTGAGCTGGAGTGGCGCACCCGCCAACACCAAAAGTTATGTGTTGCTGATTGAAGATCCGCAGGGAGCTAATGGTCTGGGCATGACCCATTTTCTTGGCTACGGTATCGACAGCAGTCGCCATCAATTTGCTAAAGGGGATCTGACCGGCGTTGTCGGATATACCGCTGGCACTAATGGTAAGAATGTTCAGGGTTATTCCGGCCCTTGCCCACCGGTGAATAGTGATATTCACAACTATAACTTCACCTTAATTGCTACCGATTTTGCTCCGGATGCGCTGCAAAAAGGGCTGGCGAGAGATGCCGTCATGTCGCAATTGAAAGGTCACGTTCTGGCATCAGCGGGTCTGGTCGGTCAGTTTATTATGCCAAAGAAATAAGGGAAGAAAATGCCAGAAATTACTGTGCACATGGTGAGCGGGCGTACCGCTGAGCAAAAGAAAAAATTGATGAATGGAATTTATCAGGCGGTGAAAGACGCGCTGCCGGTTAAAGATGAATACATTGTTATTTCTCTGATTGAAACGGACAAAGAACACAAGTCTCGCGGCGGTGTTTTATTTAAAGATCTCTAATTAACAGGACAGTTGTCATGCTTATTTTAATTACCGGAGCCACCGCCGGATTCGGCTGGGATATGGCACTGCGCTATGCGCAACAGGGTCACAGGGTGATCGCTACCGGGCGGCGGCAGGAACGTCTTGATGATCTTAAAGCCATTGCCGGAGACAACGTTTTCACCCTCAAGCTGGATGTCAGTGATTCACTGGCTGTCGATAGCCTGCTGGAACAACTGCCGCTGACATGGCGGGACATTGATGTACTAATTAATAACGCCGGGCTGGCACTGGGGCTGGAGCCTGCTCAACAGGCCAGTATCGACGACTGGAACCGGATGATTGACGTCAACATCAAAGGTCTGGTGCATGTAACAAGGGTGGTTTTACCGGGGATGGTTGCACGCAATCGCGGCCATATTATTAATCTCGGCTCGACGGCGGGCAGTTGGCCCTATGCGGGTGGCAACGTCTATGGCGCGTCAAAGGCTTTCGTGCGGCAGTTCAGCCTGAATTTACGCACCGATTTAGCGGGTACAGCGGTACGTGTTACCAATATTGAGCCAGGGCTGGTCGGTGGAACTGAGTTTTCCGATGTTCGGTTCAAAGGTGATGCCGGGCGCGTTGAACAGACGTATGCCAATACGCAACCCCTGTTGCCGGAAGATATCTCTGAAGCCATTTGGTGGGTCAGCAATCTACCTGCGCATGTGAATATCAACACGTTGGAAATGATGCCAGTTTGCCAGTCATATGGCGGATTGCGCGTGATTAAAGGGGAGTAAAAGACGGTCCGTGTAGCGGCGCAATTTATCGCACGCCTTTTAAAACAGCGCGATAAATCGTACCGCTATGGGGATTACATTACGGTTTAGCCAGGCTTTCCCTTACCTTCTTCACCTCTTTCTCCGTCACGGTCGGTGCATCGTTACTCCAGCCACTACGCACAAATGTTGCCAGTTGCGCCACCTGTTCATCACTCAGTCGGGAAGCAAAGCCCGGCATCGCCATCACAGAAGGCGCTTTCGGTGTCGAAGGGGTCTGAGCCCCTTGCAGGATGATGTTGATTAAACCGGTTGGGTTATCCGCTACCACCACATCACCCCCGTTCAGGCGCGGGAATATTCCTTTGGCACCGTTGCCGTCGGTCCAGTGGCAGGCTTCGCAGTTATTCATGTACAACATCTGTCCGGCATTAAGATTATGGCCCTGGGTCAGGTAATCAGCGGTTTTCTGTGTCGCCTGTTGTGCATCAGCGCGGCGATTGATCACCGGGGTATCCGCAGGTAATGACTTGAGATACGCCGCGATTGCGTGCAGATCCTGATCATTCATATGCTGCATACTGTGCTCAACTACACCGGTCATTTCCCCGCCCACTGAGGCAAAGTCATTACGGCCTGTGGCGAGGTAATCGGTAATGTTCTGGATACTCCAGGTTGGCATACCGCGCAGGGGCGGCACTGGCCAGCCATTTAATTCCCCACCCGCGAGATACTTGTCGCTGGATTCATTCAGGGCCTTCTCCTGCATGCCGATGCCCCTTGGGGTATGGCAACTGCCGCAGTGACCGAGCGTTTCCACCAGATATTTACCGCGATTGATATCGTCAGGCACAGCGTGGCGGGGTTCAAACGGCTTATCCTCGGTGAACGCAACATTCCAGAACCACATGCCCCAGCGCTGGCTGAAGGGGAACATTAATGACGTTTCCGGTGCTTTTTCAGCTACAGGTTTTACGCCTTTCATAAAATAGACATACAACGCGTGAATATCTTCATCGGTAATTCCGCGATAATCCGGGTAGGGCATCGCCGGATAGAGATGCTTACCATCGCGACGAATACCCTTGCGCACCGCGTCAGCAAATTCCTGTTCGGTGTATTTACCGATACCGGCTTCGGGATCAGGTGAAATGTTGGTGGAGTAGATCACTCCCATCGGGCTGTCAATCGCCAGGCCACCACCAAACTCTTTACCACCAGCAATAGAGTGGCAGGCGGTGCAATCCCCGGCGCGCGCCAGATATTCCCCTTTGGCGATAAGCGCGGCATCCTGATTGTCAGCTGCCTGCGCCGCCGTGCTCATCAGGCCAGCCATCAGCAGATAATGAAGTTGCAGTTTCATGGTTATCTCCTTATGCCTGCACCAATGGGCCGGGGTTGTTCAGATATTGTTCGCGAATCGCTTTTGCTGACCAGTACGCCAGTCCGGCGACCATCGCCGAGGGGTTGGCATAGAAGTTTTGCGGGAAAGCATTGGCGCCCATAACAAAAACGTTATGAACATCCCAGCTTTGCAGATAGCGGTTGAGCGCGGAGGTGCGAGGGTTATCGCCCATAATGGCGCCACCGGCGTTATGCGTGTTGACATAGTTCGGCGAGCTGGCGAAATGACTATCCATCTTCAGAATGTTATGCGAGTACTGAGTTGGATTGAGGTGTTTGGTAATCGCCTCCATTTTCTCTTTCAGGTACTGCAACATCCGCAGATCGTTTTGCACATAATCGTAAGTCACACGCAGCAGAGGCATACCGAAGCGATCTTTGTACACCGGATCGAGGTCCAGATAGTTGCCACGCGTTGCCATATTGCTGGCTTCGAGCTTGACGCCCATCGAATGGCCGTAACTTTCTTTCAGCGCTTTTTTCCAGCCGCTGCCCCATGATGGCGCGCCTTTCTTCACGGCGGCTGCCATCGGCGTGCCGGTCGGCTGTGAACTGTAGATTTTCGCACCACCAATAAAACCCAACGCCGCCGTATCAATATTACCGGTGCCATAGTCGCTGATCACCGAGCCAGTTGGCCCTGCCGTCGCGAATGGGTTGAACTCAAGGTTATCGAAGAACAGGGTAAATCCGCCGCCATACTGGTGGGTATAGTTACGACCAATTACGCCTTCTTCGGTGATGGGGTTGTAGGGTTTGCCGATTGAGGAGTTCAGTAACAGGCGCACATTGTTCAGGCCAAAGGTCGACAGGATTACGATGCTGGCGGGCTGAAATATCTCGTCGCCATTTTCATCAATGTAAGTCACACCCGTCGCTGTTTTACCATCGGCATGTTTTTCCACTCGGATCACGTTGGCGCGGGTTTTATAGTCGAAGTTTTTAAACTGCTTCAGTCGGTCGAGGATAGCGGTTTGCGGCGAGGCTTTTGAGTAGTTCAGACAGGAGTAAAACTGACAAAAACCGCAGTAGTTACAAGGGGCAATCTGCTGACCATACGGGTTGGTATAGGGAACAGAGACCGCAGCCGACGGCATCGAGTAGGGATGAAGCCCCATCTCCTGGGTGGCCTTACGAAACATCGTCGCATTGAGGCTATCTTCCAGTGGCTTGTTGGGGAAGGGGTTGGAACGCGCACCTTCAAACGGATCCCCTCCCTGCTGGATCACGCCACGCAGGTTGCCGGTCTCACCGGAGGAGCCACAAACTTTGTCAAAAAAGTCCATATGCGGCTCAATCTCTTCCCAGCTTACAGGAAAATCAGCAATACGCAGTTCTTCATCCAGTTGACCCGATTTGAAATGTTCGTCGGCGTACGTTTTCATTTTAAGGTCAACAGGTGTTGGGCGGGTGATCATCCCGGTCCAGTGCAGACCTGCGCCACCCACACCATCACCCAAACGGAAAGCACCCAGTTCACGCATCGGCAGCGCAGTTTCTGAGGCGTTGTGGCGAATGGTGAAAGCCGCATCATGTGGGCTTTGCATGATTTTATGGCGTTTGGTGAAGGCCAGTTCATCGGCTGGCTTGGGATAAGCGTAATCGCTGTTCAGACGGTCTTCGCCACGCTCCAGCGCGCGCACTTTTAATCCGGCCTGCGCCAGCTCAATACCCATAATCGAGCCAGCCCAACCTAAACCGACGATGATGACATCGACGGCGTCATTGATCTTTTTCATTTATTTTCCAGGAAGAATCAGGCTTGCTCGCCGCTAAGAGATACCGGGCCAAGGGGATATTTAACGTTATGGATCTTTATCCATTGCGGGAAACTGGCGCGTGCACCGGGGAAATTAATCATCTTCCAGGCTGCCATATTTTTATTGCCGCCGTATTGCGGATCGGCCAGATAGCCTTCTTTGGTATTTTCCAGCAGTCGGGTAAAAAAATATCCTGCGTTCAAATCAGCTTCGCCAAATTGCGCAAAATCAGCGACATTTTTTTGCAGCTCGGTTAACACGGCATCCTTAATTTTATCCGGCAGGTCGCAGAAGTTTTGGTTGTATTTGATGCGAGTGTATTGATTGGTCAGTGAAATACCTTTGCGGTACAGCACCTGTAATGGGAAGGGCATCTGATAGCCGAACAGCAGACTGGCATGGCTGTTGAAGGGGCCATCCATATACCAGTCGTCTCCCTTGCCATAAGGGGTCAGCATCTGCTTATCGATGAAAACCGGCACATGAGTTTCTAATGCACCGGGACCTTCTCTGTCGGCAGGGATCAAACGGTCACAGGCGGCCAGTATAAATTGCCACTCTTCTGCGGTGAAAAATACCGGCTGATATTGTTTTAACTCATCCGCAGTTGAAGGGACTGCGGCAAAGACACTACTCACACCGCCTTTCATCCCGAATGAGGCGATGCCAATCAGCGACCCAATAATAAAAGGACGCCTTCCAATACGACAGGGTTCATTTGCCATTTGCTTTCAGTTTCTCGTTATCGTGCGAAAATCATTCACTTGCCTGGTGGGAATACAACGCTTCATTACTGTTAACGAATCGACGTTAATATTTAAATAGCCTTAGAAATCCTGTTGCCATTTTGTAACGGCGCATAATAGGCGCATTGGTAGCACATGATCACGTCATCTGGTTTATATAAACTATTTGAATAATCAATATCTATCTAGTTACATGATTTATATATAAAAACAAAAATGTATCCAATGGTACATTTACACTTTGTTTTATCTTAACAACCCTGAGAAATGTTTTCGCTCATTAATCATGCAGCTTGCAGACACAGCAGCGTTAACAATTGGCTATTTATTGTTCCTGGAATATTTAAAAAATAACAGCTTTCCCGAATATCCAGGAAAGCTGTGGAGGAAGGTCAGGCAATCAATATGGCGCGAATATCATTCACGTTGGTCAGGGTGGGGCCGGTCATCACCAGGTCGCCGATGGAGTGGAAATAACTGTAGCTGTCATGTTCATCCAGATAAGTGGCCGCATTCAGGCCATTCAGCTTACCGCATGTCAGCGTGTCCGGTGAGATGATGGCACCGGCTGCATCTTCCGTCCCGTCGATACCATCCGTATCACCGGCAATCGCCCAGATACCACTTTCTCCCTGAAGGGCACAAGCCAGACTGAGCAGGAACTCGGTGTTACGCCCGCCTTTACCCGCCCGGCCATGGGTCACCGTGACGGTGGTTTCACCCCCTGACAGCAACACCGCTGGCCCTTTAATCGGATGACCATACTGTTTCACCGAACGGGCGATTCCCGCCATCACGACGGCAACCTGGCGGCTTTCGCCTTCAATGGCGTCACCGAGAATCAAAGGGGTTAGGCCATGCTGACGCACTGCCGCGGCAGCGGCTTCAAGGGCTAATGCCGGGGTCGCAATTAACTTCGTCTCCGCACCTCCCGTCTGCGGAAGTACGCGCTGTGGCTGCGTCAGTACATAACGCACCGGTTCTGCCACCGGAATGCCATAGCGTTCCAGCACCTTCAGCGCATCCGCTGGCGTGCTGCTATCGGCGACCGTCGGGCCAGAGGCGACATCGGTTGGATTATCGCCGGGAACGTCACTGATAATGAGCGTGACCAGCCGCGCTGGTTGCGCCAGCACTGCCAGTTTGCCGCCTTTGACCGCAGAAAGATGGCGGCGCACCAGATTCATCTCCCTGATATTTGCCCCGCTGTGCAGCAATGCGCGGGTAATCGCCTGCTTGTCGGCCAGCGTTAATCCTGGAGCGGGTAAAGCCATCAGAGCCGAACCGCCACCAGAAATCAACGCCAGCACCAGATCATCCGGGGTCAATCCACGCAGCGACTCCACGATCAGCATCGCGGCGGTTTCACTCATGGCGTCAGACACCGGGTGGGCCGCTTCCAGAATACGAATGCGGCCAGCAGGGACAGCGTGACCATAGCGCGTTACTACAACACCACTGACATCTACATCTGGCCAGGCCGCGTCTACCGCTGCGGCCATTGCGGCAGAGGCTTTACCCGCGCCAATCACCACACAACGACCTTTGGGTTTTTCAGGCAATGCCGGGGGAATGACAGGCCCGGGACGGGCACTGTCAACAGCACGCTGAAAGATATCTTGCAGAATCTCTGCGGCCTGTTCATCTCTCATGATTATGCGGTCTCAGCTACGGTGGCCTTCGAGGTGATAAATTCAACCACGGCTTTGGTCACATCTGCGGTTTTTGCCGTACCGCCCACGTCCGGCGTCAGAATGCCTTTGGTGCAGGCATACTCAATACCTTCCATTACCAACGCAGCCGCATCATGTTCGCCGAGATGTTCCAGCATTTGCACCGCCGTCCAGAAGGTGGCGATCGGGTTCGCGATGCCTTTGCCAGTGATATCAAAGGCTGAACCGTGGATCGGTTCGAACATGGACGGGAAACGATGCTCAGGATCGATATTGGCAGTCGGGGCGACACCCAGGCTGCCTGCCAGCGCACCGGCCAGGTCAGAGAGAATGTCAGCATGCAGGTTGGTTGCGACAATGGTGTCCAGGCTCTGTGGATGCACGGTCATGCGATGTGTCATGGCATCGACCAGCATCTTGTCCCATTTCACATCTGGGAACTCCTGTGCCACTTCGGCGGCGATCTCATCCCACATCACCATACCGTGACGCTGGGCATTGGATTTTGTCACTACGGTCAGCAGTTTACGCGGGCGAGACTGCGCCAGTTTGAAGGCGTAACGCATGATGCGGGTCACACCCACACGGGTGAAGATCGCCACTTCAGTACCGACCTCTTCAGGCAAGCCACGGTGTGCACGGCCGCCGTTACCAGAGTATTCCCCTTCAGAGTTTTCACGCACGATCACCCAATCCAGATCGCCTGGTCCACGATTACGCAGCGGCGAGGTAACGCCCGGCAGGATTTTGGTCGGACGCACGTTAGCGTACTGGTCGAAGCCCTGGCAGATCGGCAGGCGCAGGCCCCACAGGGTGATGTGATCCGGCACATCTGGCGCGCCCACGGCACCGAAGTAGATCGCGTCGAATTTCTTCAGCGTTTGCAGGCCGTCTTCCGGCATCATCACACCGTGTTTTTTGTAGTAATCCGAACCCCAGTCAAAGGTCTCGATATCAAATTTCAACTGCGGATTCTGGCGTTCCAGGGCATGGAGCACCTCAACACCGGCAGAGATCACTTCAGGGCCGATACCGTCGGCAGGGATGGCGGCAATTGAGTAGTTACGCATGTTATTTCTCCAGTTAAATCAATGTGTATGAGGATGTGGAATATCGACTGTCTGCGGTTTATTCGCCTGGGCAGACAGAATCAAAACAATCAGGGCCGACAGGGCGAGCAGACCCGCGACGAAGTAAAGCCCCCAGGTGTAGCTACCGGTTTGTTGGCGGATCACGCCAATCATCATCGGCCCCACGAAGCCACCGAGGTTGCCAATCGAGTTGATGGTGGCGATAC
This sequence comes from Pantoea sp. X-Soil-TKNS-1211, assembly GCF_059730495.1. Classification (NCBI taxonomy): domain Bacteria; kingdom Pseudomonadati; phylum Pseudomonadota; class Gammaproteobacteria; order Enterobacterales; family Erwiniaceae; genus Pantoea; species Pantoea sp. X-Soil-TKNS-1211. The sequence goes on from NZ_AP035956.1 coordinate 18,552, forward strand.
CGGCAGCAGCGGCCGGGCCACTGAGAAACAGCGTTGGCATACTCCACAGCGGGGGTTTAGAGGCGCTGATACCAACCGTCACGATGGTCAGTGCGATAATCACCGCCACCAGGGTGCTGGCATTCCCGGCGTAAATCAGCCCGGCGGCTGCGAGCAGGCAGGCACCAATAACGTGCCAACTGCGTTCATTTTTGCGGTCGGAATGACGCGCCCACAGAATCATGCCGATAACGCCAATCACTGCCGGGAAGGCATTCAGGAAGCCAATTTCCAGCGATGATGCTCCGAAGCTATGGATGATTTGGGGGGACCAGATCCCGAGGGTGTAGAGGCCAGCTGAGGTGCCGAAATAAACCAGCGCCAGCGCTAACACACGCTTGTCAGCCAGCCCGCGCCAGGCGCTGGTATGACTCTGTTTTGCTGCACGCGCCAGTTCTTCGGCCTGCATAGTATTTTGCAGCCACTCACGTTCCTCATCGGTCAGCCATTTGGCTTTTGCCGGGCGGTCGGTAAGGAAGAACAACACCACGATGCCAAACACCACAGCGGGAATGGCTTCCAGCACAAACATCCACTGCCAACCGGCGAAGCCCATCAGGCCGTGCATCTCGAGCAATGCAGCGGAGATCGGTGATCCGAGCGCGGTGGAGAGTGGCGCAGCCGCCATAAAGATCGCCGTAACCTGAGCGCGTTTTGCCGCCGGGAACCAAAAGCTGAGATACAGAATGATACCGGGGAAGAAACCGGCTTCCGCGACACCGAGCAGGAAGCGCAGCGTGTAGAAGCTGGTGGTACCCTGGACAAATGCCATGCAGCCTGACACTAAACCCCAGGTGATCATCACGCGGGCGATCCAGATGCGGGCACCGACCTTATGCAGTATTAAGTTTGATGGTACTTCGAAGAGAAAATAGCCAAGGAAAAAGATCCCAGCCCCCAGGCCAAATACGGTGGGGGAGAAACCTAAATCCTGATTCATGGTTAAAGCAGCAAAACCAATGTTTACGCGATCGAGAAATGCGATGAAGTAGAGCAGCATGATGAAAGGGACAATGCGCAACGTCACTTTACGCATCACCCTTTTTTCGAGGTGATTATTCATATTAAAGTGCTCCAGATTGTGTAGGGGTGTGTTATTTTTTTGTAATCAAGTTCAGTATGCAGTTTTGGATTAGCAGATCATTAATGTACGATTATATAAATTATTTGAATAATGCTTTGGCGAGGAAAATGTGGATATAAATCAATTGCGTTGTTTTGTCGCCGTGGGCAAAGAGTTACATTTCGGTCGTGCAGCCCAAAGAATGGAAATGATGCCTGCGTCACTTTCTCGCTTCATTCGATTACTTGAAGAGGACCTGGGTGTCCGGCTTTTAAATCGATCAACGCGCAATGTTTCTCTCACTGCGGAGGGGGCGATTTTTTTTGACGAAGCGAATAAACTCATCGATCAATTTGATGCCCTGGCGTTGCGATTTAAAGGTGGGTTAAAAGATGAGCGTCGCACCTTAAGAATTGGCGCGATTGACAGTGCGGCACGCGGATTAGTCCCGGCGTTATTGAACCGGTTTGTTCCGACGCATCCCAATACGGACATCCATATTATTGAAGATAAAACCATCAACCTGTTGCCTAAATTAAAATCGGGCTGGCTGGATATGATTTTTTTTCGTGCACCGCAAATCATCGATGCATCCATTTCCGTGCGTTTTATTACGCGCGAAAGTTGTGTCCTGGCAGTACCGGCCAACCACCCACTTGCCGAACGTAGCGAAGTTGCATTAGATGATTTCAAACATGAAGCGATGATTATCCCGGAAAGACGCACTCGCCCGCATAGTCATGATCTGACCATGAGTATTTATAAACTGGCGGGGCTGACACCGGTGATTGCGCAATTTGCGGAAGAAAAACAGACCATTCTAAGTCTGGTGGCTGCCGGTCTTGGACTGGCGGTGGTGCCTGCATCATATCGCAACATGAATAGCGAAAATGTGGCCTATATTGATCTGCAATTAGATGAAAATATCAAAGGCCTGCCGTTGAGCATTGCCTGGCAGAAGGGCAATGAAGATGAGTATTTAAGGGATATGCTGAAGCTACTCACCGATCATAAGAGTGAACTTACCGGGAAATTGTGATGTTTTGCGTATGCAGACGGGGAAGTTCTCGTCTGCAAAGGTATTGCAGTGATGAGAATCACTTTTATTTAATCATTTTTTCGTTCAATCCTCGCCCGGCAACAATTTGAATCGGATCACATTTTTGCATATTGGTTTTCTGGTCAATTGTTTCTTAATCGTGTAATTAAGTTTGTCTCACTGTAAAAACAAATCATTATCAGCTGAATTAAGTGATCCAGGTCAATCAAAAGGAGGTGGTGGATTTTTTCTGTGGATTGTGTGAATTATTTATATAACCAGGCTGCAATGATTGCCTGAGTTTAATTCATTATAGTTTTTCCAGTGCAATGTAAACATCAGTCCGAAATGTACCCTCTGATAATACTTAAAAGGCTGGAAATTATGAGTAATGATATTGAACATCTCACGTTGCGGAAAATAACGTGGCGCATCGTCCCTTTTGTTATGTTTGCCTACTTTATTGCTTTTTTTGATCGAATAAATATTGGCTTTGCGGCATTAACCATGAATCAGGATTTAGGATTTTCCTCATCGGTGTTTGGTCTTGGTGCTGGGCTGTTTTTTGTTGGTTATTTTATTACCGATGTCCCCTCAAATGTTATTTTGCAAAAAGTTGGCCCACGTATCTGGCTGGCGCGCATTATGATTAGCTGGGGCGTGATAGCCGCCTGCATGATGTTTGTGAAAAGTGCCAGCGGATTCTATCTGTTACGTTTTCTGCTGGGGGTGGCGGAAGCGGGCTTCTTCTCCGGCATCATCCTCTATCTCAGCACCTGGTTTCCGATTAAACGCCGCGCACAAGTGATTGCCTTTTTTATGGCGGCAGCGCCGATCTCGGCCATGCTCGGCTCGCCGTTGGCCGCCACCATTCTCAGCATTCACGGCGCACTGGGCCTGAAAGGTTGGCAGTTGATGTTTCTGCTGGACGCGATTGCCGCTGTGGTGCTGGGTATTTTCACCTTCTTTTATCTGAATGACCGTCCAGAAAAAAACAGCTGGCTGAATAAGAGCGAGACCGCATGGTTAATTACCACCCTGGAGCAGGAAGGTAAGAATAAAGCACCAGGCGAGAAAACCAGCCTGTGGAAAGGACTCTCCGATATTCGCGTGTTGACGCTGGCCATCGTTTATTTTGGCACCTCAGCCGGGTTGTATTCTCTTAATATCTGGTCTCCACAATTCCTGAAATCCTTTGGCCTGACCACCCTGCAAACGGGTTTTATCAATGCGTTGCCCGCTGCTCTGTCGGTTATTGCGATGATCAGCTGGGCAAAACACTCCGACAAAACCCATGAACGTACCTGGCATGTGGTGTCTGCCTGTTTGCTGGCGTGCGTCGGTTTCATTCTGGCGGGTTCGGTGCACAGCTTAATACTGGCGGTGGTGGCGCTGGTGATGGCCAGCGTCGGCATCTCTTCCTGCAAGCCACCACTGTGGAGCATTCCGTCACTGTTCCTGAAAGGCCCGGCAGCCGCAGCCGGACTGGCAGCGATCAACTCAATTGGCAACCTTGGCGGTTTTGCCGGGCCGACAATTATTGGCTGGCTGAAAGAAACCACCGGCAGCTTCTCTCTGGCGATGTACTGCGTGGCGGGAATGTTACTGCTGTCGGCCATCCTGACCCTTTCGATTCAAATTAACCGCAAACGGGAAGCGGTGAACAATTCCCTTGCCTGATTTCTTGCTGGAGAACCCTTGTGAGCACATTAACTGCTGTTGAAAACCTGACGGACATTATGACCCGATTTACGGGCTACGTGGGTAAACGTCTGCCAACGGACGTGATGAAAAAACTGGAAGCGCTGCGCGAGCAGGAGACCGCTCCTTTAGCCTGCGTTGTTTATGACTCGATGTTTGAAAATCAGAAACGCGCAGATGAACTGGACCGCCCGTCCTGCCAGGACACCGGCGTGATTCAATACTTTATTACGGCGGGAGCGCGTTTTCCTTACCTCGGTGAACTTGAGGAGGTACTGCGTAGCGCCACGTTGGAAGCCACACGTAAGGCACCTTTGCGTCATAACGCGGTGGAAACTTTTGTAGAGAAGAACACCGGCACTAATACCGGTTCGCGCGTGCCCTGGTTGGACTGGGAAATTATCCCTGATGACGATGGTTGCACTATTGAGGTGTATATGGCGGGTGGCGGTTGCTCTTTACCCGGCGCGGCGAAGGTGCTGATGCCTGGTCAGGGCTATGAAGGGGTTAACCAGTTCGTGTTTGATGTGATCACCTCCTACGGCGTCAATGCCTGCCCGCCGTTACTGGTGGGGGTCGGGGTATCCACCTCGGTTGAGACGGCGGCCCGGCTGTCGAAAAAAGCCATCCTGCGCCCGGTCGATTCACGTCATCCCAATGCGGATGCGGCAAAGATGGAGGAACTACTGGAATCGGGTCTGAACCAGGTTGGATTGGGGCCGCAGGGGTTAGGCGGCAATGCTTCGGTGATGGGGGTCAATATTGAATCGTCGGCGCGTCACCCCTCCACCATCGGTGTCGCAGTGTCTACCGGCTGCTGGGCGCATCGCCGTGGAGCCATCCGTTTCTCTGCTGATTTATCGTATGAAATCCTGTCTCATAAGGGGGCGGTACTGTGAAAAAAATCCTGACAACGCCGATTAAAGATGAAGATTTACTGGCGTTAAAACCCGGTGAAGTGGTTTACCTGACCGGTACGCTGGTGACCTGCCGTGACGTGGCACATCGCCGTTTAATTGAATTGGGTCGTGAACTTCCGGTGGATCTGCATGGTCTCGCCATCTTCCACGCCGGGCCGATCGTCGTTGAGAAAGGGGACAACCAGTTCCAGATGATCTCAATTGGCCCGACGACCAGTATGCGTATGGAAAAATTCGAAAAAGAATTTATAGAGAAAACCGGTGTGAAGTTGATCGTTGGCAAAGGTGGCATGGGGCCAAATACCGAAGAAGGGTGTCGTCAGCATAAAGCGGTACACGCGATATTCCCCGGCGGTTGCGCCGTGCTGGCAGCAACCTGCGTCGAAGAAATTGAGGATGCCCAATGGCGGGATTTAGGCATGCCGGAGACATTATGGGTGTGCCGGGTTAAAGAATTTGGCCCGTTAATCATCTCTATTGATACTGAAGGTAACAACCTGATTGAAGGTAATAAGCAAGTTTATAATGAGCGGAAATTGCCGATTATTGAAGAGATTAACCAGCAGGTTAAATTTATTAAATAGCCTGATGGCTGAGGGTTTATATGAAACTGTTGAGTTTTATTCATCCCAACACCGGGAAAAGAACGTGGGGATATCACCAGAATGATAAAGTGTATGATCTGGGGCATCATTGCCCGGATTTAAAATCTGCTTTGATGAGTAATTTTCTGCACGATATTCGCGATGTTGATGAGCAATTCCCGGCATTTTCTCTGGATGAAATTACCTTTCTGCCGGTGATTGATAATCCGGGTAAAATTTTCTGCGTGGGTATGAACTATCAGGATAAACGTATCGAGTTTGAACAAACCATTGATGCTCCGACGTTGTTTGTACGTTTTCCGGATTCACTCACTGCCCACAGTACGGAGTTGTGCAAGCCAGAGAGCAGCGATGAATTTGATTATGAAGGTGAGTTGGCGGTGATTATTGGCAAGCACGCCAGTAATGTGAGTTGTGCTGACGCACTGCAATATGTGGCAGGCTACAGCTGCTTTATGGATGGTTCAGTGCGTGATATGCAGTACACCTGGTTTACCTCGGGGAAAAACTGGCAGAAAACGGGTGCATTTGGCCCCTGGATGGTGACTAGCGATGAAATAGCCAATCCTCAGACGCTGTCCATCAATACCTGGCTGAACGGGCAACGGGTGCAGCACGATTCAACACAAAATATGGTGCGTTCTGTTGCAGAACTCATTGCTTATATCTCCCGTTTCAGCCTGCTCAACCCAGGGGATGTTATTATTACGGGATCGCCGGGCGGGGTGGGGAAGAAAAGGAACCCGCCGTTATTTATGCAGGAGGGCGATACCATCGAAGTTGAAATCAGCGGGATAGGGCGTTTATCGAATAGAGTGGCGGGTTTAAGGGTGATTCAGTCACTTAATTCGTAGCCTCAACCGGGCAGTGATCAATATATAAGCGCCACGACGAACTCACGTTAACCCAATAGGGTGTGAGTTCGTCGTTAAAGTAAGGTTTGGTAGTAGGATGCTTCGCCTCGCCGGGCTACGATGATTATGACGTCTATCGTGAAATTTAAAATCCATCATTTCATCAGTGCAATAATCAGGCGGCAGGGCAGGGCAGAGCATGAGTCAGCCCTGCCAGCGCCATTCTGGCTGGCTGAGATGTTTGGCAAAAAAGTCCGACAGGGCCTTTACCTTAAGCGGACGGCTGCGTGATGTCGGGGTAACAAAGTAGAGCCCGCCCTGGGTCATCGTCCACTCATCAAGCAAATGCACCAGTCTCCCGTCTTTAAGATACTCGGCAGCGATAAATTCGGGCAGCTCAGCGATACCCAGCCCCGCCAGCAGAGGCGGCAATAGCGCATCGGAGTTGGTTACCCGCAACGGGCCATTCGGCACAATATCTTCCTGCAAACCAGATGCGTGGTTAAACCGCCACACCTGGCTTCGTGCCCTGTAGGCATAGCTGAAGCATTGCCGGGCTGAAAGCTCGCGCGGATGCTGCGGCATACCGTGTTGCGCGAGATAAGCCGGAGAGGCCACCAGATACTGCGTCACCGCACACAGCCTGCGCGCTACCAGCGAGGAATCCGGCAGCGACGCAATACGCAAGGCGGCGTCAAAGCCTTCCGCGATCAGATCGACTGATGCATCTGACAGATGCAGATCCACGCTAAGTTCCGGGAACTGGCGGATAAGTTCTGGCATCAGGGGGGCAACCCAACGCAGTCCAAATGACATCGGGACAGCCAGCCGCACCTGACCGCGCGGTTGTACTGCCAGATCGTGAGCTTCGCTTTCCATTTCTTCAGCCTGGCGATACATCTCCGAGGCCTTCGTCACCATGCTCTGGCCAAACTCGGTGAGAGCCAGCTGGCGTGACGTTCTGTTAAACAGCCTGCCACCCAGGCGTTCCTCAAGCCGCGCCACAGCGCGTGATACGGTCGGTACGGATACGCCCATCACTCTGGCAGCTGCAGCAAAAGAACCTTCCTCTGCCACCTTTGCGAACATCGCGAGTCCTTCAAAATCGGGAAATTTGTTCATTTCAAATTTGCAATGATGAGTTTCAAATCATTCTATTTTGAAAATCACCTTTCGTCGATATGCTTTTCTCATCGCGATGACAACCGTTGTCGCCCGTGACTCAGATTCGGGTCTTTAACGCATCACAGGGATAAAAAATGAAAACTAACCGCATCGCTTCAACACTGTTTGCTTCCTCTCTGTTACTGGGCGCGGCCAGCGTCTCTGCACCGGCCTTCAGCGCTTCCCAGCCACCGCTGGTCACGATTTCCGGGGTGGATCATGCCGGGATTAACGTCCCGGATTTGAATAAAGCCATCGCATTTTTTCAGACCACTTTCGGCGCGACCCTGGAGTCAGACATCACCCCGGGAGCCATCCCGGATGCGTGGAAAGCGGCTTTCAACTGGCATCAGTCCAGTGAACTTAAGCGTTTTGTCATGATGCGCCTGCCGGATGGCACCGGTGTGGAACTCTTCCAGTACCAGGGTGAGTTAATCGGTCATGAGCGTCCTCATCAGGATGATGACGCAGCGACGCACATCGCGCTGAAAACGCATGACGTGAAGACCAGCTATGAAGCCATCAAGAAAGCCGGGCTGAAAACCCTGAACGAGCCGGTGACAAATGCCGATGGCACCCAGTGGTTTTACTTCCTGACGCCGTGGGGCTCGCAGATTGAGTTGGTTGGCAAAGTGAAAACATCAAACTGACAGGACACTGACATGAACAAGATCTTTAGCCAAGGCTTACTCCTGACCGCTCTGTTGGCAGGCACCTATAACGTATTTGCGGAGAACACCACCATGAATATCACCACAACTGAAACCGTTCCTGCGGGTTTGCAGCAGCTGATCGATCGCCACTTTGCGATTTGGAACAACCCCGATGCCGCTGAACGGGCAAAAGGCTTTGCCGGTGTCTATACATCAGATTTTTTCGTTGCCGATTATGACGGACTGAATAAGGGGGCGGAACATGTGAACGCTGCCATCAGCCGGGTGCAGTCAAAACACCCAGGTTTTACCTTTACCCCGGCCCCCGTCGAGTGGAATCACGGTATTGCCCGTGTGACATGGGGATATGGCCCGAAAGATAATCCTTACCTGGTGCGGGGGGAGGATGTCATTACCGTCAGTGGCGACAGGCTGTCGAGCGCCCGTGTTTTTCTCAGCAAATGATGCAGTACGGGCAACCATTATCGATTATCCACCTGTGTGAAGAGTGTTTTTCTGATTTGCACGTTTTTCCATACTGATTAAAGACGTTACAGTGCTCGTCGGACGTAATAACCGGGTTTTCACTGTAATTCATTGATTAAAAATTAATATTAAGGGGTTACACCATGAGTAAAAAACTTTCGGACAAAATCGCGTTAGTGACAGGCGGCAGCTCTGGCATTGGCCTGGCATCGGCGCAGGCGCTGGCAGAGCAGGGCGCGAAAGTGTATATCACTGGCCGCCGTCAGGAGGAACTCGATGCCGCAGTGGCCTTAATCGGGTCGTCAGCCAGAGGGATCCGTGCTGATGCCTCGGTATTAAGCGACCTCGATACCGTGTTTTCGACCATCGCCAGTGAGTCAGGCAAACTGGACATCCTTTTCGCCAATGCCGGCGGCGGTGACATGATGCCGCTGGGCAACATTACTGAAGAACACTTTGACCGTATTTTTGGCACTAACGTGCGTGGTGTGCTGTTCACCGTTCAGAAGGCGCTGCCGCTGCTGACTGATGGTGCTTCCATCATTCTGACCGGTTCAACAGCCGCGACGAAAGGCACGGCCAACTTCAGCGTTTACAGCGCAAGTAAGGCTGCGGTGCGTAACCTGGCGCGTTCCTGGGCTCTTGATCTGAAGGATCGTGGTATTCGCATCAATGTGGTCAGTCCTGGACCTATCCGCACGCCAGGCCTGGGAGGGCTTGTTCCGGAAGAACATCGTCAGGGTCTGTTTGACATGCTGGCAGCTGGCGTACCGCTGGGTCGCCTTGGCGAACCAGAAGAAGTGGGTAAAACAGTCGCGTTTCTGGCATCTGACGATGCGAGTTTTATTAACGCGTCCGAAATCTACGTTGACGGCGGACTTGCTCAGATTTAACTCGCATTTCACCTGATTTATTTCTGATCCGAAGCAATTTGTATGCTTATCGGCCGCATAGCTTTGCGTCATGCATTACAGAATGAATGATCGATGCTCGTTAATAAATAACGGCAAGCGTTTATTTTTGGCATGACGTAAGGCGGGAATAACCTGCGCATCATTAATGGAGAATTAAAATGAGCTTTATTACTGCATCCGACAAAACCCGTATCTTTTATAAAGACTGGGGTGACAAAAATGCCCAGCCGGTTATTTTCTCTCACGGATGGCCACTCAGTTCCGATGCATGGGATGGGCAAATGCTCTTTCTGCAGCAGCAGGGTTATCGGGTGATTGCACACGATCGTCGCGGGCACGGTCGCTCAGATCAGCCTGCTTATGGTAATGATATGGATACCTACGCGGATGACCTGGCGGCCGTATTGGATGAGCTGGACATTAAAAATGCGGTGCTGGTTGGTCACTCTACTGGAGGCGGTGAAGTTGCTCACTACATCGGTCGTCACGGTGTAAGGCGTGTGGCTAAAGCAGTACTGGTGGGTGCAGTGCCGCCGGTCATGATTTCAACGACACAGTGGCCTGAAGGCACTGATATCTCGGTGTTTGATAATATTCGTCAGGGTGTAATGGATAACCGTTCGGACTTTTATCTCAACCTGGCGATTCCTTTCTTTGGCATGAACCGGGAGGGTGTCGCGATCAACGAGGGGCTGCGTCTGAGCTTCTGGAATCAGGGGATGGCGGGTTCCATTGTCGGCCAGTACGCCTGTATCAAAGAGTTCTCCGAAGTGGACTACACGGAAGACCTGAAAAAGATTACCGTTCCGACGCTGGTCATACACGGTGATGACGACCAGATTGTCCCCATCGCCCACTCTGGCATCCTTGCTGCCGATATTATCCCCAATGCCGAGTTGAAGATTTATACCGGTGCGTCACACGGCCTGGCAGCAACACATCAGAACCAACTTAATAATGATCTTCTGGAATTTATTAAATCCTAAACCAGGAACGCAGTGCCGGAAGAGGTTGCCGTAAGGCGACCTTTTTTGATTTGCAACCAGGACAGTGGTTGGTCAACGTACCCTACGTGGAGTCACGATAATGGCTTCATCTGCCACCCTGGCGCGGAAACTCGAGTGTAAAAAATGGTATGCACAAATACTCATTTACTCAAATGCTCAATTTACTGAAGCCTGGTATTCATCGGCTGATTAGACGTATCAATTCTCCATATTCCTGATTGCATCGAAACACCACAGATCATCGAGAAGTGGCATAAGAAAACGGCTTCCTGTTATGGAAGCCGTTAGAGTGTCGTCAATTAAGGATCGGTCAATCAATCCTTAAATGATCAGCATTGCGGCATTGCCGGGCATTTTGCTCTCTGATTAGCGGAACGACACGCCCAGTCTGACCTGACCGTAGTAGCCGCCGGATTCCCCGCCGTGCAGTGCATCAGACCAGCCCGCCTGCACACCCAGCGTCACGTTTTGACGGATGTGTGCATCCACACCACCGTTAATCCCGACGCCCGTACCCGACAGATTGCTGCGGAATGACGCTGCCGAATCTGCCACATCCGGCACTGATGCCGTTACCTTGCTATGACCACCGTAGGTTTGCGTTAACGATGGGGTCACCCACCAGCCTAACTTCGCCTTCGTGTCATCCGATGTGCCCACCTTCAGCCCAGCCCGCACCGACTGGCGGTGACTGTCGGACCAGCTGAGCGAAGCCGCGCCATCCTGCCCGTCGTCCAGGCTGAGGCCCTGCACCGTGTACTGCAACTGAGGTTCCAGGGACAGATCTGTTGCCACGCTGAAAGCCTGTCCAATTTCCGCTGTCGCCAGCCAGCCGGTGCCGTTGGTCGACAGACGTGTGCCGTCGTTTGAATCGGTCGAGAGGCTGTGGTGCGTTGCCTGCACCAGACCGTCAATACGCAAGCCCGCGTGACTGCGACCCGACAGGTAGGCACCGCCGGTGTAGGCCGTGTCGCGGTCCGTACCCGCTGCACTGCGGCCACGGTCGCGCCAGACGTCACTGCGCATCAGACCGGAAGCCGCGTAGATACCTGCGCGCCAGTCGGCATTGGCACCGTCAAGCTGCCAGAGATCGCCACCCAATTGCAGGAAGGTATACGCACTGCTGCTTTGCGGTACGCTGCCGCCGGCCAGGCTTCCACTGTCCGCATGGTGTGACTGACCTGCCGCAAAGCGCCCCCACATCCGGCTGTCCGGTGCATAATGGAATCGGGTGTCAGCCGAACCGGCCACCAAACGATCGAAGTCAAGCGACAGCGACGGCAGTGCCGCGTAGCTCCACATGCCGTCGCGGTAGTTCACCTCAGTTGACGGCGTGGAGCCGCTGTCATCAGTATCCGTGTCAGGCGTTTGCGTCAGCTGGGAAGTCAGATACCAGCTCTGATCAGCATTGCGGTAGAGGGTGTAAGAGTAGGCACCCGCCACCAGCGGTTGATTCAGGGTGAACGCGCCCACATCGGTCGTGGCCCCGTTAATCGCTTCGATCAGCGCGATGCCGTTGCCGGTGGTCTGGGCACCCAGCCCGCCCCGGTTCAGAACCAGCAGGCCGGTACTGCCCGTCGCTTGCCCGCCATCAATCACCAGTTTATCGGTCGGTGAGCTGCTGTCGCCCGCCACGGTATACATGGTGATAGTGCCGCCATTGCCGACCAGGTTGGTCACGGTCAGGGTATAAGGGGTAAATGCCCCCTGCGACGGCACGAAGGTGATGCTGCCTGCGTTAGTCAGGGTATCGACCAGTGAGTCGCCGGTGATGTTCCAGCTACTGCTCTGGTCAATACTCACGTCAGTCGGGTCGATGATACCGGTCAGGGTGGTGCTGTTGACCAGCGACAGGGACGTTCCGGACTGCGCCACAATGTTGGTGGTGGCCTGCAGACCGTCCATGATCAACGAACCGTCATTCAGGTTAACCTGCGACTGGCTAAAGGTGCCGCCCAGCGTGAGCGCACCGGTGCCGTTCTTGGTTAACTGCCCATTACCGGTTATCACGGCGTTCAGCGCAGCACTGGTGCTGGTGTCATAGGTGGTAACGCCGTCGTTCACGAAGCTGCTGTTAGCGAGCGTCAGAACGCCGCCGTCAGCAATGTTCAGCAAACCACCCGATGCCACGGTAGTATCCGTGGCCGTACCGCCACTGCTGACCGACAGGAGACCGCCGTCGTTGATAACAGAACTTGAGGCGATGCCGCCGTTAAACACGGCAAGCGTACCGCCGGCGTTGACGGTAGTTGAGATAGCGGTGCCTTCAACATCCTGCTCGCCGCCTGAGTTCACAACCGTGCCGGTGGTGGTGCCACCAACTTTCACCGACTGTAATCCGCCTGAGTTCACGGTGGTGCCGGTGGCACTGCCGTTAATGTATTCCCAGCCGCCCTGATTAATGACCGTCCCGGTTGCCGTGCCTCCAGCTTCCACGTTCAGGAAGCCGTTGTTCTCCAGCAGTACGTTTTGCGCCTGCCCGCCACTGATGGAAAAGGCACCCAGCGCGTTGGTGCCAGCCAGAGTTGCACCGGTGCTGGTATTGAGCACTGCGCCGGATGCCAGCGTCAAATCGGTGACGACAGCACCATCATTGGCATACAGCGTGCCTCCGGAGTTCACTGTGGTACCCGACGCAGCGCCACCGCTCATGACGTTCATGTAACCGTTATTGGTGACGGTGGTCCAGTTCGCACTGCCGCTGTTGTAAACGTATTGTGCACCGCCCGCCGCGACTGTAGTTGAGTTGGCTGTCCCGGAGATGCCCTGTGCGGCACCACTGCCGATCAGCGTATCGGTCACCATACCGCCGCTGTAAACATACTGTGCGCCGCCTGAATTCAGCGTGGTTGACCTGGCCTCACCGAAGACCTGCTGAGTACCACCGGACACGGTAGCAGCGACGGCTGATCCTTCGGCGTATACCGTCTGGTAGCCACCTGCATTCACCGTGGCGGAAGTGCTTGATGTACCTGAATTGACGTATTCGCCGCCACCCGAATTGATCTGCGTCGAAACGGTCGATCCTGTACCGTAGAGGAACATTCTACCGTCAGCATTAAGGGTGGCGGAGGTCACACTGCCGTAGTTATTCAACTGACCGTAGGCATTCACCACCGTGTCAGTTGCAGTGCCGCCGCTGACGACGAACTGGTTTCCGCCCTCGACGGTCGTTGCGCTGGCGTTGCCCCCGCTTTCAACGAACTGCACACCGCCAGAATTCACGGTGGTAGCCGTGGCGCTGCCATAGACTTCCTGAGTACCCATAGAATTGACGATGGTGCTGGTGGCAACGCCTCCTGTGCTGACGTATTGCTCGCCATTCAGGTTAATCGTGGTCCCGGTTGCCGTCCCTGCGACCGTTTCCCGTCCACCGTTAAGAACTGAAGAGGTGGAGGAGCCGCCGTTGTAGACGATCTGGTGGCCGCCGCTGTTCACGGTAGTGGCGTTGGCACTGCCATCGCTCTCAACATACAGCACACCGCCGGAATTCACGGTGGCAGAAGTGGCAGTGCCGTAGACATCCTGTGTACCGGTCGAGTTGATGATGGTGCCGGTGGCCACGCCTCCTGCACTGACATATTGCACCCCGTACAGGTTGACTGTGGTCCCCGTTGCCGTCCCTTCTACGCTCTCCTGTCCCCCATTTAGAATTGAAGCGGTAGCGGAGCCACCACTGTAAATTATCTGTCTGCCATCGCTGTTCACCGTGGTGCCGCTAGCTGTGCCTCCGCTCATAACGACAGCCGCTCCTGCGGAGCCAACGGTGGTATTTGTCGCGCTACCACCAGACAACACACTGAATATGCCGCCATTCTCCAGCACCAGGTTATTTGCCTGTCCAGCACTAACAGAAAATGCGCCCAGGCTGTTGGTACCGTAAAGCGTGGTACTGGTATCCGCAGTCAATGCCCCACCTGACAGCTGAGTGATATTCGTTGCGACACCGCCAACCGTTACCGTTAAGGCACCCCCAGAATTCAGCGCTATAAATCCGGCTGAGCCACCAGCAATATGCGCCCGCCCGCCCGAGTTCACGGTAATATCAAAAGCCGTGGCATTTGGATTCAGTTCGAGAGTTCCGCCGCTACTCAGGTTGGTATACTCAACGTAACCACCGGCTGAGACATATTGTGTCGCCTGGTTGTTGACAGTCGTAAACAGTGCCTGCGCGCCGCTATTGACGTACTGAAAAGACCCTCTGTCACTTAACGTCGTGTCGTACGCCATGCCCCCCGCATAAATCACTTGATTGCCACTATCGGTCACCGTCGTATATTCTGCTGTTCCGCCACTGATGTACTGCCAGGCATCGCTGGTCACAGTGACATCATATGCGAGATCACCTGCGTTGAGCGTTTGCGAGACTCCGGCTCCTGAAATAACGTCGTCCATGTAAACCGTCGCCCAGACTGGCTGCGACACCATGCCAGCCCCCAACAGCAGGATCGCGCCCGCTGCCTTCTTCACCGCCAGCGGGGGACGTCCACCGCTTCCGGCGCGCTCTGATGCCACTACCCACGCCTGACGCGCAGCGCTCCAGACAATTCTATAAGCCTTATTCATTTCCCAGTCTCTCTTAGATTTATTGTTTGCAGGTGAACACGTCACCTTGTGTGTAGTTTTTATTGCCCATGCAGCTGTGCATGGAGCTGGTCAGTCACGCGACAGACCTGTTTTCCGGTAATCAGGCGGGTGCACTCGAATTGCCGCTCGGTTCCCTTGTGACGGGGACACCAGAAAAAGTCCCGGTGGTCAAAGGTCTCGTGCAGGCTGTCCCAGCAACCACTGCAACCATGACTGCTGAATACCCGCCAGGGGGTGTAAAATTCGGCCCCCGGCAGGCTGAAACCGCTGATGAGCACCACCGGTATCTGCGCCGCCCAGGCAAGCCAGGACAGCCCGCTGGCCAGGCCAATGAAGAAACTGGCGTGACGGAGCAGATCCACCCGCTCTTGCAGGGGAAGATTGCCGGTAAAGTCTTCGGCACCAAAGGGGATGTGGTTCCAGACAAAGCCGCGCCCCGTGCGGGCCTCACGGTCAATGCACAGCACCCGGTATCCCAGCGACTTCAGGTGTGCCACCACCTCCGCCCAGCCGTGCCCGTTGTTCCAGAACTTAGCCTGAGAGGTGGACTGGACAGCGATGCAGACATAAGGCTCCGAAATGGTGCGCGGTGCGCTCAGGTTGAGGCGTGGTGCCTCCTCGCGATGGTCTACGCCAAGGATGTGTCCGGCGATACGGTGAAAACCGGTCTGGCGGAAGTCGATCGGCTGGTGCGTATCGTTGCCGCCAAAGAACAGACCGACCCGATAGGTGGCGTACGGGGAACGCTGCACGACAGCGTCCGGGGCGGAGAAGCGGATATCCGGGTACTGTCCTTCCAGCAGGGGAATGATGTTGGGTGCCATCGCGCATTCCAGTTGGCACTGGTGCAACACGCGGAAGCGCTCTGCATAGTGGAACCAGCCCAGCAGATCACCGAGCGTGCCGGTGGGGAAGGAAATCAGCACGTCCCGCCCCTTCAGTGACAGGGTTTCATCCAGCAGGGGAATCTTTTCATCACCACGCCAGACCTGAATGCGGAAACGGACAAAATACTTTTTTGCCGACGTAACCCAGCCAGCCCCGGACTCACAATGGAACAGGATGTTGTCCGAGTCATCGTCCAGTAAGGCAACGCGCCAGCGCCCTTCAGGCAGCAGTATCCGCACGCCATCATTAAAGTCGTAGAAGATACCCGCAGGTCCCTTGATTGAAGGACGATCGGGTGGCAGGACAAAGGGATAAGGGACGGATTCTGCGGTGTTGTCAGGCACGGGTGCAGCGAGGCTCACCACCGGGATAATTTCAGTCATGGCAGGCTCCGCTATGTTTTGCTTTGAACAAGCGAACCCGCCGCATTAAGCGGTAAATATATCCCCTCACACTCACTCCCCGATGACCTCAAAAAAGATCATTTATTATTTTAATGACGACATAGAGGGGTTATCGGAGGGGCCAGGGTTTTCAGTAGAGGGGAACGGTAAAAAAAGTTACCGGCAGGTTACACAAAGGTAAGCGCTATTTTTATGAGCAAATTATAAAGAAAAGGCGAATCTTTATGGCTTTATATAGAGGGCATACCAACGGGCATCAGGACGCGTTATGCGTCCTGTCGTGTTTATGGCGCGAAGCGTGCGATATCAACAAAGATAACCTCGTATCAATCTGTTAACAGTCCAGCCAGAGAATCACTCTTCCAATTGTTTCGGCGTTGGCGGTGTGCCGTGAGTATGGAAGGTTTCAATCGTCTTCAGGCCCCATGCCTGTCCTTTTTTACGCTCGGTCTCCGTCCAGACTACGGTCTGCCAGTCAGGTGCCAGAATAAGGCGTGCCCCTGAATTTGCCAATTCAACACGGTTGCCCGCAGGTTCCCAGACATATAAGAAGAATGTCCCCTGAATGGCATGCTTATGTGGGCCGGTTTCGATGTGGACGCCATTTTCGAGGAAAATATCTGCCGCGCGGAGAATATCTTCACGGGTATCGGTTGCATAAGTGACATGATGCAGACGACCATTGCCACCAGCATGTTCTTCGGTGCAGGCCAGATCGTAGGTTTTATTATTAATCGTGAACCAGCAACCCCCGATACGTCCGTTATCCAACTGAATCATTTCGGTAACGCGGGAACCGAGGCAGGTTTCCATAAAGTTTTTAAACTCACGCACATCAGCGGCCAGCAGGTTTAGATGGTCGAGACGACGTGGGCAAGCACCGCGGCCGTGATAGCGCTGCGCTAAGTTTTTTAATGAAGGGCGTTCAGCCACATCTGCCTGATAGCGTACCGTGTCGTAATAGATTTCAAATACATGACCGAAGGGATCGGAGAAGCGAAAAGCACGTCCATGTCCTGGTTCGTCATCAACCCAGCCAATAACGTCATACTTACTGGCTTCAATAGCGGCGACCCGTCGCATCAACGCGGCTTCAGAGCTGGCGCGATAGGCGATGTGACCCACGCCTGTCGTATGGTGACGAGTCAGTTTCAAGGTATGGAATTCGTAGTCATCCCACGCCCTGAGCCATGCATGGTTTTCATCCTGAGCCGTAATGGTGAGGCCATATACATTGACAAAGAAATCAAGACTCTCTTCGAATTTATTTGAGAACATCTCAACATGTGCCAGGTGTGCAATATCATAACATGGCTCGGCTAAGTGGTTTGTCATTGGAAGCTCCCAAAATGTAATCGAATCGTAGAGGTTTATTTATTCCTCCCTAGAGTATCCACTTTACCGGGTAAATCAGGTGGTTTTACCTTCTGAAGGTATGAGTTTCATTTATACTGTGACGGATGTATCACCTTGTGGTGGGCCACATGCGAACAACCGACGGAAATAATTATTGCACTTTTGGTGTAAGGGGGTATTTCTTCGAATTGTCACCCGTTATTTACTTACCATTTTCGGGGTAACATATAATCGTATCAAAAATAAAAATATTTCCTTAAGAAGGGAATCAAAACGCATCACTGATTATTCACGCCATTATGCATTCTCTGTATGGATTAATATCGGGACAAGTGATGGGAATCAGGTGTAAAACGATTATTCATTTCGGACATTTCATAAGTTTTTTATTCTTTGTTTCCATCACAGAGATATGGGAGCGTAGGAGGTACACACATGCACTGATTTTAAAGGATTTTTATGATTAACCTAAAATCAACACATAAGAATAATATATTAACAACTGCGGTCCTCGCCACACTGCTGGTTTCAACCGCCGCCAGTGCCGATCAGTTAGCGGATATCAAAGCTGCCGGTGAAATCAAGGTTGCCACTTTTGATGCCAATCCACCGTTCGGTTCGATAGATGCCAAAAGCCATGAGCTGGTGGGCTACGATGTGGACTTCGCTAAAGCGCTGGCTAACTCGCTTGGCGTGAAGCTGAAACTGGTTGCCGCCAATCCGGCCAACCGCATTCCGTTGCTGCAGTCTGGCAAGGTCGATTTGATTGTGGCGGATATCACCATCACCCCAGAACGCGCGCAGGTTGTCGATTTTTCCATCCCCTATTTTGTTACCGGTCAGCAGTTCCTTGTCCCGGCCACATCGCCGGAGCAACTGGATAAATACAGCCACACGCGCATTGGCGCGGTGAAGGGCACCACCGGTGAACAGGCGTTGCATCAACGCTACCCACAAGCCCGAGTGCTTGCCTACGATGATATTCCGCTGGCGCTGACCGCATTACGCAATGGCAACGTTCAGGCGATTACGCAGGACAGCACCATCCTCGCCGGACTGCTGGCCGCTGCACCGGACAAAGCGAACTTCAAAATCCTGCCAACGTTACTCAGCAAAGAGGAAATTGGCGTCGGGATGAAAAAAGACCAACCTGCCTTGCTGAAGGCCGTGAATGATGAACTGCTGGCGCTGGAGAAAAATGGCCAGGCGGCACAAATCTACAACAGCTGGTTTGGACCGGGCACACCGGCACCGTCTCCTCGTAACTTCAGGATTGCAGCGAAGTAAGCGGCCATGCTCCTTATCAAATCTCTGTCCGCGGCGCCGCGTGCCAGCGAGTTGCTGGCACATGTCGGACTGGCGGTTTAGCGGCGTGGTGCGATCCTTACTGTTTCTGTGGGCAGAACTGATTCGCGGGATACCGCTGATATTTGTCATTTTCTGGATGTGGTATCTGCTGCCTGCCCTGACGGGGGAACGATATGCCCGGCGCGCTGACGGTGGCACTGGCCTGGTTCACCTCCGCTTCGGTGATGCATACCACGCTGGCCGGATTGCAGGCGTTACCTCCGGGGCAACATCATGCCGCGCTGAGCCAGGGATTTTCGGCAGGAAAGTTGTTATGGCATATCCTGTTACCGCAGACGTTGCGCAATATCAGCCCCTCACTGACGGGCATCGGTATCAACCTGATTAAAGATACGTCGCTGGCCTTTATCCTCAATGTGCCTGATCTGACGACGCTGGCAGGCCAGGTCAACAACCGGGTACAGGTTTATCCTGCGGCACTGTTTGTGTTTACCGGTCTGGTCTATTACCTGTTATGCACCGGACTGGCGAATCTGGTGGAACGGCGTTGGCTGTCGAAATAAGACGGAGTGAGAGCCTTCCAGCTGTTCGCTGAAAAAAGCGAATAGATAAACCCGCTAACTGGCTGGAAGGGATCTATGCCGGAAATCAGCGGGTTTATGATACAGGGATGTAATAGCGACCTTCGATTAAATCCGTGTCGGAAGAGTGTCGACCTGCGTTAGAAATAAAAAAATCACACCCATTTCTGAGCGACTCAGATCTAAGTGGCATCAGATGATGATAAATGTCGATCTGCATTTCGGTCAGTTGAGACTGAGTGCCCTTAAAACGAAAACAAAAAAACTTTCCACCTTCACAGTGAATATTGGTTTTTTTTTAAAACGAAGCTGTTTCTATTTTGGGTGCGAGAATTAAATTGAATTTAATGTTTTCACTGAGTTTGGCGGGCAAACAATATTCGGCAATGATTTGTGCGTTACAACCGAAAATGTGACTTGCCTGTTTCAGGGCGTCATGTCGGTGTGTTGAATGAAACTGTAAATCTGTCAGGCTTCCGCAATCACACAGGTAACTCAATACGATCCCGCTAAGGTTCCGCTCTTCCATGAATACAACTTCAGGTTCAAGGTCCCTGCTCTTTTCCAGGCGGAGGTCGGAGGTGATTCCCTGGAAACTCCAGGCAGGCTGCGTACGATATTTACCGGGTGCTATACCGAAATGTCGAGTAAAGGTACGAGTGAAAGTCTGCTGCGTACTGAAGCCAAGACAATCTGCAATATCGCAAACTAATACCGAAGTCATCCTAAGCATGATTGCCGCTTTGCTTAAGCGCCGCTGCCTGACATAACTCGCCAGGTTAATATTTGTTTCTGATTTGAACATCCGTTGCAGATGCCATTTACTATAACCTGATTTTTCAGATATGTTATCCAGCAAAATATTATTATCAAGATTGCTTTCGATCCAGCTAACCAGCTCTTTCGTAAATGAATTCATAACATAGATGTCTTATAACAAAATACCGTCATTCACTATCGTAACTAAATTTTTATTTTAAAAACAGTATTGAAATTATCACGCGGCTGTGTGCAATGGTGCTGGGCTGTCATGTTATTATTTTGCTTGCCAGCCAGTTTGGCTGTTGCATTATCCCGAACCCTCTCCACTGCGGCATGAATCATATAATCAGTTGAATCCAGGCATCTACCGGAACGAAAAGCCGCAACTACGTTAATGCTATTTGGCCCTCTGCATACCCGAATGTCTTAGGTCATAACTTATAACGCATGACGAAAGACAGTGACTAAAACCAACATATCTCCTCATTGGCAGGGAAATAACCGAAGCCTGTTTTCGGCTATGCAGAGGAGATATCACCACCATGAGTTCGCCAGAAGCGCTGTTGAGAAATCTGTTAACCCGGCTGTTAGGTGTACCTGCCGAGCATTTGTGTGACGACAGTGATTTGATCTACCACGGTCTGGATTCGATGCGCACCATGCGTGCAGCCAGTGAACTGCGCCGGGCGGGTATCGCCGTCAGGTTCACCGAGTTGATTGGAAAAAGAACACTGGCTGAGTGGGTTGCCATTGTGCAGGCAGCCAGTGGCGTAACGGCGAACCCAACCATTCCCAGCGGCTCAGGCGAAGCCCCCTTCGAGCTGGCAGCGATGCAGCATGCCTTCTGGATTGGTCGACAGGAGCAACAGCAACTGGGTGGTGTCACTGCCCATTTTTATGCTGAGCTTGATGGAGCGGCGATAGATTCTGTGCGTCTTAATCAGGCATTTCAGCAGCTTCTGAACCGCCATCCCATGCTGCGCCTGCGTATCAATAGCGAGGGGTTACAACATACCGTCGCCACTGCAAATTGTCGGTTGCAGGTGAATGATCTGGCCCACCTCTCCGACACGGCAGTGGCGGTAGAGCTGGAAAAATACCGTCAGCGCTACACCCATCAGCAGCTGGATATCGAACAGGGCCAGACGATGATGCTGGCCCTGTCATTGTTACCCGGACAACGCAGCCGCCTGCATCTGGATCTGGATATGATCGCCGGTGACGCCGCCAGTCTGCGTATATTGCTGCGCGAGCTGGCCTCATGTTATGCCCAATCCGATGTATCCCTTCCTGCGCTGAGTTTCAGTTATGCAGACTATCTCCGGCAAAAACGTGAAAACCAGCAATCGCAGTGGCAGCAGGATCGTCTCTGGTGGCAACAGCGTTTAGTTGATTTGGCCGGTCCACCCGCCTTGCCATTACGTACCTCGAGTGATGCTCCGCGTACCGAACGCAAACACGTCTGTCTTGATGAAGCGCAAAGCCGCAAGCTGACACAGCTTAGCCAACAGGCCGGGCTGACAGTGCCAGCGGTGTTGGCAACCTTGTTTGCCGAAACGATTGGTTTGTGGAGCGGTGGCGCGCCCTTCGTGTTGAATCTGCCAGTATTTTCCCGTCACTCAGACCATCCCCATGTCGATCATTTGGTCGGTGATTTCTCCAGCTCGGTGCTGGTGACGGTGGAACCGGCCAGTCAGCCTGACTTTATCGCGCAGGCAAGGGCATTCCAGGGGCAACTGCATCAGGCAATGGCGCACTCGACTTACAGTGGCGTTGAAGTGCTGCGCGATCTGACCCGGCAGCAACATGGAGAACAGGTACTGGCCCCGGTGGTTTTCACCAGCGCGCTGGCGCTGGGTGAATTGTATGAACCACAAGTCAGACAGACGCTGGGCGATCCCGTGTGGTCTATCTCGCAGGGGCCTCAGGTGTGGCTGGATGCGCAGGCCACCGAGTATCAGGGCGGTATCCTGCTGAACTGGGATTTTCGTGCCGACCTGTTCTTGCCGCAGGTTATTGATGCGATGTTTAACTGGTTCAGCCAGCGCACGCTGCAGTTGCTGGAGGATGCCGTCAGCTGGCAGAAACCGCTATCCGCACTTGCCCCGCTGGTGTCATTCCCGCAGCCTGAAACACCTGTACCATCGGTGCTCCCGCTCCATCAGCGCTTTTTCCGCCTGGCACAGCAACAGCCCCAGTCAATTGCCCTGATGTGGGGGGATAAGCAGCAACTCACCTATGGCGAGTTGGCGCACCAGGCGTTATGTGTCGCCGGCTATCTGCAACAGCAGGGCGTGCAAGCGGGCGAGTTCGTTGCTGTTAGCATGGGGAAAGGCGTAGGGCAGGCTATCGCCGTGTTGGGGGTGCTGGCCGCCGGTGCAACCTATGTCCCCTGCGGGATAGATGTGCCCCTAAAACGCCGCCAACAGGTTTATCAGACGGCTGACGTGCAGTGGGTTTTGAGTGATGATCGCCCCAACTGTCAACCGTCCTGGCCGGAAGGGGTCACCGTGGTGGCGCTGAGTGAAGCGTTAGCCAGCCCTCCTTTGCCCTCATGCTTGCCCATTTCATCCCGGCAGGCCATGTACGTCATTTTCACCTCTGGCTCGACGGGCGTGCCAAAGGGTGTGGCTGTCTCACATGACGCAGTTGCGAACACCATCGATGCCGTTGACGGCTTGTTCCGGTTCACGCCGCTGGATCGCACCATCTCACTTTCGGAACTGGATTTTGACCTGTCGGCTTACGATATCTTTGCCAGCCTGAGCCGTGGAGCCGGTCTGGTGGTGGTCGATGAATGCCAGCGCCGTGATGCCCATGCCTGGGTGGATTTGTTACAACGCTGGCAAGTCACGGTCATCAGTTGCGTCCCGGCGTTATTGGATATGATCCTCACCGCTGCGGCGGATAAACCCTTGCCTTCCTTGCGTCTGGTGATGATGGGTGGCGATCGCATCCCGACAGAGATGGCCTCGCGCTGGTGGTCACTGACCGGGCAGGCTGCCTTTGTCGGGCTGGGCGGTATGACGGAAGCGGCGATCCACTCGACGGTCTTTGTGTTGCAACCCGATGATACGCGCTGGTCCGCGGTGCCTTTCGGGCAGCCGCTGGCAAACATGCATTGCCGTATCGTCGATGCCGGTGGCCGCGATTGCCCGGCCTGGGTCGGCGGGGAGTTATGGGTCAGTGGACCCGGTCTGGCGCTGGGGTATCTGAAAGATCCTGCTCGTACCGCAGAAAAGTTTGTTGAGTATGCTGGCCGACGCTGGTATCGCAGTGGTGACCGGGTCCGTTACTGGCCTGAAGGCACCATTGAGTACATTGGGCGGACCGATCACCAGATCAAAATACGCGGTCATCGTATTGAACTGGGTGAGATCGAAACCGCGTTGCTGAGTCACCCTCAGGTGCTTCAGGCAAGCGTTGGCGTGGTATCACCGGCTGCCCGACAGTTGTGTGCCAGCCTGGTGACGTCTCACCCCCTGAGTCAGGCAACGCTGCGCGACTGGTTACAGGCGCAACTGCCAGCCTATGCCGTGCCTGAACACTATCAGTTCCTCGTGGAAATGCCGCTGACGGCTAACGGAAAACTGGATCGTCGTGCTTTGCAGCAGCAGGCGGAGCAACAACTGGCGAGCGCTGAGCGGCAATTTCAGCTTCCCACAGGGAAGATTGAGCAACAGGTCGCCGCGCTCTGGCAGCTGTTGCTCCAGGTCGAGGATGTGGGGCGCGAGGACAATTTCTTCGTGCTGGGGGGTGACAGCCTGATAGCCACGCGTCTGATTGCAAAGATGCGTGAGCAAAGCCTGACCGCCCCCCTGGCGGAACTCTTCGCCACACCAACGCTGGCGGCATTTTGTACCCATGTACGGCACCAGCAGCAGATGCCTGATCAGCCACTCAGCGTTGATGAAGCCAACCGTTATCAGCCGTTCCCACTCAGCGATATTCAGCGTGCCTTCTGGATTGGCCGCTCAGGGGAAATGACGCTGGGAGCGGTGGGTTCGCACTTCTACATTGAATTTGACGGTCAGAATCTGGACGTTGTGCGGCTGGAGCAGGCCTGGCGTCAACTGATACAGCGTCATGACATGTTACGCGTTCGCGTCACGGAGGAGGGGCAACAGCAGGTCGCTGAGCAACGACCCGCGTGGGAAATCCAGCAGCACTGGCTGGGTGAAGATGCGCAGTCTGGACTGGCAACCCTTCGGCAAACACTGTCGCATCAGGTTTACGATCCTTGCCAATGGCCGTTGTTCGCCATCCATGTTGCCCATTACGCGCAGCGTCAGCGTTTATTCGTCAGTCTGGACAGTATGATGCTGGATGGCCGTAGCATCATGGTGCTGTTCACTGAATGGGATCAACTGTATCGCGATCCACAGCACAGCCTGCCGGAACTGCATATCCGCTATCGCGACTATGTATTGCAAAATCGCCCTGCGTCGGAGCGTGAGCAGCAGGCTCAGGCCTGGTGGCAACAGCATCTCTCAACCCTGCCGGAACGCCCCGCGCTGCCGCTGGCGGTCGCGCCGGAAACACTGCAACAGCCACGTTTTCGTCGCTGGAGTCATGAGTTATCCCCCAGCCGCTGGCAACAGTTAAAAGCGGCGGCGCAACGTTACGGCATCACGCCGAGCGTGGTGCTGGCTGCGGCCTATGGCGAAGTGCTGGCGCGCTGGAGTAATCAGGCCGCGCTGGCGATTAACCTGACCATGTTTGATCGTCAGCCGCGCCATCCACAGATCAATCATGTGGTGGGTGATTTCGCCTCAATTCTGCTGCTGGGTTATCAACGCAGTGCCGGAGGCGATTTCCTTGCGGCGGCACAGCGTCTGCAACAGCAGGAGGGGGCGGCGCTGGCGCAACGTGATGTCTCCGGGATTTGGGTACTGCGCGAACTGGCACGCCAGAAAGGTCAGGCGATGGCCTCCATGCCGGTGGTGTTCACCAGCGTGATCGGGCTGGATAAAGACGCGTCGCTCGATCTTTCGGAGGCCTTCCCGCGCCAAATCTTTGCCCTCACACAAACACCACAGGTGTGGCTGGATGCAAAAATCAGCGAGTCACGCGGGCGTCTGTTACTGGAATGGGATGCGCTGGAGGCGCTATTCCCGGCGGGCATGATCGAGGCGATGTTCAGCAGCTACTGTCAACTGGTGGAGCAGTTAACCCAATCCGACTGGCGACAGCTGGTGAAGTTGCCTTTACCGGACAGCCAGCAACAGGTTCGTCAACTCACCAATCAGACCGCGTTGTCCTTCCCGGACTCACGACCGTTGTACCTGCGTTTCTTTGCTGAGGCCCGTAAACATCCCCACGCAACAGCGCTGCTCTGGAGTAATGAATGGCAGATGGATTACGGCACCCTGGCCCAACAGGCGCTGGCGGTTGCGGGTTATCTGCAACAGCAGGGTGTGCAACCCGGCGACAGAGTCGCCATCACCCATGCCAAAGGCCCACAGCAAATTGTCGCAGTGCTGGGCGTGCTCGCGGCGGGGGGATGTTATGTGCCCTCCGGCATCAGTTTACCGGAAGCACGTCGCGCGGTGGTTTATCGCGATGCCGGGGTAAAGCGGGTGCTGTGCGATGAAAACAGTTTGCAGCAACTCCGCTGGCCGCAGGGCGTAGCGGTCACCAGCCTCAGCGAAGCCTTACAGGCAACGCCACTGGCGGCCCCCTGCATACAGCCTGCTGAGGCAGCAAAGTACATCATCTTTACCTCCGGCTCCACCGGCACCCCAAAAGGGGTAGTGGTGAGTCATGGCGCGGTAGCGAACACCGTTGATGCCGTCGCCGCGCTGTTCGGGATTAGCGACAACGATCGTTCCATCACCCTGTCGGCTCTCGATTTTGATCTCTCAGCCTACGACATCTTCACTTTCCTCGGACGTGGCGCTTCGCTGGTGGTGGTGGACGAGGCACAGCGGCGTGATGCCGCCGCCTGGGTGGCGTTAATCAATCACTGGCAGGTGAGTGTGATCAGTGCCGTACCCGCCTTGATCGAGATGATTACCGTTGCGGCTCAAGCACATGGACTCACCCCGGCACTGCGCCTGGTAATGGTCGGGGGCGACCGGGTGGTGCGCCAGCTACCGCAGGAGTTATGGCGACTGTCGCCGCAGACGCGTTTTGTCTCGCTCGGTGGCATGACCGAAGCGGCGATTCACTCGACCTGTTATGAGATCCAGCCGGACGACCCCTGGTGGGCATCAGCGCCGTACGGTGTCCCGTTAGCGAATATGCAATGCCGGGTGGTGGACCAGCAGGGAAGTGATTGCCCGGACTGGGTTAAGGGCGAGCTGTGGGTCAGTGGGGCCGGAGTGGCGACGGGCTACTACGGTGATGAAAAGCGCAGCGTAGAGAAGTTTGTCGAGTGGCAACAACGCCGCTGGTATCGCACCGGCGATGTCGCCAGCTATCGTCCCGATGGCGTGCTGGAGTTTTTTGGTCGGGCCGATAATCAGGTCAAAATCCGTGGGCATCGCATTGAATTGGGCGAGGTTGAAGGTGCGCTTAGTCGCTTGCCACAGGTGGACAGCGCCGTTGCGGTGGTATTAACCGGCACGACGCGACAGCTGGCGGCCGCGCTGGTGGCCTCTCAGCCGATCGATCTGGCTGCGGTAAAACAGGCCGCGCAGGCCAGCCTGCCGGATTATGAGGTGCCTGAGCACCTGATTCAGATTGGCCAGATTCCGCTGACCGCCAATGGCAAAGTGGATCGCGAAGCCATCACCCGACAGATTGCGGATCAGCTGGAGCAGGCATCGGGTGCGGGTGAACAGCTGCCCATCAGTGGCGAGGCGGAAACCCTGTTGGCGCAGTTGTGGTGTGAACTGCTGGCGGTGCCGCACGTGGCAGCCAGTGACAATTTCTTCAGCTTGGGTGGCGACAGCCTGGTGGCCACCCGCCTGATGAGCCGCCTGCAACAGGCGGGCTTCCGTGGGGCGCTGGCGTCTCTGTTCAGCACCCCTGAACTCCGCCCGTTTGCTGCCAGCCTGAGACGTGAAGAAACGGTGCAACAACCGGTGTTAACGCATGATGCCATCGGGCGCTACCAACCCTTCCCGCTGACTGATGTGCAGCAGGCGTACTGGCTGGGCCGCCAGGAAGCGTTCACACTCGGCGATATCGCGGCGCAGTGCTACAACGAATATGAACTGCCGGGGATGGATGTCGCGCGTATGGAGCAGGCATGGCATCAACTGGTGCTGCGTCATGACATGCTGCGTTGTCGCATCACGCCAGACGGCCAACAACAGATCGTGCAGGAGGTGCCTTTCTACCACTTCCGCCAGCATCATCTGGATGACGCTTCCCTGGTCGAACGGCGTCAGCAGATGGCGCGGCAGAAACTCGCGCCCGAGGGTGGCCGACTCTACGACGTCCAGGTGATCCACTACGGTGATAATCAGCTGCGGCTGGCGGTGCTGCTCGACAACCTAATTGTCGATGGCCTGAGCATGCTGACGCTGTTCACCGAATTGTTCCATTACTACCAGCACCCTGACCAACCCTTGCCGCCGCTCGACGTCGGGTTCCGCGATTACCAGTGCCTGCGTCAGCAGCAGGGACCGTCTGCTGAATCCCTCCAGTACTGGCGGCAGCGGCTGTCTTCGTTACCGGCAGCGCCTGCGTTACCCACCCAGGTTGAACCGGACACGTTGACTCAGCCTGCGTTCCGTCGCCTACAGGCCAGGCTGGCAACCGCGCAGTGGCAAAAAATCCTGCAACGGGCGCGCCAGGCGCAAATCACGCCGTCAGTGCTGCTGTTGACCTGCTTCTCCGAGGTGTTGAGCCGCTGGAGCGGGCAGCGCTCGCTGGTGGTCAATATGACGCTGTTTGACCGTAAGCCACTCCATCCTGATATCAACCGGGTGATCGGCGACTTTACCTCGCTGATTCTGGCGGAGTACCACGCCAGCGCGGATGGAAGCTGGCTCAGCCATGCCCAGCGGATGCAGGCGCAAATCTGGCGCGATTTGGATCATCAGGATGTCTCCGCTGTCAGCGTGATGCGCCAGCTGGCGCAACATCATGGTGGTGAAATGCGCGCCGTGCCGGTGGTGTTCACCAGTATGCTCGGCGTTGCCGATGCGCTGGCAAAAGCCGCGCCCTGGCCGGATTTCACGCTATCGCAGACGCCGCAGGTATGGCTGGATCATCAGGTGATCGACCTCGAAGACGGCCTGTTGCTGAGCTGGGATTATCTGGAAGAACTGTTCCCGCCACAGATGGTGGAGCAGATGTTTGCCAGTTATTGCGCGGCCCTACAGCTGCTGGCAGATGATGACTGGCAGTTGCCACCGCTGCGCCAGTTGCCACTCGCTCAGCAGCGGGTGCGTGAACAAATCAACGCTACCGAGGCACCACAACATGGCCCGGTCCTGCTGCATCAGGGGTTCTTTGACCAGGCGCGCCGTCATCCACAACGGATAGCGGTATGGGACGGGCAGCACGGCGGCATCAGCTACGGTGAGCTGCGCGAGCGAGTGCTGGCTGTCGCGGCGGGTCTGCAACAACAAGGTGTAGAGGAAGGCAACTGCGTGGCGATATCCCTGCCGCGTGGCGTCGATCAGATAGTGGCGGTGCTGGGGGTTCTGGCGGCAGGTGCCGCGTATCTGCCGGTCAATGGCAAGCATCCGCCAGCGCGGCAGGCATTGTTATGCCGCAAAGCGCAGGCGAAGCTGGCGATAGGCCGTGTAGAAGGTGTCACATCGTTTCTCCTGCCACAGCTGCTCAGCTGTACAACGCTGCGTGAGCCGGTGCTGCCTGATGCCGCCAGTCTGGCTTACATCATCTTTACCTCGGGTTCGACCGGTGAACCCAAAGGCGTGGAAGTCGAACACCGCAGCGCCAGCAATACCGTTGACGATATTTGCCAGCGTTATGGCATCCGCAGTCAGGATGTGTTTCTGGGTGTGGCCGCGCTCGATTTTGATCTCTCGGTATTCGATATCTTCGGTGCATTGAGCCAGGGCGCGAAGCTGGTGCTCAGCGCAGAAGAAGAACATCGCGATGCCGAGGGCTGGCTGGCGTTAATGCAGCAGCACCAGGTCAGCGTCTGGAACAGCGTACCCACGCTGATGGAGATGGTGATTGAAATCGCGCAACTGCGTGGTGGTGAATTACCGGCGCTGCGTCTGGCATTGCTGTCAGGCGATTGGGTCAGTCCGGACGTTGCGGCCAGACTGGAACGTATCGCACCGCTGTGTCAGACCATCGCCCTGGGCGGCGCAACGGAAGCGGCCATCTGGTCCAACGCCTGGGCGGTCCCGGCGCGGCCGCCGCGCGACTGGACATCGGTGCCCTATGGTTTACCGCTGCGCAACCAGCAGTTCAGGGTGGTTGATGAACTGGGCTGCGATCTGCCGGATTGGGTGGCGGGGGAGCTGTGGATCGGCGGGATGGGGGTGGCGCGCGGCTACTGTGGCGATCAGACGCTGACTCAGGCGAGTTTTAGTGGCGCATACCCGCAACGCTGGTATCGCACGGGTGACATCGGGCGTTACCGTCCCGACGGCATCCTCGAATTCCTCGGACGCCGCGATGGTCAGGTGAAGTTACGCGGTCACCGTATTGAATTGGGCGAAATTGAACAACAACTGCAACGTTGTGCGGGGGTTCGCCGTGCGGTGGTGTTATTGCAGGGCAGCGGAGCCAGTGCCAGCCTGCACGCCTTCTATGAAGGCGAGACGACGTCTGTCGAAAAGGTGCAGCGTGGGTTGCGTGACCTGTTGCCTGGCTGGGCGGTCCCTGCGGACATCACCGCGCTCAGCCACTGGCCGCTCACCGCCAACGGCAAAATCGACCGCAAAGCGCTGGCGCAACTCCCCCCTCAGACCACGCAAACCGCGTTGACTCTGGACGATCCCCACCAACAGGTACTGGCAGACATCTGGCGACAGGTGTTGGGTGCGCTGCCAGGCCATGCCAGCGAAAGTTTCTTCAGCGCTGGCGGCAATTCGCTACTGGGCACTCGCCTGGTGGCGCAAATCTGCAAACACTTCGGTATCCGTCTGACACTACGAGACTTTTTTGCTGACGCTACCCTCTCGGGCCTTTGCGCATCCGTCGAAAGGCATTTGGCTGACAAAAACAGTATGGAAGAAGGTTTATTGTGAAAATTTCTGACATTATCGCACGACTGGAAACCCAGGGCATTGAACTGTGGCAGGAAGACAACAATCTGCGCTTCCGCGCACCTGCTGGGGTAATGACCGACGCTATTGTGCAGGAGTTGCGAGACCATAAACCCGCCATCCTCGACTGGCTCAGGCAGCAGGAGAGCGGGGCTGTGCTGCAAGCCGATCCCGATGCACGGTTTGCCCCTTTTCCCTTAACCGAAGCGCAGCAGGCGTATTTTGTTGGGCGTCATAGCGCGTTCGCGTTCGGCGGTATAGCCTGTCGCGGATATCTGGAGATTTGCTTTGATCAGCCTGTCACGTCGGCGCAACTCAACCGGGCGCTTAACCAGCTGATTGCTCGCCATGACATGTTGCGGGTGGTGATTGAGGAAGAGGGATTCCAGCACGTTCTGCCGCAAGTGCCGCTGTTCCAGCCACTACAACACGCATGGCCCGATCTGCCCGCCGCAACGGTCAGGGCGCGTATTGATGCGTTGCGTGAAGCGATGCTGGCTGCCCCGGCGGATTATCAGCGCTGGCCGCTTTTTGCTGCGGCCAGTGTCCAGACGGCAGGACAAACCCGCCTGTTGCTGGCGATTGAGCTGATCCTGGTGGATTCCGCCAGCCTTTATCTGCTGGTGGATGAACTGGAGCAACTGCTGTTTGCGCCCGAGACACTGCTGCCCGCTCCCTCGTTGGCTTTCCGTGATTACGTGATCGCCCGGCGTGCCGCACGTCAGGGTGTTCGCTACCGTAAGGCGCAGCAATACTGGCGGACTCGCATCCCTGAATTACCGAATGCCCCGGCTTTGCCGGTGAGCACAGCCAGCGAGCAGGCTGCATTTGTCCGTCGTCACCTTCGTTTGTCGCATCAACAGCGTCAGCAACTGAATCAGTTGGCCGCGCAAGCCCGGGTGACGCTGAACGCACTGCTGCTGGGCGCATTCTCGCAAGTGATGGGGTTCTACAGTGACAGTCGCCACTTCACCCTCAACCTGCCCATTTTCCGCCGTGAAGGGCAACATAGCGACCTTGAACGCGTGGTAGGCGATTTCACCTCAGTGACGCTGCTGGAAGTGGATCTGCGTGGGGAAGAGACTTTTGCGCAGAAACTGCTGACCCTCAACCAGCGCCTGTTTGCCGATCTCGACCATAGTGCATTCTCAGGTCTTGAGGTGCTGAGTGAACTGTCACGCCATCATGGTGAGGCGTTGCTGATGCCGGTGGTGTTTACCAGCACCCTCGGTCAGGGAGAACGGCAAGAAAAACCGGCGCGCTATCGTATCGAGCAGGGATTGACCCAAACCCCTCAGGTGTTGATTGACTGTCAGGTCACTGCCCAACCCGATGGCATGATGCTGGCGTGGGATTCACGCGAGGGACTCTTCCCCGACCAGTTTATTGAACACGCGTTTAATGCCTTCAGCGGTGTAATCCAGCGCCTGCTGGAGGAGGGTGAATCTTGCCTAAACCAGCGCCAGTTGCTGACGCTACCTGCGGCACAAGCCGTCATTCGTCAGCAGACCAACGCGGATAGTCAGCCAGACTTCG
This sequence comes from Pantoea sp. X-Soil-TKNS-1211, assembly GCF_059730495.1. Classification (NCBI taxonomy): domain Bacteria; kingdom Pseudomonadati; phylum Pseudomonadota; class Gammaproteobacteria; order Enterobacterales; family Erwiniaceae; genus Pantoea; species Pantoea sp. X-Soil-TKNS-1211. The sequence goes on from NZ_AP035956.1 coordinate 50,561, forward strand.
CCCAATTGTTGCAGCAGGGATTCCTCGATCAGGCTGAACAGCAGCCGGATGCCATCGCGTTGTGGGACGATGAAGGGAGCATGACTTACGGCGAACTGGCCGCCCAGGCTTACGGGCTGGCGGCGGATTTGCAGCGGGCAGGACAGGGGCCGGGCGAAGCCGTGGCAGTGATGTGCGGCAAAGGACGTGCTCACGCCCTGGCCCCGCTTGCCATCCTGCTGAATGGGGGGTGCTATGTGCCGGTTGATGGGCAACAGCCGGCGCGCCGTCGGGAAGCGATCTTACGCAACGCCGGGGTACGTTGGGCCATCTGCGACGATGCTGAACCGTTACCTGAGGATATTGAGCCGATTTCCTGGCGTACCGAGACTTCTGCGGGAGATTTCCAGCCGCTGAGGATCGGCCTCCATCAGCCTGCTTATATTATTTACACCTCCGGCTCGACCGGAGAACCCAAAGGCGTGGTCATCAATCATCATGCCGCCTGGAACACCATCGCCGATATCAACCATCGCTTTGCCGTGAGCGCCGGGGATCGGGTACTGGCGGTCGCTAACCTGAGTTTCGACCTGTCCGTGTATGATCTGTTTGGTGTGCTGGCGGCGGGTGGCACTCTGGTCTATCCGCAGGAGACGCGTAATGCCGATCCTTCTCACTGGGCTGAACGTATCACCCAATACGGCGTCACGCTATGGAACACGGTGCCAGCCCAGTTGCAGATGCTGGCGGATACGGCACAGCCGCTGCCGACACTACGCCTGGCGATGGTATCGGGAGACTGGGTGCCGCTTAATCTGCTGACACAACTGCGGGCGATTTCAGCCGATGCTCAGCTGATTGCGTTAGGTGGTGCCACCGAAGCGGCAATCTGGTCGGTATTCCATCCGGTCACGCACGTCGCTCCCCACTGGCAAAGCATTCCGTACGGTAAGCCGTTGGCTAATCAGCAGCTTCATATTCTGGATGAGAACTTACACGATCGTCCTGACTGGGTCAGTGGGGAGATCGCCATCAGCGGTGACGGGCTGGCAGATTGTTACTGGCTGGACCGGGAGAAAACCGCCGCGCGCTTTGTCACCCGTGCTGACGGTCAACGTCTGTACCTGACCGGGGATCGGGGGCGCTACTGGCCGGATGGCAACATCGAGTTTCTCGGGCGTGTCGATAACCAGGTCAAGATTCGCGGCCACCGTGTCGAGCTGGGTGAAATCGCTGCGGTGATACGTCAACACCCGGCGGTCACCGATGCGGCGGTCTGCCTGACGCAAGGTAATGGCACCGCCAGTAATCTGCTGGGGTTTGCTGAACTGGCGGCGGGCGAACAGCCCAGTGCCTGGCCAGCGATGGAACATGCCCAAAGTCGGGCACAGCAGATTGAGCAGCAGATTGACGGTGCGGCTTTCGAGGCCTTAATGACCGGAGCAGATCGCGTGGCGATCCTCGCGATGTCCGATCGCCTGCGTCAGGATGGCCTGTTCGCCACCGTCGCTTCCCGTCATTCGCTGGAGGAGATTTATTATGCGACAGGGGTGGCGGAGGTTCATCAGCGACTTCTGCGCCGCTGGCTGGAAGGATTGGTCAGTGCCGGTGCGCTCACCCAGGATGCGCAGGGGCGTTACGGAGACCTCATCCCTTGCGACACCACCAGGTTGCAGCAGTGCTGGCGCGAGGTGGAGCAACTTGAACAGCGTGCTGGTTATGGTAGCCAGACACTGCACTATATCCGTGTTTGCAGTGATTGCCTGAGTGGGCTGCTGCGCGGTGAAACCGATGTGCGCGGCATTCTGTTCCCGGAAGGCGAGCTGTCGACCGCCCACGCGGCCTACCGGGATAACCTGGTCAGCCAGAGCATGAACGCGATCGTGATCGCGGCGGTCACTGCGCTGGCTGCCTCCAGCCCCCGTCCGTTACGGGTGCTGGAAGTGGGGGCCGGGGTGGCGGGCACTGCCAGCGACCTTGTGCCCGCGCTGGCGCAATACCAGCCTGAATACTGGTTTACCGATCTGTCAGAGTTCTTCCTCGTGGAAGCACGTAAACTTTTTGCCCCTTACCCCTGGATGCACTACGGCATTTTTGACATGAACGAGGATGCCGGGCGGCAGGGGATGGCGGCGAACAGCTTTGATGTGATCCTCTGCGCCAACGTGCTGCATAACGCGCGTAATGCAGGTGACGTGCTGGCTCAATTCTCCTCATTGCTGGCACCCGGCGGCACGTTGGTGTTTATCGAACCTTTCCGTCGTCATAACTACCCGCTGCTGGTGTCGATGGAGTTCTTCCCGGAACTGACAGGCTTTACGGATCTGCGTGCCACCACCGATCAAACCTTCTTTACCCGCGAGCAGTGGCTTTGCCTGTTGGCGCAGGCGGGGGCGACGTTAACCGATTGCGCTCCGCTGGCCGAGAGCGCGCTGTCCAGCTCCGGGCAAGGCGTCTTTATCGCGCAGTTCAAAACGGACCGTGCCACCCTCCACCATGATGAGCTGCGGGATTTTCTGCGCGATCGGCTGCCGGGTTATATGGTGCCTGCGCATTTACATCTGCTGGATCGTCTGCCGCGTACCGCCAATGGCAAAACCGATCGGCAGCGCCTGGTGAGTGCAGTACCGCAGCATATGACCACGACAGAGCAGACCGGCGGTGGTAATGCCCCGCGTGATGCCCTGGAACAGCAGATTGCCACTGTCTGGGCGGAGGTCCTCGGGGTGACAGACGTACAACGCGATGCAGATTTCTATGCGCTGGGCGGTGACTCTCTGTTGTTATCTCGCATGATCGGACGTGTACGCGCCCAGGTTGAGGCTGCGGCTGGGTTCGAATGGGAAACCCTGCTGCGCCATCTGTTGCGGGAATCCACGGTAATGGGGCTGGCGGATTTGCTGCGCAACAGCGCGAAGCAGGGTGAGCAGCAGCAACAGGCGCGGGCGGTGCTGGTTCCCTTATGGGGGCAGCAGGATGATCACAGCCACTGCTGCATACTGCTGCACGCCGGGACGGGCAATCTCCAGCCGTATCAGCATCTGCTGGCGAACCTCGATAAGTCACAATTTGCCCGTGGTGTCGGCCTCGAACTGCCCAGCCAGCAGGCGTTTATGGCGCTGGCCCCGCATCAGGCGCTGGTGACGCTGGCCGGTCACTATGCCGATACGTTGTCAGAGCAGGGCGAAAGCTTCACGCTGCTGGGATATTGCCTCGGTGGCTTGCTGGCTGCGGAAATCGCCCGTCAGCTCAGCGAGCGCGGCAAAAATGTGCGCGAACTGGTGGTCATCAGTGCGTATCAACCGCCGCAGGTGGATGACGCACGCCTGGTGGATTACGTGTTTGCCCGTGCGATCGGGGCCGATCTGGAGAAACTGGGTTTGCCGCAGGAGCCAGCCCTGGCGGCAGCCGTCAGCGCTATCCTGCAACGCACCCCGCAGCGTATCGCCGAAGACGCCTTTGATGGCCTCGACAGCCATCCACAGGTGGCGCAGGCACTGACGCGTTGGATCCAGCAGCCACAAGCCATTCGCCTGCAAGCCTTGCAGACCGCTGGTATGGCGCAGGGGGCTTACCATCAGGAGGATGAAGCCAGCCCGCTGTTTGCCAGTCGTTACGCCCTGTTCGGACACAGCATGGCGTCAGTGGGGCAATATCGCCCCGATCCCTGGTTTGGCAAAACCATTCTGCTGCGTAACAGCGAAAGCGATCCTCTGTTGCCCGGTACGCCCGGTGACGTCCACGACTACTGGAGCCAGTTGTGCCTCGGCGAGCTGATTGTTGAAGACACGCCCGGCGACCACTTTAGCTGTCTGTCCCGACACCATGCGCCAACCCTGGCGGCGTTGATCGCCCGTCATACCAATCCGGGAGCCGCCTGATGAACAACAACATCATTGCGGTGCTCGGTGCCAGCGGCGGCGCAGGACGTGATGTCAGCCGCTGGCTGGCTCAGGCGGGATTTGCCTTGCGGCTCGGTGGTCGTCGTCGCGATCCCCTACAGCAACTGGCGACACGGTTGGGTGTGGAAGCTCAGCCGGTAGACTTATGGCAGGAGGAGGAACTGCGCGAGTTTTGCCGTGGCTGCGCCGTGGTGGTGAACTGCGCTGGCCCCTCCTATCAGGTGCTGGATCGGGTAGCACGAGCGGCTGCCTCGGTGCATGCGCATTATGTGGATGTCTCAGGTGATGGTCCGGCATGGCATCTGTTACAGCAGCAACCCGCTGGCGATCAGCACTGGGTGGCGGTGTTCTCTGCCGGCATGTTACCCGGTCTGGCAAATCTGGTGCCGGGTTGGATGAGCCAGCGTGCAGGCGGCAATCTGACGGTCTACAGCGGTGGTATTGAGCGCGTGAGCGGCGCAGCCGCTGCGGATCTGGTGCTGTCGTTAAATGAGCAGTGCAATGCGTTGCAGGGCAGCGATTACTGGTACGGGGAAGCGGGTGCCAGTTGGCAGCTCGGGCGTCGCAGTCGCCACAGCCTGTCAACCCAGCAGACAGATACGCTGCCGCATTTCCCCGGTCAGGTCACGTTACTGCCGTGGCTGAGTGCCGACGCTGAGCGGCTGGCACTGCGCCACAACCTGTCCGGTCTGAGCTGGTACAACGTGTTCAGTGGTCAATGTCTGCGGGAAACCCTGACCGGCCTGCGTGGCAAGGTGGATGGCACATCGCAGAGTCTGGCGCTCGCCAGTGCGGCAGTGGAGAAGGCCAGTGAAATTGACCTGGCGGGTTACGCCCCGTATTACCAGATGGTGTTTGACTGGCAGCAGGAAGGGGAGCCGCGTCGGCGCGTGGTGATCCGCACGGATAGCAGCCTGGCGCTCACGGCAGCTACCGCCGTCAGCACGGTGTTGAGCCTGCTGCGCGGTGAAATCACACCGGGTGTACATTTTGCCGATCGCGTGCTGACACCGACGACGGTGCTGGCGGATATCACACGACTGCATGCGGGCACTCACATCAGCCAGTATCTGCCAGATAGGCAGCCAGAGCAGGGGGTGATATGAGTTCCGTTTCTACTCCCCGCTGCCGCGCGATTGTGTGTGGCACCAGCTTTGGTCGTTTTTATCTGCGCGCGCTGGCGAATAATCCGGCGATTGAACTGGTCGGAATCCTCTCCAGTGGCTCTGCCGCTTCAGCAGGTTATGCGCGTGAGTTGAATATCGCCCACTACACGTCGGTGGCAAGTTTGCCAGCCGATATTGATCTCGCCTGTGTGGTGGTGAGGGCGGCGGTCTCGGGTGGCAAGGGGGCGGAGATCGCCGGCCAGTTGCTAAGCCGGGGCATTCATGTGTTGCAGGAACACCCACTCCATCCTGACGAGCTGGCCGACTGCCTGCGCACGGCACATCAACATCGCGTCCGGTTTGGTATCAATGCGTTCTACCCCTTTGTTGCGCCGATCCGTCGCTTTCTCCATGCGGCAGAGGTCCTGCGTCAGCACCAGCCGGTGCAATACATTGAGGGCGTGTGCGGTGCACAGGTGCTTTACCCACTGCTGGATGTGATCGCCCGTACACTGGGGAAACTGCGCCCGGCGCAACTGGAACTGATGCAGCCGCGCCAGGTGGGACCTTATACCTGCCTGCACGGCAGTATCGGCGGGGTGCCGTTGACGCTGCGTGTCCAGAACCAAATCCATCCGGCCGACGCCGACAACCACGCGCTGTTGCTGCACCGACTGACCATCACCGCCGAAAGCGGCGTGCTGGCGCTGGCGGATACCCACGGCCCGGCGATCTGGAGTCCCCGCCTACATACCCATCGTGATGAGACCCATCGGCTGGTGCTGGAAGGGCCAGGGACCGAACGCTTATCAGCACTCAGCAGCACCGTTTTGCCGGGTAGCGAAGCCGTCAGCTTCAGCGAAATTTTCGAACAGGTCTGGCCGCAGGCCATTAACTACGCGGTAGCGGATTTCCAGCGTTCCATTGACGACACCGCGCTGGCGCAGCAACAGGTGCAATGGGCGTTGGGCGTAACCGGGTTCTGGCATCGGGTGTCATCGGTGCTGGGTCCGCCAGAACTGATTTATCCCGATACGCCCGCCATGCTGCCGCTGATAGATCAGATAACTGCGGAGACGACGCGATGAACCAACATTTTTTACGCTTTTATCAGCCCGCACCCCATGCCCCGTTGTTGCTGGTTTGCTTACCTCATGCCGGTGGGGCGGCCAGTACCTTTCGCCCGTGGCCTTACTTATTCGATACCTCTGAGGTGGAACTGGCGGTGGTGCAGTATCCGGGACGGGAGGATCGCTTTGCTGAACCCTTTATCGACAATATGCCCGCATTGCTGACGGCTTTGCTGGATGAGTTGCTGCCGCATCTGGCAGGACGTCGCTTTGCCCTGCTCGGGCACAGTATGGGCGGTGCCATCGCCCATGAACTGGCGCAGATGCTGGCCGCCCACCGTCTGCAACCGGAGCTGCTGATTATCTCAGGTCGCCAGCCACCGGCTTTTCATCCGCTGGATAGCTGCATCCACCTGGGTAGCGATCAACAAATTCTCGACGAACTGCTGCGGCTCAGTAGCGATAACCAGACACTGCGTGAACAACCGGAGCTGGCTGAGTTGTTATTACCGGTGATCCGCAATGATTACCGGCTGATTGAGAATTACCGCCCACAGCCCGCGCGGTTGCTCTCCTGCCCGATCGTGGTGCTGAGTGGGGAAGAGGACAGTGAGTTGCCACTGTCACACGCTCAGGCCTGGGCGGCATGTACCTCAGCAGCCAGTATCGTGCATCGCTTCCCAGGCGATCACTTCTTTATTGCCAGCCAGCGCGCCGCCGTGGTGGCCTGCGTGCAACAGGCGCTACGTCAGTTCTCACCCTTGTTCAGTGAAGGATAATCTATGGACGACTTCTACTCTCCGGTCGCTGAGTTCTACGATCTGGTTGGCCGCGCACACTCTGCGGGGGAAACCGCGCTGCGTGAACGGCTGTCGGCATTCACCGATATTCATGACCCGGTGCTGGATATCGGTGCGGGCACCGGACGAACGGTGTTGGCGATAGCCGAAACCGTACCGCTGGTGGATATTCTGGCAGTGGAGCCGGCCCCGGCGATGCGTGCGGTGCTGACGCATTGTGTGGCACAACAGCCTGAGCTGCGGCAGCGCGTCACGATTATCCCGGACACGGTGGACAAGTTGCAGCTACCCGAGCGGCTGGGTGCGGTGGTGGCCTTTGGGGTACTGGGGCACCTGACGGCTGAAGCGCGTCAGACGCTGTGGTCGATATTGCTGCCGCGACTCGCACCGGGCGCGCCGGTATTTGTGGAGTTGTTGCCGGTCGAAAAACCCATGAAGTTGCCCACCATGACGTTGGCGAGTGAGAACATCGGTCAGCGTCATTATCACGCCACCCTCGAAGGTGAGCCGGGACCCAACGACACCATGCTATTGACGTCATGCTGGACGGTGAGCGGCGGTCCTTGTGCCACGCAGGTGATCCGTAACCGCAGCGTCTGGCATACCTTTGGCCTGGACGATCTTGCCCGTGAGACTGGGCTACATGCCGAACGTCTGACGGCACAGGCGGGGGTGTTGTATGTCTGAACCGATTGCGAACCCCGATCATCGCATCCTGCCGGAGGCGATGCGCTGGCCGCTTGCGTTGGCTGAACGTTATACGCAACGCGGCTATTGGCAACCGGAAACACTGGGTCAGTTGATTTTGCGATGGCGACAGTATGGCGCACGCCCAGCCCTGATAGAACCAGACCGCAGCTGGAGTTATCACCAGTTGATTAACCAGGCTTGTCGCTTCGCCAGTGAACTCAGGCAACGAGGGATGCGAACCGGGCAAACGGTGGTTATTCAGTTGCCCAACGGTGCCGATTTTGTGGTGGCCTTCTTTGCGGTGATCCTCAACGGAGCGGTGCCCGTGCTGATGCTACCTGCTCATCGTCAGCGCGAAATCCTGCACGTAGTGGAACTGGCCCAAGCGGGCTGGTTCCTGAGTGATGCCGAACAGGCAGGCATTGATGCTCAGAGCCTGGGGGCGAACGCCCCGGATTGTCATCGCCTGTTCTCAACGGCAGACCAACGTTTTGCCGCCAGTCAGGCCCCGGCGATTGAGGGATTGCCGCCCGGCGATGCGCCCCAGCATATCGCGTTGCTGCTGCTTTCTGGCGGTACTACCGGGTTACCGAAGCTGATCCCGCGAACCCACGCCGATTATCACTACAACTTTCGCGCCAGCGCCGCGCTTTGCCATGTACAGCCGGATGACCGTTATCTGGCGGTGCTATCAATGGCGCATAACTTTCCCCTCGCCTGTCCGGGCATTCTCGGCATCTTTTCCCGTGGTGGTTGTGTGGTGGTCCCGGCCACTGTCGCCGCTGAGGATGCGTTTGATGCGATTCGTCAGCACCGCGTGACGCTTACGGCGCTGGTGCCCTCGCTGGCAACGTTATGGCTGGAGGCGGCGGAATGGGAACAACCCGATCTGAGTTCTCTGAGGCTGGTCCAGGTGGGGGGCGCGAAACTGGGAGCCGATGCCGCTCGTCAGTTGCTGACCCAGTGGGGATGCCAGTTGCAACAGGTGTTTGGCATGGCGGAAGGGTTGCTGAACTACACACGACTGGATGACTCACCCGAACTGATTACCACCACGCAGGGCCGACCGCTGTGTGACGACGATGAGATCCGGGTGGTGGATGAGCTGGGCCAGGCCGTGGTCAGCGGCCAGGTGGGGGAATTGCTGGTTCGCGGGCCTTACACCATCCGTGGCTACTATCGCGCGCCTGAACACAATCGGAAAGCGTTTGCCTCCGAGGGATTTTACCGCAGCGGCGATCGGGTGCGGCAGTTGCCTGGTGGTGAGCTGCTGGTGGAGGGGCGCACCCGTGACATGATCAACCGCCACGGAGAATCGGTCGCCGCCGATGAAATCGAGGAGTGTCTGCGGGCGCATCCGCTGGTGCGCGACGTGACGGTATTGGCCGATGCGGCCGGGGAGCAACAGGAAGCGATCCATGCGGTGATCATCGCCCATAGCCCTTTCACGCTGGCTGAGATGCGGGCGTTTCTGGAACAGCAGCAAGTCGCATCCTTTAAATGGCCGGATCGCCTGACCCTGGTGGAGGCTTTCCCGCTGACGCCAATTGGCAAAATCAACAAACACGCGCTGGCAGCCCGGCTGGCGGTTTAATTTTCAGGAGTCAACATGACGGATACACGCACCGAACTTCGACTCAACCTGCCCGCAGATCAGACGCTGGCCGCGATTGTCAGCCTTATCCGGCAGAATCCGACGGAGGATTACTATGTCTACGAACGGCCACCCAGCTGGTATGTGGGTCTCGGTAAACGGTCGAGTTTAACCCTTTCACCGGATGGCGCCCAGGCGATAACCGAAAGCGAAGCAGGCTGCCAGACGGTGCCGGTTACCGCTCCACTGGCGCATTACGCCCGCCAGTTCCGTGCGCAACATGCCAGCGCAGGACAACGGGTGTTTGGCATGGCCGGATTTAATTACGCAGCCTGCATTCGCGGGCTAACTTTCCCGAGCGGCGAGTGGCCGCTACTGTCGCTGCTGGTGCCGCGAGATGAACTGGTGTTTGCCGCCGGGAAAGTCAGGATCCTGGCGCAGAGCGCCGACCAATGCCAGCGGCTGGCCCAGCAATTACAGGATATCTCTCCGGCACCGGCTGGCAGTGCGTTGTTGGCTGACCTGACCGCGCAGGGTAAAGATTATCAGCAACGGGTGACACACGCGCTTGAAGAGATCGCCGCAGGCGAATACACCAAGGTGATTGTGTCGCGCGCTCTGGCGCTGTCACAACGCGTCGACATGCCCGCGACGCTCTGGCGCGGCAGAATGTCCAATACCCCGGCACGCAGTTTCTTGTTGCAGCAGGGGGCGTTTGCCGCCACCGGCTTCAGCCCGGAGATGGTGGTGACGGTCGAGCAGGGCATCGTCACCAGTGAACCGCTGGCGGGCACCCGTGCGCGATCCGGTTCGGCGGGTGAAGATGCGTACAATCGGGCGGAGCTGCAAAGCGATAGCAAAGAGATTGTGGAACACGTTATCTCGGTCAAAGCGGCGATTGAGGAACTGGAAACGCTGTGCGTGCCTGACTCGGTGGCGGTCACCGACCTGATGTCGGTCCGTGAACGAGGCAGCGTGCAACATCTGGGTTCGCAGGTGCGTGGCGAGCTGGTCTCGGGACGCGATGGCTGGGATGCTTTTAATGTGTTGTTCCCGGCGATCACCGCCTCCGGTATTCCCAAGATACCGGCGCTGGCCGCCATCCTCAGATTGGAGGCGATGCCGCGCGAACTCTACTCCGGCGCGATTCTGATGCTGGAAGGTGATCAATCGTTTGAAGCGGCATTGGTGCTGCGCAGCGCGTTTCAGGATGCACACAGAAGCTGGATCCAGGCCGGAGCCGGGGTGATTGCCCAGTCGAATGCGTTGCGTGAACTGACGGAGACCTGCGAGAAACTTTCCAGTGTCGCGCCTTACCTGTTGGTTTCACAGGCGAAATAAACGGGTTATTACCGATAGGTCCCACAAGCGTCCGTGGGACTTTTTTCATCATCTATTTTTCCTTCATATATCGCGCCACTTTGGTGTGGATGTTTACGTCGATCATTAAGGCTGATAACAGGTAGAGAAAGAAAGCAATACAAATGAAACCAAAAAACATAGCCGCATGTTTTTGTTTTTGGGTGTTGTTGATCCTTTCGTTGATCCCTTCTCGTTCTCCCACCAGACCAATTCGGCTACAGATTGAATGCGTCAGGTCGGGCGATATTCTCCTCTCTCTTGCTATATTTTCATAGACATCTGAATAACAATCGTCAGGCGTCAGGTCCCATGTGGTTTCCCCAGGGATGTTTTTAGCTTCATCATAGGTCAGCAAAAAATTTTCTTTTGTTTTTATTAACATCAATGCTGCCCATTTGTCGGGTTGGTCAATCGTGCTTTTATGCATTAACACGGAAAAGGTTGAAATCATTGCTAAAAGAATGAGCGCTATGATGCTATAACCGCTTTTTTGTATGGTCGTTAACTTCTTTGTTTTCCAGAAGTTAAATTTTGTCAGGCTAAGTTTGAGTTCAATCGGTCTGACTCCCGCCTTTGAAAAGTAACCATCGTCATTTTCAGGCGTCTTCTGTAGCCATTTATAAAACAAAGCGGCCATGCTAAATAGGGCAGAAATAAGCGCGGTAAAGAAGTTAGTATACAGCACGCTAAGAATATCAGCATTATTCAAAACACCCTCCATGAGTTTTTGGAATTTTATGGACATTAAAAATAGATTAAAAAATAACAAACTGCATCGTCGAATGCTACCCGACCCCCTATCATCAATCTGCCTGGCACCCTGGTAATAAGTCGGCTTGTGGGCGCAAGCCCCGCAACACCAGGAACTGTCAGGAAAGCGTCAAGAACTGATAATGATTATTATTTACATTTTGGCGCGCCTTAGTATGATGACTCTCTGAGTTTCGTTTCGGGAACTAAGCACCTGACCACTTCGCCAGCCGGGTACTTACAAAAGAGGGTTTTTATGCAATCCACTCACCAGTTACATTCTCTGCAACAGTTAACCGATATGGCGCACAAATGGGGCTATGACTACGAGCTGGCTAATGCCAACTGCTCGGTGCGCCAGTCTGGCGAGTTTGACGGCACGATCAAAACGGTCACGCTGCCCTACGGTGTCAATCTCTGTCTCAACGAGCTGACCGCCAACGGTGATGATCACCGCAGCGGCACGCTGCATCATTGTCTGACCATTTTGCTCACGCTCGACGGCGATGAACCCAATTACCATCTTGATGATGGCAGCCCGTTACCGGCAGAGAGAGGCATGGCGAAGGTGATTGCCACCAAAGATCGTATGCGTCTGTGGTGCCGCAATCCGCGTGGACATCATTGCCGCAGCCTGGTGATTCAGGCGGCGCCAGAACGCATCAGCGATAAAGAGCTGGCGGAGCAGGTTGAACGTATTCTGCAACGTAACCATGTCTTCGGGTTTATCGTGCCGCAGTACACCATTGACCGGGCCAATGAGCTGTTTGGCTTTTGCGATAACTGCGTGATTGGTCGGTTACAGACCCACAGTTGTGTGCTGGATCTGATGGCACAGGTGCTGCGCGCAGCCGATCAGGACCAGCCCCAGGTAGGGGTGATGGCACCGCATCGTGATGTGGCGCGAATGCTGAAGGTGAGGGATAAACTGGTTACTGAGCTGGACAGCAACCATTGCCTGTGTGACCTGGCACGTGACGTTGGCATTAGCGTCAGCGCACTAAAAAGTAAGTTCCAGGCGGTGATGGGACAGTCGGTTTTTGCCTTTCTGCGCGATCAGCGCCTCAACCGGGCGCGGCTGGGGTTAGAGTCGGAAGGATGGACGGTAAAACAGGCCGCTTACTATGTCGGTTATCAGCATCCCAGTAACTTCTCGACTGCCTATCGGCGCAAATTTGGTATGCCTCCCCGCGACTCCCTCAGCCTTTGACTGGCTGAAAACATAACTCATTTGGCTTTGCTCATAGCTGAGTTAACTAGGGTGTCGTATGACCGCCCCATACAATTGTGACAGATATAAAAACGATTTTTTTTGTCTCTGTTTCAATACCATGGGGATGTCATGCGCACCACTTCACACCAGCATCGCTTAAAACAAAATCTGACGACCACCATCAAACCTCTCTGCCTGTTGTGCGGTCTGGCGATTTCAGCCCCGGCTTTCAGCGCGGAACAAGCCACCGACAGCAAAAAGGAAGAAACCCTGCTGGTGACCGCCCGCAAGGTGAAAGAGGACCCGTTGAAAGTCCCGGTCAGCATGACCTTATTTGATCGTCAGACACTGAACGACCGCCGCATTAATGATGTGGAGCACTTAATCCGTGACGTGCCAAACATCAGCTTCAGCTCACTGGGGGATATGCGCTCGACCTATATGTCGATCCGTGGCGTCGGCCCAATGGCACAGCCGCTCGGTTTTGATGATACGTCGGTCGTGACTTACATCGATGGCGTGCCGCAACCGGCCTTCGGTTCGGATCTGCGTTTCCTGGATGTCGAACGGATTGAAGTGCTGCGCGGCCCGCAGGGCACGGTGTTTGGCCGCAATGCGCAAGCCGGGGCGATTAACATCACCACGCGCCAGCCTGGCGATACCTTCGAAGGTACACTGCGCGCGGAAGCGGGCCTGAACAGTGAATCCGAGAATGTGGGACAGTTGACGGTTTCCGGGCCACTGATTGAGGATCGCCTTGGCGGACGCTTCTCTGCCGCCTATTCCAATCTGGGTGCCGATGTGGATAACCTGGCGCCGGGTGGCAAGTTAGGTAAGGTGGAAACCGGGGTGTTCCGTGGTTCGCTGGTCTTCACACCCGATGACCGAACCCGCTTCGTGTTGACCGGCAACTACGAGCGCGACAACAACACGCCATCCAACTTCATTCTGAAAAATGGTCCGAACTTCCCCACGGTAGAACTGGATCCTAAAGGTTGGGTCGATCGTGAGATCTCCGGCCTGTCATTAACCGCTAATCGCCAGTTTGATCAGATGCAGTTCACCTCCGTCTCGGCAGTGAACCATTACGATTTCAAAAACCTGACCAATAACTCCGAGGCGCTGACCTTCAGCAAAGTGTTCGGGATGCCGACGTCGGCATTTATTCCCGCCACTGACTGGAGTACCTATGACGAAAGCCAGAACAGCCTGTATCAGGAACTGCGGCTGAGCAGCCTCGATGACGCCGATATTGTCTGGGTCGGTGGCATCAACTACCTGCATGACAGTTACAAGCTGACCACCAAATATGATTCAGCGTTCTTCTCTTCTACCAACGGGACGCGCAACGGGGATTATACCACCGACAGCTATGCCGCTTTTGGTGAGGTAACGGTGCCGTTATTTGGCTCCGAAAAACTGAAAGGGACGTTAGGCGGCCGCTACACCCATGACCGTAAAACCTATGAATCGCTGTATCGCTCCAACGGGTTCCCTGGCACGGTGGCCTCCTTCAATCAGAGCGGGGTGCTGAATTACGACATGGTGACAGGTCGCGCGGCGCTGAGTTATGACCTGACGGATGACTCGACGATCTATGCCAGCGTGGCACGTGGTGCGAAGAGCGGTGGCTTCCCCAATTTTACCAACAACGCCCCCAGCGGTTTGAAGGATGAGCCTTATAAAGATTCCTCTTCGTGGAGCTACGAGATCGGCAGCAAAAACCGTTTCCTCGACGGGCGTGCTGAACTGAATGCCTCGTTGTTCTACAACACGGTGAAGGATGAAAACCTGTTTGCGCTGGATTCAGCGTCATTCACCTTCGTACCCAAACCGATGGATACCCGCAATTATGGCGTGGAACTGGAAGGCTCACTGCAACTGGCCGAGCACTGGAAGGTCAGTGGCGGGGCGGGCTACACCCATACCGAGTTGCGCAATGTCTCGGATGATGTTGCGGCCTCATCCGGTGCGCGTAACGGCAACCGCGTACCGGCAGTACCGAAATTCAACACTAACCTGACGCTGCAATATTACGACTCAGCCGCCTGGCTGGGGCTGCCGGAAGCCAACATTTTCGCCCTGGCACAGCATCAGTATGTTGGCAGTCGTGAGGCGGATGTCGGCAGCCACTTCAAACTGAATGCCTACCAGCTCTACAACGCCAAAGTGGGTCTGGAATTTTCCGCCTTTGATGTCTACGTGTTTGGTCAAAACCTGACGGATGAACGTCCACAGTACATCGGCTTGTATTACGGACCGGGCAGCGAGGCGGTCACGGTGGGACATGGTCGTGTGCTGGGCGTCGGTACACAAATCAGATTCTGATTAAGCGTGCGCCCGGCTTGGTGTCCGGGCGCGTCATTGAGTTTACCCGGATACAAACATGATGAGATTTCGCCTGTCAGGCTGGTGGTTGCTGGGCATGATCATGGCGCTGCCCGCCACTGCGGCAACTGACCGTACGCTCCGCGTGGTGATGCTGGGCAGCCAGAGTGAAACGCTCGATTACGGGCGTGCGCAAACCTATTACCCCTGGGTGGTGACCGGCAATGTGTGTGATGTGCTGGTGGCGGATAAACAGGGCAATCCCGACTATCAGTTGAGTCGAGCCATCACCCCGAATCAGGATGCCACACGCTGGACTATCTCCCTGCGTGCCGGGGTACGCTTTTCCGATGGATCGCCGCTGACCGCTAATGATGTGCTGGCGAGCCTGCGCTTTCTGGCCGCCTCTCCCGGTTTTGCCGGGTTCTTCAGCGATGTCGATATGCAGGCCAGCCGGGTGGTTAATGCCGGGGAGCTGGAGCTGATCCTCACCCGTCCACGCGCTGACCTGGTGACCACGGTGCTCACCGCTGCCAGCATGGTATGGAAACAGGGCCGGGGGGATGCGACGATTCCGGTATGCAGCGGGTCTTATCAGGTCACGTCCTTCAATGCGCAGAATGGTGCGATGCTCAGTCGCAACCCTTATGCCTGGCATCCGGCGGCGTGGTTTGATCATATTGAGATCCGCCCGCTGGCTGATGCCACGGCACGGGTCAACGCGCTGATGAGTGGGGCCGCAGACTATGCCTTTGACATTCCGGTCAGCAGCGCCCGCAGCGTAGACGGACGTCAGGGTTGGCAAATCATCCGCAGCGGTGTGGCGAATGCCAGCGGTTATTACTTTGCCATGAACACACGGGTAAAACCGTTTGACGATGTCGAGGTGCGGCAGGCGCTGAAAATGCTGGTGAATCGCCAGCAGTTGCTTGATGTGGTTCTCGGCGGTTATGGCTATCGCGGAAACGATGTGTTCGGCCAGGGGTTAAGTGGTTTTGACAATCAACTCCCACCGCGCCAGACCGATATTGCCGCTGCCCAGGCGCTGTTGCGGAAAAAAGGCATCACGCAACTCACTTTGCTGACCGCTGATTTAACTCCAGGGCTGAATGACGCGGCCGAACTGCTACGTCAGCAACTGGCCGATGTGGGCATCACCCTTAAGGTTGCGACGGTAGCCGCCGCCGACTATCTGGGGGATATTCCACGCCTGCATCAGGCGCAGATGTTGTCGATGTTTGCGTTAAATCGTCCCTTCCTGGCGGCGATTCCGATGCTGTTTGGTCATGACAATCCCTATAACTATGGCGGGTGGTATCCGGACGATTTTGCCGGTGGTGTAGAGCAGGCGCGTAAAACGCTCGATCCACAGCGTCAACAGCAACAACTTAATCAGTTACAACAGCAGTTGTGGCAACAAGGACCGTATCTGCTCTGGGGGTATCGCGATCAGCTCTCGGCGGCGGTTACGCCTTTGCAGGGCGTTGAACTGAACCAGGGTATTCCCTTGTTTCGCAATGCCCGGATGGTGAGCGGGCAATGATGACCCGATTTGTACTCTGGCGTCTGCTCAGTACTTTGCTGCTGCTGTGGCTGGCGAGCATGTTGATCTTCTTCACCCTCGCGCTGGCACCCGGTGATGCTGCGGTACAGGCATTGGGTGAACACGCGACGCCGCAGGCGTTGCAGGCACTGCGTCACCAGTACGGCCTTGATCAACCGGTCACCGCCAGGTACGGGCAGTGGCTTGACGGTATGTTGCGTGGCAATCCCGGCGTCTCCTTTATCAGCCAGCAACCGGTGGTCGATATTATCGGCCCTGCCGCGCAGCGGAGTGGGCTGCTGGCGTTGCTGGCGGCCAGCGGAATGGTGCTGCTGGGCGGCACGGGCGGCGTGCTGGCGGCGATGCATCGGGATCAGTGGCAGGACCGGCTGTTGTCATTCATCGCAATGAGCGGATTAAGCACCCCGGAATTTATTGTCGCCACGCTGATGATCCTGCTGTTAGCGGTTGGGGCGGGTTGGTTCCCAGCGGTTTCCTTGTTGCCTGCCTCCGGCAACATCAGTGACCAGTGGTCGATTCTGGTTCTGCCTGCGTTAACCCTGGCGCTGATCAGCGGTTGTTATTTGCTGCGGATGATACGCGCGTCGCTGATCAGGCTGACTGCTGCTCCGCATATTCTCAGCGCCCGTCTGAATGGCGTGCGCGGCCTGACGCTGGTAACCCGCCATTTACTGCCTCAGGCAGTCGGTCCGTTGGCGCAATTATTTGCCGCCAGTTTGCCCTATCTGATTGGCGGTGCGGTGGTGGTGGAACGCGTATTTGGCTTTCCCGGCCTTGGTGAATTGCTGCTGACGGCGCTGAATACCCGCGATGCCATCTTACTCCAGGGGGGGGCGATGTTGCTGGCGCTGATTACCGCCCTGTGTTGGCTGGCGGCGGATATCTTTGCGGTCTGGCGCGATCCCTGGCGGAGGCGCTCGTGAGAACCGTCAGTTTACTATTGTTGCTTCTGATCCTTTGTAGCCCGTGGCTGGCTCCTTATAACCCACAGCGGAGCCTCGGTCTGGCGTGGCAACTGCCGGGTCAAACCCTGTGGTTGGGTAGTGACGGGCTGGGACGCGATGTATTGAGCCGCCTGCTGAGCGGGGGGCGTCAGATTCTGCTTTTCCCCCTGCTGTGCACGCTGTGCTCCTCATTATTCGGCAGCCTGTTGGCGCTGCTGCTGGTTGCGTTACCCGATCGCGGCAGGAGGCTGGTGGTGTTACTGGACCCGCTATTGTATATGCCGCCGCTGCTGGTGCTGATTGGGGTGATCTATGCCTTTGGCACCGGACAGGTCGCGTTACTGGTCGGGGTTACGTTACTCAATATCCCTTTCACCGTGCGTTACGTGCGTGCGCTGGCGGATCCGATCCTCGATTCCGGTTATGTCGAGGTGGCGCGTGCGGCAGGCGATGCGCTGCCGTTACTGCTGTGGCGCGAAGTCCTGCCGGTGATAGTTCCCGGTATTCTGGCCGATGGGACCACCCGTTTAGTCGCGGCAATTTATCTGCTCGCCTCAGCCAGTTTTCTCGGCATCGCCAGTCCCGGTGGAATCGACTGGGCGTCAATGGTGCGTGATGGGTTACCCGGACTGATGCTCAATCCCTGGGCCGTATTATTACCGGCGCTGTGTATCGCGCTGGTGGTGGTGGTGATCGGTTTGCAGACCGATCGGTGGAGCAAAAGCCGATGACGTGGGTAGCACAGGTATCCGATCTGACGATTTGCAATGCGCAGGGCGATACGGTGTTGCAGGAGATTAACTTCACGCTGGCCGCGGGCGGTATTCTGGCAATCATTGGCAGCAGTGGGGCGGGGAAAAGCACCCTTGGTCGCGCGCTGCTGGGTGACCTGACAACGGGGCAGCGTCACGTCAGCGGGCAAATTATCTGTTGCGGATGTGAGGTATGGCAGGCGACGCCTCGCCAGCTCCGGCAGCTGAGATTCCGACATACCGCCTGGCTGGGTCAGGACCCGGCACAGGAACTGACTCCGGGTATGACGGTTCGGCGTCAGCTCCATGAATTTTATCAAGGCGATGCCAACGTCATTAGCGACATGCTGGCCTCGCTCGGATTGCCGCAGGATAACGCGTTCCTGCAACGCTTCCCTCACCAGCTTTCGGGTGGACAACGTCGCCGGATCGCACTGACTCGGGTGTTATTGAAACGCCCGCAATTACTTATCCTCGATGAACCCTTCGCCGGGTTAGACCAGCGCCACCGTGAGCAGATGATGGCGGAACTGCGCCAGCTTCAGCAGCAATGTGGATTTGCCCTGTTACTGATCAGCCACGAACTCAATGCCGTAGCGGAGCTGGCGCAGCAGATACTGGTACTGCATAACGGGCAGCAACTGGAGCATGGCGACACCCGGCAGTTGTTCGCTACCCCAAAAAGTCCACTGTTGCGCGAATGGCTGTCTCCTGTGACGTTGCCACTCCCGCTGGTCACTCAGGAAGCGCCATTGCTGCGGGTTTCACGCTGGCAGCCGGGACATTCCGGACCAACGTCATTGCCCGCGCTGAATTTCGAGCTGTCGCCGGGGCAATGCCTTGCGGTCACCGGGCCATCCGGCATCGGCAAAAGTACCCTGGCGCGATCGCTGGCCGGTTTATATCCATCCCATGATGGCGTTGCCACCCTGGCCGATCAGCCGCTGGCGAGAGATGTGCGCCAACGCTCCCGCGAACAGCAGCGCGCCATCGCGTTGGTTCCCCAGGATCCAGCCCATTCCCTGCACCCGTTGCGCAACGTCGGACAGCAACTGCAACAGGCGCTTGATCGTTACCGTTTATCCCAGCCGCTTACTGTGGAAGCGCTGCTGTACCAGGTCGGATTACCAGGCGATTACGCCCGCCGCTTGCCACGGCAGCTGTCTGGCGGTGAACAACAGCGCGTGGCGTTGGCGCGTGCGCTGGCAGGTCAGCCGAGGTTGCTTATCTGCGATGAAGTGACGTCGGCGCTGGATGTGATCAGCACCCGCACGATTCTGCAACTGCTGAGTCAGCTCCTGACGCAAGGCATGGCAGTGCTTTTTATTACTCATGATTTACCGGCAGCCAGACAGCTTTGTACCGCGAGTTTGCATCTCAGTGGTGGTGAAGCTGATTCCGGCGCGGTGTTTGACAAGGAGATTGGTAATGACTTCAACGTGCGAAACTGAACCTCAGCAGGTCAGGTTACTACGCCCGGTACGTGGCTGGATTGCCCTGGCGGTGGTACTTCAGGTGGGTTCATCGGCGCTGGTGCTGGCCCCGCTGATTGGCCTGACTGAACTGGCGCGGGTGTTGATGAGCGCGCAGGCAGATCGTGCCGCTGCGGCCTGGCATATCGTAAGAATCTCCGCGTTATGCCTGGGCGGAGGGCTGGCATTGCGGGGGTTGGCCGATCTCACCACCCATCTGGCTGATAATGCATTCTCGTTGTGGCTACGTCGCCAGTTAGCGCGCCGTATGGCGCACGCGCCGCTCAGTTGGTTCAGCGCCAACAGCAGCGGCAGAATTAAGCAGGGTATGCAGGATGACGTGACCGCGATTCATCATCTGGTGGCGCATGCCTATCCAAACCTGGCTAACGCGACGGCCACGATCCTGTGCGTTTATGGTTACCTGTTCTTCATCGACTGGCGGATGACGCTGATCACGCTGCTTCCGCTGCCGTTCTTTTTTCTGCTCTATCGCCAGATTATGCGCGCCAGTCAGGCCAAAATGGCGGAATACGGCCAGGAACTGGAGCAGGTCAATCGCTCGGTGGTGGAGTTTGTCCAGGGCATACCGGTGGTAAAAACCTTCGGCCAGCACGGTGTTGCCCATCAGGCATATCGCCGGGCGGTGGACAGCTTTCGTGATTTCTTTCTCGACTGGGTGCGCCCGCTGATCAAACCGGAAAGCCTCTCAGGGGTGATCATTGCACCGATCACCTTGTTGCTGTTGGTGCTGGTTGGGGGTGTCGCTTTTATTCATCTCGGCTGGATGGATATCTGGCAACTGCTGCCGTTTGCAGTGCTGGGACTGGGGATCTCGGTGCCCATTGGCACCTTAAGCAGCAGCGCGCAGTCACTCCAGATGGCGAAGGGGGCTTTTGCCCGGCTCGCCAGGCTACTGGCCATCCCGCAACAAAAAGAGCCGGAGCGGGTGATGCTCAATGCCGGTAATCAGGTGCGTTTTGAGCGCGTCAGCTTCAGCTACGGACCCGAGCGTCAGATTTTGCATGACGTCTCTCTGACGCTGGAACCCGGTACCGTGACGGCGCTGGTCGGCGCGTCCGGTGCGGGAAAATCAACGCTGGCGAAGCTACTGCTGCGCTTTGCCGAACCTGACTCAGGCCGGATTATGCTGGGAGGTGTCGATCTGGCGAACATCGCGGTCGACCATCTCTATCGCCAGATTGGCTGTGTGTTTCAGGAGGTACGGCTGCTGCGGCTGAGCATCAGAGACAATATCGCGCTGGGGCAACCGCAGGCCACCGATCAGCAGGTGATTGCAGCGGCACAGGCGGCCAATATTCATCAACGCATTCTGCAACTGCCGCGTGGTTATCAGTCGGTTTATGGTGAAGATGCACGCCTGTCGGGCGGGGAGGCGCAGCGCCTGAGTATTGCCCGAGCGCTACTGAAGGAGCCGCCATTGCTGGTGCTGGATGAAGCCACGGCGCAGGCAGATGCGGAATCGGAAGCAGCCATTCAGGACACGCTCTCCCGTCTCATTTCCCAACAGGACAACCGCTCGTTGCTGGTGGTGGCTCACCGCCTTGCCACGGTGGTGAACGCCGACAATATCGTGGTGCTGGCGCAGGGACGTATTGCAGAACAAGGAACGCATAACCAGTTGCTGGCTAACAACGGCGAATACGCACGTCTTTGGCAGGCCCAGTTCTCAGCCTCTCAGGAGGCGATATGCTGCTGACCCGTCTCTCGTCACTGCTGGGCAAAGATCACGCGAAGGTTCTGCAACGTTACCTGATCCTGATGGTGCTGTTCTGCCTGGTGCAGGGCATCGCATTTGCGATGGTTGTGCCGATCATTAAGGCGTTATTGCAGGATGATGTCGCGCAGGCTACGTGGTGGTTATTGCCGCTCATGCTGGGCACGTTGCTGACCTGGTATCTCAACTACGCTGCTTCAATGGGCGGTTTCAGGGTTGCCATTGCCCTGCTGAACACCTTACGTCACCGTATTGGCGATCATGTAGTGACGCTGCCACTGGGTTGGTTCAGTCCCGACAATACCAGCCAGCTAGGCGTGCTGCTCAGTCAGGGGGTGATGGAAATCCTTGGGCTGCCAGCACATCAATTAAGCCCGTTAATGCGCGCCACCTTAACACCGCTGGTGGTGGTGGTGATCACCTTCTGCTTTGACTGGCGTATCGCCCTGATCGCGCTGGTGATTTTTCCGCTGGTGGCGCTGATTTACTGGTGGGCTGGCAAGCTGGGCCGGACCGCAGATGAAGCGGTTCATCACGCCACCGCAGAAGCCAGCGATCGTATGCTTGAGTTTGCGCAGAACCAAATGGTGTTGCGCACCCACGGTTGCGGCGAGCAGGGGCATGCCAACTTTGACGCCGCTTTACTGGCACAAAATCGGGCCAGTAAACGCCAGCTGTGGCTGGTGCTGCCGCCGTTACTGGCTAACTCCTGGTTGGCGCAACTCAGTTTCCTGACGTTGATGGCCAGTGTCACCTGGCTGGGGCTGACCGATAACGACCCGCAACAGCTGGTCACCTTGCTGGCGTTGCTGGTGCTGATTAACCGGGTGATTGATCCCCTGACCGAAGTGGCTGCCTATGGCTCAGGGATCCGCATGGCTGCTGCACAGATGGATGCGGTGGAACGGGTACTGGCTGAACAACCGTTGCCGCAGAGCGAAAAGCCGCAACCTTACAGTGGCGAGGCCAGCATTGCGCTGCATAACGTGACCTTTGGCTACCAACCTGAACGTCCCATCCTGAAGAATGTGTCGGTCATACTGCCTGCCAACACCACCACGGCACTGGTGGGCCTGTCTGGCGCAGGTAAAACCACCCTTACGCGTTTGATCGCGCGTTTCTTTGATCCCAACAACGGCAGCATCACGTTGGGTGGCACCGATCTGCGTCAGTTAAGCAGCCGCGAGCACATGGCACTGATCGCGCCAGTCTTTCAGGACAACTATCTGTTCAGTGGCACCCTGCGGGAAAACGTATTAATTGGTAAACCGCAGGCCGATGCAGAGGAGATTGCGCAGGTGGTCAGGCTGGCGCGATTAGACGAACTGCTGCAACGGCTGCCGGATGGCTGGCAAAGCCAGGTGGGTGAGGGCGGCGGTCTGCTTTCTGGCGGTGAACGGCAGCGTGTCGCCATCGCCCGCGCGTTGTTGAAAAACGCACCGATTTTGCTGCTGGATGAAGCCACTGGCGCGCTTGATGCCGAGAACCAGGCCGCGATCACCGCCGGGCTACAGTCACTGCACCATCGTTGCACGTTGCTGGTCATCGCCCATCAGCTTTCGACCATCCAAAACGCGGACCAGATTCTGGTGCTGGATCAGCAGCAAATCATCGAGCAGGGCACTCATCAGCAATTACTGGCCGCAGGCGGTCGCTATGCCGATTTCTGGCAGGCGCGTAGCCGTGCTGAAGGCTGGCGTCTGCAATAAACCGGGGAGGTAACCATGTCCGAAGCGATTATCAACAGTGAACAGGGCGCGCAGTATTGGCCTTTGCCTGAGGTGGATCTGACCAATCTGGATCTGTTCAGCCAGGGGTTTCCACATCACATCTTCACCGAACTGCGTCGCCACAATGGGGCATTGTTCCACCCCCGGACAGCACTCACCCCTGATGGTGAAGGGTTTTGGGTGTTCACGCGTTATCACGACATTGCTGCCATCGCCAAAGACAACGACACCTTTTCCTCTGCCGGTGGTGGTGATCGGCAAGGCGGCGGAACCATGATTGAGGATTTGCCGCGCGAAATGGGGCCGGGGTCGGTGATCAATATGATGGATGATCCCCGCCATAAGGCGCTGCGCAGGATGATTGGCCCGGCCATCACCAATGCCCGTGTGGCGGCGATGGAAGATGTGCTGTCTGCCGCAGCGGGATCTGCCGTACAGGCTGCGCTCCAACAGGAAACTGTCGATTTCGTCTCCGCTATCGCGGCGGAGCTGCCTCTGTTTGCTATCGCCAATCTGGTTGGCATTCCGCACGACGATCGCCATCAGATCTTTGCATGGATTAACGCGGTGCTGGATTATGCAGACCGCCAGTTGGGTGAAACCAGCGTCAGTAGCCAGGAGGGCATGAAGAACTTTATGGCCTATGGGCATAAGTTTGTCGAAGAGAAACGCCAGAACCCAGGCAGCGATATTGTGTCGCTGGCCGTGACGGGTGAGTTACCCAAAGGGCTGGGAAAACTGACGCCGCTGGAACAATTGATGGTGTTCAGCGTAGTGATGGTGGCAGGGCTGGAAACCACACGTAACGCCATTGCGGGCGGCATTCTGGCGTTTATTCAGCATCCAGCGCAGTGGCAGCGCCTGCAACAAGACGGCAGTCTGATGAATTCCGCACTCGACGAGATCCTGCGCTGGACGTCGCCCACACCGTACAACCGTCGAACGGCAACGCGCGATGTGATTATTGGTGACCGCCTGATTCGGCGTGGAGAGAAAGTCACATTATGGTGGGCATCGGCTAACCGGGATGATGCGTATTATGAGCAGCCTTTTGCCTTCGATATTGGCCGCCAGAAAAACCTGCATCTGTCATTTGGGGGTGGGGGACATAGCTGCCTTGGTGCGCAGTTAGCGAGGCTGGAAATGCGCGTTGTTTTGCGTCATCTGTTGGATAACGTGAATGAATTTATGCTGGATGGTGACGTCAATTGGGTACGTAGTAATAAACACACCGGGATTCGGAGAATGCTGGTGCGGTTTGTGAAACGTTAATCGAGTCGTACCCCATCAAACTTTATTGGCTTTCACCGGGCTATCACCACAGAACCGCAAACAGGCGGTTCTGATTTTTCCCATTTCTTTTCGATTCGAATGTTTGCGCATCTTCATCAGCTCATCCAGCCGCTGCGTATCTGTTTCAATGCTGATCATACCCCGGCATACCGCGCTGAGTTTTTTTCGCTGCTGAATCAGCCATTGACCGCGAAGCTGACGATCCGCTTCACTCTCTTCTGCCCGCATATGGTCGTAAACCATCACAAAGGGTAACGCCTGTTCAATGAGCCGGGACATTTCGTCCATCCACTGAGTGGCGTAACCCTCAACTACCGCCTGTTGATTGAGCGTAATCATGGGAAAGCGACTGACATTAAGTACCACAAAATTTTGCATAACCTCTCCTGAAGCAGATTAAAACCAGCGAGCCAGCAACGCTGTCAGCCGCCCCTGGGGTCCAGAGCCGTCTGCCATAGCAATACTGGCGCTCATGCCCGCTGTGATAAGTTGATTTGCGGGAAGATCGTCGAATTCGATACGCACCGGCACCCGCTGTGCCAGGCGTATCCAGCTGAACGTAGCCTCCACGCTGGGCAGTCCTTGTGCACCAGAGGCCTGATTGCTATCGCTGATGCCGTGACCAAAACTGGCAATGTGCCCGTGTAATTGTTCGGGTTGCCCCATTAAGTGGATATTGACGCGATCGCCAATATGCATCGCATGCAGCTTGGTCTCTTCAAAATAACCGGTGATCCAGAAGCTGTTCGCTTCTATTAAAGTGATATCGGGTGTGCCTGCGACGGCGTAATCACCCGGCTGTAAATGCAACTGCGTGATAAATCCATCAGCAGGTGCGTGGATGGCAGCGCGTTGCAGATTGAGCCGGGCCAGTGCCAAAGCGGTACTGGCTTGCTGTTGCTGCGCCTGAGCCACCAGTGCGGCTTCCTGCGCGCGCTGGATCTCTTCTGTCGCCATTAGCGATCTCATCTGTTGGCGATGTTTTTCTTCCTCACGTTTTTGCAGCAGGGTGGCATTCGCTTCATTGAGCTGTGCCTGCGCACTGGCGACGGCCAGTTCAAAACGGGCCGTATCGATACTGAACAGCAGTGCGCCTTTAGCTACCCACTGGTTGTCTGCGACGGGCACGCTGCTGATCGTGCCGGAAATTTCCGGCGCAATGCGAATCACCTGAACACTGACTCGCCCATCACGTGTCCAGGGAGCCAGCACATAGGCGCGCCACAGAACAACCGCCAGCAGCAGCGCAATCGTAACCATGACAAAGCTGAACACGACTTTTAACGCGTGTTTGAGGGGAGAAGATAATTCAGACATAGAGAATCAGTACCGCCAGTAATATGAAGGAAAGAGAAAATTCAACTAACGCCGGGTGCCACACCCGCCGCAGGATACCCGTACGTAACAGACCGAAACGAACCACAAGAAACAGCGGCCAGGTAAAGCAGAGATAAATAAACAGCGGTGGCAGATAGATGCCTGCGATGGAGACTTCACTCAGCATGCCATCCTCCTGAATTTCGCAACGCGACGGCGATGGTGGTCAGACACTCTGCCAACTGCTGATTATCACCTGTTAACTGCCGGGCAGCGCGGTGTGCATGACGTGCGGCAATTAAGGGTTGCCGGGCGCGGCGTGCCATTCTCTGCCTCACGACATCAATGACATGGCGTTGCTGAGAAGATGTCGGAAGTTCAGGCAAAGCCAGTAAGGCGCGCCCCAGATTGAGATGAGCCAGTCCCCACTGCATAGCCTGCGTTTGCTGTTCGGGTTGAGTACGCAGTAAACCCACCACCTGCGCCAGACGATGTTGCTGGTGTTGCTGCCAACGCGCGGCGGATACCTGTTTCCCCGCCAGGAGGGCGAGGGTACTGCGCCGCATCTGTGCCTGCAGCCGGGCAATGTGACGCAGCGGGTTACGTGGCATCAGTTGAAAGGCCAGCAGGGTCAGCAACGTACCGATCAGCCAGGCCAGCGACCAGTTCAGAAACTGCTCCGGGTCATAGACCATCGGGTTGGCGGCTGCTGTCAGAGTGTTGAAGCCGACTAAATAAGCCAGCCCGCTCAGCATCGTCTGCGGCTTGCTGGTGGCATAAATGCCTGGCAACCAGAACAGACTCAAGACCAGCAACAACAGCGGTAAACCCTCAATCAGGGGCAAGACCATAAAAGAGCAGATAAAGGCCAGCGGCAGGGCGAACAACGTACCCAGCAGAAATTTGCGCGCACCTGCTGCGGGCTGAGGTGCGGTTGAGAGCAAGGCAAAGTAAGGTGCAATGATCAGCAGCATGATGTCGCCAGCGGGCCATCCGCTGCCGACCCAGATTGCTGAAGCGATGAACAACGTGATCGTGGCACGTATGCCATTACGACGTGCGCCAGGCCAGTCGCGATGGAAAGCAAAGTTTGCCACCGGCTGAGTGACGGAATGGGATGACAGGGACGCGATAATAGCCAGCACCTGGCCCAGCCGAGCTATATGGGCCATTTCCTGCGACGAAAGCATGTCGTCAGTCTGGCGTTGCGAACAACTGTGCGCTTTAGCTATCCCGGCATGGCCAAGGTTTAATTCCTGAGTGACCTCCTGCCAGCAGGGGCTGATGCAGCGGGTGTTGTCAGTCGCCAGCAGTAGCAACAGATCCATCGCCCGGCGAATCGCCACCGCTTGCCGTGCCACAGCGGGTGACTCCTGGCTGGCAGCGGCAAGTAAATCATCAACCCCATACAATTCGGTCAGTAGTTGGCGATGCGCGGGTGATGCTGCATCACCCGTTGCCAGCAATGCGGTCGTTTGCTGTGTCAGGCGCAACAGTATGGATTCAACTTTGGCACCGAGACTGCGGCGGCTAAACAAGGCAGTGACCACACCCAGTGTTATGACACCCACCGCCACCGTCGAGGCGCGTCCCACAGCGTGTTCAAAGCCCAACTCGGGATGCTGCATGGCACCGAGGGTTGCCAGGCCGATGGTGTAACCGGCGACGGCAGCACCGGAGGCACGAAAGTGGCGCAGCACGCTCATCGCCATAACGCACAGCCCCAGCCATACGCTATCGGCCAGCGCAAACAGCCACGGTTGCTGGATGAAACATGCCATCAGGATCAGGGCGGCGACCATGCCAACCAGCGTGCCAATAAGCCGCCATTTGCCTTTGCCCAGTACCGCACCCTGTACCGGGTTGAGTACCAGCAGGACGGTGGTGGCGGCGGAGTAAGGCATATCCAGCTCCAGCCAGTAGGCGATCACCAGTGCCAGATTGGCGGCCAGCAGCGAACGCAGTACATAGGTGGCACGTGGTGAGGTCAGGTCAAACTGCTGGAGACGTCGGGTAAAAGGTAAAACAATCGCGCTGTTCATCAACTTCTCTTCCACGGTGAGTTGGAAACTCAATGTAGTGATGAGTGATGATGTCGGGAAGTGAGCTTTTTCGAATCTATGCGTGCGTCAAACGCACGCATCTATAGATGTTAATCGTTGTCATTGCACAGTTGATGGATAGTCTGGCGCAGCCAGCGGTGAGCCGCATCATGCTGAAAACGTGGATGCCAGGCCTGAGTTAACAGCACCGTTTCCAGCGGCACCGGCAATTCGAACAGGCGCGCCCGCAGGCCAGAGGCGATTGCGCTGCGCGCAAGGTGTTCCGGTAACGGCAGCAGCAGATTGGAATCCTGTAGGGCAAAGATGGCACTGTAGGGTGTCGCGACAATCAGCGAGACCTGGCGCTGTAATCCCAGATCTTTCAATGCACTGTCAATCGGACCATGGGCTTTGCCGCGTCTGGAGATGCTGATATGGCCCCAGCGTGTTAACTGCTCGGGCGTGATGTCCTGAGAGAAAATGGGATGATCTTCCCGTGCCATACCAACAAAGCGCGTGGTAAACAGTGGCTGGACGCGGATTTCCGGGCCAAGCTGACGTGCCGCGCTGATAAACAGGTCGATGCGCCCACCACGCAGCATCTCAACGTCGACATCATCTTCCTCGGGGGAGAAGTGCAGCACCGCGCGTGGCATCTCTCTGGACATCGCTTCAAGCAGCTGGCCGGAGTAATACCCGACAAATGTATCGTTAGCGCGCACATTGAAACGGCGGGTAACCTCCTGCAATTGCACATGCTCGCCGGGGGTTAACACCTGGGTGGCCTGTTCCACTGCGGTGCGCACCTGTTCGCGTAGCGCCAACGCGCGTGGTGTTGGCACCAGCTTACGCCCCGCCTGAACAAAGATGGGATCGCCCAGCGTATCGCGTATTCGCCCCAGCGTACGGCTCATGGCTGGAGCACTCAGGTTCATGCGCCGTGCGGCGGCGGCAACGCTGCCTTCCTCCAGCAGTACATCCAGCGCCAGCAGCAGGTTCAGATCCGGGTATTTCATCACAGTCTCATATGCAAAAAGTCTTCCCGATCCTTTTATCGTGGTTAACGGTTTTTATCAATGCATGTGTTCTATGCACTTGAGTCCTGTATCGCGTGTCATGGTCTTTGAGCGACGATTCGACAAGCTTTGCGGCTACCGTACTGCTTTATTCGCATAACGATATAAAATGAATTTCTATATTTAAAACCCGTACAGTGATGCAGGTATGTCGTGAGAATAATATATTCCAAAAAGTGATTTATTAATGCGCGTTGATGGCTTCAGAATTAATTCTCTTTATCAAAAAACGAAACTCATTTTATTGCATAGCACGCGTGATATCGATGCGCCTAATGATTCGGCTTATTATTTAAGGGAATTAAAATGAATTTACTTCCAGCTAACCGGTTTGCCTCTTTCTGGCCTCGAATGGGCATTCCTTTGTTGCTGTTCGGCAGTCTGTTCGGTTCTGGCGCGGCCAACGCCGAGGGCCAGATCAGCATCGCCCAGCAGTACGGTATCGGCTATCTGATCCTCGATGTGGTGCGGGATCAGAAACTTATCGAGAAACACGGTAAGGAAGACGGGTTGGATATCAAAGTCGACTGGCGGACACTTTCAGGTGCTACCGGGTTAAATGAGGGGCTGCTGTCCGGCTCGTTGGATGTGGTTGCCGCCGGGGTGCCACCGGCGCTGACGCTGTGGGACCGCACCAAAGGCAAGCAAAATGTTAAGGCAATTGCTGCACTCGGGTCGATGCCCAATTATCTGCTGAGTAACAATCCGGCAGTGAAAAGCGTGAAGGACCTGAGCAGCAAAGACCGCATCGCCGTACCGGCTGCTGGCGTCGGGTTCCAGTCCCGGACATTGCAGATAGAAACGGCGCGCCTCTACGGCAACGCGGACTACAAGCGGTTTGATAATATTACGGTAAGTCTGCCGCATCCAGACGCCAGTGCGGCGTTGATCGCTGGTGGTTCGGAAATCACCGCGCATTTCTCCAGCCCCCCTTTCCAGTATCAGGCGTTGGAACATCCTGGTATTCATAAAATATTAAGTTCTTACGACGTATTAGGTGGGCCGGGAACCTTTAATCTGCTTTATACCACCGCGAAATTCCATGATGAAAACCCCAAAACGTACCGCGCATTCTTTGAGGCTTTAGCCGAAGCAGAGAAGATCATTAAGGCCGATAAAGCGGCGGCGGCACAAACCTATATCCGCGTTGAAAACTCCAAATTACCGGTGGCCTTTATTCAGGAAATGATTGAGGACCCGGAGAATAATTTCACGATTACGCCAGAACGTACCTTTATTTATGCCGATAAGCTTTATCAACTGGGTGTACTGAAAAACAAAGCGGCTTCGTGGAAGGATTATTTCTTCAGTGAAGCCTATATCTTGCCTGGGAGCTGATATGTCTGAGTTGTCTGCGCCATTATTGCAGGTTGAGGACGTTAACCTGCAATACCGCACCCATGAACGTCTGATTCAGGCTACGCACGATGTCAGTTTTGATGTCTGGCCTGCTGACCGCTTCGTATTACTGGGGCCGTCAGGGTGCGGGAAATCCAGTTTGTTGAAAGCCATTGGCGGGTTTCTGGCACCGGTATCTGGCTCCATCCGTCTTGCGGGTGAGACAGTCAGTCAGCCCGGCCCTGACCGCATGATGGTCTTCCAGGAGTTTGATCAGTTACCGCCGTGGAAAACCGTGCTGGAAAACGTGGCTTTCCCGCTGATCGCCAGCCGCCGGGTGGGGCGGGCTGAAGCGAAGGAGCGTGCCGAGTATTTCCTGCAAAAAGTCGGACTGGGGGCATTTCGCAACGCTTATCCCAATACGTTATCCGGCGGTATGAAGCAGCGGGTCGCCATTGCGCGCTCGCTGGCATTGCATCCGCAGGTTTTACTGATGGATGAACCCTTTGCGGCGCTGGATGCGCTGACCCGGCGCAAAATGCAGGAAGAATTGCTGAACCTGTGGGACGACGTGCGGTTTACGCTGCTTTTTGTTACCCACTCCATAGAAGAAGCACTGATTGTCGGCAGCCGCGTGCTGCTGCTGTCACCGCATCCGGGAAGGGTAAAAGCCGAACTCAACTGTCATCAGTATTCACTGGCGGATTCTGGTGGCACGGCGTTTCAGGCGGATGTCACCCGCATTCATGATTTGTTATTTCCGCAACCCGCCACGCCAGTCGTAGCATCACAATGCCAATCGAGAGGGGATCGTCATGAGCAGCCAGCCGCCTATCCGGCCTGAGTACCAGCGCGAGTTAACCCCGCTGGAAGATTTTACGCTGGTCACGCCGTTGCCTTTACGCGTGCGACTTGGGAATCAGAGCTGGCTGCGGAAGTCGTTGTTATTGCTGGTACTGATCATGATCTGGGAAGTGGCCGCGCGCTGGCAAAACAATGACCTGATGTTTCCCAGTTTCTGGCAGACCTTTACCGCTCTGCGTGAGGATATGGCGAGTGGTGAATTGCCAGGGCGTGCGTGGCTGTCAGTAAGCCTGCTGCTGAAAGGCTACGTACTGGGTACTTTGCTGGCGTTGCTTTTCAGTGCGCTGGCAATTTCAACGCGTATTGGCCGCGATTTGCTGAGTACGCTGACGGCCATGTTTAACCCGCTGCCCGCGATTGCCCTGCTGCCGTTATCGCTGCTCTGGTTCGGCCTGGGAAATGCCAGCCTGGTGTTCGTCATTGTGCATTCAGTGATGTGGCCGATGGCGCTCAACACCTGGTCCGGTTTTATGGGCGTTTCCGAAACGCTGAAAATGGCAGGCCGTAACTACGGACTGAAGGGATGGCGTTATGTGGCGTGGATTCTGATCCCTGCTGCGTTACCGGCACTGCTGTCCGGGCTTAAAATTGGTTGGGCATTTGCCTGGAGAACACTGATTGCGGCGGAGCTGGTGTTTGGCGCGTCAAGCGGCAGCGGCGGGCTTGGCTGGTACATTTTCCAGAATCGCAATGAAATGTACACCGATCGGGTATTTGCGGGGCTGGTGACGGTCACCGTCATTGGTCTGCTGGTTGAGGGGCTGGTGTTTGCCACCCTTGAAAGGCTGACGATTAAACGTTGGGGTATGCAGAACTGACGCTACCGCTGTCACCCGGCAGCAAGCCCGCTGCCGAGGTTTACCGTCTGGAAGAAATGAATGTAATCCGTTTTGAGCGGATATTAGCCCACATCAACACTCAGACTCACCCATTTGGCCCCGGTAATGCTGGCCAGCCTTTCTGGTGAGATGCGCACTCCAGAGCGTGCATTTCCGCCCGCTGGCAGTACTTCAGGATAACTGAGCAGACTTTCATCGCAATAAACGCTCACTGCCGGATTCACCCCGAAGGGGCAGACGCCACCGGGAGCAAAACCTGTCTGCATCTCTACCTCTTCTGCCGCCAGCATACGTGCCTTCACACCAAAAAATTCTTTGTATTTGCGGTTATCCAGTCGCCGATCGCCCGCCATGACCACCAGCACGACCTGATCATTAACCCGAAAGGACAGCGACTTCGCGATTTGCCCATGTTCAACGCCAAATGCTTCTGCTGCCTGAATCACGGTTCGGTCGGTGCTTCCAACTCGGTCACGGTTATTTCTGGTGCGTGTGTTTGCAGGAAGCTGCGAACGCGTTGAATACCCATATTGCTCTCCATGTAGTTCATCTCAGCCCAAGGATACCCGTCGGTCTGCGGGCCGACGCCATTAGCAGCACAAATAATACCTATATCAGACTCAACGGCAAGTTCACCTCGTCGTACAACGACGGCCGCAGGGCGCTAGCTTTAAATAAGGTTTTACCTGCAAAAAAGTGCGTTATTCCACATCTTTCTTTGGTACTGTTTTCAAACTTAACCTCATACCCAGGAGAAGGACGTATGTTTGATAAACAGATAAATATACAGGAACGGACAGATTCAAAATCGGGATATATAGGTAAATACATTATCAGGGAAGCAACGACAGAAGATGTTCCCCAAATTCTCGAACTTCATTTTAATGGATTAAGAGAGAGCAATTCATGTTCTGCTGATACATCATTAGATGCTGACCTCTATAATTTCAGCGAGTATTATCCGCCAGGTCATGCCAGGTTTGTGGTGGCTGTAACTCAGCAAGGCGTTATTATGGGCATGGGAGCCGTTGTCAGTCAGTCAACGGAAGCGTGTGAAATCAAAAGGATGCGTGTATCGAGCGCGTTCCGGCGGCAGGGTGTTGCTCAGGGCATACTTAATGAGCTACTGGCGTTTGCTGCAAGGCAATATCCGGGAAGAGAGATTCATCTCGACAGTTCCCAAACCCAGACGGCAGCTCATCGGTTATATGAAAAAAATGGTTTTGTGCGCTACGCTGAAAAAATGATTGGCGGGGATATACCCAGTTATCTGTTCCGTAAGCCTAATAAAGCTATTTCCTCCTAAAATAAGACAGAATAATGCCAATCGGGCGTATTTATTACTGCTTAAATTAGATTTGATATGGTGACTCCCCTTGCACTGAGGGGTTTTAGTCAGGTTTTTCCATGTATAGCTTCTATCTGAATTCATACATTTCAACATTGAAAGGAGTGCATGATGAACCATAACCACCTGAATCAATCGTCACGTCGAACATTATTGAAACAGTCGCTTGCGATATCAGCTCTCTCGATCACTGGCCTGGCAGGCTTGTCAGTGCCCTCGGTCAGCTTTGCTGCATCACTTAGCAAAGCTGAACGTGATGCCATGACGCCTGATGCAGTCATTGAGCATTTCAGGCAGGGTAATCTGCGCTTCAGGGAAAATCGTCCTGCGAAACATGATTATCTGGCACAGAAACGCAGTAGCGCTGCGGGCCAGTATCCGGCAGCCGTGATCCTCAGTTGCATTGACTCACGTGCACCGGCTGAGATTGTGCTGGATGCAGGGATAGGGGAGACATTTAATTCTCGCGTTGCTGGCAATATCAGCAATAGGGATATGCTGGGGAGCATGGAGTTCGCCTGTGCAGTCGCCGGGGCGAAGTTGGTGCTGGTGATGGGGCATACCAGCTGCGGGGCAGTTCGGGGGGCAATTGATAATGCCGAGTTAGGAAATTTGACGGGGTTACTTGATGAAATTAAACCTGCGATTGAAAAAACCAAATACAGTGGCGAACGTAAAGGAAGTAATTACGATTTTGTCGATGCTGTAGCCCGAGAAAATGTTGTGTTAACCATTTTTAATATTCGCAAAAATAGCCCGGTACTAAAAAATCTGGAAGACCAGAAGAAGATTAAAATTGTGGGCAGCATGTATCACCTCGTAGGTGGAAAGGTTGATTTTTTTGAGGTGTAAATCTGTCACTATATATTAATTATTTTTTTATAACTGATTAATTGTATGGGATATTGTCTTTATTTAGCGGTTTATTGGCCGGGTGTTAATATATGCCCGGTTCCTGCCATTTGATCCTGGTCACGCGTAAAAATAACCTGACCTTTCACGTACCCCTCCCAGTCCCCGGACAGAGGACAAGATTGAACGAAAAATCGCCGTAACGATCACACTTTTCACAAGCTGTTCACAATTTGGCTTGCCTGATATATCAGATTTGATACTTACTATATCTAACATGTCACCTGATCGGATAATTCAGCAATGCAACTTACCGAGTCACCTCAAGTCATTCTTGACTGCCAAAACGTGTTGGGAGAAAGCATCCTCTGGGATGATCGTACAAATCAACTCTGGTGGACAAATATTCATGCCCGTGAAGTGTGGTGCTGGGCGCCTGGTCAGGATAAAGAACCACGAATTTTTCCCATGCAACAACGGGTTGGGGCGATTGCCTTATGTGAAGGGCCGGGCATAGCGTTGGCGCTGGAAAAAGGGTTCGGCATGCTGAACACGGACACTGGCGAGGTTGAATGGTGCGCGGATGTTGAAGCGGCCGTGCTTGATACCCGACTCAATGATGGCAGGGTCGATCCCGCCGGACGCTTTATTTGCGGAGGGATGCATGAAGGTTCGCCGCAGTTGCCCCATTCCGCGCTCTGGCGTTGGGAAGGCCGCAATGAGGTGACTCTGTGTTTGCCCCATGTGTCCTGTGCAAACTCACTGTGCTGGAGTCCGGATGGCAAGACGATGTATTTCACCGATATGCCGGAAGGCACCATCAACGCCTATCCCTATAACCCGGACACCGGTGAAGCCGGTGAACCACGCTTGTTTGTCGATCTGGTCGAGCAGCCCGGTCTGGCGGATGGATCGGTCGTGGATGAAGAAGGGTATTTGTGGAATGCCCAATGGGGTGGGGCGCGTATCGTACGTTATTCCCCGGAGGGTGACATCGATCGCATCGTCTCTCTCCCGGTCGACAACCCTAGCTGCCTGGCGTTTGGTGGCTTAAATCGGGATGTGCTGTTTATTACCTCTGCCTGGTGGGGGCTAACCGAAGAACAGCGCCAGCAACAACCCTTAGCCGGCAGCGTCTTTGCTTTCAGGCCTGGGGTTCGGGGCCAGCGAGAACATCGATTTAAACGCTAACGTGCTGCGCCGTGCAGTGTCCTGCCACTTTCCTTCATGAGTGACTTATCAATGAAAATAAAATCAGTGACGTCTCATCTTTTACGTGTGCCATTGGGAGATAAAACCTTCTATTCATCGCAGGCGGCGTTTCCGGAGAGAAACAGCTACCTGGTCCGCATTGAAACCGATACCGGACTGATTGGCTGGGGTGAAGGTGGCCAGTACGGACCGGCACAACCGGTTGCGGCGGTGGTTGACCACGTTTTCACCCCACGCATCATCGGGCGTGATCCCACTGAGCCCGTCCGAATCTGGGAGGAGTTGTACGCATTTTCTCGCGATTTCGGCCAGCGCGGCACCTATATCGAAGCGCTTTCCGCTATTGATATCGCGTTGTGGGATATCGCCGGGCAGGCCGCCGGTGTTCCAGTGTGGAAGTTACTGGGTGGGCGTTTTCGCGACAAAATCACCGCCTACGCGACAGGGTGCTATTACCCGGAAAACTTCGCTGATTTGCCTTCCATCCTGACGTCATTGCAGGCCGAGGCGGCAAGTTATGCCAATGCCGGATTCGGTTTGCTGAAGGTCAAGATTGGGTTGTTATCGCTGGAGGATGACATTGCCCGGTTACGCACCATCCGGGAAGCTGTCGGTCCGCATATCGGCCTGTTAGTGGATGCCAATCATGCCTACAACGCCGCTACCGCCGTTCGAATGGGGCGGATGATGCAGGAGCTGGGCGTGCTGTTTTATGAGGAGCCGGTGGTTCCCGAGGATCGTGACGGTTACCGCAAGGTGCGTGCTGAAAACCCGATTGCGGTAGCAGGCGGAGAGTGCGAATTCACCCGTTACGGTTTCCGTGATTTTATCGCGGGCGGGTGCGTGGACATAGTTCAGCCCGATCTGGCCGTGTGCGGCGGCTTTACCGCCTTCACGCAAATCCTTGCGCTGGCTAACAGCTGGGGCGTTGCCACCGTGCCACATGTCTGGGGTTCCGGTATCGCCGTGGCAGCAGCGTTACAGGCGGTGGCGATTATTCCCTCCTTCCCCTTCACCGCTAATGGACTGCCGTTATTGAATCAGCCTGTGATTGAGTTCGATCGCAAGCATAACCCGTTGCGTGATGATCTGCTGCACCAGCGCTTTGAGCTGGTTGATGGGTGCCTGGCCGTGCCTGATGCGCCAGGACTGGGCGTCACAGTGCGCAACGACATACTTAGCCAGTTTTCATATTGAGGAGATAAACCATGAGATATCAGGGAAAAAACGTGCTTATCACCGGTGCCGCAGCCGGATTGGGTCAGGTTATCGCCACCTCCTACGCCCGTGAAGGGGCCAGTATTGCCATTATCGATTTTGCTGACGCCAGTGACTCCGTGGCAAAAGTGCAGGCACTGGGGCAGAAGGCGGTGGCGTTTAAGGCTGATGTTCGTGATCAGGTAGCCATTCAGGCCGCAGTGCAGCAGGCCGCCACCTTCTTTGAGGGCCGCATCGATGTGCTGATTAACAATGCCGGTTTTAACGGCCATTACAATCTGGTGGAAAACATGCCACTGGAACAATGGCGTGAAACGCTGGATATCAATCTCACCGGCACCATGTTGGTCACTCAGGCGGTGATCCCACATATGAAAGCCAGCGGCGGCGGTGCCATTGGGATCACCGCCTCCAATGTGGCACGTCGCGGATTACCCTATCGCGCCGATTACGTCTGCTCCAAATGGGCATTGCTGGGCCTGAATCAAACGCTCGCACTGGAACTGGTCGATGACCATATCCGCGTTAACGCGGTCTGCCCTGGGCCGATTGAGGGGGATCGCATTGAAGATGTGATGGTGCGGCAGGCCGAAGCCGAAGGTAAGAGCCTGAGTGAAATGCGCAAGGCCTGGGAGGACGCGGCACCGATGAAACGCTTCGTCACCGCAGAGGAAGTGACCGCCGCCATGATGTTTCTGACCAGTGACGCCGCCAGTGCGATGACCGGGCAGGCATTGAATGTCACCGGCGGATTTTTGATGACCTGAGAACAGCTTCCCAACACCAAAACACCCCTACACCCGAGGAAGTCAAAATGAAAAATAGAACAACCTACGCCCTCGCTGGCGCAATGACGCTCGCCCTGCTTTCAGCTTCCGCAGCCAGTTGGGCAAAAGAACTGGTGGCGTTTTCCCAGGCCGGTATGGAAAACGAGTGGCGCGTTATGGACACCAAAGACATGGAGAAAACCTTTAAAGACGCGGGTTACGACTTTGTCTGGACCAATGCCAACTCCGACCCCGCCAAGCAGATCTCCGATATTGAAGATTTGCTGGCGCGCAAGCCAGCCCTGTTGATCGTGGCACCTATCGAGTATGAACCGCTGGCACCGGTGCCGGATATGGCCACCAAAGCGGATGTGCCATTGATTGTGGTCGATCGCGCCCTGCCTGGCGAACCCGGTAAAGGCAAGTGGCTCGCATTGCTCACCACCAATTTTGTCGACACTGGTGAACTGGTGGGGAAAGACGTGGTGAAAGGGCTGACGGAGAAGAACGGGGCACCCAAAGGCAACCTGCTGCATATCACCGGAAACAAAGGGGCATCGCCGGTGGTTGATGAACAGAAAGGGCTGGATAACATCCTGAGCAAATACCCTGAGATTAAATTCGTTGCCAGCTGCGACGGACTTTACTCGCGCGAGCCGGGTCGTAAGTGTGTGGAAGACCTGTTCCAGGCTTTCCCGAAAGGCAAAATTGACGGCATCGTGTTTGACAGTGATGACATGATGATCGGCGGTATTCAGGCCATTAAAGCCGCAGGCAGAAATGAGTTGCTGGGCTACCTGTGGGGTAAAGATGGCACGGTTGATGGCCTGCAAGCGATGATCAATGGTGAGGCGCGCTTTAGCGTGCAAACTCCGCCGTTCTTCGGTGCAAAAGCCCTGGAAGTCTTCAACCTTTTCCGTGCGGGCAAGCCTATCGAACCTAAGACGCAGTACGTGCCTAAGGAGATTTTCCAGCGCGATACCGATCAACATCGGGCGCGTTTACCGCTGCGTATTCAGGAGTTGAAAGCGATGGGTGTTGGCTGCTGCTAACCCCGGTAACGGCAGGCAGCGGGTATGGCTGCCTGCTTTTCTCACTGCGACAACACCTGGGAATACGATATGCAACCATTAGCCAGACTTGAAGGCATCAAGAAGACCTATCCGGGCGTGAAAGCGTTAAGCGGTATTGATTTCGACGTAGTAGCCGGCGAGATCCATTGTCTGGTGGGCGAGAACGGCGCGGGCAAATCGACGCTGATGCGGGTGCTGACCGGCGCGACACAGCCGGACAGCGGCACCATCTTTATTGACGGAAAACCCACGGTGCTGGATGCCAAAACCCGCCTCGACCACGGCATCGGCATTGTCTGGCAGGAACTGGATCTGATCCCTGCCATGAGCGTATCCGAGAACATCTATATCGGTCATGAGCCGATGCTGAGTATGGGACGCATTGACCGCGCGGCATTACGTGAAAATACGCAGAAGCTGCTGAGTAATTTCGACCTCAACGTATCCCCCGATACCCGGGTGGATCGTCTGGCTCCCGCCCAGCAACAACTGGTGCAGATAGCCAAAGCGCTCAGCCATCATAACCGCATCCTGATCCTGGATGAGCCAACGGCATCACTCACCGACAATGAAGTGGCAAACCTGTTTGTTCTGCTGCGCAAATTACGGCAGCAGGGGCTGGGTATTGTCTATATCTCGCATCGGCTTGAAGAGTTGACCGCGATTGGTGATCGCCTCACCGTACTGCGTGACGGACACTATATTCTGACGGCCAACGTCGCCTCACTCAGCCATAGCGATATCATTAAAGCGATGGTTGGACGCCCGCTGGCGGAACAGTTTCCCCGTGGTTCACGTAAAACGGCGGATATTGGATTACAGGTAACTGGGTTAGGGCGACACGGGGAATTTGAAGAGATAAGTTTCAGCGTCAATAAAGGAGAAGTACTGGCCATTGCCGGGATCATCGGTGCCGGACGCAGTGAACTGCTCGAAACCCTGTTTGGCCTGCGTAAGGCAGATAAAGGCAGCATCCGCATCGATGGCGAGCCGGTCAATATCCGTCATCCACGGGACGCGGTGCGGCTCGGTATGGGACTGGTGCCGGAAGAGCGCCGCGAAAGTGGGCTGATCCTCAACCGTGCCATTAATGACAACCTCATTTATCCCATCATCAACCGGCTTGGCAATATCCTGCACTTTAGCCGCAGTGAAATGCGTGCGGTCAGTGACCGTCTTATCAAACAGTTAGCGATTAAAGCCCCTTCAGGACAGGCGCTGGCGGGGAGTTTATCTGGCGGTAATCAGCAGAAAATCGTGATTGGCAAATGGCTGGCAGCAGGCGTGAAAGTGTTATTGCTGGATGAGCCGACACGCGGCGTAGACGTGAATGCCAAAGCAGAAATTTACCGTCTGATTGACCAGCTGGCGCAAACCGGTGTCACCGTGGTGGTGGTGTCCTCTGAATTACCCGAAGTGCTGGGCATTTCCGATCGCGTACTGGTGATTGCACAAGGTCGCCAGACTGCACTTCTGAACACCGCCGAAACCAGTCAGGAAGAGATTATGTCTTTTGCGGTCGCCAGCACCAGCATGCCGCAACCGGAGGAAGCATGAATTCAACGACCTTAAACAAAAAAGAGACGCTCAACCTGGGGCGTCTCCCTGGTGAAAGTCTGCTGAGGAAGCTGTTATCTGCCTGGGCACTGGTGTTTATCTGGGTGGCGATGGCGATCGTGGCCTCGATCATCTCGCCGGTTTTTCTCACCAGCACCAACCTCAGTAATATTCTGAACCAGGCTTCGATACTCGGCATTCTGGCGTGTGCGCAGTTTCTGGTGGTGCTGATTGGCGGTTTTGACCTCTCCGTCGCGGCCATTCTGGCACTCTCCTCAGTGATCTTTGCCAGTGCGGTTCCGGTATCAACCGGGTTGAGCATGATGCTGGGTTGTCTGGCAGGCGCGGCCCTGGGCCTGCTCAGCGGTATTGCCGTCACATGGGGCCGGGTGCCGCCGATGATTGCCACCCTGAGCGTGATGGGCATCGCACGTGGTTTGGCATTCGTGGTGTCAGAGAAGAGTGTCGCCGTGCCAATGGCTAAACTGGCTGCTTACAAATTCAGTTTCTCAATACTTTCTTTGCCTGTGCTGACCTGGATGATAGCGGCGTGCCTGCTTTACTGGATGCTGAATTCACTGCGTTTTGGCAGAAATCTGTATGCCATTGGGGGCAATGAACGCGCCGCCAGCCTGGCAGGTATTGGTGTGCGCACCCATAAACTCATCGTTTACACCCTGGCGGGTGCGTTGTCCGCGCTGGCAGGGTTGATGCTGGTGGTGCGTACCTCATCAGGTGTCCCTCACGTAGGGCAGGGCTGGGAGCTGGATTCCATCGCCGCAATTGTCATCGGTGGTGCACGCCTGTTTGGCGGGGAAGGCAACATCCTGAAAGCCATGATGGGGGTGATTATTTATCAAACGATCGCCAACGTGATGAACCTGGCGAGCCTCGATCCTTTCTATCAGGACATTGTGAAAGCGCTGGTGATCATCACGGTGGTCGGCGCGACGGCTATGCGTACAGAAAAGATGTAGGAGAAGACGATGACAACGCAAACGGCAAAAACAGGCCTGAACCTGCGCAATCCGGCCTTCTGGCAGGATAACGGTACGGTGGTGGTATTAATCGCTTTTATTCTGCTGGCTACCGCAGTATCCGGTGGCGTTTTTATCCGACCGGATAACTTAATCACCATTGCTTACCAGGCATCGATCGTCGGTGTGCTGGTGCTGGGCCAGTCATTAGTGGTGATCTCTGGTGGGTTGGATCTGTCTATGGTCGGTATTTTGATCCTTTCAGCCGTGATCATGGGTGGGGCAGGCTCGGAACAACAATCGATGATGCTGCTGGGTGGATTGCCTTATATCGGTTTATGGCCGGCTATGGTAGCTGGATTCCTGGTGGCATTGCTGTTTGGTTTGTTAAACGGACTGATGGTGACGCGACTGCATATTCCGGCATTCATCGCCACGCTGGCGAGCACCTTACTGCTGGGGGGGATCATCCTTCTCACCACTGGTGGTGCTCCAATTTACTATCCAGACCCGTTTTTCACCCACTTTGGTAACAGCATCTGGCTGGGATTACCGGCACCGATTTATCTCTTTGTTGCCATGACACTCATTACCTGGTGGATGTTGAATCGAACCCGTTTCGGCAGAAAACTTTACGCCATCGGCGCGAATGCGCGTGCCAGCCATTATTCTGGCGTGGCGGTAAATAATGTACGCTTGTGTGTCTATATGTTGAGCGGCTTGGCGGCAGGGGTGGCAGGTTTTATGTTTCTGAGCCGAACCGGTTATATTGCGGCGGCTTCGGGTGGCGATATGCTCATGACCACCATTGCTTCGCTGGTAGTGGGCGGCATCAGTTTGTCCGGTGGGTTTGGTGGTATTAAGCATGCGATATCGGGGGTTCTGTTACTGGCCGCACTGAGTAATTTGATGAATATTCTGCTGATTTCTCCCTATGTGCAAAATGCGATCAACGGCTTTGTAATTCTTATCGCGGTGTCGGTGTATAGCCATATTCATCACGATCGCGCGTAAGCAAGAATGGGTGGACTTGTTTCACCCAAAATCGCTACGTAGACTGATATATAAGATTTCAGGCTTTCTAACGGTAAGCAGCTTAATGAGCGATGGATTGGATGACGATAATGACAAAAACGCAAACTGACGCGCTTCCCGCGATTTCTCTGGAAACACTGGGCAATCAGATTGTTGATGCGCTGAGTCAGGAGATTATTTCCGGCAGGTTAACACCCGGACAGCGCGTTGATCTCAGCTATTACGCGACACAATGGAACATCAGTATCACGCCGGTACGCGATGCGGCACGGAAATTAGAAGCGCTGGGCTTAATGGAGATTTTTCCTCGTCGTGGGGTGTTTGTGGCAACGCTGAATGCCAGAGATGTCAAAGAGTTGTTTGATGTGCGTATCGCGCTGGAAAGCGCCACGATTCGTCTGGCGACGCCGCATATACCGCGTGAAGAAGCCGAACAAACGCGTGCGCTCTATCTCCAGGCGGGTGAACAATTGCATCAACAGGGCGTTGAGCAGTCTCTGCCCGCGGTAGACCTGCTGATCCATAAGCTGGCATTGCAATATTGCGACAATGTCAGATTAACCAAAATGATGCAGGAGATGTGGAGCCAGATTGAGTGGTGTCAGAACACCATTGCCTCACAATTGCAGGAGCCTTTCCTGACAACGTTACCTGAGCATATTGCGATATGTGATGCGGTGATAGCCGGGGATGCTGAGGCTGCTTCGCAAGCGATGTATCGTCATCTTACCCTTACTGCTGAACGTATTCAGCGCTTGCTGATCCAGGCAAGTTGAATAATATCCCGAACATATAGTCAGCCTTACTGCTCAAGTGATTTTCTTTTGGCATGCACCCAAGACTTTTTTTGCTACCTCTTCGCTGCTAACATTGGCCGAATAAAGCTTCAGGTGCTTCCGCCAGGGAAATAACCCGCACCGTGTATACTCCCCAATACCCCTAACTCACGTAAGCGTAATGTGAGGTTTTTTGGGAAGATAGCCACCTGAAGCCTGGCGAGTTAATCTGCTGTTTATCGGATGAAAATGTACTTTCGCAATGAACTTTAGTCCCCGGATTAACCTCTAACATCTCCATAAAGACTTAATTTTGGGTGTTTTTTGTGCATTTGAAGGGGAGAGACGTGAAGAAAAAAAAGATAGATCTCATAGACCGAGTTTTAACACTTTACTCGCGATTTTTTAGCAGGGAAAAATCCCCTTCTTTACAGAATATTAATCCTGAAACTGTCGTGATCTATTCTACGACTGCGCTTGGCGATTTTTTGATGAATACACCGGCTATATGGAGCCTTAAAAATCGCTTTCCTGCCAGTAAATTCATTCTGGTGTCAAGCCAGAAGAATATGGATTTAGTCAGTCGTTATCAGTGGTTCGATGAAATCTATATATGGGACAATAAGTTACTGAAATACGCG
Source organism: Pantoea sp. X-Soil-TKNS-1211 (assembly GCF_059730495.1). NCBI lineage: Bacteria > Pseudomonadati > Pseudomonadota > Gammaproteobacteria > Enterobacterales > Erwiniaceae > Pantoea > Pantoea sp. X-Soil-TKNS-1211. The sequence continues at coordinate 93,780 of NZ_AP035956.1, forward strand.
CCATTGTTTTTTAAGCTGCGCCGTCAAAAACCCGATTTATCGGTGATATTACACGCTCACTTTCCGTACGATATTATGAGCGCAGTATTAACCGGTAGTAAGGTCATTATGCGTGACCACTACGGCAATGAGTCGCCACTTCTCAATAAGTATCTGGACCATTACTCGGGTTATTTCGACGGTCACACCATTAAGCGTAAACTTCAATTGATTGAGCCACTGGGGGCGCAGTCGGATCAGACCCGGATGCATCTGCCGGAACTGGAAATCAGTCCGACGACTGCTGCTAACCATCGGCGTATCGGCTTTCAGTTAGGGGCATCTAAAGATATTCGCCGCTGGCCGCTAACCTCATTTGCCCGGTTGCTGACAGCGCTGCTCGATCGCTGGCCTGACACGGAAATTATTGTCACTGGTGCGGCTCATGAACAGCATCTTGAAAGGGAATTTATTGATAGCCTGCCGCTGCATTACCGAAAAAATGTAACGCCGATGGCGGGTAAAACCGATCTTGTCGGATTGATTAACTTGATCCGCAGCCTGGACCTGTTGGTCACGGGTGATACCGGGCCGATGCATATTGCGATCGCCGCGCAAGTTCATACCGTCAGCCTCTTTTCTACCGCTACTCCACGTCACACTGGACCCTGTCAGGACAGTGACCTTCATATCATCATTCACCGTCCTCCTGAAAAGGAGTCGCCACGTCCCATGGCTTCGATCAGCGTTGAAGAGGTCGAACAGGCCGTAGTGAAACTGTTGGGATAATCACCCTACGCCAAAGGCCTGCACATCGGAAGCGGCCAGTCCTGGACACTGGCCTGAAGAGACTTACTGAATGATGGTGTGCAGGAAGGCGTCATAGACCTCATCGCTACTCAGCGAGGTTACCTGACGCGATGCCGGTTGCAGTACCTGATGCTTCACCTGCCAGGGATGCCAGCACGCCGGGTCACTGTCGCCAAACAGCGCGACAACCGGCAGTCCCAGAGCAGCACCAATGTGCATCGCACCACCATCACTGCTCACAAGGCCGCTAGCGAGGGACATTGCTGCAATCAGTTGCGGCAGGGTGGTGGTCGCCACCGCTTTCACCGGCAGGTGTGCGCAAAGTGCCATAATTTCACGGGCTTTCTCATCATCACCGGGATGGCGTGGATTGTCACGGCTACCCGGTGACCACAACAGCATAATCTGACAGCGATACCGGGTAGTAATTTTTTCGGCCAGCTCGGCGAACCGGGTTGCCTCCCACTGCTGGCTTGGTTTGCGGGCGCTAATTTGCAACGCATAGACCGGGAGTGCGGGATCGATAGCGTGGCTGTTACGCAGGTTATTCGCAATCTCAGCATCTGCCAAAAGGGTCAGTTTACCCGGCGAAGTGGCGCTGAGATTAAACGGCCGTCCAAGACTAAACAGGATTTCGCTGATATGTTGCTGAGATTCACTGGCAGGCGGAAGCAGTTCGGTAATCAGCGGGTGTGACTTCTGACCGAGGGCGATAACTCTGGCAGGACGTATTATTTTTACCCACTTCAGCCCATGCTGGTCCCAGCTGCTTTTTGCCAGGATCACCGCATCGTACTTCTGCTTTTTCAGGTTAAGCATCAGCATCAAGCGCTGGAGCAGACAGCTCAGTCGCCCTTGTCCTTCGTCACGATGATGCAGTTTGGTGTAATACAAAAGCTGCCGTATGTCGGGATTATTCTGTAACACCGGCGCTGCATAATTATTGGTCAGTACATCGACCTGATGTTGGCCAGACTGTGCCAATGCACTTATAAGCGGTGTCGTCAGTAACGTGTCGCCAATATTATCCCGACAAATAACTAAAACCTGCATATCTGATTTCCTTTGAGCACCGACGACTCTGTTCTGGCTTGACGAAAATGAGGCGCGCATCGTTAACGTCCTCAGAATGTGAGCATTATGGCAAAAATCAACATATTAGTCAGCGAACAACGAGGTTGGTTCAATCGATCGGATAACTGGAAGAGGTATTGCGTCATGGAGTATGGAATTTGACCATTTTGTATGAAAAGTAGAAAGCGTTTTCTCATGAAGGCTGAAATAGCAACTAGATTGACAAGGTTATGCCTGATTATGCTGGAACATATTCGCGCTCAGGGGTATTTATTTTATAATCAGGATGTTGAACGCTGGGTATAACGAGATATTGTTCAACATTATAACCTGATTTTGACAAAATACTGACGCTTTTAATTTTCTCATCGTTAACGCGCGAATTTCTTCAACTGCTGCGTTATGTGGGAATTTTTGTTGGCTACCCACTCAAAAAACCTTTTGTATCTTTTTAATTTTGACCGCGCGCATAGAGCCTCAGCCTAATATATCAGGTTGATTGCCCCCATTAAACGTTGCCTGTTATATTTACGTGAGATGAGAATAACATCTAACCGTAAAAAGGGCTTGCAACCTTTGTTATGATTATAACCCACTTTATACAAAAATTGTGCACCTTAGTCGAACAATAATGCGCACAGTGTCAGGCGGCACATTTTCTCCAGCGCCGGAAGGTATAGATATCGAGTCAATGTTAATATCTGAAGGGGAAAAGAATAAATTACAAAATCAAGAGTTTTCTGGCATCATTTTATGTCTCTATTTGCTATGTCAGTGTGTTAAGATTCTCAGGATTCCATTGACAGGATATAGGGATATGAAGAGGATTATTTTTAGTGTGGTTATGGCTTTCGTGCTCTCAGGATGTGTGTCAGTTGGAAAAAATTTTGATGAATCAAAGCTGGCAAATATCCATAACGGTTTAACAACAGAGCAATCAGTCATCGCTTATTTTGGCACACCATCAACTCAGTCAACAGATAGTAATGGCAATCAGTTTATGATGTGGAATTACAGTCACGGCAATGCGTTAGGATATGCAGATGCTAAGGTATTGATGATTCAATTATCGAATGGTGTGGTACAGGATTATACAGTAAGTAAATCAGCAATTTAATTACAGCACATCAAATATTGCGACTGACAATACTGTATGTGAGATAAACATGTTATGGAACCCGCAGGCATGCGGGTTTTATTTCAATTAATGGTATTGAATTCTGTTTGAGTATTGAAAAGTTCATCTGAGAGCGCATCAAGTTCGCCTTTCTTCTTATCCAGATTGTGTTGATATTTTGATACCTTTTCAGTGTTACCCTTTATTTTTGCATTTTCGAGGTCATACTCGATTTCGCGGATATCTTCCTTTCTTTCAGAAATCTTTCGTTCCAGTTTGACAATACGTTTTTCGACATCCTGCTTAACACGTTCCGGTGTGCAGTATGTATTAACTTCAGCGATGGCACGTTTTAATCCATTGACTTTACCTGTGTTGTTATATTCCTGAGCAATTTTTAGCTCGTTATCAAGGGCCGTTCTTTTGGCCTGACAACCTTCAATGGCACTGGCTGATGTAAGGCAGGGGAACATAAAAGAAATTAAAAAAGTTGTAGTTAAGTATTTCATCGTTAAATTCCTGTTGATATGTAGTGAAAATCGTCATTTAGACTATTAAGAGGATGATGTTACTTTTTGAGTGGCAGGAACTCAAATCATAAATATTTTTATTTTCCACTTCTTTTGTTTTTAACTAAATATAAATGTTCATGGTCATTTTGATATATTTAATCGCAAGGGGGTGAGGAGTTATTGATTTAGGTCAATGTTTCAATCACATGAAATCTGTAAAGCGATAAAAGGAATGTTCTTAAAGTGCAGGGGATGAAAAGTATGTTTAATGTGCGTTCATATTTTTCAGTTAAAATTATACAGCCACGGTGAATCCCCCTGTGCGGCGGGGCTAAGCCATTACTCCTGTGTCAATTAACAGCAGCGGGTCAGGTTGTGGCTTTTCCTGACCCACCGGGAGGCACCCGGCATCGTGGCGAATAATGGCTGATGGATTTTAAATTAACAATCATTCTCATATGACATTATTTTTATGAGATTTAAAATTCACAGATTGACATTGATCAACTAATTTTAAGTGAAATGAATTAATATTAATGACGTGTTAAGCGCGAATGTGACACGCTTTAATTGTTCGAGTGTTTGCCTGTCATTTAATATTGACCTCATGTTTTAACCTGCGGAAGCAGGTTTTTTTTTGCGATAAATAATTTCTTAACCTACCAACTGTGTGGGTTGTCGCATTTAAGCAATTCAAACCCTTTCAGGGTGTTCCTCCAGTTCGGGGCTTGTATCACATTAAGCAGGTTATCTATCAAAAGGAGATGATTACCCGCTTCATGAAGTCTCCGCTGATTAACACATTGCGATATTAGTCAGTCTTCATCTGTCATGTGAGAACATCGACATATAAATCTGGTTATAAATTTCTTTGTAAACATGCCATGCCTGACGGTTAGAGATAAACGTTATGCCATGTTGCAGGCAGAAGGCCCGCAGACTTGCTCTTCATACGGTGTACATCAAATTTTTTTTCTAAAAAAATTCATGTTTATGATCCTGAATGCCTGACTTTTTCCAAGAAAACTCCCCCTTGTTTAATAAGGAAGACCCGCAATGGGATAAGGATTGTGTTTTGTCTGTTAGAGTGAGAGGGCGTTTTATACAAGAAAGATCTTGCAACCATTAATAGCAGAACAACCTTTTTTCCTAATTCGTACCGTTTCAGGTGTATTGCCTAATTAAAAAAACGCCACTAAAATGCGCGGCATCCGACAATGACATTATGAAACACTCTTCCATGAGAGGTGTCATTGCGGAGCGCAGAGGCGATAATTATAAACATCACCTTTGTGTAGTATGTAATGAAATATACATAACGACAATGTTATTAATAATAAAACGAGGAGATCACGGATGAAAAAAATCAATATGTCTGAAGCTAGTGCAGTAGTTGGTGGTTGCGATACTTGTGTAAACAGCTTCGAACTGAATCTGGTTGGTGAGACTACTGTTTGTAACGCAGTAAAAACTTGTACTGATAAAAATGGTGTTGTGACTAAAACCTACACCGCTGCAGCCATCATCAACTGCAGTAGTGCAGGCTAAGAGAAATTTCACTCTCAGTTGATAAGAGTAAGTTTCTTTAAATTTTAATTAAACAGACGTTGTATTTTAGATACAACGTCTTCTTGACAGACATTCGGTAAATCTATCGTATTCAGGGTTAAAAACCTTCTATGAAAAAAAGAGTATTTTACGTTCTGGCTTATACCGTTTTTGTTGCGGTTATTTCAGCCGTGGTTACGACAGCTTGGTTCCAGGCTTTCGTTTTAAATCAACCCGGCGATAATGGTCAGCAGGTGCTGACATCTATCTCAGCTGAAAGATTGGGAAAAAGTCCGATTGCAGATGGTGATGATATTATTGAGGTTTTCTCATACGGTTGCCATTATTGTGAGAAAAATGAAAAAAATGTGGAAGAACTGGAAAAGCGTATGCCAGCAGGGAAAAAGCTCGTACGCCTGCATCTCAGCCAGGATAATCAGGCCGGGCTGGCGCGCTTTGCTCCGGTATTCGCAACACTGCAAGTTATGGGGATTGAAGAAGCTCATCGTCAAAGCGCCTATGATGCGGTCATAAAGAACCATATTGATTTGGGTGACCCGGCCAAGCGAGACGCATGGCTGGAAGAAAACAAGATCAATGTTGTTGAATACCATAAAGTCAGTCAGTCCGTTGAAGTTAAAAAACTTCTGGATTATATGACCAGCGTTTCGAGTTATTATGAGATAAATGCAACGCCAAGCTTTATTATCGCAAAAAAATGGATTGCCATTCAGGATCGTGATTTCCCGGCATTCTCTGATAAATTGCTCTCTATTTTAAAAACAGGTAACGCGCCGGAGTAACAATGAAACTTTACGCCCTGTGGTGTGCGCTTGTTTGGCGAAATATTATCACCAGATGTCAATGGCTGGTGTATAAACTCCAGCTTATCAGCTACAGAGCGCATTGTTTGTTATTTCGCCGACTAAATTATCGTATTGTTTTTTCCTTTGCACATGTCAGGCGTTTTTTAAAGCTAATCCCGCGCGATGTGAAATTGCGCGCAGCTGTTGCAGAATCTAACTATAAGTGCCTGCTTAATGATAATAGGAAATTTGATTATATCTGGCTGACCCAACGGCGAACGTTACTGATTCAGGCGGTGACTTACGGACAAAATCGCCGGTTGTTGCGGGAGCTGGCAGCCTGTTCGGCACAGCTTAATGGTATTGTCGAACCTCTTCAACGTGCAGGGCAGCCGGTGATCCTTGCACCGCTACACATGGTCTCAGATGTCTTGAGCACGATGGTCGGTGCTGCTGCATTTCCGGGGAAAGCTACGGTGATAACCTCCCGCAGCGCCAATGCCCATTCCGAAGCCGAGCGGCAGCTGGGTGGAGTAGATCTCACTTATTGTTCAATCCATGAGGATAACAAAAATATTGCTGGTAACTTAATGACGTCGGTGATGGAAGCATCGGAGAATAAACGGAATATTATTCTATTTCCTGACATTACTCCCGATTTCACGCAGTTTGCCAGTAAAGATAAAACTGAAAAATTACCTTGTCGACTATTTGATCGCCCGGCTAATTTGCACAACGGTATTATCCGATTGGCCAGAGTCATGTCTGCGAAGGTTGTATTTTTTCATCTTTATTTTGATAAAGGGTTGAAAATTTATGTTTACGAGCCTATCCCAGCCAAGAAACTGAGAGATGAAATGCCTGGAATTATCGAGAAAAGCATTCGTGATTATTCTACTGATTGGATGCTGTGGCACTCACACTCGTTGTTTTTCATTAATGACTAATAATGTACATCGATAGAACGAGTGCATCGACTGAATAGAAAAGAACAGGGCGTTTTAAGGTATGAATTATGGAAAATGTTATTCCTAAAATAGTTTATCAGGCTGAAACAAATGAATGTGCACTGGCCTGTATTTCCATGCTGGCAGAAACGCAGGGTATCGACGCACCTCTGGAAGAGCTACGTGAACATTTCCCGGCATCCGGGCATGGCACTGCGCTTTCATCAATGTGCGACATCTTATCCGAGCTGGCCATTCCGGTTTATCCGGTTGCATTCGATCTGGATGAACTTACCGAACTCCCTTTACCGGCCATTTTGCATTACGGTGCCAACCATTATGTTCTGCTGGCCTATCGGCTGGGGAGCTATGTATGCGTGATGAACCCGGCCATTGGCGAGCAGGTTTTACCCATTGCCGCACTAAGATCCGAAATCAGCGGCTATGCGCTGGTACTTGACCAGGAAAAAGGTGTTGCTACGCCTTTAGTGAAACAGCACAAACATACGCGTCGTTTCCGCGCACTGGATTGTATGAGTCTGAAACAGACAGCAGCGATTCCGGGCATTTACAACCTGATGCTGTTGGCGTTTCTGGTCTCGCTGACCCTGTTCATTATGCCGGTGATGGTCAGCTCTGCTATCAACAATGTCTTTTCTTCCGGTGGTAAAACAGACTTCCCTTACTTCTATTACCTGTTGGCCTTTGTCGTGTCGACCCTGCTGGCATTTATTGTGCGCAGCATAACCGAACGGTTTATCAAGCGTTTTGTAGTGATGCAAAGTGTCAGCGGCTTCGCCAGCCTTCTGACTAACTCACTCTCTTTTTTTGAAAAGCGCAGTCCTGGTGAAATTTACAGCCGCTTTTCTAACTGGCAGATGGCGGCAGCTCGGAAAATCGAACTGGATAACGGCCTGCGTGTGGACTGGGTTGTTGGCGTGATTGCGCTGGCGGTGATGTGCTACATCAGCCCGCTTCTTGCCGCTATTTCTGCCATAGGCGTGACGTTAATGGGACTTGTCAGCATATGGGCCATCTTCCGCGACCGTTATTACACCCAGCAAATTCAGGTGAAAAGTGCTGAGCAAAGTGACTTCCTGCTGGAATCGATACAGGGGTTCGCCACGCTTAAATCGGCAGGCTTACACAGCCAGCGCCAGACGACGTTTGCCGCATATGCTTTATCCCTCTTTGACTGTAGGCAGAAGCAAAAAGTGTACGAGCAGGTCAAAAGCAGCCTGTATCAGTTGATTGGTAGTCTGGAGATGGTTTTTTTCATGCTACTGGCGTTACCGCTGCTAAAAGACCATCGCATCTCGTTGGGTGAGTTTTTCGCCTATAGCTTTGTGCGCCAGATTTTTACCGCCTACATCACGCAAATTTTCTTTTCGGTCCTGCAGAAGAACCAGCTACATGTCATTGATACTCGTGCCGCTGATCTATTCCCACAGATCAAAAAAGAAGAGGGCACCACGGAGCTGTTGCCGCCCGTGCAGTTTAACCAGCGGCTCAGCTACCATGAACTTCAGTTTGCCTATGATCCCGGCAAACCGGTGCTCAATGGGGTGGCTCTCCAAATATATCGTGGTGAAACCCTGGCGATTGTTGGTGAGTCTGGCGCAGGAAAAAGTACTCTGCTGAAAGTTATCACCGGGCTTATCGACCTTCAGGCTGGTGAAATCCTCGCTGACGGACAGCCGGTGAGTACCTGTCAGGCAAGGAAATTGTTTTTCCTCCAAAGCCAGGAGGACATCCTTTTCAACACCAGCGTTCTGCAAAATATTACGCTGTTTGATCGTCATCATGATGCGCAAAAACAACTGCGAATTGATAAATCCTTACATGGTCTGATGCTGACTGAGGTGATTGATAGTCTGCCGGGGAAACAAAACGCACTGATCCGTGAAAGCCATCCCGCCCTGTCTCTTGGCCAGCGTCAGCGACTGATGCTGGCGCGTGCGATGTACAGTGACTGTCCGATCATGGTGCTGGACGAGCCGACTGCCAATCTTGACGAGCAAACCGCGCAGCGAGTGATGAAAACCCTGATGGAACACTGCCGTGAATACGGAAAAACGCTCATCACCGTGACCCATAGCGAAACGGCACTGCAGTTATTTGACCGCATCTGTGTGCTGAAAAATGGACAAATAAACGAGGTTCAGTGCGCGATGACTGCTGCTGTCCCTCAAGGAGAACCGGTGTGAGTTCTGTCATGAAAAAGCTCCCTGCCCTGGCAGCCAGGCATCGTAAATCATTTTATACGCTGGCCGTGCTGATACTCATCGTACTGGTTAGCGGCGTATGGATTGTGCACAGTGTGATGACTGGCACTATCACGCCGGTGGTTTCACAAGTGATTGACCGTGGTGATATTGAAAAAACCGTACTGGCAACAGGGACCCTTAAGCCTTCTGTGCAGGTGAGTGTAGGTGCACAGGTCAACGGCCAGTTAAAAAAACTGTATGTCTATGTCGGAGAGCGCGTATCCAAAGGCCAGTTGTTGGCTGAAATTGACCCAACGCTGCAACAGAGCGAATTACGTAAATCTGAGGCTGAGCTTGAGAGTGCCGTGGCGCAGAAACAGGCATCTGCGTTCACATTAACCCAATATCAACTGGAGCTGAGCCGTCAGCTACGGATGGATCGCGATGGATCCGGAACGAAAAGTAACCTTGAGCAAGCACAAGCCAAGGTTGACACTCAGAAAGCACAGATAAAAGTCAATGAGGCGCAGATCGTGCAAGCGCAGATGGCACTGGAAACGGCGAAAGCCAACCTGGGCTATACGCGCATCCTGGCACCGATGGACGGCCAGGTGCTGGGGATCGTGACTAAAGAAGGTCAGACCGTCGTCTCCTCGCAAACTGCGCCAACAATTCTGGTGCTGGCGAACGTCGACACCATGACCGTGCAAACCCGCATTTCAGAAACCGATATTCTTAAAGTCCATCCCGGGCAGCCGCTGTCGTTCTATGTTGTCGCCGATCCTAAGCATCGTTATCAAAGTGTGATGGGGGTTTTGCAGGATGCACCCAACGATGCTTTACAGGATGACAGCGCAAGCGCTCAGTCACAGCAGCCTTCCGCCGTGTATTACAACGGTGTATTTAGCGTTCCGAATCCTCAACATCTGCTGCGTACCTCAATGACGGCACAGGTGTTTATCGTCACCGAGCAAGCCAAAAATGTGTTACGCCTGCCGGTAATGGCGCTTGGTCAGCCTCAGGGTGGCGACACCTATCATGTGCAGGTGATGAAGGGGGATACCACCGAACAACGGCTTGTCCGCGTGGGTATTAACGACCGGCAGTTTATCGAAGTGAAAGACGGCCTGCGTGAAGGCGAACGTGTGGTGATGCAAAATACAGCAGAGACTGCCAATGGTTAATTCTCCGGTTATCGAGCTTTCGCATATATCCCGTCGCTTTGGTTCAGGTAATGCCGCTGTCACCGTGTTGAAGGACATTTCCCTGCGCGTTCATTCCGGGGAGATGTTGGCCATCATCGGCGCATCCGGCTCAGGTAAATCCACGTTGATGAATATTCTTGGCTGCCTGGATAAACCTTCAGAGGGTGAGATGCGCATTATGGATGTGCCTACGCAGGTGGCCAGCAGCGTAAAACTGGCGCAGTTGCGCAGTCAGTATCTGGGGTTTATTTTTCAGCGCTATCACCTGATGCCGTATCTGACAGCCGTTGAGAACGTCACTATTCCTGCGCTCTATACCGACATGCCGGCGCCTACGCGCTTGTCGCGTGCGGAATATCTGCTGAATCGCCTGGGGTTAGGTAACCGCATGGACTACCGACCTGCGCAGCTTTCCGGTGGCCAGCAGCAACGCGTCAGTATCGCGCGAGCCTTGATGAATGGTGCACCGATAATTCTGGCGGATGAACCGACCGGTGCACTCGATAGCACCAGCGGTCAGGAGTTGATGGGTATTTTACATGGTCTACATCAGGCTGGTCATACGCTGATTATCGTGACCCACGACCGGAGCATCGCCGAACAATGTCAGCGTATTGTTGAAATACACGACGGCCAGATTGTCGCTGATCGTGCCAATCCGGTTATGCCGCAGCGAACAACGCAGGGTTTACCGGCCATTGCCGCTACCGGGCGAACTCCTCTCTGGCAGAGCATCAAAGAAGCGGTGCGCATGGCGTGGCGCTCTCTGCTTGGACACCGCATCCGTGCGTTTCTTTCGATGCTCGGTATCATTATCGGCATCTCTTCCGTGGTTTCCTCTATGGCGGTGGGCGAGGGGGCACGGCAAAACATTCTGAGCCAGATAAGCCAACTTGGTACCAGTACAATCGAAATTCAGCCCGGTCTGGGTTGGGACCAACCGCGCCCGGATTTTGAACGTTCTCTGACGCTGGAAGACGTAGAGTTGCTGGGCAAACAGCCTTTTATCGACAGCCTTTCACCCGTGGTAAGCAAAACTGTGAGAGCAATCCGCGGGGGGAAACAGGTTCTGGTGTCGCTGTCGGGCGTCAGCAATGGCTTCTTTCGTGTGCAGGGTCTGCGTTTTGTTGCCGGAAACCGTTTTACGCCACGCGACCTTGAGGATCGTGAGCCGGTCATAATTATTGATCCGAACGTAGGCAGCACGCTGTTTGCCGACGGTCAGGATCCGCTGGGCGGAATTATTCAACTTTCCGGCGTGCCATTCCGGGTCATTGGTGTCGCGGATAAAAAAGGGCCGAAGTATGTTGGTGAGCAGCTTGCCGCATGGATCCCTTATACCTCTTTGCTGGAACGCATGTCGGGTGATACGCCTTTGCAGTCAATTACCCTGCGTATTGCCGACGGTTATCCGATCGAAGTTGCCCAGCGCGATGTTGAGCAACTGCTGGATTCGGCACATGGCAAGCGCGATTTCTTCACCATGACCAATGATCAAATGACGAAGACTATCCGTAAAACGTCAGAGTCGATGACGCTGCTAATCACGGCAATTGCCGGGATCTCTCTGCTGGTAGGAGGGGTCGGGGTCATGAACATCATGCTGGTATCGGTCACCGAAAGGACGCATGAAATTGGCATTCGTCTCTCGGTGGGTGCCCGCCCGGTGGACATCATGCGCCAGTTCTTGATTGAAGCGATGGTCATTTGTACGCTCGGCGGCCTGATTGGCATTATAGGATCGGGCGTCGCAGGGCTGATTTTTTCTCAGGTTACCCAGGAATTCACCATGATTTTCACCTGGCCGCCGATCATTCTGGCCTGCGGATTCTCCGCCCTTATTGGGCTGGGATTTGGCTTTTTTCCGGCACGCAATGCTTCCCGTCTACACCCGACCGAGGCGTTAGCTCGCGAATGAACAAGCTGAATCTACTCTCAACGGCGGTGATGGCGCTAGTGCTGACTGGCTGCGGCCAGGCATTGAAGAGTGAGTATCAGCGCCCTTTGCTTTCCGTTCCAGGTACCTGGCGTGTGCAGGATACCGGTGAAGGCGTGGCGCAATTTACCCCGCACTGGTGGGACAACTTTGATGATCCGCAACTCTCCCGACTTATCGTTGCCACCCTGCAAAGCAATAACGATTTGGCGCTGGCAGGCATAAAACTTAAGCAGGCGCTACTGACCGCAGGCATATCAGATCTTAATCTGACCCCTGATTTTTCCGCCAGCGCTGATGCCAGCAACACCAAATATTTGCATCACGGCACGACGCCGACGGAAAGCTACAGCAATTCGCTTACCGCCTCATATGAACTGGACCTGTGGGGAAAGCTGGCGCGCACGCGTGAGCAGTCCGACTGGCTGGCAAAGGCGTCGGAACAGGATTTGCGTGCGACCGCGCTAACACTTATCGGCACGACTTCGCAGCTCTACTGGCAGATAGCCAGCCTGAATCAGCAAATCGAGAATATGAAGCAGAGTCTGGACATTGCCAGGGATACGCTGGTCATGGTTACGTCCCGCTGGAAAGCCGGGGATCTCGGCCAGCTTGATTATTTACAAGCACAGCAAACGGTGCTGAGCCGGGAAAATAGTCTGCGTGATTTATATCAGGAGCGCGATGAAGACCGTAATGCGCTCACGATTTTACTGAGTCGTCCGCCGGGGCAATATCCAGCAGAACGTCATTCGCTGGATATTCATCAGAGCGTGCCGGTTGCGCAGCGCCTGCCGCTGGAGGTGATTGCCAAAAGACCTGATGTCCAGTCGGCCGAGCTGAATCTGCGTGCAGTGCTGGCCGGTTCCGACGTTGCGCGGCTGAACTTTTATCCCTCACTGACGCTGAATGCATCTCTGAATGCCGGGGCTACGGTGTTTCAGCAGTGGTTCAGTAACCCCTACAGAACGCTCGGTTCTGCGCTCGATCTTCCATTTATCCAGTGGAATAAGGTGCGACTAACAATTGAGCAGTCCGATCTGGATGTACAAACCGCCGCGATCCAGTTCAAAAGCGCCGCCTATAGCGCGTTACAGGATATCGATAACGCGATGTCACAGCGCCTGACCTGGCAGCAGGAGAAACAGCGTCAACTGGAAGACCTGGCTCTAAGCCAGCAAAGGCTGGCGCTGGTGGAAAGTCAGTATCGTCACGGCTCCGTTGTCTATCAAACGCTGCTTGATTCGCAGAATACGCTGCTGGATAGCCAAAACACGCTGGTGAAAACCCAATACAACTATCTGTATTCCACGATGAAACTCTGGCTGGCGCTGGGCGGCGGAGAAGGCGACGCAGTGAATCAATAAGGATAAATCATGCAAACGGAAGTTTTACAGACGACAAATATGGGACATCGGGTGGTCGTCACCGGTTATGGAGCGGTCACTCCGCTGGGTATGAATTCCACGGAGAGCTGGGCAGCCATAATGGACTACAAAACCGGCTATCGTTATTGCGATAAATCTGCTGCTGGGATCAAATCCCGCTTTTACGGGCTGATCGATGAGGAACCCTCGCTCAAGGGGGTGCCTGCCGCCATCCGCCGTCGCCTGCCTCGCTATGCACGGCTTACGCTGGCCGCAGCTCGTGAAGCTATGCAGATGGCCTTTGGCGATGAAAAACCAGAGCAGCATTACGATCTGCGCGATTGTGGCGTCATCATGGGTACCGGCTGGGCTGGGCAAGACGAAACCCAGCGGCATTATGAAGACTATATACGCACCGGTGTGGGATCACCTTTTGGATGTTTCTTCTCAATGCCTAACGCAGCCACGGCTGCCGTAAGCCTGCTGTGGGCACTACGTGGGTATCAGAACACGCCGGTAGCGGCCTGTGCGACCGGGACCATTGCCGTTGGTGACGCGTTTGAGCTGATCCGTACTGGTCGCGCAAATATGATGCTGGCGGGGGCCGGAGAGTCACTGCGTTCTGACTCGGCAGTATGGAACATTGACGTGCTGGGTGCGCTGGCCAGTGAGCAGGAGGTTTTAACCCGCGCCTGCTGTCCGTTTAACCAATATCGTAACGGTTTTGTGCTGAGCGAAGGGGCGGCAGTACTGTGCCTGGAGGAGCGGGAGTCCGCTATTGCACGCGGCGCTAACATACTTGGCGAAATTCTCGGGTACGGGAGTTACTCTGATGCCTACGATTTTACCGCACCGGCCGAGGATAAAATTGCGCGGGTGCAGACCATTCGCCGCGCGCTTAATCAGGCTGGCATTGCGGCCTGCGAGCTGGATTACATTAACGCGCACGGGACATCTACGCCGCTTAACGATCTCAATGAAACCGAGGCGATCAAAATTGCGCTGGGTGAGACGGCGGCATATGCCACACCGTGTTCCAGCACCAAATCCTATACCGGTCATCTGATCGCCGCGGCGGGCAGTTTCGAATCCATCGTCTGTCTTCAGGCTTTGCAGCATCAGATTATGCCTGCGACCTGTCATCTTGATGCGCCGGATCCAGCCTGCGATTTGGATTATGTCCCTAATATACACCGCCCGGCAGAGCTGAAGATAACTCTCAACCTAAGTTTCGGATTCGGCGGCGCTAATGCGGCACTGGTTATCGGACGGGGGCAATAATGTCGTTGTGCTACTCACAGCGAGATGCAGAGCGCTGGGCAGCGTTTTCCGGAGACTACAATCCGATTCATTTTGATGCAGCGAAGGCGAGACATCTGGGCATGGACGGATTATGTGTACACGGCATGCGTGCGATGTTGGATGTGAAGTCGGGACTGAGTCAGGTGCTGGAAAAACACGCATTGTCGACGGGGGGGCTGCGGTTTAGTAGCCGGCTTCGCGAACCCGTATTATGCGCTATACCCTATCAGTTGTCGTTAAGCGAAACGCGCATTGGTGAGTTGATACAGGTCGGTAGCAAATTACTTAATGCGCATACTCAGCGGACCAGCATCAGCAGTAGGCTGGTCGAAGCTAAACCGCTGGTGTTATCCCCGGTTACGCAGGCGAAAAGTTTGCGTGGGGAAGCTCTGGCGGCGTTGTATCGTCATTTTCAGGGCATGGGAAATCCGTCAACTCCGTTGTGGAGCTTTTTGGATGCGGTGCTATTTCGCGAGCTGGTGAATTCTCCGGAATCAATCGAGACCGTAAACAGCATTATCCCCGCGCATAAGGCTGCCAGCTTGGGTGAAGTCTTCAACCTGGTACAGGTGGTGCAGACCCATCACGACACCTATTTTTCTCCCAGGCTGTTGCTGCATGAGAGGGAATGTCCGCGATTCAAATCTTTATATTATTCCATCCAGCCAACGCTGGTGATGGGAGAAAAAGAGGTCGGCCTGGTGTTAATGGCTGGCATTCAGGCATGGCGTGTCAATGAACCGCTGATCTCAGTCACGGTTACGTTGAAAACCGGGCCGCTGGCAGCGTAGCAGAGCACTGTCATTCAAGAACACAAAATAATTATTAACTGACTAAATTAAAGGAATAAAAATTGGCTCAATTTGATGAAATTTACAGCAAGGTTAGCGAAATGCTGTGTGATGCAAAAGATTTGGAAATGGCTGACATTGCTCCAGACATGCCGCTGTATCAGCTTAAACTTGATAGTCTCGATTATGTGGAATTGATGGTGCTGGCGAAGAAAGAGTTTGGGGTAACGATTGAGGCTGATGTATTCGTCAACAATGTCAACATGACTCTTAGCGAGTTGTGCCACTATCTCAGCGAAAAAAGTCAATAAGCTATGCGTAATCAATGGATATTAGTCACCGGCGGAAGCCGTGGGATTGGACGTGCTACGGTGCTGCGTCTGGCAAAACAGTGGAATGTGGTGTTCACCTGGTGTAAGGATGAAACTGCAGCAAACGAGGTGGAGCTTGCCTGTGAGGCGTTACCCGGCATGGTTGAGGGTTATCAATGTGACGGATGTGATGAACAGGCAGTAACCCGACTGGCAGTCGATCTGCTGACGCATTACGGTGCACCGTATGCGATTGTACACAATGCCGGTATCACCCTTGATGCATTGAACATTCACCAGAGCCCGGAGAACTGGCGCAAGGTCATGGACACCAACCTTAATGCCATCTTCTACTGGAATCGTCTGTTGCTCGAACCCATGATGATGCAGGGCGCGGGTTCTGTTGTGCTGATGTCGTCAGTGACAGGCGTAAAAGGCAATAGCGGGCAAAGCGCCTACGGGGCAAGCAAAGCGGCGATGATTGGTCTGGCGCGCACATTGTCGATCGAGCTAGGACGCTTTGGTGTGCGGGTTAACTGCCTGCTGCCTGGTTATATTAATACGGAAATCATGGCCAATATGCCTAAAGAAAAGCTGGTGGAGCTGCGGAAAACGATCCCCATGAAGCGCTTCGGGAAAGTGGCCGAGGTGGCTGGCGCAGTTGCATGGTTGGTCAGTGAAGATAGCACCTATATGACCGGACAAACACTCATTTTGGATGGTGGTCTTGCCGCCTGATCCCCCTGCGTTAATTCTTCTCTGTTCAAACAGGACGTGATACGTCCTGTTTTTTCGACCTCCATTGGTTCTTTCTGCTCGTTTCCCGTCAGGCATCAATCAATGCACATCTCTTGTACGCGTGATTTCCCCAGGTTCTGAGGCCAAAAAATGCTCTTAATTGAGTCATTCCGTCCTGCCGATAAAATGAAGCGTTTACCTGAACTAACCAGTGGTTAGATTTTAGAAAAATCCTTGTGAAAAAAATGTGCTGAAAAAGGGGACAAGACACCTGTAAAGGACATAACTGACTGAAGTTAGACGGTAATGATGGGGTTTCGGCACCGTAATAACGGTGCTCATACTGACCGGAACTATTAATCCATAGATTAAAATATGCGCTAAATTTAAAAGGCGCCGTTATAAATTCTCTCAAAAATATCCTTATGGTTTTACGGGGATTCAGTGTGCGGTTTTTTTAGATGTCTTCTATTTGCTGTATTGGATTTTAAGACGTATATTGTAAATGGATTCGTGATTTATTCATGTGCCATTCAAGGAGGTTTTATAAATACGTTGAGTAAACTTGTTGTTGTTATTATTGTACAAAGCATTATTCTACCTCTCTGTATCAACAGGGAGCATTTCCAATATCAGAAAAGCATTTTTTTGTGAGCTCCAGCGAAATCAATGCTTATGTGTGATCACATGAATATGAAGAGGCACTATGAAAAATCGTAAGTACCTGACGCCGTCCGAAGTTGAAAGGTTGCTTGAGGCTACGCTGCGCGGGAAGCACGCAGAGCGGGATTACTGCCTGATCTGGATGTGCTTCATCCATGGCTGTAGAGTCAGTGAAATCAGCAGCTGGCGGTTGTCCGATATCGATATAGAAGGAAATAATATCTATATTCATCGATTAAAAAACGGATTTTCGACCGTTCATCCACTTTACAGTCGTGAGCGTAAATCATTAATGCTTTGGATGAATAAAAGAAACCAATATCGCGGAGCGGATACAGACTGGTTATTTCTTTCTAATCGGGGTACAAAATTATCCCGACAACGAATTTACTGGCTAATAAGAAATTACAGTAAGGCTGCAAATCTGACTATTAATGCTCATCCCCATATGTTGCGACATGGCTGTGGTTTTGCACTGGCTGATCGGGGAATAGATACTCGATTAATTCAGGATTATTTAGGTCACCGTAATATCCAAAACACGGTCATCTATACTGCAAGTAACGCTACGCGATTTAAAAATGTTTGGTAAGTGAAATGTAATTAATTGTTACAATGGAGTCATTTTGAACTAAACTGAAGCATACTCTAGTGAGACGGTAAATCTCTGTCAATACTGATTGTAGTGTCTGGTTATATTTTATTATTAATATCACATTTTCAATGCCTTATACATAAATCCGCTATTTAACCTCCCTCAGAATTCTCTCGGTTTTTTCTTGCATCGGTATGGCTGTTTTATAACATGCGTGAACAATGGTTTAAAAAAAACACCAACAATATATTGTAAAATATATTTTTTTAGTTTTTTGTTCTGTTTGTGTGTGTGTTTATGGTTTTAAAGTTCAAAGGAGTCACTTTAGTTCAAAATGAATCGTTTCTCTTTCGGGATTAACAGGCGATTTATTAATTGAGGCGGAGTCTCATGAACTAAATAAAGGAATGACAGATGGTGTTGTCATAACTAATTCGAGTGCCGTTTTGAAGGCATATCGATTTTTATTGTTTATAGGAAATTCTGATGAAAAAGACTCTTCTTGCTATTGCTCTGATGGCTACTTCCGCTATTTCTTCTTCTGCTTTCGCTTCTGATGGTGCAGTGAACTTCACCGGTACTATCACCGATGCAGCTTGTACCATTGATACTGCCTCTCAAAACCAGGATGTATTCCTGGGCAACATCGCTCGTACTGCATTCCCGACTGCTGGTTCTCTGGCAGCGGCCAAGAAATTTACCCTGGTACTGACTAACTGCCCGGACACCGTAACTGGCGCGACCGTACGTTTCGACGGTGAACAGGTTTCTGGCGACAACAGCATTCTGGCACTGACTGCCGGTGACAGCACAGCAACTGGCGTAGGTGTTCAGATTTCTGACAGTTCCAACAAAATTGTTTCTCTGTACGAAGATTCCTCTGTTTACCCTCTGGTCAGTACCGGTTCTAACAGCCTGGACTTCAGCGCACGTTATGTCTCCGTGTCTGACGATGTGACCGTGGGTGATGCAAACGCCGTAACTCAGTTTACTGTTGTATATCAGTAAGTTAGATTGAGATAAATCAGATCAGGGGCAATTGATGCCTCTGGTCTTTTTGAATGTTGAAGAGAGGTAGGGACACCATGAAAAACTGGCGTGCCACAATGGTGGCAGCTCTATTAATAACCTTTTGCACGATGGCGCAGGCTGGCGTGGTAGTCGGTGGCACGCGTGTCATCTACGACGGTACAAAGAAAGAGTCATCCATCAATATCAACAATCCGGACAAAAACCCTTACTTAATCCAGTCATGGGTAGACAGTGGTGAGACGACTGCGGGCGCACATGCAAATAAAGCCCCGTTTATCGTCACGCCGCCTTTGTTCCGACTGGACGGGACTCAGCAAAACATTTTGCGCGTGGTACGCGCGGGTGGTGATCTGCCGGAGAATAAAGAGTCGCTGTTCTGGCTGAATATCAAATCGATTCCTTCTGCTGAGAAGCGGCAAAACACCCTACAAATTGCGGTGAAAACACGTATCAAACTGATTTACCGTCCTGCTGGCGTGAAAGGTTCTCTTGAAGAGGCGGCGAAGACGCTCACCTGGAAACGGACCGGTAACCAGCTCCAGGTGACCAATCCGTCCCCGCATTACATCACTTTTTTCAACGTCAAAATCAACGGAACTGAATTAAAGGACGCTCACATGGTTGCACCGCAATCACAAGCCACTTTTGCCTTGCCTGCCAGCGTTGCTGGAGGATCGCTGACCTGGCAGTTTATTAACGATTACGGTGGTACCAGCAAAGTTCTGACGGGCAGTATCTGATCCCGCGGTCTGTTACGTCTAATCAAAAAGGAAGTGAGAACGCAGCCGTCAAACTGCGTTATTAGTTGGAACTAAGAAAATGAAAAAAATAACGAAGATTCATGATCCGGCCAGTTTTAGACTGTCCCGCCTTGCGCTGTTGGTAGCATGCCCGGTTGCGCTTTTAATCGGTGGAACGGACGTGGTCCATGCAGCTGAGTATTTCAACCCAGCTTTATTAGAAATCGATAACCCTGGTCAGGGGAAAGCTGATTTATCCATTTTCGAAGACGGCAAACTACAGCCTCCTGGCACCTATCGTGTTGATATTTATCTTAATGGTTCAGAGGTTGACACTCGAGACGTAAACTTCACCCTGGCGACTGATGCAAGTGGTAAGCAAAGCCTTCAGCCTTGTCTGAGCGGAGAGCTTCTGCGGGATATGGGCGTGAAAATTGGCATGTACCCTGGTATTCAGGCGACAGATGAATGTGCCAATTTCACCGCTGCGATAGATCAATCCTCAGCCAACTTCCGTTTTGACCAACAAAGGCTGGATCTGAGCATTCCACAGGCGGCATTGAATTCGCAAGCACGCGGTTATGTTTCCCCAGAGCAGTGGGACTCAGGTATTCCAGCACTGCTGTTCAATTACAGTTTCAGCGGGGCGAACAGCGAAGCGAGAAATAATGACACCCGCAATTCCAATACTTATTACCTGAACCTGCGTTCCGGCGCGAACCTGGGCGCCTGGCGTCTGCGCAACTATTCAACCTGGAACCGGGACAGCAATGGTAACGACAACTGGAACTCAATCAATACTTACCTGCAACGTGACATCCAGGTACTGAGAAGTCAGTTGACGCTGGGCGACAGTAACTCGCCTACGGAAGTTTTTGATACCGTGCCTTTCCGTGGCGTTCAGCTCGCTTCCGATGACGATATGTTGCCGGACAGCATGAAGGGTTATTCGCCCGTGGTTCGTGGCATCGCGCAAAGTAATGCGCAGGTGACCATCCGCCAGAATGGCTATGTGATCTATCAAAGCTACGTGCCTGCGGGACCGTTCGTGATTTCCGACCTCTATCCGACGGCGGGCAGTGGCGATCTTAACGTGACCATCAAAGAAGCTGACGGCACCGAGCGAACATTGGTAGTCCCTTTCGCTTCTGTACCGGTCCTTCAGCGTGAAGGACACCTTAAATACAGCTTCACCAGCGGTCAGTATCGCTCGTACAACGATGACGTTGAAAAGACACTGTTTACTCAGGGCACCGCGATCTACGGTTTGTCGCACGGTGCGACCGTATATGGTGGCCTACAGGCAGCGAGTAAATACCAGTCGATGGCTATCGGGCTTGGGCAAAACCTTGGCCGCATCGGTGCGCTCTCTGCGGATGTCACGCAGGCGTGGACCACACGTAAAGATGCTGCGAAAGAAAACGGGCAATCTTATCGGCTGCGCTACGGTAAGAGCTTCGTTGAAACCGGAACTAACTTCAGTCTCGCCAGCTACCGTTATTCGACTTCTGGTTTTTATACCCTTCAGGAGGCGCTGGAAAGCTACGACCACGGCAATCGCTATTATATCGATCATAAGAAGAGCCGTGCCGAACTCACTCTCAGCCAGAACTTATGGAAGAAGGGGGGGGCGCTTTCGCTGAGCCTGGTGAAAGAAGAGTACTGGAATAACAACCGTTCTACCGAATCGGCCAGCGTCGGATACAACAACACCTGGAAAGGGATCTCATATGGTGTGAGTTATACCTATAGTCGCAACGGTCTGGACAGCTACGGCAACCGTAACTATTACACCGATCAGATTATTGCCTTGAACCTCAGCATACCGTTGAGCAAATGGCTGCCGGGCAGTTACGCCACCTATAACATGAACAACAGCAAAAATGGGAGTACCTCGCATAACGTGGGCCTCAGTGGTACAGCGTTACATGATGACAACCTTAATTACAACATCAGCCAAGGTTATACCACGAATGGGCAGGGCGCGAATGGCTACGCCAGTGCCGACTATAAAGGGACCTATGGCGAAGTTAACGCCGGTTACGGTTATGACAACAGCCAGCGTCGTGTGGATTATGGCCTGCAGGGCGGCATTGTGGTCCATGAAAATGGCGTAACCCTTTCTCAGCCGTTGAGCGAAACGGTCGTGTTGGTTAAAGCACCGGGCGCAGATGATGTGAACATCTCCAGCAATACGGGGGTGAGAACTGACTGGCGCGGTTATGCCGTGGTGCCTTACGCCACAGCGTACCGGCGTAACCAGATTTCACTTGATACCTCAACCTTACCGGACAATGTGGATATGACACTGACTAGTACGACGGTGATACCGACCCGTGGCGCCGTGGTACGTGCAGACTTTGATCCGAACATTGGTCAGCGCGTGCTGATGACATTGACCCGTGCGAACGGCGAGCCGGTGCCTTTCGGCGCGAAGGCGGCTATTGCTGATGACAAAAAGGGCAATGGCAGCATTGTCGGCGATGGTGGGCAGGTTTATCTGTCTGGTATGCCGGATGCCGGAATGCTTATGGTGAAATGGGGAACTTCAGCGGCTGAGACCTGCCGGGTGAATTATCACCTGCCTGAACAGTCGGCCACATCGGGTATTCAACTTATTAATGGAGCCTGCCAATAAGGCGGAATATGGACATGATTGATCGCATGCATACGTTTTTTGTAGACATCACTTCACGCCGCAATTTACCTCGCCATTCTTTCTGTGGCAAAAATGCTGCGTTGCTTTGCCTGGCGCTGGCCGGCGGAATGCTGAGTGCCCGGGCACAAGCGGAAAGTTGTTACGCGACTACCGGGGCAAAAACTTACAACTTCGATTTGGCTTATTTATTGTCGGAGCCGTCAGAAAACACCGCTGGCAAGATAGTTAACAATGCCTATCAGTGGAGCCTCAGCGGCAACTATAACGTGACCTGTTCTTGTTCCGGTACCTATACTGGTGCCTATGTCACGGCAAAAGTGCCGGATACCAGCCTGGTCTACAGCGACGGTAGTCTCAATTATTACAGCATCAACGATTATCTGGCGGTGGCTAGCGAAGTTTTTATTGGCGGGGGATATGGCGCGAACAAACCAACGCCGTTTACCAGCGTCAGCAACCTGAATACCGCGACCAGTTGTGATAAGTATCCTTACGCAACCGGTTCGCGTGGTTCGATATCCCTCTATTTCCGGCGGCCATTTGTCGGAGTACAAACAATCCCGCTTACCAAAGTGGTTGATGTTTATATCGCCTCCGACTCATCAACGCAATCTCCTGACCCCGTTTCATCCGTCTGGATGAGTGGTACGGTTACTGTGCCACAATCCTGCGAGATTAATGGCGGAGGGGTCATCACCGTACCTTTCGGCGACATCCTGTCTGGTGATATCGCCACTAAGGGCGAAATGGCGAAAAACTTTACGCCTAAAAACGTCAACTTCAACGTTGCCTGCACCAATATTTCTGATGGCGTGCAGGTAAGCCTCTCTTTCCAGGGAACCCCGGATGCGAACGATCCGACCGCACTTGCTACCACCAATAGCGACGTGGGTGTCAGGATTCAGAATACCGCCGGCGAAACCATCGCCCCGCAGACTGGACGCCTCCCACTGACGATGGATTACACCACTCAGGTTGGCACCTCGGCGATTAACTTATTTCCTATTAACACCACAGGTAATGCGCCTGAGACCGGGGATTTCACCGCAACAGCGACTATTCGCGCCGAAATTGAGTAATTCCGTGATGGGACGGGTAAGGAATACGAAAATGTTTAAGGAATCCAGGGTGAATTTGAGCAACAAAGCAAAAATATCGGTGTTTACTCTATGGCTGGCAGTCATGGTGCTTTTACCTCCGGCGAATGCGGATACTCAACTTAACATTACTGGCAACATTAAAGCCTCACCTTGCAGTATTGACTTGCCTTCCGGTGGGTTGAATGTGGATTTAGGACAGAAAATATTGGCGTCCTCACTTGCTGAGGCTGGCTCGTCAACCGACTGGAAATCCTTTTCAATTGTACTGAGCGAATGCCCGACATCGACGACGGAGGCCACCATGAGCCTGAGCGGCACGGCGGATGACGTCGAAAGCACCATGTACGCGAATACAGGAACCGCAACGGGGGTGCAAATCGAAGTGCAAAGCAGTGCCGGCGCGGTGCTGGGAAACGCGACACAAATAGTGCAGAGCATTGATACCGCAAGTCGCAGTACAACGTTCGAGATGCTGGCGCGAGCTTACAGTGCGCAGGGCAATGTTACGCCAGGAACTATTGTTGGAACAATGCAGGTCACCTTTACGTACCAGTAATTAAGCAAATCGAGAGGGAGAGCAATACAGAAAAGAGAATGCTCCGTTCAGAGCACGTTACCTAGAAAACAAGGAGGTCAGATGAGCTGTTTCAATAAACTAACCCTATCAGACAATTCTGCTGCAAGTTCTGCTGGAGAAGGTGTGTTGATCATGGATACCTGCCCTGTTACGGCGATGGGCATAAAGCAAGTACTGATCGTTTCCTGCGGGATCACCGATTCCATAAGCTATGTACACAGTCTTGCTGGCATTTCAACGCGAGTTGCCAGAGCGCAGCCTTCGCTATTGATCATGGATATCTGTGGCGAACAAGAACTCATGCTGGATGGGTTGCGGCTTTTGGCGCAACTACGTAAAGCACACCCAACAATGAAGATTATCATCTGCACTGATTTTAGCGACTCTCGGGTACTTGAGCTTCTCGTGTCATCTAAAGCCAACGGAATTTTGTTAAAACAAGAACCGGTACTGGCGCTGGCGCAATGTGTCTCAAAGGGTATGTCTGGGGGGCGGCAATGGTTAAGTCCAAAAGTACAACTCCTGCTCGCAAAAACACCGGTGAAAAATACCTCACTCACCGCCAGGGAATTGGATGTACTTGCTTACCTGTTTTCTGGTCTGAGCGTTTCCAGGGTAGCGCAAACGCTACATCGCGATGTGCGCACAGTCAGTAAACATAAGCGTAATGCCATGATGAAACTGGGTTTTCATAATGACAGTGAACTCTTTGCTCAGGGCACCTGGATGGCAAAAATCGGTCCAACATCCGGTCTTTAAGTGTTATCCGTGATGTTTTTTTAAATAGATCAATGCCGGGAGTCTCGGCCATCAAAGAGCAAAAGATGAATCAGACATACACACTGCCTCGTAGCGTGGCATTAATGGATAGCCACCCCTTAACGCTCATCGGGCTCTCAACGCTTATTAGGTCTATCAATAAGAACTGTGAAATTAGCATCCAGGAGCCGAGTTTGGGCAAAATGTTTGATGCCCTGATGTATCAATCCGTGGATATCCTTGTCACTGATTTGCAAAGCGCTGAAGAAAATCTACAGGAGGGGCTTGATATATTGCGGCAAATGAATGCTCTGTTCCCGGACATGAATATCGTAGTGTATACCTCTTGTTGGGACAGTAATGCACTGAGGATTTTACTCAATCATTACAACATCAGCGTGATTGCGCGCGGAGAAGCACTTACTGACACTGAAGATTTCTTCAGAAAGGCATTTGAACAACAGCGTGTGCTCAGTCCGAAAATCTGCTGTGACCTTGCGCAAGTAAATGAAGCGCTACAATGTGTCACTTCGAGATTAACACCTAGCGAAATTTATGTCTTACGGCATCTTTATAATGGTTTGGATTTGCAACAAATTGCACGCATGAAGAAATTAAGCATCAAAACCATTAGCGGCCATAAATGTAATGCTATGCGAAAACTTGGTATCAGAACAAAATCAGAGTTGTTTTTACAGTTAAATGATAAGTTTAATCAATGGAATGATTTATCCTGAATCATAATAAGTAGATTGACGAAATGTACGGGGATATTAAAGCCTGGTACCAGTAATCCTAAAAAACCTTATTAAACCTTAACTCATTGCTTATAAGACGATTACTTGTAGAATGCAATCGTTGAAGTTAAAGATAGGGGAAAGTAAAAATATGAAAATGAAGAAAATGAAGAAAATGAAGAGAAGGAAGTATCTTACCGTTAATGAGATAGAAAGGTTGATCTCTGCCGTTGGGTTATCAAAAAATAGCGAGAGAAATAAATGCATGCTGCTAATGTGTTTTATACATGGGCTCAGGGTAAGTGAGCTTTCTCAGCTAAGGTTGCGGGATGTCGAAATTTCCAATAAAATTATCTATATATCAAGATTAAAAAATGGGTTTTCGGTTCAGCACCCTTTGCAATATCGCGAACTGTTAGCATTAGAAGCTTGGATGCAGATGCGATCCAGCTATTTGGGTTCTGATTCTGAATATTTGTTTTTATCAACACATGGTAAAAAAATATCGAGGCAGCAATTATACCGCATCTTCAGGGTGGCTGGAAAAGTCGCCAACATCAATGTTGATGTGCATCCGCATATGTTCAGGCATGCATGTGGTTATGCCTTGGCAGATAAGGGATGTGATACCCGGCTCATACAAGATTACTTAGGGCATAAGAACATCCAAAATACAGTTATTTACACTGCATCTAATGCCGCCCGGTTTAAGTCTGTTGTTTTTTAATTAGATTGTTATCCACATCCTTGCCAGTGCGTTCTTTTCTGTGCACTGGCTCAAATCATCACTTAACATAACTATAAGTTGTCTATCCATTATTAAGATGTCGTCTCAGTGGCTAAGGGGGGTGCGGACGATTTCCTGGACCTTCGGGAGATAATTTATGCACTCATATGAGGATCGGATCCGGGCCGTGGAGCTTTACTTCAGGTATGGCAAAAGGCTGACAGTTGTTGTCAGAGAGTTGGGCTATCCATCCGTTAAACAGCTTTCCCGGTGGGTTCGAATTTATGAAGAGGCCGGTGACTTACCCAGGGAATTAAAGCCAAGAAAACGCTATTCACATGCACAGGGTTGAGCATTATCTTACGCACGGCGGCTGTCTGGCTTTCACGCGGCGTGCCATCGGTTATCCCAGCAACGAAGTGCTTAAGAGCTGGATCGAAGAGATTTATCCGGGACGACGCCCGCTGATTATTCGCTCGAACACGAATAAATGCTTCAGCCCGGAAGAAAAAACCCAGGCTGTGCGCGAACTCTGCACCCGACGCGGAACCGCCCTTAAAGTTGCACAAAAGATAGGTATCAGCGTTCCGGTCCTGTACAAATGGAAGAAAGACCTGATCGACGATGAGGCTTATCAATCCATGCGTAAACGTAAACCAGCTTCTCGGGATAAGCAGCAGGATGCACTGCGCGATGAAATAAAGCAGCTTCAACAGCAGGTTCATCAGCTACAGCTTGAACGTGACATCCTGACAAAAGCGAATGAACTGATAAAAAAAGACATGGGCATCAACGTCCTGACCCTGAAGAACAGGGAGAAGACCCGGCTCGTTGATGCCCTTAAAGAAATCTATCCCGTTGCTGAACTGCTCAGTGCTCTGCAGCTTGCCCGCAGTTGCTATTTTTATCACAAAGCAAGCCTGCGTCTGCATGACAAGTACGCGAAAATACGCGTAACTATGGCAAAGATCTTTGAGGGAAATTATCGCTGCTATGGCTACCGACGCCTCCACGCGATGCTCCGTGAAAACAACACATATATCTCAGAAAAGGTTGTCCGCAGACTGATGGCTGAAGAGCAACTGGTTGTTAAGCGTGTCGGGCGGCGGCGATACAGCGCTTACTGCGGGGAAATCGGACCGGCACCTGCAAATCTCCTCGCCAGAAATTTTCGTGCCTACAGACCAAATGAGAAGTGGCTGACCGATATTACCGAGTTCCATCTTCCGGCAGGAAAGGTCTATCTGTCGCCAGTCATCGACTGTTTTGATGGCAAAGTGGTGAGCTGGGCCATAGGGACACGTCCGGACGCAAAACTGGTAAATGCCATGCTCGATGATGCGATCGATACGCTCAGGGAAAATGAAAGGCCGGTGATACACAGTGACAGAGGAAGCCATTACCGATGGCCGGGCTGGCTGGATCGTATCAATGGATCGGGTCTTATAAGGTCCATGTCACGCAAGGGTTGCTCGTCGGATAATGCGGCGTGCGAAGGCTTCTTCGGGCGGGTCAAAAATGAAATGTACTATGGCAGAAACTGGGCGGGCACATCGCTGGAAGATTTTATGTGCTTCCTGGACAGGTACATACGCTGGTATAACGAGAAGAGAATCAAAATATCATTAGGTGCGATGAGTCCGGTGAAGTACCGGGAGCATCTGGGGATCACAACATAGCAGTCCAGGAAAACATCCGCATCTCCCCGTACGACATTAGCGTTTTGGAGTAACACATTAATGGCGCATAATCATAATTATGTTAAATAACATATCCGGCTAATCCCCGAAGCGCCCGCCTCTCCTGTAAGTATCCCTGCAAAACGAACCGTTCACTTTTAGAGATCTTCCGACATACTGTTTATGTTTCCGGAGGAGATTGCCATGCGTAAAGCACGATTCACCGAACACCAGATCATCGCCGTGTTGAAGTCTGTTGAGGCTGGAAGAACGGTGAAAGACGTTTGCCGTGAGGCGGGTATTTCTGAGGCTACTTACGACAACTGGAAAGCAAAGTTCGGCGGTATGGAAGCCTCTGATATCAAAAAGATGAAAGATCTGGAGGATGAAAACCGACGTCTCAAACAGATGTTTGCCGATCTCAGTCTCAAGTGTCGGGCACTGAAGGACGTTATCGAAAAAAAGCTTTAAAACCAGCGATAAAACGGGAACTCTCCAGGTATCTGGTTTCGCAATTTGCGATGAGTATCCGTCAGGCATGCAGGATCTTGTCGCTGAAAAAAGGCATTGTTGCACTGGCGAGGAAACTGACAACATTGATGTTGAGTATGTGGAAGTCAGAAACTTTTTATAATGAACGTCTTAACGCGGTAAATTAACAAGCATAAAGTCATGACCAATCAGAGTGAGTTCGTCTTTCACTTCAATTCCGGAACGCGCTTTGCAGGGTAAAAGCCTTGCGGGAATCACATAGGAATGAAGACGACGTCTTGCAACATGTTGTAGCATCAATAGATGACTACGAAGACGACAAAGACCCCGCCTGATCCTGATATTGACTGATTAGACGATAAACGCGTTCACCGGATTTACTGCCTGCTTAAACTGAAAAGTCCTTCGCCTTGGGAATACCATGGTATAATTTATTAACCTAACTCTGCCCTGCCCTATTTCATGTTTTTTCTGTCGAAAGGGAAAAAAAGTTGAGTATCGGCAGAGCGGTTTTTTATCTGATAGGAACATTAAGCAGCCCATATTCGGAAAAATTCACCCCTGATGCTTTTTTTTAAAATCAACGTTAAATATTATCACTTTCTCAGAATCACAAAATGATTCAGGTCACATTTTATTATCACTTCGCAAAATCGATAAGAAGTAGCTGGTTCCGTTTTTTTTTCCTGTTGCAGGCCCCCGGGGGGGGAGCTCTTTAATGAGATGGTGTTTTCAATTTTCTACGCATATAAGTTCCATTGTTTTAAATTAAACAACTTTGACCTTCTTTGCATGTGAATGACTTCATTAATAAAAACAATGTGTTATATGTGTCTGTCGCTAATGGAATTAACCCAGTCTCATATGAGTCTACTTTTATTTTACCTGGCAAGATGCTTGCATTTACTTTCTGTTACAACTTTGATAGAAATTGATGATTACAAACAGTACATAAGGAGAAATAAATTAACGACTGAGATGACACATAAAGACAAAAATAACCACTATATGCAGTTATTTAATTTCGCGGGGCTTTGTCCATTGAATGAGGCTGAGAAATCACGCGCTGATGTTATGCGCTAAATATTTTCAGGGTATGAGCCCTACTATTCAGCTCGTTGCCTGAATTTAAAAAATACATTTATCCTTTTTATTCCTGCTTATGTCAGAGGGGTTGTTTTGATAAAATACTATAACACAGTATGGTACGCTACTATATTCATCTATACGACCGCTTACGCGGGAGTCATGCGACACGATGTTGATGTTCAGGATTATCGTGATTTTGCCGAGAATTTAGGGAAATATTCTGTCGGGGCGTCAGATATTGCCGTGTATAAAAAAGATGGTACGCTATCCGGCATCCTTGAGTTTTCCATGCCTGATTTTGGCATGGTTGCGACTTACGGATACAGCACACTCGTTTCACCCTCTTATCTCGCCAGCGTGCGTCACAACACCGGGTATAAGACTGTCACCTTCGGGAATGGTGCGCAATATGCTGCCACTTACACTTTGATCAATCGTAATGAGTCCCCCCTCGATGATATAGATTTTCATCTGCCACGTTTAAACAAGGTGGTGACGGATGCTGCCCCGGTCGGGGTAGTCGTAAAGTCTGAGATTCGAAAGGGGGATACCTCCCGTTATTCCTGGTACACCCGGGCCGGTGGCGGTTTACAAACCCAGGTAACAGATGATCAGACCGGAAGCATCAGACTCAGCGGAGCGTATAACTGGGTCAGCGGGGGGACCATCAATACTGCTGCGGTGACATGGCCTTCCGGGACTCTACGTGCGCCTGATTATGGCCCAGATAGTCCGCTGACTTCTCCGTTGTCGATTGGCACATTAGCTGGTGACAGTGGAAGCCCTGTCATGGTCTATGACGAAGTGGACAGCGTGTGGAAAATTGCAGGTGTGCTTCATGGTGGTACGTCGTCAAATGCCTATGGGGCCATTTCCATGTGGGAGTACATACCAGATGGCTATATCCAGGACACGGTTGCTGCTAACACCTCGCCCGACATTACTGACAGTGCTGGAGGCGGTATCATCAGCTGGGGCTGGGATGCGATAACTCAACTGGGAAGTACGTGGTCCTGGGCCGGTCTGTCAGACACTTACAGCACACTCGCACCGTCAGCAGCAACGAGTAAGGAGCTGGATGCCACAAAAGACATACGTTTTAACGGTGATGGTGGCGTCATCGAGCTGAGCGGTCCCGTCAACCTGGGAGCTGGGAAGCTGCGTTTTTCCGCTGATTACACACTGACATCGGCTGCGGGAGTCAGCGCCACTTGGGTGGGGGGCGGGATTGAAGTTGATGCCGGTAACGAGGTGCTCTGGCAGGTCAACGGTCTGACCGGTGATGCACTGCACAAAATCGGGGATGGCACGCTTCATGTGAACGCGGAAGGCATAAACCCCGGCAGCCTTAATGTTGGAGCAGGAACGGTCATTCTCGATCAGCAGGCTGATGCATTAGGCCAGAAACAGGCTTTTTCTTCCATCACAATGGTCAGTGGACGCCCAACCGTCGTGTTGAGCGACAGCGGGCAGGTTCCGACCAGTAATATTTATTTCGGCTACCGGGGCGGTACGCTGGATTTGAACGGTAACGCGCTGACCTTCACGAAAATAAACCATACCGACAGTGGTGCCAGGCTGGTAAACCACAGCAGCACGAATATGGCAAACCTTACTATCACTGGGCATACACAACCCGACAAGCAGGTGTTTCGCGGTTTTATCGGTGAGACCGATGGAAACAATGTCAATGGTGCACTGAACGTCAGCATCACTCCAGAAAAGAGCACAGCACTGGTGGCACTCACGGGCGGCATGAACCTTAACGGCAGCCTGAATGTTGACAACGGCGTCGTCATTCTATCCGGTCAGCCCGTGGCTCACGCTGGCAGTGTGGTGATTGACGATGACTGGTTGATGTCTCTGTTTAAAGCGGACAGCATCAACGTGGGCAGTAATGCTATTTTTCAGGTCGGTGAATACGCCAGCGTAACTGCCGATATTACAACTGGTGAATCGGCAAAGGTATCTCTGGGATACAACGACAGCGACAGTGAAGCTGAAAAATCATGGCGTTGTTATGCGGTAATTTATCTAAACAATGTGACCTGCAGCCAGCCGGTACGTGATGCGGATGCGCTGGAGCTTCTACCCGCCAGTACCGTGAACGGCAACGTGCAGTTGGCTGATAACGCCAGCCTGTATCTCGGGAAAGTATTCTACCAGGGGGCAGTTACGTCAACAGGAGCGACCCGCATGACGCTGGCCTCTGATGCCTACTGGCAGATGACCGGGGACAGCAATATCAGCAGCTTGGTGGCTGGTAACGGGGCATCCTTATCACTCACATCTTCCGGGAACTGGACAGCCAAAACGCTTGCAACGGACACATTTGATGCGACCGGTCTGACGGTCACGCTGGGCGTCCGGCCTTCCACTCTGGAAAGTGACCGCATTACCATTAAAAACGCCGCCACCGGCGGTAATAATCTGCTCGAAGTGGATCTGCTGGTCAGGGAAGAAGAACAGGTTGCGCTGGAACAGAACCTGGTCATGGTCGATGCGCCAGTGGGCACGGCACATGACTACTTCACGTTTGCCAGCACCTACAGTGGCTTCACTATTTATACACCAGACTATATGGTGCAGGATGAGGCAGACCGTGTGCTGTGGATGCTTAAAAAGAATAAAGAACCGGTGATAGATAGGGACAGCGAACCTACTGTGCAGGAAACTAAGGAGACGGGAGGTCAGGTTACGGCTGCACCGGATGAACAGCCTGCAGTAAATGGCAGCGGAGCAGACACTGGAGCCAGCGCAGCCGCGCAGCCGCAATTCAATCCTGATGACTGGTTCACCATTCAGGACAATAAACCCCTCATCCGCACGGTGCGAGCCATGATGGCCTCACGGCAGTACATTTTCAGCGAGTCACTCAGCAGGCTTCATGACCGCTCCACCCAGCTCCATACAGCCGGGGAAACCAGCGGAGTGTGGGTAACGGTTGATCACACACGGGGAAGTTTTCTCGATTCATCAGCGACTCAGCAGACTCTGACAGTAGGATGGGATACGCTGAACAACGGTCAGATATTTGGTATCAGCGCAGATTATACCAAGGGGGATATCCGCAGTCAGGGAAGAGAAAATCACCGTCTGGCCACAGCTGGAATGTACTACTCGTGGCGGCCGTGGAAAGGTATCTTTGTTGATGTGGCCAGCCGGTATATGTACCTCAGTCAGGAACTGATGCTTGTTCCTGTGCTCGGTGCTGGCGAGGCAAAACGCGATACCCATATACTGGCCGGTGGCGTAAGGTCAGGTTATCAGTTCAGCACTTCGGATGATATGCTGCTGATTTCCCCCTATCTCGGCGTAAGCGGTGGTGCACTTTCAGGCTATAATGTGACAGGACATGACGCGGCGATATCACTGAGTTCAGGCACGCCTTATTACGGAACCGGTGGTTTGTTGGTACAGAAACGCGGCATGTGGGCAGGTAATGATAGTATTATGCTGACGGCGGGTATTGAGTATCAGTATTCACTGGGGAAATCGGGAACAAAAACTATTCTTACCGATCGCCAGTCAGTTCGTCGTTATGATGCCTGGTCAGATAACCGCTATCGAGCACACCTCGGTGTGGAAGGACAATTGACCGACAGCCTGTCAGTTAGTGCAAAAGTCAAAAACAGCTTCGGTGGGACGTTCAAAACTGACTACAGCGGCCAGGTCGGCCTGAGCTATCATTTCTGAACTACAGTTCCCCTGCCTGACAGGCAGGGGAGTTATCAGAACCCAGACAGATATTTACGGCACATCGGATAAACAGATCAGGATTAAAGTTCATTTCCATTGCATGCAATCACCCGTCGATACCTCTCGGAACTTCGTGTCTTCAGGTATCAAATTCGACATTCTTGTTGCTGCCTCTACTGGTAAGCCAATTTTTCCTATCACATTTTAGCCAAGTATAAATGCTGTTTAAGCATACAATTAAGTTGCATTTTTTGTTTAATTATAGGAGGTTTTTTATTTCTTTTTACATTCATTCTCATTTGAGAATGGATAAAAATTAAAATATTAAGTTTTTTGTTTTAGATCTGTTGACAATCTATCCCTCTGACAGATTCCTATTTTATTCCTTGTTAAATCTTAGATTGAGTCAGAGGATTACATAAAAGTACGAATTATCCCAATTATTATAATCCTCTCGTCTTAGAGAGGATTTGTTGCATATTGTGTGATATTTTCCACACCAATTAGTAAGGTTTTTGTCATTTTTTTATCTATTTTTAGTTGTTATAGAAAGTATTTTGTTGGGAATTAATGGTTTTCAATGGAAAGCATTGAAAAGTTACATGCTTTAGTGGGGTGATATGAATATCTTATTTTTAGGTGCAGAGAATCTTAGTTTCTATGGTGTTTCTTATATACTGGAGAAAGGGTTCCCTGGAGCTGGGGTTACTACCTCGGCGATACAAAAAGTGCATTCGGCTTTAGCTAAAGAACACTTTGATATAATTGTGTTAGATTGCGAAGAAGCCTATCAGCACAGCGAATTACTAACCCGGGAACTTACAAAAACAAACACCCCTATACTGGCTTTGGTAGATGACATGAAGCAGATAAGGTGGCTACAAAAGCACATCCCTTCAATGCGGGGAATATTAAACAGAGATAGTAGTGTCAATCAGTTCGTCTCCACGATTAATCTCATATTTGATGGCTGCTACTGCTATTCATGGAATGTATTGAATATTCAAAATATTTCGGCTAATGATTTCAGTGAAGACATGTATGAGACAGCCAGGCTGACCAAACGAGAACGTCAGATACTTGAGCTATTTTTGGCTGGGCAATCAAACAAAGCCATATCAGTTAAGCTTTCTCGCAGTGAAAAAACTATCAGCGCCCATAAATCAAATTTACTCAAGAAGCTGGGGATACAAGGGTGGCAACTTAAAGCTGGATAATTATCGGACTTTTCTTTTCTTATTCAGGATTGCTTAACGGTTGCGATTTTTATTATGGCTATACTTTAAAGATTACTATCTTTATATTGAGTTAAATTGCGCCTAAAATATTAAGTGTGGATTATTTACATTGTAGTTTTGTAAGGGTTGAATAATCCATAAATCGTTTTAATACAGCGTGTTAAATGTCATTAATCCATTTCTAAGTGTTTTTCCTTTTTGTATAGGCCATGGCTGCGTCTATATCCGTACTGTCTTTTAATAAATAAAATAAGTGAGCTATCGAAAATGGCCTTATTTACAAGTGATGGCAAAGTTGAAACTCGAAATAAAATGGTAGTTGCGTCTCAGGAGAGCATATGATCGGGAAGCTAAACGGAAACTCAATCGTTTTAGTAACTAAAAACGTGGAAGGCAAAGGTGAAAGCCAATCTGCAAGCACCACACATTTACTCAAGGTTAAGGTAGAGCCTGGAAATGTTTATCTTTTAAAGAATGAAAACAATAACTTTGCGCCTGAAAACATCACATTAAAGCGCACAGGTAGCAATCTTGAAGTTTTTAATGAAGGCGATGATAAGCCATGCCTGATTCTTGAAGACTATTTTAAACAAGGGGGAGAGCATCCTCTTCTGCTTGGTATGTCTGAAGATGGGCAGATTTATCAATATATCCCCCTATCCGGCGAAAGCTATGATACTGGCTATTTGTTGACTGACAGCCAATTGTCTCCTGTGGCGTTAGGAGGCCAGCCATTGGGCGCAGGTGATGTCTTCTTTGCGAGCGAAGAATCTGACTCTCACTTCTACCCTATTCTGTTCGGCCTGCTTGGGCTGGCCGGAGCCGTAGGCGCTGGAGTTGCGATTGCCCATCATAACGACAATGACAGCCATCACTCAGAGAAGACCGTGCCTGTATCAACAGGGGTTGGAAGCGCACTGGACAATACAGGTACTGTTACTGGTTCACTCCAAAGTGGCGATACGACCGACGAGAAGCGTCCTGTCCTGGGGGGAACAGGCGAATCGGGTAACACCATAACCATTTACGACAATGGTAGCGCCATTGGTTCGGCA
This sequence comes from Pantoea sp. X-Soil-TKNS-1211, assembly GCF_059730495.1. Lineage (NCBI taxonomy): Bacteria > Pseudomonadati > Pseudomonadota > Gammaproteobacteria > Enterobacterales > Erwiniaceae > Pantoea > Pantoea sp. X-Soil-TKNS-1211. Next base: position 129,271 of record NZ_AP035956.1, read on the forward strand.
ACCGTAGATAAGAATGGCAACTGGAGCTTTACGCCTGACGTGGATCTTGCAGATGGTAGTCACTCACTGACCACTACTGAATCGGATCCAGCTGGCAACATCAGTACAGAATCCGCGGAATTTGTTATTGCAGTCGACACCACCGCTCCGGCCACCCCGGTCGCCCCGGTCGTCACCGACAACGTGGGCGACGTGACCGGCCCGCTGGCCGACGGCGGCACCACCGACGACACCCAGCCGACGTTGTCCGGCCAGGGCGAGGCCGGTGACACCATCACCATCCTCGACAACGGCGAGGTGATTGGCACGGCCACCGTCGGCGACGACGGCAGCTGGTCGTGGACGCCGGACACCGCGCTGGACGAAGGTGACCACACCCTCTCCACCACCGCCACCGACGCGGCGGGCAACACCTCCGAGCCGTCAGCGGCCATCACCGTGACCGTCGACACCACCGCGCCGGCCACTCCGGCCGCCCCGGTCGTCACCGACAACGTGGGCGACGTGACCGGTCCGCTGGCCGACGGTGGCACCACCGATGACACCCAGCCGGCGCTGTCCGGCCAGGGCGAGGCCGGTGACACCATCACCATCCTCGACAACGGCGAGGTGATCGGCACGGCCACCGTCGGCGACGACGGCAGCTGGTCGTGGACGCCGGAGACGCCACTGGACGAAGGTGACCACACCCTCTCGACCACCGCCACCGACGCGGCGGGCAACACCTCCGAGCCGTCAGCGGCCATCACCGTGACCGTCGACACCACCGCGCCGGCCACCCCGGCGGCACCGGTCGTCACCGACAACGTGGGCGACGTGACCGGTCCGCTGGCCGACGGCGACACCACCGATGACACCCAGCCGGCGCTGTCCGGCCAGGGCGAGGCCGGTGACACCATCGCCATCCTCGACAACGGCGAGGTGATCGGCACGGCCACCGTCGGCGACGACGGCAGCTGGTCGTGGACGCCGGACACCGCGCTGGACGAAGGTGACCACACCCTCTCGACCACCGCCACCGACGCGGCGGGCAACACCTCCGAGCCGTCAGCGGCCATCACCGTGACCGTGGACACCACCGCGCCGGCCACCCCGGCCGCCCCGGTCGTCACCGACAACGTGGGCGACGTGACCGGTCCGCTGGCCGACGGCGACACCACCGACGACACCCAGCCGGCGCTGTCCGGCCAGGGCGAGGCCGGTGACACCATCGCCATCCTCGACAACGGCGAGATGATCGGCAGCACCACCGTCGGCGACGACGGCAGCTGGTCGTGGACCCCGGACACCGCGCTGGACGACGGTGACCACACCCTCTCGACCACCGCCACCGACGCGGCGGGCAACACCTCCGAGCCGTCAGCGGCCATCACCGTGACCGTGGACACCACCGCGCCGGCCACCCCGGCCGCCCCGGTCGTCACCGACAACGTGGGTGACGTGACCGGTCCGCTGGCCGACGGCGACACCACCGACGACACCCAGCCGGCGCTGTCCGGCCAGGGCGAGGCCGGTGACACCATCGCCATCCTCGACAACGGCGAGGTGATCGGCAGCACCACCGTCGGCGACGACGGCAGCTGGTCGTGGACGCCGGATATCGCGCTGGACGACGGTGACCACACCCTCTCGACCACCGCCACCGACGCGGCAGGCAACACCTCCGAGCCGTCAGCGGCCATCACCGTGACCGTGGACACCACCGCGCCGGCCACCCCGGCCGCCCCGGTCGTCACCGATAACGTGGGCGACATCACCGGTCCGCTGACCAACGGCGACACCACCGATGACACCCAGCCGGCGCTGTCCGGTCAGGGCGAGGCCGGTGACACCATCGCCATCCTCGACAACGGCGAGGTGATCGGCAGCACCACCGTCGGCGACGACGGCAGCTGGTCGTGGACGCCGGACACCGCGCTGGACGACGGTGACCACACCCTCTCGACCACCGCCACCGACGCGGCGGGCAACACCTCCGAGCCGTCAGCGGCCATCACCGTGACCGTGGACACTGCGGCCCCGGCCACCCCGGCGGCGCCGGTGGTGACCGACAACGTGGGCGACATCACCGGTCCGCTGGTCGACGGCGACACCACCGACGACACCCAGCCGGCGCTGTCCGGCCAGGGCGAGGCCGGTGACACCATCGCCATCCTCGACAACGGCGAGGTGATCGGCAGCACCACCGTCGGCGACGACGGCAGCTGGTCGTGGACGCCGGACACCGCGCTGGACGACGGTGACCACACCCTCTCAACCACCGCCACCGACGCGGCGGGCAACACCTCCGAGCCGTCAGCGGCCATCACCGTGACCGTGGACACTGCGGCCCCGGCCACCCCGGCGGCGCCGGTGGTGACTGACAACGTGGGCGACATCACCGGTCCGCTGGCCGACGGCGACACCACCGACGACACCCAGCCGGCGCTGTCCGGCCAGGGCGAGGCCGGTGACACCATCGCCATCCTCGACAACGGCGAGGTGATCGGCAGCACCACCGTCGGCGACGACGGCAGCTGGTCGTGGACGCCGGACACCGCGCTGGACGACGGTGACCACACCCTCTCGACCACCGCCACCGACGCGGCGGGTAACACCTCGGAACCGTCAGCGGCCATCACCGTGACCGTGGACACCACCGCGCCGGCCACCCCGGCGGCACCGGTGGTGACTGATAACGTGGGTGACATCACCGGTCAGCTGGCCGACGGCGACGTGACCGACGACGCCCAGCCGGCGCTGTCCGGTCAGGGCGAAGCCGGTGACACCATCGCCATTCTGGACAACGGCGAGGTGATCGGCAGCACCACCGTCGGCGACGACGGCAGCTGGTCGTGGACGCCGGAGACGCCGCTGGACGAAGGCGATCACACGCTCTCCACCACCGAAATCGATGCGGCAGGCAACGCCTCTGAACCGTCGGCGGCGGTCACCATTACGGTTGACACGACTCCGCCGGACGCCTCGAAACTTGCCATCAGCGGGTTCGCGGATGATGTGGGCGAAATCCAGGGCAACGTCGTCAGCGGCGGCAGCACCGATGACACCCAGCCGGTGATCTCCGGTACCGGCACCGCAGGCGACACGATCACCGTCTATACCACGCTGAACGGCACGCAGTCCGTGCTGGGCAGTGCGACCGTTGACGGGGACGGCAGCTGGAGCCTGGCGCTGGACGGCAGCAACGCGCTGGCGGCGGGCACCCACAGCCTGACGGCGGTGGAGACCGACGCGGCGGGCAACAGCACCAGCCCGACTCCGGCCTACGACGTCACCGTGGTGACCGGCGCCCCGGCGGCACCGAGCATTAACAGCGTGATCGACGACGTGGGCATCACGGAAGCCGTGCAGAAAGGTGCCGTCACCAACGACAGCACCCCTGCCCTCAACGGCTCTGCGGGGGCCGGCATGGTGGTCCGCGTGTACGACAACGGCAGCCTGCTGGGCAGCAGCACCGCCGATAACGACGGCAACTGGAGCTTCACCCCGGCCACTGCCCTGCAGGACGGTGACCACGTGTTTACCGCAGACGCGGTGAGCAGCGTCGGCCAGGTCAGCAGCGAAAGCGGCGCGTGGGATCTCACCGTGGATACCCAGGCCCCGGCCGCCGTCAGCGATCTGAGCCTGACCGACAACGTCGGCGACAGCCAGGGGACCCTCCTGAGCGGTGACACCACCGACGACAGCACCCCGACCTTCGGCGGTACCGCCGAGCCGGGCAGCGTGGTCAGCGTGTACGACGGCAGCGAGGTCATCGGCTCCGTTACGGCCGGCGAAGACGGCAGCTGGAGCTTCACGCCGGGCAGCGCGCTGTCCGACGGGGATCACAGCCTGGCCGTCAGCGTCACCGACGCGGCGGGCAACGAGTCGGCGCTGACGCCGGCGGTGAGCATCACCGTTGACACCAGCGCGGTAACCATCGCCATCACCAGCGTGGTGGACGATGCGGGCAGCGTCACCGGCAACGTGGCGCAGAACGGCGTGACCGACGATGCCCTGCCGGAGATCCGCGGCAGCGGCAAGGCGGGCAGCATCATCAGCGTGCTGGACAACGGCACCCTGCTGGGTACCGCCACCGTGGACCAGAGCGGCAGCTGGAGCTTCACACCGGCCAGTGCGCTGGCTGACGGCGCGCACACCATCACCGCGAACGCCACCGACGCGGCGGGCAACGTCAGTGAGGATGCGGTGACGGCCTTCACCGTCGATACCGCCGCCCCGGCCGCCCCGGCCATCGGCAGCGTCACCGACGATGTGGGCAGCGTGCAGGGCGAGCTGGCGAACGGCAGCACCACCGACGATCCGACGCCGACCCTGAGCGGCACGGCGGAAGCGGGCAGCATCATTACCGTCTATGACGGCGACAAGGCGATGGGCTCGGTGAAAGCCGACGGCAGCGGCAACTGGAGCTACACGCCGACCTCCACCCTGAGCGAAGGCGCGCACAGCTTCACCACCACCGCGACTGACGCGGCGGGCAACGTCAGCGGGCAGTCAGAAGCGTTTGATCTGACCACCGACTACAGCCAGCCGGCCACCCCGGCCGCCCCGGTCGTCACCGACAACGTGGGCGACATCACCGGTCCGCTGGCCGACGGCGACACCACCGATGACACCCAGCCGGCGCTGTCCGGTCAGGGCGAGGCCGGTGACACCATCGCCATCCTCGACAACGGCGAGGTGATCGGCAGCACCACCGTCGGCGACGACGGCAGCTGGTCGTGGACGCCGGACACCGCGCTGGATGACGGTGACCACGCGCTCTCGACCACCGCCACTGACGCGGCGGGTAACACCTCCGAGCCGTCAGCGGCCATCACCGTGACCGTGGACACCACCGCGCCGGCCACCCCGGCGGCACCGGTCGTCACCGATAACGTGGGTGACATCACCGGTCCGCTGGCCGACGGCGACACCACCGACGACACCCAGCCGGCGCTGTCCGGTCAGGGCGAGGCCGGTGACACCATCGCCATTCTGGACAACGGCGAGGTGATCGGCAGCACCACCGTCGGCGACGACGGCAGCTGGTCGTGGACGCCGGACACCGCGCTGGACGACGGTGACCACACCCTCTCGACCACCGCCACCGACGCGGCGGGTAACACCTCGGAACCGTCAGCGGCCATCACCGTGACCGTGGACACCACCGCGCCGGCCACCCCGGCAGCACCGGTGGTGACTGATAACGTGGGTGACATCACCGGTCAGCTGGCCGACGGCGACGTGACCGACGACACCCAGCCGGCGCTGTCCGGTCAGGGCGAGGCCGGTGACACCATCGCCATCCTCGACAACGGCGAGGTGATCGGCAGCACCACCGTCGGCGACGACGGCAGCTGGTCGTGGACGCCGGACACCGCGCTGGACGAAGGCGATCACACGCTCTCCACCACCGCCACCGACGCGGCAGGCAACACCTCCGAGCCGTCGGCGGCGGTCACCATCACGGTTGACATCACCCCGCCGGACGCCTCGAAACTTGCCATCAGCGGGTTCGCGGATGACGTGGGCGAAATCCAGGGCAACGTCGTCAGCGGCGGCAGCACCGATGACACCCAGCCGGTGATCTCCGGTACCGGCACCGCAGGCGACACGATCACCGTCTATACCACGCTGAACGGCACGCAGTCCGTGCTGGGCAGCGCGACCGTTGACGGGGACGGCAGCTGGAGCCTGGCGCTGGACGGCAGCAACGCGCTGGCGGCGGGCACCCACAGCCTGACGGCGGTGGAGACCGACGCGGCGGGCAACAGCACCAGCCCGACTCCGGCCTACGACGTCACCGTGGTGACCGGCGCCCCGGCGGCACCGAGCATTAACAGCGTGATCGACGACGTGGGCATCACGGAAGCCGTGCAGAAAGGTGCCGTCACCAACGACAGCACCCCTGCCCTCAACGGCTCTGCGGGGGCCGGCATGGTGGTCCGCGTGTACGACAACGGCAGCCTGCTGGGCAGCAGCACCGCCGATAACGACGGCAACTGGAGCTTCACCCCGGCCACTGCCCTGCAGGACGGTGACCACGTGTTTACCGCAGACGCGGTGAGCAGCGTCGGCCAGGTCAGCAGCGAAAGCGGCGCGTGGGATCTCACCGTGGATACCCAGGCCCCGGCCGCCGTCAGCGATCTGAGCCTGACCGACAACGTCGGCGACAGCCAGGGGACCCTCCTGAGCGGTGACACCACCGACGACAGCACCCCGACCTTCGGCGGTACCGCCGAGCCGGGCAGCGTGGTCAGCGTGTACGACGGCAGCGAGGTCATCGGCTCCGTTACGGCCGGCGAAGACGGCAGCTGGAGCTTCACGCCGGGCAGCGCGCTGTCCGACGGGGATCACAGCCTGGCCGTCAGCGTCACCGACGCGGCGGGCAACGAGTCGGCGCTGACGCCGGCGGTGAGCATCACCGTTGACACCAGCGCGGTAACCATCGCCATCACCAGCGTGGTGGACGATGCGGGCAGCGTCACCGGCAACGTGGCGCAGAACGGCGTGACCGACGATACCCTGCCGGAGATCCGCGGCAGCGGCAAGGCGGGCAGCATCATCAGCGTGCTGGACAACGGCACCCTGCTGGGTACCGCCACCGTGGACCAGAGCGGCAGCTGGAGCTTCACACCGGCCAGTGCGCTGGCTGACGGCGCGCACACCATCACCGCGAACGCCACCGACGCGGCGGGCAACGTCAGTGAGGATGCGGTGACGGCCTTCACCGTCGATACCGCCGCCCCGGCCGCCCCGGCCATCGGCAGCGTCACCGACGATGTGGGCAGCGTGCAGGGCGAGCTGGCGAACGGCAGCACCACCGACGATCCGACGCCGACCCTGAGCGGCACGGCGGAAGCGGGCAGCATCATTACCGTCTATGACGGCGACAAGGCGATGGGCTCGGTGAAAGCCGACGGCAGCGGCAACTGGAGCTACACGCCGACCTCCACCCTGAGCGAAGGCGCGCACAGCTTCACCACCACCGCGACTGACGCGGCGGGCAACGTCAGCGGGCAGTCAGAAGCGTTTGATCTGACCACCGACTACAGCCAGCCGGCCACCCCGGCCGCCCCGGTCGTCACCGACAACGTGGGCGACATCACCGGTCCGCTGGCCGACGGCGACACCACCGATGACACCCAGCCGGCGCTGTCCGGTCAGGGCGAGGCCGGTGACACCATCGCCATCCTCGACAACGGCGAGGTGATCGGCAGCACCACCGTCGGCGACGACGGCAGCTGGTCGTGGACGCCGGACACCGCGCTGGACGACGGTGACCACACCCTCTCCACCACCGCCACCGACGCGGCGGGTAACACCTCGGAACCGTCAGCGGCCATTACCGTGACCGTGGACACCACCGCGCCGGCCACCCCGGCGGCACCGGTCGTCACCGATAACGTGGGTGACATCACCGGTCAGCTGGCCGACGGCGACACCACCGACGACACCCAGCCGGCGCTGTCCGGCCAGGGCGAGGCCGGTGACACCATCGCCATCCTCGACAACGGTGAGGTGATCGGCAGCACCACCGTCGGCGACGACGGCAGCTGGTCGTGGACGCCGGACACCGCGCTGGACGAAGGCGATCACACGCTCTCCACCACTGCAACCGACGCGGCGGGCAACACCTCCGAGCCGTCAGCGACCATTACCGTGACCGTGGACACTGCGGCCCCGGCCACCCCGGCGGCGCCGGTGGTGACTGACAACGTGGGCGACATCACCGGTCCGCTGGCCGACGGCGACACCACCGACGACACCCAGCCGGCGCTGTCCGGTCAGGGCGAGGCCGGTGACACCATCGCCATTCTGGACAACGGCGAGGTGATCGGCAGCACCACCGTCGGCGACGACGGCAGCTGGTCGTGGACGCCGGACACCGCGCTGGACGACGGTGACCACACCCTCTCGACCACCGCCACCGACGCGGCGGGTAACACCTCCGAGCCGTCAGCAGCGGTCACCATCACGGTTGACACTGCGGCCCCGGCCACCCCGGCGGCGCCGGTCGTCACCGATAACGTGGGTGACATCACCGGTCCGCTGGCCGACGGCGACACCACCGACGACACCCAGCCGGCGCTGTCCGGCCAGGGCGAGGCCGGTGACACCATCGCCATCCTCGACAACGGCGAGGTGATCGGCAGCACCACCGTCGGCGACGACGGCAGCTGGTCGTGGACGCCGGACACCGCGCTGGACGAAGGTGACCACACCCTCTCCACCACCGCCACCGACGCGGCGGGCAACACCTCCGAGCCGTCAGCGGCCATTACCGTGACCGTCGACACTGCGGCCCCGGCCACCCCGGCGGCGCCGGTGGTGACTGACAACGTGGGCGACATCACCGGTCAGCTGGCCGACGGCGACACCACCGACGACACCCAGCCGGCGCTGTCCGGTCAGGGCGAGGCCGGTGACACCATCGCCATTCTGGACAACGGCGAGGTGATCGGCAGCACCACCGTCGGCGACGACGGCAGCTGGTCGTGGACGCCGGACACCGCGCTGGACGAAGGTGACCACACCCTCTCCACCACCGCCACCGACGCGGCGGGTAACACCTCGGAACCGTCAGCGGCCATCACCGTGACCGTGGACACCACCGCGCCGGCCACCCCGGCGGCACCGGTGGTGACTGACAACGTGGGTGACATCACCGGTCCGCTGGCCGACGGCGACACCACCGACGACACCCAGCCGGCGCTGTCCGGTCAGGGCGAGGCCGGTGACACCATCGCCATTCTGGACAACGGCGAGGTGATCGGCAGCACCACCGTCGGCGACGACGGCAGCTGGTCGTGGACGCCGGACACCGCGCTGGACGACGGTGACCACACCCTCTCGACCACCGCCACCGACGCGGCGGGTAACACCTCGGAACCGTCAGCGGCCATCACCGTGACCGTGGACACCACCGCGCCGGCCACCCCGGCAGCGCCGGTGGTGACCGATAACGTCGGCGACATCACCGGTCCGCTGGCCGACGGCGACACCACCGACGACACCCAGCCGGCGCTGTCCGGTCAGGGCGAGGCCGGTGACACCATCGCCATTCTGGACAACGGCGAGGTGATCGGCAGCACCACCGTCGGCGACGACGGCAGCTGGTCGTGGACGCCGGACACCGCGCTGGACGAAGGTGACCACACCCTCTCGACCACCGCCACCGACGCGGCGGGTAACACCTCGGAACCGTCAGCGGCCATTACCGTGACCGTGGATACCACCGCGCCGGCCACCCCGGCGGCACCGGTCGTCACCGATAACGTGGGTGACATCACCGGTCAGCTGGCCGACGGCGACACCACCGACGACACCCAGCCGGCGCTGTCCGGTCAGGGCGAGGCCGGTGACACCATCGCCATTCTGGACAACGGCGAGGTGATCGGCAGCACCACCGTCGGCGACGACGGCAGCTGGTCGTGGACGCCGGACACCGCGCTGGACGACGGTGACCACACCCTCTCCACCACTGCAACCGACGCGGCGGGCAACACCTCCGAGCCGTCAGCGACCATTACCGTGACCGTGGACACTGCGGCCCCGGCCACCCCGGCGGCGCCGGTGGTGACTGACAACGTGGGCGACATCACCGGTCAGCTGGCCGACGGCGACACCACCGACGACACCCAGCCGGCGCTGTCCGGTCAGGGCGAGGCCGGTGACACCATCGCCATTCTGGACAACGGCGAGGTGATCGGCAGCACCACCGTCGGCGACGACGGCAGCTGGTCGTGGACGCCGGACACCGCGCTGGACGACGGTGACCACACCCTCTCGACCACCGCCACCGACGCGGCGGGTAACACCTCCGAACCGTCAGCGGCCATTACCGTGACCGTGGACACCACCGCGCCGGCCACCCCGGCCGCCCCGGTCGTCACCGATAACGTGGGTGACATCACCGGTCAGCTGGCCGACGGCGACACCACCGACGACACCCAGCCGGCGCTGTCCGGTCAGGGCGAGGCCGGTGACACCATCGCCATCCTCGACAACGGTGAGGTGATCGGCAGCACCACCGTCGGCGACGACGGCAGCTGGTCGTGGACGCCGGACACCGCGCTGGACGAAGGCGATCACACGCTCTCCACCACTGCCACCGACGCGGCGGGCAACACCTCCGAGCCGTCAGCGGCCATTACCGTGACCGTGGACACTGCGGCCCCGGCCACCCCGGCGGCGCCGGTGGTGACTGACAACGTGGGCGACATCACCGGTCCGCTGGCCGACGGCGACACCACCGACGACACCCAGCCGGCGCTGTCCGGTCAGGGCGAGGCCGGTGACACCATCGCCATTCTGGACAACGGCGAGGTGATCGGCAGCACCACCGTCGGCGACGACGGCAGCTGGTCGTGGACGCCGGACACCGCGCTGGACGACGGTGACCACACCCTCTCGACCACCGCCACCGACGCGGCGGGTAACACCTCCGAGCCGTCAGCGGCCATTACCGTGACCGTGGACACCACCGCGCCGGCCACCCCGGCGGCGCCGGTGGTGACTGATAACGTGGGCGACGTGACCGGTCCGCTGGCCGACGGCGACACCACCGACGACACCCAGCCGGCGCTGTCCGGCCAGGGCGAGGCCGGTGACACCATCGCCATCCTCGACAACGGCGAGGTGATCGGCAGCACCACCGTCGGCGACGACGGCAGCTGGTCGTGGACGCCGGACACCGCGCTGGACGAAGGTGACCACACCCTCTCCACCACCGCCACCGACGCGGCGGGCAACACCTCCGAGCCGTCAGCGGCCATTACCGTGACCGTCGACACTGCGGCCCCGGCCACCCCGGCGGCGCCGGTGGTGACCGATAACGTGGGCGACATCACCGGTCAGCTGGCCGACGGCGACACCACCGACGACACCCAGCCGGCGCTGTCCGGTCAGGGCGAGGCCGGTGACACCATCGCCATCCTCGACAACGGCGAGGTGATCGGCAGCACCACCGTCGGCGACGACGGCAGCTGGTCGTGGACGCCGGACACCGCGCTGGACGAAGGTGACCACACCCTCTCCACCACCGCCACCGACGCGGCGGGTAACACCTCGGAACCGTCAGCGGCCATCACCGTGACCGTGGACACCACCGCGCCGGCCACCCCGGCGGCACCGGTGGTGACTGACAACGTGGGTGACATCACCGGTCAGCTGGCCGACGGCGACACCACCGACGACACCCAGCCGGCGCTGTCCGGCCAGGGCGAAGCCGGTGACACCATCGCCATTCTGGACAACGGCGAGGTGATCGGCAGCACCACCGTCGGCGACGACGGCAGCTGGTCGTGGACGCCGGACACCGCGCTGGACGACGGTGACCACACCCTCTCCACCACCGCCACGGATGCGGCAGGCAACACCTCCGAACCGTCAGCAGCGGTCACCATCACGGTTGACACTGCGGCCCCGGCCACCCCGGCGGCGCCGGTGGTGACCGATAACGTCGGCGACATCACCGGTCCGCTGGCCGACGGCGACACCACCGACGACACCCAGCCGGCGCTGTCCGGTCAGGGCGAGGCCGGTGACACCATCGCCATCTTCGACAACGGTGAGGTGATCGGCAGCACCACCGTCGGCGACGACGGCAGCTGGTCGTGGACGCCGGACATCGCGCTGGACGAAGGTGACCACACCCTCTCCACCACCGCCACCGACGCGGCGGGTAACACCTCGGAACCGTCAGCGGCCATCACCGTGACCGTGGACACCACCGCGCCGGCCACCCCGGCGGCACCGGTGGTGACTGATAACGTGGGTGACATCACCGGTCAGCTGGCCGACGGCGACGTGACCGACGACGCCCAGCCGGCGCTGTCCGGTCAGGGCGAAGCCGGTGACACCATCGCCATTCTGGACAACGGCGAGGTGATCGGCAGCACCACCGTCGGCGACGACGGCAGCTGGTCGTGGACGCCGGAGACGCCGCTGGACGAAGGCGATCACACGCTCTCCACCACCGAAATCGATGCGGCAGGCAACGCCTCTGAACCGTCGGCGGCGGTCACCATTACGGTTGACACGACTCCGCCGGACGCCTCGAAACTTGCCATCAGCGGGTTCGCGGATGACGTGGGCGAAATCCAGGGCAACGTCGTCAGCGGCGGCAGCACCGACGACACCCAGCCGGTGATCTCCGGTACCGGCACAGCAGGCGACACGATCACCGTCAGCGCCACGCTGAACGGCACGCAGTCCGTGTTGGGCAGCACCACCGTACAGACAGACGGCAACTGGAACCTGGCGCTGGACGACAGCAACGCACTTTCAGTAGGCGTGAACGATCTGACGGCGGTAGAGACCGATGCAGCGGGTAACAGTACCGACCCGACCCCGGCATACACGATCACTGTGGTGTCTGAGTCAATCGACGCACCAACGATTGATAAGGGATATGACGATGCGGGCATTAATACGGGGGATTTGGCCAGTGGCGACAGTACGGACGACGCTACGCCAACGCTAAGCGGTACAGCGGTTGCCGACAGCGTGGTGCACATCCTGGACAATGGCACGGAGATTGGCACTACCCAGGCGGACGCTACGGGTAATTGGACTTTCACCGCCAGTGGCCTTGAGGATGGAACCCATGCGTTTACGGCAACATCCAGTAGTGATGTAGGGCAGACAAGTGCTGAAAGCAATGTCTTTGACCTGACGCTGAAAACCACAGGACCAGACGTTGCGGGTATCACTACCACGGCGCTCATCACTACTGATACCAGCAATGGTCTGACAGAAGGTGATTTGTTCAGCCACAGTGCAGATGCTACCAACAGCGATCTGGTCACCCGTGACACCACGGTAACTGTCAGCGGTACTCTGAGCCAGGAGCTGAAGGACGACGAATATCTACAGATTTCGTTCGATAACGGTAGTACCTGGACCACACTGCTGTCTGAAAGCGGATCCACCTGGAGTTACGGGCTGGCGGAAGCCACAGTGAGTACGACCTATGACTTCCAGCTTCGTGTGATGGACAGTCTGGGAAATGTGGCGGATGACACCGGATTCCAGGACAGCTACAGCGTCGTGATCGATCTGGATTCGCCTGATGCGCTGACGATGGCACCGCAAGTCGATACGGCTGTTGGCTCTGAGGATGTCATGACATTCACCAGCGCCACTTACGGTACAGTCGAAGCAGGGGCAATCGTCTCGCTGGTCAGCGATGTGAATCAGAACGGAACTTACCAGGAAGGTTTGGATCAGGTGATAGGGTTCGCCACTGCCAACAGTGATGGAACCTGGACTCTGACTACCACTTTGCCAGCAGGTGCTCAGAATCTGGCCTTTGTGGTCTGGGATGCGGCAGGTAACCGTTCATCGATGTCGCTCTCCACCAGTACAGGTGTAACTGACGGTACAGGTGTAACGGTGCTCGAGCAATCATGGGGGGGAACGGCATCACCGGAAATCGGGCTAAACGCCGCAGCAGTAACCATTGATGGTTCAGGCGGCTGGTCGTTTGCTCAGAGCGTTGGTGGTACCAAGAATGATGACCTGGCCAACGCCGTGCGCGTTTACGATGCAGTAACCACTGAGGATTACACCTCTACCTATCTTGAGGAGGCGACCAATGACAATGGTGCTAACTGGAATCTCAGCGCAGGAGGCTACTGGCACTACGTCAACTCGATGACCTTTGCCGATATCAACCGCGATGGTTACACCGATTTGATGGCGCAAGTCAGTGACTATAACAACTACGGGCGCACTGGCTATTGGATACAGAATGCCGACGGCACCTGGACACCGCAAGTTGTGGACCAGGGTACCCTGAACCACCTTGGCGGCGTGATCGCTTACGATCGTGAGGGTGACGGTTATCTGGACTTTGTGCTCGCAGACTCTGAATCGGACTCCATTTCGTTTCTTAAAAACGTAGATGGTACGCTTTCTTATGAGAAGAATGATGGATTTGATAACGGCCATCCAGGAGGTGCTGTACCGGCTGATCTGAGCATCATGCACGAAGTAGGTGCGGTAGATATCGATAACAACGGTACTGTTGATATCACCGCCCACATTGATTACAACGGCGCCGGTAACTATGCGGGCAATGGTTCACGTGGGTTGGGGATTTTGTACAACACCACTAATGGTGATGGCACCACCACCTTTAGCTCCGTAGGTTACTACGCTGACGTTTTCAAAAACGATGGTGCGGATGATTATGGAAATTACTCCATATCAATGACCTATGCGGACTTCAACGGTGATGGCTGGTTGGATCTGTTCCTCGCCAGTGGTTCGAAGGCGGCGAACAACACGTCTGAAAGTCGTATTTATCTGAACGATGGTGAGGGTCATCTGCTGGCAACGGACGCCAATGCCCTGTGGTTTGGTGACGACTTACTGGGTGGTACTTCACTGGCTGTTGACTGGAACCACGACGGGATGATGGACATCATCGAAGTTCCGCGAACCGGCACTTCAGCAACACCGATGTTGTATCTGAATAATGGCACCAACGACTGGAGTGGTGGCGGAATCGCCCTGACTGATACAGCCTACAGTAACCTGACGGGGGCAGTAGCGCTGGATTATGACTGGGATGGCTCGATGGACTTGGTGCTTTATCGTTCTGGCACCAGGACTGACGTGGTGGCTAGCGACGATGCTGCACCGACACTGCTGGTGAAAAACACCAACATTGCCGCGGACGGTACCAGCCTGCAGATCCGTATCCTTGATGGTAATGGCATCAATACGTACTACAGCAACACCGTGAAGCTTTACAACTCCGCGGGTGAACTGGTGTCCACGCAGCTGATTAACCCGCAAAGTTCAGGTTCCAGCAACAGTATGGGACTGGTGAGCTTCTTCGGGTTGGATCCGAATGAAGTTTACTCGGTACAGCTGCTGCGTATCACTAATGGCGTAGCTGACCACGTCGGGGCTACTGACAGTATTGGCGGCTACGTCAACGGCACAGTAAACGAAACTTGGGGGGGACTGACCACCGGTAAAGCACACGATGCCTATGTTCTGACGGCTGAGAGTGATACGGCGGATAACAGTACCATCGGCTCCGATGGCATCACGGGTACCGGTTATAACGATACCTTCCACGGTTCATTGGGTGATGATACTTACACCGGCGGCGGCGGTTGGAATCTAACCGTTATTGGGGAACAGACGTGGGACGCAAACGCAGGTCTGGATACGCTGGACTACAGCAACTCCACCAGCGCGGTCACGGCAAACCTGAGTACGGGCACAGCCAGTGGTGCAGGCATCGGTAATGACACACTGATCAGTATCGAAGGTCTGATCGGCACCAGCCAGGCAGATACGTTCACTGACAGCGCGGCTAACAACCAGTTTGAAGGTCGCGGTGGCAATGACACGTTTATCCTGACCGGCGGCGGTAACGATGTACTCATGTACAAAGTGCTGACTGGCGCTGAGCAGGACGGTACTGGCGGTAACGGTCATGACACGGTTCAGGGATTCCATGTAGGCAATATCGCTACGGACGGAAACGCTGACGTTATCGACCTCAGCGCTATGCTCGACTACACAGGTAGCGTTTCCTTCTATAAGGATGACGGCGTACTGAAGCTGGATAACTCTTCAAAAGGCCTCATGGATTATCTGAAGGTAGAAGTGTCGGGCAACGATACGGTGATCAGTATTGATCGTGACGGAACAGGTGGCAGCCACAATTTTACTGCGGTTGTAACGCTGACGGATGTTCATACCGACCTCGTAACTCTGCTGCAGAACAATCAGATCATGGTGTGATGCAGTTGCTACGTTGACGAATGTCCACCGCCTCTGGTGAGGGACAGGTAAATAAAAGCGCAGCTCTTACGGGCTGCGCTATCGAAAAACTCTTTGCGGGTAAATGGAACCGTACTAGAGAATATGGAGCATTAATATGAAATGTAATCCTACTATGCGTGGCGTGAAGCAGGCATTGGCATGTCTGCTTGGCGGTGCTTTACTGTTATCAACCCAGGCTCAGGCCAAAGGTTTTCTGCTGAATGGCAGCGAAAAGAAGGATCAAAACACATCTGTTACAAGCTTATATCAGCCCAGCGCGCAGGTGGTGCCTGAGCAGTCACTCATTACCTACTATTATCCGATTTCTGCAAAGGTTAGCTCAGCACCGATAAGTATCTATGTCGATAAAGAGTTTCACACTGCACTACTACCGGGTGAGTTTACGACTCTGTGCGTGGCAGCAGGTCAGCATACACTGGTCGCAGCCGTGCACGACGAGCCATTTTATCGTCAGAAAACCAACGCCACTGCGCACGCGCAGTTTAATGGAGGCACAAGTTACTTCATACGTGCTGAACCAGGTCAAAGTTTGATCAGCAAACCTGTATATCGGCAGGACGCGGAAAGGGAACTATCGTCTATGGACCGCAACCATCGTCTGATTAACCGCGCTTCCAGCGTACAGCAATGTCGCTACATCGGTGGTGGCAAGGATGTCACGCTAATTAAAGATTCAGTTCTGTTTCGCTTTGCCGGTAGTAGCTATGAGCAACTCCTGCCTGAATCGAAACGAAAACTGGAGCGGATAATCGAATTCACCCGTCATTCCAATAACATTGGGGGTATTGTTCTTATTGGATTTACTGATGGTATTGGCAACAGTGAAAGTAATCGTCGTCTTTCAGCGGCGCGTGCGGAAACCGTACGCAAAGCTTTAATTGATGCTGGTATTACAGCAGCCATTATTGATACCCAAGGACAGGGCATTGCCCAGAGCGCAAATGGTTGCAGTAAGCAACAGGGCGATGGCTGTAATAAATTGAGTCGGCGTGTTGACATTATGGTGAATAGCCAGTAGTAAAATTATTTCCATATAGTTAATGTTTGTTATGTTTCTGCTCCGCCCAGTTAATTTTTCGGCGGAGCTTTTTTTTATTAAAGGTTAATTGATATTTCTATCTTGTTCATGCATCAGTGAATTCATCCGTAAAACATGATCTCAATCAAATTTAAATGTTTCATCTCTCATATAAAATGACAAGCTTACAGGCAGGCCTAGCCTTGTGAGTGACACAATTTCTGCCAGAGATGCTCCCTTCTATAAAATGTTTCTGCCATTGGTTAAATTATGATGGTGGTTCTAAGAAATTACTTATTTTTTTATTTTATAATTCATTGTTTTTATTGGCTAAAGATTCACTTTCTAAGAGGATGCCTCATCATTGCTCGCACATTTAAGAAAACTTAATTTTCTGTGTGATTTCTAATCATAATTAAGTGGAAAATAATCCATGACGTCGCGAGTAAAAATAAAATCTATGATATAAATGCAATCCGAATTGTTATTTAAGTAAAAAGAACGTTATGGGTGATATTCAACTCGCGCCAGTGCCACCGCTTATGGCTCTGGACGAAGCAGCTAACAGTGGGATGCAAGATACACTGTTAGCATCTGTCAAATGGCTAACCAGATTCTATGACAAGAATGTTAGTACAGCGGTATTATATTCAGACCTGCCAAGAGAGCGTAGGCTTTCTCCAGAAATGGCCGTTAAAATGCTTGGGCAAACAGGAATATCAGCCGGTTGGGTTAAGCGCGATCTGAAAAATATTTCTGATTATCTGTTTCCAGTTGTCATTGCTAAAAAAGACGATACCTATTGTGTACTGACATCGCGCAATAAAGGGAAAGCAGGTCAGATTACTTACACCATAATCCTGCCAGAGAGCAATACTGAGTGTAAGGTAAGTACTGATGATTTAATGCGTGATTTTACTGGCTATGCATTACTCTCCAGCCGCAGACCGGAAATGAAATCTGGCATAGATACTATCCTGCCGGAGGTTAATCGTGAAGGGCATTGGTTATTCAGTACCTTATGGCGTTACCGCCATTTCTTTTATAGCGCCGCGATCGCCGCGCTACTGGCTAACATTCTGACACTGGCCACCACTTTTTTCACCATGAACGTTTACGATCGCGTGGTACCTAACCAAGCTTACGCGACCCTCTGGTCTTTGGCGATTGGCGTGGCAATAGCGATTATATTTGAGTTTGTGTCTCGCCAGATCCGTGCCTGGCTTATTGATGTTGCTGGTAAAAAAGCTGACCTGGTACTTGGTACAACGCTATTTCGCCAGATGATGTCGGTACGACTGGAGTATAAGCCTCAATCTGCTGGCTCCTTTGCTAACCAGTTACGTGAGTTTGAGTCGGTACGTGACTTTATGACTTCAGCCACGTTAGCAACATTGTCGGATCTTCCGTTCAGTATCCTCTTTTTGCTGATCATTTATATGATCGGTGGCCCGCTGGCGTGGGTGCCATTTATGGCAATCCCGATCATCCTGATTGTCAGCATCCTGATTCAGCGTCCGCTGTCCCGCTATATGAGCGAGAATATGCGTGAGTCGTCGCTTAAGCACGGTTTGTTGATAGAAAGCATCGAAGGCATTGAAGCGCTGAAAGCTTCTCGCGGTGAAGGTGTCATGCAAAAGCGATGGGAAGACTTCAGTGCGCTTTCTGCTGCTACCTCGATGAAGATCCGTCACCTCTCCAGCCTGACACTCAGCTTTGCCACATTCACGCAACAGCTTACCACGGTGACCATCGTGGTGTGGGGAGTCTACTTAATTCACGCCGGGCAACTCACTATGGGTTCGATGGTTGGTGTGGTGATCCTTTCTGGCCGTTTATTGTCACCATTGGCTGCAATGGTAGGTTTGGCGATCCGATACCAGCAGGCGAAAACGGCTCTGAGATCACTTAACCAGTTTATGAAAATGCCGACGGATCGCGACCATACGCGCAGCTATCTCCCTTCACCGAGTTTTGAAGGCAACATTCATCTGAAGCAGGTCAATTTTGACTACCCGATTCCCGGAATGGCCAACACGATTAAAGTCATTGATAACCTCACTTTTCAGATTGGACGTGGTGAGCGTGTAGCGATCATCGGCAATATCGGTAGTGGTAAATCTACCCTTCTCAAACTCATTGCCCGTCTTTATCAGCCAGACAGTGGTCAGATGACTATCGATGGTGTGGATGTATCACAGATTGATCCGTCCGACTGGCGTACTGCTGTGGGTTACGTGGGACAGGATTGTCGACTGTTTTACGGTTCGCTACGTGAAAACGTAATGATTGGCAACCCTTCGGCCAGTACCTCACATTTCCTGCGTATATCGAAAATGACCGGTCTTGATCAGATTGCAGCGCACCATCCTATGGGATTCGATATGCCGGTTGGTGAGATGGGACAGCTACTTTCTGGCGGTCAGCGTCAATTGGTGGCTCTGGCAAGATGCATGCTGCTGGAACCCAAAATCATTTTGATGGATGAGCCGACCAGTTCAATGGATGCGCTGACTGAGGCGAAATTTATTGATCAGCTTCAGAAAGCGATCACGGACCAGACGCTGATTATCGTGACGCACCGTTTCTCATTGTTAAAACTCGTGAACCGCCTGATGGTTTTGGTTGATGGGCGTATCACGCGTGATGGAGATAAGGATGCAGTTTTCGCGGAACTTCATGCAGCCACCAACGTTGAAAATAGGAAAGATTTGCCTGAACAGGGCTGAAGAGAAAGGTTATGAATGATAAATCGAATGTGCCCGTTCAGGCTGGAGAAGTTAATTCGGGCAATGCGTTGCAAATAGTACCGCCCCAAAAAGCGGGAGGCAGGGCGAATGGAGATGACTTGAAATTCATGCGCGATCTTCAAGGCGCGCTGCTGGTACAAAAAACACCCGTCACCACCATGGTGCTATGGCTAATCATGGCGATTCTGGTGATTGCCCTGACATGGGCTCATTTCGCCATCGTGGAAGAAATAACTACGGGTGAAGGAAAGGTCATTCCTGCCTCACACGAGCAGGTCATTCAGAGCCTGGAAGGCGGGATCCTCGAAGATCTAAACGTAAAAGAGGGAGACGTAGTGGAAAAGGGTCAGGTGTTGCTCAACATCGATCCTACCCGCTCCAATGCCAGCTATCAGGAAGCGCTTTCTCGTGTTCAAGGGCTTGAAGGTACCGTGGCCCGCCTGCGTTCTGAAGCTTATAGCACCCCACTTGACTTCCCTGATGAGATTAAAAACATCAATTCGATCATCCATGATGAAACACAGGCCTGGATATCGCGACAGAAAACCCTGAATGAATCCGTTGATGCGCTAAAACATAGCCTGGAGTTGTCCGAGGGTGAAGTAAAGCTGTCCGAGCCTCTGGCGCGGCAGGGGCTGATCTCCGATGTAGAAATACTGCGGCTCAAACGTCAGGCAAACGAATTCAGGCTGCAGATTGCCGATCGCACTAACCGCTTTCGGTCTGACGCTAACAGCGATTTAACCAAGGCAGAAAGTGAACTGGCCCAGGCAAGGCAGATCCTCGCCGGGCGAAAGGACGTGATGCAGCGCACCACAATTGTGGCGCCGCTGCGCGGTACGATTAATAACATCAAAGTGACGACTCGCGGTGGTGTTATCCAGGAAGGTGCGGAGATTATGACGCTAATACCCCTGGAGGATCGGTTATTGGTGGAAGCAAAAATCAAACCTTCAGATGTTGCGTTTCTCCGTCCTGGCATGCCAGCGACGGTAAAAATCACAGCTTATGATTATGCGATTTATGGTGGGCTGAACGGACAGGTTGAGCATATCAGTCCGGATACGATTTACGATGAAGAGCGTGCTCGCACAGGTCGGGGCGATCCTAATTACTACCGCGTATACATACGTACCGACACTGCAGCCCTCCACGTAAAGGATAAGCAGTTTCCAATTATTCCCGGCATGGTTGCGACTGTAGAGATTCGCACCGGTGAAAAATCAATTTTGTCTTACTTGTTGAAGCCAGTACTGAAGGCTCGCGAAGCATTCAGGGAGCGTTAATTTTATGCATAAGAAGTTTGTTTTACAGGCAGTCACATTGTTACTGCCCTTAGCGTTGGTATCAGGTGTTCAGGCTGCCAGTAATAATTTATCCGGCGCCACATCAGGAACACGAATGCTGACTATAGCGCCTGCGCCACGAAGCGAAACCATCGGAGAGTCGATCGGTACTGATATAGACACACCTCAGACGGTGGGGACTCCGACGGCAGACATGAAAGATATCCCGCCGAGACGAAATAGTGCACCGGAGAGCGTTATGGACAGCGCGAAGTTGCACACATGGTTTCAGAAAATGGTGGGTATTGCATTAAATTACAGCCCGGAGATACGTGGTGCATTGTCCGATATGGATGCCTCTGGCTGGGATGTGAAGCAGGTCGAAGGTAAACGCCTGCCTCAGATCACCGTGGGAAGTAACGCCCCATTCGGTTCTTTCGGTAGCGGAACCAGTACGCGTTATAACAATTCCATGAGCGATACCAGTGTTTCCGTTTCCGTCAACACAACGGTATTCGACTGGGGAAAAATCAGCGCCGACCTGGAAGGAGCCAAACAAACGTTGAGTGCGTCAGAGTTTCTGATTAAAGAGACGCGCGAGCAGGTGGCTTCCAACACCATGACGGAGTTGCTAAACCTGAGCCGGTATAGAGAAAGCCTGCGGGCCGCCAAAGCTTATGTGGTGCGCATGCAGGAACTGGTTACGATGTTGTCTGGTATCGCGAAAGTGGATACAGGGCGTGCAAGTGAACTGGTACAGGCCCGAGCGCGGCTGCTCTCAGCACAGGCACAAGAGAAGCAGTTGCAACATCAGTATGACAATACGCGCATCAAGCTGATACGTCTTATGGGTATCGAGCCTGAATCCCCTCCAGCTGTGCGCTGGACTGCTGATTTTATACCTCTTAATACCGCCCTTAGCGCCCTGTCCCACCACCCAACATTACTGCGCAACGAGGCACAAGTGCGTGCAGCCGATGCTGAGGCTGAGTCTATTAAAGCGGCTGGTTTGCCGCAGTTGAATTGGGTTGTTCAGAAAAGCACCGCGAGGGATGAGTATGGCGATGAAAATGCCTGGTTTACAGGTCTGAACGTTCAATGGAACGCCTTTAGTGGCGGCTCTGAACGCGCGGCCCGGCAAGCTGCACTGGCCAAAGTTCGTTCCGCACAAGAGAAAAACCAGACTTCGCGCTATGAGCTGGAGTATCAAATTCGCAATATGGTGGAGACTCGCGACTCCTCCCTGTTGCGTGCGGAAAATTACGTTCTGCTGAGCAAAGAAACCGATCGTGTACGCGATATGTTTTACCGTCAATGGTATCACCTGGGAACACGTACACTACTCGATGTATTGACCGCTGAAAGCGACCACTTTAACAACCAGATTTCAGCTATCAACAACCGCTACGATGCATATAATAGTAATGTTTCAGTTATGTACAATGCAGCGATCTTGCTCAACTGGTTGGCTAAACCCGCAGGGGATTTTCCAAAAAATAATAGGAGCAGAGGGATACAAAGTTAAGCAAAGAAGCTATTGTCCATGAAGTGGGCGGAAAAGTCTTGGATGGTTCACCTGTATTAGCTCAGACCTGATCTGACAGTTACCGGTTATTTTTCTCGATCTTTCAACCTGAAAGCCGCCCCATCGGGCTAATTCAGTCCCATCCGCTCACTCCAGACTCAGGGTAAAAGGCTATTAATACGCGGTCTTCATCAGGTTGCCAGAACCAGGTCTCCGTCAGCCTCATTTTTCCGAATGGCCTCCCGGGTACGAACCGGCAGTAACGCTTCTATTTTATTAATCCCTTTACTGTAGTGCCAGCATCAACACCTGTTCCATTTCAGTTCAGGGTCTGTTTTTCCACGTTCCAGGGCCAAGCTGGACGACTGCCGCCCTCACCGCACTGACGCTTCTGCCCAGTCTGGCGGCAATTTCTTTTGTTGGCAGATTTCCGTAATGCTTTTCCAGAAAGGCCTTCTCTTCACGGCTCCAACAGCTGCGACCGGTGATCTCTGCCCGGAAGGCCTGCCGGAAGATAGCTGACCATAGCGTTGTTCCACAAACGTATTTTTGGCGACCGTCCACTGTGCCTGGTGATTCCGCTGACGCTGCGTTTTATCCTCCATGTCAGAACTCCCTGGTATTAGTCACGTTGCTTTTCCTGCGCCAGTGTTGAGATTTGAGCCCGGAGGCCTTGCTCGATCTGCCGGACCTGCTGCTGACGCTGCAGTGAGTCTTCAGGGAGCAGCTTCAACTGCCGAAGCTGTTCTTCCAGCGGGACGGTCTGCCGGAAGCTTGTCAGCATGCCAAAGACCTGCGATTTAAGTTCACTGACGGTGATATATTTCCCTTTCTGGCCGTCAAGCGCATCCAGTTTATCGGCAAGTGCCTGAAGCTGTGTCATACCTTCATGCCAGCCGTTCATTGTATCGACAGGAAGTACTGAGACATTAATCTGTTGCCGCCACTGTTGTATGAGGGGCTCAGCCTGTTCCGGCCACAATGCCTGAACCTGTTCGATGAGTTTTCTGCTGTATGTAATATCCCAGTCAGGAGGCAACTTATCCAGTCGGGCAAGCTGCTGCTGTGTCTGTGCGATAAGGTCCTGCAATAACGGAGTCTGCTGACGCAACATCCCCAGCTGTTCAGACGTGAGAGGTGCAGGGAACGGAGCCAGTGAAGCAGCAAGCTGGTTCTGTAGAGGGTCTGGCCGGTGAAGAAAATGCCAGCTCCACACTGCGACGATACTTATTACCAGCATGGTACACATCCCGGCGGCGAAGGATTTCCATTTTTTTACCGGAGTGGGCACAGCTGCCAGCACTTCCACGTTCGGCTGCTGTTCCGGTTGCGCGACATATACCCACTTCACTGCACTGCCTGGAACCTGGAAATCTTCACTCGGACCACCAGCAAGGTCTCGCGTTGATGCTGTCGCATCATTCATCACGGAGGCAGGCAACACGATATCTGGCTGAACGTTCGACCCGGAGCTTGTTATGACATCGCTGCTTTCCAGCCTGACAGCACGATTGTGCATCAGAGTACGCAACGTATCGAGCTGGCTCAGATGCTTAAGCTCCAGATGCTGCAATACCTGCCCCATAGCAGTAAGCAGCTGCTCTGCCCGATTCAACTGACTGAGGTCACTGTAATTCAGCGGGAGCGAACGCATTTGTTGCTTCAGGCGTTGACTCAGACTGCTGAGGATTTCCATGCGGGCATGGACTGGCTGAGGCCACAGCGCCCCCCACTGATGACTTATCAGTGCCTCGAGTATTGTCAGCCCTTCATTGAGCCCGAATAAGCCGGCCAGTTGCGTACGCGCAAGTGTATACCAGGCTGCCGTTTGCAATTCCACGCCGTTCTGCTCAAACAGTGAGAGACAAAGTTTTTCGACATACTGCCAGCTCACATCCGGGCGAGCCGGATGTGTCAGCTTACTCAGTTCATCACGCAGGGCAGCATAATCCGGCAGCATGCGTGGGTCGCCGCCGGTTTTTTTACGTGTGGGGATGTCATTCATGACCAGTTGTCCATTTGACGTACCAGGAGCTATTAAAGGTTATTGTTTATGCGGCTTTGCTTTCTGCATATTCGAGACTCTGCAGATACTGTAGCGCCACCGGGTCAGCAATATATTCAACCTGCCCGTGGTGACGCTCCACCTCATCGATAATTCTGCTGAGCTCGACCCGGAAAAACTCCTTACGCAGGTTAATCCGGTAGCTTTCCAGATGGTCATGCAGCGTCTTTTCAAGCGCAGTGGCGTCAATTAATGCTCTTACCGCGACATAAATACCCCAGGCAATTACGCCAATAATAAGGCAGGGAATCTGTGCCATATCCGATTAATACTGGTTCCCTGAGCAAATCGGTAAATGGGTATATCCGGGCTTGCTGGCCATATAGAGGGGAGCGCATGTTGGCTGTCGGGGTTGTGTGCTGACCGGTTCGTCGTTTTCTGTCACGCGTTGCTGAGTCTGTTTTTCCGCAGTTGTCATCTTTTTCGTCTGCATTTTGCGGGGGGAGGTGGAAGGTTTTGCCCGATTGCCGGCTTCTGAGGAACCATAGCCGGAACAGAATCGTTTCGACTGACTCAGACTCCCGTCATTACAGACAAAGCCTCCATCCGATGTGCAGTGCGCTATACCGCCTTTTGAGCCTGAACAGGGCTGCCTTCCACGCGCAGCATCAGCTTGTGCCGTAAAAAGAATTCCTGAGACCAGAAGGAAGATTAATTTTCTCATTTCCATATCCGTGAATTATTTCGTTATATTGGGACTCTGTTTCCCGTCAGCTATTGACTGTTTTACCTGGTAAATACGCAATAACTAACAGGCAAACAAACTATTACTCATTCCGGTTCCGCTATGGAAGGAGCGCCAGAATCAAACCAAAAAATGTGCTCTCATCAAAACCCTGCCCGGAGGGAGATAAAGCGCCAGGCTGAGTAAAGGTCCAGTTGTTCACCGTTCCTGACCGCATAAATAATCGCCCCAGAGGCGTCACGAGTCCTCCATTATGGAAGGCCACCTCCACGCACCCGGTCACACCCTGACCATACAGGAATACAGGCACAAATTTCACAGACCGCTCGTCGATACGCAGAACGAGGGCGGCTATATCAAATGCTCCCCCCTTAACCAGCAGGTCAGTAACAGAGACGGTAAACGTCTCCACGTGCAGTCCGGTACCCTCCAGCCACGCGTCCATCTGCTCCTGAAGTTGCATTATTCGCAGACAAAACTCTGCAATATCGGCCTGAGTTTTGCTGGTAAACGAGACCGGAGCGGGTTGTCTGGCCTGCAGTTTTTTAAGGAACTTTGATTTGACTGACATGCTGTTATCTGGCCTTACAAACGGGTTGTGGTGTCGAGATACTGCTGTTGCTTCAGGTGTCTCAGCATCACTCGTCCCTCGGGCATAAACTCGGTGCCGTAACGCACGAGGCCAATGCCTTTCAGCTCAGCATCAATGGCGTAACTCAATTGACCCGGGACACTCTGCTCCAGCAGGACAACGGCTATTTTTCTCAGGCGTGGCTCATATTTGAGCAGAACAGCCGACAGGGTGCCCATCAGCTCATGGGCAGTACCGGGCATGCCCTGAAGGATTGTGGTCATATCGGGCAGGCCATAGTCCGGCAAATGCGCCAGCGTACCGGCGCGGCAGTTGAGGATGCGTTGCATGTTATCGAGCACGGACAAAATCACCTGGTTCTGCTCACTGACCTGACGGAGGCTCAGGCCACCGGAGAAGTTCCCGCTCAGCATTTCATACAACGATGGCGTGTTATGTCCTTGTGGCATCAGTTGTCCTTGAGCGGTTGCAGCGTCAGATGATTGCTACCGGCTTCCAGAATGCGGGGTTTATCCGGATCGAGATCTTCACGTTTGAGAACCTGCTTCCAGGTGTTGTTGACCATATCCGGATGGCGGAACAACCCGACCACTGCGACAAACCGCGCGTCTTCTTCCATGGGCATATTAAGATTTGCATCCCCGCCAGGTTTCACCACGACGTCCCGGGTCGCCAGCAGGTCGGCTTTCAGGAGCGTGTCACCGTCCTTGAGGAGCTGCTGATAGACCGTTTTGTCGAATGCTTTGCGGTCTTTCAACTGGTAGACACGGACCACCACCGGCTCGGAGAGTGAGTTACTCTCGCGCGCATCGGTGTTCAGTGCTTCACGCGCCGTGAAATCCAGATGGAGCACTTTAATTTTCTTGTAAAACACGGCGGTATAGACCGATTTGGTGCCATCTGCGACGCCCTGCGCCACCCCACAGCCCGTCAGGCTGAACGCCAGCAGTGCAGGTAGCCAGCACGCGGGTTTAATCAAACTTGTACGTAACACGTCGGTTTCCTCGTTGTGGTGTTGCGGGCTGCAGGCCGGTGTAATAGCCCAGTTCCGTCGTAAAGGTCTGCGGGATATCGTCCGGGAGGTCTTCGTCTTCCGCGCCCAGCACGCCATTCATCCCCAGCCAGAAAGGACCTTCGCCGAGCGGCGGCGCGGCAAGCAGACGGATCCGGGTGGTCAGGGTGATTTTTGCCTTAAAGCGCCAGCCCAGATACACCCGCAGCATTACCAGAAAGTCCTGATACAGCAGGCCATCCGGTTTCCAGCCCTGTGATTCCAGCTCGTTTTCGGTGGACAGGGCAATCAGCAGCTGGCTGTTGGCATCCATCGCCTCATCGCCAAGCGGTGTGTTACCGTCGAGGCGAAAATCGTCATCACCATAAAAGCCCAGTGGCTGACTGACCTCTACCGGCCGCAGGCAATACGGGCTCACCTGCACCGTCGTGTCAGGTGCCAGCAGGCTCACCAGGGCCTGCATCCCCTCCTGGGTTTTACCTGGCTGTTGCAGTACGCCCAGCAGTGACAGAAAACGGGATACCGGGGTGGCGATGTGCTCTGCAGTGCCCGGAATGCCCAGCCCCACCAGACCCAGCAACGACTGCGAAATGCTGTCGGTGCCGCCGGGCTCAAACGTGGCCGGGTACGAGTATTTACGCCAGATGCGATAAAACTGCGTCAGAATGCGGTGGCTGAAGATATCCAGAAAGCCCTGAAGCGCCTCGTGCCCTTCGCGACGCTGGGTGATGTCATCCAGGTAGGCCGTTGGTAAGGGGGAATCGACACCGTACATCCCCATAAAAGTCGTGCGGATGAGCGGTGGCTTGCTGTCATCATCCTCGCCATATTCGACAGCCTTCAGTTCACTGGCAGGGAAACCCATCCCCGGATGCGGCACAAACCGCACCGGGTCATCCGCCGGATGGCTGGTCGACCCCATCAGCGGCCGGCCCGGATTACGTTTTTCCAACAGCTGGCATAAACGGTAAAAGTTGATGCGGTGAAGGTCGGCTTCCAGCCGCGGGGTCAGCCGGGAATGCGGCGGTTGTGCTTCTCTTCCCATTCCAGGCGCTCTCCGGTCGGTTGCAGAATGATAATCAGGCGGTTAAACAGATAGATATCGGTGTAGAGCGCGAAGAAGCGACTCAGCATCTCGCCAAACAGGCAGATATCGCCACGCCCCGCAAAGCCGTGACTGTCCAGCGTCACCTCAATCTGCACACCGCGTACCAGATAGCCCTGCTCGAAACGCTCGGTTTCGCTGTGCTTAACGTCAATGATGGCTTCCAGGCGACGTCGGTTCATCTCGCTGTCGGTCCATTCGTACAACGCCAGGGTGCCACGCAGTACGTCGGCATTATCCATCATCGACAGGAATCCGCTGCCGAGGTGACTCAGCACACGCCAGTGGAAACGATCCTGCGCCGGTGGATAACAGGGGAGTGTCGGCGCACACAGGTTACGCACGGCGATACTGGCCGAGGTGGTTTTCATCACCGTATCGAGCACTGTGCTCTGCAGTGCACGTCGTGGCAGCTGGCCGTTGGTGCCGGTGAGCGTCAGTGACAGGCTTTCGTCTTCCGGCACCGTATGGCTATCAAAGGCTTCACCGCCGAGGATAAGCCAGGTGTTATGCAGGCCCGATGGGCCACGGCGCACGCGGGTGTGGTAGTAATATTCCGGGGCTTCATGGCGCATCATTCCGCCTTTGTGGCGGAAGCTTGAGAATGGCACGTAGGTATGCTGGCTCGATGACATCACCGAATCCACCGCGTATATTTCGGTATGGCCATCCTGAACGCGCATCGGGCGCAGCATGTATTCTGTTTGCAGAGAATTGAGCGTTAGCGGGTCAGATTCCAGCGGGAACAGGTTAATCACCGGTACACAGTTCAGGCGCAGATGCTTTTCGGTAAAGCTGAAGTCATGCTCCCAGCGTTCCGCCAGTACCACATCGATTTCAAACCATGGGAGCTCAGCCGGAAAGACCACGGTCTCCAGCCCACGCAGACTCGTGAACATGAATTTCTCACGGAAGGTGAAGTACTCCAGCAGCAGCTGATAGCCGCTAAAGCTGCTGCTGCCCTTCGGCCACAGGTCATCGTCATCGCCAAATCCGAGCGCGGTGAAATACCCGTCAAGCGGTCTTCTGTCCATTTCACCCGGCATTCGCAACCAGAGACGCGCCGTGTTCATGGTAAAGGCCTCATGCATGGCACAGGCCAGCGGTGCATCAGCGTTGAAGTAGAACGGAATCTGGCTGAGATCGACATGACTCCAGTCGGCAAGATGGCTGCAGTTAAACCGCAGGCTGATGACCGAACGTCCGTCAGGGGCAGTCGACAGGCGGGCGTGCTCCAGCGACAACGGCTGAAGGGTAATCTCTTTGGTTGTGGTGTACCGACAACGCGTGCCCTTCTCACCGATCGGCCGCGAGTTCACCTCGAAACCTTTGACGATGCGCATCTGCTCTTTCATCTCACGCCAGTCAGGGGTGAATTCCACCACCGACATTGACGGAATGGTACGCAGGTAATGCGGCCACAGCAGGCTGACCAGCCCTTCGGTCAGTTCAGGCAGGTCGTCATCGAGCTTTTCACGCAGCCTGCCCATCAGGAAGGCAAAACCTTCGAACAGGCGTTCCACGTACGGATCGCGCGCCCCCGCTTTATCGAGATTGAGCATTGCCGCCTGCTCGGGGTGAGCACGGGCAAACTCTTCACCAGCTTCCAGCAGATAGCGCATTTCAGCGTCATAATAACGCAGGGTTAAATCATCCATATTTATTCTGCTTAGTAAATTGCTGCGTGTTAAACACTGAAGCAGACTCCGGGAGTCTGACACAGGTAATCATATAGAAAAGAGAACCATCAATGCTGAGTACAAAGAGACGGTTCTATGGCATATTTTTTTGCCATACCAGGCATCCAACCTGAAGGGATCCACTGGCATTCTGTGAATCCTTTATGCATTAAAGATGTCGTGTATCTTTCTGAAAAGATGAACATTCCCAGGACAGTTAGCCCCAAGATAACAAACGTGTTTTTCAGTGATTTTTTACCTGATGTAGCGGTTATCTGCTTGCCGGTAACAATAACAGGGAAGATCATCGCCAATAACGGTGAGAAAAAAAAGAAAAACGCGGCAGCAAAAGTAACCCAAAAAGAGAAGTTAACGACATCAGGGTAAGAAAGGTATTAGCGCAACTTAAAAATACCGAGATATGAAATCCCGACGGAAACCACCAGGAAGAATACCACTCCGAAAAATTCAATTACTCGTCGTTTAAAAGGATATACTGCTAGTCAAATTCGTCAAGATTTCACGGACAAATGCCATGAGAGCTAATTTCAAGATATATGAAATCCTGGTCTTTATCAGACACAGTTTTCAGTAAAGGGTATATGTTGGCTCCAGAGTAATTTTTTTGATGAACACCACCCCCTGTTGTTAAATTAAATCCACCACCATATTCATCTGAAAACAACCATTCTAGATTCTGCTCTTTACTGGATCGTTGAAACTGAGCAAATGCTTTCTGTTGTCCGACAGCAAGCGTAAAATGTTCATCGGTATTTCCATCCAATGATGAGATATAGCCTGAGAATTTTGAAACCGAGACAGAAAGCGGCGCATCACAAGGGTTTTTTATAAAAATGACGCCGGGGAATGGCTTTTGCGACGAACACGCTGACATGCTAAAAAAAAGACAAACAAGAAGTAATCTAGTCATTGAATTTTACCCTACTCAGCCAGAGCAAACCTTTTACATCTTCTTCAGCCGCCACTGAATGTTTACTCTGAATGTCCAATGATTGCTGCTTATCTGCATATTTCATTATATCTATTTCTCCACTTGATGGCATAGTGGTACCGGGCAGAGACTCCTGGGAAAGGCTTGAGCTACTCTTATGTGTCCACGAATAGTCTTTTGTCCAACCAAAAGGTGCATATTTATCAAGCACTATGTGCCCCATTTCGTGGGACGCTGTCAGCTTAAATAACATATCAGCTTGAGATGATGCATTTTGTGAAGGTAAGAATTGATAGATCTTCGAATAGAAACCAAGATTATGGCAAACTTTTCTGAATCCCTTCAGGCTTGTTGAACGTCCAAATTCACTATCCAGAACCTCTATCAAATCAAATGATGGCATGGCCGGAGCTATATTAATACTCACCGAGACCTTTACTTTATAACGCCCATTCTTTGTTAGAATATCCTCACCAATTGTTGGTAGCCGACTACCATTTCGAGACCAATATAGTTCTATCCCTTCTTTTGCCATCTTCTGTAAATCAGTATAACTCACGGGTTGGAGCGATTGATTGTTACCGTCAATACCGCCATCATCAAAAGCGACCCTCCAGAAAACATCAGCTGTGGTACTATTTCTATTGATCTGCACATCCACCCAATCTTGTTCTTTAGGTGAATTATTTAGCGGTAGATCTACCTTTATCATTTGATCGCCCCTAAGGGCAATTAATCTGACTGTTAATGATATACTTTTAAGCCTGCGAGTATCCAGTATTCCTGCATTACTGTAACCATCCCAATACCATTCATGCTCGCCTTGCTCAAAGAACTTGGAAGTATGCTTTTCGCTGTAAATAAGTTCAGCTCCATCCACAACCTCCAGGGAAAGCCCTTCTGCCTCATCGCCTTTATTGATGATTCGGAAACCAATTTTCTCAGTGTTGTTGGTATTTCCTCCCTTTATCATCTCATCATAATCTGGAACTGAGAGAGGCGTAAGGATCTTATTTCCTGACAGCAGGATCTTATAATCCAGCTTTCCATCGCTTTTTTTATTATTCTTATTTGTTGACTGTGCATGTTGTTCAGGTTCGCTCTGGCCTGAGGTTGTCTTCTCGTACGTATCATCCATCATTGATGGAATAAACTTCGCCTTGCAGGGACAGGTGCTGTAGCTGTCGAGGGTTCCGGCCATTCGCCGGTCATGAATGGTATCGCTGTCGATGCCACCGGCTATCTTGAATAGTCCGGCATGCTTCCCGCAGGTCACACTGTCCTGCTCCCGGGCAACAGGTTTATCAAACAGAGTGTGATCCTCTGCGCCTGTGGTGATTTTCCCGCCGCAGGTCGTTTTGTCGCCCTGCACCAGATAATAGCCTTCAGCTCCCATACGTTTCCCTTTTCGCTAAATTCAGTCCTGGTTACCCGCAAAGCACTGCACTGCTGGCCGGATCGAGCGCAATCAGACCCGCCAGAAGCTGGTCCATCTCTGGCTGTAACCGTGATTTATCGGTTTCACTGCGTGTGGCTTTCATACGCAGCAGTCTGAGGCGACGCGATTTCACTTCAAACAACAGTGCTGGTGTCCACTGCGTGAGGGTGATTGACTGTGCGGCACTATCGAGCTCACCCAGCAGATGCAGGGCCAGTTCATTCTTGCCCTTCTGCTCGGCCACACGGGCCATCAGCAGACGCAGCAGCCATTTGTCTTTTGTGGTGTCAGTGCCCGGGCGGGTCTGCAGCCAGTGAAGTGTGGCATCCAGACCGTCAGTGTCCGCTTTATCCAGCGCTTCCGGCTCGAGAGCCAGGATATCGTTATCCGTCTCAACCACGGCACTGACAGGCTCATCCCGCCAGCCGGACATATCGTCCAGCACGCTCTGATTTATCCAGTTCAGCGTGACTTCATCGGCAAACGGCGTACTGTCGTTAAAGGCCAGCGTTTCAAGTCCGGTAAGGCGACGCAGCAGCCCTTTCAGGTCGGCGGTGATGATGTCGGCCAATACATCCTGCCCCGACTTCACCAGTGCCTGGTGGGTGTACCACTGCAAATCCAGCCAGAGGTGATTGGCACCGCGCGAGAAAGTGCTGTCCGCCTGCTCCAGTATCTCCAGCCAGCTCTGTTGCAGGTACAGACGTTTGAGCATGGCCCGCTGGTCAGCCCGCGGCGGTTCGATGCGCGTTTTCCCTTCAGCATCCGGTGCCGGGATAGCGCTAAGCGTGTCATGACGCAGGCTTTTCATCAGCCGGTGTGCTGCCAGCCAGCCATCGGGTTGCTCACGCAGATACCCGGTCAGTGTACGGGCCTGGGCCAGCAAATCCTGACCGGAGGTAATGCGGCTCAGAACTGGCGCGTCTGACTCGGTTGTATGCGTGGAAGTCTGCGACTGAGCCTTATTACCTGCGTTCTGCGGTACCATGGCATCCACACCACCGGCCTTCATCAGGCGAGATTCCAGCGCGCTGTACAGGGCATTCAGCTCTGGCCGTGACGCTTCCGGCTCTGACTCCAGACTGTCGCGGATGAGCAACAGCGCACCTGCTGTGCGCAGTGCATCGTCGCGTACCACTTCCGGCCAGAGTGACAGGCTGTCCAGAACGCGGGAGCCTGCGAGCCACTCCAGCGCCGGTTTACGGCTCCGCTCACGCTGAGGATGAAGCTGCGTTCCATAACGCCGTATCAATCCCGCCAGCAATTCAAGCCCTTCGGCAAAGCCGGTTTCCCCGTCCTGGTGCAGACGCGCCCAGCAGTAATAGGTGGCAATCCGGATATCTTTTGCAGTGGTGGTCAGCAGTTTTTCGGCAAGCGTGCAAATCAACCCGGTATCGATGCCGGAAAGTTTATTGACCTCCTCCCGGATACGCTGAAAATCATCGTGATAGCCGGGGTCTTCTCCGGTCGGACTGGCGTCGCTTACCGGAGCAAACCAGGGCTGCCAGTTTTCCGTGCGTGTCTGCGCCTGTTGCCGCAGCTGCGTGTCGTCAGACTGACAGGCGGCGACCAGATTCTGTAGTGTGCTCATTATTCGACTCCATCCATGTCACTGTTTTCGGTGTTGGCCATCAGCGCCTGTGCAGTGGCCGCGCTGTCGACACTGAATATCTGATCCGGCAGCGTGAAACCACGCAGATCCAACAGCGCCAGCGGACCTTTTCCTAGTTGTGAGCGCATTACCCACTGCAGAGTGCGACCGTCCGGGGCAGTAAAGCTCATCATCCACTGGCTGCGGTCAAGCTGCTGGCGCTTGCCCTGGTCCAGCCAGCGAATAAAGCCCCAGGTTCCGCTGTAATCCCCGAACAGGCGCGCACCAGCGTTGACTGTAGTCCAGGTCAGCATCGTCCCCGGCTTGTAAGTCTCTCCCGGCCAGCGGAAGCTCTGCCAGTCAGCCATTTGGTTGAAGTAGTGCAGCGGCTGGCCATCGATAGTCAGTTGCGTTTCGACCACCTGCGGTGCAGGGCGCGCCTGCAGCTCAAAGCTGATACCCTGGCTTCCATCGGTGAACAGAATGTCTGAAAGCTGGCTCAGCTGATTAATCGCCCGCAGGAAGGCCGGGTTAAAGTTCAGCCCCTGGCTGTTGACTTTATCCGGTACCCACTGGCTGCCCTCCTTGTGCAGCACCCCGCTAAGCTCTGTCGTCAGGAAGCGTTCAATACGTCCGCTGTCCTTGCGCAAAAACTCAGCCAGCATCGGCAGGGAGGCATCACTTTTGCTCGCAGCGAACGGGAAACGCCCGTCAAAGGCGGTGTGCCAGTTCGCCACCACGGAGCGGCTCCATTTGTCATTCAGGCTCGCCGCCGACGGCTGAAGCACGGTCTCCCAGGCCTGAGTCAGTGGCTGAACAAACATCGTGCTGCCAAAACCGCTCCACTCTTCGCCAAGACTTGCCGAAATCAGGCTGCCGTACTGTTGGGTGTCAGTGAGATCCACGCTTTTGCCCTGGAATACGGTCTGCGCCAGTGTCTGCATCATCTCCTGCGGATCAGAAGCACTGGCTACCTGTTGCAGGCGCAGACGCACGCGGGTGATGCGGGTCAGATACGTCTGCAGACTCAGGGAGTTGTCAGCCGACATTACGTTGCTGCCTTTATTTTTACCCATCAACGTCAGCAGCGGGCCAAAGGTTTCATCGAGCGGCCCCTGCGGCCCTGACGCAGACTGGTCAATCGCAGGTTTGTCTTTTCCGCCTACGAGGTCTTTAGCCGATTTGATGATGGAATCCGAAAGGCCTTCGCTTTGCTGGCCGGTCTGCCCCTGCCAGGCGATGGTATTCATCAGGGCAATCAATGGCGACTGGCGGACATCACTCATCAGCGTCAGCTGGTCGGTAACGTCAGCAATATTGTTTGCCGGGTTAAGTCGCAGGCTGTTGAGGAAACTCAGCCAACTGCCGGCAAAGTCGGTGAAGTATCGTTGCGTCAGACGTGCTTTCAGTGCTTCTGGTGACAGGTCTGAGGAGACCGCTTTCCGGCTGTCACTCAGCACCCAGTCAATTTCATCCCGGCGGGAGTTTGCGGCCTTTTCGATAGCCTGCTGAATGCCCCCTTCCCACGCCTGGCGGGTGAACATGCCAGGCACCACCTCCTCGGTGGTGAACAGTCGCCGCGCATCGGTACCGCTGGTCATGTCTTCCAGAGACACATCGGCAAAGTTACGACGCACGGATTTGAGCATGTTCTCATATAGGGTGCTTTCAGCGTTACGCCGGCCAATTTGCTGCAACAGCACCTGACGGCTCTGACTCACCAGCTGCGCATCCGGCGTAATTTTCCACTGTGGTTGCTCAGGCAGTTCGTTGATGTAGAAGGCCCACAAATCCGGCGACAGGCTTTGCCACAGGCCGGCTGAGATGCCTATTCGCGTCGGCTGCACGGCTTTCATGGTCTGGGCGTAATACGCGCCGTCGGCTTTATCCGGACGGGCCATCATCAGCCAGGCCTTCAGCTGGTCATAGCCCGGCCTCGCCAGTTGTGCCCGTTGATCGCTGCCAGGTGCGGAGCCTGCAAGTGCGCTGAGTTTCTGCGTAAGCGCTTCATTTGCCGGGTCACGAATCAGGCGGTTGTTCGCCACGCCGTACCAGGGCAGCATCGCGTCGAGCAACTGCTGGTTATGGTCCAGGCCGAAGCGTTGATGCCAGGGCGCGCCTTCCTGAATACGGTGCTGCAGGCGGCCGGCGTCATTACGCAGCGTATGCAGAGCCGTCAGCTGGTAATCCGATATGGAAGGATGCTCCACCACGGCGCGGGCCTTTTCGGCAACATAGACTATCTGCATCCGATTGACCGCGAACGACAGCAGTATTCCCGCGCCCCAGACACCGATAATGGCCATCAGCGTCCAGGCCAGCGTCTGTTCCCACGCCATACCGACACGGTGGCCACGCACGCGGGTACAGTCATCAACGATCCCCTGCCAGGTCACCGGTAGGGTCAGCGCATGGCGTTGTGATTCCGGGATATATTTCTCAGCGTCGGCAGGTGCAGCACCGGCTGTTTCTCCTGCGATAGCGGTGGGTTTATTCTCCGGAAGACTGAACATCAGGCCACGCAGCGGCACACGCTGCTGGGAGGCAGCCAGCCATGGCACCAGTTGCTGAGCCCAGCGGGCGATACCGCCGTCTTTGAGGTGCTGGCCCAGGCGCAGCAGGAAGTCGTGGGCGTTATTCTCAGCGACCTGACTCACCCCCTGCGTTCGCAGGGTCGGCAGCATCAGCTCAAGCTGGCGGGTAATATCGTCAGGCTTAGCACGCAGCGGTAAACTGGCCCCTACCGTCTGTTCAGTGCGTTTTGCCTGCGACCACTTGCTGTCACACAGTTTCCACAGCCATACCGGTGCAGAATAGCGCAGTAATTCACTGATTTTTTCCAGTCCGCGTAAATCGTTATCACTAATCTGAGGGGTGAGGTTAAGCGACTGCGGCATGACGCGGACAATACCGTCCAGTGGGCGGCCGCGACGCAGTTTACACAGTGCGGCGTATTTTTCCTTATCGGGCTCAGCAGTCAGACTGCCGCCGTAAATCAGAACGGTACGGTTACCTTCAAGCCACTGGTTTTCCTGCAGGCCAGGTACCAACTGTTCGATTGCCGCCTCATCGCCAGTGATTAACAACAGACGGGTTTTACGACGCCAGTAAAGGCCAATACGGGCACGGAGATGCTCCCGAATCTTGTTACACATGGCCACCGCAGCGTGAACAGGCGCTTTATCATTTTCCCGCTTCTTTTTCTCATCATCACCGTTGGTATTGTCGACAAGCGCATTAAACTCCTGCTTACCGGCACTACGAACTGCCGCCAGAAGCACCACGGATACGATAAGGGCGCAGCCTGAAATACATCCGCCGGCGATAAGCCAGTAAATTTGCTGCTGACTTCCGTCTTCAATCCCTGCTATGTCCGGATGCTTCCAGACCATGAACGTCATAACGGCTAACAGCAAAAAGAAAATCAATGCGACAGCAAGATAGCGGCCTTCCGTTGTCTTCGGTGCTAAAGGTAGCTTCACGGATCCATCTCCTGTCGGGAAGCAATCGGGGTAATGAGCGTGCTCCACAGCACATTCTGTGTGGTATCACCGCAGATAATCATCTGTGGTAACTGAGTTTGTCGGGCGATTTCGGTGGCGGCAGCGATAGCCAGCCAGGGGGCCGCGGCACCGGCATGTCCCATAGATGTATCGAGCGAAATGACGGCTTCGTCCTCTACAGATTGCGCAGGGTGCGCATTCTGGCACGCAATAACTTCTGCACGCTGCTCACCCGTCAGCCCGGCAAGCCATAAATTTTTCACGATATTTTCTTTGAGCGGGACGTTATAGGCGGCCATGTTCATCCCCTCACTCAGCTCACCGGTTGGAGCAGCATCTGCCCGGTGCAGCAACGCGAGAGGTTCGAGTGCTTCCTGGGTCAGGCGGTTGCCAAGAAGCAGAGCAACGGCTGCTTCAGCAGTATTGTTTGAAACAACCGGATCAATCTGGAGGCCAACAATCAATAACATCGCATCATCTTTAATGCGGTGATCCAGCCAGTGGTTGACTACCCCCGGCCCATTGCTGTCTGCGTACTCAAGCGCACAGGTTATGCCACTCTCCTGCCAGGCTTCCTGCCAGATATTTCTGACAGCAGGGAGTGGCAGAGAAGACGAGACATCGAGGATGACAGCAAGCGAAGCGGTCTCCTCAAACTGGTGAACTGGAAGTTCAGCAATCAGCTCTGAAAACAGGCGTGAGATAACCAATCCAGGAGTATCTTCCGGTTCTGTCAGGATACGGCTCAGCCTCCGGCTTTCTTCGCCATTCCAGTCCGACTGCGAAATGATAATGCTGTGGTTATTGAGCATTTCAACTGCAACAGAAACTTGTTCATTTGCCTGATGGGCCGTAATAAATGTCGTATTCAACACCTGAAGCGCACGACGTGCCCTACGGGTCTCACCTAAGATCCATTGCTCCCGACGTCGGTCAAAACCATTCGCTTTACTGTCTTGTAATGACCACGCCCACATGCGAATAATGAAACTAACAGTCCATATAACGACGGGTGTGCCTATGGCAATTAACCAAAAGTGCCGGGTATCAATGTAGCGTCCAAATATGCGCATGAGGATCACGCTAATGACCAACATTGATGCCAGGACGGCAAACCAGCGCGATACTTTTGGATGATCTGGACGTGGATAACAATCAGGAAGATGTTTAAGGGAATACAACATTAATTATCTCGATATGAAAATACCACAAACGAATTTTTTGATTATGAGTAATGCTCATCGCAATAAAAATCAGTCAATAATGAGTTGCCAAAGCGTCTACTCAGCAGAAACCTTGGACAAAACCATTTTAGGGAAGTAGTTCAGGCATTCAGGGCTTACAGTTACATTAAAATGGCTAACGTGACCTATATTACTAATATACATAGCACTTACATCAGGCGATCTATCTTTAGCAATATCACGATAAAACACCCCTCCAACCCCGCGATTAGATTTATTTAAATATATAACTTCGTCAGTTTGATTGCCATTTTCCATACTATATATGGTCAAGGAATCTAATTTTAAAAGGGCGTCATTTAAAATATATGCATGCCCATCGATAGCTAACCTGTCGTCACCCCAAGAATAATTTGCTTCACTGGCACTTGTTACAAGGAGGTAAGAATTATCTTCACTCGTTTTAGCACTCATGCTTTGATAAACATCAGAAATAGCATCAGTGGGAATCATAGCACACATTGATACAGATTCTTTGTCAGCGTTATCATTAGCAAGGCTAATAAGTTGCCGGCAAAATAATCAATAGACCACACAAAATCGAGTTTGATATCGACCTGCTAAATGTGAAAGAATAATTGATTATCCATTTCATGATTCACCCCTTCCAGTTAACAGTAATCACCGCCCCTCAGCCATCTATACTAATATTTAATTTCCTCAAGCGTTTTGAGTCGAATATAGCATGATTTGTGGGTATTGCCGTCATAAATAACATTAACCAAAGTATCCCTCTCAACTCTGATATTGACAAACTCATCCCCGCATGATGGCTTTATCTCTTTGAATTGTTTATCACCAGGGAAAAAGATAAATAACCTATATATTTTATAAATGCCCATACCCTCATCCATGTGCCAAATACTAAAATCCCTATAACCATCATGGTTGTAATCTTCAAATGATATGTGGTTTTTTTTATCAGATGAAACATCAATTCTTTCTATATTAACCTGTTTATCTGCATCTAAAACGGATACTAACAACGAATCATTATCAACCAGCAAAATCTCTGCAGAAAGCTTTTTTCCATTATTAACATCTAAAATGCAATTATCACATCCAATTGCAATCTTTGTAAAAATGCACAGGAAGAAAAAAATATATTTCATGATAGTATCATTAGGGATTTTGAGTAATTATCCAGCAGGGCTTAGACGGGCTGTGGCTTAAGGATATCTATTAAATTCCCACGAGCTATTTTTCTTGCACGTTTCAAAGTTATTATCATCCGTAGGATCAAATTCTGACCCAACTGGCTTCAAATTTCCATTTGCAAGATTTAAAAACAACCCCTGATTGGTTCCGATATAAGCGAGATCCTTTCCTTTTATAAAATCAATGCTAAAAACACCTTCACTCACACTCTTTTCAATTTTTTTATATCTGTGCTCCAAATCTACAAGAATCACATTTGTATCCTGAGGATTTCCCTCGTTAATGATTTTCGGCTTACCCCAGAGAATTATTTTATCACCGCTACATTTAACACTATAGCCATTGATAACAGTATCAAACTTAAGAGTCTTTGTATGATTGTTAATGTCAACGGTTATTGAGTCAGTACCATTTAATGTAACCCCTGATGCATATGCATTAAATGAAATAAAAAACCCGGCAATTGTTGAAATAATAAGATTCATTAGTTAGTCCATCAAAATATGAGAGATTCTAGTTGTTTCTTTCCAACGACGTTCTTCGTCAGTATACGCACCATTAATAGCTTTGGTTACAACCTTGGAGTGTTCATGTGAAACGTCAAACTCCACAATTTTAGCATTTATTGGACGAAAACCAGCGGTACGAGCACCGGCAATCCAGTACCACGCCCCAGCGTCAATACAGTTGTATGGGGAAATGGATAGAAGCTGTGGGTCGTCAATAGCAGGAGCTTTGCTCAAATTAACAGGTCTCCACCATCCATTTATAAATCCTTTATAGTTCATAGGGTATTTCTCTAAGTCAATCCATCCCCTATAACCCCAGTATTTACTATAATTTTCGCGGCCTGTAAGCTGTTTCATCCCCCGACCTCTAAATTTCGGACCATCTCCCGGCTCAATATTTCCAAGTCGTCCATTAAGATAATCAAGATAGCCTCCAGGCGGAGGGTTATAGTACCCATTTATCTCAGAAGCAAAACTTGAATGAGTAGGATTTCGTGAAAAACTTGCTGCCCCTTCAATCATTAGCGATAACATCCCTGACTCAATTGCACCCTGCCCAAAAAAATGTGATTTTCTTGTTGGTGTGGTAATGAAGTATTTTTCAAGGCAACGGTTGATAATCTCTCTATATTTTTCTCTAACCTCCTTTGGAGATGTGCCTATCTTTTGCAACGCCTTAAGAGGGTAGAGGTTATCTGGGTAGACCTTTTCTAATTCTTCTGCTGAAAGCCAATTACATTTCCGAAACAATGTAATAAACGCTCTGGGGTCAAAATGCCATACCCTGTTTTTAGGGACATCACCACTTATGCATAGAGCTCGAGCATGATCTAGTAATTTAACCCAAGAGTCGTTATCTAATGGAGGATCTACAGTTTCATTTTTCTCCTGCAACCATCCAAGTCGCTGCTCTAGCGTATTTTGATCCCATTCAAAGGGGAATCGACAAATTAATCGGCTTCTGCATTCATTTTTTGAATTTAGTACAATGTTTGAATTGCACTGGCTATCCATATCTGAATCATCTGTTACTAAAATCCAGCCCAGCCAATGGGGGAAATCCGCATCGCTATATTTTTTTACCGAATCTGATGCGACATTTATGAAACCGCAGCCACCAGGATAATTCACATTCAGCCAGTAGTTATTGCTTTTATCGGACAAAGGCTTACTTTCAGAATTTATAACACGGCCAAACCTGAGTAATTCATAGCCTGATGAAATGGAATCTGGATGCCCTTTAAGGGCATATTCATACATATTGTTTTCATTCAAACCACTGGTATCATTAATAGGCTCGCCAACGATATCAAACTGCCCATCTTCTTTACCATTCTGCCTAGTGGTTATTACACGCACCTCTTCTTTAGTTTCGATAGTTACAAATAGCTCAGAACTATTAGTGTATATTGGTGTACTTTCGTCAACGACAGTAACACCATCTATGCTTTTGCCATTATAAAAAGAGGTGCCTGACGGAATGTAGAAATGAATATCACCAAAACATACATCAACCCTTCCATTTTTGGATGTGTCAAGGTGCGGTTGTGATCTTCCAGTGATTTTTTCTATATACTGGTCTTCACAGTATATTTGCACGTGTGTAGCATTCACGCCATCGACCATGCCGGTTGTGCCTAATGAATCTTTTCTTCCGACCACTCCCCCAACAGAAAGTGTATTCGATATAAAATTCAGATGCATATACATAGAAAAAAACGTGATTTTACCGTTTTCCCCAGAACCGATTTCAGTTTCATGTTTTATAACAATACAACCATTATCAGTATAACCATTATAATTCAAAGGTTCTTTCTTTGTTTTTTCTTTTTCGGCAGGCTCTCTAATGAACACTATAGTCCCATCGGCTATCGCACGTAACATTTCTGGAGGATGACTCGAATCATTATGTTTTATATGTACGCCGCCGTGCCATGATTCTTTCCCATTAATCGGAAACCCACGACTAACATCAACGGGCATCAATTTGCCCACCCATCCTTCATCACTTTCATTTTTGGAATGAGGCCTTAAATATGGAGGACTAATAATCATGTTTAAATCCTTTATGAAAATGTAAACTTCCCAGATGGAGTATTTTGCTCTGGAGTTAATGCAGGCACAGCTTCTTTATTATTGGCTTTATCCTTTCGTCCATAATGCCCTGCTTTTGTTCTGTACTCACCCAACGTGGCTGATTCAATAGCATTACCATCTATAGTGATGTAGCTTCCTCCACCATTCAGGGTCAGCTTCTTCTTCGCGATGATTTTGATTTCATCTTCAGTACTGACGATACTAATTTCCTTACGAGCAAGCAGAGCCATCAGGTCGTTCTGCGCCTGTACCTGCACCGGCCCCTGGTTCGCAATGAGCTTGATCCCCAGCTTGCGAACAAACACGCTCAGGGCATTGCCCACCCCGATGAACAGATTTTTCACCACGCTGACGTCTGCATTTTTACCGGCAGTGGCTATCAGGTTCTGGCCAGCAGATACCTGCAGATGTTGCCCGCTGGTCAGCGCCATTCCATCCGGTGCGCTGAGCAGCAGCACTGATTTTTTGAGGTCTGTCAGCTGCTGTTCCAGTAGTTTGATTTGCGCCTGAAGATCGGCCGGGTTCGCGGTTGCCTTCTGCGCATCATCGGAGATGGACGTCATCTGCTCCCGGGCATCACCCAGATTGCTGACCGCCGGCTGCATCTCCAGCACCTGGCCCTGTGCTTTCGTCTGGCCATCAGCGCTGATGAACATCCCTTTCTGTGCCCGGATGGCTCCCCAGCTGTCGGTTCTGAGCTCAAAACCCTCACCACGCTTCTGCTTCTCAGCATCCACTAAATGTCCGAGATTCAGCTGACTCTTGCCGCCGTACTCGGTGGAGACCTTGATATGCTCCTGATCACGGCTGTCATCAAGGCGGATTTTGTTGTTCGCCGGGGTGCGCAGGACGTTACGTTTGTAGTTACGGATAGTGACATGATCACCGTGCGCCGAGTCGTGCAGCACGCCGGAAATATATGGCCTGTCCGGGTTACCGTCCTCAAAGCCAATCGCCACTTCGGTGCCTGCCAGCAGCGGCAGGTGCAGACCGTAAGTGTCGCCGGCATACGGGCGGGACTGACGGACCCACAGGCTCTCGAACCCGGTCTCCCAGTTATCACGGTCAAACAGCATGTTGACGCGATAACGGCCGTCTTTATCGATGTGGCCGTAGGTGTCGTTCTCGGTGGTGCTCGTGACCCGGGCCGGTAATGTGCCGGCCATCACCGGGCGTGAGCCCGGCTCAGGACGGAAACTAAAATCAGAGCTGTCCGGGATCCCGTCGAAGTTGACGCCAAAATCTTCATCCCGCCGCGCATGGCTGTGCATCGCCGTGATGACCACGCCCTGAGCAAACACGTCGGCCACTTCGTACCCGCCGGTGACTTTCAGCACCTGCCCCGGAGAGAGGGTCGGACAACTGGTGATGGCATGGGTCTGCGTCTGGCCATTCAGGTAGCGCTCATGACGAATGCGGGCATAAAACGCCCCGGACTCCGGGACCGGATTGCGGTCATGGTGACTTCCCGGTGTCAGATAGTTATCCGCATAGTGATAGGCATCACCGTAGGTGGTGGCATCCCCGCGGGTCGCATCGACCTGGATGTTCATGTCATCCGTGGCCTGACGGTAGTTGTAATCACGGGTGCTGACCTGCTTT
Source organism: Pantoea sp. X-Soil-TKNS-1211 (assembly GCF_059730495.1). NCBI lineage: Bacteria > Pseudomonadati > Pseudomonadota > Gammaproteobacteria > Enterobacterales > Erwiniaceae > Pantoea > Pantoea sp. X-Soil-TKNS-1211. Next base: position 172,877 of record NZ_AP035956.1, read on the forward strand.
TGCACCACGTTATGATGGCTCTCCATGCCCCAGACCGAGTCCAGACCTTCAGAATGCTGTCCTGATGGTGGAACTGATGGCAGCGTCAGGCCTTTTTCATACCCCTGCTGACCGTCGTAAAACTCCACGACGTCGATGTTCAGGCGGGTATCAGTGGTAAAGCGGAACCAGATACCCACCTCCCCCAACAGGCGGGTAATAAAGTGCAGGTCGTCCTCGCCGTACTGCATCACCTGCTCACGGCGCGGGTACTCTTTTGCAAGCGAGAACAGAAAATCCTGACCGCGCATGTTATGACGCTCGCGCAGGATTTTTTCCACGATTTGTGGGACCGACATGTCCTGATAAATGGCGTTCTGGTGCGAACGGTCAAGTAGCGCCAGGCGTGGCTGGAGCGTCAGAGCATAATGGGTTTCATCCTTTGAGGTGTTGAGACGTTCAAAGCCGCTCACCACCCCCTGAAGAGTACGCACGGCCTGCTGCATTTTGATGCCGTAACCCTGATCAACCGGGGCCTGCAGCGTCAGGGAGGCTGCTTTCATCAGCATCATTTCTTTGCTGATGGCATGGTCACCGCTGGTAAATTCAATCCGGTAGCGGAACGGCGTGCTCAGGGCTTCATCGCCTTCAAACGCCAGCACATCGAGTTCTGCTTCACATCCCTTCACCGACAACTGGTGATGGTTGTGGCTGAATCTGATCGGGGGATTACTGCTCATGCGTGCACTCCTTGTGTACGGTCAAACTCCAGCCCGATACCCTCTTCCTCACTCCAGCTAAGGCGTAACGACTGTGGTTTCTGTCTGGCGGCCATGTGGATCAGCAGCTGCTGACTCAGAACCGGCAGAATTTGTTGATTGAGCAGGCTGTCGACGTTGCGTGCGCCGGTATCCGGCAGCAGGCAGGCGACGGTCAGCGCGTCATACAGGCTTTCGTCAATATGCGTGGTCAGCCCGTAGTGACGATGCAGGCGTTTGCTGACCTGTGCCAGTTTCATTTCCACAATGGTACGCATCGCAGCTTCGGCTAATGGGCGGTAAATCACTGTCTGGAAGCGAGCCAGCAGCGCCGGCTGGAAATGGTCGCGCAATATCGGGCGCAGCAGTTCGTGCAGGTCGCTTTCGGGAGCGTCCGGGTTTTCATCCAACAGCTGCATCAGGTGATCGCTGCCGAGGTTGGAGGTCATCAGGATGACCGTATTGCGGAAGTCGATTTCACGCCCCTCGCCGTCACGCATAAAGCCACGATCGAAGACCTGGTAGAACAGGTTCATGACGTCGCGGTGAGCTTTCTCCACTTCATCCAGCAGCACCACGCTGTACGGGCGCTTGCGCACTGCCTCGGTGAGGATACCGCCCTGACCGTAACCAACGTAGCCCGGAGGCGAGCCCTTCAGCTGGGAAACGGTATGCGGCTCCTGGTACTCGGACAGGTTAATGGTAATCAGTGATTTTTCACCGCCGTACAGCACGTCCGCCAGCGCCAGGGCGGTTTCCGTTTTGCCGACACCACTCGGGCCAACCAGAAGGAACACACCCTGCGGGCCATTCTCTGACGTCAGTCCGGTCTTCGCCGCGCGCAGTCGCTGGGCGATAGCCTCAAGGGAAACATCCTGGCCGACGACACGCTTACCAATTTCATCATCCAGCGTCAGCAGTTCGGTCTGCTCGTCTTTCATCAGGGAAGACAGCGGCACGCCGGTCCAGTCGGCAATCACGTTGGCAACCGTGCGGGTGTCCACATCCACCTGAACCAGCACATCGCCCTGTTGTGCCTGTTCGAGCTGCTGTTGCAGGGCAGAGATTTCAGCCTGGTTGCTGATATCCTGGCGGCTGGCTATCAGCTGCTGTGCCAGCAGTTTTTCATCGGTGAAGCGAGTTTCCTGCAGCAGCAGGGTGCTTTCCAGTTCCGCACGCTGTTGTTCAATCACACTCAGGCGGTTGCCATGACGGTTGCCGCCGGCGGCGATATCTTCCAGCAACGCCAGCTCTTCCAGTTCGAGTGCGATCAGCTGTGCTTTCAGGCGCACAATTTGTTCAGGTACGGTGTCGAGGCTCATACGCACCCGCGCGGCGGCCGTATCCAGCAGGTCAACCGCCTTGTCCGGCAGCTGTCGACCCGTCAGATAACGACGCGACAGTGTGACTGCGGCACGAACGGCGTCATCGGTGATATGTACGTTGTGGTGTTCTGCGTAGCGGGATTTCAGGCCACGCAGCATCAGACACGCCGTGTCATCGTCCGGCTCGTCCACCTTCACCATCTGGAAGCGACGTTCCAGCGCGGCATCGCGCTCGAAGTACTGCTTGTATTCGGACCAGGTGGTCGCGGCGATGGTGCGCAGTTCCCCGCGGGCGAGTGCCGGTTTCAGCAGGTTCGCGGCATCCGCGCCACCCGCCTGGTTACCTGCACCGATAATGGTGTGGGCTTCGTCGATAAACAGCAAAATTGGTACCGGTGACTGCTGCACCGCGTCGATGACGTTTTTCAGGCGCTGTTCAAATTCCCCTTTCACGCCTGCGCCCGCCTGCAACAGACCGAGGTCAAGGGTTCGCAGAATCACCGGCTTGAGAGATTCCGGGACGTTGCCCTCGGCAATACGCAGCGCCAGGCCTTCGACCAGCGCAGTTTTACCGACGCCTGGCTCACCGACCAGGATCGGATTGTTTTTGCGACGGCGCGAGAGAATGTCGACCATCTGGCGGATTTCCGTGTCACGGCCGAACACCGGGTCAATCTTGCCCTCTTTCGCTTTGGCGGTGACATCGAGAGTGAATTTATCCAACGCGTTCTGTAGCGCCGGGTTCAGTTCACCCTCTTTCAGCTCTGCACCGACCGGGCGGCCAACAAACACCACCTCACTGCCATGCTCCTGGGCCAGTTCAGTCTCAAACTGCAGCTCCGGGCGTTCATCAGATTGTGCATCCAGCAGCGGGCGTAGTCGGGAAAGCTGACTCATCCCGAGTGTCAGCAGTGGCCACAGACCGTCGCAGTGAGCAAGTCGTGGGTTTTCCGTCAGCGCCATCAGCAGGTGCACGCTGCGGATACTTTCCTCTCCGGCAAGTGAGGCCTGCATCCAGGCTTCCTGCATCAGTTTCTGAATATCCGCGGACAGCTGCGGGCGGCTGCGAACCGAACGCGGTTGATTATCCAGCCAGCCGAGTAACGCCTGCCACAGTGCATCCATATCCCACTCGTAGCGGCGGGCCAGCACCGTCAGGTCGCCTTCCCCCTGTTCGAGCAGCTTCAGCAGCCAGTGCTCCGGCAAAATTTCCGCATGGGCACGGGTCTGGCAGAGCGACGCCGCCCCTTCCATCGCACGGGCACAGTAAGGGTTCAGACGTCGCAACAGGATGGCTGGATTTTCCATGAATCTCTCTCTTTGTCGGTTCCTGGACACGCTACCGCCCATCGCTGTTTCCCGTGAAGGGGACCAAAGCGCATACGGTCAGGCTGGCAGTTTGTGGTTTTCTTTGCTGAAAGCTCGTTTCAGACAGGCTCTCAGCAAAAAAACTGCGGACAGGAAACCCCGTCCGCATCAGGCTTACGCGGTGGCGCGTTCGTTCCAGGAGTCGGAATGAATGATGTTGCCGTCTTTGTAGGTCCAGGTAATTTTTTCGTAACGCAGTTCAATGCGCTCAAGGTGGTTGTGCTTCTCTTTAGAAGGATCCTTGATGTCATACATTTCAGGATTCACTTTCACCACTTTCACGTTTTCCAGTTTGGTGTTGAAGTACTCCACTTCCTGGCCCGCGTCGTTGATTTTGTACCACTTGAATTCCGCAGATTTGAGGGTCTGACCGGTGGTCACAGCCTTGTACAGGTACGGACTGGACGAGTCGATTTCCTTGGTAAACAGGAACGGGGTGTGGATACGGGTACCGGTCAGCTTGCCGGTATTGTTGTCGGTCGGGATGTACAGGTTATGTTCCTGAGCGACAACCTCGATGCTGCCTTCACGATCCTGAACGTCCACAGAACCTTTAATGTCCGCGCCGCCATCGTCTTTCAGCCAAAGATAAACAGGAATTGCCATGGAATTACTCTCCATTGTGTTGTGATGCGTCATCATCCTGCGATGACGCCTGGGTGTGGCCCGGTATCTGGCAGGCATCGGCCTGTGGTACCAGACTGATTTCGACACGGCGGTTAAGCGCACGGCCCTCCGGGGTGTCGTTGGTTGCGACAGGACGGCCCTCGCCATAGCCCTGCACCGCAAAACAGCTTTCCGGCACGTCACCGGTGTCACGCATCCAGTCGCGTACCGCTTCGGCACGTTTCAGGGACAGCGTCTGATTGAGTTTTGGATTGCCGGTGTTATCGGTATGGCCCGACACGACAATCAGCCAGCCGGGTTTCGCTTTGATGCCGACCAGTGAGTTGACCAGCATTTTGGTGGAACCTGCCTTCAGCAAGGATTTGCCGGAATCGAACAGCGACATGCTGTCGAGGCGGACAATTTTCGGTACCGGTTTGGGTTTCGGCTGTGGTTCAGGTGGCGGTGGTGGAGGCACATAAGAACGGATCGCATCCAGCACAGGCATTCGCAGACGCTCACCCTGATACAGACCCAAGCCCATCCGCATCGGTACGCCATTGCGCGCCAGGTCATCCAGCTCTGCCGCATCGTCATGCAGGATGGCAACGGCGTCGGCTTTTGGGCCGAAATCATGCATCGGGATACGGTCATAGCGGGCAATATCAAAACTCACACGCTGCAGCAGCTGGCGATTGTTCCAGCCACTACTGAGCAGCGCAGCAATGGCTGCCAGCGTGAAAATCCCGAGCGCACAACGGAAGGCTCGCCCACGCGGCGTCAGGCCTCGCCCTTCGGGTAGCAGCGGCAGGATAAAATCCGGGAAGGGGGATATAACCGTACTGTCCGTTCCCACCGGCTGCCAGCCCGCCACCTGCGGCATCGCAGTGTGACGGGAAAGCCATGCCGTCCAGGCAGACGTGGCCAGACTTCCGGCCAGGATCGGTCCCATTCCCCACAGCACCGCAACAGGTGCAATGACAGGAACATCGGGGTTCTCATCCATAAAGACAGCTTTGACATGCTGATGGAACCAGCTCATCAGGCTGTTCATTAGTACTTGTTGCTGCATCGCAGGCGACCCGCCGGTGGTGACCCATGCAGCGATTGAACCCGGCGCTGAAGACTCACGCCAGACCCTCACCCCTTCCCCCGGGATAGCCGCCTGCCAGAGCAGATCATTCGTCATCGCGCTGCCAACCTGACCATTCAGAACCAGCGGCACAGAATGACCCGTTTCTATACGCAACTGACTGATTTGCCAGCGCAGGGCCAGCAGACGACTGGTAAGCGCTTCGCTGTCGGCGTGTTTCTGCGGACAGACGCTAACCATCACCGACAGCTGACGCCCCCAGTCCGGGCGCAGCCACAAAACCTGGCGGGCGACCTGTTCCAGATCCTGATAGTCTTCCACCCGGATCCAGCAACCCTGCGTCACCGTCAGCACCTGAGATGCCTGCGGCCAGGCCAGCGGCAGATCGCCACAGACCAGCACCACGGGCTGACGGTAAGTGGCTTCCGGGAAGTCATCCAGACGCAGGGTGACGTCATGCTCCGCACGACGCCTGCCGACAGTCCAGAACGCCAGAATAAGCCCCAGCATCGCCAGCAGAACAAGCACAGAAACCAGTCGGGATACCGGCAGGAAACCCAGGCAGACCACTGCACTCAGCAGGGCGGCCCACAGCGCAAGCCCGCGCTGTTGTGCGGGACTCATTTCACAGCTCCTGGCAACAGGGTCAGCAGTGTCTGATCCAGCCAGTGGCTCAGTCCCCACCACAGCGCGGCAACCACCACCACGCTCAGGCCAATACGCACGGGCCATGACGCCAGCCAGCCGCCCATTCCACGCCCGGTACGGCTTTCCGCTAGCACCGGATGGGTTTGTGGATAGCTGAACGGCGTGACATGTTCACTGAGCGCGTTGACGAGTTTCTGCCGCTGCGGATCGTTCAGAGAGCGGAAACTGCCGAGGAACCCCAGCATCATGACCCGCTGGAAGCAGGTCACAACAGCACAGTCAGGCGCCGGTTCACGCAACACATCGCGCATCCGATCGCACAGGGTATCACCGGCATCCATGGTGCCGAGAAAGTGTCCCTGCAGGGGAATGTCATACCACTGCACGCAGGCATCATCCTCCACACCACGACCTTTGACGGCTTCATCAAGCAGCGCACACTGTGCAGTGAGAATATGCTGACAGCTGGCTTCATCGAGTTCGCTCGCTTTCAGCTCACGCTGTACACGTTCGACATCAGCAATGCAGCGCTCCCACAACGTGCGCCCTTCTCCATCCTGAAATTTCGGACCGTGACGGAGGCTTATCACCTGCAGCCAGGTGTCCTGCAGCAGGGTGTCGATATCAATGGACGCGGCCGCGCCGCGTTTTCGCTCACTCATGTTCTCAGTACCGCAAAGAGTTCAAGTTCAGGCTCGCCGAGCATGCCCGGAACGTAAAACATACAGGTGCCACCCTGGAGCATTTCGGTGGCCAGAGGATGAGAGACATCGAGGCTGAAATACTGGTTTTCCAGACGCAGTGGAATGGCGGCCGGCACATGACGCAGCGGCGTCAGAGGCACACCCACCCGTGAAGAATTGACGATACTCCTCACATGATCGGGACTACCGACCTTGCACTGACGCGGGAACTTTTCCTGCAGCTGTGCCACCGGCATTGGCGAACGCACGGAGAGGTAGTAATCCGCCCCTTCACGCAGGCGTGGGTCATGCAGACGGGCCTGCCAGAAGTGAAGCCGGGCATCGTGCTCAAGCTCAATCGCCACCACTCGCGACGGCAGGCTGGCTTCCAGCAGGTCGCCCAGTAAGTCAAACAGCGGCGGAAAGACGTTATTCAGCTGCTCATGCTGCCAGACAGGAATAGCACTCACCTGGTGTTCCAGTGAGAAGGTCAGCAGGCTGCCCGCAAGGCGGGTCAGTTCCGGGTACAGACGCTCCGGTGGACTTTGCGGGTGGCGCTGAAACTGTCCGAGCACGGGTTCTGCGCTGTTCAGGGCATTGAGCAACCAGAACAGAGACACATCCGCCACGGCAAAATCGGCCATGCGCGCGTTACTTTCACGACGCATGTCCATCAGACGACTCAGTCGGGCACGCAGTTGCGTCATCAGTTGTTCCAGCTGGGTCACCAGCCAGTGACTGCCCTGGATGGTAAGGAGCGGTGGGAGAAACGTCTCATCCAGTTTCCATGCACCCTGCGAATCCTGCTGCAGGCGGGCAACCGGGCAGGTCAGGTAATCACTGTTGTTCTGATGGGCAAACCGCAGCGTCAGCTCCGGGCGCATCACTGCAATCTGGCGGGTATCGTCCCCGAAGGTATTGCGGACATCCTGCCAGCGCTGGCGATAGCGAACAGGGCGATCGGCCACCTCATCAGGTTTAAGACAGTTGCCGCCATTCGCCCGAAGCAGCGGAAGTGCCAAAACCACCACCACGTCCTGTGATTCACTCTCAAGTGCCAGCACTGGCGGCAGATCATCGGCATTATCTGTGTCGATAAGCGTGCCGTCGGGGAAACGGATGTACAGATGACGGGCCTGCAGACGGCCCAGTTTCAGTGCATCCGGTTCGAAAGTGGCATCAATCATCCCCCAGGGTTGGGAGAGGCCCAGTCGGGAGATGCATTCCGCAGACCAGGCCGCATACGCGACCTGTTGCTGGAAGTGCTGAGGAGAGACCATCTGGCCCCTACCCCATAACGGTTGTTCCGTTTTCATTGGCTTCCTGCCTTAGCTTACGATTTGGCCTTCGGCATCTGGGAAACCAGTGACAGGTTGACGTCCATACCCTCCACCTGGAAGTGCGGCACAGCGTACAGCTTCACGCGGAAGAAGCCCGGATTATCCTCAATGTCTTCCACCACCACTTTCGCATCACGCAGCGGGTGAGAGGCCTGCAACTCATCGCCCGGGTCAGTCATTTCGGTGACCAGACTGCGAACCCAGGTGTTGAGCTCAAGTTCCAGCAAACGACGGTCTTTCGTCGTACCGATATTCTCCCGCTGAATGAGCTTCAGGTAGTGGGCGATTCGCGACAGCAGGAAGATGTACGGCAGACGGGCATTGATGCGGCTGTTGGCCGTTGCATCGGCGGTTTCATACAGGGCCGGTTTCTGCGTGGAGTTCGCGGAGAAGAAACAGCTGTAATCGCGGTTCTTGTAGTAAGACAGGGGAATAAATCCCAGATTCGCAAATTCAAATTCGCGGGTTTCCGGGATCATCACTTCTGACGGGATCTTCACCTGATTACCGGTGCCCAGGTCATACAGGTGAATTGGCAGATCCTGAACGGCACCCCCTGCCTGCGGGCCACGAATTTGTACACACCAGCCGTTATTGATAAAACTGCGTACCATGTTCGATGCAAAGGCAAACGAGGCGTTGGTCCACAGGTATTTGTCATGATCCGGGCCTTTCACTTCTTCAATGTAGTTGAAGCTACGAACAGGCACGGTGTCCGGGCCATACGGCAGACGCCCAAGCACGCGCGGCATCACCAGACCGATGTAGCGGGAATCGTCCGTCTCGCGGAAGGATTTCCACTTGATGTATTCAGCGCGGTCAAAGTAGTTACCGATATCTTTAATGGCGGCCACATCCTCCATCGAATCCTTCAGGAAGAATTTAGGGCCAGCAGAGCCGATAAACGGCATATGCGCAGCAGCAGACACTTTAGAGATGTTGCGCAGCAGGGCAATATCCTGCGCAGACGCATCAAATTCGTAAGCGGAAATCAGCGCAGCAATTGGTTCTCCACCCGGAGTGTCATACTCATCAATATATGTATGTTTATACAGTCCGCTCTGGATGATTTCCGGGCTGTCTTCGAAATCCTGACGCAGGTCTTCTTTAGACATATCCAGCAGCTCAACTTTCACGTTCTGGCGGAAATCAGTTTTGTCGACAAGAGATTTTAACCCGCTCCACAAACTTTCTACTGCCTGAAAGGCCTCATGGTGCATGACTGCATCAAGCTGACGACTAATCTGGTAGTCCAGCTCAGCGATATGATGGTCAATCAGGTTTTTGTCGAGTTTTTCAATTTTTGAACCCGATTTTGTCAGGCACTCCAGAAATACCTGCATCCCGGCCGTTAAACGTTCATCCGCAGTCGCATCCGACATCGCCTGCGCGTCCTGCCAGATGTCCAGCGCACTCAGCTCAGAGACCGGGTTCAGGTTGATTTTCTCAAACAGGGACGCATAAACCCCACCTGCAGCAGGATGTTCCAGCACCACACTCTCGCCGCCAGTCGCATTCTCATTTTTTACCGACATCAGCATCTTCCTTATTAATCCGTTAAATCATCGTGACCGTTATGGCTGTTTAGGAGCCAGGGCTGAAAGTTCGGCTCTGAGTTCTGCGCTTAAGGCCGGGTCGAGCAGAATTTTTTCCAGCTCCTTTCGGAAAGCCTGATTGTCCAGCAGGTTAGCTTTTAAATCGCGAAGCAGATTGCGCATGGAAAGCATCGCCTTCAGCTGAGGGATCTGCCGGGAAACCTGCTCCGGGGTGAAATCCTTCATGCTCTGGAATGTCAGACTGATATTTTCTTCGCTACCGTCACCAGCAAGCGTGTTTTTAACGGTCAGGTTTACTTTTGGGGAATATTCGGAAAGCACTGAGTCAAAGTTATTTTTGTTCAAGTTAACTTTTTTGCGCTCAGACAGTGGTGCAGACTCCTGGCCATTACTGAAGTCACCCGCCACCAGTAATTTCAGGGGGAGCTCCGTTTTCTTGCTCGCGCCCCCCGTATGCAGGTCAAGCTTTAGATTAATACGTGCCTTTGGCACCTCATTCTGGAAACTGTCAGCCATCTCATCATCCCTCGTTTTATCGCTGTGTATAGTTTTCACACTACATTTCTTTACACTCGATAATAGAATAATGATCGACATAAGATCAAATATACCGATCATTAATCGGCAACAATAAAATTATTAAGAATTTTCTGCTAAATATTAATAGTGAATAGCACTGACATGTCAGTAAAATGTACTACCTTTAGCACACCAAACGGACATTTGTGCCGTAATAGTTAAGGCAAAAGGAAAATTGTTAATGAAATGATCTTTAATTGACCCAAATCAATATATTGACATTAAATATATTCATTCATTTTCAGGTATATAGTTCAGAATAGCTGGAGAGAAAAAATGAGGGGCATAGCAGGAAAACTGAATTTATAATCTTGCAGCCGACGACAATGCCTTTCCACAGCGTTTACGCAGGAATCCCCATGAGGAAGGTACAAAAACTTGGGTTATATCTGACCTGGAGCCCGATTTGCTATCAGGGCAATAATGCTCCGAGTTGGTTGAAGCATGACGGCAGGAAGTGCGTGGGCCCGGAAAACCGCCATACAGGCTGACTGAATCGCCACGGGTTTAACAGACACCTCAGGGTCACTCCATTTTGGCACAAAGTGGGGTCCAAACCTTTAACATCGGGTCGGGAAGTAATTGATACATGAAAGACCCGTTTTACGGGTCTTCCGTTGCCAGGATTGATCAGGCTGTCATGCGAATTTAATCAATACCATACCCATCAATAAAAATCCCATACCTAGCCAACCGGTGCGACTGAGACGTTGTCCAAACAGTATCCAACCTGCCCCGACCGTTGCAACCAGACCAAATCCACCCCACAACGCATAAGCTACTGATAAGTCGATGCCCTTCACCGACTGCGCTAATGCACTAAACGCGGCCAGCACTGCGACGAGGGATAATACGCCATACATGGGGCGGCGAAAACCATCCGAGAATTTAAGAAAAATATTCGCAGCAATTTCCAGCCCAATAGCAAGCGCCAACCAACTAATGTGCAACCAGTTAAATGTGTCCATCGGTGGTCTCCCTGCAATTCACAGTACCCGATTTAATCAGGATGATACCAATGATTAATGTCAGTAATCCGGCGATCTTCATCACCGACAATGCTTCTTCAAACAGGAGTACGCTGAACAAAGTGATAAATAAAATACCGATGCCTTCCCACATCGCATAGGCCACACCCAACGCGATGCGTTTCACTGCGAAAGAAAGAAAAATATAAGACGTCGCAATCATCACTAACATGATGATATAGCCCGAATTATTTTCGTTAAGGCTGGCCCATTTCATCGAAATAGTGCCTGTTATTTCGGCGATGATTGCCAAGGCTAATAATATCCAGTACCACATAATTTCTCCTCAGTGAGAAATGCTCTCAAACAACACTAAAATAGACAAAGTCATAAAAAATAAAAAAGATGAGGAGAAACGATACTAAAGCGCAAAGCGCCAGTGCTGATCGCAGATTGTAATGCAGGATAACGAAGAGATTAACACCATCAGTCGAGCTAACGTTTTTTTCATGATTGTACAACTTATCCACGCTGTTGCTTATCTTCGGTGTGGATTAAAAAGTCCTCAGTGGTTACACACAGATGTATTTTGGCATGTGATTCTAAATATTAATTGTGATTTGCATATCTTTACATTACAAGAAATTAAAGGTCTGGATTTAGCCAGGCCACAAAATGTCATAAGAAAGGTTGTTGTATAATGAAACGTTGCAAACTTACGCGCACATAACATTAAGTGTCAAATGGGAATAGAAAACATAACGGTCTTTCAGGTGATCAACATTGACCAGACGTGAATGAAAACTGGTCTGTGACAATGATAATTAACATTTGTTACGGCGAAAATTATAATAACATGGATTGTTTTACATATTACTTTCAATCTTATGTGTTGTGGTTTGATAACCACTATTCTCATTTGACACCCATTCATTGCATATGCTCTGACATTGTTTAGCCTGCATTTATCGCTACCTGGCTATCATAAGTATTAATCTGAAACGAGGTTATAAATGAAAAAAATCTTACTTGTCGCGTCACTTTCTTTAATATCTGTCCAGGCATTTGCCAATTCTGAGGTGTCTTGCCAAAAAACAAATGAAGACCAGATAGCTAGCCTGTTTGATAAATGGAATGATTCGTTAAAAACCGGTAACGCAAAGACGGTTTCCGAAAACTACGTCAGTGATGCGGTTCTTCTTCCTACCGTATCTAATCATGTACGTCTTACTGATGAAGAACGGATTGACTATTTTGAACATTTTCTTCAGAAGAAACCACAAGGGAAAATAAACAGTAGAAATATCCGTATTGGTTGTAATAAAGCTATTGATACTGGTATTTACACCTTCACCTTTGTTGATAAGTCTGAAGTACGTGCCCGCTATACTTTCACTTATACCTGGGATGGTAAAGAATGGAGAATTTCTACTCACCATTCGTCTGCCATGCCGGAATAATATACAGGAATTAATAAAAATGGCCTCCGCTTCCAGGAGGATCTCCAGTGAATGTAAGCCCGCAGCAATGCTGCGGGCTGTTTATCAGGCAACCATGATATGCATATCCGTTAGCATATCTGCGTTTACACCGACTAATGTCACACTGCTGTCACCAAAGGTAAGTAATGCATCATTGTTTATGAATGAGAGATGATTCAGGTAACTGTCATTGTCCTGAATATAACTGTTAGCCATGAAAACTAAACTGTCGGTACTGGTCATATTGTAAATAGTATCATTGGCAAAATCACCATAGAATAACACCGTATTATCACTCCCGTTCAGATAGATAGTATCATTGCCTGCACCGGTAACAACATTGCTACCCTGTGCGTTACTGCTGATATTACTGCCGCTATCACCTGAGAATAACCAACTATCATCATCATTAGATGCAATCGTATAGTTATTATCGATATTTGCATAATAGCTGCTGGCGTAGCTATATGAACTTAAGCTTCCTTGCAGCCCTGTATCGGTAACGCTATACTGCTGATTAATATTTACATCGAAACTGAAAATACTGAAAAGCGTATGATCGGCATTTACATATTGGATGTTTTCAGCTTTGGTAATGTCACCGGTTGAGTATTTAAAATAAAGTGACCCATTGGTATCGCAACTGAATGAAAAATCTGAGGTACTGCATTCAGTATAGTAAGTGTTTGTTCCTTCTCCACCGTAAATAATATTATAACCGATGTGGTCTTTAAAAGAGTCATCGCCTGCGCCACCGCAGAGATAGTCCGTACCTGAGCCACCTTGCAAAAGATCTGCGCTTTCGGTTCCGATGATAAAAGTAGAACCCGTATGATCAATGGATTTATTTAAATCTGAAACCCATGTGGTCGACCGATTCTCTTCGGAGAGGTTAGAGACAATGATATTGGAGTTTTGATTGGTAAAGTCATAGGCCTCAGAGCTAATGATACGCATGACACCATCATAATAACCATTTCCATTGTGTGCAGCCCAGGCTGATGGATTCAGCAGGGACATAAGGCTGCACTCACCGGTCAAGCCTGCGTAATAATCATTGAAGGTAACGATGTTATTTGTACAGGTCTCAAGTGGCGAATCGTGATTAAAAAAACTTTCAAGTGACAAGCTGTGGCCTTCAAGAACCCTGAACACCGGATCGTTTTCATAACCAATGTTTAAGACAGAATCACTCGCCTGATTTTGGGTGGGTGAGGCAAACGCAACGTAACTGGAATCTTGGAAGAAGCCATCCCAGGCTCCCTCAGAAGCGAGGGTAGCCATACTGTTTACAGCCAGGCCGCCAAGGCTGTGCCCGCTGAAAATAATATCACTGCCGTTTAATCCATTAGCTTGTGCGAGCGTCGCAACGGATGACATCAATTTGCTGTAAGCATTCAGAATGTAGTTATCTGCATATCCATCTACAAATGCCGATAACACATCGCTGACTCCATCCAGTAGAGTATTAGTCAAATCATCAGATGCACCAGCATATGTTCCCGTTCCCCAGAAGCTAACCCCAATGTTTGTCAGATGACCCTGTTCATCGTATTTACCCAGGACACTACATTCTGCACTACTGAATAATAGAGACTCACCATAAAATGCTCCGTATGGATTGCTGCTACCATCGTAATTTAACGTTGAACCATCGAGTATTTTCCAGCCATCATCGCCGGAGAAACTATAGTTACTATCTGTAACCGCTCCAAAGTTTATACTATCAATAGTAAGTGCATCTTTAATTAACTGTGCGTCGTTCTCGCCCTTATATGAAAAAACCGACATAATAACTCCTTCATTTTGCATTATTGAATTACCCGGAGAAATAGCTATCTATCACCGCTAAATCACTATAGGTTATTTCACCGGATTGTGAGAGCAATCCAAACCATGCCTTTATATGCGCATTTTTCTCTTCAGAAAGCTCAAGCCTGCTTTTATATAAATCTTTCTCTGCGTTAAGCAGATCACTGTTTTGTTTTTGTCCCGCAACAATACTTTTCCGAGTCGCTTCAACCTGTTTAAGTGTAGCCTCAACAGCATGAGAATACGCATTTATTTTACTTGGCGCGTTACGGCATTTATTTAATAACTTCTTTATTTCATTTGAGGTTTTTATATATTGTTCATCTTGTTTATATTGTGCCTGCTCATATTTTGCCGTTGATTGACGAAGATGTGCTGAGTCGGCACCACCTGAATAGAGATCCATACTTAAACGAACACCGATACTGTTGGTGCGATATTTCTGGTTGACAGTATTATCACTGCTCGAATCATTTTCTGAGTGCATAGCATAGAGCTGGATACGAGGCAGAAACCCGGCACGATTGACTTCTATCTCGCGACGTTTAGTTTCCACTTCCTGGCGGGCTGTGATCATATCCGGGTTATGTGCATACGCTTTTTTAAGCCAGTAACCATAGTCAGTTGATGCTAACGGCAACAAAAGCGGTTTATCAGTAAGGATCGGAATTCCTTGCAGTTGTGACACATTCAGACCAATCAACGAAGCCAAATTATCGCGAGCGGTCTCCTGGTCATCAATAGCTTCCTGCTCATCAGCGATAGCCATACTCAGTGCAGCATCGGTCTCGACAATATCTGTTACAATCCCGTCTCCCGCTGTAAAACGCTTTTCATTGAGCGTCCGCAGGGCTTGCAAAGTTGTCTTACGAAATGTGGAAAATTCAAGTCGTTGCTGTGCTTGAGTTAACGTAAGCCAAGCGTCAACTAAACGTGTTTGCAGGCTCAAAAGTTCACTGCGATAACGCTCATCCGCTTGTAATTTTTGCAATATACCAATGCGGTAGCGGGAATATGCCTCGTAATCAAATAAAGGTTGTACCAATGTAATCGAAGCAGAATAACTGTCATAATTCTGATGGGTAGTCACATCGGTTTTCTGTCCATAATAATTAGTTTGACGATATTGTTGCTTCTGCCTGTTATGCGGTGTGCGCTGATAACTCGTTGAGACTTTCGGCAGTAATCCTGCCCGACCAATTGCAATATATTCCTGACCTGCCAGTTTCTCTTTTACCGCAGCAAGATATTGAGGATCATTATCCATCGCCATAAACCATGCCTGAGATAATGTTAAAGCATTCACATTAACGGGTAAAATTAAAGCGATCATGATACTCAGCCATATCATTAACTCTCTTCCTGAAAACACGACTATTCCTCAATAAATGAACGTGACAGACGATCTTTGATCGGTCTGATTAAATAACTCAACAGTGTCCGTTCACCTGTTTTTATAAATACTTCAGCTGACATGCCTGGTTTTACCTCTTCATCACTCAACATTTTCATTCCTTCAGGTGTCACCGCCACCTGAACTTTATAATAAGGCTTATGTGTTATCTGGTCAGTTTGGCGGTCTGCAGAAACAAGGATAACTTTTCCAGGAATTCTCGGGGTTCGCTGGTGATGAAAAGCTGTAAACATCAAAGTGACGGGCAGGTCATTATGAACCTGATCCCGCATATTCACATCCAGATGTGCGTCTATAATTAGCGTTGCATTTTGGGGCACAAGTTCCATTAATTGTTCGCCCTGAGAGACAACTGCACCATCGGTAGTGAGATTAAGCCCGAGGATCACACCATCGTGGGGTGCTTTAATTGTGGTCTGAGCAAGCTCAAACTCTATCAGAGATAATTGCTTACGGCTCTCGCTAATTTTAAGATGGATCTGGTCCAACTGAGTTTCGACATCTTTGTCATATTCAGCGCGGTGTTGTCGGATTCGAAGATTAATCTCCTCCATCTGACTTTTCAGTTGTGCTATACGCCCTTCGGTTTCGTTAATATCAGCAGCAAGGGAAGATTGCTGCTGTTCTGAATCCAGATAGCGGTTGTGTGGATAGTATCCCTCACTCATCAATGGTTGAAGATTTTTCAGTTGTTGAGCCAGCCATGACATACTTTTGGTTTTATTCCTGTTCGACTGAATAAGGAAATTAACCTGTTGATTGATTCCATGGATGGATTGTTGTAAGCCATCCATATCTTCTTTTAAAGCACTCTGCCGGGCATGCATCAGCATGGTCTGCTGTTGTAAAATGCGATCCAGTTCCACTTTTGGAATCAATGATTCTGGCAACTCAGGTAATGTTATTGTGTCAAGCCCTATACGTTCAGCCTCTAAGCGTTGTTTTGTCAGAATAGAGGTAACATACATAAGACGAATTGCATTTAGCTGGGCCAACATCGGGGTCTGGCTGAGAATGGCAAGAGTCTCTCCTTCCTGGACCTGCATCCCCTCTCTGGCGGAAATTAACGTGATGACACCACTGACAGGTGCCTGAATTACTTTACGATATCCTTCAACCATGACAGTTCCGGGTGCGACAACGCCTTTCTCCAGGGGAGCAAAAGTTGCCCAAAGAAAAAAACTCCCTGCGCCTGCCAGCAATACGAGCCAACCGAAAAATATATAATGATGCTGGTTGACCGTGGACGATTCGTTTTCTGGTAATTCGAGGTAACTATGATGCGACACACTCCCCCCTTGAAATTTCTTTTCCGTGAGGAGTGAGTTGTTGTAAAACCTGTGATGTAGGACCATGCGCGCGGATTTTGCCATCACTCAACAGCATCAGATGCGTAGTCAAAGGCACAATGCCTGGGCGGTGCGAAATAACCACCACACTTTTATTACGCACTTTCAGTTGTTCCAATGCTTTATGAAGTGATTTTTCTCCAGCGTCATCCAAACTAGCATTCGGTTCATCAAGTATAATGAGAGCAGGATCGCCATACAGTGCCCTGGCCAAAGCAATACGTTGCTTTTGTCCGCCAGACAGGCCGATACCTTGTTCACCAATAATGGTGTTATAGCCTTCAGGAAATCGAAGGATCATTTGATGTACACCGGCCATTTCGGCAGCGCCAATCACCTGTTTTTCATCGATCTCGCTAAAGCGTGCAATATTTTCAGCAATGCTCCCCGAAAAAAAGATCACCTCCTGTGGAAGATAACCGATGCCAGGTCCGGAAGATTGCTTATGCCACAGGAAAAGTTCGGCATCATCCAGTCTGACCGACCCCTTAATTGGGAGCCAAATCCCCGTAAGGGCACGAGCAAGGGAGGATTTCCCCGAGGCGCTCGCACCCACAATACCGAGCACTTCCCCCGGATTAACAGAAAAGGAGATATGCTCAAGGATAATGTGCTCATCATTATTAGGGGGCGTGAGCGTGATGTTTTCTACAGTTAATCGTCCTTGTGGGGGGGGTAAAGACAGACCAAGGGTTGGGGCTGGAAAATCGACTAATAAACGGGTTATTCGGTTCCAGGACAATCTGGCAGACCGGAAGTTACGTGCAACACCAATTAACTGTTCAACCGGTGATAATACGCGCCCCAGTAGTATGGAACCTGCGATCATCATCCCTGGGGAGATATCACCGCGGATGGCCAACCAACAACCCAGGCCGAGAATCAAGGATTGCAGCGCCATACGACAATATTTAGTGATTGCCACCATCAAAGAGGCATGTTCGCTGGCCTTGCTTTGATGAAACAGAAACGACTGATGCATGCGATTCCATCGCGTTCTGAGATTATCCAGCATTCCCATTGATACGATGATTTCTGCATGTTGTAAGCTACTGTGCGCTTGATGATTGGATATAATCGAAAGATGGTTGGCCTGGCTAAGCAGTTTATGAGTCAGTTTATTATTGATTAACGCGAGGGCAATGAGTAAGAGTACGCCGCCAAGTGCAAATACACCCATCCAGAAGTTAAATAAAAAAATAACCAAAATATATAATGGAAACCATAGTGCATCAAAAAATGAAAACAATGCTGGTCCGGTAATAAACTGTCGTAGGCTTGTCAGGTCATTGAGTGTCTGAGATGCATCGCCACCATTTTTTGCCAGGTTTTTATTGCAGGCTGCTGTGAAAATTTTTCCTGACAACGCATTATCAAATTGATTTCCTACTCTAATTACGATCATGCTTCGGCTATATTCCAGTAGAGCCATGATAGCGAACATAGCCAGAACAAGTACAGTCAACATCAGCAATGTGTTAGTATTCCCTGAGGTCAAGGCACGGTCATAAACCTGAAGCATATAAATTGATGGAGCAAGCATCAGCACGTTGATGACTGAAGAAAAAATAGCTATTGAAAATAACGTCCACTTACTGACATCAAGGAAATTTTTAATTACATGCCTTGATAACATTCCACCTCCACACTCCAATATGATAATCTACATTGTTGCAATGATTCTAAATTCGCTAATTTTATCTCGTAGCGCCTACGCTGCAAAAATTCACCCTCTGAATACCCCATTGCTAAACCCCGCTCATCAAGTGCAGTGATTATACACAATGGGAATTAACTGATTCAGCATCGAGTTTACATTTATTCAATAAATGGTGTCATATGATAACAATTGTATGTGTTAAAGTAATGAAGTCATTATGCTAAAGGTGTTTTGTTTAAATAAATGATCGTTCTTTGATTGTGAAATGTTTCATTTATCATAATTAATGATGGTATGTATAGAGATTTGTTATGTAACGTGACCCAATCAAGTTTAAAAAAATCGCTTTCAATTTGATAAAAATCAATTTTTACCGAAAGAACTCTTCGGGGTTGATGTTTTTTTATTGAAAATCAATGTACTGAGTTCCAATCAGTCATGATGTTAACGATTTCCTAACAAATAATGTGGATTTTTATTAAAAAAGATAGAAGAGACTGGCGGGTGAGTTCGAGCTGACCTGGCGCAGGCTGGAGGAAATGAAAAGTAACGAGTAAGGCATTGGCACAGATGAAAGAAAAATGATACTGCGTGAGGAATTCCGCCTGGCCTGATAATAAAACTGAATTATCCACCTTATCTGACCATTAAGTCACTAAATCAAACAAAAGTGGATTTACAATCGCACTAACATCCTTTGTCATATGAATCTACTCAGCAGAGAGAATATGGATATTTTTCAACACGATTATGAAGTGTGAACTAACGCATAAAAAAAAAGATGCTTGCTGGTATGGTAGAAGGCCAACTCATCTTGATAAGGATTTTAATATGGCAGAATCACTCTCTTTGATATGGGTGTTGCTGGGTATTGGATTATTGATACTACTCAATCAAAAATTTAAATTTCACAACATTTTTTCTTTGCTTATTGCTGGAATTTTTGTTGCTGTAATGGTCGGAATACCTATTGATAAAGTTGTCCCGCTAGTTCAAAACGGACTCGGGAGCATAATGGGGCATCTTGCGCTAATTATAATATTTGGAGCTGTAATCGGAAAATTCATGAGTGAATCTGGCGCCAGTCATGTTATTGCCGAAACTGTTTTAAGGTATTGCGGACAAAAATACTTACCTTTCGGATTGCTCCTTATCGGGGTGATCTTCGGCATGGCAATGTTTTATGAAGTTGCTTTCCTTATTGCAACTCCATTGGTATTAAGTATTGCAAAAAAATCAAATATTCCTTATATGAAACTGGTAATACCGGTTGTAGTAGGAGCCACGATGGGACATAGCATTTTCCCTCCTCAACCGGGACCGGTAGCTCTCATCACTGCTTTTAACGCAAGTATTGTGCAAGTGTATGTTTATGGGGCTCTCATACTTATACCCTCATTGCTGTGCGCAGGCATCCTTCTACCAAAATTTTTGCCAGGAATTAAGGATATTCAGCTTAATTCAATGATTAAATTATCTCCAGACGTAAACTTTGAATTCCTTCCTTCTTTTAAAACAAGCATAGCAATCCCTCTTATACCTGCAGTACTCATGATTCTAGCTTCAATAATTAAGACGGTCAGTCCAGAAGAGTCATTTTTTTATAAATTATTTAGTTTTATTGGTAGTGCAGAAATTAGTATGCTTTTGGCAACTATTGCTGCAATTTGGCTTCTGGGAGTAAAAAGAAAATTAACTTTTGAAAAGATCACTGCAGATGTTTCTGACTCAATTTCACGAATTGCGAATGTACTCTTTGTAATTAGTGCAGGCGGCATATTAAAACAAGTAATTGTTGATTCAAACGTTGGCGATAGCATTGCCTTACTAATGAGCAAGTTAGACATATCCCCATTTTTAATTGCATGGCTTATAACGGCTGTAATACGTATTCTCACTGGCCAGGGTGCTGTAGCTGCAATTACATCCGCTGGTATTGTAGCTCCAATGATTGATGCCTTCGATTTGAACCCTGCAATGATGGTACTTGCGGTAGCATGCGGTAGTAATACTATTACTTTAATGTATGATGGTGGCTTTCTACTTTTCAAAGAGACATTTGGAATATCAATGAAAGATACATTTAAAACTTGGGGGTTATTGGAGTTGATTAACTCTGTTGTAGGTTTATTTTGTGTTATTGTTTTAAATTATCTCTTCATGATTTTATAGGCACTAGCCACCGATCGAGTAATTGAAAGACAAAATACTCAATCCTGTGGCAGCTTAAATTTTAATGATAAAAATAACGAGGAGTTATATCAGACTCATAAAAGCCATCAAAAGCCAATTCACATTCATTTAAAATCAGCACGTTCTTTTGTGTTCGATAATTAAAGCCGGTAATTAACCGGTTTTAATTATTGTTATTGCGGTTATCCAGAATAAAGTGCAGAAAAGCACCATTAAAATCCATACTGACCGTCGAAACATTTCCTTCTCTCTGCCTTTAATTTCCCTTGTGACCAGAAACTATATCTCTAAAAACAAAATTTAAAGTGGTTTTACAGATTAATTTCCTATTCCCGGAACTGCGTTATCTTAAAACATACAAGCACGGAACATTCGTAAAATAATCACAATCAAATGGCTATAATGATATGTTTTAACACTGTTTTTATAAATGAAAAATTACTCATACTCTATGAATCATTTAACACTAGCTAGTTGCTTGAAGGGAAAATCACGGGAAGGGTAAGAGTGGTTGGTGAAATTGATCGTGATGATGGCCGGGTGGAAATTGACTCTGACAGTATTTAGATAATGAAATAGCCCCTCCAAAATCACAGAGGGACTTATTTCAATGTCAGCTTAACTTATTCAACTATAACCCTTCCGTTTAATGGCTGTAGAGGTCTGTTGTTACTTGTCCTAAGTGCTTGCTGAATTTTTTCAAGCTGTGCCTGAGATAACTCGACAGTGTTCTTCATCACTATCCAGCGTAATCCTTCGCTACAGGGAGGTGTGGTCAGTGAACCGCTATATCGATAGTAATGCTTATCCTGTGGGAATAGAGGGCTTAAATCTATTTCATTCTTTACTTTTACTTCCTGGTTAATTTTTTTGGGTAAATCAGAAAGAATAGAGCTTATTACTGAGTTCTCTTTCCCTACTGTAAACATAACAGCTATGACAGCCACGTCGCCAGTTTTGTTACTATGTACGAAATGTGCCTCCAGTGGAAAACTTTTTCCTTCAACCATATTTTCACTAGGTGTGTGAAAGTGAAACTGTTTAAGCTCAAATTTCTCACCGTCAATAATGAAATCGTCCTGATCTGTTACGTTGACCTGCAAAGTATGCCCGTTATTTATTATGGATTCTGGAGCAGTGTGAAAATCAATTTTAAGAGGAGGAAGACCTCCCTTAACGGCATTTCTGATGTCTATAGGTGACTGAAACTTGCCATTGTGACATTCTTTATATTCACTGCCTAAATCCCCCCAGTGCTGCGGCCCAGCTTTGCCCTCATAGTTCCAGTGAGGAAGAGAGGCATAACTCAATGACACTCCACTTACGAACAATGTAATACCAAAAATCAGACGACAATATTTCATATAACCTTCCATTAGTTGATTTTCTATATAAAACCATCAGCACTATAAACGCTCATAAGCTTTTCCATAAATACATAAAAGTCACAAACTATAGGTTCCTTAATGCGTGTCAATTTTTTGCAAGATAACTTCTCGCTTTCATTTTTTCAGAATAAATAACCGTATTAATCTCCAGTACAATAATTACCTTATTAAAGTTCGCTGCTCGCCGTCGGACCAGCAACGGGATAGCATGACTGCAAGAAAAAGTGGCTGCATAGCGCGGCAGAACCATACATTAGACATGTGTGGCCGATGACGACAGAGACGCATAAACATAGCGCGGCCATCACTAAACTTTCGGCGGTGCTGATACCAGCCGCCGCCGTGGGGCAACGCAGCATGGTGAGGTAAGGCTTTTCCCGATCGCCCTCTTCATAATTCAGTATTCCAATAATCCGACTCACTTCATTTCTTCTTCTCTAGCGACCTGTTTTACCCTGCACGCCCTTCACGTGGCAGCGAGATCAGGCAAGACCTGCACTTTGTAGCCGGAGATGATGTCACTACTGGCGCGATTATTAGTGACGCAGGAAGAGATCTCGCCAATGAGGGATTTCCAAAATAGCGCCACCCCTCTACCACTCAGCACCAGCGTATCGATGCCGGTGGTCAACGTTTCAGTCATGACTGGCCACGCGGTCGGTACTTTTGTGCCTGCAGCGCATCTCCGTCTACGGCATGGCCCGGAGTGGTTTAAAAGCCCCGGAGGGAAGAAGCAACTGGGGGGGTGAATCGCAGTACGAGAAACCCGTACAATTGGTTAAGCAATTATTGATCTGAGGCGTAAAAAAAACCTGCTTTCGCAGGTTAAGAGTATATAGCTATTTTTAATAATGACAGGCATAAGGCTTAACGATTAAAGCGTGTCAAATTCGCGTTTAACACGCCTGTGATATTAAATTAATGTGACTTTCAATATTTGATTAATGTCAACTTACGCACTTTAAATGACATAAAAACAATGTCATATGAGAAGATATGTTGGTTTATATTCTCTGGTATCAACTACTGCAGTGTCGGGTGCCTCTCGCTAGTTAAGGCAAGTTAGCAACCTGAACTGCTCGCCTTACATTGATAGCCCCGTTGTTTAGGGGGATTCACCTCAGCGCCCATATAAGGGCCAATTCGTAAAAACATAATTTTCAGAGGTAAAGTTACCAATCTTGGAATGATCCTGGTTATTTTAACAAAACACGGGTTCAGAAACGTTAAAACCCGCACATTGGCGGGCTTTTAACATATTCTGACTGTTCAGATGTTAGTCTTTACTCTGAAAAAGGAAGCGATAAATCAACCCACCAATAACGCCTCCAGCCAGTGGAACAGCCCAGAATACCCAGAGCTGCTGCAAAGCCCAGGTTCCCTGATAAATGGCAACAGCAGTGCTTCGCGCCGGATTCACAGATGTGTTAGTTACCGGAATACTGATAAGATGAATAAGTGTTAGCGACAGACCAATAGCAATCGGTGCGAAGCCAGTCGGGGCTCGTTTATCAGTAGCTCCATGTATAACAATCAGGAAAAATGCTGTCAGGACCAGCTCAATAATAATGGCAGCCTGAAGAGAATACCCTCCAGGAGAATGGTCACCAAACCCATTCGATGCAAAACCACTGACTGTCACATCGAAATCAGACTTTCCACTTGCTATCAGATACAGAACACCTCCAGCAGCTATTCCACCAATAACCTGAGAAATGATGTAAGGGATAACAACTTTGAACGAAATTCTGCCACCAGCCCACAATCCCAGTGTTACAGCCGGGTTAAAATGAGCGCCAGATATATGACCAACAGCAAATGCCATTGTTAAAACTGTCAGGCCGAAGGCGAGTGCTACCCCAGAGAACCCGATACCAAGCTGGGGATAGGCCGCAGCTAACACAGCACTCCCGCAACCACCAAATACCAACCAGAACGTACCAAAGAATTCAGCAACATTTTTTCTCAACATCCATAGTTCCTTCTATTACTCGTTAATGATTAACAGCTTTACATAAAACGGGATTATGATAATCGATATGCCGCAGAAGGAAACGAAATTTATATTTTCACGAAAAATAACCATCAAATCGCCGGTATTAATAAGATATTTCTCACACATCAGTAGGCGCTATCTTATTTTAAGCCGGAAACTTCATTCCGCCGCACAGATAATACAAAAAATGGCTGGGCGGCGGATTGATAATTTTCAGATAACGTAATGCGGCGTTATGACAGTAGTGCTGATACATAGTATCTCGCGAATACCCTCGCCGTATCGCCCGAAAGCAAAAGAGTGACAATAAAACTATATTTTCTGTAATCCGTAGGGGCAATCTTTGAACAGACACCTTTTGTTAGAGAGGCAAATGCTATTTTTATGCCCGCGCCCTGGGCACTCGCACTCTTTGTGAATTTCCCCCCAGACTTCTGGCCGAAAAGGGTGTATCTTCAGAATATCCAGAAATTCTCCATTCCTGATGTTTAATGCCATAAAATCCAGAATGTGTACTTCATCACACATCATTAGTATATGATGATTCGTACTCCAGACAATCATAAACTCATCCCTATCTGAAAGCATTATTGTAAAGAAACTTCCAGTTGATGAACAGGCTAAACTCTCTATGACTTGAAACATCATATCATCACTCCTTGTTAATAAAGAAACTGCAATTAGCCTAATTTCAATAAGTTATGATTTTTAAAAGGAATAGTATAAATACATATAATTCACTAAAGGGGTGTATTTTAATGCAACATAAACCCCAAACTTTCTTTGTCCTCTTTCAATTACTATGCAATAGTATATACATATAGTCAAAAAAACACTTACATATTTAACTTGTTGTTTAATGCTCTCTTTTGAAGTTAGTCGAAAAATAATACTTGAATCTTGCGATAGAATACACAAATAAACTACTCGCACCAAATTCTTTTATCTTCTTTAAGTTGGCATTACAGATTGATTATACTTTCCATGCAAATTATTTTCAGTAAGGGAATATGTAGTGTTTCACTCCACTGCAAACATCACAAATTACTGATCGTCTGTTATTTATGGTAACTATCGGATTCGAATCGTTCCGATATTAAGTTTTCTTGAAAGAAAATTATTGTATGCATCGTGTAGAACGGTAAATTCATTCATCAGTCCTCGACTCGCCGCTACTTTTAGTGAGTTAATTAATATCGATAAATGAACTACTGGTGGGTGTTTTTATAAAAGGTGTGCGTGTTCTAATTTGACGTTACATTCTTTTAATTTTTCGCAAGATTCACAGCATGCTGTGCTGCACCTTATATATATTACAAATATAGCCAAAATGGACCATATTTTAAGCTGTTTTTAAACGTTTTAATGTGGAAGAGGTCTTCTGTCCGTAGTTGATATATCAACCATGAATAAAAATAGGATTTTTTGTCTATGGTATTGATTATGTGTTTAAGTGAACTGTGTCAGAATTTCTTCCGTGAGTTAGTGCATAACTTACTTCCCATACAATCTTTAACCTTCATTTTCATATTTAATCGATTCTCGATAACGCCCTGTTCTTTGGGCGTTTTTTTTAGACTTTAACCTCCAGTCAGGAAAACAGAACTGCTATTGGCCCGGTAATGTGGCCTGAATACCAAATGCAAATAAATAAAATAGCGGGTGCAGTAACTCTGATAGCGATGTGGGAAGCTATTTGTCTGACATTCTCAAATGAGATTAAATATTTTAACGCCGCCAGGCGGCGTACTTGTCATTTTTTCAATTGTGTATTAGTAATGTCAAATGGATATCATTACCCTTTTCAGATAAGCGCGGACATCATCATGCTGACAAAACCAGTCGCCGCCAGCGGCATCAGTGCTGCGCTGATGTAGCATACTGTGGCATTCAGAGTACAGCTGCGGGCGGCATCAGCATAAATACATTCCATATTATCGGCCTTCGTATTCTCTGTTTCGGTGTTATTCCGTATATGCTCTGCCAGCAGGTTACGCCAGAACTTCGCATCCGTATTGAATATCTGTCCCCAGAATGCAACTGCCAGGCTCAGTATCAGCATTAGAACGGCAATCGCTGGCACAAGGATGCGGGTGTGGTTAAAGAAAATGATGTCCATCAGGGTCTCTCTGG
This sequence comes from Pantoea sp. X-Soil-TKNS-1211, assembly GCF_059730495.1. NCBI lineage: Bacteria > Pseudomonadati > Pseudomonadota > Gammaproteobacteria > Enterobacterales > Erwiniaceae > Pantoea > Pantoea sp. X-Soil-TKNS-1211. The sequence goes on from NZ_AP035956.1 coordinate 199,206, forward strand.
GTTGTCAGGAACGGTAAGGCGGTGCTGGCTGGTGATTCAACTCGGAGAACCTGCGCGATGTCAGCGTTATTATTGGTGGCCTGATAACAGTTTCTACCCTGCTTTTATTCAGTGTCTTAACTGCCGGAAGGGACAAAAAACGACTTATGCAGATTTCTAAGCCCCCTTTCCTTCAGGGAAAGGGGGAGCCAGGCATTTTCCGTTTTTACCGTGATTTTCGGCTAACAGAACTCTATTTTTCGACCATCTGTTGTATCTGGTCACGGTTGATTTCGTGCTTATTCCCGCCTGCATCCTTGTATGTCACAAGGCCGGTAGCTTTGTCGGTTTCGGGTTTGCCTTTCGTAACAATCATATCCCCGCTGCGGGTCTGAATAACGTAATCACTGGAACAGCCGGTCAGTAACGCTGCTGCGGCGAAAATCGTAAAAAATGCGTATTTTTTCATGGTGTTTCCCTTGTTTTTCCGGGGTATCCTGCAGAAACAGTACCAAAAACCTGAACCGCTCGCTGCAGGACCGGCAGTTCAGGTTATATTACCGTCAGAACTGGTAACGCAGTCCCAGCATCCCTTCCGTATCGCTGTAACCTTTACCGCCCATCACCTGAGCCACGCTGGTCCAGACGGTCATTGCCTGAGATACTTTCCCTTCCAGCCCGGCTTTCAGCTCTCCGGCGTTACGCGCCCCGGTCACGTTATCTTCTGTACCCCCGAGTGAGGCACCGTACTGCTTCGTGTTATAAATCCAGTTGGCTTCAATAAAGGGCTGGAACTCCCGCCCAGTATCCTTATCCAGTGCACTTTTCCCGTTGAGGTAGGTGCGCATGCCAAGCTTAAGCGTCACGTTATCCTGGCCGGAGGACTGCACCTGCGTACCGTTGCTTTCCATGTGGTCGTCCGCTTTGATACCACTCCAGATAATCTGTCCATGTGGCTGGAGCCATAAGGTGTTTTCGAGGCCGCTTTCTGTCGTCCACCCTGACACCTGCCAGTCGTAGCCGGTCTCTGCCGACGCCATCAGCCCTTTGCTGTTATAGGTTTCCGGTGAAAGATCCTGTCCTTTCACTTCGTTGTCGAACCACGCATATTGCAGCCAGCTGTCGACATACAGGCCACCTTTCGCTTCAGGATCCTGATACCAGGTCGCGTACAGACCTGCACTGTAGCCGTCCACTGAGCCTTCAGAGCGGTAGCCGGTCAGTGAATTTCGCGTTTTACTGTTCTGATCGGCGTAGCCGCCCATCACGCCCAGGCGGAGTTTTCCTGCATTCCCCTGCGACTGCCAGACATCACCACCCAGCTGAACGACATAGCGGTTGGCCGTGGTTTTATTCTGTCCGTCAGACAGTGAAGCCTTATTACGTCCCCCGAGTTGTCGCAGCCACAGGCTGCTGGTTTCTGTGTTGCCTGTCAGCGGGTCAACGTATTGCGTTTCTCCGGCGCGGTCGTGCAGGCTCATTGCAAACATCGTGCTGGCTGCCTGGAGGTTGGCGGTGTAACTGCCCGTCTCAGGACGCACGGCCCGGACGGTATCTGTGCCGGAACTGTCTCCGTCGGTCAGATACGAAGTAAGATACCAACCTGATGTGTCGGTGCCGGAGGTGTTTCCCTTCTGCAGGCTGTAGTCATAGGCACCGGCAACCACGCGGTTGCCTAACGTGAAGTCAGCACCGGACGTACCGTCCACTTCAATCAGCTGAATGCCTTCCAGCGTCTGCGCGCCTGATCCGTTTTCGTTGGTCACGTACAGTGTGCTGCTGCCGCTGGTATCGCCGGTAATCACCAGGCGGTCGGTCAGCGAGTCATCCCCGGCCAGCACCGAGCCAAGCGACACAGAACTGCCAGCCGTACCGGTGTAATCGCCGTTAATGGTCAGCGTATTGCCCGCGCTGGTGTCTGTCGGGTTTAGCACCAGTGTGCCGCTGTTGACCAGGCTACCGTTTAAAGTTGAAGAGGTATTGCTCTCATCACTGAGTGAGACCGTCCCGGTATTGGTCAGGTTGCCATTCAGTACCGAGCCATTGCTCAGTATAAGGCTGCCACTATTACTGATGGCATCGGCAGCAGTGTCGGTGGCCGTCCAGTGCGTGTTATCCGCCAGGGTGAGCGTACTGCCCGTCGCCACACTTATGCTGCCGACGGTGGCCGCACTGGCTGTGGTGTACGCGGTAGCATCACTGGTCGTGCCGATGCTGACAGACGAAGTGTCGCTGCCGGTAATGGTGCCGGAGACGGACGCTGCACTGCCTGCCAGGGTCATTGCCGCATCGCCCAGCGCGACATTTCCGTTAATGATGCCATAGTTCAGGATACCGCCGCTGATGGTACCGGTGTTGTTGATATCACCGTTGAGTGTGCCACTGTTCGCGATACCCTCACCGATTGTTCCTGTGTTGTTGATATTGCCGGTAATGGTGCCCGCATTCGTTACGGCACCGCTGACAGTGCCCGCATTCTCGATGGCATTTTGGGCGGTAAGGGTTCCGCTGTTGTTAACGGAACCGACGGTACCTGTATCAGTGATTTCGAGTGCCGTATTGGTGGCCGTAACCGTTCCGAGGTTGCTGAAACTGGCAACGTCACCGCTGAATGTCAGGGCCGTGGTCTCAGAATTCATCACCATACCGGCATCATTAACCACGTCCCCGGTACTGGCACCGGCACCGACCCAGAGGATCCGCCCTTTCCCGGAAAGCAACGGTATATCATTTTCCCACCGATAGAATGATGAGCCGGAGGCGAGATAATAGAGATAGTCGCCAAAGTTATAAACAGAAGTCAAATCACCTGGAGCACCGGTCTGTCCATTGTTAATTGCATTTGAGGCAAATCCATTGCCAAGGTAGAAGCCATTAAGGCCGTATAAATCGAAATCGGTATATTTGTCCGAGCCTTCTCCGGATAATAATCTTGGTGTCGCTCCGCTCGATAATGAGTCTATGTAGACGACAGTATCGTAAGCTGATACCTGTGCCGAAGTTGGGGTGGTAGTTGAATCACCTGTTAACTGGCGGTTAATGTAGTTTTCAGTAATGGCGAGTATATTTTTACCGATTGGAGCAGTCGGTGTCTGTGGCTCGCTCCAGCCCACCACTGGAAACATTAGTATGAGATGCGGCAGTAGTTTTATCTTCATTCCATCACCTTGAAACAGTAAGCTTAACATTATGATTTCGATAAGGTTATATTATGATGAAAATTAAATGCTTGTAAGAAAGTTACAACTTTTGTTTAGAAGCGGTTGACGTGTATTAATGTAGCCTGGGTTTGCGTTTAGCACAAAAATAAAAACAAAATAGTCATATGGATCAATTTTTTGCCGATGTTTCTTTTTAAAAAAGGATTTTATGGTTATCAATTCATTAAAATTAAGATTTTTCCTCAACAAAATTATTGGACTTTTGCATTAGCAAGCCAAAGGAGTTAGGCAGTTCAGGTTTTTATTCTGAATTTCTGTGTCCCGGTAAGCGTTTACTGAAGAGAATACTTAAGTAGTAAATGCTTCACGGCTAATCACCACATAATTTTGACGAGACATCCAGCTCAACCTCTCCGAAGAATGGTATGCTGGCTGGAGGTTGTAATCCGGCGCTGAGACTTAGAATGAGAATCGGTGATGAAGATGACTCGAAGAAAAAGGAGTGGAAGCGAAGGATATCCACTCCAGTAAACGGCAAGATGCATCGGATACATACCCATTTTATTATCCTGCTACATTGCCAGGAATTCCACAAAGCTGGGGCGAGTTTAATTTTCCAGTCTCAAATGAGACTGATTTATCCAATGTATTTTTTACAGTATCCGAGAATTCCTTCAACATCATTCGCGGTGTTTTGATCCCGTTGGTCATACATGATGGTGATAGTGGTAGAATTGCTCATCCCCTGAACGTCTAATGTGACTGTCGGTTTACCACCCACTTTTCTCAGCGTATAACGGTCTACTACACCAATATGATCACCTTTTTCAAGGAAGTAGTCTCGCCGTGTTGCGGCAGTGTCAAGGCAGTTGATGGTGTATGTTTGTTTGGCGGGAAATGAAACATTCGTAAGTTCAGTGTTTTTTATCTTATCGACCATGCCTGAACATCCGGTCATTGAAAAAAAAGTAATAGCAATAAAAATTTTTTTAATCATCGCAGTCTCCTTAATAGAGATGAACCCATCATTGCTATGAGATTGTGTATAATAATTAAACCTTTTCACCCTGTGCTGGCAACTGTGTCAGTGTTAACTGTTGGCCCGGATCACGATAAAAATCATGGACCGGATATCCTGGTGTGTCTGCCAGGCGGGAAAAACCTTTCCTCGTTTTGATGGTTTGCAGCAAGACTATATACCAGTGTTTTAACTATGAGATAGCGCTGCGTGGAGATCTCGCATTGTTACTGCGAAATGCGATCAACGCACCATAACGCTGTAAACAAAAATAATGTCTCTGGGAATCAGAGGCATCCACATTGTGGAAATCTGGCGCAGAATTTCAATCCCAAACTTCGATTTAACAGATAAATAGTGCTGCAATGCCGGGTGCCTCCCGGTGAGTCAGAAAAGCCATATTCTGACTCGCTTTAGCTGAATTAACTGATACAGGAGTAATGGCTTAGCCCCGCCGCTGAGGGGGATTCACTGCAGCCGGAGAATCATAATGTGGAAACACTAAACAAATATCAACCGTAACATCAAAATATGTCTTTTTAGGAATTATTGAAGTGACTGTGCGTGAAGATTAACAATTCAGAGTATGCAGATAAAAAATATGACTAAGGGAGGTCATAGCTTTATCGACATAACATCATTCAACTATCCAAAATTGCGCTAGATCAAAAGGAATAGAAGATTTAACGGCAGGCGTGTTTTATATGTGTCATTGTTTTACTAGTGTTTAACTATTAAGGCTTAATGTGATTTTCTGTTTATCAATTTTTTATTTCTAGTGCCGGGAGGTTCAAATGAATTATTTGCGCGCAAACGTATTTTTAGGGGTGTTTTTGTTTTGTTTTTCTTTCTGGATTGTTATTGCCTGGGAGGTTATAAAGTGAGATTGTATTTCTAATTAATAAAAACAATGAATCATAGCCAACTAACTAAAACCTCATAACAAATGAGTGAGTTTTTGTATTAAAACTTATCATTTAACCTAAAATTCTAAGTTTTATTAATGACCGAAGATATTTATAATATCTCCAGTGAGCTAGTGAACGAGCTTGCCCACTGGAGTAATTTGAATATTTCGTATGTAAACTCCTCATTCGGCCAGGTACGCTGCTACGGACATCGGCCTGGTTATTCCATAGGAACTGCTTTAATTGGCTCCATTAATGAAATATATGGGCAGATAGCTAATTAGTGTCTTTAGTGTTAATTTCAGTTGCTTCCACATGCAGACTAAAAGATCTACTTACATATTTATATTTTTTCAAAGACATAAAAGTAAATATTAGGTAACAATTCTCAGTGTCGCAAGCTTCACCAAAATTTCCTTAAAAACTCTCTGAATACAGGAACAACTTTTGGGCATGAGTGCCCCCAAGCCAACAGTCGCATTACTTGGATGGCCGAAGCTAGATGACCGGGCCAAAGAGAGCTTAATGGCCTGAACCATCTCGATGATGGGGACATATCAACATAGTCACAGGAACTTGCGGGCTCGTAACGATGAATAGACAGTATATCAACGTGTTATAAGTAGTGAATGTTTAATATAATTAATGAGTAAGAACGTTTTTCTGAATTCATTAGTCTATATGTTTATTGTTTAAAAGCGAATGTATACTCATATAGCGAAATACGAAAACAGTAGATGTAGGTAAGCCCTCATAAGGGATTGTGTTATAACTAAGGATTGAAAATGAACTTTATGATGAAAAAAAATCAGATTGTATTAATGCTCAGTAGTTTAATTTTCGTAAATGTCGCTTCAGCTATGTCTGATAATTCAATTTCTTTTCAGGGAGAACTCACCTCCGAGACATGCTCGGTAACGATAGACGGTAATGCAAATTCCCCCGTTGTTCCGTTGCCAACTGTCACTGCGACTCGACTCTTGACAAGTGGTTCAACAGCCGGTGAGACAAGTTTTGAAGTTGGTTTATCTGGTTGCACTGGTGATTCGGTTAATGCAACCACTGTTTCAAGCGTATTTGTAGGTAACAATTTAAGTAACACTGGCAATCTTGGAAATTCTGGTACTGCATCAAATGTTGAAGTCCAGATCCTGGATATATCTGGTCAGGCAATAGACTTGAGTAATGGCTATACTGCTAGTGGTGACTTAACTCTTGCAGCAGGAGAGACGGCATCTAGTGCAACCTATGCTGCTCAATATTATGCAACTGGTGAGGCAACGCCCGGAACAGTTACGGCGTCATTACAATATGCAGTGACTTACCAATAGTTTATAAACTCAGCATGATTTCATGCTGAGTAAAATACAAAATCTTAATATTTGTCTTTTCAGGCTACAGGCTGCTGAGGCAATCTCCCATATCTTCTGGCAATGTATCTATCCTTTTCTAAGGATGGACTTTTTTATTGAGAGCTTTTTCTCATTTGTTCTGACCTGCCCCTGACCTGCCCCCGTTGATTAATACACCGCGATGTTAGTAATGTCTTCATTAGTCACATGAGGACATCCCCATGAAGAAGCGATTTTCCGACGAACAGATCATCAGTATCCTCCGCGAGGCCGAAGCTGGGGTTTCGGCCCGGGAACTCTGCCGCAAGCATGCTATTTCAGACGCCACCTTTTACACCTGGCGCAAGAAGTTTGGCGGCATGGAAGTTCCCGAAGTGAAGCGGCTCAAGTCGCTTGAAGAGGAGAAAGCCTGCCTCAAGAAGCTTCTCGCTGAAGCCATGCTGGATAAGGAGGTGCTTCAGGTGGCTCTTGGTCGAAAGTTCTGAAGACAGACCAGAAGCGGGAAGCCGTGGAAGTCATGTGTGAGAAAACAGGTCTGTCGCAACGCCGTGCCTGCAGGCTGGCCGGTCTCTCCATTTCAACCTGCCGTTATTCGGCTCAGCGCCCGGCTGCTGACGTGCAACTGTCTCTTCGCATTACAGCGCTGGCACTTGAACGTCGCCGCTTTGGCTACCGACGCATCTGGCAGCTACTGCGCCGGGAGGGCCTTCACGTCAACCACATGCTGTAATCTTAAAACGATCCCGGTCTGTGATATTTGAGGTGACTGCCATGAAAACCTTCGTTGGACTTGATGTTTCTCAAAAGAAAACAAGCATCTGCGTTATAGACCATAACGGCAATAAAATTCGTATGGCTAACGTCGATACGCATCCCGGTGTTATCGCCGATTATCTCTTTTCTGAAGGATTTGATAACTCGAAAGTGGGTCTGGAAACAGGACCACTTTGCGTCTGGCTTTACCATTCACTCAAGAGTTTTGGTTTAGACATTGATTGCATCCATGCCCGCCATGTTCATGCAGCATTGTCGATGCAGTTGAACAAAACCGATCAAAATGACGCTTTTGGTATTGCCCGGCTGGTCCTTTCCGGATGGTACAAACCAGTACATGTCAAAAGCCTTGAATGCCATCAGCAAAGACTCATTCTGACCAGCCGGGAAAAACTGGTTCAGCTCAGGGTTGCCGTAACTAATCAGATCCGCGGGCTCCTGAAAACATTCGGTGTTGTTCTTCCCCCCGGAAAAAACAGTGTGTTTGAGCGTTCTGTACTTGAGTCATCACCTTCACTGGAAACCGTTAAACCCGCAGTGATTATGTTGCTGGATACGTGGGAACATCTTTCTGATCAGATAAAAAAATTTAACTCCATGCTGGAAAAACTTGCCCGAAAAGATCCTGTTTGTCAGATATTACGATCTATTCCAGGTGTGGGTGTTCTGACAGCATTAAGCTTTAAAACATCAATTGATGATCCTTCGCGTTTCAGACGAGTAAGTGATGTCGGCGCTTTCCTCGGATTAACGCCAAAAAAGTACCAATCCGGTGAGGTAGACAGGAATGGGGGAATTTCAAAACAGGGCAACAGAATGACGCGCACACTTCTATACGAAGCAGCATCCTGTCTGTTGACGCGTTATGGCACTGATACAAGCCTGGCCATATGGGCAAATGAACTCCGGCAAAGAATGGGTTACAAGAAAGTTATTGTTGCCCTAGCTAGAAAACTTACAACATTGATGCTAAGTATTTGGAAATCAGAGACTATTTATATTGAACGGCTTAAAGCTATAAATTAAGAAGTGAAAAGTCACAATCAAATCAGACTGAGGCCGTCTTAAACTTCAATTCCGGGACTCGCTTTGCAGGGTGAAAGCCTTGCGGGAATCACATAGGAATGAAGACGACGTCTTGCAACATGTTGTAGCATTGAAAAAATGACTACGAAGACGACAAAGACTCCATCTGATCCTGATATTGACTGATTAGACGACAAGCGGGTATACCGCATCTATCATCTCAACCCCGGGTGTAAAGCGCAGGCGACGCCATAAGGGGCTGGCGCGCTTCTTCGTCCGGATGCACCGAACCTGACATGGCCGATGGATTTTGTCATGGATGCACTTGTCAGCGGCCGCCGGATTAAGTGCCTGACCTGTGTGGATGATTTCACGAAGGAGTGCCTGACGATCACCACGGCATTCGGGATTACAGGTGTTCAGGTGACACGCATTCTGGACAGCATTGCGCTGTTTCGTGGCTATCCAGCGACGATAAGAACCGATCAGGGGCCGGAATTTACTTGTCGCGCGCTCGACCAATGGGCTTTTGAACATGGTGTTGAGTTGCGCTTAATTCAGCCGGGCAAACCAACTCAGAACGGATTTATAGAGAGTTTCAACGGTCGCTTTCGGGATGAATGCCTGAATGAGCATGGGGTCAGCGATGTTCTTCATACCCGGAAAATCATTAATGACTGGCGGCAGGACTATAACGAGTCCAGACCTCATTCATCGCTGAATTACCAGACGCCGTCTGAATTTGCTGCAGGCTGGCGAAACGGGAAACATGAAGAAAAAACAACCGACATTACTAAGTGAAGGTTGTATCTAATACTGGGGCAGGTCACTGATACCAGAGGTTTCCTTACATCAGTACTTAGATTTCCCGTTGCAGCAGGTAGTTTCGTAGACACTGGTATCACGGCAGGCATCTTTCACAGTTCGTCCGCCTTAATCACAGTGATGCTTTTATGCTCAGTAAAATGGGCTTTACGAATGGCGAACTCATTCGTTGTCAGAATGAGAATGCTGGCAGAGTTCTAAAATTGTATGGCACGATTATGCGGATTACTTACGCCCTGGTAAGGAATTCTTAATTTCAAAAATAAAAATAAATAATTCTATGAAAACGAAATTCTATATGCACAAGGGGGGGGGGGATGAAATTTATGATATTTCTTTTAACTCAAAGATAATATTCATTTTCAAATGACATTGATTGTTATCTGGTGGTTGGGTTTTTCATCTTTATTTTTGTGAAATGTAACAACTCTAAAGTTGAAATATTTTAATGATTTGACTATCGATTCTGAAATAAATGTGAAGGACTTTTCTGTTTAGGCTAAGTGTAGAATAATGGATGTCGCCAACAAATTGTTAAGAGACAATATGTTAAGCAAGAAAAATTAGCATCGTTGCAGATGTCTAATTCATGACAAACAATTAATAAGCAAACAAAACTGACAATATAAGGAATTATCTTATTTTGTTGGGATACACTATATAGGATTAAAAATGATTTCTAAAATGAAGAAAAGCCACGTTGCACTGATTTTGGGCAGCATTCTTTTTGTAAACTATGCATCAGCAGCATCAGATAATACAATTTCATTCCAGGGAGAAGTTGCTGCCGAGACCTGTTCTGTAACTGTAAATGGTAACGCTTCTTCTCCAGTTGTGCTGCTACCAACTGTTAGTACATCTGATCTCGAAGCTAGTGGTTCTACTGCAGGCCAAACCACTTTTGAAGTTGGTGTGTCAGGCTGTACTGGCGACTCTGCAAATGCAACTACCATCTCAAGTGTCTTCGTAGGCAATAACGTAAGCACTAACGGTAATCTTTCAAATACCGGTACTGCATCAAATGTCGAAGTACAGATTTTGGATACGGCTGATGCGGCAATTGATTTGACCAGTGGTTACACTGCGAGTGGTGACTTGACGCTTGCAGCGGGTGAAACTTCATCTTCTGCTACCTATACTGCACAGTATTATGCAACAGGCGCGGCTACTTCAGGTACCGTCGCTGCTTCCTTGCAATACGCAGTTACCTACCAGTAATTAATAATACCTGCACGACAGTTATTTTTCTGTCGTGCAGTTTTATTTATTGAACAATGGCATCTATCATGAAGAAGTCTTTTATTTATAGAATGTTATGCACATATATTTTTTGTGTCGCGGTAATTCCAGTGGTTAGCTGGGCAAGCGTCACTATGATTGGCAATCGAATAATTTATCCTTCTGATGCCAAATCGGTAGATGTGCAGATGAAAAACAATGATGATTTCCCATATGTTGTACAAACCTGGTTTGATAATGGTGATATAAACTCTCAGCCTCAAAAAAAGAATAATGTTCCAATGATATCAACCCCACCTGTTTTCCGGATTCAGGGAAAATCAGGGCAGATAGTGCGTATTATTTATGATCAAGGAAAAGCACTTCCAACTGACAGGGAAACACTTTATTGGTTTAACTCTTTACAAATACCACCATCAAACGTAACTGCAAGCGGAAAAAGTAACGCAATGTTGGTTATGTTACGTAATCGGGTAAAGGTTTTTTTCAGGCCAGCTTCTTTAGGAAAACCTGAGAACATTCTCAAAGGAATAAAGATTGAAGTAATCAGAGACAAAGTTAAAGGTAACGGGATTAAAATCATTAATCCGCAGCCCTGGTATGCTTCTCTAACAAATATCTCCATTCCTGGCGGTGATAAAAAAATAAGAATACCAGCTGAAATGATAGCACCATTTTCAGAGGGTATTGTTTGGATGCCGAAAACGAGCGTTTCAATTTCAGGAGAAAAAGAGGCTTCGGTTACTGCGATAAACGATCAGGGAGCGATGATAAGTGAGAATTTTAAAGTTACGTTCTAATGGATTCAGGCTCAGCTTTGTATTTATTTCTCTTCAAATGGCAATTTTAAGTAAGGCGCATTCAGAGGATTATTTTTTTGATCCAGATCTCTTTCAGGGGTCTGCTTATGGACAGGGTCTCGAGCAATTTAATGGGAATGTTACTCAAACGGGAAAATATCTCGTTGATGTATATCTAAATGGTAAATTATTAAAAGATGGAGCAAAAATTGAATTCATCAGGCAGGGTCAGTCTGACGTAGAACCCTGCATACCTTATCAAATAGTGAATATTTTTTCACTAAAAAAAGAACCTGTGGTTACTAATAGCCATGAGTGTCAACCTTTAAAGAAATGGGTTGAAAGTGGGAGTTGGCAGTTTGACCAACCCAATTTAAAACTGATGCTGAGCATACCATCAGCCGAACTAAATACCAAACCTAAAGGCTATGTCGATCCATCAGAATGGGATGATGGGACGACTGCGCTCTTTATTAAACACAATACCAATTATAACTGGACTGAGAGTGTAGGCACTGGCTATAAGTATCAATACTTATGGAGTGGCATAACTGGTGGCACGAATGTTGGGTTATGGCAAATAAGACATCAGGGGAATATACGTTATGTAAATTCAAACATTAGTGGCAGTGCTTATCACTATAATAGTGTACGTACATTTGTGCAACGACCCATTGAACAAATTAATAGCATTGTAGTGTTAGGTGATAGTTATACAGAGAGTAGTCTTTTTGGCAGTCTTGCTTTTAATGGAGTAAAGCTAAGTACTGATGAAAAGATGTGGCCGCAAAGTCGACGTGGGTATGCTCCAGAAGTACGAGGCATTGCCTCTTCAGACGCCCGTGTTGTTATCAAACAATTAGGTAAAACCATTTATGAGACAACTGTTCCACCAGGTCCATTTTTGATTAACGATCTGAATAACACACGTAATCAGGGAGATCTTGAAGTTTCTGTTATTGAGGCAAACGGTAAGACCTCGACCTTCACTGTACCTTATGCTTCTGTTCCCGACTCAGTTCGACCAGGGAATTTACATTACTCCATCGCGTTGGGTAAAGTACGGCAATATTACAGTGTAAATAATACATTTTTTGAGGGAATTCTTCAAAATGGCCTGAGCAATAGTATTACCGCTACAGCAGGAGCTCGTTTGGCAGAGAACTATCAGGCTTGGTTATTGGGAGGTGTGTGGGCCACTGAAGTGGGCGCTTTTGGCTTGAATTCTACATTCTCAGATGCCACTGTTGAAAATGATGAGCGAAAACAGGGGTGGCGAGGTGAGATAAATTATAGTAAATCGTTTAACTCAGGTACAAACCTCACACTTGCAGCTTATCGTTACTCAACAAGAGGGTTCCGCGATCTTCAGGATGTTTTAGGCGTGCGGAGACAAGAGAAAAGTGGAACAACTTACTATTCTGATAGCTTAAATCAACGGAATAGACTCTCAGCAACATTAAGTCAAAATATGCATGACTTTGGTGTGTTGAGTCTTAGTGCAAGTACTGCGGATTATTATAATAATCAATCTCGAATTACACAATTGCAGATGGGATACAATAATACATGGAAGAAAGTGAGTTATGGTATTAATGTGGCCAGACAGCGAACTAGTTGGGATTACAGTAGATATAATATAAATGTTAATGATTCAAATGATGATAGCACTAAGAAAAAATATACAGAAAATGTAATTTCCTTGAATATTTCTATGCCATTAAATTGGCGGGATACAACGTCGACTGTGGCCTATAATTATAATCAATCTAAAGAAACAAATTCTTCAACGGTATCACTTTCAGGAACGACTGGTCAGAAGAGTGACCTTTCATATTCTGTTTACGGAGGTTCTGAGAAGTATAAAGATGGTTCTGATAATAACTCAACAACATTTGGTGGAAATCTACAGAAAAATACCTCTACCGGTGCCTATCGTGCCAGTTACGGTCAAAGTAACAACTATAAGCAGGCGACATTAGGAGCATCTGGAACCATTGTTTTACATAGTGGCGGTATAACTGTTGGGCCTTATGCCAGCGACACCTTTGCACTAATTCACGCTGATGGAGCCTCAGGCGCTGTGGTAAATAATGGGCAAGGAGCCGTCATCGACCGATTTGGCTACGCTATTTTGCCTTCCTTAACTCCTTACCGGGAAAACAATGTCAGTTTAGATACGTTGAAAATGAGCCGTGATGCAGAGTTAAATGGAGGTAGCAAACGCGTAGTTCCTTATGGTGGAGCCATCGCTAAAGTGAACTTTACTACCTTGAAAGGAAAAGCGGTGTTGATTAACCTGGACTCAAATGCAGAGTCTTCTCCTCCTATGGGTGCTGAGGTCTATGATAAGGATAATGTCGTAGTAGGTGTTGTCGGGCAAGGTGGCCAAATTTATGCACGTGTACCAGATGCCTCTGGTGTACTCCGTGTTATCTGGCGTGGGCAACACGAAGAGCATTGCAACGTGAACTATTCAGTTTCTGGTCGCGATAATGAAGATATCGTTTTGTTGACTAGTAAATGTTTAAAGGGATGATTTTGTGAAAAGATTATACATATTGTTGTTTCCTTTACTTGCTTCATTTTCTTTACCAGCATTAGCGAATTGCTCCAAGGTAGAAAGTACTTCATATCTATCAGCAGCAGCAATAGCAGCTGGTTACACTGCTTCATCTTGGTCTGGCGCTTATGATTCGAATTTTGGGACGATCGGTTTGCCTTCGATCATTACATTAAGTAACAGTTCGAGCTTTCAACCTTCGGGTACCCTTTTAGCAAGCGCGGTGGGAAACTTTTTAACGTCAGGGTCAAGTTCAGGTTATACGAGTAATCAAGTTCTGTTCAGATGTGATGTTAGTGATGCCGATAGCTTATATGAGATGTATTCGAGAAATGGTGATGATGATTATACTGGGAAATATGCGGCATCAGAAATAGATGGTGCGTACTATGATAATGCAAAATATGTTGCTGTAAGACTCACCAATCTATCAACTGGAGAATATTACAGTCGCTATTGGAAAGAAAGGAAGTTGACATCAGATAGTTGGTATTCTGACGGTACTTATATATATGTTCCTGCAAGTGCATTTAGTAATGTTCTATATGAGGTTTTTAAGATCGATGGTACTGAGCATTACACTAACTCTGATACTCGATGGACAGATTCGCGTGGTCAACCCAGAGGTTATATTACAATGCGTGGGCCTGGGTTAGATACACAAAACCTTACTGCCGGACTTGACCACGCAAGCCGCTATGATGGTTGGTATGGCGTTTGGCCTGGGAACTGGAATTCATCTGGCACTCAGACATATGTCCGAGGCTCTGCCTGTACAGTCACTGATTATCCTTCAATTGTGCTATTACCAACAATTAGCATTTCTTCTTTGTCTGATGGTGGCAAGAGTCAAGCTGCATTCCATATAGGTCTACAATGTGAAGAAGGTGCAGTTTCAAGTACCAGTACATCCACCTCTAGTTCAGCGAATGTAGCGATGGGTTTTCTAGTGAATCAGTCGAATGCGGTTAGTCAGGCCACGAGTTTGGGCCTTGTCACTTCAGGTGGCGGATTGACATGGTTACTTGATACTAATTATGGTACAAGCGGAGTAGCTTCTGGCGTAGGAATAAAGATATATGACAGTAATGGGACAGCTATAAATTTATTGCCTGCAAATTCAGGTAATGGTAATGGTAACTCATATGGATGGTATGGTTTTAAAGATCTAACCAGTCTTGTTTCTTCAGGATCTGTTGAGAGTTATAGTGGTGATTTTACCGCCTCTTTAGAAGCGATAGATGGTCAAACCGTTACAGCAGGAACAGTTAATGCTCAATTACAAGTACTTATCGATTTTCAATAGTATCTTTTTAGCTATGTCTCTGTTGACGACTTATTCGGCTAATGCATTCGTGAATGTTAATAAATCGAGAATTATTTTTTCGTCAGATTCGGCTGCTCAGTCTATTTCTCTTTCAAATGACAGTGACACTCCTGCTATGATTCAGGTCTGGGCTGATGCAGGGGATGTGACAAATTCTCCTGAGGAGAACAAAACCCCAATTGTTATTTTACCACCTGTATTTAAGATGTTTCCACATGAGATTCGGTCACTACGCCTTTTAATGACATCTAGAAAAGGACAGGCTATTGATAAAGAGAGTTTATATTGGCTGAATATATATCAGATTCCTTCAATGAGCGAAGCACAGAAAAATGCACCAAAAAAAATACTTTTACCGCTAAGACTTCGTATGAAGATTTTTGTGCGACCACAAAATTTAAATGCCCCAACGGCTGAAGATCCCAAACGATTAGAGTTCAAAAAAGTGGGGGATGAGCTTAAGATCACCAACCCTACTCCATGGTTTATGGTATTGAGCATTTATATGGGTGAGGATAAGCCAATACAGGTTGTGGCATCTCCTAAGACAGATACAACATTGAGAGTGAAAAACATTAAATTATTAGGAAGAAAACTTTCTTTCACGAATATTAATGATGATGGACAAGCTTTATCTTATGATGCAGAAGTAAAATAGGTAAGGAAAAATATTCCATCATGACACTTTATGGCTGATTATTGAACAGGGTCAGCCTTTTTAAGCAGTAATCATAGTTAAACTTGTTATGTTTTGTTGTCTGCTAATAACGTTTACAAGCAAAAATAAATGATACAGGAGTTCCTACTATCCATATGTCGTCATCTATTTTTATGATATCTAACGCAAGTGTATTGTTTGCAGCCGATATTTCGTTAAGGAGAATATTAAACATAGCATCAGGTGTTGTGTCTGTTGCAGACTTACTTATTTCGCTTATTTTGTAATTTACAGTCGAACTCTCAATTATAGAGCCATTAACTAGTGCAATTCTTCTGTCCAGAACTGTGTCCACTCCATCTTTGTCCGATGTGGTTCCCTTAATGATAATATATCCACTTTCAAGGCTTGGTAATCTGATTTCTTGAGCTACTTTAAAGGTTATTCTTTCGCTTTTTTTGTTTAGTGCATAAAGACTAAAAGACGTGCAATTAAAAGGTATTAGATGTGTGGAAGGGGATATCTTGAAGAATGCAACTGGTGTTGCAACCAAACACAGAACAGCAAAAATATAAATGTGTATTTTTTTCATCTCCACACCTTCGCATTATAGTAAATATTATCACAATTTACGATCTCGTTATCACTTCCAATCCTACAATACGCGATAAGAGTCCTGCCAGGATTATTGGGTGAAAGTGATGGATAATAATCAAAAACAACCATTCTTTTCGAGGTGCATGACAGCTTATTATCATTTAAGACTTTTATGACTTGATCATCTATTTCATGTTGATCAGAAGCACTGTAGTTCTGAAGGTATGTAATATCACATTTTTCTATTAGGTTTTTGCTATGAGGACTAACTTCCTTCAACGAAAAATGGTCGAGCATGAATGATGAAATGAAAAAAATAATTATCATTACCAATGACAGGTTTACGAAAGGTAATAGCCTTACACAGGCTTTTTTAACCGAAATAATGGAATGATGTGTTTTTTGGGGCGTTGCTGTGTCAGAATGTTCTGCTTCAATATTAATACTTTGAAACTCCTTAGAGTCACAGGCTATATCTATATTTGATGATATTTTGAAACCAGCTTTTGGTATGGTAATTATCGCATCACTTATCCCAAATGAAAATAATACTTTTCTAATGTTACTTATGTAATTGTTCAGATTGCTTCCTGAGCCTTTTAAACCATGTTTATCCCATACTTCTGTTAGCAAATAATCGCGTTCCAGGATTGAGCCATTTGAGTTGATCAATATTTCGAGCAATCTACTGGCGGGCAAGGTTAACTTTACCTCATCGCCTGTTTGTACGTGGAGCAATACACCATCATCGGTATTGAACATCAATATGCCATTGATATAGTAAATCATAATGCGCCTCAAAATACTGACTAGTTCTGGGATTATAATCCCTAACAATTAAAATTAATGACCTCAACTTAAGTGTTAGTAGGTCATTGATAATTCTATTGTTTTTTAGGTTATGACAAAAATTTTACCAGTAAATTTCAAACTTTACCAAGTTCATGAGTGTTTGAGTAGGCAGATCTGCAAATTTACCTTTATCTTTCATTGTTCTGATATGAAAATATACTAATCCTTCATGATGCAATTTTCAAAGTATTTCTTTACCTAACGCAATTGAAGCAAAGGTTTTATGTAAGATTAACGTAATTCCTTATCCTTTAACCCAGGGGCAATAGCATTACTAACTATCTGTTTAGAAAAACATGATCAGTTAACTTCATGTAGTAATCCATGGTGTAAAAGCATGTTATTTTCTCATCTAAACTATTACTTTCTCCTAAATTGAATCTAATAATAATTTCTAGCGTTAGGAGATTTTTTAACCATACCCATGCTTCAACACGTAACATTATGACTATGCATAGCATGGGGGCCAAATGAAAAAGTAATAAATTATGTGATTATTACTATCATTTGACTCCAATTATTTTCTTTTCTTAAAACAAACATGGGTAATAGAGTTTTTTTATGTTGTAAATCAATAAATTCAGGAAAAATACATAATAAAATACCTGCATATTTTAAGGGTGTTTTTTGTAAGTTTTGCAAAACAGGAGTGTGAGCTGTGAAGCTAGTTGCGCTTTCTTTATTATTTTTAGAGTTAATCGCATTGTTTTTATTGTTTTCTTCTTCGGACAGTTCACATTCGATGGTTCTATCCTTTCTTTCTATGAAATAAAAGACAAAAGTTTATCTTTCCTTATTGAAAAAACTATTAAGTAATCATAGTTTACACTAAGGAAAGGTGAAAAAAGATCACGATTGGCCAGGGCAGTGATGGCATTTATCTCGATACTAAAAATTTCAAATTTCGATACAAATGCGATCGAGAACATATTGATTATAGTCTTCTGAATTTCACAATCATTATCTATCCACCGTATGAATTGTTATAAACTGAAATTTAGCGGTAAGAATAACTCAGCATGCGAACATTTATATTAATTCATTGAATTAATAATGAATATTCTTCATGCTAAATTCACCTGTTGGATAAAAATAATATCCGTAAAGAATATTTATTCTTTTATTAGAGGCAGTGAGTGTATTAACCTTATGCCACGAAGAACGGCAAATAACTCTTGATCAGTCTCTATATCTAATGCTCTCATTACCCTTCTCTTCTGACTATGTATCGTCTTCAATGATAATTTAAGCGCCCAGGCCATTTCTTTTAATGTTAACCCACTCATAAATCCGTACGCAACTTTAAGCTGCCCTGGTGTTAAATAGATGCACGGGCATCCATGGCATGCTCGATATTCATTTCTATTACATTCTGAAAAAGTTGAAATTTCTTTGCATGATGCAATGTTACAAGCAAAATCAAGTATATTAATCCTTTTATCAATAAATTTTACGCCTTTAAAACAGTATGGCAGCTTTCCTGTGCTCGCTATGATTTTTTTCTCTGTTAAAAAGAAAAGATTACTTCCATTCTTTCGCCCCCTGAAATGTGGGTTGCAAAAATATTGTTCTCCGTTATCAATATCCATAAAAATGATATCAGCATCACTTATTTGTGAGTAACCAGCTTTTTTCATTATTTTAATATCAGCTGATTCGCATATTGCCTTCCGGATGATGCTACAAATAGCTATAATTTGATACGAGTTTTCAGAAATAATTAAAACATTCATATAATAATACCACTTGTTAGGGAGTTTATCTGGTTACTACTTGCTGTTCGTTGTATTCTTTAATTTTTCCATTTATCAGAGTGATTTCCTTGTCATTCTTAAGCTCTCTTAATGTCCTACTAATCGTGCTTTTGGAAAGATTTGTACTCAACTCAAGTAAATGGAGTAATGAATAACCTTTAGTTATCCTTTTTGGTAATGATTGCCAGTATTCAATATTTAATTTGATTTCGTTATGCGTGTCTTTATCTCCTCTTAAATATGCATTAATCAATTCATTATAACAGTCATTTATAATATCTTTCGCCTCATCCTCTAAATGGTTTAGTCTTATTAACTCCCAGAAATAGTCAAATTCTATTTCGTAACATTTTCCATAATCAGCTTTCTCCAGGTAAAGGGAAGAACGCCCAAAACATGAGGATGCACCAACAATGGAAGGCTCATAAAAGACACTTATTATTTTATTAAATTGCTTGGCTCTTAGAAAAAAATCACCCTCACTAATTATGTATACCTTTTGTTGAGTATCTTTGATGAAGGAATAACGACGTTTGCCTTTATATACTTCATCTGGTTTTGCTATGGTTGCATGCTCGATAATGGCATCCATTACTAACATCTGAGAAGAATTTGCTTTCACCATAATTTACCTATAACAAAAAAAAATTCGAATTCTTGAAGACTCATACACAATAACTCTCAATTGTAAATTAAGTTTCTTATTAAATAGTAAAGCATTGAAAGAAAATGCTTACTTCTAACTAAAAGGAGGGATTTTATATAAATCCTTACTATAGTCCAGCCGCCAAGGTGAATAAAATTAAAATTATCAGTCCTATTTGATAGGATATGTTAATGGCATTCACATTTATAATCATCTTACCTCCCCCCCGAGAGCTAATAGACATGCGCATTATTTGAGTCGGGTGTTATATAGGACTAGATGTTAACTCATGCATCCTCAAATGGAACTATATATCATAGAATATTTAATATATAGATTTATATCCTTCTATATGTTATATTTGTATGATTTAATTCTACTTTCTCGCAGGTTGCACTTGGTGCTGTTTTTCGTACGTTAAAGTCAATTAGGAAATCTTTAGTTAAGTAAGACTAATCTTAGTGATATGTTTTCAATATAATATTTAACTCGCATCTATGTTAGTAATGCTTTTGTTGGTGGTTGTCTGTGCTTGTATATTTCTATAAATTAAAATAATGCTAATTAAAAAGTCACCATCGAATTCTTTCATATCTTTGATGTCATTCATGATGCGAGTTATGTAGTGAGGGTTGATGTTTTAACGTTATCACTGCTGATTTTAACATGAAGGGATATTATTTGTTTCCAATAATGTCTTTTTAGGTCTTTGTTGAAGAACATCTGTGATTTTCATAATGACTTATTTTTGATGTTTTAATATAACTATATCTTTTACATGAATTAACTTGCTAAAAGGTCATGCTTGAATGTATCAGCATTCTGTTGAAATCACATCCGCTTGTACACACCCCATCACTTGTTTTATATTGACCTCTAATCATTCTTAATGAAGTGTTCCTGCCTAATATACCAACTCATTTGATAATTCATTTTTATTATCATTTAACTTATATTTTCTAGCTTATTAAGAATATAACTCAGCGTATGTCTACTCATGATGACTGCATTAGCTAATCTAAATGAGATGGTTATTATTTTTGACTCATGTATATTTGGTGTCGTTCCTGGAGTGGATTGCTGCTCTGTCTTACTTCTCGTAATAATATTAATAGATAGGTAGAATTTCCCGACGCTTGTATCCCCCTCTGTGGTCACAGCGGCGTATAACTGATTTTTCTGGGATCAACTTCATATATGAATCCAGGATTCTTAAGAAGATTCCCCGTATCATCGGTTCTGGCCGACGGTATCCGATACTGAACGGACGATGGATTGGAGTCGTGCTCGTAAAACCGGCGTAGCTGTGTGAAATCTGCAGGACATTACCCCGTCGGTTTCTACAGAATTCACACAGCTACGCCTACGAAATAATTATCCGGAAAAGGAGAATATGACGGAAAATTCACCTGCAACAGCCCTGCTTGCCCACGGCAACGGTGATATTGCCGATCCTCTTCGCGACTATCTTCTGCACCTGCAGGCGATAGGACTTTCCCCTTCCACCATCGGTGCGCATGCCGCTCAAGTCTGTATGTTACACTGTAACTTTAACAGATCAAACTACCTGCTGACTGCGCTGCTTTTTCCAGTAGCGTCAGGTCCTGTATCGCGTCCCCCCAGAATTCCGCCATAACTCTCCAGGTTATTCTGGACTTTTATCTGTTCAGAACGCTGAATGCAGCACGGGAAATCGCAGAGCGCGTGGAAATAAAAGCTGTCTACTTACAATCTATGCCTTATCTTCGTTAACATCTGCTGATAATTAGCGGTAATGAATTTAATCAATCATCGCATTTTCTCGCAGGAATTCTCTGTCAATGGTGAAACCAAGCCCCGGTTCCTGCGGTAGCGTTAACCAACCCTGTTGATGTTCAAGCGGATTCTCAACCAAAGCTGTACGGAACGGATGTGATGATGTGTCATATTCGAACAGCGGTTGGCTGGCATACAACGCATAGTGAGTGACCGGTGTTGAGGCGATCATATGCAATGATGCATATTGCCCAACGGCTGTCCCCCAGACATGAGGATTGACCTGAACGCCACCGGCCATCGCAAGGACATTTATATGGCGCAGCGCAGTCACCCCACCCGCCAGGCAGATATCTGGCTGTGCAATATCAATAGCCTGCGCTGCAATGAGATCGCGGAAGCCAAACAATGAAAACTCTGCTTCCCCGCCAGCAATCGGGATATCAAGTGCATCCCTCACCCGACGGTAAGCCACATAATCTTCAGGAATGACCGGTTCTTCCATCCACAGCAAATCGTAATCGGCCAGGGCGCGTCCAAGGCGAATGGCATCATTGGCACCGTATCCGTGATTCACATCGATCATAAACTTGCTGCGTTCGCCAACGGCTTCCCTGATGGCAGACATGACTTTTACGTCATCATCCACACCAAAACCGAGTTTCACCTTCATCAGGGAGAAACCGGCTTCACTGTGTCGTACCGCCTCACTGGCCATGGCATCAGCCTGGCCTCGCCCTTCCGTGCGGAAAAAACCTGTCGCATAACATTGCACACGCTCACGAAACGCACCGCCAAGCAGTTGCCATAACGGTAATCCTGCTGCTTTACCACAGATGTCCCACAACGCAATATCGACCGCGCTGATGGCACCCAGCACCACACCCTTTCGGCCGTAATCGCGCGTTTTGACATACATGTCATGCCACAACACTTCGGTATTGCGCGGATCTTTACCGATAATCAAGGGTTTCAGGGCACTGTTGATGGCGGCAGCAGCGATTTCTGGCGGTTGTAAGCCGACACTGAACGTCTCACCCCAACCCTCAAGGCCTTCATCGGTGGCGATGCGCACAAGTACCGTAGAGCGCCCCTGTACCCAGCCTTGCGAGTAGGCAAACGGACGATCCAGTTTGCTCTTCAGGATATAGGTTTCCACTTCAGTAATTTTCATATCAGATTACTCCTGCGCAGCTTGTGTCATGAGGGATGAGGTTTTTTCTTCACGGATAATGGGTTTACCCACGAACCAGAAATAAATGCCCGCGCCAATCACCGAGACAACCGCGGAGATCAGAAAGACCAGCGTGAAACTGTGTGTGGCATCGACAATTGCGCCAGCAACCAGCGGTGAAACCGTCGCACCGAGAAAACCGCCAAAATTCTGCACTGCGGCGACCGAAGCTACCGTTGAGGGGGCCGTGACTTCAGCCGGAATCGACCATGCATGGGCCACCACGCCGCCATTAAAACCGAGTGCAAAAGCCATTAAAATCACCGCGACCGTCAGGCCCGCACCTGCACCAAACATGCCATTAAAGGGCAACAGCGCCAGGACGATGGCCTGTAACACTAACGCACCAATGATGGTGACTTTCTTGGCTTTCAGTGTGCTCCAGCCAGCGCGTTCTGAGAGTTTGCCTGAAATCACACCGCTCACGAGATCACCAATGATTGCACCAATCCACGGAACACTGGCGACGAGGCCCAGAGAGGAAAATTTAATACCAAACTGGCTAATAATATAAAGCGGGATAAAGACCAGGAAAATCTGATAAACCCACATGTTACAAAAGAAACCCGCCATCATGCCCCACATCGTTTGATGCTTGAATAATTCCCTCCAGGGCAAATTGTTTTTTGTAATTATTGGCGTGGCATCATGTTGGATATATTCTCTTTCTTCTTTTGTCAGGGATTTATGCTTTTCAATATCCCGATAAAAGGTGAAAAAGATGATCGCGGCTATGATGCCTGCCCCGCCGGCAATAAAATACATTTCTCGCCAGCCAATCTCTGAAACGATCCAGATCAGTAAAAAGGTAAAGAACGCCGGACCCACTTTAAGTGCGGCATCCCAGCTGGCATTGGCAATGCCCTGCTCTTTTTTGGGGAACCAGCGGGTCACGATCTTATTGGTGGCCGGTAGGGACGGTGCTTCTGCCAGGCCTAGCCAGATACGGGCGAGGATAAAGCCCGTCAGCGTGTAAGACAGACCCATCGCGACAGTCGCCGCGCTCCAGATGATCACCGACGCGCCCAGCAGGATACGCGGGCTGAAGCGATCGACAAGCCAGCCTGAAGGTAATTGGCCGAAGGCATAAGCCAAAGCAAAGGCACTGCCGAGCAGGCCAATATCCGTGGCGGTGATATGCATTTCGGTTTGCATGACCGGCGCAGCGATGGAGAGCGTCAGGCGGTCGATATTATTAATGATCGCCAGCAGGCAAAGTAATCCAAGAACTCCCCAGCGTTGGCGTCCTTGCGGCTTCATGGTCGAACTTTGTTTTGACAGAGTAAATCCAGACATTTATTTTCTCCTGCAGGGTAGAGAGAATAAGGCCACGTTCTTTACGCCGTAGCCGTTTTATTACGGGGAAATCGTTATTGGTTTTTTATGGCGTCCCAGGCGTGCACCAGATTTGTTGCTCTTTGTGATACGGTCCGTGCGTTATCTCCGGCTTTGTACAGGTTGCTGCCAAGTCCGAAAAAATGAATCCCGGCTTGGTGATAATCATTAAACTGCTCTGCTTCAACCCGGCCCACCGCGCCTAATGGAATGTCGGAGGGAAGAACTGCACGTAGCGCCTTCATTCCACTGGCCCCCATCACTGATGCAGGAAAGAATTTAAGACCGCTGGCACCTGCGGCAATGGCCTGAAAAGCTTCGGTTGCGGTAAACACACCGGGTAGCGATAGCATGCCCCGTGAGCGGGTTTGCTCAATGACCGCTTTATCGACATTCGGACTCACCACGACTCCGCCACCACAGTCTGCCAGCCGGTCAACATCATGCGGGTTCAGCACCGTGCCAGCACCGATCAGAATGTCCGCAGGTAATGACTTTCTCAGACGAGATATGGACTCAAACGGTGTCGGTGAATTGAGGGGCACCTCAATGATCGTGATCCCCGCCTCGACCAGCGCATAGCCAATCTCCACCACCTCTTCCGGCTTAACACCACGCAGGATGGCGATCAGTCCCCGTTTAGCGCCCAACCATCCTGAATCAGACATGATGTGCCTCCTCCTGCCGTTGCCACAGGGTTTGTACACTCTGGAACAGCCCGGCGCGTACCGCTTCGTCAGCATCCAGCACGCTGACATCAAAGCCCGCCAGTGCTAAAGCCTTGTGATAAAGCGCGGTAAGGGAACCTGACGCGATTAATATCACCTGACGCAGAGACGTCTGGTGATAGCGAGCCGCTACCTCTGCACCAATCAACAGTCCCGACAAGCGCGAGAGGCTTTCGGCTGGGGTGCAATCACTCAGCAAGGTGGTTGAGCGAACCGTGAACAACTGATGGCTGAGCGATGCGCCACTCAGCATCACGTTCACTGCGGAGATAAACGCCGGGGCGTTTGCATCAATGTCTCCGGCCACATCCGCTACCGCATGGCGCAGAATTGAATGTGTGCTCATCAGGCTGAACAGTTCCCCGGTCATAAAGGTGCTGAAACCGGTGACAACCGCATTCTCCAGCGATACCCATTTGCTGTGGGTGCCGGGCATCACGATCAATCCGTCCTTGAGCTGTCTTGATCGCACCGCTCCCAACAACATGGTTTCCTCGCCGCGCATGACATCGTAAGCAGGAGAAAGTTGGCACACGCCTGGCAAGATGCGGATGTCTCTTGCGCCAGCAATCCTGATCGGTGAACGCAGCAGTTCGTTCACCGTCACCGGGACGGTACTGTAACCGGCGTCCTGCCAGCCCTGACGCGAACCCGCCATACCACAAATCAACACCGGCAGGTCGGCTGAAGCCCCAAGTTCCGTCAGATGCTGTTCCAGCAGGGGTGAAAACGCCTTGTCAGCCACACTTCCCAGTCCCTGGTGGGTACGCACCTCACTCAGGGTTTGGCCCTTCCCGTCTACCAGCCACAGACGAAAACTTGAGGTGCCCCAGTCACAGAGTCCAAATTCCGCTTTGTTGCTCATCTTTATCTCCAGATAAACACGCTCTGCACCCGAAGTGCAGAGCACAGGGTCAGATACGGCCAAACTCTGCCAGCAGGTCTTCGACGGTTTTGCCTTGTTTCACCCATTCGCGCGTGGCCTGTTCACGCTCGACCTGTTCCTTCGCCAGTTTTAAAACTTCGTGCGCGTTTTCCTGGGGAATCACCACTACCCCCATCAGGTCAGCCACGATAAAATCGCCCGGCTTGACTAGCTGGCCGCCGACCGCGATGGGAACGTTGATGGACAGTTCCTCTTTACGCCCGGAAAACATGGTGTGGGTGCCGCGAGGAGTGATCGCCCGGCTCCAGATGGGCCAGGTAATATCTTCCAGCTCATCCGTATCGCGTCCGGCACCGTCGATGATCATGGCGCGAATCCCACGGTTCTGCGCCAGGCCGCCCATCAGGCCACCGCAAACCGAGGTATTACAATCCCCGCCCGCATCCACCACGATCACATCGCCGGGCTGCCCCATCTCCAGTGCTTTCAGTGGATCAACAAGATCGCCTTTAGAAAGTTGCACGGTAATGGCCTGCCCACAGGCTTTGGCGCGGAATGCAGGCTTAATGCCGCTATCCATAACCCCAGTGCGGTACTGCACATCGGCAAAAACCGCTGCAATCGAATAGCTCTGCAACAAAGCGTCAAATTGAGCCAGCAGCTCTGGCTGGCGGGTGAAATCATTAAACTGCTTCAGCATGGTCATTTGCTCCTTTGCTGCGAAGCGCCAGGGCTGCGCCATTAACCGGGAATCGCGGTGTTTTACCTGTCAGCACGCTGGCAACTTCAGTGGCCGCCAACTGACGTGCTGCACGAATGGATTCTTCGGAGTAGTAGGCCGAATGGGGTGTCACGATGACATTTGGCAGAGAGAAAATCGGATTATCCGCAGGATTCCATTGCGCGCGTTTTGCTGGTTCTTCCTCGGGATCATCCAGCGCCGCACCGGTAATCCAGCCTTCATGCAGCGCGCGGTACAGCGCCTGATTATCAATAGTGGGACCACGTCCGGTGTTAATGATTAACGCCCGGCGCTTCATGGCTCTGAATTCTGCTTCGCTGAGGAAATGACGGGTATCCGCAGTCATCGGCACCTGCATCATGAAAATGTCGGATTGCGCGATGAGCGTTTCCTTGTTGACCAGCATCACCTGGTGTTGCTGCGCTAATGCCGGATCGATGTAAGGATCGTAGACAATGACATTTACGCCAAAGGCGCGAGCGCGTTCGGCAATGGCCTGCCCGATGCGTCCGAATGAGACAATCCCCATAGTTTGTCCACGCAGGCGATAGACGGGAGCGCCGGATTGCCACTGCCAGATGCCCTGATGTGTGGCGGTGTTGTAAGCAAACAGGTTACGTGTCAGAGCCAGCCACATGCTGATGGCATGGTCGGCGACTTCTTCGGTGCAGTAATCACGCACATTTGTTACTAGAATGTTGCGTTTAGTGGCGGCATCCACATCGACGATGTCGACACCCACTCCGTAACGAGCAATCACCTTGCATTGCGTCATGGCGGAAATCACCTTAGCGCCGACGCGGGCATATTGATTCATGATGGCGTCGCAATCACGTGCCATCTCAACCAGCTCATCCTCTGATTTCGCTTGCAGACCAATGACATCCGCACCAGCGGCATTGAGGATTTCTTCTTCAATGGCGATATCGCCGTAATCGTAATCGGTAATCACCACCTTAAATCTTCGACTCATCAGACGCTCCTTTAACCAGATTGAGTAGTTTTCGCCACCGTCAGCAGCAGCGGGTTTGGAAAAAACTAACTGAGATCTGGTATACCAGTCAAAGAAAGGTTAAGGAAATGTGACCAACATTGGCTTTTTAGTGATTTCGCAGAAAAGGGCCAGGGATCCCTGGCTCAGAAGATCAGGAGGAGGTTGTCAGGGAAACCGCGTCGGCGGCGGCGATATCTTCAACGCCAATCTCATAGGTTTCACGGGTACGGCCCAAGTGGCGTTCGAGGATGGTCAGTACTTCCGCGTGGGCATCATTTCTGATAGCAGCAACAATTTCGCCATGTTCCTGATAAGAAAGCGATGTATGCTGTGGTTTTGCAGCGAGATGGGTACGTAATGCCGCAATTTTGGCTGCGTAACGCACGTAAGAATTGGTCAGGTAAGCGTTGTCACAGAAATCAAAAAAACGCTGGTGGAAATCATTATCCAGCTCCAGATAGCGGCGAAAATCACCTTCACTCTGGGCGACGTCCATTTGTTTAACCACCACATCTAACGCATCAGCCAGCCTACTGGCATTCTGCTGCATCGCCAGTGTCAGTGCCGCCGTTTCAAGCACCTGTCTGAAAGCACAGATTTCGCGCACTTCCCGCGCGCTCAGGGTGAACACCCGCACGCCTGATTGCGGCTTGATCGTGACCAGTCCTTCAATACTGAGTTGGGCAAGCGCTTCCCGGACCGGTGTTTTTGAGACATTCAGCTCAGCGGCAACGGTGCGTTCGCTGATAGCTGCGCCAAGTGGAATATCGCCATGGACTATCAGCTTGCGAACATGGTCTGTTACTACCGCTGTCAGTGACTTAGGTCGCTCAAAATCTGCCACGGATGACTCCCTGTTGATGGACGAGATGCCACATTTTAACGAATCAACTCAGGACAACAATCCCCTCATTACACCCACCGCACGCAGCCACCCGTTAAAAGTGAGGGTGCTGTCTGACTTTTTTGCCAGACACCTCAGCGAATCCGAATGGCGCAGGGCACCCTGAGACCCTCTTCTCCTGCCCTGACATGTCGTCTACCATTGCAATTTTGAAATGATGAGTTTCATTCTTTGCTATTTTGCTACCTTCTGCCTTTGTTTATTGTTACTGCACGCCAACGATACGGGTCTGGCACCGACAACGACAGGAGCACCCTCAACATGAAAACAGCCGTGCAATTGCTTCAGAACTACCTCGACAACATTCAGGATCCTAAAACCGCTGCTGCACTTTTTGCGGCAGATGGCGTGCTGGAATTACCTTACCTGCAAACGCTGGGATTACCGCATCGGGTCCAGGGGCCGCAGGAAATCGAGGCATTCATCGCCGGGTTATTGAAAAAGGTGCCGGATTTTCGCTTTCGCAATATCCAGTTTTTAATCGATACGCCGACGCAAGCATTCGGCGAATACAGCGTCGAAGCTGAAATAACCGGCACTGACCGTCTGTATAAACAAACCTACGCCGGACGCCTGGTGGCCGAAGAGGGAAAAATAAAACTGCTACGTGAATCACTGGATACGCTGGCCGCCTGGCGCGCGTTTAACGGCTAACAATCCGCCTGAAGCGGCAGGTTGGCATGAGTTTTTGCATTAATCACATCAATTATCAGAGCATTTCTGGAGAGAAAAATGAGTACCAATACCCCCGATGCACGAATCTCGTCTGCGGGCGATCATGATAAAACGCAATCCACGGAAATCATTGTCAGCGCTTATTATCGCGTGCATCCGGATGACCGCCAAACGTTTATCGATGCGGTAAAACCTGAAATGCAGGCCGCACAACAATTGCCGGGTTGCGTCTTCTATGCATTTTCTCAAGACCTGGTAAACCCGGATGCCTTTCATTTGTCCGAAGGATGGGCTGATATTGACGCCTATGAGCGACATGAACACTCCGCAACGTTTTTACAGGCGCTGGCAACGGTCGTTAAAAACGTGCGTATTCTGCATCGCGAGGGCATCCGGTATGACGTGGCAAAACAGCATATTGATGATCCCCGAGGAAAGGTTTCGGCGTGACGCTGAAGTGATGAAGGGTAGATCAGTGTGACGCCGTCACTTGCCCGATGCATCTGGCTATCGGAGATTTGCCCCAGGTGTCGCTGGCATTGACACAATGGGAGAGATTAACTCCTGTTAATGCTGTGGTTTACTGAGTGTTAGCTGCAACCCTGCAACAGCTGCAAGCTGTGCAAGAGTCGTGATCGTCGGATTACCATTAGCTGATAAGGCGCGGTAGATGCTCTGACGGGCAAGACCGGTTTTTTTGGCGGCCTCAGTAATACCACCACGCGCTTCAATCACCTTTCGTAATGCGACAAGAAAGCCGCCTAAACCACCAGGCTCGTTAATCTCTTCCAGTGCAGTGGCAAGGTAAGCATTCGCATATTCGGGGTCGGCACGAAGTTCTTCAATCATTGCTGCATTATGATCCACCGCTGCTGGATGGGTAGTTGTAGGTCTTGTTACTTTTTTAGTCGTTGTCATTTTTTCGACCTCATTTTGAAATCTTGTAAATAGTTAACTGCGTTTTCTAAATCAGCTGTTTGTGTTTTTTTACTTCCACCGACCAACGTTACAATGAATCAATTGCAATCATCACTTAAAAGTGACAATCATTTATTCTGATACATGTGCCAAAGGCAGCGTCACCACCACCGTCAATCCACCGCCCGCCCGCTGGCTGACACTGAGATCCCCGCCATGCTGCTGAGCAATCTGGCGCGCGATGGCTAATCCGAGGCCAGAACCATTGTGTCGGGCGGCTGCGCCTTTTCCCCGGTGGAAAGGCTTGGTTATCAGCAACAATTCTTCATCTGAAACGCCGGGACCGCGATCCTGTACCGCAATCTTTGCGACATCGCGCTCCCGCCAGCTGGCAACTTCCAGCCCCGTCCGACCATATTTGGCGGCGTTCTGCATCAGGTTGGTCAACAGACGCATCATGCTGACCGGACGAAAAAGGAATACCGGGAGTGGGGTCAGGGCCAGGCTAAAATTCTGCCCCAGTCCGGTAAAGTCATGATTCAGCTCGGTAATCATCTGATTAATGTCACCGGGTTGGCTCTGCTCGGTGGTGCTGCCGCGGGCATAATCAATGAATTGTTGGAGAATCGTATCAACATCCTCGAAGTAGCGGCTAACGTCGTCCTGGTTCGAGGCGCCCTGCCCGCCGATTGCCATCGCCAGCCGCAGTTTGGTCAGCGGCGTGCGCAGGTCGTGAGAGATACCGGCCAGCATTTGCGCTCGGGTATTTTCCATCTCGGCCAGACCATCCAGCATACGGTTAAAGGTCAGGCTGACCGTCCTGATCTCGCTCGGGCCTTCCGGCGATAACGGGCGTGGCCATCCCCCTTTTCCGACGTCTGTGGCCGCCTGCGCCAGTGACGTCAGCGGGCGGTTGATCCGTCGTTGCAGGCCATAAGCAGTCAGAAGCGCCAGCAGGGCCAGGCAAACAGACAGCAAAAGCGCACTGATCAGGCTGGAAAGGTGATTCGAAGGCTCTACTGCCAGTGCGACCCAGTACGGCTGACCAGCGATTTTTACCTCCACCCATAATTTTTTCTCAGGTGCCTGTTCCCAGCGCAGTGGAATCCCTGCCGGAAGTTGCTGATGCAAGCTATCAAGGAAGACTTTCAGATAATAACGGCGATAGAACCCCGCCACGCCCAGGGTGGGAATTTCTATCAGATGCGCCGGTGGCACCACTACACCCTGCACCGCCTGCACATAACGATCGCGATCCGCTGCCGGTACGGTTGCCAGCAGCTTATCGAGCATAATGATCTGTGAGGCGATGAGCGAAGCGGCATCATTGACCCGGGGCTTCTGGATAAAAACCAGAAACACCGTGAAGGTGGTGATTTGCGTCAATGTCACCAGTAAGATCAGCAGGACGCTGTTGCGTGCCAGCAGCGAGCGGGGCCAGAACTTTTTCACGTTTCGCTATCTACAATCAGCATATAACCCATACCCCACACGGTCTTCAGCCAGCGAGGCTCGGAAGGTTGCGCCTCAAGTTGTTGGCGCAGACGTAACATTTGCACATCGACGCTTCTGTCCAGCGCTGCGTATTCACGTCCTCTGGCGCGGTTCAGCAAATTTTCGCGGCTGACAGGCCGGTTAGGTGTGGTGGCCAGTGCAATCAGCAAATTCATTTCAGCAGAATTCAGCGACAGCAACTGGTCTTCACGGTAAAGCGTTTGCCGCGTGATATCCAGGCGATAAGGGCCAAAACGAACCTCTCCGGCACCGCCAGGCGTTTCACCCTGCTGCAATGCTTGACGCCGGAAGATCGCTTTGATGCGCGCCACCAGTTCCTGCGGCAGGAAAGGCTTGGCGAGATAGTCATCGGCACCGGTTTCCAGACCAATCACCCGATCTACCGGATCACCACGCGCCGTCAACATCAGGATCGGCAACGTGAAGTTTGTCGCCCGCAGGCGGCGGCAAACAGACAGGCCATCTTCCGGTTCCATCATCAGGTCGAGCACCAGCAGATCAAAGGGTTCACGTTGCAAATAGCGATCGAGTCGGGCGCTGTTTTCCGCCGTTCTGACGTCAAATCCCTGATCGCGTAAATAGCGTTGCAGCATGCTGCGCAGTTCATTTTCATCGTCAAGGATCAGAATTTTCTTCGCCTTAGGCTCGGTTTTCACGTCACTCATAGGTTATTCACCCCTGGACCTATGCGCTTGCCAGGCCTCTTGCGCTCGTTGCAAAACGACATAGAAACAAGGGACTAACAGGATGGCAAGCAACGTTGCTGACAACATCCCCGAAAAAACGCTAATCCCCAGTGATTTCCTGGCACTGGCGCTGGCCGCGCTGGAAAATATCAGCGGTATGACGCCCAGCGTAAAGGCCAGCGAGGTCATGATAATCGGGCGGAAACGTGTCCTGGCCGCCGTCAGGGCGGCATCAATGATGCTGCTACCAGCCAGACGTTGCTGGCGGGCATATTCGACAATCAGGATCGCATTTTTGGCAGCAAGCCCGGTCAGCAGTAGCACGCCAATCTGCGTATAAATATTGTTAGCGATATTCAGCGCTAACAATGTGATCGCCGTTCCTGATAATGCAAGCGGGACACCGAGAATCACGCTGACGGGCAACCAGTAGCTTTCATATTGTGCCGCCAGCACCAGATAAACCAGCAGCAGTGACATGACGAACGCAAGATAAATGCTGTTTCCGGCCACTTTTTCCTGATACGACATATCCGTCCACGACAGACTGATATCCGGCGGCAGTGTGGCTTTTGCCAGCGCTTCCACGGCCTGCATTGCCGCGCCAGTGCTGTAACCCTGGGCTGGCATCCCATTGAGGGTGGCAGACGGATTGAGATTATATAAAGAGGCAACTGCTGGCCCCTCTGTCGGGGTGAAACTGACCAGCGTCGCCAGTGACACCGGCTCGCCGCTGGCATTTTTTACCGTCAGCGCGGAGATTTGCTGTTGCAGTCGGCGCTGGTCAGACTGAGCCTGCACATACACTTTCACGTTATGGTTTTCTCGGGTGATTTGATTGACATAGCTGGCACCGAGATATTGCTGCATCGCATCAAAGGCATCACCCGGCGAGACCCCCATGGCTGCCGCGCGCGTTCTGTCTAACGTGACATTAATTTGTGGGACGTTGGCACGCAGCGTGCTGAACATCCGCGACACTTGTGGCAGGGCCATCGCCTGCCGAACAAAATTGTCACTCACCTGCTGCAAATGCGCATAGTCACGTTGCCCGTCATTTTCGCTCAGGACCATCTGCATCCCACCACCGTTACCCACGCCCTGAATCGGCGGAGGCACAATTACCAGCGCATTGGTATCGGGAATACGCGCCAACTGTTGGTTCAGGTTGCTATAGATTGAACGCAGATCCTGGTTCTTGCCACGCTGGTTCCAGGGTTTCAGGGTGACATAAATCAGCGCCGCGTTGGACAAGGCCGCATTGTTGTCGAGCGGTGAAAGCCCGCCAATGACCACGGCATGATCCACGCCAGGCTGCTGAGCCAGCACCTGTTCAACTCGCTGGGTCACGCTGGCGGTTTTTTCCAGCGACGCAGCGTCTGGCAGTTGTAGCGACACCAGCAGGTAGCCCTGGTCTTCCAGCGGGATAAATCCGGTCGGTATGCTGAAAAAGGCCACTAACGTCAGAGCGATGACCCCCAGACCGCCGATAAACACCGCCTTGCTATGGCGGATTAAGCGGCGAATACCGTTGAGATAGGCGTTTTCCAGCCAGCTGAAAACCTGGTTGAACTTACGGTAAACCCAGGGTTTGGTGCCATTTTTCACCGGTCGCAGCCACTGTGCGCTTTGTACCGGTTTCAGCGTCAGGGCATTGAGGGCGCTGAGCAAGGTAGTTACGGCGATCACCAGCGCAAACTGACGGTACATCTGGCCACTGAGGCCGGGTAAGAAGCTGGCCGGAATATACACGGCGACCAGCACCAGCGTGATAGATATGATCGGTGGCAGTAGCTGACGCATGGCTCTCAGCGTCGCCTCGCGCGGTGCGTATCCCTGCTCAATATGGTGACTCACCCCCTCAACCACCACGATCGCATCATCGATAACGATACCAATCGCCAGCACGATGGCAAAAAGCGTCAGCAGATTGATGGAAAACCCCATCAGATAGATGGCACCGAACGTCCCGATAAGAGTGACCGGCACGGTGGTGGCAGGCACCAGCACCGCACGCCAGTTTTGCAAAAAAATCACGATCACCAGCAAGACCAGCAGCCCGGCAATCAGCAGGGTGCTGTAGACATCATTGACTGAACTCTTGATAAAGGTGGTGGTGTCGAAAGGCAGCGAATAGTGCATTCCGGCTGGCATCCGGGCAGACAACGTCTGCATCTCGGCAGCGACCGCCTTACCGACTTCAAGTGCGTTAGCATCCGGTAGCTGTGAAATAGCAATCCCTGCCGCCGGTTTACCGTCCATGGTGAAAAACTGCGAATAGCTCGATGAACCCAGCTCCGCATGGCCCACATCCTGTAAACGGACCAGCCTGCCGCCGTCCTGGGTGCTGCTTTTGATCACGATCTGATTGAACTGGCTGGCATCACTCAGCAGGCCATTGACGTTGAGCGTCAGTTGCATCTGCTGACCACTGTTGGCTGGCGGTGCGCCCAGCTGTCCGGCGCTGACGCTGCGGTTTTGCGCCTTAATGGCGTTGATCACATCATCCGGCACCAGGCCATATTGCTGCATACGCGCCGCATCCAGCCAGAGGCGAATGCTGTAATCTCCGGTGCCAAACACCGTGACATCACCCACGCCGGGGATGCGCGCCAGTGAGTCGCGCAGATGGTTGGTGGCATAGTTGCTTAAAAACAACGTGCCCTGGTTCGGGTCAGAAGATTGCAGACTGTACAATTGCAAAATTGCTGTCGATCTTTTTCGCACCGTCACGCCCTGCTGCTGCACCACATCTGGCAACTGGGAAAGCGCCGCCTGGACACGGTTCTGTACCAGGACCTGTGCCTGGTTGCTGTCGGTGCCGATGGCAAAGGTGATATTCAGGGTGTAGGTGCCATCATTTCCAGTGGTCGATTTCATATACAGCATGTTCTCGACACCATTCACCTGCTGCTCGATCGGGAACGCCACCTGATCCTGCAAGGTTTGCGCGTTAGCACCGGGATAATGCGTCACCACCTGAACCACCGGCGGCGTGATGGGAGGATATTGCGATACCGGCAACGCCCACAAAGCAACCGCGCCAAGGATCAGGATGATCAATGACAGCACATTGGCAAAAACCGGCCGGTCGAGAAAGAACTTAATCATGCTGGCTTTGCGCCTCGTTGCTGACGTTGACTTTTTTGCCGACCAGATCCGGGCGGGCAAAGGTCAGGACAGGTTGTGTGCTGTCATTGCCACTGAGTAAAATGACATGCTCATCGCTGCCGGGAGCAGTTTTAATCCTGAGCTGGCTGACCGTGCCATCCGGGGATACCGGGAAAATGCTGCCGTCCTTCACTGCCGTCACCGGAAGCTGCAATTGGTCCACAGGCGCTGCCGCATGCAGGGTGACCTGGACAAACATGCCCGGCAGCAGGTTGACCGGCGGCTGGTGCAGGGTCGCTCGCAGGGTGATATTGCCGCTGGCGCTGTCGAGCTGGTTATCGACAAAATCGATGGTGGTATGCAGAGGCTCGCTCAGACCAGGAACCATGATATCCACCGGCTGACGCGGGATGGCATTATCGCTGCGTGCAGCGATAATGCCAAAACGCGTGGCGTCTGACTGGTTAAGGCTGAACGTGACATACAGTGAGTCGATTTTATTCAGTGTAGCTAACACGGTGTTACCGCTACTACCGACCAGATTACCCACATCGACCGTGCGCCGCCCGATGCGTCCGGTAAAGGGGGCGGTAATCCGTGTATAGCCGAGATTAATTTGCGCAATATCCCGCTGTAACTGCGCCTGATCTCGGGCTGTCTGTGCATCCTGCAAGGCAGACAGCGAGATAACATGTGACGGATAGAGCGCCTGGTCCCGGTCAGTTTCACGCTGAGCATTCACCAGCGCGGCTTGGTCCGAATTAAACTGCGCCTGCAAGGCGGCCGAGTCCAGTGTGAACAACACCTGCCCGGCATGAACGATATCGCCATCCCTGAAATTGATCGATTGCAGCGTCGCGGCGACACGCGCCACAATCTGCACCTGCTCGGAGGCGCTCAGTGTGCCCGTCACGGTGATTGACGGATCAAACGTGAGTTTCTGCGGCACACTCACCGACACGGCAGGAACCGGCTGCGGGTGAGCATTTTGCTGTGGCTTGCAGCCCGCCAGCGCACAGCCTGCCAGCACCAGCAGCCCATACCGGCATGCCACACTGCGTATTTTCATGGATAGCGCGTTCATCAGGTAGGTTATTTTTTCGCAGCCATAAATGCGCTGAGTTGCGCGAAGGTGATATAGCCTTTTTTCGCCGTATCTATTTCAGAAAAATGCTGCGCAACCCGAGGCATACCGGCCTGTGCTTCTGCCAGGGTCAGCTTGCCATCATGATTGGTATTCGCTGCATTGAAGCGATTTTGCATCAGTTGCGCGAATGCGGCGGTGGGTGCGGCGCTGGCAGCGCTGATAATCGCGAAACCGGCGACCAGAATCAGAAACTTTTTCATTTATTACCTCGATTAACCGTTGATTAAAGCGTAAAGGGACAAGCAGAAATTCACGGGAAAGAGGATATAAAAAAGCGGCGTCGGCAGGGGTTATCAATTGTTCCAGACTTATGTCATCGCATGTCATGGCGGGGGCTACAAACACTTTTGAACTGCTGTTTTGCCGGGGAAAATGTAAAATGACTCAGGCCGTTATCTTATTTTTCCGCCAACAATAACAGGAAGATGCAATGAACCCGTATTTCACAGCAGTCGAGCTAGAAAAGGCCTGGCGCCTGATCAATCATGGACCTACAACACTGGTATCCGCCAGCCATGATGGCATTGAAAACGTGATGGCTGCGTCATGGGTTTGTGGACTGGATTTCACACCGGCCAAACTGACGGTGGTACTGGATAAATCGGCTTATACCCGGCAGTTAATTGAGAAGAGCAATAAGTTTGTTATTCAGGTGCCGAATGCCAAACAAGCCGAAATGGTGCATTACCTTGGAACCCATTCCAAAGCCACAGAGCAGGACAAGCTTTCACACAGTGATGTTGAATGTTTTTATGTGGAGGGGATTGATCAACCTTTTGTCAGCGGTTGCTCTGCCTGGTTGTATTGCGAACTTATCCCACTGGAAGCGAATCAACGCGATCACGATCTGTTTATCGGCGAAATCAAAGCGGCATGGGCCGATAGCCGTATTTTCCAGCACGGACACTGGTTGTTCGAATCGGCTGGGGATGAGTGGAAAAGTTTGCACTACATCGCGGGAAAACACTTTTATAAAATTGGTGAGGTTCTGGACGTCGAGTAGCCAGACATCTTTTGCCTGACGCAGACCTCGCCAGACTGGCTGGCGAGGACGTCAATGTACGCGACGTACACCACCAGTCCCTCTTTCCATGCCAGATAGACAACTCACTGGAGCCTTTAACCCTGATAATGTGTTGTCGCAAGATTTCCTGTTCCGCGCACCATTAAAATGGCGTAATGAGTCTTAAGGGCTTGTTACGGCATGAGTCACAACGACACCCAGCGAGTTAGTTCGCTTAATGATCGCAATGGTTTTGTCGCCATACATATTACCTGCGGGATGACACACTTTTATCTCTTTCTGTAAATCAGGATCATAAAGGCGGGCACCTGAACAACCATGCCGCCCGGCGGAAGAGTATTCATAAGGGGAAGAGTAAGTGCTGATTTCTCCCGGCAGTAACCATGTGAGTGTCGTAAGAATCCCGTAACTGAGTACGAAGGCGATGAGCAGCAAACCGACATACAGTAAAAAGTGTTCTTTGATAGTTTGCGGCTTTGGCCCTTTTCCCCATTTGATAAGCGCCAGGAGCATGAGAACGGCTAAAAACAGATTGGTAAAAAGCATGAGCCTGATTGTGGATGAATTCAGGAAGGTTTCCTGTTCAATCTCATATCGCCAGGCGAGAAAGGCGAAGATGCACCCCAGAATAACCAGGGTGATGGTAAATAATTTCGGATAGGAGGTTTTTCCCATTTTTCCTGATACCTTCCATGATCATGAAACGACTTATATTTTTAGATGTTACAATATCATCGCTGATAAAAGAAATGCGCAATAAAGCCAGGTACTTATTCACCGCTTTCACAAAAACAGAAGGTGACTTGCACAAATAACGTTCACACAAAAAGTGCAGGTATGAACGTTTCTGCACCATCGCAATACTCAGCCGTCTGCATAGTGAGCAACGTAGTCTCCCTGTATTGATATCTTCTTCTCCCCCTTAAACCTTATTTATATCGCTGTGATGTCTGTCTGCTCTGGTGTTTCTCATTTTGAGAAATCGGTTATCGAAAATCGGTAACGGCAAATAACGGGCATTGGCGCTGCTCTTGCTACATCAGTGCCATCTGCTTTTGTTGTTAACTTTTCATTGATCGCTGGAGAACGGTATGGCTCGTTACAAGACAAGACAGATTCACAAGTATGCTTTTACTGCATTATTGTTGTGCTGCGCTTCTTACAGCTATGCAGGTAAACAGAACGACACGCTGGTTTATGCCTCAGATAATGAAGTGGAAAATATCAGTCCTTATCATAACACCCTGCGTGAAGGCGTTATTCTGTCGCATATGGTGTGGGACACACTGATTTATCGTGACCCGAAAACCGGCGAATATAAGCCGGAACTTGCATCGGACTGGCAATGGGAATCCCCGACGTCGCTGTTAATTCATCTGCGCAAAGACGTTAAATTCCATAATGGCGATCCCTTTAGTGCGGATGATGTGGTCTACACCTTCCAGAATATCGCTGGCCCCAATACCGCCTCCGTGGTGCCGCAAAGTGTCGACTGGATCGATCATGTTGAGAAAGTCGATGACTTCACCGTTCGTTTGCACCTGAAACAGCCCTTCCCGGCGGCGCTGGAGTACCTCTCCGGCCCTACACCGATATATCCGGCGAAATATTTTCAGCAGGTGAAACTCGAAGGCTTCAGTAAAGCCCCGATCGGCACCGGGCCTTATAAGATCGTGAAAGTGATCCCTGGTCAGGGTGTTGATATGGTGAAAAACCCGGACTATTTCAAAGAAAGCCCACAGGGACAGCCGCACATCGGTAAGGTGCAGTTTGTGGTCATCCGCGACCCGGAAGCGCGTGTCGCCCAGCTGATGACCGGCCAGGTGGACTGGATCTGGCGCGTGGCGGCCGATCAGGTTGAGCCGCTTTCGGCCATGCCTAATATCGCGGTGAAAAGCGGTGAAACCATGCGTATCGGTTTCCTCGCCCTTAACACCAACGCCACCGGGTCAGAAGCGGCTCCGCTAAAAGATCTGCGCGTACGACAGGCAATTAACTACGCCATTAACCGTCAGGGCATTGTCGATAACCTGGTGCGTGGTGGTAGCAAACCGGTTTACACCGCGTGTTTTCGTACCCAGGTCGCCTGCAACGACAGCAAGGTGATTAAGTACAATTACGACCCGGCCAAAGCGAAGCAGCTGCTGGCAGAAGCGGGTTATGCTAACGGTTTTGACACCGACCTGTGGGCCTATCGCGAGCGTGACTACGCGGAAGCGATTATCGGCGATCTGCGCAAGGTGGGGATTCGCGCCCGCCTCCACTATGTCCAGTATCCGGTGATGGCGACCGCCCTCAGCTCCGGCCAGGCACCGATGGCCTTCAACACCTGGGGATCGTTCTCCATCAATGATACCTCGGCCTTTACCACCCCTTACTTTGGCGGCAAAGGCAGCGATATCTGGAAGGATGCGACGCTGACCGCGATGCTGAAAAAAGCCGATGCCACCGTCGATTCTAAGCAGCGCAATGAAGAATACGGCGAGGCGCTGGGGCGCATCTCTGCTCAGGCTTACATTGCGCCGATGTTTTCCTACTCCACCCATTACGCCTTCAATGCTGATCTGAACTTCCAGGACTGGCCGGATGAATTGCCGCGCTTTGCCCAGTCCAGCTGGAAATAAGGAGCCGAGTTATGGTGCGCTTTATCATTAACCGGTTGCTGGTGGCGCTGGCGGTGCTGTTTACCGTGGCAGTAGTTAGCTTTGCCCTGCTGCATCTCTCGGGTGACCTGGCGATCGCCATTGCCGGACCCGATGCCAGCGCGGAAACCGTGGCACAAATCCGGGTGCAGAATGGACTGGACCAGCCGTTGCTGGTGCAGTTTTCGCACTGGTTCTGGTCGGCGTTGCACCTTGATTTTGGCCGCTCGTTCTATTTTGAGAACACCGTAATGGAGCTGGTCGGTCAGCGCATGCCCATCACACTTCAGTTGGGTGGTGTAGCGCTGCTGTTGGCGCTGGTGGTGGCAATTCCTCTTGGTGTGGTGGCGGCGGTGTTTCGCGACAGTTGGGTCGACCGCTGCGCGATGTTTATCTCGGTGCTGGGTCAGGCGATCCCCAACTTCTGGTTTGCTCTGGTGTTAATCCTGATTTTCGCGGTGGGGCTGAAGTGGCTGCCGGTGGCCGGTAACGGCAGCTGGCAACATTTTGTGTTGCCCGCAGTAGCGTTGGGATACTACGCCATGCCGTCGCTGATGCGTCTGACGCGTTCCGGCATGCTGGATGTGCTGGGTGCGGATTATATCCGCACCGCCCATGCCAAAGGATTAAGTGCCTTTAAGGTGGTGGTGAAGCATGGTCTGCGTAACGCCATCATCCCGGTGGTGGCGCTGGCAACGGTGGAACTCGGTTTCATGCTTGGCGGCTCGGTGGTGATTGAATCGGTGTTCTCCTTGCAGGGACTGGGCCAACTGGCATGGGACTCCATCTCCCGTAACGATTTCCCGGTGGTGCAGGCCATCGTGCTGATCATCGCTATCTTCTACATCGGGTTAACGTTCCTCGCCGATGTGCTCAATGCCGTGCTCGATCCCCGTTTGCGTAGCAAATAAGGAACCTTAATGAAAACGACTATGGCAGGAACCATGAAAAACGTCATTAGCCCGGAAACCGGCCTGCTGCCGGAACCCACGGCCTGGCAGCGCCTGTGTCGCCGCGTCTTCGGCCATCACAGCATGACGCTCGGCGTGGTGATTCTTGGGACCATTGTTTTGCTGGCATTGCTGGCCCCGTTAATCAGCCCACACGATCCCTTTGCGCAGGAAGTCAGTCGACGCCTGGTGCCGCCGGTGTGGTTTGAGAAAGGTGAATGGACGCATCTGCTGGGCACCGACAAACTTGGGCGCGATTATCTTAGCCGCCTGTTGTATGGCGCTCGAGTATCCCTGGTGATCGGTCTGGTTTCGGTGCTGATTTCCGCGCTGATCGGCGTCACGCTCGGTGTGCTTGCCGGTTACTTTGGTGGACGGGTTGATGCGGTGGTCAGCTACCTGCTCACCGTCCGACTGGCGATGCCGGTGATCCTGGTGGCGCTGGCGCTGGCCTCGCTGATTGGGGGTTCGGTAAAGGTGGTGATTATGTTACTTGGCCTGCTGTTGTGGGATCGCTTTCTGATTGTCTCCCGCTCCGTCACCCGCCAATTGCGTGAGGCCGAATTTATCGCGGCAGCGAGAACGCTGGGTGCGTCCTCGCTGTTTATCATGCTGCGCGAAATTTTGCCGAATCTGCTCGGGCCGCTGACCGTGGTGGTAACGCTCGAAATTGCGCACGCCATTTTGCTGGAAGCCACCCTGTCGTTTCTGGGACTTGGCGTGCAACCCCCGATGCCCTCCTGGGGACTGATGGTCGCAGAAGGCAAGGCCTATATGTTCTTTCAGCCCTGGGTGATTGTGATCCCCGGTGTAGCACTGGCGTTGTTGGTATTGAGTATCAACCTGGTGGGTGATGGTCTGCGCGATATCACGGCACTCGACGGTCGCAACTAAGAGGGAAATGACATGAACCAGACTGACGCACCTCTGCTGGAAGTGAAAAATCTGCGGGTGGATCTACAGACGCCGCGTGGCACGCTGCACGCCGTACGCGGCATCGATTTCAATGTCAATCGCGGCGAAATGCTATGCCTGGTGGGAGAATCCGGCTGTGGCAAATCCATGACCTCGCTGGCGATGATGGATTTGCTGCCGCGCAATGCCCGCCGCGAGGCTGACAGCCTGCGTTTTAAGGGGCACGACCTGCTGGCACTCAACCGACGCGAACGCGCCGCGATGCGCGGCAACAGCATGTCGATGATATTCCAGGAACCGATGACATCGTTGAATCCTTCCTGGACGCTTGGCGAACAGTTATGCGAAACCCTGCTGGCCCATCGTAAGGTTTCACGGGCGCAGGCGCGGGAACGCGCGGTTTATCTGATGGAACGCGTTGGCATCCCACAGGCGGCGGATCGACTGAAACAGTATCCGCATCAACTTTCTGGTGGCCTGCGGCAACGCATTATGATCGCAATGTCGCTGATGTGTGAACCTGAACTGATCATTGCCGATGAACCGACTACCGCGCTGGATGTCACCATTCAGGCGCAGATCCTGCGGCTGCTGCGCGAGCTGCAACAGGAAATGGGTCTGGCGGTGATCTTCATTACCCACGACCTCGGCGTAGTGGCGCGAATCGCCGATCGCGTGGCGGTGATGTACGCCGGGCAGGTGGTGGAAACCGCGCCAGTCAATGAACTGTTTCGTCAGCCGCAACATCCCTATACCCGTGGTCTGCTGGAGTGTATTCCGGTGGCGGGTCGCACTCAACCGGGGCAGCCTCTGCCTACCATTCCGGGTGTCGTCCCTAATCTGACCGGTCCGCAGCAGGGTTGTGCGTTTCGCAACCGTTGTAACCAGTGTCAGGAGGCGTGTAACGAGAATCCGCCTTATCAGCCGCTCAATGCACAGCATCAGGTGCGCTGCATTCGTCCTTTAACCATCCGGGAGGCGCTATGAGCAACCTGACACCACCGCATATTGCTGGCAATGAGGATATCGCGCTGGAACTCTGCGCGCTGACTCGAACTTTCCGTCTCAATCGTGGCCTGTTTAAGTCCCCTGCTGAGATCCGGGCGGTAAACAATGTTTCATTGCGCATTCGGCGTGGGGAGACGCTGGGACTGGTGGGTGAATCGGGCTGCGGCAAAAGTACCCTGGCGAAAATGTTACTGGGTTTGCTGCCACCCACCACCGGCAATGTGCTGATTGAGGGACGCGAAGTGGATGCCGCCGATCGGCGTAAATTGAGCGCACGTATTCAACCCATTTTTCAGGATCCCTACTCTTCTCTTAACCCTCGGCGCACCGTCTCGGATGTCGTCGAAGTGGCCTTGCGACTGCATAACATTGGCACGCCAACTGAGCGCAAAAAACAGGTGCGGGAAATGCTGGATCTGGTGGGGATGCCGTCACGTACCCATAGCCAATATCCGGGGCAGCTTTCTGGTGGTCAGCGTCAGCGCGTCGCCATTGCCCGCGCGTTGATTTTGCGCCCGGAAATTCTTATCTGTGACGAACCCACTTCGGCGCTGGACGTCTCGGTACAGGCGCAGATCCTCAATCTGTTGCTGGCGCTGAAACAGGAATTTTCCCTGACTTACCTGTTTATCAGCCACAACCTGTCGGTCGTGGAGCATCTGGTAGATCATGTTGCGGTGATGCGCAAAGGCCAGATCGTTGAACAGGGAACGCGGGAACAGATCTTTAACCAGCCGCAACATCCTTATACCAGGGCGTTGCTGGCATCAGTGATGACCCCGGAACCGGGTCTCGGCATTCCAGAAATTGAAGGAATCGACGGATAATGACTATCACACGTGAAGCGACCTTACAGGCAGCGCTGGACCATTTTCACAGCGGTGCCTTACGTGAGACCCTGGCGCGCCGGGTAACCTGGCGGACGGAGAGCCAGCATCCACAGCAGATGGCTTACCTCAAAGAAGAGATGATCCCGTATCTGACCGCGCTGGGATTCAGTTGTCAGGTGGTTGCCAATCCCGAGGCGGGAAAAAGTCCTTTTCTGCTGGCGCGCCGCCTGGAAGACGATGCCGCCTTTACCCTGCTGACGTATGGTCACGGTGATGTGGTGCCAGGGGATGAAGCTAACTGGCGCAGCGGCCTTAATCCGTGGGAGCTGAGGGTTGAGGGTAATCGCTGGTACGGACGCGGGACTGCCGATAACAAAGGCCAGCACAGCATTAACCTGGCGGCGCTGGCGTTGGTACTCAAAGCGCGTAACGGACGGCTGGGCTATAACGTCAAAATGATTCTGGAGATGGG
The DNA here is from genome assembly GCF_059730495.1 of Pantoea sp. X-Soil-TKNS-1211. Taxonomy (NCBI): domain Bacteria; kingdom Pseudomonadati; phylum Pseudomonadota; class Gammaproteobacteria; order Enterobacterales; family Erwiniaceae; genus Pantoea; species Pantoea sp. X-Soil-TKNS-1211. The sequence goes on from NZ_AP035956.1 coordinate 243,156, forward strand.
TGAAGAGATCGGTTCGCCGGGACTGGAGACGGTTTGCCAGCAGTATCGCGACTGGCTGGCCGCCGACCTGTTTATCGCCTCGGATGGTCCTCGCGTGACAGCGTCACGTCCTACCTTGTTCCTCGGTTCGCGCGGCGTATTCAATTTCTCGTTGCAGGTGACATTGCGGGATGGCGCACATCACTCCGGCAACTGGGGCGGCTTGCTCAGCAACCCCGGTATCCGGCTGGCCCATGCGATTGGTAGCCTGGTGGACGCCAATGGCCGCATCTTACTGCCTGAGTTGTTGCCGCCACCGTTATCGGAGAGCATCCGTCATCATCTGACCGATCTTGAATTGGGTAATGCCCCCGACGATCCGCAAATCGCCCCGCAGTGGGGAGAACCCGGCTTAAACGCGGCAGAGAAACTCTATGGCTGGAATACTCTGGAGACGCTGGCGATTATTAGCGGCAACCCCGATAAACCGGCACATGCTATCCCGCCCACCGCGCTGGCGCATTGCCATATGCGTTATGTGCCGGGTAGTGATGTCGACAACTTTGCCAGTCATATTCGCCAACATCTTGACCGGCATGGTTTTCACGATGTGGATGTGGTGGCACCGGTGAACTGTTTTAAAGCGACGCGTATTGATCCTGAAGACCCGTGGGTCGGCTGGAGTGTCGCCTCCATTCGGCGCTCAACCGGGAAGGACGCCGCAGTGCTGCCAAACTTCGGCGGTGGCTTACCCAATGCGTGTTTTCTTGATACTTTTGACGTGCCTACGCTGTGGCTACCGCACTCGTATCCGGCATGTTCCCAGCACGCTCCCGATGAGCATCTGCTCGCCGATGTGGCCTGTGAAGCGCTGCAAATCATGACCGGCCTGTATTGGGATCTTGCTGAGCAGGGCCGGGAGGTACTACTCGAACGGCAAGGCTGACATCAGGGAGGTCCTGTGCACAACACTGAGATTCGTTACTTTATGGCGGTCGCAACCACCGGCTCGATCAGCGCCGCCAGCCAGCAACTGTTTGTCGCCATCTCAGCTATCAGTCGGCATATTCAGCGGCTGGAAACCCGGCTGGGGGTGACGCTGTTTGAACGCAGCCCACGCGGGATGCAGCTCAGTGACGCCGGGCATATTCTGGCAAACCATGTCCGCCGCAGCATGGCGGATATGGAGTTGGCCCTCGCGGAGCTAAAAGGTATCAAAGCCGCTGACCAAACCACTATTCGGGTGGTGTGTACCGATGGGCTGGCGTTTAACCTGCTGCCAAACCTGATGGCGAAGTTTCGTCTGCTCCATCCCCGCGTCAGTTTTATTCTTACCGTCGGCACCGGCAGGCAGGTGCCGGAACTGGTGCGAAACGGTGAGTGCGATCTGGCTATCCGCTTTATCCTGTCTCCTGAGTCCGGTGTTGAAGTGCTGGCGTCATTCCCCTCGCCGGTGCTGATATTTATGAAGGACGATCATCCGTTAGCGCAGCGGGATATTCAGTTGGCGGATCTGAACGCCTGGCCCGTGGTGTTGCCAGATCAGTCAGCGACCATTCGCCAGCTGTTTGACCTTTCCTGCCGCATGAATAATGTGTTTATCGATCCTGTCTTCACCTGTAACCACTTCTCCACGCTGTACGAATTTGTCTGCCAGACGCCGGGTGCCATCAGCGTCAGCAGCCATTATTCGATTATGACGCGTGCGCGGCAGGATGGCCTGATCATCAAGACCATTAACCGCGACCAGTTAAGCCAGCGCAGCCTGCAATTGCAAAGTGAGATGGGGAAACCGCGCAGTGCGATGCTGGATGCCTTTTTTGTTTTTCTGCGGGAGGAAATTCAGCAGCGGGATCAGCAGTGTCGGAAAGAGTTTGATTTGCAGTTTCGTTGAGTCAGGTCGGTAGCGGCGCGATTTATCGCGCGGTTTTAAAACAAAAAAACAGCGCGATAAATCGCGCCGCTACGAATGAATACCGAGAGATTAGCCGTTACGGAAGATATAGCTGTAGGCGCTCAGGGCTGGCGCGCCGCCCAGGTGGGCATACAGGACTTTCGAGCCTTCCGGGAATTCGCCATTACGCACCATATCAATCATGCCCTGCATGGATTTCCCTTCGTAAACCGGGTCGGTAAGCACCCCTTCGGTGCGGGCGCACAGGCGAATCGCTTCCAGCGTGCCTTCGCTCGGTAAGCCGTATTCCGGGCCGCCGTAACGGGTATCCAGCACCACGTCTTCTTCGGTGATTTCACGTCCCAGTTCCACCAGATTCGCCGTGTTTTGCGCAATGCGCAGGATTTGCGCTTTGGTCTGTTCGGGTTTGGCTGAAGCATCAATGCCAATCACATTGCGTGAGCGACCGTCAGCGGCAAATCCCACCACCATACCCGCCTGGGTGCTGCCGGTGACCGAGCACACCACGATGTAATCAAATTTAAAGCCCAGCTCTTTCTCTTGCTGACGCACTTCTTCGGCAAAGCCGACAAAGCCCAGGCCGCCGTAGGGATGCTCTGAACATCCCGCCGGGATTGGGAATGGTTTGCCGCCATTTTCAGCCGCTTCTTCCATTGCCTGCTTCCAGCTTTCGCGGATACCGATATCAAAACCGGCAGCATCAAGGCGTACATCGGCACCCATAATGCGTGAAAGCTCGATATTGCCGACGCGGTCATAGACGGCATCGGAATAGTTCACCCAGTTCTCCTGCACCAGAACACACTTCATCCCGAGATGAGCAGCCACCGCGGCAACCTGACGCGTCTGGTTGGACTGCACGCCGCCAATGGAGACCAGGGTGTCACATCCTTGCGCCAGTGCTTCCGGGATCAGATATTCCAGCTTACGGGTTTTGTTGCCACCAAAAGCCAGGCCGCTGTTACAGTCTTCACGTTTGGCATAAAGTTCCACTTTGCCACCTAACTCCGCACTCAGACGTTTCAACGGGGTAATCGGCGATGGACCAAACGTCAGAGGATAACGGGGGAATTTTTCAAGATTCATAGCTTCTCTCCGGGATAAATGAAGTCGCACGCCTTAAATTATGCTGCGCTGTTGATATTGGTTTGCGAAATAACGATATCCCATCAGGATAATTTTTCATATTTCGTTTTATGTGTCATTTTTATAATAAAAATAGATCACAGGGTGATTTTGTGATTAAAAATTACATTTTTCACTCTCATGACGAAATAAAATTAACAACCACCTTGTCTGGCTTTAGGTGGGTTGTGATTATTTTGTTAATTATCAATTGGTTATGATTTTTGTGCGATTACTGCCAGCCTGGCACAGTACGTCTCTCTACGCGAACGCCCTCTATTGAACTGCTACGACTAATAATGCTATTTCTTTGCCCACCCCTCCCCATGTTAATAAAGAATGATCACATGACTGAAAATTACCAATATGCGAACCATGCAAGGCAAGGGATGTTAAAAGGCATTATTTTATTAGTCGTTGCGATTGTCTTATGGGGTTGTAACTGGCCGGTAATGAAAGCGGGGCTTTCTCATATCACGCCATTGTGGTTTTCTACGTTGCGTTTTTCTACCAGTGCCGCAGTGCTTTTCTTATTGCAATTATCGACAGGAAGGATACGTATTCCTGGTCGTCGAGAAATTCCGGTAATATTCAGCGTGGGCTTACTACAGATGATGGCCTTTACTGCGCTGGGTTGTATTGCGATGAATTACCTGCCAGCCGGGAAATCCGCGGTGCTGGCTTATACTACGCCTTTATGGGTGGTGCCAGCTTCGGTGATTCTCTTTAAAGAAAAATTATCAGCTTTCCAGTTATCTGGCGCGTTAATTGGCATTATTGGTATCGTGGTCTTATTTAATCCCCTGTCCATTGACTGGCACGATCACTGGCAAATTATCGCTAACGGGCTGCTGTTGCTGGCCTCACTTTGCTGGGCAATCTGCATTCTGCATCTACGCCACACCAGATCCCGGCTTAATGCCTTTGAACTGGCCCCGTGGCAAATGTTGCTCGCAACCCTCGTGCTACTGCCGCTGGCGTGGGTGTTTGAGGGCAGCTGGAGCGGCGATAATACCCGCGAGCTGTTAGCTATCACCTTGTTTGTCGGGCCGATAGCCACGGCTTTCTGCTTTTGTGCGGTCAATGCCGCCAGTGCATGGTTATCCGGCGTCACCCTTTCATCCATGATGTTACTGGTGCCGATTACCGGCCTGCTGGTGTCAGTGCCGGCTTTGCATGAAGAACTGACGTTGCCGCTGGTGGCGGGCGCGTTGCTGATTGCCCTGGGTATTGCGTTACTGACGCGAAAAAAAGCGTGATGGCCGTTTTATAAGGGGATTTGCGTAGTGGAGAACACCTCGCGCAAACCCATAAAAGAACGGATCTGGCGTACACCGGGGAGAAATAATAATTGCTCAGCGTGGAGTTTATTAAAGCTCTGGTTATCTGCCGTGCGGATTAACATAATATAATCGAACTCCCCACTGACCATATGGCATTCCATGCAGCCGCGTATTTTACCCGCTTCACCTTCGAAATCTTTAAATGATTCTGGAGTAGAGCGATCGAGAACAATGCCTATTATCACTACCAGGCCTGCATTCAATGTTTCCGGGTTGAGCAAGGCAACAGTGTTTTTAATATATCCTAGTTTTTTCAGACGTTCGACACGACGTAGACAAGCGGGAGGACTGAGGTTGATTTTTTCAGCCAGAGTGACATTCGCGATTGAACTGTCGCGCTGTAAAATTCGGAGTATTGCCATGTCAAAGCGATCGAGTGTTTTATCACCACTTGTGACGTCTGGATTTTTTTTCTGCTCCATGAACTCCGCCTTGTATAATATGAATATCTTATTTTTATCATAGCCTGAGCTTATATTTTTAACGGCTACAAGAATGACTTGTTTGCATCCTTTCATTGGAATATAAAAAAATCAACTCCAGTATTGATGAAGGTACAAATGGCTTCGATTGATATCTATATCTCTGAACGCTTACGACAATTGCGCAAAGCGCAGGGCTGGAGTTTGAGTGAAACAGAGAGAATGACCGGAGTCAGTAAATCGATGTTGGGTCAGATCGAGCGGGGAGAATCCAGCCCGACGCTGGCTACCATCGAAAAAATCTCCACTGGATTCCGGCTCACGTTGAAGGACTTTCTGAATCTGTCTTAAAACCGGAGCCTACGGACTCTTGCCGAGCGCTTTCGCAAGCTGAGTTTGCGGCACTTCTGGTTTTCTCCAAGGCGATTTCCTGTCTAATTTCTGCAGTACGTGCAGCGATGCGCTCCTGGCTTTCCGGGGAGCGTTTTTCGAGCAATTTTTTATACGTTGCCATTGTCTTGTACTTCCGGTGATTCCTGATGTGATGCGTTCTTAGTATCTGCTTCGACAAACAGGCTGTTGATATCGCGTGATCCATGCAGCATTCGTTCTATTCGGATGTCCATATCAAGGATTCTGAATACGATGATATACCGACCGTAAGCACAGATTCTGACGCCTGGCCCAATCTCCGGCCTTTGCCGGTAGATAACGGGAGATTCGGCAATCAACAGGCACTGTTGGTAAAGTTCTTCCGTGAAGCTGGCTGCACGCACCGGATTATCCTGTGCGATATAGTCACCGATGGCTTCGATATCCTGTTCTGCCAGGGGCGATATCGCTAATTTCATTTCATCAGCTTACCTTCTGCCATCTGCCGATATTTGTTCGAAAGCCGCCCGAATACCTCTTCAGCTGTTTTGTTTTCTCCGCTGTTGATTCCGGCAGTGATCGCCTTTTGCAGGGATTCAAGTTTTGTATGTTGCTCACGTTCTTCCAACGCCCGAAGTCCGGCACGGATGACTTCACTGGTATTGTTATAGCGTCCACTTTCTATCTGCTCACGGATGAATGCTTCGAAGTAGGGACTGAGCGCGACACTGGTTGGCATGATCGTGTCTCCAACTGAGATTACTATTAGTTAATAACTATTAGTATAACGTCTTTTTTTTCACCGGCCAAATACCGCTATATCGTGCCCAGCTACCATAGGACTGGCAATCGTTGTGGTGGCAGGCTTAGTCCAGTTTGTTCACTGATCGAATTGTATAATCCGCGATTACCGACCAGTCCTTATTACCTCCATCCGCATCAACAGCTCGAGCCATTTGCTCGTACACGGCTGTCAGCATCGGCAAGTCGGCCCTCAACGCTGCGGCGGCTTCTCTGGCAATCTTTAGGTCTTTGAGGCCCAGACTGGCTTTGAACCCAGGTTCATAATCCTCTTCAATGATTTTTCCTGAATAGACCTGGTAACTACGACCACCAAACAGCGTATTGAGAATGAGGTCAAAGAATTGTGTACGATCCAACCCATTAGCTTCCGTTAGCACCACGGCTTCCGCCATGGCTTCAATCGCCATGGTGATCATCATGTTGCAGGCTATCTTCGCCGCATGAGCGGCACTGGGTTTATCTCCCATCTGCCACACGCGTTTGCTGATGGCTTCCAGTACGGGCTTCACTCTGCTCAGCGCTTCTGGCAGCCCCGCAGCAAGTACGTTCAGCTCTCCACGGGCTGCCACATCAGGCCGACCTAGTACCGGAGCCGCGACATAAGCGATACCCGCTTCCTCGTGGAGGGTGGTCAACTGATGCGAGAACCCCACGGAAATGGTGGACGAAATGACATGTATCAGCTTTGGGTTTGCCCTGGAAAGGAGCTTGCCATCAATGATGACCTGCTGGATTGCTGCATCGTCAGAAAGTAGCGTTATCGCGACATCTCCTGATAACGCCTGTTCAGGCGTATTGACGGAAGTGACACCCGCTATCTCGCGCCCCGATCGGCTCCAGGCCGATACACGGTGTCCGGCGGTCACTAAATTACCTGCGATGGCACTGCCCATCGCGCCAAGTCCAATGATGCCAATGTTCATGATGTTGTCTCCTGATTGATGCAGCGTCGACGCGCTGCATCCGGGGATCGATTAGATGAGGCTGGCGCGTACCCTTACCGGTGCGATATCGGTAAACTGTCCGACGTCTGCCATAACCGCCGTGGCTTCCGGAGAAGAAAAAGAAGCCTCGATAGCGGATTCATCACGGAAAATGCATTCGCAAATAGCGATGGTTCCAGGTTGTTGTAGCGCCGGATAAAAAGCTGCGACGCTGAGCAGGCCATAGCGGGCAAATGACGCCGTCACCAGAGCCAGGTGTTTGCTGTTGTAGTACTCACGGTCAAAACGGGACTCCGGACTCCCCTGATATGTCACGTATAGGGTTACTGATTTCATGGTTATCTCCTGATTAAGGCACGCTGAGGAATTTGATCACGGCCGCGTTCAACGCTGCGGGGCACTCTTCAGGCAACCAGTGCCCACAGCCTGGCATGACCAGCCCGGTTACGTGGTTTGCGAAGTGGCGAACTTGTTTGATCTGGAACTCGCCCATCCCGCCGTGACCACCGCCACCAATGGCAAGCACCGGCACGGTTATGGGGGTGCGGGACAGTATTTTGTTGTCCTCAACGTCCTGATTCAGCACGCGGTAATATTCAAATGCCGCATGCAGGCTGTGTGGCTTGGCGTATGAACGCGCATATAAATCAAGAAGTTGAGGGGTAAATACCGACTGATTAGTGGCGTGTTCTTTAATGAAGTGAGCGAAAAACACCGGCTCTTTCCCGGCAATCAGGGTTTCAGCAAGATTATTCTTCGCAGCGAAAAAGCTGAAATGCCAGACCAGCGATTCACCTTGTGGGGTAAATGCCGGAAAGGTGTAGATGCTCTCATCCGGGATCGGCGCTTCCATAAAGACGACCCGGCGCAGATCGCGCTGGTTTTTAACAACCAGCGGATAAGTATTCCAGTTGCCGATATCGTGCGAGACCAGATCAAATGGCTTACCCGCGCTGAATTGCAGCGCCAGCTTGTACAGCAAGGGTGCAACATCGGTGGCCCGATAAGAACGAGGAACGTCTGACTGACCCAGTCCGGGCAGATCCGGAGCGACAACCGTGTGGTTTTTGACTAACTCAGGCATTAACTGGTGCCATTCATACCAGGTCTGCCCAAAACCATGCACCAGATAAACCAGTGGTCCCTGCCCTCCTTTCACATAGTGAAGACGCACGCCATCAACCACCTGATATTGACTGCTGAAGCCCGCAGGCATGGGGAATTCATCCGCAGCAACTGCCGGGATTCCGGCGCACAGCGTAAGCAGCAGAGCCAGAGACGAAATGATCCTGTTTAGCATCGTTTTTCCTGTCTAAAGAAATGAAATGATGAATGGTTGGTGTTTAATGCCCTGGCCGGACACCTGCTTTGAAGCCCTGTTTATCCGCCCGCCATGTGATAAGGAATGCGATGATCAGCAACAGGATAAGTGCGGGTGGAAATGCCTGTGCGCCCCAGTTTTTCAGCAGAATTCCGCCTGCAACACCGCCGAGGGCAATCGCGCCATTCCAGGCCACCACATTCATCGAAAGTGCGATATCTGCACCCTCGCCCGCCGTATCGGCCAGCGCGGTTTGTAGCAGCGTTGCTGCCCCACCGAAGGTGAAGCCCCATATCGCCACACCGGCATAGATCACCGCCGGAATCTGCGAAAAGGCCATGAAGGCCGCAGAGACCAGGGCGAAGATGGCAAGACTACTCAGCACGCAGGTACGCAGATGGCGATCCACCAGGCGTCCTGTCACTGCTATCGCCAGCAAAGCAGCGAGTCCAAATGTGAGCAGAATGATATCTGTCTGTGAAGCGAGACCGGCCAAATCAAGGAAAGGCGCGATGTAGGTATAAAGAATGTTGTGAGCCAGCATCCAGGCGATAACCACGCTGAGGACCGGGCGTACACCTTTAGTAGTCAACACCCGCAGCAGAGGCTGGCGTTCGTGGCGTGACTGTCCCGGATAATCAGGTACGCTGGTCAGCACCCATATCACCAGGATAAGGGTCAGGGCAGAGATTCCGGCAAAGGCACTTCTCCAGCCGGTTATCCCGCCCAGCCATGTCCCTAGTGGCAGGCCCAGTGAAAGTGCGACCGGGGTTCCGACCATGGCAATCGCCATCGCTTTACCCTGCTGGTGGATGGCAACCATACGGCGCGCATACCCGGCCAGCAAACTCCACGACAGCCCCGCCGCTACGCCAGCAAAGAATCGCGCCGTGAGAGTGAGCCAGTAGTTTGAGGACAGCGCAGTAACCGAGTTGAAAATGAAAAAACCTGCGATAGCGAGCAACAGAACGTTTCTGCGTCGCCAGCTTTGCGTGGCGATGGTTAGTGGTATTGCAGCCAGCAACGAACCAAGTGCATAAGCGGTTACCGTCTGCCCCGCCAGGGAAGCTGAAATACCCAGACCTGACGCGATTTGGGGCAGCAACCCGGCTGGTAAGGTTTCCGTGATGATGCAGATGAAACCGGTCATCGCCAGTGCCAACAGCGCGGAAACCGGCAGCTTCTGTGTTGACACGTTTTCATCCGAGTTTGTAAAGGTGATCTGTTTCTCCATAATCCTTTAGCGCCTTTTTATACCAATCGGTACATATTTATGTGTGAGCATTCTCCCCTGCGACAGCGATTGTAAATACAGGGTTTTCTTTTGTGTATCGATCGTTACATTAGTGGGCAGAAATTTCTTTGTCAACGATATATGTATCGATTAGTATGTTATTCATTGTTTCGCGTGTGACAGGAGAGAGATATGGCGACCATGGGCCGACCAAGAACATTTGACAGGGATAAGGCAATCGAAGATGCCATGTTTCTTTTCTGGCAGTATGGCTATGAATCAACGTCACTTGCCCAACTGAAGTCAGGGATCAATAACGGCATTTCGGCACCCAGCTTCTATGCAGCTTTTGGCTCAAAAGAAGCGTTGTTCCGCGAGTGCGTCCAGCGTTATATCTCCAGCTATGGTCAGGTGACGGAATTCTTATGGGATACCAACCTGTCCCCGCGCGAGGCGTTAGAAACCACACTGCGCCGCTCAGCGAAGATGCAGTGTGAGCCGGGGCACCCAACGGGTTGTATGGTGGGACTGGGTGTAATGAGCGCCCCTTCTGCTGAGAATGCTGCGGTCGCTGCGCCGTTAACACGCTCACGTGACCGCACCCGGGCAGGGATGGCCGCGACGATTGCGCGTGGTGTTGCGAGCGGACAGCTTTCTCAACACGCGAATGTTGATGCGCTGGCAACGATGTTCAGTACCTTTCTGTTTGGTATTTCAATTCAGGCACGGGATGGCGTCAGTATTGATGAGCTGAACAGCGCTATCACGCAGATGATGCAAATTTGGGATGGCAATTAAGACGTTCATCTTCCCACCTTATGCGGTGTTAACAGTGAAACCGTGACCTTTCTCATTATCACCTTTGCTTTCTTGCCAGGCGGCAATCCCCTCTGTCAGTAGTGACAAGGTGGGCGAATGATGACTTTTTTAGACTGCATACAGCGTGACATCGCCGCCGATTCAGACTGTTATCAATAATGACATCGCGCCCCGCTCATAAAGAAGGGGTGAACTCTGCCACCTGAACACCATCCCCTACGAATTTCCCGTTACAGAAAGCCAAAGCTTCTGCAAGGTGAAAGACGGTGGGAACTCACTCAATTATGTGGAGTAAAAACAATGAAAATAAAACTAAGCTTGAGTCTCACCATTGCCGCCCTGGCGCTGTCCGGTTCTGCTTTAGCTGAAGTTAAAATCGCACTCGTCGCAAAATCATTAGGAAATGGTTTCTTCGAAGCGGCTAACGTTGGCGCACAGGAAGCGGCCAAAGAGTTAGGTGATGTCAAAGTTATTTATACCGGCCCGACTACGACCACCGCCGAAGCCCAGATAGAGGTTGTCAATGGCCTCATCGCCCAGGGGGTGGATGCAATAGCCATTTCCGCCAACGATCCTGACGCTTTAGTGCCAGTGCTGAAAAAAGCGATGCAACGCGGCATTAAAGTGGTGTCCTGGGATTCTGGCGTCGCCCCGGCTGGCCGCCAAATCCATCTGAATCCGTCTAATAACGCATTGATTGGTGAGACCAATGTCAAACTGGCAGCCGATGCGCTAAAAGCCCTGAATGTTGAAAAAGGTAATGTCGCTATTTTGAGTGCCACGCCGACCTCGACAAATCAGAATATCTGGATTGATGAGATGAAAAAAGTGATGCCACACTACCCCTCAATCAACCTGGTGACTGTTGCTTATGGCGACGATCTTTCTGATAAGAGCTATCGGGAAGCTGTGGGTCTGCTGAAATCGAACCCGGATCTTAAGGTTATCATCTCTCCTTCATCAGTGGGTATTGTCGCGGCTGCGCAGGCGGTCAAAGATCAGGGGGACATTGGTAAGGTATATGTAACCGGCCTTGGGTTGCCGTCGGAAATGGCTGGGGCAATAAAATCTGGAGCCAGTAAAAGTTTCGCCATCTGGAACCCCATTGATCTTGGTTATGCCGCCACTTATCTGGCCAATGATTTAGTCAAAGGGACGGCGACGAAAACCGAAGCCGATATGGGGAAACTGGGCAAACTCAAGCTGGATGCAGACGGTAGCGGGGCGATGGCCAAGCCGTTTATCTACGATGCCAGCAACATCGATAAGTTCTCAAAGATTTTCTAATCACCTGCCCCTGCCGGTTTATTTCGGTTCAGGGGCATTTTTGGATATTTATCATGAACTCATCCACTCCGTTGCTCTCACTAAAGGGTATCACCAAGATCTTTCCTGGTGTGCGCGCGCTTGAGAACGTTCAGCTCGACCTCTGGCCTGGCAAAGTCACCGCTTTAATCGGTGAAAATGGTGCCGGTAAATCAACGCTGGTCAAAGTGATGACCGGTATTTATCAACCCGAAGAGGGCGAAATTCTTTATAAAGCAATCCCCATTCAGCTCGCGACCCCGGAAGCCGCCCATAAGGTGGGGATTACGGCAATCCATCAGGAAACCGTGCTGTTTGACGAACTCTCGGTTACGGAGAATATTTTTGTCGGCCAGTATCTGTATAAGGGCCTGTTTAAGAAACTCGACTGGCGCGCGATGGACCATAAAGCCCGTGAAATCCTTGACCGGCTTGAAGTGCAAATAGATCCGCGTGCAACACTGAAAACACTGAGTATCGCCCAACGTCATATGGTTGCAATCGCCCGTGCTCTCTCTTTTGATGCGCAGGTGGTGATCCTCGATGAACCCACCGCGGCACTTTCCCGACACGAGATTTCCGAGTTTTATCAAATCGTTGAGCGTCTGAAGCAAGACGGGAAGGCTATCCTGTTTATCTCGCATAAGTTCGACGAAATCTTCGCACTCGCAGATTATTACACCATCCTGCGTGACGGTGTATACGTCAGCTCCGGCGCTATTCAAGACATCACCGAAGAACAGATGGTCTCGATGATGGTCGGCCGTACTATTACGCAAACCTATCCGAAAATCACCTGCATGCCAGGTGAAACGGTGCTGGAGGTAAAAAACCTCTGTCATCCAACGGAATTCGCACATATCAGCTTTACCCTGCGCAAGGGGGAAATCCTTGGCTTTTATGGTCTGGTCGGTGCCGGACGCACTGAGCTGATGCAGGCGCTCTCAGGGGTAACCCATCCCTCGGCAGGTGAGATCGTACTTAAGGGGCAAAGAAGGCACTTTCGACAGCCTGCCGACGCGATTAATGCCGGAATTGTCTGCGTGCCGGAGGAACGACAGAAACAGGGGGCGATCACAGCCCTGTCGATTGCGCAGAACATCAGTTTGCCGCAATTACATAAGTTGAATCCCAATGGCGTACTGGACGCTGAGCGTGAATGGCGGCTGGCGGACCAGTACGCATCGCGTTTGCAGGTTAAAGCGTCCAGCTGGCGGCAAACGGTGGAGACGCTCTCAGGCGGCAATCAACAAAAGGTGGTGATCGGCAAATGGCTGGCGACCCACCCGGAGGTGATAATTCTTGATGAACCAACGAAAGGCATTGATATCGGCTCAAAAGCGGCGGTACACCAGTTTATGTCCGAGCTGGTCAGCCAGGGGTTGGCGGTCATTATGGTCTCTTCAGAGTTGCCTGAGGTGATGGGAATGGCTGACCGGATAATCGTGATGCATGAAGGATTGGTAGCAGCAGAGTATCGCGCCGGAGAAGCCACAGCGGAAACCATCGTCAGCGCCGCCAGTGGCTTGAATCAGGAGGTAGCGTGATGTGGCGACATTGGATGAAACATCGTGAAGCATTGCTGGCGGCGGTCATCATCCTGATGATCGCCGCTATTGGTAGTCGGATACCGGCATTTATTGCGCCGGGCAATCTGGTGGAGATCTTTAATGACACCTCGATTCTGATCATTCTCGCTCTCGGTCAGATGCTGGTGCTCTTGACGAAAGGTATCGATCTGTCGATGGCCGCTAACCTTGCGTTAACGGGCATGATCGTTGCCATGCTTAACGCTCACTATCCAGGCATTCCGGTATGGGCGTTGCTGCTGCTGGCGACCCTGCTTGGCCTGCTGATGGGGGTGATTAACGGCCTGATGGTCTGGCGGTTGGGCATTCCGGCTATTGTGGTCACACTTGGCACCATGAGCATTTATCGCGGTATCATTTTCCTGCTTTCTAACGGTGGTTGGATCAACTCATACCAGATGAGTGCCGATTTCCTCGGTTTGCCGCGCACTGTGCTGTCAGGACTCCCGATACTGAGTTGGATCGCCATCGCCGCACTCGTGCTGTTGGGTTATTTTTTACGTTACAGCCGTACCGGCCGGGCGCTTTACGCCGCTGGGGGCAACGCCACGGCGGCGTATTACACAGGGATTAACGCCGGAAAAATGCAGTTTATCAGCTTCTGCCTTTCCGGGGCGCTGGCGGGCTTCTGCGGCTATTTGTGGGTCTCACGCTTTGCCGTTGCCTACGTTGATGCGGCGAATGGCTTTGAACTACAAATCGTTGCTGCCTGTGTGATCGGTGGTATTAGCACCATGGGGGGCATTGGTCGCGTGGCGGGTTGTGTGTGTGGCGCATTGTTCCTTGGCGTAATCAATAATGCGTTGCCGGTGATTGGCATCTCGCCATTCTGGCAAATGGCGATCTCTGGCGCGGTTATCGTGATTGCAGTCTTACTTAACGAACGTGGCAATAAAAACCAGGGACGGTTAATCCTACGCAACGTTGCGTTAGCACGACAAAAACTGACGGTGAAATCATGAGCAAAATGATGATGTCCGAAGAGATGAAAAGCACACCGATTACGTCGTCTCCGCTGCGCCGCCTGCTGTGTTGGGAGGGATTCTTGCTGGCGGTCACTCTCGCGGTATTCGCGGTCAACGCCCTGGCTTCGCCCTATTTCCTCAATATCTGGAACCTGTCGGACGCGACATTTAACTTTACGGAAAAGGCGATCATCGTATTGCCGATGGCGATGCTGATTATCGCCAGGGAAATTGATCTTTCGGTGGCTTCAACGATGGCACTCAGTTCAACGGCGATGGGTTTCTGCGCTGCGGCGGGTATGGATACACCGCTGCTGGTCATCGTTGGTCTTGGTGTGGGTCTGCTGTGTGGCTTGTTCAACGGCATTCTGGTGACGCGTTTTAATTTGTCATCGATCGTCATTACCATCGGCACGATGAGCCTGTATCGCGGGATTGCCTATATCCTGCTGGGTGACAAGGCACTTAACAGTTACCCTGCCAGCTTCGCCTGGTTCGGCCAGGGATATGTGTGGGGGGCGCTTTCTTTCGAGTTTGCGCTGTTTATCCTCCTTGCCATTGCCTTTACCTTTCTGTTGCACAAGACCAATTTTGGTCGCCGTACTTACGCGATTGGCAATAACCCCACAGGTGCCTGGTTTTCCGGGATCAATGTGAAGCGTCACAATCTCATACTCTTCGCGCTGGTGGGATTGATGGCGGGGTTGGCGGCGGTATTACTGACGTCTCGGCTTGGCAGTACACGACCAACGCTGGCAATGGGGTGGGAGCTGGCTGCCGTCACTATGGCGGTGCTCGGCGGTGTCAATATTCTCGGTGGTTCCGGTAGCATGGGCGGGGTGATTATCGCCGCCTTCCTGATGGGACTTGTGACATTTGGTCTGAGTCTGCTGAATGTTCCGGGCATCGTGATGTCAATTATCATTGGCGTGATGCTGATTGTGGTGATTTCGCTCCCCATTATTGCCAGAAAGGTGATCAATCGACGATCGATTTAGCCATAGCTGGCGACGTTGCAAAACCCTCGCCCTTACGGGCGGGGATTTAATGACTGTAAATGGCAAAAACATTGGAAACTGGTAGTGGCCTGTTGACCAAAGCCAGTAGCCGATGGGTGCCAGGATGATTTCTTGATAATCAAAGCCCTATCTTAAACAGCTAACCTAATATAATTGTATTTATATTAGGTCAGGACAGCGCCATTGAAAGCCTGTATCATGAGGATCCGCCTCAGATCCTCGGGTAAAAACTCGCATGAGACCTGGAGAACAGAAAAAAAGCATAAAAAACAGGCGCTGGTACGTGAAATCTGACGCATAACTCCCCTGCTCTTTTGACAGATTTTACGTAGCGCGATCTCCTTCTTAACGGACGAAAATTAAGCAAAAATGACCGAGATGATCGTGGCCAATCCGCTGCTCGCGCAGTTCAGCGCCCCCGACGATATTTCAGCAAAGCTGGCTTCCTTCGTCCGTGATCGTGAGGCTTTCTCTTCCAACACTTGGCGGCAGCTGCTCAGCGTCATGCGGATCTGCTGGAGATGGGCCGAAGAAAACCACCGCTCTTTTCTACCCATGACAGCGGAAGACCTCCGGGATTATCTGTTGCATTTGCAGTCTATCGGGCGGGCGTCTTCCACCATCTCAACGCATGCTGCACTTATATCAATGTTACACCGTAACGCCGGGCTGGTGCCGCCTAACGTTTCTCCCGACGTTTTCCGTGTGGTGAAGAAAATAAATCGCGCTGCGGTGATCGCGGGTGAGCGTACCGGGCAGGCCGTCCCCTTCTGCCGACAGGATCTGAAAAAACTCGATGCAGCCTGGCAGGGTTCACCTCGGTTGCAGCAGTTGCGCGATCTTGCCTTTATGCATGTGGCCTACAGTACGCTGCTTCGTCTCAGTGAGTTATCACGCCTGCGGGTACGCGATATTTCCCGCGCGACTGACGGCCGAATTATTCTGGACGTAGCCTGGACAAAAACCATCGTTCAGTCTGGTGGCATCGTGAAGGCGTTGAGTACACAGTCCAGCCAGCGGCTGACCGATTGGATCGTCGCGGCCGGACTGACCGGTCAACCGGATGCTATTATTTTTTGTCCTGTCCATCGTTCTAACCGGATGACGAAACCAATTTTTTCACCGATGAGTACACCCTGCCTCGAGGAAATATTTCTTCGCGCCAGGGAAGCGGCGGGTGTGGCGGCCCTCAGCAGAACCAATAAAGGAAGGTATGCCGGATGGAGCGGCCACAGTGCCCGCGTCGGTGCAGCTCAGGATATGGCAAGAAAGGGGTTTTCAGTAGCGCAGATTATGCAGGAAGGCACCTGGACCCGGACAGAAACAGTCATGCGCTACATACGTATGGTTGAAGCACATAAAGGGGCGATGATCGGGCTGATGGAAGAAGACGAATGAGCCATGACAGCACTTTGTCCCATCATGTGTTGTAGGTAAATACGCTTGAGGATATGTTTAATAAACCCATTATTTTAAACATATCGCCCCAACATGTTTATGCTATCGACACGTTAAGCCTATATGTCGATAAAAACGCTTTTTTTAAACATGATAGCGTGACATGTTTATGGCATCGACATATTATGGCTATATGTCGATAAAAACGGTTTTTATAATCATATGCGCTGGAATCCCGAAATACCCTACAACAACCTTCCGGTCCTGCCTCCAGACCTCGAAAACATTGAGACACGCCGTGTTCTTAAGGCATGCATCAACGCACGTGCGGCGATCGCCGAACTGAAAACCGCAGGAGAACTGATTCCTGATCAGGGACTGCTGATAAATATCCTGCCAATGATGGAAGCAAAGGACTCTTCCCGCATTGAAAACATCGTGACAACAAGCGATCAGCTTTTTCAGTATGCGGATCGTGCAGAGAACGCTGATCCGGCCACAAAAGAAGCATTACGTTATCGTACTGCTTTGTACGATGGCTTTCTCCAGCTGGAAACGCACCCTCTTTGTACAAACACAGCGATAGCCATTTGCACCAAGCTGCGGTCTGTTCAGACGGATATCCGTAAAACACCCGGAACTGTATTGCGGGATCAAAACAACGATGTAGTGTACACGCCCCCGGTCGGTGAAACGGCAATTCGTGATTTACTGGCGAACTGGGAACGCTTCATACATGCTGAAGATGACATCGATCCGTTAATAAAAATGGCTATTTCACACTACCAATTCGAATGTATTCACCCTTTCCCCGACGGGAACGGGCGAACTGGGCGTATCGTGAATATTCTGTATCTGATTCAAACAGAATTGCTGTCATTACCCATTCTCTACCTTTCTCGATTTATCCTGGAAAGACGTGACGATTACTACACCTTATTACGTGGTGTGACCGCTGATGGCGACTGGGAATCCTGGATTCTCTTCATGCTGGAAGCGGTAGAGAAAACAGCCAGCTGGACAACGAAAAAAATAGCGATGGTTCGTGAGCTTATGGCAGAAGTAACTGAATATGTGCGCGAAAAATTGCCAAAAATATATACGCACGAACTCATGCAGGTACTCTTTGCACAGCCCTATTGCCGCATTGAAAATTTGGTTGAACGAGGCATAGCAAAACGCCAGACGGCTTCAATCTACCTTAAACAACTGGTTGAGATAGGCGTGCTGGAGGAGATAAGTTTGGGGCGAGAGAGGTTATATCTCAACACCCGGTTATTGACCGAGTTAAACCAGTAAACTGCAATTAACAGCGAACGTCTTCATTACCTCGTTAACTTGAAGGTTATCTTCCATATATTTTTTGAGGTCTCCTCAATACCGGTACGTCAGTGCCGGTAATGCAACAAATTAATGAATAAAATTCATAATCCCTATCCCGTTACCTGACATTATCTCACCGCTTAAACCCGTTAACATGCACCTCTCTCTTTGTCTTCAGACGGGTCACCATGCTTAATTTACAGGCACGAACGCAGTCAGCGATGGTTAACAAAAGCAGCCTGACATTTGTTCTTATTCTCAGCGCATTGATGGCTGTTACCTCCTTATCAACGGATATCTATCTTCCCGCCATGCCCCTGATGGCAAAGGATTTGCAGGGCGATGCGGAACTCACCATCACAGGATTTTTAATTGGCTTTAGCATTGCACAGTTGATTTGGGGACCGATTAGCGATCGCTACGGACGCCGCCTGCCGCTATTCATCGGTATGGTGTTATTCGTGATAGGTTCTGTGGGCTGTGCGTTATCAACCGATATTGTGCAGATCGTCTTCTGGCGCGTCTTTCAGGCGTTAGGTGCCTGTACCGGTCCCATGCTGGCGCGTGCGATGATTCGCGATCTGTTTAGTCGCACGCGTGCTGCGCAAATGCTCTCGACCCTGATGATCATCATGGCAATAGCACCGATTGCCGGGCCGCTACTGGGCGGACAAATGATTAAGGTCACGTCGTGGCATGCCATTTTCTGGCTGCTGGCACTGATCGGCACGTTGATGTTGTTTTCGTTATTCTGGCTACCAGAAACGTTAGCTGAAGATAAGCGTTCAGCAGCGTCCGTATCCAGTGCCTTTGGCAACTACTACGCCTTACTGACGAATGGCAAGTACATGCGTTTTACGCTTTGCCTGACGTTCTACTACATTGCCGCTTATGCCTTTATCACCGGATCCCCGTTTGTTTACATCACCTGGTTTGGTGTGGACCCACAGCATTACGGGTGGCTGTTTGCCGTTAATATCGTTGGATTGATGGCGGTGAGCATGGTGAACCGACGCCTGGTTCACCGCTTTCCACTGGAAGCCTTACTGAAAATTGCCGTATCCGTGGCAACTCTTGCCGCCATAGTGCTTGCCGTCGCAACTGGATTGGGTATTGGCGGGATGGGCATGATTGTGGGGAGCGTGTTTGTCTTCTTCTCCATGAATGGCATCATCGCCGCAACGTCTACGGCATGCGCGCTCGATGCGGTTCCCAATGTTGCAGGCTCGGCATCGGCGTTGATGGGGTCGCTTCAGTACGGCAGTGGCATTGTCTCTTCACTATTACTGGCGCTGTTTAGCGATGGCACACCCTGGACTATGGGCTGGATCATTGCTGTGTTTACGCTAGCCAGCGCCTTGATAGTACTGACGATTCAGGTGAAAAAATAACGTTTATTACTGCGCCCCGTTAAATTTAATTTATGAATTTAATTCATAGAGTCTATTCGGCAGGCGCAATTATCTTTTGAACCTGCCAGGTTAATCTGCCTGTTAATCCGTAGCGGCGCGATTTATCGCGCTATTTACAACCCGCGCGATAAATCGCGCCGCTACGAGGACATAAAGGCTTCAGGTTTTAAATATTCTTATCGAAGAAGGTATCTAACTTGCTCATCGCCTGGTCAACGTAGCGTGGCACCCAATAGGTTTCTATATGGGTGGCACCCTCGATCAGGAACAGTTCTTTATTCCTGGTACCCGTGGCCATTTTGAAGGCACTTTCGGTCATATAACGCGAGTCCGCTTTAGTACCGGCCATCATTAACAGTGGCTGATTGATCAGGTCCATATTGCTTTGCGCATCAAAACGCATCAAATCGAGCAGGCTGCTGGTGGTATAGCGGAATGTTGAGTTCGGGTGAGCATGGGTTTTCCAGTAGTACTCGTAGCCCTGACGGTAGAGATCGAACGGCAGTTTCGCGATCTGGTCATCTGTCAGGTTAGCATCGCCGGAATAACTGACTTCACCGGCTGCGGCTTCTTTCGCGCGCGCATCGCTGGCCTGTTGCAGACGCGCCTGAATGGTGGAGATCTGCGAGTCCTGATAACCATTGCGACGCACACGACCAGAGTCAAACATACTCAGCGTCGCCAGCGCTTTAAAACGCTTATCAGTTTGAGCGGCTTTTAATGAATAACCGCCACCACCACAGATGCCCAGCAAGCCAATGCGGGCGGTATCAACCCCAGGGTACTGGCTGATGTAGTCAGCCATGCCATGAATATCCTCGATGCGGTTAGCCGGTTTATCCACGCTACGAGGCATACCGCCACTGGCGCCTTGATAAGACGCATCGGCGGTGATGGTGATGTAGCCGTGCTCGGCCAGACGTTGCGCATACAACCCGGCAACCTGCTCTTTAACGCCGCCGTTCGGATGGGCAACCACAATCGCCGGATATTTTTTCGCGGGATCGTAATTGGCTGGTGTGTAGACATTCGCGGCAATCTGAATGCCGTGAAGATCGTATTTGACCGGATGGATATTGACCTGCCCCTGGACATTCGCGGTGATGGCACCGTCATACACGAGGGTGAACGGATTCTTTTTGTAATCAGCCGCCTGTACGGAGGCGATGCCGGCCATGGCGGTAAGCAGCATTGCATTTAACAGCGTGAATTTCATGGTATCTCCCGTTTGTCAGGCTCGTGAAAGCAAATATGCGCGGCCAGATTAGGGAGGAACGGCTGTCAGCAGGGTGACGGGTGAATAACATTTTTGTCAGGAAGCCGTCAGCGTGGTGTTGGCAAGTCAGGGGCAGAATGTCCCCATTTATGTTCAAGAGGAAAAAGCGTTATGCGCCTGTTGTTAGTCGAAGATGAAGAAAAAACATCAACCTATCTTCGTCGTGCTTTGGGCGAGTCCGGGTTCACAGTGGATGTCTCGGCGAATGGTGCTGAAGGGCTGTATTACGCGCTGGAGTTCGACTACGACGCGATCATCCTTGATGTGATGCTGCCGGGAATGGATGGCTATCGGGTACTGGAAGCTGTGCGATCCAGCAAACAGACGCCGGTGTTGATGTTATCTGCACGGGGATCGGTTGATGAACGCGTCAAAGGGCTACGGCTTGGCGCAGATGATTATCTCCCCAAACCCTTTTCGCTGATTGAGTTGGTCGCCCGCATTCAGGCGCTGGTTCGTCGCCGTTCAACCGATGGCGCGGATATCACACAACTGCATATTCATGATTTGCAGGTAGACCTGCTGTCCAGACGAGTATTTCGTGCGGATATCCGGCTGGAACTGACAGCGAAAGAGTTTGCCTTGCTGAGTCTGCTGGTCCGCCATCAGGGGGAAATTTTGTCGAAGATGATGATCGCTGAACAGGTATGGGACATGAATTTTGACAGCGACGCCAACGTGGTTGAGGTCGCGATAAAACGCCTGCGTGCCAAAGTTGATACCCCGTTTGAGGTCAGGCTACTGCATACCGTGCGCGGGATGGGGTATGTCCTTGAAGTCAGACCGGGAGATCATCATGTTTAAGCGATCCATCTCGGTACATCTGGCATTGATGTTTGCGTTATCCGCGCTGTTGATTGTCTCCGTGATTGGCATTTTGTTACGCGGCTCGTTGCATGACTCGCTGCAAAAACAGATGCACAACGAACTGTTGTTCCGGCAATCATTAATGAGTCCGTGGATCACCGCGCGAACCTCAGCGAATGACTGGTCTACGCTGGCGAATAAATTCACCGTGTTAGCCAACTCCGAGGGGGAACGCGTGCGCTACTGGATAGTCAGCGCCGACCCGCGCTTTAGTGTCGGTGGCGCGCCACCGGTGGGCGTTCAGTGGTCCTCTTTGCAGGAGGGTTTTAACAAGATGCCCGGTGCATCGGACGGCGTCTGCTCGCTTTTCCTGTTGGTCAAAACCATCCCTGCTAATGGTGAGAGGCCGGCGTTGCGCTATATCGTTGCCATCGACTCCACACCGTACATGGGCACATTGGATGCCTTCACCCGCACGCTGTTGATTATTGCCGTGGTGGGCGTGTTGATCGTTGCGTTACTGGGATATGGCGTCTCAAGAATTGGTCTGCGTCCGGTGGGCGCGCTGAGCAAGCAGGCGCAACTGCTCGCACCGGGCGATCATGGTCAACGGCTGGATACCACCGCCTTACCTGGAGAATTGCAGCAGTTGGCTGCATCATTTAACGGTGTCCTGGCGCGTCAGGAGATTGCCTGGCGGCAGCTCGAAAGCTTTAACGCGGACGTCGCGCATGAACTCCGCACGCCGCTCACCAACCTGATTGGTCAAACGCAATTGGGTCTATCACGTCGACGTTCACAGGATGAGCTGGAAGAGTTACTGGGTTCCAACCTTGAAGAACTTGAGCGGATGACATCCATCGTTAATGACATGCTGTTTCTGTCCCATGCGCACGCCGGTGAACATGCGGCTCAGCTCACGCAGGTCTCACTACGCGAAGAAACGTTGAAAACAGCAGAGTATGTCGAACCCTCATTCGCGGAAAAACAGCTTTCTCTGGCAGTACAGGGTGATGTCACGATCGATATTGATCGGCGGTTATTTCACCGTTCGCTGGCTAATCTCCTGGAGAATAGCGCAAGGCATGCGCCAGACAACAGTCAGGTGACCGTTCAGTTAAGCGAGAACAATAATCAGGCCCGTGTTGCGGTTTCCAATCCGGGTGATCCCATCGCACCGGAGCAGTTGCATCGGCTTTTTGAACGCTTTTATCGGGTTGACTCCTCTCGCACTCGCAGCGATACCCATCACGGGCTGGGCCTGTCGATCGTCCGTGCCGTGGCAATTATGCACCGGGGGGAGGTCTTTGCGCACAGTGAAGGCGGCATCAATACCTTTGGGCTGACATTCGCCAGGCAACCTGATACGGAGCGAAGCGCTATTCCACTCACGGGACGCTTCCCTGACAAAATTGTCAGGGAAGCGTCAGTCTGACGACATTTCACCCACGTTAGAATCATGGCTGGCTATCCCCTTCATCAATGAAAAGGACGCTCAACATGACCGGAAAAATACGTTACCTCGGGCTGTTACTGCCCCTCTTCACTTTTGCGTCCTCGGCGGAGACGCAAAATCTGACCCTCGCAGGCAGTCAAAGTGCGGTTTATGGCGCTGCAGACAACTTTACCGGACGAGTGCGGGTTGATCCGCTATTCAAATCCGATAAGGACATCAATGTTTCGGCGGCGTATGTCACCTTCGAGCCTGGTGCTCGCTCCGCGTGGCATACGCATCCGGCAGGCCAGCGGCTGATCGTGACCGCTGGCGTGGGGCTGACGCAGCAGGAAGGCCAACCGGTACAGATCATTCGTGCGGGTGATGTCGTGTCATGCCCGCCTGGCGTCAAACATTGGCATGGTGCCGCCGCTGGCAGTGCCATGACACACCTGGCGATAACCGGGAATGTCAATGGCAGCAACGTTAAGTGGATGGAGAAGGTGACTGATGAACAATACCACGCCCGTTAAAGTATTGACCGCAGCGGTGTTACTGATGCTGGGTTGCAGTCTCACGGTGAATGCAGCGCCCGTGGCGACCGAACAACAGGAACAGGCTGTATCACCCACGTTGTCGCCACGCCAGCAGGCCATTCCGTTGATTGCCGCGTATATGGCAACCAGCCAGATGGAAAAACTGAATGCTGCACTAAATCAGGGGCTGGACGCCGGGCTGACGGTTAACGAAATCAAAGAAATTCTGGTTCAGCTGTATGCCTACACCGGCTTTCCGCGCAGTTTAAATGCGTTAACTGCCCTGATGAAGGTGGTTGAGACGCGTCAACAACGCGGAATCCAGGATATCAAGGGTAAAGAGCCAACCACACCCATTCCGGTCGGGGATGAACTGCGACGCATTGGCATCGCTAACCAGACCAAAATCTCCGGAGCCCCCGTTCAGGGGCCATTGTTTGATTTCGCGCCGGTCATTAATCAGTACCTGCAAACCCACTTGTTCGGGGACATTTTTGCCCGTGACAACCTCGACTGGCAAAGCCGCGAACTGGCAACCGTCGGCGCATTAGCCGCCACACCCGGCGTTGAGGCGCAGTTGTTATCTCATATGCGCGCCAGCCAGCGCGTCGGCCTGACGGCAGGACAACTGCGCCAGTTGGTGCAGTTGCTGCGTGAACACGGCGAACAAGGCGCAGCCATGCGGGCTGAGCATGCGCTGCAACAGGCACGGATTGAACCGTGATCCGCAGCAACCCTTCACAGAGGAGATAACCTTGAAGACCCTTTTAACCACGCTGCTGATGTGCATCATGGTTCAGTCCGTGCAGGCCGAGCCACTCGTTATTCAGGAGCAAGGAAGTTTTGCCGCTGGTGGCAGCGTCATCACTGCCCCTGGCAAATTTGAGACGAAAAATCCGCTGGATTCTGCCGGTCAAACTTATCATGGCGATCATGCGCAAGTGTTCTACCAAATCCCGGTAAATCCCCACAAATACCCAATTGTCATGCTGCATGGCGCGGGACAGTTCTCCCGTACCTGGGAAACAACGCCGGATGGTCGCGAAGGCTTCCAGAATATTTTTCTACGTCGCGGTTTTTCAACTTATCTGGTTGATCAACCCCGTCGGGGAGGCGCCGGTCGCAGCACTGTCGCAGGCACCATCGCACCCAAGCCGGATGAGCAGATGTGGTTTAATCAGTTTCGCCTTGGCGTCTGGCCGAACTATTTTCCGGGCGTTCAGTTCTCTCATGACAAAGCGGCCCTGAATCAGTATTTCCGCCAGATGACGCCGAACACCGGGTCATTTGATGTCAATGTTATTTCTGACGCCATGTCAGCTGTGGTGGATAAATCCGGTCCGGCTATCCTCTTCACCCACTCTCAAGGTGGTGGTCCTGGCTGGTATACCGCGATGAAAAACCACAAGGTGAAAGCCATTGTGGCTTTTGAACCGGGTAGTGGCTTTGTTTTCCCCGCGCAAGAACTGCCCGCCCCAATGCCGAGCGCCTTCGATACGTTGAAAGGTGAAGCCGTGCCATTGGCACAGTTTATGGCGCTGACCAAAATCCCCATTCTGATTATTTATGGCGACAACATACCGGATAAACCGGTTGCTCTGCCCGCGCAAGACAGCTGGCGCGTCCGTCTGGCCATGGCCAGAGCCTGGCGTGATGTGGTGAATAAACACGGAGGGAATGTCACCGTGATCCATCTCCCGGAGGCCGGGATCACGGGCAATACTCACTTCCCGTTCTCCGATCTGAACAACGTGCAGATCGCGGACCTGGTCAGCCAATTCATCCGGGATAAACACCTGGAGTAGTGAACAAGCGTAGAGGTAGGATTTATTAATGAATCCTGCTAATTAACCCTAGCTGATTGCCCCCTCTAATCAGATAAATTGCGCTGCGTTATGCTTGTCACACATCACATCTGAAGGACAACCTCATGCAAACAGTAAAACTAAATAACGGTATCGAAATGCCCCTGCTGGGCTTTGGTGTATTCCAGATGACGGATGCCGCCGAGTGCGAGAAAGCGGTTATTGACGCCATCGAAACCGGTTATCGCCTGATTGATACCGCGGCATCCTACCAGAATGAAACTCAGGTCGGGAACGCGCTGAAGCAGAGTGGCATTGCCCGTAACGAACTCTTCGTCACCACCAAACTGTGGTTGCAGGACACTAATTACGCAGGCGCTAAAGCGCAGTTCGAGCGCTCATTGAATCGACTGCAACTGGACTATGTTGACCTGTATCTGATTCACCAGCCTTACGGTGATGTCCACGGTGCCTGGCGCGCTATGGAAGAACTGCAACAGGCAGGGAAGATTCGTGCGATTGGCGTGAGCAACTTCCACCCGGACCGACTGGCTGATCTTATCGCTTTCAATAAAGTAGTTCCGGCCGTAAACCAGGTTGAAGTCAACCCCTTTACCCAGCAGCTGCATGCGGCACCGTGGATGCAAAGCCGTGGTATCCAGCCTGAAGCCTGGGCACCTTTTGCCGAGGGAAGAAACGGTTTGTTCCAGCATCCTGTATTAACAGCGATCGGTAGCAAGTATGGCAAAAGCGTCGGTCAGGTGGTCCTCCGCTGGATCCTTCAGCGCGGCATCGTTTCGCTGGCTAAATCAGTGCGCAAAGCGCGGATGGAAGAAAATATCAATATCCTCGATTTCGCGCTGAGTGATGAAGACATGCTGCAAATTACCGCGCTCGATACGGCAACCAGCGCATTTTTCTCCCATCGTGACCCCGCGATGGTGGAATGGCTGACTGGCCGCAAACTCGACGTTTAAGTCTCAAGCGTAGCGGCGCGATTTATCGCGCGAGTTTAAACAGCGCGATAAATCGCGCCGCTACGAATTTTTTGCAGACACAATGACCTTTCAAGAGGGACAGATTAATGCAGACACGTTTTCTCGGTAAATCCGGACTCGAAGTGTCGGCGCTTGGACTGGGTTGCATGGAACTGAGCCACGGCTACGGCCCGGCTACCGATACCCGTCAGGCTGTCGAACTTATTCGCGCTGCCGTTGCACGTGGCGTCACCTTCTTCGACACCGCCGAAGTGTATGGCCCGTATCTGAATGAAGAAGTGGTGGGTGAAGCTTTAAAACCGTTGCGCGATCGGGTGATTATCGCCACCAAATTTGGCTTCACTTTCGGTGATGACAACAAGCAGCAGATTTTAAACAGCCGTCCTGAGCATATTCGCGCAGCCGTGGAGGGATCATTACGCCGCCTCAAAACCGACGTGATTGATCTGTTATATCAACACCGCGTTGATCCCGACGTGCCGATTGAGGATGTCGCCGGTACGGTGAAAGATTTGATTGCTGAAGGCAAGGTCAAACACTTCGGCCTGTCCGAAGCCGGTGCGCAGACCATTCGTCGTGCGCATGCGGTACAACCCGTCGCCGCGTTGCAGAGCGAATATTCAATGTGGTGGCGTGAACCTGAACAGGAGATCCTGCCACTGCTGGAGGAGCTGGGCATTGGTTTTGTGCCATTTAGCCCGTTAGGTAAAGGCTTCCTGACCGGCGCCATCAAGGCGGGGGCGAGCTTCGGTGAGGATGACTTCCGCAGTAAAGTCCCGCGTTTTGCCGCAGAAGCTCTCGAAGCCAATGAAAAGCTTGTCGCACTATTGGGGGCGCTTGCCGCAGAAAAAGGCATCAGCCCTGCGCAGATCGCACTGGCATGGCTGCTGGCACAAAAACCGTGGATTGTGCCCATTCCCGGCACGACCAAGTTGCACCGGCTGGAGGAAAACCTGGCGGCTGCGGACCTGATCCTTGCACAGGATGATTTACGGAAAATCACTCAGGCGCTTGAAACAGTAAAAATCGTTGGCGAACGTTATCCGGCATCTTTACAGGCCAGGGTCGGTCGTTAAGGCTTAAGCTGGCCTGTTGTACCAGGCAGGCCAGTTATTCCGCGTAACGCAGTGCATCTATCATCAACGCAAAGGCGGGTGGGTGCTGTTTACGGCTGGGATAGTAAAGATAGTATCCGGGGAACGCGGGACACCACTCCGGCAACACCTGAATAAGTTCACCTGATGCGATAAAGCCCTGCACCATATTCTCGGGCACACAGGCTATACCGAATCCGGATAGCACCGCATCGATCCTTTCCGCCAACAGATTAAATGTCAGTTGCCCCTCCACCCTGACGCGCAGCGGTTTCCCTTCCCGTTCAAATTCCCAATGATACAGGCCACCGGCTGTCGGCAAACGCATATTGATACAGCGATGATGTTGCAGTTCATGGGGGGTATGAGGAACTGGGTTTGCAGCAAAATATGCCGGTGCGCCGACCACAGCCATCCGCATATCCGGGCCAATTCTCACGGCAATCATGTCCTTATCAACGCTTTCACCAAGGCGAATCCCGGCATCAAAACGCCCTTCCACGATATCGACAAATCCGTTATCTACCACCAGTTCGACATTGATTTCCGGATATTCCCTGAGGAAAGGTTTCAGCCTGGGCCATACCAGGGTACGTGCAGCATGCTCTCCGCATGATAAGCGAATATTACCTGTGGCCGTACCATCCAGTTGAATCAGCGCCTCCAGCTCCTGCTCAAGATCGGCGATACGTGGCTCAAGGCAGGCAATAATTCGCTCTCCAGCCTCGGTTGGCGCAACACTGCGGGTGGTACGGGTCAACAGACGGATGTTCAGGCGCTCTTCCAGCGCTTTTATCGCATGGCTAAGTGCCGACTGTGAAACACCCAGCTTCGCGGCTGCTTTGGTAAAACTTCGTTCTCTTGCCACAACCAGAAAGATCTGCAATTCATTGAAGTTTTCTTTAAGCATCGGTTATTTCCTTATTCATACCCGACCCTTCAAACAATATTTATGAAGGGTATTCATAGACGCAATCATTTCAGCCTTATTACTGACCACAATGATAATTGATATTCTGTCTGCAACAAAAATATATCTAAGAAAACAGAAGGTTTATCATGAAAATACTCGTTGCCGGGGCAACAGGCAGTATTGGTCTTCATGTAATGAGGACCGCGATAGAAATGGGTCACCAACCCACGGCACTGATCAGAAATCAGCGTAAAGTAAAATCCCTCCCGCATGACGCCGAGATATTTTACGGTGATGTTTCTATGCCCGAGACATTAACTGACGTTGCTGAGAATATTGATGCCGTCATTTTTACGCTGGGTTCTGATGGACAGGGACGTATCGGTGCGAGGGCTATTGATTATGGCGGCGTGAGAAATATTCTGCAAATGTTGCGCGGTACGCAGGTGCGCATCGTGTTAATGACAACCATTGGCGTCACAGAACGGCTCAGTACATGGAATCAACAAACAGAGGTCCACGACTGGAAAAGGCGTGCCGAGCGATTGGTCAGAGCAAGTGGTCATCCTTATACTATCGTCAGGCCGGGCTGGTTCGATTATCACAATGATGATCAGCACCGACTGGTCATGCTTCAGGGGGACCGTCGCCATGCCGGAACGCCTGAGGATGGTGTGATATCGCGCGCGCAAATTGCCCGTGTACTGGTCACGGCCCTGACCAGCGATGCCGCAATAAATAAAACGTTCGAACTGGTGGCGGAACAGGGGGAAGAACAAAAAGATCTCACGTCTTTGTTTGCTGCCTTGCAGTCTGATGATCCAGAAAGAAATGAGGGTATTTTAGATATGAATAATATGCCGCTCAATGAAGAACCCGAATGCATTATTAGCGAGTTAAATTCATTTTCAAAACAGGCTGAATCAATTTGAAAAGATTGAATAACACGGGTCTGGATTTTTTATCGTAATTGCACAGGCGAATTGCCAAAGCGGTAACGGAATCTCTCGGTAAAATGAGATGCCGATTTATAGCCGTATGCCTCAGCAACCTGGGTAAGGTTCCAGTGTGTCGTTTGGATCAGCATCAGGGCATGATGCATACGAATACTCAGGATTTGCCTGTTGCGACATTCAACGGAACGTAATTGAATTCAGGCAAACCTGGTTTGATATGGCTAAACGATTAAGACGCTGTGCATCACATAATCGCATAATGATTCATTAATCATTACGAAGGATATCAACGTAATTTTGATAGACGAAGCTTCTGCTGCGAGTTTTTCCTGTCGTTTCAACGAGAACTTCTGCTGCGACAAGTCCTTGTACAGCAGCATTAGCTGTGGGGTATGAAACGCTTAGCAATGCCATCGCACGATCAACCGTTAGCTTTGGCATGGTGGGTAAAAACTCAAAAAGGCGCATCGTATGTATGGTTAAGGACGTCATCCCAAGAATTTTTTTCCTGTCCTCAGCGATGAGTGTGGCAATCTTGATGATGCTTTTTTCAGCTTCTTCTGCGGAAAGCTGAACAGCTTCCAGAAAGAAATCAACCCATTGTTCCCAATTACCATTAGTTCTGATCTCCATCAGACATTGGTAATAATAAGCTTGATGCTGCTTCATATATCCTGAAACGTACAACAACGGCTCCCTCAGCAATTGCCACTCTTCGAGGAGCATGGCAATAAGCAGGCGTCCAATTCGGCCATTACCATCAAGGAAGGGATGGATCGTTTCAAACTGAGCATGTACCAAGGCAATTCTCACTAATGGAGGTAGAGTTGGCGTTGTCTCATGAATAAATTTCTCCAGGTCA
This sequence comes from Pantoea sp. X-Soil-TKNS-1211, assembly GCF_059730495.1. NCBI lineage: Bacteria > Pseudomonadati > Pseudomonadota > Gammaproteobacteria > Enterobacterales > Erwiniaceae > Pantoea > Pantoea sp. X-Soil-TKNS-1211. Next base: position 273,127 of record NZ_AP035956.1, read on the forward strand.
GACAGCAGATCTACCACTGTATCTGGCGGAGGAGGCACGTAGGCAGCATTCCCCGGTCTTGTCCCACCAATCCAGTTCTGAGTGCTTCTAACTTCGCCGGGCTGTTTTGCAGCTCCTCTCGCTCCAGATAGCAGTACCTCATGTGCTTTCTTCAACAAACGAACACACACAGGAAGTCCATTAGGCGAGCTCAGTTGTTCACGAACAAATTTGAATGCCTGCAGGTAATTCGTTACTTCCTCTACATCTTCAACGTTAGTTACGGTAAGGCCCGCTTCATCATCAAAGATGTCAGTCAGGGTCGCCTGTGTCCCTTCCAGTTGAGAAGTTAGCAATGCTTCTTTACGAATTGCGCTATAGACCAGCCACTCGCTTGAGGCTACCAGCCCAGACATGCCGGATAATCTGGCCAAGGCTTTTTCTGCTTTTATGTTTATTACAGCAAAGGAAGCAGGATCAAGCACAGGTGATGAGGGCGGTAGTGGATTGGGAAGAAAAGCTTTTACTGCCTCATCATGGCTTGTGGTCACTATGAACCGTCCAGAAGCGCGCCCCATTTACACCCCTTATTTAACTTTATTAAAGCATTCTTTAATAAGCTCAAGTGTCATTAAAATCCTTTTAAGCACAGTGAACATTATTAAAGATAAGTTTAACACCATCCGAAGTTATTAAAGAGTTATTTAATAGCGTAAGTGCTAATTGAAGACGCTTTTAGTAATGAACGGGTTGTTAAAAATCACTGAACAGCGTCTGCACAATGACGAAAAACACTCCACTTGCCACTGTTCGCCGGACAAGCGCCATCTATCTTTTGACCACACGGCGAGGTTTAGTCTTGGGCATTTCAGAGGAAAGCGGAAACACCCGAGAGCTAAGGAAATCGACGAAAGCCCTGACCTTCGGCGAGGGATGTTTGCTGGCAGGCCAGAGCACATGAAAAACCCCCGTGCGTTCTGCATACTCGGTCAGAACGGCACACAGCCGTCCATCTGCCAGCAGCTCCCTGATCGCAAACTCAGGCAGGTAGGCGATACCCAGCCCCTGCAAGGCGAAGCAAACGCGTGTCTCGATGTTGTTGCAGATCATTGAGGTTGGCAGCGTCAGCCGGGGTTCATCGGCAGTGTGGCGCAATACCCACGGTTCCAGCTTGCCGCTGTTAGGGAAGCGATAGTACAGGCAAATGTGATCCAGCAGATCGGACGGCTTTTGCGGCGTGCCTCGCTGTGCCAGGTAGTCGGGTGACGCCACCAGAAGCGAACGGAAAGTACCGAGTCGGCGAGCAGACAGTAGGATCGCCGGTCCTGAATCGCGCCTTACCTGACGAAGGCAGACATGGCCGAACGCACGGATCTGGTGTTGCTGGTATTCGGTGTCGCATCCCTGCCGTGGTATACATCGCGGTGGCGGCATGGGGGCTGGCTTTCGGCGGTGCCGCAACCCTGTTCCAGACGGCATTGGCGAAAACAACCGGAGAGGCCGCGGATGTCGCGCAGTCGATGCTGGTTACGGCCTGGAACACGGCGATAGCCGGAGGTGGTATTGTCGGTGGCGTGCTGCTCGAACAACGGGGGCCAACGCGTTTGTGCCGACTATGCTTGTATTGCTGTTAGCGACGCTGGAGGTAGTATGGCTGGCGAAACGACATGGTTTTCCTTCAGCAAAAGGAGTAACGAGGCCATGTCAGGTAACAGATGAAGCTGAGATCTGACGGAAAAAATACATGCGGTGGGTGCCGGTGCGAGTGATAGAAGGTACCCGCCCCAGCTTACTGCTCGATAGCACTTATCTCTGGTTGCCTGGTGTCCAGGTTTTCGCAATCGACCATCAGAAAAAAATGAGAAGTGAGGTTAGTGTTGATAGTCACCTCTGCACGCCAACCACATCGCTTCAAGAGTTTCTCCAGCACAGGCAGGTTGCCAGTGAGTTTTGCCACCAGGGGGGCAATCTGCCTACCCTCATCACTAAATGCTAAATCAATCGAAGTTCGTGAGATATAGATCCCATCGACGTTTGCATTAATTACCAGAGCATGACGCCCTGACCATTCTCTATCGCTAAGCAACCGGTATACCCATTGCATTCCCTTCGCAGTTTCGATGGCATAGGTGAGTCGAAATAAATCGTTTTGCTTTGACAGATCGCCTGAGCAGGAACGCCAAAGATAATCAAGTTTATGTCGCAATCTTGCTCTGGTGCCGAACATCCGCCCCTGCTTCAGTAACCACTGTATATCTGTTGCAACTTCGCGCGGAAAACGATGCTGTTTAAGCGCCGTTGCCAGCCAGCGGGTAAGAAAAATATTTTCCTGGGATTCTGAATTTACCAGACCATCATGTTTGGCAAGTTGAAGCGCAATCAAGGCACACCAGGCAAGATGTCCCGACTTCGCCGTCATTGTCTCAGTTATCACAAAAACATCATCCTGTAGTCGAAAGGCATTCCTTCATCACCCAGTAAAATACATTGGCCGCATATTGTAAATATACTGTTAGAGTGAAATGCGATAAAGGCCACGGATAGCCAAAAATAGGCTAAAGAGGATTCTGTAAGAGGATAAGCCAGGATCCAAACGATCATATTATAAATCGATACCGCACTATTGATGCGAACGATCCACTTCCTGCTACGCACGGTGATTAGGTAGACATACCATTTTAGGTTCAGATGGGGACCATAAGAAGTCACGCCATTTCCTGAAGCAGGATCGTCAGTGTTTTGAAAGGAGACGATTACTGAGTTTTGTAACGGGAACTATTAAAAATTCGCTCAGTGAATTGGGTAAATTAGGAATTTTTCCTGCTTCATAATCAATTTTTGCTTCTTTACATATTCGTGTCTGTATATACATAGTCAATTTCATGTAGTATTGTGACATCATCATAAAGCAGTCCACTAACAGCATATACCCAAACTTTTGGAGATCTTCATGAGTGAGTCACTTAAGGCGTTAAATAATATTCGTACACTTCGTGCGCAGGCTCGTGATTTGGCCTTGGCTGATCTCGAAGAGATGCTTGAAAAATTCAGCGTAGTTGTTGCTGAGCGTCGTGAAGATAGTCACGCAGAAGAAGCAGCGGTTCGTGAGAAAACTGAAAAACTGGCTAAATATCGCGAATTGCTGTTGAAAGAGGGTATCGATCCAACCGAATTGCTGGAATCTTTGCAGGGAGCAGGTAAACCGCGTGCCAAACGTGCACCGCGCCCTGCCAAGTATAAGTACACCGATGAAAATGGTCAGGAAAAAAACTGGACCGGTCAGGGACGTACCCCTGCTCCGATTAAAGCAGCCATCGACAGCGGTAAATCGCTGGATGACTTCCTGATTTAATCAAGCTCGGTTTAAACGTATCAGTTGAGAGGATGACATATTCTCTCAACTGGATATGACCAAGAGGCGCCTGTCCCGTCTTTCATCTCCACTATATAGGACTTAAGTCCAGTCCGCATTACCTCGGTGTTGCTTTCACTACCACTGAATCCAATATTACTCCGGCGATATGTGAGTTCATGACTTATCCTGGCCGTGATGCCTGCGCAACCCCGGCACCTGAACGTCAGCAGAACTCCCCACATAATGCCTTATGTCAAATTTACGTATATTAACCATCGCATTTCATTAGCATCCATAATAATTTTTATGGTTATGATTGCTATACATAAATTAGACAGATACTTTATATCTTTCTGATAAATTTATCGCATTCGATTCTCAAGGATGGTTACATAGTGAAATTAATAAAACAATTCACCCTCGCTGCTGTGGCATGTAGTCTTCTGTCTGGTTGTGTCTCACCGATGAGCACATCAGATCTGCAGAAATATAGAGGTTCATCACCAGAGGCATTTTACGGTGATCAATGGTATATCAATCAGTTAGGAACAGGTCTGTTCGTCTTTGAAGCTGCCTTATTAAAACAGGATCAGGTAGAAAAAACAGCCAATGACTTGAAAGCGCTATGCCGTATCAGCGGTGGTAACCCGATTTTTACTCCGCTAACCGTGGAGGTCGTTGATGATACGATAACCACACTGAATCAGAGTCGTTCTCCTGATAAATATCGCCCTTCATTAAGTGGCAACAAAATTATCTATTCTGCGAATTTTGCGAGGCAATATACAACCAGGAAAGTTTATAGCTTCAATCGTGACCATTTTGTTGATCAGGCAATGAAAAATTATGTCAAAGAAAATGATTTTGGCACAATCAGTTGTAAAACTAACGAGTCAACACTATGGATAACTGATGTTGTTTTTGGTGATATTTATACAGATAGCTCGGGTGTTGTAAGTCTTCCTGTGTTTATTCAAACCCACCAAACAACATCAGCAGGATAATCTCGAAAGAGAGATTAAAAACGCCAGACAAGTAATACGGCGTAACTGAGTTGCTGCTTATCCTGAGTCAGCGGGCTGTCGGCTGCGTCCCCTTCGAGACGTTGTGCCATAACACGAGCGGTCACCCGCCAGGATGAGGTAAGGTCATAATCGACACCGGCCTCCCATCCCATTTTCTCCAGGCCCGCGCCTGCATCATAGCGGGCTAAACCACTGCGTGATGACTGCTGGGAAGAGACACCATGCTGGGTCTGCATATAATCGCTATCTGCCCAACTCAGGCTTGGGCCAGTAAACAGACGCAAATCTTCATAGGGACGCCATGACAGATTGGCGTAAGTTGTGAGCAGAAATCCCTGCTGATTTCCCCCCACATCCTGTGAAAGGATCATTCCAGCATTGAGGATATCATTGCGGTAAATTGCCGAGGTAAATGCGCGCGGCGAGGTTTTAATATCGCCCATGCCACGCAGATATTCGTCATCGGACTCCTGGCGTGGCGAGAGATCGACGCCTGCACCCAGGGCGAAGGTCCAGTGCTCAGTTTTGGCAAACTGCCAGCCTAGTGCCGTCAGGGTATCAACTCCACCAATAAAATACGGGCCGTAGTTCACCCTCACTGCCGGAATAAAGGTTGTATCGTTATGTTTGGCCCCTGAGTACTTCGGTTTTACGCCGACGCCAGCACCGACAAAACCACTGAAGGCATTGTCTGATTCCTCCGCGATGACGGGAAATGCCGCAGACAATATCAACAGCAGCGGAAGAGACTTCACGGAAATAAAGGGCATGGTACTAAATCCTTTTCGTTACAGGGGCTGGCGGAAGTGTTGTTATCCATTACAACAGCCGCCTGTAACGCCTCTTTTTACCTCAGGTAAAGTTATGTAACAGCGGAATGCGTACTTTGAAGCTGGCACCTCCGCCTGTGCGATTATTTGCACTCACCGCACCACCATGATATTCGCTAATCGAACGTACCAGGGCCAGCCCTAACCCCGTCCCGTTATCACTGCGGCTCAGACGGAAGAAAGGCTCAAATATTCGTGCCATTTCTGACGTGGGAATACCTGGACCACGATCATCCACTGTCAGCAAAAAACTCTCAGGATCCGTTCGGTATAAACGCATAACCACTTCATGACCGGCATAGCGCAACGCATTTTCAATCAGATTGCGCATTAAACGGCGCATCAGGCGAGCATCAACCTGAGCAATAATATGTTCAGCGACCAGATCGATCTCAGCACTTGCACACTCTTCGGCAGCCAGAGCCGTGATATCGGTGGAGATAAATTCTCCCGTGATAACCTTCTGCGCCATTTCCAGTCGACTCAGGGTGAGTATCTCTTCAACCAACGCGTCCAGTTCTGCCACGCTACGTTGCAGTTCACTTTGTGCCTGTGAATGTTCACCCGAGAGCAGCGCTGAGGCCATCTGTATGCGCATCAACGGCGAACGTAATTCATGGGACGCATTAGCCAGCATGGTTTTCTGAGACTGCACCAGCGTCTCGATTTGCGCCGCTGACCGGTTAAAGCTGGCGGCCAGTTGACTGACTTCATCCTTCCCTGTCACCGGTACACGCTCGGACAGGTTGCCCCTACCCAATGCTTCAACACTTTGTTGCAGGGATTCCAGACGCGCAGTCAGTCGGCGAATCACCGGAAAAGCCATCAACGCGACTGCGCCAGCCATTGCCAGCAGCATAATGATAAACATCCAGGGACGTTCCAGCCGATCAGTACTGAACTGAATGACCAGCAGGCGCTTGTCCTGGAGTTGCCAGACAAAACGCGTTCCGTACCAGTCATCAAAGTATCCCCCCGCCCTGACCTGTTTTGGCATGGGGATCTCAGGCGATAAAGGTCGGCTCAACAGCCTCCCCTGCGCATCAAATAGCGCGAAGCGTGCATGCGTACGCTGCATCCAGTCATCTATCGCAGCAGATTGTGCACTTTTCATCGCCGATGCGGGTGGCAGGTTTTGTTCGACCAGTTCGCTGAAGGTAGCAAAGGCACTGAGATGGCGGTTGTTATCGTCGCTCCATAGCCACAACACAATGGTACAGAGTACGACCAGCGCGATGGCGCTGAGCACAGCAAAAAAAATCTGCAAATGCATGGGAAAATCTGCGATGCGTTTCATGTGCTTAACGTTCTGGTAAAGCAGCAAACACGTAACCCACACCCCGTACCGTGATAATGCGCTTTGGTGCGCGCGGATCGTCCTCGATCAACTGGCGGATACGCCCAATATGCACATCAATAGCGCGGTCAAAATTGTCATAGCTCTCCCCGCGTACCGTCTGCCATATTTGCTCGCGATTCAATACCCGGCCAGCCTGGCGAGCCAACGAAACCAGCACATCAAATTGCAAAGAGGTCAGGACACAGGGCTGTTGTCGCAGTGTTACGGTGCGTGCAGCGGTATCGATCTCCAGCTCGCCCGACTGGATCACGCTGGTTTCACCTCGGGGGGAACCCGGACGCAGACGACGAAGCACAGCCCGCATCCGTGCCAGCAGTTCACGTGGTTCAAAGGGCTTCGGCAGATAATCATCTGCTCCAACCTCCAAACCGATAATCCTGTCCGCCGGGTCACCCCGCCCGGTGACCATAATAATCGCCGGGTCGTTGTGAGACTCAGCCCTTATCTGGCGGCACAATGCCAGACCATCGGCATCGCCAAGCATCAGGTCCAGTAATACAACATCAAAATCCCTCATTTTCATGCGGGACTGCGCATCGATAGAACTGGCGCTATGAAGTACATCAAACTCATATTGTTTCAGGTAAGGCACGATCATCTGCGCCAGCCTGATATCATCCTCAACGAGCAATACTGTCGTCATGTCGTTAATATTCCGGTTAAAACGAAGCGGAGCCATGAACAAAAGACAGCAGAAAAGGAGATGAGTTTCAGCGTTTGGTTAACTCATCGCGGGCGGGTGGCTAAATTCGTCTGAGGCCAGAGATGGCTATATTTTATGTGCTATTTTTTATCCTCAGGTGAGAAAGGCGGCAAACGCAATGATGCCATATATCTTTCTCCATTCAGCTCGCTAAGGTTTTTCGTGAAATATCGATGTAGGCTGGTGTCTGCGGTAAGTTGTGCATGAACAACCGATAAAAATGCCTCGCGTTCCTTTCGCAGGCGTTCAACGATTGGCCCCACAGCCGCTTCAGCTACTGGATCGGCCTGCCGTACGAACACAGGTATGGGTCTCCCGGTGTCCCTGGCGTCACGTTGATGATTATCTACAGAGGATGACAGGATTTTTTGCAGTCTCTCATAATTAGCTCTAAATAACGGGTCTTTCATTTTTACCTCAACCCGGAGATCAGATTGACTCATGGTCAACGCGGCTTCGATAGTGCGACGTTCCTCATTGATGCGAAGTTTTAGTTCGGACGTGGCATTTTCAACGAGCAGGTGCTGGTCCAGGTTTTTGTTAATGTCGGCTAAAACGTTGATGAACGATTTGCGAAAAGAGAGTTTTGGTTGAACATTGGACTTCTGAACTGTTGCAACGGATGGCTCGGATACAGGTGCCGGTCGGGGTCGCAAACCCATATTGTCTCTTTTCTGGGCAAAAGGGGATGCTGCCTGCAATTGGGATGGGTTTCGCTTATTACTTTTATATCCGCAATCCGGAAAGTTTGAGCACGAGTGGAATTCCCCATATGGACCAGAGCGAAGCACCATGACACCCTGTTTACAGAGCGGACAACCCTCCTCCTGAATCGCTTTCCCATCGACATCAGTAATCGAAATCTTTCCGTCCTGTTTAAGTTCCCGTAGAAAACTGGAGTGTTTCCCTTTCACGGTAAACATTGCCACACTGCGTCGCGCACGGGTCATGGCGACATAAAACAACCGGCGTTCTTCACCCAACGGGAATTTATCGCCATCAGGCATGGCCATAGCGAGGATCGGGTCATCAGTACGTGTGTTAGGAAAGCTACGCCCCCGCGCGATGCTTATCATTTCTGGCAGGATCACGTAGTCAGCTTCACTGCCTTTGGAACGATGGATAGTCAAAAACGACACATTGACCCAGCGATCAAATCGGCTTACCCGTGACGGTAGGTATTGGCGATCGCTGTTATAGCGTCCAAGGATGAAGACGGACACCTTACCGTCGCGCCCCGGGGGAATTGAGCCATGACGTACGCTTTCCGCCAGTGTCATGACAAACTGATCGACTGCATCAGCCAGCTTATCTTTGCTGTCTGCCTGGAATGCCTGAAGTACCGGCCCATGAGCCGGTGTGGCGGAATAAACCGATTTAGCGAGCTGCGCCGGATTTTTAGCGATGAAGGTGCTGGATATATCGCACAATGCCTGCGGACAGCGGAATGTCTGCTCAAGTTTCAACACCTGCCCGTGGCCGAACCATTGTTTGAAACCGGTCATTACCGAAACATCGGCACCGGCAAAGCGGTTGATAGACTGCCAGTCATCGCCTACCGCGAAGAGAAATCTGTGCGGTTTTTGTACCAGCGCACGGCACAAACGCGCCCGCGCCCGAGAGGCGTCCTGGAACTCATCAGCCATCACCAGTTCATAGGGGGCTACGTAGCGACCACTCTCCAGATGGCTTGCCGCCAGATTGAGCATATCCTCGAAATCGATACCCCCTTCCGCCCTTAACGCTGAGTCCCATGCTGCAAGGATAGGTCCAACAATATCCAGGAACATTTGATAGCGATTAACGAATGTGCCCCCCGGTAAATCTTTCAGCCGGTGGCGTAATACGTTTATGGTCAGAGAATTACTTTTTACATGGCTGATGAAAGTCCGTACCAATCCAACCAGTTCCACGGATTCCATTGGCTTCTGCCCTTTCGGAGGAATTGGCCGGTCCGGATTAGGGTCAAGAATTATCCCGAGAGAGGTAAGTTTGGTTGCAAGGCGCTGTAAATCGTTACCCTGGCGCAGGCCGTACGAGGTGGTTTCGAACAGTGATGTGCCCATATCATAGTGCAACTGCCGCTTCCAGTGGACGCCTTCCAGATAGCCTTCGAAATTCGGTGGCGGTAAACCCTCTGCGTTCAGGGCGAAATGTTCGTGGTAAAGCTCCAACTCGGGATAGTAGAAATCCGGCCTATACTGACGATGGTCTTCATCAGCAGTGTCATGTTGGTAACTGCCTTCGTAGTGGTATTCGACCCCCTGATAGAAAAGCCAGTCAGCAATTATCTTTTCTTCCAGGCTCTTTACTGTCTCGCCATTGGCCGTGCGCAACCGCCCTGTCCCCTGAGCATCCCATGCGTCAACGATGTCAGCGCCGCCTGGTGCTGGCAGGTCTCTGGCGAAAACAAAGCGGAACAAGTCCCATTGGGTACGGAATGTGGATGAGCCATCTTTCAGCTGATCAATAAGATCAGTCAGCTTACGGAAGCCACGAACGGTGTCTGTCGCCCAGTCAGGAATGTCAGGTTTACTGCCGGTGGCTTTGCCAATAATGCTCAAACCCAGAGCGTGGAAAGTGGATGCGGCAACCTTTACACCCGGCATACCCAGTCTTTCGAATGATTTCTCAGCGCGCTCTTTCAGTTCTTCTGCTGCCTGCTTGTTAAACGCCATCATCACGATGCGATCAGGAGCCACGAAACCACGATGGATGGCATAGGCGGCCTTAGCGACCATCGTGGAGGTTTTGCCTGAGCCAGCCGATGCCACAACCTGAACTCTGTTGTCGAAACAGATAACCGCGCGGGCTTGTTCCTCAGTCAGAGGTTTACTTTCGACACGATCAAAAAGGTCCTTACAGGACTTCAGTTCAAGTTCGGTATGCGCGTTGTTCAGCGCCGTCCATGCAGGAACGGGATCGGTTTCCCAGTCGACGAGCGATTGTTTCAACTGTTGAGCTTTTTGCCCCAGTAACAATGTCACACCCGGTTTTTTTAATCGTTCCCGGATTGCATCAGCATCTAATACCGGGCGGCTCGCCATAATCGACGTTTGTATATCATGGGTTAACCATCGGTGATTAAAGACGCAGTGCTTCTCCTGCCCTGATTTATGTTCCAGCCACGTTGAGAGTTGGTGATGAACGTTTTCAAGAAATGCGACTTCATCATCCAGATGCTTTTTGTCCAATGCGGCGTTAAGAACATGGGTCAGTGCTACCCCGAGCGGATTTGGCAGGCCATCAACTTTCAACTCCCGCTCTTTGCCGGGGAATAAGGTGATGTCAGTCCAGAGATAACCCTGACGGATACGATAATCTGCGTCGCTGGCGACCTTAATAACATAGGAACGCTGATCTACAGTCAGGACTAACTCAAGTCCTGTACAGCGCAAATGCCAGGAAGACGAACCGGTTAACCGTCGCCCTAAGAATGAAGGACCAAATTCTGCCACTACTTCGCTGACCTCCACCAGAATGTCGGCTGAGCATCAGAGGATCAAACCGAATCCGGGTATCCACTTATGTGAAGAGTTTACCTTGTTGGTAGGAATCATCTGACATTGTTGATTGAATTTCTACTAAAAACATCATGATGTAATTTAGATTCGGATTGGCGAGGTTGTATCGCGCGAGGAGGCCGTGGTTGTTCTGCAACACCCTGTTTATGGGTAAATGCTGAGGAAGTGATGTGGGCGAAGCGCCCACATCACTTCATTTTTCGGATATGCCCGTTTTTAAACCAGCCCTGCCCCTGCAAAAGGCTTGCTGACATAGAAGGTTTCTTTAATACCGGTTTTCGCTTCATATTGTGATTCCACCGCAGCTTTCACGGCTGGCACCAGTGCTTCGGGAACCAGCGCGACGATGCAACCGCCAAATCCGCCACCGGTCATACGCACGCCACCTTGCTCACCGATGGTCGCTTTGACAATCTCGACCAGCGTGTCGATTTGTGGCACGGTGATTTCAAAGTCATCGCGCATCGAGGCGTGCGATTCAGCCATCAGTACGCCCATACGTTGCAAGTCACCTTTTTCCAGCGCACTGGCGGCTTCAACCGTACGGGCGTTTTCGGTCAATACGTGCCGGACACGTTTGGCCACCACCGGGTCCAGCGTATGGGCGACGGCGTTGAACTGCTCGATATTCACGTCCCGCAGCGCTTTTTGCTGGAAGAAAAGCGCACCGGCCTCACACTGCTCACGGCGGGTGTTGTACTCGCTACCCACCAGTGTGCGTTTAAAATTGCTGTTAATGATGACGATGGAGACATCGTTCGGCATGGAGACTGCTTTGCTGTCCAGTGAGCGACAGTCGATCAACAGCGCGCTGCCTTTTTTACCCAGAGCGGAGATCAACTGGTCCATAATGCCGCAGTGACAGCCGACAAACTGATTTTCCGCTTCCTGTCCGTTCAGGGCTATTTGCGTGCCGTCGAGCGGCAGATGGTACAACTGCTGGAAAGCCGTACCGACAGCCACTTCCAGCGAGGCGGAAGAACTCAGACCTGCGCCCTGCGGAACGTTGCCGCTGATCACCAAATCCGCCCCGCCAACGTTCTTGTTACGCATTTGCAGATGTTTCACCACGCCACGCACGTAGTTTGACCACTGCTGGGTAGCATGGGGCGCTATTGGGGCATCCAGAGAGAATTCATCCTGCTGGTGGTCATAATCGGCGGCGATAACGCGCACGGTCCGGTCCGGGCGCAATGCACAGCTGATCACAGTCTGGTAATCGATGGCGCAAGGCAACACGAACCCGTCGTTATAATCAGTATGTTCGCCGATCAGGTTTACACGCCCCGGAGCCTGGATAGTGTGTGTGGCAGGGTAGCCAAATTTGTCAGCAAACAGGGACTGCGTTTTTTCTTTCAGGCTCATGATTAAGCTCCGGATTCGCGGAAATGGATGTCACTGACCGCGCGCAGACGCTCAGCAGCTTGTTCTGCCGTAAGGTCACGCTGTGCCTCAGCCAGCATTTCGTATCCGACCATAAACTTACGCACCAGGGCAGAACGTAATAACGGCGGGTAAAAATGGGCGTGCAATTGCCAGTGGGTATTTTCTTGTTGAGTGAAAGGCGCACCGTGCCAGCCCATTGAGTAGGGGAATGAGCACTGGAACAGGTTATCGTAGCGGCTGGTCAACTGTTTGAGTGCCAGCGCAAGGTCGCTACGCTGCGCCTCGGTTAACTCGGTGATCCGCTGGATATGTGCTTTTGGCAGCAGCAGTGTTTCAAATGGCCAGGCCGCCCACCAGGGCACCACGGCTAACCAGTGTTCTGTTTCGACGACGGTACGACATCCCTCTTTGCGCTCGCGCTCGGCGTAATCGACCAGCATGGGGGAACCGTACTGATTGAAATACGCTTTTTGCAGTCGGTCTTCACGTTCGGCTTCATTGGGCAGGAAGTTGTTAGCCCATACCTGACCATGTGGGTGTGGGTTCGAGCAGCCCATTGCCGCGCCTTTATTCTCAAAAACCTGCACCCACGGGTAAGTCTGGCCCAGCTCGGCGGTCTGTTCCTGCCAGGTTTTCACGACATTTTCCAGCGCGCTCAGGCTGAGCTCCGGCAACGTTTTGCTGTGATCTGGTGAGAAGCAAATGACGCGGCTGACACCGCGTGCGCTCTGACTGCGCATTAAAGGATCGTCGCTTTCCGGCGCATCCGGTATGTCCGTCATCAATGCGGAAAAGTCATTGGTGAAGACCCAGGTACTGGTGTAATCAGGATTTTTTTCGCCAGTGACGCGTGTATTCCCCGGACACAAAAAACAGTCCGGGTCATGGGGAAGCAGGGTCTGTTTAGACGGAGTTTCCTGCGCGCCCTGCCAGGGGCGCTTCGCACGGTGTGGAGAAACCAGAATCCATTGTCCGGTAAGAGGGTTGTAACGGCGATGCGAGTGATCGGCCGAATTAAATTTCGTCATGATTTACCTTATTTAAATGCCCCCTATGCAGCTCGCGGATGTCCCGTCTGAGCCGCTCGCGCTATTTACAGCCTTACGCATCATTTGGCAGGGTAATATCCTGGCTGACACGCAGCTCCTGATTGTCAAAAATCATGCAGTGCTGGCTGTCAAAAGAGAGCGTGATTTTTTGCCACGAGCGAAAATGCACATCGCCGGGCAGGAGGATTTTGATGTTGTCGTGACCATAGCACTGGCCGAACAGATAGGTACTGTTGCCGAGTCGCTCCACCACTTCGCACTGGAATTCCAGTTGCGTACCGCGCGTGGCATCCGTAGAGAGATGTTCCGGGCGGATCCCCAGCGTTACTGTTGTGCCAGGCTCAAGGCGCGAAGTGTTGATTGCCAGTGTTAACAGTTTCCCTTGTGCGAGCGCGACCGTCAGCTCGCCTGGTTGCCACGCTTTCACCGTCGCAGGCAGGAAATTCATTTTCGGCGAACCGATAAACCCGGCAACAAACCTGTTTTTCGGGTTGTAATAGAGGTCCATCGGAGAGCCCAGTTGCTCGACATTGCCATAATTCATCACCACAATTTTATCGGCCAGCGTCATCGCTTCTACCTGGTCATGGGTGACATACACCATGGTGGTTTTCAGTTCCTGATGCAGACGAGCGATATGCAGACGCATCTCAACACGCAGCTCGGCATCGAGATTGGAGAGCGGTTCATCAAACATAAAAACACGTGGGTTACGCACAATCGCGCGACCAATCGCCACGCGCTGGCGCTGACCGCCGGAGAGCTGTTTCGGTTTTCTGTCCAGCAGATGGCCAAGCTGTAACGTCTTGGCGACCATATCCACCTGACGACGGATCTCCTCCTTAGGCACTTTGTTCACCTTCAGTCCGTAGCCCATATTTTCCGCCACGGTCATATGCGGATAAAGTGCGTAAGACTGGAACACCATTGAAACACCACGATGGGCTGGCGAGACATCATTCATCACCTCATCGCCAATCAGTACTTCCCCTTCGGTCACCTCTTCCAGACCGGCAATCATGCGCAGCATGGTCGATTTGCCGCAACCTGACGGGCCGACAAACACGGCAAACTCGCCATCTTCAATCGACAGATTCACATTGTTCAGCGTCACCGTGTCGCCAAACCGCTTGGTGACATTCCTCAGTCGTATATTGGACATCAACGTTCCCCGAAATTCGTAGCCATTATGTACTGCGATAAGCGTGCTGTTGAATGGATTTGTTTTACGTATAACAATCACAAGGCAAAGCTGCTCAACCGCGAAAATTCATGCTCAGACTATAACTTCCAGTCTTTACGCACCCTATATCGATTTTCAATTTCTGTCGTTCGTGTCACACAACTGACAGTTAATTCTCGTTTTATTAGCCACTCAAGCGTAGCGTATAACAAATTCGATAAGGCACATGAATGCGTTTAAGGCCTTTAATATCAGGTGATATTTAAACTACCTCATCGGATGTTACGCCATAAAAACCACTAAAATGTTATACCTTGACATGAGGGTGATAATGAAAAAGAGAACACTTGCCGCACTGATCCTCTCCGTACTGGCCGCTGGCCAGCTTATTAGCCTGTCAGCGCATGCAGCAACCAAGCAGCTTAACGTCTGGGAAGACATCAAAAAGTCCGTCGGCATCCAGGATGCCGTCAAAGATTTTGAGCAAAAGTACGACGTTAAAGTGAACGTTCAGGAGATGCCCTACGCACAGCAATTGGAAAAATTACGCCTGGATGGCCCGGCAGGAATCGGTCCGGATGTGCTGGTTATCCCCAATGATCAGTTGGGTGGTGCGGTGGTGCAGGGGCTGCTGACCCCCCTGAATCTGGACAAAGAAAAAGTTGATACCTTTACCCCCGCTTCCATCAACGCCTTTCGCCTGGATAACACACTGTATGGCGTGCCGAAAGCGGTAGAAACGCTGGTACTGATTTACAACAAAGATCTGATCGACAAGCCACTGCAAAGCCTGCCGGAGTGGCTCGACTACTCGAAAAAACAGCGTGAACAGAACAAATACGGTCTGTTGGCCAAATTTGACCAAATCTACTATAGCTGGGGCGCTATCGGTCCTATGGGCGGCTACTTGTTCGGCAAAAACGACCAGGGTGGCTACAACCCGCAGGATATCGGCCTGAACAAGCCGGGCGCGGTCGAAGCAGTCACCTTCCTGAAAAATTTCTATAGCGAAGGCGTCTTTCCATCGGGGATCCTCGGGGATAACGGGCTGAATGCCATCGATTCACTGTTTACCGAGAAAAAAGCCGCGGCGGTGATTAACGGCCCGTGGGCTTTCCAACCGTATGAAGCCGCCGGCATTAACTATGGCGTGGTGCCGCTGCCAAACCTGCCGGATGGCAAACCGATGAGTTCCTTCCTCGGCGTAAAAGGCTATGTCGTCTCCACTTGGAGTAAAGACAAGCAACTGGCGCAGCAATTTATCGAATTTATTAACCAGCCGCAGTACGTGAAAAAGCGCTATATCGCCACCCGCGAGATCCCGGCGCAGAAAGCGATGATTGACGATCCGGTAATCAAAAATGACGAGAAAGCCAGTGCGGTCGCGGTGCAGGCTGCGCGCGCAACCGCGATGCCAGGCATTCCGGAGATGGGTGAAGTCTGGGGACCGGCAAATGCGGCGCTGGAGTTGAGCCTGACCGGTAAGCAGGAACCGCAGGCCGCGCTCGATGCCGCCACCAAACAGATCCATATGCAAGTTGAAGCCATGCAGGCCAGCAACCAGTAACCGCTTGTTGTAGCAAAACGAGAGGGCAACCTCTCGTTGTCAAAAAGGAGTCGTACGTGATTATCAGTCCCAGCGAGAATTTTGCTAAAACGCAAAGTGCAGGTCGTCATGCGTGGTGCGGGCTGCTACTGGCCATTGTGCCTGGCTTTGGTCAGTTCTATCACCGTCAGTGGCTAAAAGGTCTTATCTTTCTTGTCCTGCTGAGCAGTTTTACCGGCATTTTCTATGATTTTCTGCGCGAAGGGCTATGGGGGCTATATACCCTGGGCGAAGAGGTGCCACGCGATAACTCGATCTTTTTGCTGGCTGAAGGGATTATCAGCTTGCTGATCATCGCCTTTGGCGTGATGGTTTGGACTCTGTCGCTGCGCGATGCATGGATCAACGGTAAAAAGCGCGACGAGGGTAGGCCACTGAATAGCGTGCGCAAGCAGTATCAGATGCTACTCAGCGACGGGTTTCCCTATCTGATGATCACGCCCGGCTTCATTCTGCTGGTGTTTGTGGTGATTTTCCCCATCCTGTTCGGTTTTTCTATCGCATTCACCAATTACAATCTCTACCACACCCCGCCCGCTAAGCTGGTGGACTGGGTAGGATTCAAGAATTTCGTCAATATCTTTACCCTCTCCATCTGGCGTTCGACGTTCTTTGATGTGTTGCAATGGACGGTGGTGTGGACACTACTGGCAACCACCTTGCAATGCACAGTTGGCGTGCTGCTGGCGATTCTGGTGAACCAGAAAGACCTGCGTTTTAAAGCGCTGGTGCGCACCATTTTTATTTTGCCGTGGGCGGTGCCGGGTTTTGTCACCATTCTGGTATTTGCCGGGATGTTTAACGACTCATTCGGCGTGATTAACAACGCTATTCTTGCTTTCTTCGGCATTGCGCCAAAAGCGTGGCTCACCGATCCCTTCTGGACGAAAACCGCATTGATCATGATGCAAACCTGGCTGGGTTTCCCGTTTGTCTTTGCCATGACCACCGGTGTGTTGCAGGCCATTCCAGACGATCTGTATGAGGCGGCGAAGATGGACGGTGCCAGTACCTGGACCCGCTTGCGTACTATCACGCTGCCGCTGGTGCTCTACTCCATTGCCCCGATCATCATCACCCAGTACACCTTCAACTTTAATAATTTCAACATCATCTACCTGTTTAACAACGGCGGACCGGCGGTGGCGGGTGCAAACGCAGGTGGCACCGATATCCTGGTGTCGTGGATTTACAAGCTGACGATGTCTTCGTCGCAGTATGCGATTGCCGCGACCATCACCATTCTGCTGTCGATTTTTGTCGTTGGCCTGGCGCTGTGGCAGTTCCGTGCCACCAAATCCTTTAAAAACGACGACATGGCATAAGGGAAGAAAAATGGCTAAATCACAAAGCATCCGCCGCGAAAAGTGGATCCGCCTGTCGCTCTCCTGGCTGGTTATCACGTTGGTATCGCTGATCATTATCTACCCACTGGTGTGGACCGTCGGTGCCTCGCTGAATGCCGGTAATAGCCTGCTGAGTACCTCGATCATTCCGGAGAACCTCTCATTCCAGCACTATGCCGATCTGTTTAACGGCCAGGTGAATTATCTGACCTGGTACTGGAACTCGATGAAGATCAGTCTGCTGACGATGGTGCTGACCTTAATTAGCGTTAGCTTTACCGCGTACGCCTTTTCGCGCTTCCGCTTCAAGGGACGCCAAAACGGCCTGATGTTGTTTTTGCTGTTGCAGATGATCCCGCAGTTTTCTGCACTGATCGCCATCTTCGTGCTGTCACAACTGCTGGGGTTGATCAACAGCCATATGGCGCTGGTGCTGATCTACGTTGCCGGGATGATCCCGATGAATACCTATCTGATGAAGGGGTATCTCGACGCGATTCCGCGCGAATTGGATGAATCTGCACGTATGGATGGTGCCAGCAACTTCCGCATCTTTATCGAGATCATCATGCCGTTGTCGAAGCCTATTTTGGCGGTGGTAGCACTGTTCTCCTTCACCGGGCCGCTGGGGGATTTCATCCTCTCAAGCACTATTTTACGTACCCCGGACAAATACACGTTGCCAATTGGTCTGTACAACCTGGTCGCGCAAAAAATGGGTGCCAGTTACACCACCTATGCGGCGGGCGCAGTTTTGATCGCCGTACCCGTGGCCCTTCTCTACCTGGCCTTACAAAAATATTTCGTCTCCGGCCTGACCTCCGGCAGTACCAAAGGATAACCACATGAAAAGATTTACACCCGCCCTGCTTGCTGTTTGCCTGTGTAGTTTGTCCGCCAGCTCTTTTGCCGCCGACGCGTTAAAAATGCGCCCGTTCAGTGGCATGCCTGCCGACTTTATTAAAGGGGCAGATATCTCTACGTTGCTGGATGCCGAAAAGCATGGAGCGAAGTTTTATAACGACAAGAACCAGCCGCAAGATGCGCTCGCCATTCTGAAGGCCAACGGCGTCAACTATGTGCGCCTGCGTTTATGGGTCGATCCGAAAGACGCGCAAGGCCGGGCATACGGCGGTGGTGATAACGATCTGGCTACCACCCTCGCCCTGGCGAAACGCGCCAAAGCACAGGGCATGAAGTTGCTGCTCGATTTCCACTACAGTGATTTCTGGACCGATCCCGGCAAGCAATTCAAACCGAAAGCCTGGGAAAAAATGGATTACGCGCAGTTAAAAACCGCGATCCATGACTATACCCGGGACACCATCGCCCGCTTTAAACAGGAAGGCGTGCTGCCGGATATGGTGCAAATCGGTAATGAAATAAACTCCGGCATCCTCTGGCCGGAAGGCAAAAGCTGGGGGGCGGGCGGCGGCGAGTTTGACCGGCTGGCAGGGCTGCTCAATTCAGCGATTGACGGGCTGAAGGAGAATCTGAAAAACGGCGAACAGGTGAAGATCATGCTGCACCTGGCCGAAGGCACTAAAAACGATACCTTCCGCTGGTGGTTTGATGAAATAACCAAACGCAACGTGCCGTTCGATGTGATTGGTTTGTCGATGTACACCTACTGGAACGGGCCGATCAGTGCGTTACAGGCCAATATGGACGACATCAGCAAGCGCTACAACAAAGATGTGATCGTGGTGGAAGCGGCTTACGGCTATACGTTGGCGAACTGCGATAACGCGGAAAACAGCTTCCAGGAGAAAGAAGAAAAAGCAGGCGGCTATCCTGGCACCGTACAGGGACAATACGATTATATCCACGATTTAATGCAGTCAGTCATTAATGTTCAGGGCCATCACGGCAAAGGTATTTTTTATTGGGAACCAACCTGGATTGCCGTCCCCGGAAATACCTGGGCCACGCAGGCAGGCATGAATTATATCAACGACAAGTGGAAAGAAGGGAATGCGCGGGAAAATCAGGCGCTGTTTGATTGTCAGGGAAAAGTACTGCCCTCAGTGAAAGTCTTTAATTAACTCTGGTGTTGTAAATTTCAGGATATTTAATATGAATAAATTTGCGCCTTTAAGCCCGAAGGTTGTCTCGCTATTGCATGGCGCGGACTATAACCCGGAACAATGGGAGAATTACCCCGGTATTATTGATAACGATATTGCCATGATGAAACAGGCTAAATGCAATGTCATGTCGGTTGGGATATTTAGCTGGTCAAAACTGGAGCCTCATGAAGGTGAATTTAATTTTGCCTGGTTGGATTCGGTGATTGAGAGGCTATATGCGGCGGGAATTCATATTTTCCTCGCCACGCCGAGCGGTGCGCGGCCTGCCTGGATGTCTCAGAAATACCCGGAAGTGCTGCGCGTTGGGCGCGATCGCGTCCCTGCTCTGCACGGCGGGCGACATAACCACTGCATGACATCGCCAGTATATCGGGAAAAAACGCTAAAAATCAATACGCTGTTGGCTGAGCGCTATGCGCAGCATCCGGCGGTGCTCGGCTGGCATATTTCCAACGAATACGGCGGTGAATGCCACTGCGATTTATGCCAGCA
Organism: Pantoea sp. X-Soil-TKNS-1211; assembly: GCF_059730495.1. Classification (NCBI taxonomy): domain Bacteria; kingdom Pseudomonadati; phylum Pseudomonadota; class Gammaproteobacteria; order Enterobacterales; family Erwiniaceae; genus Pantoea; species Pantoea sp. X-Soil-TKNS-1211. The sequence continues at coordinate 293,055 of NZ_AP035956.1, forward strand.
AAAATTCCGTGACTGGCTGAAAGCCCGTTACCAGACGCTGGACAACCTCAACCACGCATGGTGGAGCGATTTTTGGAGCCACACCTATACCGACTGGTCGCAAATTCAGTCGCCATCGCCGCAGGGTGAAGTGTCAGTCCACGGTCTGAATCTCGACTGGCGTCGCTTTAACACCGCGCAAGTCACCGATTTCTGTCGCCATGAAATCGCCCCTTTGAAAGCGGCGAATTCGCAACTGCCGGTGACCACCAACTTTATGGAATATTTCTACGATTATGACTACTGGCAGCTCGCGCCAGCGCTCGATTTTATCTCGTGGGACAGCTACCCGATGTGGCACCGGGACAAGGATGAAACGCAGCTCGCCTGCTACACCGCGATGTACCATGACATGATGCGCTCGCTGAAGGGAGGTAAGCCATTTGTGTTGATGGAGTCAACCCCGAGCGCCACCAACTGGCAGCCAACCAGCAAAATGAAAAAACCGGGGATGCATATTTTGTCCTCGTTACAAGCGGTAGCGCATGGTGCGGATTCAGTGCAGTACTTCCAGTGGCGTAAAAGTCGCGGTTCGGTAGAGAAGTTCCACGGCGCAGTTATCGATCACGTTGGTCATCTGGATACGCGTGTCGGACGTGAAGTGTGTGCGCTGGGTGAAATGCTCGAAAAACTCACGCCGGTAATGGGTTGTCGTACTGATGCACGCGTGGCGATCATCTTCGATCAGCAAAACCGCTGGGCGTTGGATGATGCCGAAGGTCCGCGAAATAAGGGGCTGGAGTACGAAAAAACCGTCAATGAACACTACCGCCCGTTCTGGGAAAAGGGTATTGCGGTGGATATCATTGACGCCGATGTCGATCTGAGTCGCTATCAACTGGTGATCGCGCCGATGTTGTATATGGTGCGCGAAGGTTTTGCTGAGCGTGCCGAAGCATTTGTGGCGGCGGGCGGCCATCTGGTCACATCCTACTGGACCGGGGTGGTGAACGAGAGCGATCTTTGTTATCTCGGCGGTTTCCCAGGCCCGTTGCGTAAACTGATTGGTGTCTGGGCCGAAGAGATCGACTGTCTGGATGATAATGAGCGCAATTTTGTGCACGGACTGGTGGGGAATGATGCTGGATTACAGGGACCGTATCAGGTACGTCATCTGTGTGAACTGATTCATGCTGAGAGCGCAAAACCGTTGGCTACTTATCAGGATGATTTCTACGCCGGTCGTCCGGCGGTGACGGTTAATCACTTCGGCAAAGGTAAGGCGTGGCACGTTGCTTCACGCAACGATATGACGTTCCAGCGTGATTTCTTTGCCAGCATCATTGACGAATTGTCGTTGCCGCGCGTCATTGACCAGGATTTAGCGCCGGGTGTCGTGGCGACTGCGCGCACCGATGGTGAAACCACGTTTGTCTTTATCCAGAACTTTAGCGACCAGCAACAGACGATTACCCTGCCACCAGGCTACCAGGATTGTCTGTCGGCTGATCCCGTCAGCGGTCCGTTGCTGCTGGCACCCTGGGACTGCCGTGTTGTACGCCGTCAGGCGTAAAGTCTGACTGATATGCCTGCCCATTCGGGCAGGCTTTTTTTTACCTGTCAAAAATCAGGAGTCGATGATGGTAAGTCTTAAATCCTTCCTGCACTACTTCTCTGAACCGAAACATAGCGCTGCCGTGTCCATCAGCGATGCCGAGCTGCATTTGATCCAGCGGCTGGCGCAGGCATTTGGTGGTGCAGAGAATATTGAGAATGTTGATGCCTGTCTGACACGTTTACGGGTAACGGTGAAAGATCTGGCTATTGTGGATTCGCAGGCGCTGCAAAATGAAGGGGCGCTGGGCGTGATTATTCTCGGCCAGCAGGTGCATGCAATATTTGGCAAACAGTCAGATGCGCTACGTCAATTACTTGATGAACATTTCTCTCCGCGTGGATAAATAAAAAAAAGGATACCCGTAAGGGTATCCTGAAAAAGACAACAGGAAAGTAAAGGCAACATAAATTCTGTCAGATAATCATCTGGCAGTTTCGGAGATGCATGTTGAAGTGCAATAAATCAGATTGCTGTATATTAAAAGGCGCTAAATAAAGTCGGTAACCGGAGTGCAAAGATATAGCTTACCACCAGGCCTCAACCTGTACGCCAAAGTTCCACGTGTTATTTTTTGTCCCATCTTCAAATGATTTACCATCTTCCGAATCATTTAAATACGAAGCGAAAACACGTAATTCAGGGCGTGACATAAATTCAGGGCCATCTGCCAGACCCACCGCGAAGGTGTATTTTTCACCGGCCTGTTTGTAGTTAGTGCCGTTTTTATAGTCGTCTTTCTGGTAGAAAGCACCGGCTTCGCCGATCAGGCGCACATAATTAGTGAGCTGATATTGCCCACGGCCAACCAGTGAGACCAGGCGGGTTTTGTCGGTATATTCCGTGATGTCATTTGCAGAACCGTACGTCAGAACATGGTTAATCGAGAACTTTTCAGTAATCGGAATCAGCCCGGTGTTAATCACGCGGTAGCCGCTGGCGTCGTTCACATAATTCCACATGTCATACCAGCCACCGCCCTGTGACACCATGTTCTGCGCCAACCCTTTGTTGGCGTATTGCAGTACCAGCTTGTTGTAGCCACCAAACATGTCCTGGCTGATTTCACCGGTCACCATCACGCCGTCATCTGCGTCGTATAATCCGCCGTACTCTTTCTGTTTTTTCGTCGGATTTGGCATGGCGTAATCAATGCCGAATTCTGTCCATGCGCCTGACCATGGCTTCCAGCCCGCGTAGCGAACGTCGATATAGTTAATGTTGACGTCATTGTCATTATCGACGCGGTAATCCACGTCATTGGCGTCACCACGGATCCAGGCGACAGAGACCGCGCCAGGCCCTAAGGTGTAGTTTTCAATCCCGGCACCGGAGCCGGAAATGTTCCAGTATTTAGTATCGATAATGTGCAGGTCATGACGCTGGTAGTAACGTTTACCGCCCCAGATCACCGCATTGGGATCGTTGGGGATAAGCCCTTTGATTTGCAGGTTCAACTGGCGCAAGCCGAACTGTGCGTCATCGTCCAGGGTGGTTTCGTTGTCATTGGAACCGTCGGAAACCATGCTAACCATGGTGTCGAGGTAAAAACTCACCTCGTCCTTTTTATACACTTCGGAGCCCAGTTCCAGTTCACCGTAGGTATCAGATTCGTTACCCAGACGGCCCAGTTTGTTCTTTTGCCACTCAACCAACCCTCCATCGCCGGACACACCTACCCCGCTTCGCAGGTAACCGTGAAAGTCGATTGGTACAGATGTCTCAGCCAGCAGTGAAGGTGAAGTTAGCGCAAAGGCTAACGCAAGAGTGAGAGTGCGTAGCTTAGTGTTCATATCATTCCTCTTATTGTTTTGTATTACGTTCACATAATGGAGGACATAAAATGCCTAAATGTAAAAACTGGCAAACGAACGATTGTGAATGTGTGATTAACTGCAAATAAATCAGCGTTTTTTGTTACCAGTGACGAATTTCTTCACAAAGTTATGTATTGTGATCGTCATACTTATTTTGAGAAAATGAAGCGGGGAAGAGTGTGATAAGTCTTTTTACGGTGGCCCCTGTTACACTTGGCGCATAACAACATAAGGAACCGGACCATGAAGTCTAAAAGTGCAACGCTGGAAGACGTAGCCCGTCATGCGGGAGTCTCTTACCAGACCGTGTCCAGGGTACTCAACAAATCCGCCAATGTATCCGAAACCACGCGTTTAAAAGTGGAGAAATCCATAGAGTTATTGCGCTATGTGCCGAACCGGCTGGCGCAACAGTTGGTGGGTAAGCAAAGCCAGACCATTGGTCTGGTGACGACATCTCTGGCGCTACATGCACCTTCGCAGGTGGCGGCTGCGGTGAAACGCTACGCAAACCTTGATGATTACCAGGTGCTGATTTCAATGATCGATGAGAACGTCAACCAGGATATTCAATTCGCCATCAACGAACTGAAGTCGCAACTGGTGGACAAAGTGATTATCAACGTGCCGCTGGAGACCGAAGAGGCGCAGCGTATCGCCTCTGACAACGATAGCATCGTCTGCCTGTTCCTCGATGTTGACCCCTATAGTTCTGTGTTTAACGTTTCGTTTAACCCGGCAGACGGCACCCGTGCCAGTGTCAAACATCTCTATGAACTGGGGCATCGGGAGATTGCGCTGCTGGCCGGACCGGAATCGTCGGTATCAGCAAAACTGCGCCTGAAAAGCTGGATCGACACGCTCAGCAGTTATGGACTGAAGCCGGTGACAGTATTTCATGGCACCTGGGATGCACAGAGCGGTTACGCAGGTGCGTTACAGATGTTACGTGAAACGCCGAATTTCACTGCGGTGCTGGTGGGGAACGACCAGATGGCACTCGGCGTGTTGAGCGCATTCCATCAACACCAGATCGCCATTCCGGGCGAGAAGTCGGTGGTAGGCTATGACGGCACCTATGAAAGTTCCTTCTTCCATCCGGCACTGACCACCGTTTCGCTGGACCTCGATTTGCAGGGTAAAGAAGCGGTGCGCCGTCTGCTTGATAGTGGTCACAGCGATGTGGCACGGAGTTCGTCAGTGTTACCGGCAAATCTCATCGTTCGTCACTCCACTGGCGGAGTGCAAGAACAGGGGACCAACCTGCAAGATATCGCCCAGCAATTGCGGGAAATCGCACATAAGTTGTGGAAATAAATGGCGGATTGTTCAACGGGTGTGGGAGACGTAGTGACTAACTAACGTTTGTGTCTGGTATGGGGCGGTTTAGTTTAGCGGCCTACCAACGGGAACAAGAATTATATAGTTACAGCATACATTACGAAATTATTTTATTACCGGGCCAAAGGCCCGGTAAACACGGCTTTACAGCGGATCAATCACGGAGGTCTGCACAGTTTTTGGTGGAGAAAGGCATCGCGGATTCGGAAGTACGTCTGTGGTTGATGACAATCAACTAGCTTGTTGTAACTAATCACAGAGTAAGACAATGCATTTCACTGGAATTTGGAGTGGTTTTAATATGACTCTCTTCTGGCTAAAGAAAAGGCCGCCTTGCGGCGACCTTATATCAAGGATAACTCACAGAGGTTATTGTACTTTTGTCGAGGTTTTTACTCAACGCGCGAACGGCAGACTTCATTGGACATAATGTTCCGACATCCGTGACCCGGCAATCCGACTGCCGCCACTCTTCACGCAACAGTTGATGCGCCTGATCGACGGCTTGCAGGTTACGTAGATCGTCCAGACTCTGCCCTTGGAAATAAACGTGCAGGAATCGCTCACCACTTTTCGTATCACGCCAGCGTTCAAACACCAGGCTGCTGCCCGGCGGAATGTTACCGCGCGTATATCCTGGCAGGGTCCAGCTAAAACCCATCAATGTACGCACCATCGCTATATTCGTGTCGTGCGCAACCAGCACTAGCCAGCGTGTATCCGGCATGGCATCAGCAGTTTTGTTGACGCCCTGCTCTGTCCCCTGCAACATCGCATTCAACAGGATTGAACCGCGCTTCTGAGCGGTATAAAGCACGTCATTCCCGAGATCATAATTCGCCGTAAGCAGAGGCAGCACAGCGGTAATCTGTGAGGCTGATGTGATATTTCCCCACGCCAGTTGGCTCACCGGGAGATTTTCATTCCATCCGAGCCGCAGCGTCTCCACCATATTTGCCAGCACGCCAAGCCCGTCAATGGAGACCTTACCGCTTTTGCTTTTCTTGATTTCCCAGGGCTTGTCGAAGAAAGAGCAGTCCGCATCGGGGCTACATACTGCGCTTTTAAGAGCCTGAACGGCAGGCTTGAGAGCCTGCTGACGCGCGGCTAAATCCCCCGTTTTTTCCTGAACAGCGGCCAACTGTTTTGCCGGATCGGTGTTGGTCGCCGGGAACGCTTCGGTCTGGAACAGTGGATCGTTTTCACCTTCTACGCGGTGAATGGCGACACCACAACCGGGAAATGCGCCATCAACTAATGCCTGCGCCGTTGCGCGGGTACGCTGCAACGGACTCGCCCGCACGTAAACATCTTGGGGTTGCGGGCAGCCCGAAGTAAGCAACCCAAGTTGACGATAGTGCTCACCTTCCCAGCGCCCTTTGTTGGTCACGGCGGCGTAACCGTGTCCCGTGAGCTCACCATCCTGTGTCGTCCAGGTTGTCCAGGTGCGATGAGTTGCCGCCTCAATATCTTTACGGTTCCCCGGTGTGGGCGGACGAATACCATGGCGGCTTAACTCGACCACTTTTTCCAGCTGATACTGTCCATCCGCATGTGCCTGTGTTGCGCCTAACCACAACGCTCCAGCAATGAACAGGTGTGCAGCAGCCTGATGTCTGCGTGGCATCATAATGTCTTCCTAAATGAGGTAATTAAGATGAATAAAGGGTGCGGTGCTCGCTGGCATTACGTCTGGCCACCATTATTGCGGTGACAAAACACAACAACGCGGAAACGAGACCGGCTGCCACCCAGAACAGGGACAACGTGTGAAAGTCGTAGATCTTTTTGCCGTTTTCTATAACCGAGGTTTTATCGATGATGATCCCCGTGAGGAACTCGCCAAAACCGGCCCCGGCGTAACTGACAATGCCAATGGTGCCGAGCGCCGCACCTGCGGCTTTGCGTGAAGAGATATCAACGGCAAGCAACCCACCGAGGAAGCAGGTCAATGCACCAATCGTAGCGCCGAAGATCACCATTGAAATGATATCGGTGTAGTAGCTATGGGGTGACCACAGCATCAGTGCAAAGCCACCGGTATTCAGCAAACTGATGAAACCTGCCATGATGCTGCGGTTACGGGCAAAGAAGCGGTCTGAGAGTATCCCGGCCAGAATGGTGCCAACAATCCCAGCAATGGCATTCACGCCGATGATGGCAGAGGCTTCAACTGTGGTGTAGCCCTTCCCCTGCTGGAGAAAAAAGATCCCCCACGAGTTTACGCCATAGCGATCGATGTACATGAAGGCAGAGGCCAGTGCCAGTGTCCAGAGAGCAGGATTGCGCAATGCCAGTAGTTGGTTTTGCAGAATAGAGCTTTTTGCCTCTTCTTCTTCCATCGGTTCATTACTGATCTCATGAATCGACGGGAAACCACTACTTTGCGGGGAATCACGCATAAACAGTAGCATCAGCACCACGCCCACTGCACCCAACGCCGCAGTGGAGAGATAGCCCATATGCCAGCCGTAACCGGCGATCACCGCAGCGATCACCATATAGGTCATGGCCTCACCAATGTTATGTGCAGTCGACCAGATCGAGTAGAAGGTGCCGCGTTCTTTGGTGCCGTACCAGCGAGCCAGTGAAACAGCGCACGGGCCGACACCCATCGATTGCGCCCAGCCGTTAATACCCCAGAAGATCGCCAGCAACATGGCATTGGTCGTCATGCCCATCATCAGGTTCATGCCTGCGCTAAGCAGCAGCCCCAGGCTCATGAATCGCACCACGTTGGCGTGATCGGCGAGGAAGCCATTAACAAATTTGCCGATGGCATAACTGAAAAACAGCGCGGAACCAATCATGCCCAGCTCTGAGGGCGAAATACCGAGATCGACCAGAGCGCTTTTGGCGACGGTAAACGAGAGGCGGCACACATAAAACGTCACGTAGGCCACTGTCATTGCCAGAAACGTCTGCCACCTCACGAAGCGAAAACGCTGTTCATTGAATACGCCAACGTGTTTCTCCGGGCTGGCTCGGAAGAAATTGAGAAATCCAGACATCGTACTATCTCCGAGAGACGGAGGTGCCGCTGATTGCTGTATCATCCCTGACGGCCGGATCCATATTGTTGTGTAGAGTACAGAATCAGAAGCCCTGCCGTGCAGGTTAGAATAAGGGCTGTTTAACCCATTGTTTTAATTGTGGGTAAAGCGTTTTACTTGCCAGTAATACCGGGTTGCCGCGCGCGATACCTTCAGCAGCCAGATAGTCGTTAGTGGTGCCGCCCGCTTCTCGCATCAGAACGATGCCGGGTAAGCCATCCCACGGATTCATATGCGGTTCGTAATAGCCAATCAGTCGTCCAGCGGCAGCCCATGCGCTCATCAGCGCACCAGAACCGTTGCGTACGAACATGCCGCCATGTTGCAAAAGTGCCTCCAGGAAGGGCAGAAAATCAGTGGTCGATACGCGGTGTGAGGTTCCAACCCCCATCACACCACCCGCAACCGTGGCTGCCGTATGCGGCTTAATCCGGCGATCGTTAAGCCATGCACCATGGCCGTTAAGCGCGTGAAAAAGCTCATGATGGTTAGGGTCATACACCACGCCGATTACCGGCTCGCTGTCGACGACAATCGCCAGTGACAAACACCATGTGTGCAGGCCGTTGAGAAAACAGCTGGTGCCGTCGATAGGATCAACCACCCACAGCACCCGGCTTGTCGCATCCGCTGTGCCGCTCTCCTCTCCCAAAAATCCATCCTCCGGGAAAGCCTCAGCAATGCGCGACTTAACGAAGGCTTCCACCTCGCGATCGGCCTGGCTTACCACGTCCTGCAGGTCGGTTCCTTTGTGATCGGTTTGTAGCTTTTCACGCTGTTGATAGAACTCGTAAGCCAGCTTTCCCCCGGACTCAGCAAGACTGCAGGCGAAACGGTAGCGCGCCAAAAGCGAATCATCTTCATGGGTAGCCATAACATCTCCTCGAAAATGCACACGTGTGCATTATGTGGCAAAAAATTAGCCCCGAAGGGCAAGAAGGAGTCTGGCGATAAACCGGGAATTAATCTGTGACTTATTCCACATAAAACTAATTTTCCATTATGCGCTATTACGAACGATTAATTTCACGGGTACGGCACGATGCCGCGAGGGCAGATCAAACTGAGCTATACGCGTCACCAGAAGGTCGACCGCCTGTTGCGCCAGTCCGTCTGTATCCTGCTGAATGGTGGTGAGATGGTAAGGATCCCAGCTGGCCTGCGGAATGTCATCGAATCCAATAACAGCAGGTATCTGGCGTGTACCACTTAGCGAACGTAAGCCATCCATCGCCCCCAGCGCCAGCATGTCAGTAGCGCATAACAACACCTGACAGTCGCTGAGTTCAAGTGAAGCTGCCCGACCGGCAGCATAACCGCCACCTGGGATAAACCGGTTTGCAATCGATAAATCGGCTGCAAAAGAACTTAACGCGTTATAGCGTTCTTCTGTGCTGAAGTTGGCGCGATCTTCGCCAATAAAACCAATACGCTCCCAGCCCTGCTGGCGGCAGTACTCCACCATGAGCTGCATACCCTGCACATTATCACTGGCCACACGGTCACAGCCCTGCAAGTCGGCATGACGGTTGATAAGGGTGACGGGTATTTTACGCTCCAGATACTCCTCTGCCAGCGACAGGGGTGGCGCACCGGAGGTAATGATCACTCCCGCTACATGATAACTCAGGAGTTGTTTCAGTGACGGGGCCAGTTGGTCAGGATCATCGGCATTCATCAGCAACGGCATAAAGCCATGCAAAGCCAGTTGGTGCACAAGGGGGGAAAGCAGTTTACTGCGGAAGGGATTATCAAAACCTGCGGTAACAATCCCGATAAAGTTACTGCTGCCGGTGTTCATGGTACGGGCGATAATGTTCACCTGGTAGCCAAGCTGCTCGGCAGCAAGCATGACCTTAGCACGCGTTTTCTCCGCGACAGATGCTCCAGGCGTAAATGCCCGCGACACCGCTGAACGCGACACCCCCGCCAGACGAGCCACATCCTCAGCCTTTACCCAGTTTTTCCCTTTATCGCTCATCCAACAAACTCACCCACTGATTTGCCTTCGCTGATTAGACCGTTAAACGAGAGTTTAATGCCAGAAGTTTCTAACGCATGAGCAGCGGTTTGTTATAGCGGGATTTAATAATGATGTCAGGACGGGTCAGCAAAACGAAAAAGGCCGCCTCGCGGCGACCTCTTCCGGCACTTCCCTGTACGACCATCCGTTATTTGTACAGTTCTGCGGTCATGTGAACACGGTTATTGGTGTTCGCTTCGGTGATTTTGTACTGTGCACCCTGCTGTGCGGCTTGCGCGGCGATTTTCGCTTCTGCTCCGTCCAGAGTTGAAGAGGTGACAGAGATGCTCTGCGCGAAGCTGGCTGCTGACATCAGAGAAAGAGCGGCAACAGCGGCGATTGACAGTGCTTTGATAGTTTTCATGGTCTTAATCCTTAATTTGTCTGGTTGGAAGGCTGTTTGCCTTCGATGAAAGCAATAGTAACTATAGTTATCGTTTCATGATTGATAATTAGTGCGATAACTGTGATCTTGCTAACTATTACCTTATTTAGTCAGTTCAGCTGACAGGTAAGCACCGTTGTCTACGCGTGCGCCGGTGATTTTGTAAGAGGCACCTGCCTGTTTGGCCTGAGCAGCGATTTTGGCTTCTGCGCCATCGAGAGTTGAGGCTGAAGCGGTGATGCTCTGTGCGAAGCTGCCGAAAGAAACCAGTGACAGGGCGGCAACTGCAACGAAAGTTTTGATAGATTTCATGGTCATTTCCTCAGAAGTTTGTTTAGTCGGTGAGGCGTTGTGCCTCGATGTGAGAGAGAATAGACCTGAAGACTGCTGAGGAAAAGCTGAGGGATTTGCTGAAAGAATTCAAAAAAATTGAATAAAATTAGATCGGTAAATTGTTTCATCGGACTACCTCAACTTCCCTGTCAGATGAGGTCAATAAGTGGTAAGCGGTTCATGCAGACCGCCCTCCCTTCCATTCAATTAATATGTCCCTGTCTCTGTAAGCATCCCTTTTAAGCGAGCCATTCTCTTTTAGAGATCTTCCGACATACGGATTCTGCTTCCTCAGATGTAAAATATCTGAAGCGGTCTTTTTGATCGATAATACGGTCTTTGTTTGACGATAATGTGTTCATACTCAAATCTCCCGCATTGTGGGTGATTTGAGTATGGTTGTCCTTCGAGAACGAAAAAAAGACTGTACAAACATCCAGAATCCTCCAAGCTATAACATTCCTGCTTGCGCACAAAGTATCGAAGCCATAGATAACCCATAGCCCGCGTAGAGGTAGAATTGTTTTTTGCTCCCGGCAGCATTCATCAGGCAGAGAATTCCAGAAAAACAGTGACCTGCCCCCAGTATTAGATACAACCTTCAGTTAGTAATGTCGGTTGATTTTTCTTCATGTTTCCCGTTTCGCCAGCCTGCTGCAAATTCAAATGGCGTCTGGTAATTCAGCGATGAATGAGGTCTGGACTCGTTATAGTCCTGCCGCCAGCCATTAATGATTTTTCGGGCATGAAGAACATCGCTGAACCAGTGTTCATTCAAGCATTCATCCCGAAAGCGACCGTTGAAACTCTCAATAAATCCGTTCTGAGTTGGCTTGCCCGGCTGGATTAAGCGCAACTCAACACCATGCTCAAAGGCCCATTGATCCAGCGCGCGGCAGGTAAATTCCGGGCCCTGATCCGTTCTTATCGTCGTAGGATATCCACGAAACAGCGCAATGCTGTCCAGAATACGTGTCACCTGAACGCCTGTAATCCCGAATGCCGTGGTGATCGTCAGACACTCCTTCGTGAAATCATCCACGCAGGTCAGGCACTTAATCCTGCGGCCGCTGGCAAGTGCATCCATGACAAAATCCATCGACCATGTCAGGTTCGGCGCATCCGGACGAAGAAGCGGAAGCCGCTCAGTCGCCAGCCCCTTGCGGCGTCGCCTGCGTTTTACACTCAGGCCGTTGAGATGATAGATGCGGTATACCCGCTTGTGGTTGACGTGAAGGCCCTCCCGACGCAATAACTGCCAGATGCGCCGGTAACCAAAGCGGCGGCGCTCAAGTGCCAGCGCTGTGATGCGTAGAGACAGCTGCGCGTCAGCAGCCGGACGCTGAGCCGAATAACGGCAGGTGGACAGGGACAAACCTGCCAGCCTGCAGGCACGACGTTGCGACAGACCCGTTGCCTCACACATGACTTCCACGGCTTCCCGCTTCTGGTCTGTCGTCAGAACTTTCGGCCAAGAGCCACCTGAAGCGCCTCCTTATCCAGCATGGCTTCAGCGAGCAGCTTCTTGAGGCGGGCGTTCTCCTCTTCAAGCGACTTGAGCCGCTTCACTTCGGGAACCTCCATGCCGCCAAACTTCTTGCGCCAGGTGTAAAAGGTGGCGTCTGAAATAGCATGCTTGCGGCAGAGTTCCCGGGCTGAAACCCCGGCTTCGGCCTCGCGGAGAATACTGATGATCTGTTCGTCGGAAAATCGCTTCTTCATGGGGATGTCCTCATGTGACTGATGAAGACATTACTAACATCGCGGTGTATTAATCAACGGGGAGCAGGTCAACAGGTCGGAATGGCAAGTAAAGTAAAAATATTCATTAATATCAATCCCAATCCATTTTACAGTCCACGATTTAATCGTAATACAGGGGCAAGGGTGCCGACAATGACCCGGAGACATAGGGTTTAACAGGTGAGTATTGTTATGAACCTGCAGACGTAATCTCTGAAAGTCTTTTAATCACGGACTTTGGATTAGCAGACATATACTCAACCACGTTTAACCACACGACTTTATTTGCGCCGTATCCCCGATGGGAAAACATAAATCTGAGACCCGGAGCACAGACGAGAAGAGCAGGAGTACGCGCTATGAGTACCTCAACATTTGACTCGGTATCATCAGCGAAAACTTTCCAGTCAACATCCTGTTTATCCAGTTCTTCCTGAAGGGCTTTAATGTACTTATCGGTAAATGTGTAGGGAAAAAAACCTCGCTGAAGGGGGGAACGACCTAACAAAGGGCTGGGACTGTGAATAAAGTAAATAGCTCTGTTTTTCATAACACTCCCTGTTTACGTCAAGAAATCGGAATACAGACGGTTAGTTTTACGCTTCATGCGTATAGTACTGCAAGCGAGTTACAGCATGACCGCATTCCCCCTCAATGGAAATGTAATTTGGCAGGACGACGCCTAAACGCGAAAAAAGCCGCCTTGTGACGACCTCTTCCGGCACTTCCCTGTACGACCATCCGTTATTTGTACAGTTCTGCCGTCATGTGAGTATCTGCCTTTGAGGTTCTGAGACCTTCAGCAATGCCTTCGTCTTTACCGTTACTTTTCCCCAGAAAGTACACTCCGTCCAATGTTACCAGTCCCGCGATCCCAGCGCCTCTGCTCTGAGCCATTGCTTTGTGTCTGGAATCACTCGTTGACCGTTTACTTAAAGCTCAGCCTGAGGTATCAGTCTGATTCACCCAGTAAGCGTTGACTGTAATATTTGCGGGCAACATGAATGACGATTTGGCCGTAAATAAAGCCGCCAATCGCTCCCATGACGATAACGCCCGGTAAACCAAAAAATCGCACCCCCGCGCCGGGTAAGAGTGCACAGAGTGCCAGCCCGGTCCATGTTTCCCAGTGCCGGAAGGTTGAGGTATAGATATCGTTCCAGCGTTTGCCACACTCTTTTGATGACAGTTGTGAAAGCTCGGGGATGCTTCTGAGTGACCAGTAGATTTTCATGCTGATGTCCTTATTGCGATGAATTCGAACAGGAAAACATAAAACCGATGTTTATAAAAGACTTATGTACTTTTGCTAAAGCTACTGGCGTGGGGTGCAGGTCACTGACCACTTTGTGCCAGAACCGGACGTAAACCTGCCGGGGATGTTTCTCAGGTTCTAATGAACAAATTTCGAACAAAATTATGTGTAAACTCAAACTGGATTTCAAAAAATTATAAAAACCTTCTTCAGGAGTACACCTCAATGTTTACTCATATGCGCATTGCCAAACCCGTCACTGATCTTGAAAGAGCTTTTCTGATGTACAGTCTAGGGCTAGGCCTGCGCAAAATCGCTGAGTTCAACGATCATGACGGTTTCAATGGAGTGATGTTGGGACGAGAGGGCTTAGACTGGCACATAGAATTCACTTTCTGCCTGGGGCATCCCGTTCAACCTTTGCAAACTGAAGAGGATCTACTCGTTCTTTACTACCCGGATAAAAATGAGTGGATGAATGCTTGCACGAGAATGACCGAAGCTGGTTTCAAAATGACGAATTCTTTTAACCCTTACTGGGATTTCAATGGAAGAACATTCGTTGACTCAGACGGATATAGAGTGGTTATCCAAAACAGGGCATGGATATAACTCAAATTTTCATTGCTACGTCTCAGGCCGCAAACGTCTGTTCTTCGCTCATAGCTGCCCTGAGATGGCTCTACAAGTAGGTTTCGTGCTGAAAATGGACACGACCAACATCCCAGACTTACGAAGCGATCAGGAACAGGTGATACTCGTAACGACCCATACAGCAACGCGCTGCCTGGCAATGTCAACAGCGAACTGGTTCTGCTCTAAGGATTCCGACATGGCTACCTTTCATCAACTTAGTGCCACCAGCCTGCGTGGCCAGATCATCTCTATGGCCGACTACGCTGGCAAGCTGGTTCTGGTGGTTAATACCGCCAGCCATTGTGGTTTCACGCCACAATACGCGGGACTTGAGGCGCTCTACAGGAAGTACGCTGCGCAGGGGCTGATAGTCCTTGGTTTCCCCTGCAACCAGTTTGGTAAGCAGGAACCCGGCGGTGTCGACGAAATCGCGCAGACCTGTTACATCAACTACGGTGTGAGCTTCCCGATGTTCGAGAAAGTGGAGGTCAACGGCGCAGCAACGCATCCGGTGTTTCGTTATCTGAAAGATGAATTGCCCGGTGTGTTGGGCGGGCGAATCAAATGGAACTTCACTAAGTTTCTGATCGGACGTGACGGCAAACCACTCAAGCGTTTTGCTCCGTTCTCTACCCCAGAGAAAATGGAATCCGCAATCCTTGCTGCGCTTAAAATCTAATTGTTCCTGTAATTTGGACCATTCCTTTTAGCGCGTTTTCGACAAACTCATTAATGTGAAGCCGCCAGTACGGATTACTACCGGGTAAAAGTTCTTTTTACCCGAACTGATGTAATAAAATATGGAATCCATATAAGTGCCGATATTACATTTCTAAACACAGGAACAAGTTCATCGTATCCAATTTTGGCTCCCGGGATTAGCGTGTGCAACAGGTAGACATTCAATGACATTGTCGCCACAACGGATATTAAAAACAAAATATAAAGCTTAGGCAGAACTCTTTTCTTTTTTAAGAAAAATGAAAGGACTGTAACTGAAAATAAAAACTCTGCAAGATAAATAGCAAGAGAAAGGATGAAGAATGTTTTTGCATTTCCATTTAGTTGATAATAATTTTCAGCCAAGACTTTAAACACACCTGTCATTACAAACAGATAAGAAGCAGCTGTGACCACTAATCCGATGAGGGGTAAAAATAGAAAACCGCCAATTTTTCTGAAATGTTTCTCTTCACATTTATCGCAAAACTCTCTGTCCTGAGGTATCTCAACCCCACACTTTGTACATCCCCATTCCATGTATGGACCTTATAAATATTTTATTATTTATCATTAGATTATACGATCACTTTCGCAGGTGCAACTAAATGCATCGTAAATTATACGCTACTGATAATTTCTGAATAAATTTGTGTTTAGGTTAAATGTTCACAGTATCGGCATTAACTTCGGCTACCCAGATCATGATCTTGCTTATCTCCGCTCACTAAACGCGTTAACTCCTCACAACGAATAATCCGGTCCGACTCCAGGGTAAACCGTGCCATCACTTCTATTTCGCTTTTGGTTCTGTCAGATTTTACCACCTTCACACGATGGTGAGTAAATACGGTATCCCCCTCTGAAACAACGCTCAATAGCACAATATCCATCCGCGTCGTCAGCGTTTTGAGTAACGCCATATGCTTCACGAACCCAGGATAATCCAGATGTTTACCATCAACCTGCTGTTGATAGGAGGACGCGAAATAGAAGGAGATTGTTTTCTCATCATGCACAGGGTCGCACACAATTTCTTGCAAGGCATTAATCACGATGTGTGATTGTCTTTTCATAAGCTTTCTTACCGCATCTACACAGTTCAGTTGTCGCAGATTACAGGAACTTTCGAGCTGTATAATATCCGTATCAGGACAATGAATACGGATAACTGGCCATTAATATGCACGCTGCAATCTTTGACTATGAAAAGCACCATGCGACGCCATGGCATGAACATGCATCCGGACAACTCTACTGGCTGGAGAGTGGCGTCATGATCGTTGAAATGGAGACATCGCAATGGACAGTCACTCCCGGTTCTCTGGGATGGTTTCCGGCGGGGATTCGGCACAAAGCTCATGTCCCTGGTCGCTTGAAGGGAAAAAGCCTCTATGTGGAACAACCCACCACCCAGATGTACGCATCAACGCCAGGGATATTTGCCATGGATTCTTTCGTCCATGCACTGCTGGAACGTCTACACCTGAGTTGTAAACCGCATGTGTCTACTGATTACCAGGCAAGCCTTCTCAAAGTATTGTGGGTTGAGATTGAGCGGGCGACAAAGCTGCCACTGAAATTACGGCTCCCCACTGATCGCCGGGCGCGGAATATTACTGATGAGCTTCTGGCACATCCCGATAGTGCCATGAGCCAGTTACAACTCGCTGAAAAATGGGGACTCAGTGTTCGCTCCCTGAGCCGCCTGTTTCGTGAGCAAACAGGACTGAGCTTCAGCCAATGGCGTCAGCAGGCAAAAGTTACCGTGTCACTTCAGTGGGTTCTGGCAGGTGTGCCAGTCGGTGAGGTTGCGGCACTAAGTGGTTACAACACCACCAGCGCATACATCGACGTTTTCCGTGATCGTTTCGGAATGACCCCGGGTCAGATGCAAACGCAGAAATTATCGCTGTAGCGTTCATCTTTTCTTCGATGGGTCTTCCCGCTTCTTAAGCGGCTCGCCAGGTGGCTGCATGCCACCTGGCGTTACTCAGGATTATTTACCTGTCGCCACGCTATCAAGATCGAGATGCTGACCAAAATGCTCGTCGATGTCGGTCTGATGAGTCACCAGGCTATCCACCAGGGTGTAAAGCACCGTGACCCAGACCAGGTAGCCTCTAATCACCCATTCCTGTCCAAGCAGGGTGAAGGTCTGAACGCCCGACAGCTTCCACAGAATCCAGACAAGCGAGAACAACTGAGCACTGGTGATCAGGAATGACACCACCAGGCTGATGGTCTTATCGACGAAAAAGTTAATGTCTTCGGCAATGCGCAGATCCGGGTTATCAACCTCTCCGGTGAGGGACAGGTGATAGTAAGCCTGTTTCGCCAGCGAATAATCAGCAGCCAGGTACGCTGTAATGGTTGTCGAGCGAAGGGAGAGCTTTAGCTCTCCCTTCTGTATTTCTGAGACTGATACTCATACACCAGCCTTCACAACTACCTCGTATTCACAAAAGCAAGCCATACGCCCATCCTGACCGCGCACCAATAACTCCGCCAAACGGGTAGCGAATGCCTGGAAATCCTGCTCGTCACATCCCTGTCGGGTCATAAACTGGGTGCCCACCCGCAGAGAAAATCCGCCCGGAACTTGAGGGTCGTTGCAGGTGCCGACCAACACGCCCTGCTTTGCCAGATGGTCGATCACCGCGCTGGCTGGCATGGCATCGCTCATGGGGATCAGCAACTGGTGGGTGGTTTGCTCCGGTGCCGCCACCGTCACCATAACCCCCAGGCCCATCAATGCCTCAGCCATGGCTGTCGTATTGCGACAGATCTGCTGAGCATAACTCGCACCTTCCTGACGCGCTTCCTGTAACGTGACCAGCAATGACGGCAGGCAGCCCGCGTCGGCGTTAGCAATAAATCGCTGGCCGATAAGCTGTGCCAAACGCCTTCCCTGCGAAACATCGCGCCCGGCAATGATGCTATGCGGCCGCCCCGGTAACGTTTTGTAGGTAGAGCTGGTCAAAATATCAACACCCAACGCCAGTGGATTAGGAAATACGCCACCCATAATCAGGCCCAGCACATGGGAAGCATCGAATACCGTGATGGCACCCACCTCACGTGCCGCCTCCACCACCGGTTCCACATCGTCAGGCTTGATCATGACAGAACGTCCCAACATCACCATCGCGGGCCGGAGTCGACGTACCTGTTCAGCCGCCGCTGCCGCGTCGAGGCAACAGTTTGGCGCGTCGAACGGCAGCGCTTCTACACGCAGGCCAGCCAGCGCCGGTGTACCGTCACGGCGCTGACTCAGATGGCCGCCATGAGCCGCATCCGGTGCCAACAGTAAATCTCCTGGCTGGCTGAAAGCATGGAACACCGCCAGATTTGCGGTTGTACAATTAGGCAGTCGCGTTTCTGCCCATGTTGAGCCGAGCAACCCGTTGATTTCTCGCTCCACTGCTACTTCCAGCGCTGAAACCAGCCCGGTATCTGGCTGTTCCTTGTTAAACGCGGGTCCCATCGCCGGATAAGCACTTAACCCCGGCGCATAGGCGGCCATCGCTGCCGGGCTTGGCAAGTTAGCCCCCGCGTAGAGCACAATACGGCCGTTTAGCAATGCCTCCGTCCGCACCGCCGACTCGCGCAACAGCAAGTCTGAATCGTTCACGTTCAAAGTGTAATCATCGGTATGGGGTACAGTCATCAGAACATCCGTCAGGTTAAAATGTCGCGTTAGCGCACGATGGAGATGCGCTTTTGCAGAAAGCGCACACCGCGCGAGGCGCCGTAAGAAATCAGGAAATACACCGCCGCCGCAAACAGATACATCTCCAGCAGGCGGCCATCGCGCTGGGCGATTTTTGCGGCAGCGCCGAGGAAATCAGTGATCGACAGTACGTAAACCAGGGACGTGTCCTGAAAAAGAATAATGGTTTGGGTCAGGAACAGCGGCAGCATGTTGCGCATCGCTTGCGGCAGGATCACGTAAAGCAAGGATTGTGCAGGAGTCAGGCCCAGTGCCAGCGCGGCACTACTCTGACCACGCGGCAACGACTGGATCCCTGAGCGAACGATCTCGCAGAAATAGCAGGCTTCAAACAAGGTAAAGGTAATCACCGATGACCAGAACGGATCTACCCGTACCGGAAACGAGGAACCGGTAAGCCACTGAAGCATGTAAGGCACCAGAAAGTAGAACCAGAAAATGACCAACACCAGCGGCAGCGAACGCATCAGGTTAACGTAACTGGTTGCCAGCATAGCCAGCAACGGGAAACGGCACAGCCGCATGACCGCCAGAACCGTACCGAAAACGATGCCGATCGCCGTGGCACAAAGGGTCAGGCTGAGAGTGAAGCGCATGCCTGTCATAAACAGATAGGGCAGCGCACCGATGATGCTTTGAATGTCAAATCCTGACAGCATAACCTATCCTTTTTTCCCGTAGCCCGGCAGTGCCACCCGCTTTTCTACGCCACGCATCGTGAAAACGATCGTCATATTGAGCAGCAGATACAGTACCGTTGCGACGCTAAACGCCTCGAAGACCTGAAATGTGTTTTCCTGCATGGCTCGGGCGCTGCCGGTCAGTTCTATCAGGCCGATTGCCAGTGCCACTGAGGTATTTTTGGTACAGCTGAGGAATTCTGAGGTGATGGCGGGTGTCACGATGCGATATGCCACCGGCAGCAGTACATAGCGATAGGTCTGGGGCAGCGTCAGTCCCAACGCCTGTCCGGCCATACGCTGCCCCTTAGACAGACTTTCCAACCCTGCACGCACCACTTCCGCCATGCGCGCCCCGTGATAGCAGCCGAGACATAAGACAGCAGTGTAGAACTGGGCATCAGGCAGTTGCTTGAGCCAGTCCCCACACGCCGTTGGCAATGCTTCCGGCAACACGAAGTACCACAGAAACATCTGCATCAGCAGCGGAATGTTACGAAACACTTCGACGAAGGCACTGCCAATGCCGTTCAGTCCTCGTGACGGCAGGTTGCGCAGGACGCCAGCCAACGAACCAAGCAGCAACGCAATGGCGAAAGCACCCACCGCCGTGGCAGCGGTCCACCCCAGCCCCATGATCAGCGTTTCCCACCAGCTATGTGCACCGTCCAGTGACACATCAAAAAAAGCCGCCCAGTTCCAGTGGTAGTTCATGTGTTTTTCCTGGGTCTCGCGGCTTAACGATACAGCTCGGGATTCGGATCGTCGGTCGGGTTAGCGATGGCTTTTTTCAGCTGTGCCGACATAGGGAAGTTCATGTTTACATTCATCGGTGCAATGGGCTGGGTAAACCATTTGTCATAGATGGCGTTGATAGCGCCGCTTTTGTACAGACCCGCAATCGCGGCGTTCACCAGCGCTTTGAAGTGCGGATCGTCGCGGCGCAACATGATGCCATAAGGTTCTACCGATAACGGCTGATCAGAGATCTGGTAGTCATCCGGCGATTTGGCCGTGGCGCGTGCGCCCGCCAGGGAGACATCGTCGAAAATAAACGCGGCGGCGCGGCCCGTTTCCAGCGTCAACATGCCCTCAGCCAGATCTTTAGCCAATAGAATGCGCATCCCCAGATGCTGGGCATTGTTAGCGTCGTTGATGATCTTGACGCTGGTGGTGCCAGCCAGCGTCACTACCGCTTTTCCTTTCAGTTCGGCCATGTCAGACACCGGCGCGGATTTTTTGGACATGATGCGCACGGCGGCAACGAAATACGTGGTGGAGAAAGTGACCTGCTTTTGCCGTTCGGCGTTGTTAGTTGTGGTGCCACATTCCATGTCGATAGTGCCGTTAGCCAGCAACGGGATACGCGTCGCCCCGGTCACCGCCATCGTATCGACCTTGAGGTCTGGCTTGTTCAGCCTGGTTTTGACCGCATCCACCACGGCACCACAGATATCCATCGCGTAACCAATAGGCTGCTGTTTGTCATCGTAATAGGAAAAAGGTACAGCGCCATCCCGATGCCCGACGGAAATCTCTCCGCTATCGGCAATCTTCTTCAGTGTTCCGTTAAGCTCCTCGCCTGCGACCGGCAAAGCGAACATTCCCAGGGTGAAAACGGTTAACAAGGGCAGATAGGGTTTCATGATTTCTCCATGCCAGGACAAATGCTGCAATCAAACGTGAATGTGGCTGTTCCCACGTGCTGACGGGAACAGATGACGTAAGCGTTGGAGCTCAGAATGAATCGTTGGTGAAGTTTTCGTCAACGAAAATTAATAATGTATAATGAATTCATATTGCCAAAGACAGCATGGTGCTCATGCGGCACAGTCAGGAGAAGGAGCAGAAATGCGATAACGGCGAGGCATCCCGCCGTTAGCTTTAGTCAGAAATGGATTGGCTGGCGTTCACGGCATTGCGCACCGCGTTAGCGGTATTCATCACGTGCAGACGCATAGTTTGCGCCAGACGAGCGGATTCGCGAGCGCGCAGGCAGACCATGATTTCCTCATGTTCCTGCACCGCCAGCCGCCAATCATCAGGCAACTGACGCACGGTGTGGCGAATATTACGAATGCGTTGTTCCAGATTGCGGTAGAGGGTCAACAATGATTGATTACGTGCGGCAGCGAATATGGCGAGATGGATTTCCCGATTCAATCGGGCGTATTCCAGTTTGTCCTGCTGTTGGTAAGTTTGCAGCATATCAGCATGCAGCTGTTCGATATGCGCCATTTCTTCGTCCGTTATCTGTCCGCAAGCTAATTCACAGGCCAGCCCTTCCAGGCTGGCAATGATGGGAAACAGTTCACTCAGCTCTTCATCGGTCAGCGTCGCAACGCGTGCACCACGTTGCGGGAGTAGGACCAGCATGCCCTCAGTCGCCAATACTTTGAGCGCTTCCCGCAACGGCGTGCGGGAAATCCCGAACCGTTCACAGAGATCCCTTTCCGGTATTCTGTCACCCGGTTCCAGTTCACCACTGACGATCATCTCCCGGATAGCATCTGCTATTTCACTGTGCAGGGTGGTGCGTGAAATAAGCATTCCTTTGTTCATAAGGACCTTTTCTTAAAATAGAGGTTATGCGGCCCTGAGTCGGGTGCGCTGACAATCTTGCCAGCATAATGTAACGGGTCATTTATCTTCAACTATCTGGCGCTTTAGTCTGTCTGACCTGCAAAACGAAAAAGGCCGCCTTGCGGCGACCTCTTCCGGCACTTCCCTGTACGACCATCCGTTATTTGTACAGTTCTGCGGTCATGTGAACACGGTTATTGGTGTTCGCTTCGGTGATTTTGTACTGTGCACCCTGCTGAGCTGCCTGCGCGGCGATTTTCGCTTCTGCGCCGTCCAGGGTTGAAGAGGTCACAGAGATGCTCTGCGCGAAACTGGCTGCTGACATCAGAGAAAGAGCGGCGACAGCGGCGATTGACAGTGCTTTGATAGTTTTCATGGTCTTAATCCTTAATTTGTCTGGTTGGAAGGCTGTTTGCCTTCGATGAAAGTAATAATAACCATAGTTATCATTTCATGATTGATAATTAGTGCGATAACTGTGATCGTGCTAATTATTACCTTATTTAGTCAGTTCAGCTGACAGGTAAGCACCGTTGTCTACGCGTGCGCCGGTGATTTTGTAAGAGGCACCTGCCTGTTTGGCCTGAGCCGCGATTTTGGCTTCTGCGCCATCGAGGGTTGAAGCGGAAGCGGTGATGCTTTGTGCGAAGCTACCGAAAGAAACCAGTGACAGGGCGGCAACTGCAACGAAAGTTTTGATAGATTTCATGGTCATTTCCTCAGAAGTTTGTTTAGTCGGTGAGGCGTTGTGCCTCGATGTGAGAGAGAATAGACCTGAAGACTGCTGAGGAAAAGCTGAGGGATTTGCTTAAAGAGTTCAAAAAAATTGAATGAAGGTTAACCAGTAAATCAGACCGGTATGATCCGCACCTTTTGCAGGCTGACATCAAAAGGCGGTCTGCAAACAGGCAAGCAAATGACCGCTATTGGGTTCTGGAAAAGTTATCCAAGCTTGCCATCAATAACCAACAGAAATTCACAGTCGGTATCTGCCGGGTTGTAAAATCCATGCCGAACTTTTGCGGCGTAATACATTGAATCACCGACATGAAGAAGACTGATGGTTTCACCCACCGTGACTTCAACACTTCCGGCAAGCACATAGATGTACTCTTCAACGGGTAAGTTGTGCGCAACCAATTCACCGGAGCCAGAATAAGCACCGAGATTTACTTTGACCACATCGATCCCACGTCCAGGCAGAATCGGTGACAGGCAGGTGCGGGTGAAACGGTTTTGTTTATCTTCCAGGACAGGCTGTTCTCCTGAACGGATGACAACAATATCATCAGATGATTGCGATCCCATCAGCCCGGCAAAACTTAAGCCAAGTGCATTGACCAGTCGCGAAAGTACGGTGGTGGATGGCGTGACTTCCCCCCTTTCCGTGCGGGAAATCATCGAAACACTGACGCCTGAAAGTTCGGATAGCGCCTGTAATGATAGATTCAGCTCTTTACGTTTCTGCTTTAGCTGGAAAGAAATGGTCTGTCGGGTACTCTCTTCAGAACGACTGTTCATAAGTTCTCTATGTTGCGCCTGAGCCTCACCGGATAAAAGCTCGTCTGGATTATCAGACGAGCCACTATAGCTTAGCGATGATGCAGAGGCGACCATAATCGGGTCATTTGGAGCTATAAATCGAGCACCAGCTTTTCACTGTCACATCCCGCCACACACAGAATTAACTTGCTCTTTCTTTCCTCTGCGGACAACACTTTATCCCGATGCACAGGTTTGCCGTCACACCAGTTCACGCTGCAAGCCCCGCATATACCGCCTTCACAGGAGTGATCGATATCAACGCCAGCATCAAGGAGAGCCTGAAGGGGTGTTTGCCCTCCGGCAACAGCCACCATTTTGCCACTGCGACGAAGTTCGATGGTGAACGGTGGCAATAACGCATCATCGATAGTCACACCAGAGAAATGTTCCTGCTGCAACTGTGCTTCTGCCCACCCTTCTCCCGCCTGATTGTAGGCAAGCATCATCCGCTCAGGACCACAGCAATAAAGACAGATATCCTCGCTCCAGGCAGGAATAATTTCTGCGACGGATTTCTTTACGCCATCTTTTCCCGTCGAGGGATACAGAAAAAGACGACCATTGTTCATCGCTCGATGCACTTCTTTGTATAACGGCGGATTTCCCCGATAAAAATAATGCAGCTCGTAATCCAGACAGCGTCTTTCTAACTGATAAATGAACGCCAGCATCGGGGTGATGCCAATACCTCCGGCAATTAACAGATGCTTTTTCTTGTCCTGGTGGAGTTTCATGGTGCTGCGTGGCAAAGAAACACCCACCATATCCCCAATACCCAGGTGATGATGGATCCACTCAGAACCGCCACGGCTGTTCATTTCGCGTTTCACGGCTATCTGGTAATGATACCGGTCATCAGGATCGCTACACAGGGAGTAGGCTCGCCTCATGCCATTGCCCAGGAAGAGAACTAAATGGGCACCCGCTTCAAAGGCAGGTAATTCCCAGCGATCGGGATCGGCTAGCGTCACCAGCAGCACGTCATCCCCTGTCATTTCCAGCTGGGTGACGACAGTAGTCACATAGGTTATTGCTTTCATTTATCCGACCCGGTGCGCTCTGATGATGTCATTAACATGAACGCGTCCACCCTTAATGATTTTGCAGTTCAGCCCAGAGCGGTTAATTAAAGGATCGAACACCGGCTTACCGGTTATTTCCTCCAGATGTTTACAGGGAGTAGATAAACGCGTGGCTTCAAGCAGGATCCCTCCCACCCAAAATTGCCGTCCAACCAGATGGTTAAGAGGAACACCCCGCACGGTAATATTTCGTCTATGTTCCTCCGGCGCGAAATCAATGCCGTGGTCACGCTTCAATGCCTCCAGCGTCTCAATCTCAAACAGGGTGACCTGCCGCCCTTCTTCAGGCTTATGTGAATAGAATCCACCACTGAGACAGTAGCGATCACCCTCAATCCCCTGCCCTTCAATCAGGAGCAGCGATGGCACTGAACGCATCGGCAGAAAAGCTCGCGGGCATAAATGCAGAAACTCAACCTTGCCAGTGAAGTCTGATTGTGTAACTGGCGTTATATTTTCAATAGAACTCATTCTGTTGCTCCCCCTATAACTCTGTTTTTGAGGTTTCTCTTGCATACCAGGTCGCTACCAAGGTTAAGCAGGCAATAACAATCAGCATGACCGACACGGCCCAGGTCGCACCGTTGGCCCATACCAGGAGCGCGGCTGCCGCCACTGGCACGACACCCCCGCCCAGCGCACCACCGATCTGCATGCCCATCGAGGCACCGGTATAACGCAGGTGGGTAGGAAACAGTTCGCACATCCAGGCTGCTTCCGGGCCAAACATAATGCCCTGTCCCAGGCTGACGGCGATGGCTACCGTCACAGCAATAATGGTCGGGTCGCGGGTATCAAACAGCATGAACAAAGGAAAGGCGGCGAAGATGGCAAACAGACAACCGGCAAAAAATAGCGGTTTTCGTCCGAAGCGGTCAGATAAATAGCCCGCAAGCGGAATCGTGATGAGTTCCAGTGCCGCCGCGCAGATCAGGCCGTTCAGGATCACCGTTTTCGGTAAACCGAGGTGCTGGGTCACATAACTGACACCAAAGACAGTGATGGTCACGACCCAGGCGATTTCAGACAGTTTCAATCCAATCGCCGTGAAAAAAGTGTGCTTATGGTGGCGAAGAACCTCAATGAACGGGATGGAAGGCGCTTTTTCAACGTGCTGAGCCTCCTGAAATATTGGGCTTTCATTGACATATAATCGAATGAGCGCACCGACAAGGACCAAAACGATGCTGATCAGAAAAGGAATTCGCCAACCCCAGCTAAGGAAACTCTCCTGTGGTAGCAGGGTTATCAATGCGAATGCCCCGGTTGAAAGCAGAACACCTAGCGGGTATCCCAATTGGATTAAGCTGCCGATCAGTCCGCGTCGATGCTTTGGTGCATGTTCAACCGCCAAAGCGACCGAACCACCCCATTCTCCCCCAATTCCCAACCCCTGGATAAAGCGTAGGGTTATCAATAGCAACGGTGCCCACAGGCCAATCTGTTGATAGGTCGGCAGACAACCAATTAAAAAAGTGCCTAACCCCATGATCAGCAACGTTAACGTGAGCATCGCTTTCCTGCCAAACCTGTCACCAAAATGACCAAAGATCACACCACCCAGCGGGCGGGAAAAGTAACCCACCGCGTAGGTTCCTAACGACAAAATGACACCAATTGCAGGATCGACGGCGGGGAAGAAAAGATGATTGAAGACCAACGCCGCGGCCGTTCCATAAATCACAAAGTCATACCACTCAATGATCGAACCAATCACGCTGGCATACAGCACGCGTTTCATTTGCGGACTGAACAAAGCCTCAGGCTCGGCGGACGTCATAATATTAACCATAACAGCCTCATTTTGCATATAGGATAATTTTTTACACTATTTGCAAAGCTAGAGTTGTGCCAGGTTTTTGCCAAGAGGTGATAATTTTTCAACTAATTGATTGTTTTGCTTTTTAAGAGTTAGAAACTTCAGAGGATGATGAAAATCGTTATATAATCAATTATATAATGATATTGAGTTGCACCAGTGCGGCTAACATTTGCTCTAGATTCGTGCAGTGACTGACCAGGACTTCCAGCTCATATACCTCACGATCAGGGTCAATCTGGATGTCGAACCGGCATGCGTAGACCCCTTTGGTATCTACCGATATGCAAATTTTCCTTTAAACGGGCTTAAGGCGCGAACGCGCCCTATCCATAGCAGTGATACCTGGGTATCACTGTGGTACGTGATCATCGTCCAGCTCAAATCTTACACTGACATTACCTGTATGTTTGAATATTCCTGCGCCGGAATGAATGTGTCCAATTTTCTGCAGGTTGCTGATACGCTCACCGTTTTGCCCGTACATGATCACAAAGCTATGGCGAGGAGCCCAGTATACGATGTCGCCTACCTCATACCCGCTTGTCTGCATTTCACTGGCTGGCAGCGCGTCAGAGAATCGATAACACATTTCACGGTTATACAAATCCTCCATAGGCAAAGTCAGCGGGAATCTGGAAATCAGCGCACGGGTCGTGGCGTTATCATAAAACGTGGCGATCATTGTATGGTCGCCAGCAGTAATTTTTACTTTTATATCAGTTGAGACAGCAGCCATCGCAGAAAATGAAGCAGCACCAATGGAAGCCAGAGCGAGTAAAGTGGGTTTAAACATAAAACCTCCAGTTATATCTTTTCATATTCAGGAAAACGACACCTGCGTAATGAGATGTCGTCCGGGAAGGGTATGACGGCTTATCGGGTACTGTTCAGGTCTTTATTAAAGAATGAAATAAGCTTGTCCCAGGGGATAAACTCGGTACGGTCATACAGATCGATGCGGTTGGCACCTTATCGCAGAACGCCTGATGAGTAGTCCCGCGACAATGGCGGTGCTCAGCACGGCCAGCGCACCGGCCAGAAAGATATTTTCAAGCCCAAGATGACCACCCAGCCACCCAAACGCCGGGCTGCCAACGGCCATAGCCACATCAAGAAAGGCTGTGTAGATACCCATCACCATGCCCCGGCTTTGCGGCGATGCACCGCTGATGGCTTCAATACCCAGGCCCGGGTAAACCAGTGAATAGCCAAAGCCGGCAAACGCAGCCCCGGCGGATGCCGTCAGCGGGGTTCTGGCGAACCACATCAGAAATAGCCCTGTCGCCTGGACCAGTACGAAGATGAGCGCGACGCGCGCACCGCCGAAACGGTCCGGCAGGTGACCGGCCAAGGTGCGGGCCACAATCAGGGCAATACCGAACGCGGTGAATGCCATCCACACCGGCTGCCAGTGCATGGCGCTGTAGTAAAGTGAGCTGAACGCCAGGATGGTGCAGTAGCCCGTGCTGGCAAGCGCAGCGCCCAGACCGGGTAACCACACCGCCTTCATGACCGAACCAAACGAAGCGTGAGCGTCGTGTGGGTGCGGGGCTACGGCAGGCATGCGTGACAGGTAAATCAGCACGAGCAGGGGCAACAGCAGGGTTATCAGCGCAATGGCTTTGAAGCCAAACGCGCCGTAGAGCAATGTCCCCACCGGTCCGCCAAGAGCCATGGCGGCAAACATGGCCGTTCCGACCCAGGCTATCACCTTTCCGGCATGTGCTTTATCAACCAGCGCCAGCCCCCAGGCTACACCACCCGTGATGATGAAGCTTTCAGCGCCGCCCAGAATGGCCCGGCCCGCCATCAGGATGCCGACCGACAGGGCAGGTAAGCTCGTTACCCAGAGTGACACCAGATAAAGCAGTCCGGCCGCCGCTGCGGCAATCAGTCCGACGACCACGCCTTTTTTTGCCCCGCAGCGGTCAGAATAAGAGCCTGACCAGATGCGTGAAATAAGTGAGGCGGCAAATTGCGCCCCCGCCACTAACCCCACGATGAAGCTCCCGTATCCCAGACTGTTTTCCACATGCAGTGGCAGAACGGGAAGCGCCACACCAATAATAATAAAGCCGACCAGCACTGCGGTGATGACCGGCATCAGGGTCATCAGTACCGAAGAGCCGACGGTCGTGGAAGAATGGTTAACCGGCATATCAGTCTGACTCCTTCATTCTGTCGAAACTAAAAACGTAATCATTACCTGACTGCGAGGTATGGCAGGCGCGACACCGGTCAAGGTTTTCGCCTGGCCTGACCGTGCGGTCCGGATTGAACCACTGAAACTCCCAGTCGCCCGTGCGAAGCTCTGCTGGATGCGCTTGCCCCCATCCTTTGCGCTTCTCCATGACCACATACCGGTAAAGCTGATGGTTCCGGTAATCTTCCATGGTGATAACCGTCCCTTCAGGCAGCGGTTCACCGCGACTGGCCGCCGCAATGGCTTCCGGCGTGGTATACAGCTCCTCGCGTGTATCGCCGCGTACGATGCTGCCGTAGTGTTTTCCCTGCGCGTATCCCACAGGAAATTCCACTTTAGCCTCAGCGGCTGTCGTGTTCGTTAACAACATTGCCGGGACAGTTGCCATCAGCACTGTCAGTAGTTTTAGCCGCCGACATATGTCACCCTGCAGCCGCTCAGCGTGGTTTCCCAGAGGAATATTCAGGCGTAAGGAATCCTGCAGGCTGTCGCGGCAGCCTGTTAATCTTTTTGTCATGATGTTTAATCTCTGAGCTTCCCGTCCGGGAAAATATGTCTGGCTGACGGAGAAGCCGTCTGGCGAGCAGGCGCGTGCCAGACGGGATGATTAATAGAGCTGAACCGTTGGGCGGAACAGAATTTCGTTAACGTCCACCTCATCAGGCTGGCTGATGGCAAATGCCACTACGCGGGCAAATGAGCTGGCCGGGATCGCATTCTCGTAGCTTTTTGCCATACCTTTCGCAACATCCTCATCAGTGATGGTTCCGGTCAACTCGGAGTCTACTGCACCAGGCGAAACGATGGTCGTGCGGATATTCCAGGGCTTCACTTCCTGACGCAAGCCTTCAGAAATAGCCCGGACGGCCCATTTGGTGCCGGCATAGACCGCCCCGCCGGGACCAACCTTATGTCCGGCGACGGATGAGACGTTGATTATC
The DNA here is from genome assembly GCF_059730495.1 of Pantoea sp. X-Soil-TKNS-1211. NCBI lineage: Bacteria > Pseudomonadati > Pseudomonadota > Gammaproteobacteria > Enterobacterales > Erwiniaceae > Pantoea > Pantoea sp. X-Soil-TKNS-1211. The sequence goes on from NZ_AP035956.1 coordinate 322,544, forward strand.
TGACCGGACTTCTGCTCTTTCATCTTCGGCAACGCCGCCGCGATGCCGTAGAGCACGCCCTTGATATTGACGTCGATCATGCGATCCCATTCGTCAATTTTCAGCTTGTCGAGCATTGAGCCTGGCATCAGGCCAGCGTTATTAATGAGTACGTCAATGCGGCCGTGCAGCTCGATCGCCCGGTCAACCAGAGCCTGAACCTGTGCCCGGTCCGTCACGTCGGTGCTCAGAACGGCACGGGTATCCAGCCCCAGCTCGGCGGCCAGACTTTCAAGCCGGTCCAACCGACGGGCACCCAGCACTACTTTCGCGCCCTGGCCTGCCAGATGACGTGCCGTTTCGGCCCCCAGTCCGCTGCTTGCGCCGGTGATAACAACAACTTTATTTTCAATATTCTGGGACATAGTGTTTTCCTTACGGCGGGCTTTCACTCCTGCCGCTACTTTGCCAGCTCAAGCTGTTTCGGCAACAGGATCGTCTGGTTGCGTGCGATAACATCGGCCATGGTGGTCAGGCTCCGGCCACGCGGCGACAGGTCTGAGCTCTTCCAGAGTTTGCTGACCAACCGGGTATCGGCATAGCGCGCCAGCACGGGAGAAACCGTCTGCATATCAGCTTCTGACAGCGGGCCTCTCTGGAAGCCCGCATCGGCAATGGCCCCGCCGGAACCGAGAGTAAGCGCCAGAGCCGCGGCTGTTGATTTTTCCATCCTTTCCTCCGGTTCAGCGATACTGCTCGTCGGTGACGGGCTCCTGCCATTCAACATTGCTGCCGTCCACCATATACGTCATGGCCAGGTGGCTCATCGGCGACGTGGCCGTCGCGCCGTGCCAGTGGCGTACCGATGCCGGTATCCACACCACGTCGCCCGGGCTGATTTCCTGACGTGCTTTGCCCTGTTCCTGGACCCAGCCCTTTCCTGCTGTGACAATCAGCAGCTGGCCGGCCGGATGCCTATGCCATACGGTACGCGCGCCGGGTACGAAATCCACCTGACCCAGGTTTGCCCGGGTGCTGTCGTTCGGCGGTAGCAGCGAGCTGATAACCGCCTGTCCCGTAAAGTTCTCAGCTTTGCCCGATACGGAAGGCGTTTGTCCGTTCCGGCGGATCAAAATTTCATCGGCCGACACCTGCGCCGTACCGAGTACAGCCATTGCTGCCGCTGCGATAATACCTTTCATCTTGATGTACTCCTTATATCTGTCGCCGGCTTCAGCCGCATTCAGCCCCGCATACTGCCGGGCAAGTACATTACAGATGCTGAAGCTGTTTACCCTGAATACCTCTTCAGCATCTGGTTAATTTATGAACATGGGTAGTATATCGGAGGACTTATTCAGTGATTAGATGCTAAATTCAGATTGAAATAATAAGGAGGGCTTTTAAATGGCAGGTGAAAACCTTAACGATCTCGCTGCGTTTATGGTGGTGGCGAAAGAGCAGAATTTTACGCGTGCCGCCAAGCGGCTGGGCGTATCTCAGTCTGCTCTGAGTCAGACGGTCCGGACACTTGAGGCGCGACTGGGACTGAGGTTGCTGAACCGGACGACGCGTCGCGTCATGCCGACCGAGGCCGGTGAGCGTCTTCTGGCATCCGTAGGTCCCCGGATTGAAGAAATTCAGCAGCAGTTGATGGTACTCACCGAATTACGCGACAAACCTGCAGGTACGATTCGCCTGACGTCAACGGAGTATGCTGCTGAGTCAGTGCTGTGGCCGGCTGTTGAAAAGCTCGTCGAGGAGTACCCGGACATCAAAGTTGAAATCCTGACGGATTATGGTCTGGTTGATATTGTTAAAGACCGCTTTGATGCTGGTGTCCGCCCGGGAGAAACCATTGCCAGGGACATGATTGCGATAAGAATAGGTCCTCCTATGCGTATGGCCGTCGCGGGTTCGCCTGCATATTTCAGCAACAGGCCAGTGCCCAAAACTCCTCAGCAGCTGACAGAACATTGCTGTATCAATTTGCGACTTTCAGGACACGGTGGACTCTACGCCTGGGAGTTTGAAAAAGAAAGACGAGAGCTGAACGTGCGGGTTGATGGGCAGCTTGTATTCAATACTGGCAGCATGATCTTAAAAGCCGCGCTGGCGGGACGCGGTCTCGCCTACCTGCCAGAAGCCCAGCTTGAGCCTTATATCACGTCAGGACAACTGATAAGAGTCCTGGATGAATGGTGTGAACCCTTTTCTGGATACCATCTTTATTATCCCAGCCATCGGCAGCCTACACCTGCATTTGCCCTGCTGGTTGACGCGCTTCGCTATTCGAATCGCAAAGCGTCCGTTTAAGAGGAAAGAATCGTGTCTTTTTTTCATTGTTTCAGGCAAGCCAGCTTAAGACTGACCTCCTAAGATGAGTGCCATTGTTAACGGCCGTGACGTTATTACGGTTTCTTACCGCACACATGAAACGAGGTTTTTACATGGCAAAAATGAAAGCAGTCCAGGTTCTCGCTAAAGGCGAGCCGATGCAGCTTGTTGAGAAAGATATTCCAGAACCAAAACATGGTCAGGTCTTGATCCGCGTTGAGGCCTGTGGCGTCTGTCACGGCGATGCAAAGGTAAGTGAAGGGATGTCCTCCTCTTTCCCTCGCATACCGGGACATGAAGTGGTGGGTGTCGTTGAGAAGTCAGGTCCTGGAGCATCTAAGTGGAAAGTGGGCCAGCGTGTAGGTGCTGGCTGGCACGGTGGCCACGGTCATACTACAGCACTGACTATCGATGGCGGATATGCAGAGTATTGATGCGGTAACCCTCATGGGTGAGTATTCTGAGACTGACGGGTTTATCATGCTGAGGCTGTATCTATCCCTCAGGCTGACTTTCTGAATACAACCACATCTCAGGCTCTTCACTACCACGTTTGATCCAGTAATAGCCTTCCCCGGCCGCTTAACGAGCATCCACAATCCGGAGGTAATTGCGGATCCCATTTCAGAGCAGTTTGTTTGCTGCTTCAAGTATTTCATCGCTTGAAAGGGTTCGGTCAGAGGCAACGTGAACCACCAATGAGTCGCCGGTCAGGGAGGGAAAACCTGCAGACATAATTTGAAGCTGAACTTCTTGTCCGTTAGGATATTCCCGGCGGATAGAGGTGACGCCATCCATCAAGCTCATCACTATTGCGGGGCCTAAATTAAAGAAAACGATAACTCGTTTCATATGTATCCTATGAGCCAGTGAATACCGACCCTATCACGCTCCCTGGCACTTAGCTTGTAAATACTCCTCCCTGAGTAACTCTTTACAATCATTGCTCTATCTGGCGCTGCTCCTGTGTTTAAATTGAAGCTGAATCAACACACTTTCCAGCGCTGAATATCCTCGCTGTTCAAGGCCAGAGAACTATTCGAGTCCCTTTCTGAGAAGATTTGCAGCATCGCGTGCAAAAGCTTTAGTCTGCAAATCTTTTGAAGAAGCTGACATTCTTTCAAGTTCATACAAAATGTTAGCCTTACTTAGTTCTGCCCCTCTGGCGGTTAACTCAATGACAGCTGCTCCAATAGCACATCCAATCATCGCTGCCCTGTGTGATCTGGTTTCGTTCATAAGACATATGTGAGCAATCAGTTTGACTTAGGATAAAAATAGATCGAAACAGCGATATTTCAAGATAACGTAACATACTAATTTATATCGATATTAACGCTCCTTGCGAATTTTTCCCTTTGTTGCCGCATTATTTCTCCGTGAGGCGGAAGCCGGGGTTTCTGCCCGGGAGCGCTGCCGTAAGCATGCTATTTCAGACGCCACCTTTACACCTGGCGCAAGAAGTTTGTCGGCATGGCAGTCCTTTGAGGGGTCGTCAGTCAGCCAGCAACTGACAATGGTCATGGACGCCGCTGAAATCCTGACTCGTCAGGGATGAGGTGGCAATGTTCGCGTCTTACTTGCGGAATGGAGCGGTAAAGGCCAACTTTCCTGCAAGTATGTCGATAATCAAATCATGTGGAAAGATCGTTTCCTCGGTTTGTCTGAGTTCCTCTAAAATTCGCGTAAGGCAGCCTGCTCAAAGGATTCATTGAGTTCAAGCCCCCCACCCGGCGTTGCCCAGTATGATTTGCCACTTAAAGCATCATTTTTATGGCAAAAATTAAACAGCAGGACATGATTTTCAGGAGAAAGAACTATCAACCGGGATGATGGACGAGTACGCACAAAACCTCTCTCTGGTTCAACCTAAAACAAACGGGTTCCGAACAGCTATATAAACATAACTCAACGCCTGAATCGCCCAAAAAACTGACATTCATTATGGTTTTATCCGCATGTCGCATCAGCTTTTCGCTCATTCATAACCAGAGGCTGCCACTGGCTGACTTTTTTATCGGTTTCCCTTTTCTGCTTCACTATGTGAAGCAATTTACTGATTTGTTCTTTGATTCGCTTCACGCAATCTGGTCCTGCCAACGCAACCTATCCACAAAATTCATACGCTAACTTCCAAGACATAACGCGCCTCCCTGTGGCGTGGCATTTATCCTCTGGAGGTCGTATGGAGAATTCAACCCGCCACTATGGCGGCGAGTACATGGCGACAAAAACGAAAAATCCGCCCAAACGTATTGCCAGAATCATGATGGCTGCCGGGATTGGTCATTTTATCGAATGGTTCGATTTTGGCTTGTACGGCACCTTAGCGGCGATTATTGCCAGCAACTTCTTTGTCAGTTCCGATCCTGCCACCGCACTTTTGAAGTCCTTCGCCGTGTTTGGCTCAGGCTTTTTAATGCGGCCGCTGGGGGGGTTATTTTTCGGTTCAATGGGCGATCGGCTGGGACGACGCAAAGTGCTGGTGACGGTGATCGTCATTACTTCTCTGTCCACTTTTGCGATGGGGATTCTACCGACCTGGCACCAGGTCGGAATTATCGCGCCGGTACTGCTGGTGATAACCCGGTTGGTACAAGGTTTCGCGGCAGGCGGCGAAAGCTCCGGCGTCATCACCTATCTGGCGGAGAGTGCTGAGCCACATCGTCGCGCAACACTTACCTGCTGGAGCGAGAACTTCAGTTTTATGGCATTTGTCTGCGGCTCAGGTCTGGTATTGCTTTTGACCTGGTGGTTGGGTGAGACAGCGATGAATGACTGGGGCTGGCGCATTCCGTTCCTGCTGGCTGCCCCGCTCGGATTAGGTGGGTTATATATGCGCCGCAACATGGAGGACTCGGCGGAATTTCACATGTTGAAAGCCAGCGGAAAAATCGAACGGTCCCCACTGCGCACCGCCCTCAAAACCTCCTTGTCGGCGTTGCTGTTTTGCACCGGTTTCGTGGTGATCAAAGCGGTCAGCAGCTGGGTGCTGCAATCGTTTATGCCCGGCTACTTGTCAACGCATCTGCACTACAGCCGCACCGATTCCTATCTTATTACCACGCTGGGCTTGCTGAGTGTCGCCATCTGCATGCCCATTACCGGCTATCTGTCGGATAAATGGGGACGGCGGCCACTGATGCTCGTGGGATGCGCCGGTTTCATGCTGTTGACCTATCCCGCCATGCTGTTGATGACACAGGGATCGGTGGGTAGTTCCATCGCGGCGATGAGCATGTTGGGAGTGTTTGTTGCGCTCTTCAATGGTGGCTGCGGTGCCGCGATGGTCGAACTCTTCCCAACCGCGATCCGTTATGGTGGCATCGCCATGTCCTACAACCTCACTGTGGCAGTGTTTGGCGGTGTAACGCCGCTGGCCTCAGCCAGTCTGATCTCCTTCACGGGTGACCCGCTCTCTCCCGCCTGGTATGTGATGGTCACCGCGTTGATCTCATTCATTGCGGTGTGGTTTGCCAAAGAAACTGCCGGAAAAGTGTTGAACTAACGGAAGCTGGAGCCTTTATGCACATAACGAATGTTGAGTGTTTCCCACTCAAAATTACCCCGGACCAGGCCTATCTCGGTGGCAAGGCGGACGGAAACGCCGCCGATTACTACTATCGCCCGGAATACCGCTGTGTCTATTCCCGCAAGATGGAAACCTGCCTGGTGAAAATTACCAGCAGCGAAGGCCATGTCGGTTGGGGAGAAGCGCTGGCACCCGTGGTGCCACAGGTCATCGCGGAATTGATTAATCAGCTGTTTACCCCCCTGTTGATCGGACAATCACCGCTCTCCAGCGGCGTGCTCAACGCCAGGATGTATGACTCCATGCGCGACCGCGGTCACATCAGCGGTTATCACATCGATGCCATCGCTGGGGTGGATATCGCATTGTGGGATCTCAAAGGCAAAATTCTCGGCCTGCCGGTCCACCAATTACTTGGTGGCGCGTTTCGCGATTCGGTTCCTTGTTATGTCTCTGGATTGCCTGAACCCGATATCGACAGCCGTTGTCGGCTCGCCATGCAATGGCAGGAGAAAGGCTTCAATGCCGTTAAGTTAGCGTTGGGTTACGGGGTGCGTGAAGACATCAAAAATATCCGCGCCATCCGCGAAACACTCGGCGATGAAGCACACATTTTTCTCGATGCGCACTGGAATTACAGCGTGGCGGATGCCACCGAATTGGCGGCGCAGCTGCACACGCTGGGAGTCGGTTTTCTGGAAGCCCCGCTCCTGCCAGAAGATATCGCCGGTCATCGCGAATTACGGGCGAAAAGCGCAATCAGCATTGCTTTAGGCGAGACCGAGCGCACTCGCTATCAGTTCAAAGCGGTGATTGAACAGCGTGCGGCCGACATTCTGCAACCCGATGTCGGCAGAACCGGCATCAGTGAACTGATGCACATCGCGTCTCTGGCCGAAACATGGAATCTGCGCGTTGCACCGCATTTAAGCGTGGGCTTAGGGCCGTGCATCGCCGCGTCGATTCATGCCGCAGCTGCCATACCCAACCTGTTCATGCTCGAGTACCAACCGCCGGTTTTTGCTATCGCTAATCAACTGTTGAAACAACCCATGATTTGCGAACGCGGTGAGTATCATCTGCCGCAAGGCGCAGGATTAGGCATTGAAATCGATGAAGATCGCGTTCGAAACGTTGTGATGGAGGCATCATGTTAAAAGGTAATGTACCGATTCTTGCCACGGCATTTGATGAGCAAGGTCAGCTGGATTTAGCGTCCATTGAACGTCTGGTGAAATTTCTACTGCAACAAGGCATTGATGGCCTGGCGCTGTTTGGCAATGCCTCCGAAGGCTATGCCTTGACTCGTGACGAGAAGCACGCGTTGTTTAATTGCGTCAAAAAGCAGGTGGGTGATTTGCCGTTGGTGGCTGCGGCTGGCGGTGCGTCATCTGCCGTCGCCATTGAAGAGATCAACCGGGTGCATCGCTGGGGAGCGCAGGTGGCGATGGTCAATCCACCTTCGGTGGTGAAGCCTGGCCCGGAGGAGATTTATCGTTTCTGGCGCGACATCTGCCATGCCTGCGATATCGACATCATGATTCAGGATGCGCCGCTGATGACCGGTGTGAACATTCCCGTGCCAACGCTGGTGCGTTTGTGTCAGGACTTTCCCGCCATCAAGTACATCAAAGTGGAACAACCGCCAACCACACTGAAAATCACTGCTCTAAAACAGGCACTTGGAGAGAATGTGGGCCTGTTTGGCGGCCTGAACGCAGGATTCTTGTTTGAAGAGTTAGGTCGTGGCGTGACGGGCACCATGCCAGCGTGTGAATTCCCGGACGTGATCAACGCCATCCTGGCGGCCTGGCAGCAAAATCGTCAGGCAGCGCAGGCCCTTTTTTATCGTTATCTTCCTTTCCTGCGCTATGGCGTACAACCGGGGATCGGCGTCGCCATTCACAAAGCTGTGCTACGTCAGGCAGGGATTTTCGCCAGTGATTACGTGCGTGAACCGGCGAAAAGTCTGGATGACACTACGCGTCAGGAATTGAAGGAACTGACCGATTTCCTGCCGTTGGCCGTGTTGGGAGACCGCCCATGAACTACATCGCGGTCGATTGGGGCACCAGCAACTTCCGCGCGTTAAGCGTGCGCGATGGCGTGGTAGTTAAGGCGGTGCAAAACAGTTGCGGCGTTGGCAAATGTCAACGCAATGCGTTGCCCGGAATTTTACAACAGCAACTGTTGCGGCTTGAGGATGCTTATGATGAACAATTACCTGTGCTGCTCTGCGGCATGATTGGCAGCAATATCGGTATTGCAGACGCAGGCTATCTCGACATGCCACTCAACTTTTCGCAACTGTTCGGTAAGGGCATGACGTTGCCGGGTATCTTGCCAAATCCGCTGACCTTGCGGCCCGGCATTTGCGACAAACGGGTGAATGAGATCTGTCGGGGCGAAGAGATGCAACTGGCTGGTGCGTTAACCCACTCTGATGCCAGCACATTTGCTGCCGTCGGCACCCACAGCAAGTGGCTCAGGGTTGAGCGTTCGCAGCAGTTGGTCACAGGTTTACAGACCTTAATGACCGGCGAGCTTTATCATCTGCTGCTCAATCATTCCGTGGTGGGAAAAGGCCTGCCGGAACAGGTTCCCTCCCCGGCAGCCTTTCAGGCTGGGGTAGAGACGGCTCTGACAGTGGTGCGCGAAGAACTTGAACTGGTGACAGAACTGTTTCGCTGTCGAGGGCGCTACATTCTTGATGCATTGGCAAAGGAGGACGTCGCTTCATGGCTTTCCGGATTGCTCATGGGATACGAAATTGCGCGCGGTCATCCCGGCGGGGCTAAAACGGTGTGTTTTATTGGCAGCGAAACGCTGCTGCCGCATTACCAGCAGGCCTGCGAAATTATGCATCTTGGTTGTGAGTTATTACCTGCCGAAATCGCCATGATCACCGGACTGAATAAGGTATTTGGTTATGGAGCGTAATCAACGAATCATCGCAATAATGCGCGGAATAACGCCAGATGACGCGGTGCCTCATATTGCCTGTTTATTGCAGCATGGCATCCATCGCGTGGAAATCACCACCAACTCACCCGACTGGGAAACCAGCCTGGATAACGTTCGCCAGCGCTTTGGCAGCGATATCCAACTCGGTGTGGGCACCGTCACTACGACGGATCAGGTGCGGCGCTGTATTGCCGCCGCTGCCGATTTCATCCTCACGCCCAATCTCAACCCGCAGGTCATTGCGTCGGCCAAACAACAGGGTCTTTTCGTCTGCGCGGGGGTGTTTACGCCTGGTGAAATATTCACTGCTGTCGATCTGGGGGTCGATGTGATGAAAATATTTCCCGCCTGCGCGCTGCCGCGTAATTACCCGCAACTGATAAAAGGTCCACTTTCTCAGCCCGTCAGCTTTTCCGCTGTGGGTGGCGTGGAGGTGGAAAATGCCGGTGAGTTTCTGCGCTATTACGATACGGTTGGGTTAGGCTCAACACTGTATAAACCCGGCCAGCGCGTGACCGACACCGCTGCGCGTTGCGAACTACTGCTGCAACATCGACAGTGATTCACCGCTAATTTTCTTCGCCGCCGACGTCAGGTACAAACGCAAACTTTCAATATCCATTTTCTCACGGCTGATATTCGACAACGCTATCGCTGCCTGCATACCGGGAATATTGCAGGCCAGGCGATAGTCATTCGTACCAAAATCTTTGGTGAATACCTGATGCCGCCGCGCCTCGTCAATATCCTTTCGGAGCAGTTGATAATCGTGAATGCCGATCTGGCCGATAATTTCTTCATCACTCATTGCCGACAGCAATTTAATGCCGATCACCGAATCATGCACGGGGTAAGATTCATAATTACCAATGGCGCGCGCAATACTTTTTCCACCACGGGTATGAATCAAATAGACCACGTTTTTCCCACTCAGCACGCCGATCACGATGGAGATGGTGTGATTCCCGCTCTCTTCCAACAAATCCATCACCGCATTGTAAAACGCCGAGTTATGAATCGCGTGAGCCGATAAGCGGTGGATGCCGATACCCAAACTGTATTTGCGGCTGGCATTGCGTTGCACTATATCCAACGCCAGCAAGGTCTGCATTAAGCGCGTGACCTTCGCGGAATCCAACTCCAGCTCGCGTCCCATTTCGCGAATGCCCTGCGGACGGTTCGCCGTCGCCAATAAGTTCAGGCAGCGGAAGGCATCGTAGACAGTGCTGTTCATGAGAGTCCTTGTAGGGAATTGGGAGTCAGGGAATGATAAATCCTGTTGATTTAGAGGTGATATGCCTAAACAGATCCCTCGTTTTCGACAACCAGGACGCGCGCAGCTCCTTGTGGGTGGGCAACGTGTTCCGTCCCTTCACTGGCGTAGAAAATATCCCCAGTATGCAGTGTCCTACTTTTTATCTGTCCATTTTCTTTATAGAACATCTCAACGCAGCCATCCATAACAGCGAAGACTTCATGTCCATCGTTGACATGCCACTTGTAAGGCTGATCGGTCCAGTGAAGCTTCACGCTGGTATTATCAAAACTCGCGACAGGTAACGATTCCCAGGCTTTAGATCCAGTAAATTCCTTGCTGCGGTAAAACCTCATGTTGTTCCCTTAGGTAAAAGTGGATTCACTCCGTCTACACAGGATTACCCAACGGGATGAGCCGATTCAACACCTGTGGCACCGCTTGTCCGGATCTGTCACCGTGACGTCCACTTCAGGTTCATGATGTACTGCCAGGGTTGTTATTTTCACGAATGAGTTTTTGAGTAAATGAGTACATGAGCGATAAACACCGACTTTAGTTATCCACAATCAGCGTGCATATCCGGCTCAATACCCTGTGAATAAGATCCTGATGCCCGCATGTAAGGCCGACTGCGCCAAAACCGCTCAATAAACACTCAACAGACCGATAGTTCACGCATGTCTCACCGTAGAGCGACACACCCGTCATCCTCTTCGCTCCCGGTGTCAAAATTATAAATCAAATCAGGCTTCGAACAGGGCTTCGACAAACGCCGCAAACTGCCGTGCTTTGGCTGTAGCCATTCGCCCGCCGGGGAAAACCGCCCACAGATCAATATCGGGTAAGGTCCAGTCACTCAGCAAGCGTTCCACCGCTCCGTCAGCAATTTCCTGGGCAAACATCCAATCAGAAGCGACGGTCACCCCCATGTGCGCCAACACGGCTGAACGAATACCTTCCGCAGCACTAAGATGCAGTCGCCCCTGCAAGCTAACATTTTCGACTTCGTCTCCACGATGGAAAGCCCATGTATCGTTCAACGGGCTGAAAATGAGTGCCTCATGCTGACTTAACTCGCGAGGATGTTGAGGATACCCGAACCGGGACAAATACTCTGTCGTAGCCAGAGCAGATCGTCGTGAAGTCGCGAGCTTGCGCGCTACCGCGCCTGAATCCTGTAAGGTGCCCATTCTGAGACAGATATCAATACCTTCAGAGATAAGATCGATGGGACGATCGTCAAGCCTGATATCTATCTGCAGCTCCGGATGCTGTGCCATAAACGTTGCCAGCTGCGGGATGACATGCAGTCTGGCAAACGTTGGCGCCGCAGCCACCCTCAGCACACCTGTCAGCCCCTTGTCAGCGCCGCGTGCAGCCATTTCCGCTTCATCGGCCTGCTGCAAGGTAATCCGTGCACGTTCATAGAAGCGCTGCCCCGCTTCTGTGGGGGTTAATCCATGTGTGGTCCGCAACAGTAAACGTACGTCCAGATGTTTTTCCAGTTGAGCGATAGTCTTGGATACCGCAGGCTGCCCGATATTAAGGATGCGCGCGGCCGCAGAAAAGGACCCCGCATCAACCACCTGAACATACATCTGCATTGCCTGAAAGCGATCCATGTCATTCCTCCCGGGAATAGCAATTATGGTTTTTAGCTGTCTGCCATTACCCCCGGACATTAGCAGATACTTCACATCAACGACAACGGGCACGCGTCATCGCCTGTTTAAACCTGAATGTGGAGCCTGACCATGTACGAACTTTACGCTTACGCCACCCCCAATAGCCTCAAGCCTGCCATCTTGTTGGAAGAACTGGACCAGCCATGGCAGCTGCACGCCGTTAACGTCCGCCAGGGGGAACAAAAACGAGACGATTTTCTGAAGATGAATCCGAACGGCAAAGTCCCCGTACTGCGTGACAGCGATAAGGTGCTGAGCGAATCAGCGGCGATTCTGGTTTATCTGGCTGAAAAGCACGGCAAACTGCTGCCCCCTTCCGGAGTCCCTCGCGCCAGGGTATTTGAACAGCTGTTTTTCCACGCCTCTGTGCTCAGTCCCGCATTCGGACAGGCTGGATTTTTCACCCGTCTGGTCAGCGAGCCGCAACCGCTGGCGCAGCAACGGTTCAGCGCGGAAGCCAACCGGGTTACCGGTCTGCTGGAACGTCAGCTTGGGGAATCACCCTGGATAGCAGGCGATGAGTACACCATCGCAGATATCGCGCATTACGGCTGGATGTGGCGGCGTGAATTTGCAGGCGTCAGCCTGGAGGCATTGCCCAATCTTACTCGCTGGTTTGAAACCGTTTCCGCACGCCCCGCTGTCATGCGTGCAGTCGCAAAACTGAATGCCTTAATTGAATCCTGATAATCCAAGAGGAAATAACCATGTCACGTTTCGAAAATTACCGTAACAGCTTTAACCATGCTCGTCTTAGCCGCTCAACCAGCGGTGTGCTTGAAGTCATGCTGCATACCGACGGCGGTTCGCTGCTGTTCAACGGCCATACACACGAGGAGTTTGTTGAGCTTTTTCATCAGATTGGTGCAGACCCGGATAACCGCGTGGTGATCCTGACCGGCGCAGGCGACGCGTTTATGGAAAACATCAGCCCGGATGGATTTGATTTCTTCACCCCTCGTGGCTACGACAAAATTTACCGCGAAGGCAAAAAGGTGCTGATGAACCTGCTAGACATCGAGGTTCCGGTGATCGCGGCATTGAACGGCCCGGTCCGCCTGCATTCAGAATATGTATTGTTGGCGGATATTGTGCTGGCAACGCCTGATACCGTTTTCCAGGACAAGCCACATTTTGAGTTCGGTATCGTGCCGGGAGACGGCGTCAACCTCTTGTGGCCCGAGGTAATAGGCAGTGTACGGGGGCGCTACTTCCTGCTGACGCGTCAAGAGCTGGATGCGGCAACGGCTAAGGAGTGGGGAGCCGTTAATGAAATCGTCCCCCGCGATACGTTGCTGATACGCGCCCATGAACTGGCAGAGTCACTCGCCGCACTGCCGCCGCTCACCAGTCGCTATACGCGTATTGCGCTGACGCAGAAACTGCGTCGCCTTATTGATGAAGGTGCCGGTTACGGACTGGCATTGGAAGGTATCAGCGCCGCCGACGTGGCCTTGCAGGCAGCCTCTGCGTCTTAATTCATCTTCGCAACCATCATTCATCCGGCGCCGCCTACTGCGCCGGTTTTTGTCGTTCCATTTACCGGAGAATCATATGGATCAGAAAAGAACGTTCCTCATTACCGGAGCAAGTAAAGGTATTGGTTACGCGTTATCTCAGAAGCTGGCTTTAGCAGGGCATACGGTCATTGGCATTGCCCGAAATGCACCTGCACGGGGATATCCGGGGCATTTTATTCCCCTCGACCTGGCCGATACGCCGGAGGTACAGCGCGCATTCAACGAGATTAGTGCTGAATTTAGTGTTGATGGCGTCATCAATAACGTCGGACTGGTACGCCCGCAGTGGCTGCCGGATGTGACGACGGAAGCGCTGGATGACGTGTTGCGCGTCAATCTGCATCCAGCCCTGGTGGCGGCTAAGGCTGCATTACCGGGAATGAAAAGCCGTGGATGGGGCAGAATTGTTAATATTGCCAGCCTGACGGTACTCGCTGTACCTCAACGAACATCCTACGCCGCCGCAAAAGCCGCTCTGGTGAGCTTCACCCGCAGTTGGGCGCTTGAGCTGGCTACCCAGGGTATTACGGTCAATGCCGTTGCACCCGGCCCGACTGAAACCGAGCTGTTCCGCGCGAGTAACGCGCCTGGCAGTGAGGGTGAGCAACGTTACCTTGAGAGTGTGCCGATGAAGCGCTTCGGTAAACCTGAAGAGATAGCGGCGGCTATCAGTTTCCTGCTTTCAGAAGATGCGGGATTTATTACCGGACAGACGTTATATGTTGATGGCGGTGCGTCAGTGGGGGTCTCGCAGATTTAGAGAACAGCGATTTCAATAACAGAAAAACAGTGCGGGCAGCACTGAGGCCGCCCGCACTGTTTTATGACTTAAACGGTTACTGCGCATACACGGGAAAATCGGTATAGCCACGAGCATCACCACCGAAGAACGTTTCGCGCTGATAGTGTGCCAGAGGGTAGCCCTGCTGAATTCGCACCGGCAGATCCGGATTGGAGGTGAAAAGTCGGCCAAACGCGATCAAATCAGCCTCTCCCGCTGCCAACATTTTTTCACCTGCTTCTGGCGTAAAGCCACCTGCCGCAATAATGATTCCGTGATAGAACTCCCGCAGCTGACGACTGGCAATGGGTTCTGCATAGTGGTCACTTTCCCGGTCATCAGGCCCGACGATGCGTGGCTCAATGATATGCAGATAAGCCAGGCCGGCATCGTTTAGCTTCTCAACGAGATAGCTGAAGGTCGCCGCCGGATCGCTGTCATACATATCACCGTAGATACCACTTGGCGAGATACGTACTGCCACGCGCCCTGCCCCCCACACATCCGTCAATGTGGTCACCGTTTGCAGCAAAAAACGGGCGCGATTTGCCAGACTTCCGCCCCACTCATCCTGACGAAAGTTGCTGCCGTCCAGCAGGAACTGTTCTGGTAGATATCCATTGGCAGCGTGCAGCTCCACACCATCAAATCCCGCGGCTTTCGCCCGAATAGCAGCCTGGAGGAATTCTTCAATGATGTTTGCTATTTCTTTTACTTCAAGTGCACGAGGCTCAGGGAATAATTTCCCCTCATAAGTTCCATCGATGTTTTTACCCACACCGTAAGTATCACGCGCGGTTAGGGCAGAAGGCGCGACCGGTTGACGGCCCTCAGACAGCTCAGGCAGGGACTGGCGGCCCGGATGCCACAGCTGCAACACAATCTGACCGCCACGGCCATGAACGGCATCAACAACACGTTTCCAGCCAGCCTGCTGCAAATCAGTGAAAACACCGGGTGCATCTGCATAGGCATTGGCATACGGCGAAATCGCGGTAGCTTCTGCGATCAGCAGTCCGCCCTTGCTGGCACGCTGACGGTAATACTCAACCATCAGCTCACCCGGCACGCCACCCGTTTCGGTGCGCATGCGCGTAGCCGGTGCCATAACAACCCGATGCTGAAGGCGCAGTTTTCCTGCGGTAATGGGGGTGAATAATGCGTTCATTTGTCGCTCTCTCATTGGATGATGATGAAAGCATAAAATGACGAGCCACTGGCCAGAAATACACGCTGGCGCATAACCTCTATGCTTGTCTGGAATACGCCTGGCTATCCTAAGGTGCCGTGGCTGAATTTTAATAAAGGCCTCCACCCACCCAAAACTATAAACAACGATGACAGTCAACTTTCAGATAAAAACCCTGAAAACAGTAAACATAGCAAACTATCAATAGGTTATGATCACCAAGCGACACACAGCAAAAGTGTTGCTTAATATAAAAACTCTATCATTCTAAAGTCTGTTTGCCCGCTGTCGCGGGCTTTTTTATGTCCCGATTTTACCGCCAGGTGCCACGCCTGATAGTACGGTAGGCCGCCTTAACAAGAGATACCGGGGACGTTAAATGTCTTTTCAGGCATTGAACTGAGAGCATGACGGTTGCGAACGACAAGCGAACTACGCCAACCCGTCTCTTTCGCTTCTATTTTGGGATATATTAGAGAACTATCTCTTTATGACAGGTTGTTTCAGCAATGGCTCTGATCCCCAAAAACTACTCGCGGCTGGAAAGCGGTTACCGTGAGAAAGCCCTAAAAATCTATCCATGGGTGTGTGGACGCTGCGCACGGGAGTTTGTTTATTCCAATCTGCGCGAATTGACGGTTCACCATATCGATCACGATCATACCAATAACCCGGAAGATGGCAGCAACTGGGAGTTATTGTGTCTGTATTGCCATGACCACGAGCACTCGAAGTACACTGAAGCTGACCAGTATGGTACAAGCGTTGTCGCCGGGGAAGATGCACAAAAAGATGTTGCGGCCGCAACCTATAATCCCTTTGCCGATTTAAAGTCGATGCTGAATAAGAAGAAATAGCGTCAGGCTGTTTGAGCGAAAATCGGATGTCCGCTGCATCAGGCAGACATCCGAATGCGTGAAATGGCCAGACAGCGTCAACAATCAATTACCGGTTAAGTGACTCAGCACGAACCTGGAGATAGATATATTTATCGCTTTTCAAACTATAACTTTAGTTGGCTTCCTAAAAACATATCTGCTTCTTGTAGGGTGACATCCAGCCCTGCTGAGGGGGTAAATGTCAGCTCGCCAAAGATCACCTTACCGTTAAGAAGATAGAAGTCAGCTCGAACAAATTTAAAACCAGATGCTAATTTAATGGCACAAACCTTCATTTTAGTAAAACCATCAGGCATCTTTGGGTAATGATTTTCATTTATTAAATCAATGGTATCCTCGAAAGGAAGAGGATTCCAGTTCATATCAAAATAATAAAACTTAGGCGTACCCTTCTCTCGCCCCACGCAAACCATTACCGCATAGGGTATCCCATTAAAACAATAGAATTTATAATCATCAGGAAAGCCACCGCGTTCATTCTCAATGTACTTTTCACATAAGATTTTTCTTTCTATTTTTTTATACTGCGGCTCCACAAAATTTGCAGAGTAATCCTGCTTTAACCATTCATTAAGCTTCTTATTTGTCTTTTCAATATCTAATAATGATTTATCATCACAAATTATGTTATAACCTGCCCCATGATTACATTTGAGTGCAAACTTCTCTGGCAATGCATCATAGTTTATATCTTGTGGGTTATCGTACACCCCGTACAGATCATTAAGTATATCCCCACACCCTTTGGATATAACATAATCCCGAACCTTATATTTATCAGCGCACAGCGTGTAAATATCGTCATTCAGCTCATTAAACTTAAGCCACTGTATTTTTTCATTAAAACTGGCAGGATTTCTTAAGTTTAATTTCCTCTTGAATCTGATCAGATAGTGAGTTTTAGCATAAAATTCAGGAAAAATGTTAGCGCTAACTTTCAGAGCTGATTTAACTGTTTGTTTAATCATTTTCATTTCAACAACCCCGGTTTAAAAATATTAAGGTGCATTTTGATGATTGTTTTATTCCTGAAGAAGTAATTTAGCAACGTGCAGGACAAAACTTCTACAATCAAAAAACAATAGGCAGCGCCATTAATCCCGAATGAACTAATCATTAACCAGGACAATGGTATTGTTAACACACAACATAAAAACATTTTTTTAGCCAGGTAACCGTATCCTGATTCTTTTATCATATACCTGTAACAAATTGTCCCCAACGCAGAGAACATTGTGGCCATAATTATTATGGGTATTACATTAACCGCATCCATATATTTATCGCCATACAGTAAATGTATAAAATAATCACCAACCAGATAGAACCCGCCCAAAGTAACAAGAGAGAATAGAATGACAATTCGATTGATTTTAACAAGCAGCTTCTCAATGGCTATTGGGTTTTTTTCACTATATATCTTTGAGAAGAAACTCGTTATCAATGCCAATACAATAAAAGACCAGGCACCTCCTATTGATAAGGCTACGCTGTAAACCCCTAAGTTTGAGTAAGAAAGTATTTTAGCCAAAAAAATATTAGATATCTGAGTGTATATATCTATCGATAGACTTGATAAAATTAAGGCTCCGCCAGCGTATAGCATATGCCGATTGTACAGCATAGCACCCTTACCCGTTTCTTTTGGCATTGCTGTATATTTAAAATAAACCAACCGTAAAATGTAAGGCACAAGTGGAATTATGATAATGGGTATCGTGAAGTAGTAAACTGGCATTTTGAAGTAGGAGATGTAAAACCTGATCAATAGAGCCAAAGACAAACCAATCACATTGGTTATAGTGTTTATTTTTGACTTCAATTGCGTGTTATTGTAAATAGAAAAGAAGTCCATCACGATATAATATGTAGCAATGCAGTTAGCTACGCCAAACAAAAACACAATAAAGTCAGTATAAAGGTACAAATAAATTAAAATTGAACTTGATGACAGAAGAAATAAAATGCGTCGTTGATTTTGAGTATGCATCGCCATTGCGATACCGGACTTTGTGTTTTCGCTCATGCGCTTAAATAGAATATTCTGACCACCAAACCATGACAATGTTTGCACGAATATAAAAAGCGAAGTGGAAATATTTATTTTCCCGAAATTATCAGGGCCAATGTACTTTGCCATGAGTGAGTTGATATATATCAACCCAATAATACTAACTGACTTCTCTAACATGATCCATAATGCGTTAGTGTACATTTCATGTCTCACATATACATAGTTTTTTTGGTTATTTCTTTATGAATGAAAGGCATTTCAGCTTGAGAGATTATTTTTATCTAAATAGCCACACCTTCAGTCATTATTTCACAGGCTCACTTTTGGTTGGTAGTGTGCCGCTTTATATAAAAATAGTGAAGGCTTTTTTAATTAATCAGACTAGTTGCAAGCATGATCTAATAATGATTCCATTTATTATTGGAGTTTTATAATAGAATAATGCGGTGACAGGGATAATGATCAGTGGTTTTATATTGGCTGGTCTCTACATTCATTCACCGTAAAAAGCGCATTAAGACGCGCATAATCAAAGCCCTATCAGGTACATACCCAGGGCCGTGAATGTATCAGTTTCACTCAAAACACCCGGAAGAAACCACACCAGGACGCCCAGGGTACAGTACCTGCGACGATATAATGCGATGGTCCTGCTGTCCTGTAATTAACATTTCTGTTACGTTGTCTCCACCCTGGTGGCTTTGTCGTTCTACCTCGGATAAACACGGTACACTCGAGCACCTCTCTGAGCTGGTGAAACATTTTGTTTAATTTGCAGACTTAGCGTAATGATTTATTACTAACTAACATCTTCCAGACCACCAGGGCACACAGAAGTGTCATTCTCGCCATAACCTGAAATAAAATTGCACCAGCCCGTCCATCAGCCCCCATGGGAGCGCCGCTCCTGCACCAGTTATAACCATTGAAAACACCAGCAGAACCACAAAGCGTGGATAGTGCAGAAGAGATATATCAAAGACAGGGTGTTCTGATCTCCGACAGTGAATCACAAACTGTCTGACCAGCATCATGGAGATAATAAACAGAGACAGGACGGGGATGGGGCAGTTAACTTTTTGTAAAAATCACGATGTAAATGAGTGTTATTCTCATCTATTATAAGGCGTGACTCACCCAGTCTATTCCCACTGCAATCAAGGAGGCAGTCAGTGCTACTGGCTATCAGGTACGTCTTTGCATCATGCCCTGCACGCATTACCGCACTCGTCGCACTGGTACTTCTACAGGGACTCATCCCGGCGCTTAACGTTTTCATGACAGGGAAAATAATCAACAACCTTCAGGGTCAGCACATCACAGACAGTGGCCTGATACTCAGTATTGCGGTCTGGTGCGTTTCACTACTGGGCATCCAATTAATGCAGCCTCTGGTTAATCTGGTTCAGGGTGACATAACGGAAATATCCACCAGCCATTTTAGCGGCAACATTATGCGCCGGATGAATGAGTCCTTTTCCCTGAGCCTGTTCGATAATAAAGATCGTTATGAGCAGCTCGAATTTCTCAAACGTGAGGCAGCCTACCGGCCACTCAATTTTATTATCTGTACTATTTATACCTTCCGTGCAGCGGTTATGGCGGGAAGTTTGCTGTTGTTGCTGGTGACCTATTCCGGGGTTGGCGCTGCCATTTGCGCGCTTTCCACCATTCCCATGATCGTCATCAACATGCGTATTGAAAGAAAAAATATGGAGGACCTGTATAAAAACTCCAGACAAGCCATAGCAATGCGATATGTCTATGGCGTGAGTATGGACAAGAGTTTTTTACAGGAGATAAGGCTGTATGGTCTGGGAAAATATCTTCTCGACAAATTCATCATATCCGCGCAGAAAGTATACCACCGCATGCATAAGCAACGCCTGCGAGCATTGATTACCCCTGTACCCGCAATGGTGTTAAGCCTGCTGATGCTTTTTGCAGGCGTTTATCTCTTCCTTAGTACTTTGCGCAGCAGTGACCTTGCCGTTGGGGCCCTGGTAATGGTCTTCCAGTCAATTGTCATGATGAAATCACATCTGGATGCAATCGCTAATTATGGTGCAGGCCTGGTCAGCACCAGCAGCTTTTTTACCAACTACCACTCATTTATGACAGACGAGATCGAACCGGTAAAAAATGGGCTAAAGACGCTGCCTGACAACGAACCTTTTTCAATCAATATCGACGATCTCAGCTTCAGTTATGAAGGCCGACATCAGCGAGCGTTGCACAAGGTAAATCTTGCAATAAGCCCAGGCGAGAAAGTCGCTATTCTCGGTGATAATGGCAGTGGAAAAACGACACTCATCAAGATGATGCTGCGTATGTATGCTTATAACGAAGGCGCAATATCGATTGCAGGATTCCCATTAGAAAAACTGGATATCAATGGGTATCGCCATCAGGTCGCGACTGTTTTCCAGGATTACGGCAAGTACGAGTTTTCTGTTGGCGAAAATATCGCCTTAACCCAGTATGATGCCGAAACACAATCAGCAGCTATTAATGTACTGCTTAAAAAAGTGGCTTTCCCTTATTCTCAGCACACCCGACTGGGTAAACAGTTTGGTGGTGATGAGCTTTCAATCGGCCAGTGGCAGAGGCTGGCAATCGCCCGTGCGCTATTCCGCAAAGCGAACTTGTTTATCTTTGATGAGTTTTCATCCTCGCTTGATCCTGAAACCGAGCACCGACTATTTAATGAAATCCTTTCCCTGGATACGACGGTGATCGCAGTGACGCACCGGTTAGGCAATATTAAAGAGTTTGATCGGATAGTGGTAATGGATGGTGGAACCATTATTGAAAATGGCGATTTCACCACGCTGATTAATCAACGTGGTAAATTTTATCATATGTGGCATGCGCAGTTTAAATCTGTAGTTGAGGTGCAAGCGATTTGAAGCCATGAATCAAGGCGGGTTAAACAATCAACAGCATCAGCTCAGGCTTGCAGACTACTCCTGAACCGGGAAGGGGCGGTAACATCTGGCGCTTTCACCCTTTTATCCTTTCCACTAACTACTCCCGAAATGCCCCACCTGGCGTACAAATTTCAGTCACATCCTGTTAGCCGGAAAGTTACATAACCGCAGCAACACCGGCCTTTTTCATGGGATAATCAGGTCCATTCAAAACTAATCTTAGGTGAACAAAAACAAACAAAAATCGGCCTTCAGACATTCCAATAATCAGACGGGAAAAAAGTCACATTTTTCACGCAATTTGCGACAATTTTAAAACAGGAAAATATAAATGCGTATTGCCATACTTGCCCTGGAAGGCAGCGTTCTTTCAGCCATTGCAGGGCTAACCGACTTGTTCTGGATCACCAATAAAGCCATCGCCGGTGCTCCAGCACATGCAATCAAATATCCCGAAAAAACCTTTGAAACCCTTGTTGTCAGCGTTGATGGCGGACCTGTCTGGGATACTGAAGGCAGGCTTATTCACATAGACAGTTCTTTTCAGGCAGCGGGGCAACCCGATGTCGTGATTGCGCCAGGCATGTTGCTCGGACCGGACCTGCGGCCATTGAACATAGCAAACATCCGCCTGGCTGCTGCCTGGTTTAAGAAAATGTATGCGAATGGCGCGCTGGTCGCCGCTTCAGGCACCGGTGGAGTGATTCTCGGTGAAGCAGGCCTGCTTCAGGGAAGGTCCTATGCGACCACGTGGTGGGTCAGCCATATGCTGCACGAACGTTATCCGGATGCCATTCCGGCACGGGGCAAAACGCTTGTAGAAGACCGGGGGGTGCTTACTACCGGAGGGTGTTTTTCCTGGATATCACTGGCCCTGAAAATCATCGAAAAAGAGGCTGGTGCAGAAGTGGCCAATCTCACCTCAGAGATGTCGCTTGCGGATAACCATTTTCTGCGGCAGCACCTTGGTACGCCGCTGGAATCGCTAAGTGCCGGGACTTCATTTCTGGTTCGTGCCCAGGAGATCATTCGATTTCAGAATCCGTCCATCAATGCTGCACAGCTGGCCGCTGCGTTGAATACAACGGAACGTACTCTGCAAAGAAGGTTAAAGGCGCTATCACAGGAGACACCGAAGGAATTCATTACAAGAATCCGCATTGAATCGGCCTGTACCATGCTAATCAGCACCAGTGTCAGTATTCGCCAGATTTCCAGAGATTGTGGTTATTCTGAAGAGACCTCATTCCGCAAGGCATTTAATCAGATTATGGAGATGTCCCCAGCGCAATACCGTCAATGGATGGCCGCACAAACATCATCCAGACGGAATTAAGGCACCAACCCTCAATCAAATAAAATGAACATAACAAGTAAACCAGGTCATTTATTTTGAAATAAAACTTCTACGCCCCCTGCCGATGGTTCGGAAGTTACATCTCACTATTTTTAACATTTACCAGGTAATAAATGATGAATATCACTCAAAGGCTTACCCTGGCTTTCGTTCTACTATCAGCATCACTGGTTATTACCGGCATTATCTCGATCAAACTTTTGGCCGGGTTTCAGGATCGCTTTGAATTCGTACAGGCCAACGCTACTCCTTCAATAAAAGATTTAGGCGAGCTTATTGATCGTAGCAACCGACTTTCAATTTCGCTGTACCGACACCAGAGCCAGACCGATAACACCAGGATGCCAGCTGTTGAACAACAGATCATGCAACGTATATCGGATATCAAAACACTCGCTGATTACTACCTGAAAAACGATATCTCCAGCGATGAAGATCAAAAATTGACCGAGAAGGGCTTAGCCATCTTGCAACTGGTAGAGTCCCGTCTGCCTGAATTTCTCAATGCATCGCGATCGCATCTGGATGACGTCACGCTGAATATGCTGGATAGCAAGAATGGGATTGGCGGAGCTATCACCCAGCTTAAGGATAATTACCGGAAACAGCTGGCGCTAAACATTTCACTGGGTGACGGATTGCGAACCATTAATCAGCAAACCTACCAGCGTACTTTATGGGGCATGAGCATCGGGGTCACGATGGCCCTTGTTCTGCTTGGGACGCTGGCAGCACTGACCATTGTAAGGATCCGCCGCAGCCTTACACGTGTTGGCGATATCATGAACCATGTGGGTGAGAGTCTGGACCTGAGTGCCACGGCAGACAATAGCAGTAAAGATGAAGTGGGCACCATGGCCAGTTCATTTAACCAGCTTCTTGGTCGTGTGGGATCAGCACTCTCTTCGGTAAGCACTGCCTCCCATTCTGTCAGCTCCGCCTCAGCGCAAATCGCGGCAGGTAATGAAGATCTGTCATCGCGAACTGAACAGCAGGCAGCATCACTTGAGCAGACGGCCGCCAGCATGGCTGAGCTGAGCGAAACCGTAAGACAAACGGCGGATAACACGCGTCAGGCCAGTCGTCTCGCCAGCAATGCCACTGAACTTTCTGACGCCAGCGAGGCCTCTCTGGCCAGCATGTTGGCTACGATGACTGAAATCAGGACCAGTTCGAAAAAAATCACGGAAATCGTGACGTTGATCGAAGGCATTGCGTTCCAGACCAACATTCTGGCTCTCAATGCAGCAGTCGAAGCTGCCCGTGCGGGCGAGCACGGCAAGGGATTTGCGGTTGTTGCTGACGAGGTGCGTAATCTTTCACAACGTTCCACCCAGGCTGCCCGAGAGATCAAGCACCTCATCGACAGCTCGTATAACCTGGTTGAGTCAGGTGCCATTCAGGCGGAAACCGTGGAAAGAAATATGGCCGGTTTGAAAACTGCTTTCCGGCAGGTCAACGATTTGGTCAGTGAAATCGCAGCGGCGGCCGAAGAGCAGAATTCAGGTATCACGCAGATCCATCTTGCTATCAGTCAGATGGATGACGTTACCCAGCAGAATGCGGCGCTGGTAGAGGAAGCCTCTGCTGCGTCCGCCTCTCTTCAGGATCAGGCGAACACATTATCTGGACTGGTCAGCCAATTTACCCTTACCACAACCACAGTACCAACACAGAAGTTAGCGCTCACACACCAAACTGTAAGTCCGGTAAAAACATTACCCCCTCAGCCGCTCTCCCTTGATAAGGGGAATGACGTTAACTGGCAAAGTTTCTGATCGGTGAAGCAGTGACAGAGGAACGTAATCAATGGATATCGATGGTTTTATGCAACACGGCCAGTACCATCAGGAACTGATCACACAATTTGAACAAGTGAACGCCCTTCTCTACCAACTGACGGATGGCCAGTATCAGTCCCTGGACGTTTATATGAATAACTGTAATCACCTGCGGGAGCATATCAACCAGGCATTGGCGTTACTGCGTAATCGCGAATTTGAACAATACATCATCCAAAATGATGGGGCGCTGTATTACAACCTGCGGAGCGTAATGCTGGCTATACAGATAGTTAACAACCTGCTGGGGAACCTGGCGGGAACGATGAAACGTTCTGTGCTGGAAGCGTCATAACACTCGGCATGTTCCGGGCCGCTGATTTATCAGTCGGCCCGGATATCATATTTTGCTCCAGGTACGGGTATTACGCCGTTCGCCAAGTTCACTCCCTGTTTCCATTAACCGGCGGGCATTCGGGGATAAATGCCCGCTGCGCCAGAGATAATGAATTTCGGTATACCCGACCTTGCCAAGAGAGTGACTACGCACAAGCTGATAGCCTGGTAAGGTGTGTAATACCGATCGTAACACCCACGCGGCCCCCATCCCTGCTGTTACGCAGGCCAACATCGTATGGTATGACTCAATTTCCGTGACCGGCAGATGGCTGATACGTTCTTCAGCCAGCCATCGATCCATGCGAAAGCGAAAAGAACAATCATGCCGAAAACCATAGAGCTCTGAACACTGGAGGTCCGATGGCTTTGTTACGGCGGGATGATTAAGCTCTGTAATCAGCAACATTTCATCTACGAAGGCCAGTCGGCTCTCCAGTGCCTTTGACTGTACCGGGCCATCTGTCAGTGCGATGTCGAGCGTCCCATCAGCCACATGTTGCACTAAAACTTCAGATGCCTCATGCCGGATGTCGAGACCAATGCCGCTGTATCTTTTACGAAAGGTGCCAATCAGTGCGGGCATGAAATCAACCAGCACCACATCCAGAGCACCAATCACCAGTTTGCCGCCCAAATCTTCTTCTCTCATCAAAAGCCGCGTACTGTCGGTGAGTTCCAGAATGCGTTGAGCATGCTCCAGCAGTAGCCGACCGTTTTGAGACAACGACATCCCCTGTCGGTCGCGAAGAAACAGTTCACACCCTAAATCCTGTTCCAGCTGCTGGATGCGCACCGTGATACCGGAAGGCACCCGGTTTAACACCCTGGCCGCGCCCGAAATCGACCCAGTTTGCGCGACTGCACAGAAAGCCCTGAGTTGTGAAAGTTGCATTACGTATTCTTATTTCATGAATGATGGGTTCTATTAATTTCATTTTTCAGAATGATGGTCAAATCCTATATTGCTCCACAGACAACCATCATCCCGGCTGATTTGGCCAGGGGAACAGGAGAATATTATGGATTTGGGTCTTAAGAATGCCAGAGTCATGCTGAGTGGTGGGACACGCGGTATTGGCCGAGCCATTGCCGAAGCATTTTTATCCGAAGGGGCTACTGTCGCGTTTTGTGCGAGAAAAGGTGAAGAGATTGCTGCGGCACAAGCCGCACTGGGAGAACGAGCCTTTGGCTATAAAGTCGATGTCACAGAGCCTGAGCAGTTAAAAGCCTGGGCGGCGGAAGCTGCCGGACAAATGGGCGGTATCGATATCGTTATTCCTAATGTCAGCGCCCTGGCCGGGGGTTCTGATCCTGAAACCTGGCGTCTCGCTTTTGAAACCGATCTGCTCGGTTCAGTGGGGATGGTGAACGCGGCTTTGCCCTGGCTCCGCCAGTCGCAATCGGGAGCTATCGTACTTATTTCAAGCGTATCTGGGCGCGAAGTGGATATGTTTGCCGAACCCTATGGTGTACTCAAGAGCGCGTTGATTCACTACGGAAAAACCCTGTCCGCAAAACTGGCTGCCGAAAACATTCGCGTCAATACCGTCTCTCCTGGCAACGTTTACTTTACCGACGGGGTGTGGGGGAAAATCGAGCGTGAGACACCTGAACTGTTTGCCGAGTGCCTGTCGCTGAACCCAATGGGCCGTATGGCACGCCCGGACGAGGTGGCGAAAGCCGTGCTTTTTCTGGCGAGCTCTGCAGCAAGCTTTACAACAGGGACTAACCTCACTGTCGATGGCGGGCTGACTAAGGGCGTGCAGTTTTGAATAATTGCTCGTACTGAAAACAGGCGAAAAGGTGCCAGCGTCTGAATCACTGTCGGCACCTTTGCATTAGGGAGTAGCAAGTCTATACGTGGCGAACCCACAAAAAATTCAGAACTCGTCCAGCTCGTAGCCGGACGTCTCAGCACAATGCTCAAAAGCCGTAAACCACTCAGACAACGATGCGCCAGCCTCACACAGCATTCCCGCAAAATCCTCTGGCATAATCAGCCAGATTCCTGTGCTGCCGATATGCAGAAAGCGGTCAAATGACTGATCATCTGCTACATAGCCAGGTCGGATAACGTTAGCACCCATGTGATCTCGCCCAATGCAAAGCGCACTGATGATCGCAAATTGATCCTCCAGCGGCCATGCGTTCAGGAACGTCTGCGCGTCATGGATGCGTCTGAAGGGGATCAGGGGCTTGGCAGCGAATATCAGCTGCTGAATATCTGTCATACTTAAACCTCAGTGGCGTCACGGCCCTGGAGGGACCACTGACTCGGCGGGGGCGGATTATGCCGTAGAAGCACGAGGAGTGGAAACACAAATCGTGAGGTTTGGTTCACTGTCTTCATGTTAGCTCATCATCTCTGTCAAAAAGATGAACATTTCATGGAACGCCAGCAAGCATTTATTCGGCGATTCAGAATTATGCGCGACTCATGTTATCGGCTAATCGCCCGTTTTAACTCGTCCGCTGTCATCGTTTGTAAAAATAAATCACTCCCAGGCTGAAACAGCGTGGCCTCTCTCAGGTCCCCCACCACCACCGGGGCAAAACCCGCAGCTTTCGTTAATTGGATCACCGTATCGAGCGCGTTTTTGTCGTCTCCTGCCAGAGGCACGGCCAGAGCCTCTCCTGCCCGATGAGCATTGGATGCGAGGCTGGAAGCTGCCAATGAATTAAACCCGCGAACAACATGCGACTCAGGGAACAAACCGGCGCTGTAAACCCCGCTTCCTACCTGAAGTGCCTGAGTGGCGACCTCACCATCTCTCTGTGGATATGGATTGGCCACATCCAGCACCACTTTTCCTTTCAGGGGTTCAGCCAGGCTTTTCCCCAGAGAGGGTAAAGCACCATAAGGTACTGCCATAACAACCACATCACCGAACTCAGCTGCCTGTTGAGGTGTGCCCGCTTTCGCCAGTGGACCGAGAGAAGAAATGAGGGACTGTAACTCCTGCGGATGCCGGGAAGAAAAAAACACCGGGTAGCCCGCCTTTACCCATAACCGGCCAAGCGTTCCTCCCATTGATCCCGCACCGATAATACCGATACGTGGCAGGGTTTCTGCGATTACGCTGGTGCTGGCACACAGAATTAAACAGCAAGACAGGCAAAGTACCTTCGCGATGTTTGACATGATCCCCCCTTATTGTGTGACTTATATCACAAATAATAGCTGAAAAAGCCAGACTGAACTGGCTGCCAATGGGAGTGGAAGCATCATTCGGGATTACAGTGGCAAACATCGATACTAAGACTAATCAGCATGGTTTTCCCAGAAAAGCCTGTAGCTTTTCCCTCTCCTCTCAATAGACGCAAATCCAAGCTCACTAAGGTGCATCCCAGCGATAAGCAGTTTGTCCGCGCTAACCACATCCAGCAATTTTGCACGTGTGTCAGCGGCTAACAGAGGATCCTGATCAAATGCAATGGATACGTCAGGACAGGCAATCTGAATGTGGGGGAAGTGGACAATGTCTCCCCAGATCAACAGGCAATGGTTGCCTGATTCAATACGAAAACCAGAATGGCCTGCCGTATGTCCCGGCAGTGGCAATGCAGAAATACCGGGCAGAACGTCGTTACCCATAAACGTATGTAGTTTATCCCGGTACTTTTCGAACACCTTACGCGCATACAGAAAGTTGCCAGCCGCGCGCTCACTCGCCCGGCTGAGATTGCCATCATCCTCCCAGAAGGCAATCTCATCCCGATGAACAATTAATTCAGCATCAGGAAAGGCAATGTCACCGGTGGGGCCAAGCAAACCGCCAATATGATCGGGGTGGGCATGCGTCAGTAAAATCGCGTCAATATCGGAAGGTTGCACGCCAGCGAGTGCCAGATTCGCTTGCAACTGGCCTCCCCATTGCTTAATGCCTCCTGCGCCCGTATCAATCAGGATTGTTCGGCCACGGCCACGAATCAGGTAGCAATTAATATGAATCTGATTGGGATCTTGTATTCCTGCATTGTGTTGTAATTCAGATGCCTCCTCTGAGTTGATATTCGAAAGAAGATCCAGGCTTGCAGTGAGAAAACCATCACTGATCGCCGTGATTGAATACTCGCCAATCTGATGACGGGTAAATGGGTTATTTATTGGCATAAATTTCCTGATCAATAATGCGTTGCACGTAGGAATGGGGGAGCCGTCAATTCCAGGGAATTTCCAGATCTCTCTATTGATGTTCGCTCATGTTATGTCGCTAAAATCGGCCGATAAATCGAAATCCTGGTATGCTTCAGTGACAAAATATCAAGGTGAACCGCCTTCTACTGCCACCAACAGGATCGGTCATGCGTCGCAATCTACCCAGTAACACATCACTTATGGCTTTCGAGGCTGCTGCACGTCATGGGAGTTTCGCGCGTGCCGCAGAGGAAATGTCCCTGACTGAAGGGGCTATCAGCCGACAGATTGGCCGCCTGGAAGCTTTTCTGGGGGTTACACTGTTTGAGCGGGTTGGCAACCGCGTTCGCATCCTGCCGAATAGCAAACGCTATGCGACCCAAATCCGTGAATTGTTAGATCGTCTGGAACGAGATAGTCAGTACATGATGGGACAACCCAGCGATGGCGCAAGTCTGGACATTGCCATCAGTCCGACGTTTGCGATCAGATGGCTCATTCCGCGTTTATCACGCTTCCAGCATCAGCATCCGAATATCACCGTCCATCTCAGCGAACACATGGACCCATTCGTGCTGGCAGGAAGCGGATTCGATGCCGCCATTCATTATGAACATCCAGCCTGGGCAGGTATGCGGACTTACCCACTGATGAATGAGGTGCTGATACCGGTTTGTCACCCTGACCTTATTTCGGGAGACCAACAGCCAGCATCACTGGACAACCTGCCGCGTCTGCATCGACGACAAAACCCCGATGCCTGGCAGCATTATGCCCAGGAAACCGGGATCCCATTGACCAACCCTGCAATGGGTGCACGCTATGATCTTCATGCCATGCTCATTGAGGCAGCATTATCTGGCCTCGGTGTCGCCCTGGTACCGCGTCTTTACATTGAATCGGATCTGGCGCAAGGAAGGCTGGTGGCTCCCTGGCCCGATGGTAAAAGCATCTCTAAAACTTTCAGCCTCATTCTTCCTGAGTCGATCGGTTTAAGCAGCGAGCCAATACGCGCATTCGCCCAATGGCTATTGGATGAGGCATTGGGTAAGTCACAGGAGAAAATCTGATCCCCACCTACGGCAGCTACACTTCTATAACCACCACTAAAGGAGATAAGTTCATCTATGCGAACCCCTGATTATCCCTCCGACGACGCGGAAAAATGGGCGCAGGTCGATACCTGGTTTGCTGAAAAGCTCGCACCCGAAAAGCCGGACCTGCGCTACGCCCTCGCAAATAATGCCAACCAGGGATTACCTGCCATTGATGTATCTGCCTTACAAGGCAAGATGCTGGCCCTCCTCGTCAAAATGACACGTGCGGTACGCGTGCTTGAAATCGGAACACTCGGGGGCTATAGCACGATGTGGATGGCTAAAGCCTTGCCTGAGAACGGGAGCGTAACAACCATCGAGTTTAATCCGCATCACGCCGAGGTGGCTCGCCAGAATATTGTTCATGCCGGACTGACAGAACGCATTGAGCTCCGTAACGGTGCTGCCCTTGATGTGTTACCCACGCTGCAACCCCCTTTCGACCTCATTTTTATCGATGCCGATAAAGTTAATAACCCTCGTTATCTGGAATGGGCAATAAAGCTGTCGGGGCAAGGAACGGTAATCGTCGGGGATAACGTGGTTCGCGGCGGTGGAGTGATTGATCCTGAGAATCATGATCCTAATGTGCAGGGGCTGAGAGACTTCGTTCAGATGATTGCCGAAGACAAGCGCCTTGACGCTACTGCAATACAGACGGTCGGTGAGAAAGGATGGGATGGCTTTATCATGGCAATCGTTAATTGATTTTTCTAACCCTGCCACTACAGGAAATTGAACTTGCCTCAAAACCAGAGACAGAAGAAGCGTCGGACTGAGTTTTTTGCAGACACGATTGCACTCATCCTCTTTTTCACAACAACTGGCATCATTAATGAACGCATAATTGCCGGAATGTCGTGGGATCAGGTGTTTCATGCGCGTCTTATCGGCGCAGCCTTAATGGTTCCGGTCGCGCGTCCCTACGGCATATGGCGGGATTGGCTTATGCTCCGCGCCAATTCGAGTCGGGGTTCTAAGCTACTGTGGGACAGTGTAGCTCTCGTCAGTTTCCAGGTACCGATCTATGCAGCCATCATTGCATTCAGTGGTGCCACAGGAGGCAGTCTGGTACGAGGCACGCTCGGTGCGGCCTTAATGATGCTCTGTCTGGGCCGCCCTTATGGTGCGTTTCTGAACTGGATCCGTACGTTGTTCGGCTTACCGCCGGGCGGTAACAAACCTATGTCTTTGAACAGCTGAATGTCCTCCCTATGCCTGAATGGATGTATCAGATAGTGCAGTATCATGCTGTATTACGTTATGATCCAACACGATACCGTAGTTTCAGATCGACGGAGGGCACTTGAGAAGCGACACACGATTATCACGAGTTTTGCACGTACTGGTACATCTGGCGTGTGATTCAGGAAACTATACCTCGCAACAACTGGCGGAGATGCTGGACACCAACGCCGCGTTGGTACGCAGAACCATGGCCGGTTTGAGGGAAGCCGGATATGTTCGATCCGAAAAAGGACATAATGGCGGCTGGTCATTAAGCTGTGACCCTGGTCAGGTCACCTTGCTGGATATCTATAAAGCCGTCGGAATAACCCACCTCTACAACCTTGGTATCAACAGGGATAATCCACACTGCCTGATAGAAAATACCGTCAACGATGAGTTAGATGTTGCGTTGAAACAGGCTGAGTCACTGTTAATGAACCGTTTAAGTGAAATAACCCTCAGTCATTTGTGTAATAAATTCAAAGAAAACAATATCTAACCCATTTAATTGTTCACAGTCCGCATCGCTGCCATTTAGCCCTAAGTGCTGTAATTTTCATGACCCCAGAATCGTCATGTTGATCTTGCACGAAATTGATCGTATCTTTTGTTGTTACATGAGTCAGGCAAATTTTCAGGAGCCTTTGTGCAACACGTTATTGAAATATCCGCTATCCAGTCATTATGGACCTGCATCGTCCTCAGCTTTGCAGCCGCCAGCATCTCTTTTACCATTACCCAGACCGAACTCTTCGTTCCTGTGCGAAACCTGGCCAATAAGATCGGCCACATGACCGGCTATTTATTCCATTGTTTCTATTGTATGAGTCACTGGGTCGTGCTGGCTGGTGTGGTCATTTATCGCCCGGTGATTATCCGTAGTGGGAATATTTATATCGACCTGGTTATTAGTACGTTCTTCACCATCACGCTGACCACGTTTACGAATGGACTGATGTTCCGATCTTTTATCAATGCCATGACAAAGAAGATGAAAGAAAAAGACCTTAAGGAAGCATTGGATAGCAAAAAATAGGAAATAAACCTTTATGCCCAAACTGGTCATATTCCACAGATTTGACTATGACCAGTTACCTTTTTTCTGAGCCAACGATAGCCTTCACTGATTATTCTTTACCCCCATAACCCCGCTCATAACTTTCTCTAATCCCTGATGAAACATTTTAATAATGATAGCAAGCGTCATCATTTTAACACCTCATGACATTCTTAAGGTTAAGCAAATGAAGAAAGTCGGCATTATTGGTTGGCGAGGGATGGTAGGTTCTGTTTTGTTACAGAGCATGCTGGAAGAGAATGATTTTCAAGACATTTCTTCACATTTTTACAGTACCTCCAGTGTGGGTGCTGCGGGTCCCGTCATTGGTGACGTCAGCTATACCCTCAAAGATGCTAATTCCATTGATGCACTGGCGAAAATGGACATCATCATTACCTGTCAGGGTGGGGATTATACAAAATCAATATATCCTGCATTGATTGAGCATGGCTGGAAAGGCTATTGGATAGATGCGGCCTCCGCTCTGCGGATGGATGAAAAGGCCTGTATTATTCTCGACCCGGTAAACCGCACAAATATTGACCGTGCAATTAAAAACGGAATTAGGCTTTTTGTCGGTGGTCACTGTTCAATTACGTTGAGCCTGATGGGACTTGCCGGGTTAATAAAGTCTGACCTAATTGAATGGATGAGTGTGATGACCTATCAGTCGGCATCCGGAGCCGGTGCTAAGCATGTGCGGGAATTAATCGCGCAAAGTGCTTATATAAGCAGCCATTTGCCTCACAATGAATTGGCAGATTCAGGATCAGTGCTGCCTTTAGTCAATAAGGTTAGTGAGTTGATTAACAGTGCTGACATGCCAATCCAGAGTTTCGGCGCGCCTTTAATGGGTAGCATAATTCCCTGGATTGACAGTGATTTAGGGGATGGCAATAGCCGTGAAGAATGGAAAGGTGAGGCCGAAACAAACAAAATTCTTGGTTTGCCTGCCGGGACGATCCCGGTTAATGGCTTGTGCATTCGGGTTGGCGTGATCCGGTGCCACAGTGCTGCAATCACCATGAAGCTTAAGCGTGAAGTCAACGAAGCAGAATTTGCAGAACTGGTTACGCATGCCCACCCATGGGTTAACTATGTGTCGAACAACAAGGAGGAGAGTGTCAGTAAATTGACACCAGCCTACATCAGCGGCTCCCTACAGGTTGGGATTGGTCGTTACAAGAAAATGGCACTTAACAACGAACCCATTTATTCGGTCCTGACTGTCGGCGATCAGCTATTGTGGGGGGCTGCGGAACCCCTGCGTCGCATGTTAAACATTCTACTTGGCAGAGTTTGATTAATGCTATTCAGGCCAATGAAGCGGGGGTTCCGGGGACATTGACCGACCAGAGAACACCTTTCCTGAATGGAAAATCTTCACCGGTGCGGGCGTGCCATCATGGATCAGTTTTTGCCTGGCAGGCCCCCCACCGCACAACTTACCTATCCCCATTTCACGCTTCCCTCTAAATATATACAGTCTAACTGTATATATTTAGGAGGGACGATGTCCGAACAGAACAAAATCGTAGTGCAGCGCTTCAATCAACAGGTGATTGCCGAAGGCAATCGACAGGCTTTTGACAACTTGGTAGCCGTTAACTTCATTAACCGCTCTGCGCCACAGGGTGTAGCTAACGACCGCGAAAGCCTCTGGCGCACCTTTGAGCTGATTCTCCGGCCAGCGCTGACTGACTTGCAGGTCAAGATTGAAGATCAAATTGCTGAACGTGATTGGGTCACAACACGTAAAACCCTGACGGGCGTACATCAAGGTGAGCTGCTGGGTGTACCGGCCACAGGAAAAAACGTGACCATCACAGTGATTGATATGGTGCGTATTGTAGAGAACAAATATGTAGAGCATTGGGGATTAAATACCCTGGCACAGTTGGTGGGCCAGCTAAGGCAGAATTAAAGCAATTTATGCAGAGCCGCCAGCCCTTTTTGCAGGTCAGTACGACCGGTCTCATCGAGCTTGTTGGCGATCTGTTCAGCGATCCACTCGGTACGTTGCATACGGGCAGACGCCAGCAAAATGCGTGCACTTTCACTCAATACAATCAACTGCGCCCGCGCATCCTGCGGGCTTTTTTGCCGCTCGATCAAACCTTGCTGTTCCAGTTCATTGATCACCAACCGCATGCTTTGATGTTTCACACCACGCAGACGCGCAAGATCTGCAATGGAAAGTTCCTTATGCAGGTGAAGTAACTCCAATGTTTCATCTTGCGAAGTGCGTACAGTAGCGGTTGCCACGCGTACAATACGCACGAAAGCACTGACAGCATGGCGCAATTCATCAGCCAGCAGTTGGGTTTCATTTGACAAAGTGACAGTTCCTGCATCGTGAAAGCGCTACAGTATACAAGATAGCGTCAGACGGAACGCCGAATTATGTTGCCCGCATGCAAAAGCTCTGGAACAGAGCCTCACTGGTTGTTCGCTGTGGCTCTCAACTCACTGTTTCACAAACATATTCAGAGTAATTCTTATCTGATTTTATGGCTTCAATAGCCTGCCGCACATAGGGTATTGTTTGCTCGGGGAGAGCCGACATTTGTTGCCAATTGACTTCGGCATGCTTGTCAGGTTCTGCCAGGAAGGGTTCGCCATGCCATTTCCGGCAGATAAAAAAATGCCCTATCCAAGAGCGATTTTCAGTCCACACATGCATGGTATGCGCCAGGGCCATTTCTGAGGCGACTACATCAACGCCAGTTTCTTCTTTTAACTCTCTGGCTGCCGCGGCTGAAAGGGTTTCTCCCTTTTCCAGCCCACCAGCTGGCAAGCTATAGCAGCCATCCATCCACCCCGTATTACATCTCCGCAACATGCAGACCTTGTCTCCTTCAAGAAGCAGGACGAATACGGCTATGGAAAGGTTATATCTGTCTCGTCTCATATTGCGGCTATCCTATCGCTGAAAGAACTGAACATATATACAGTCATTTTCGTCGTATGGATAGACAGGAAATCAAGAATGGTGGCACCAGAACAGCCAGCGTTGACCTTCATGGACGTTGACATGTCGGTAGAACCTCAGCACGTCAACATACCATTCAGAAACGCCTTTGATGATGCCTCGTTTCTTTCCAGATAGTCATTGGGCAAACTGACTAAGTTCTTGGATATTTATGACCGATAGTTTAAATGAATTTAGTTGTTTCTGGTTTAACCAGATGTGAAAGGGTGGCTACCATTTGTACTAACCAACAAAAATTGGAAAGAGTAACTGGGGCATCAGAGAAAGAGTCCATGGAATACGTGGGTTCTTTCTTTCCTGCAAAGCTAAATAATCAATTCCGCTACCTAATTATCCATTCCACACTTTTCTTACTTCACACCTTTCCCTGTTTGAGCAATAACCCGGTTGCCATCTTCTTTCGTGCAGAAACCTTACTGAATTAACCACTGGCGCACCGTCCATTTACCGTTCATAAAGTTCTGGACATGGGGTTGTCGCGCATTATTGAGGGAGTCTAAGGAACAATGTCCGCTGCTGAGTTTGTGATGGATGGAAACCATGATGGACATAGAAATTTTTGGCTTCTTCCGTAAGCGCGTGAACCATGATTGCACGTACACCGATATTCTCAGCAACCCGATAGCAACGAAGTACTGCATCGTGGAGTAAATCAGCACCAAGGCCTTCTCCACGGAATGATACGTCTACCGCCAGACGGGCCAGTATAATCACTGGAATGGGATCGGGCATGTTCCGCCTAAGACTGCCAGTGGCTTCGGTATGGTTGACGCTTCCGGTAGCCAGAGAGTAATAACCGGCTACTTGTTTTGTGTCTTTCTTACAAACAACAAAAGTTCGCGCAGCACCGAGAGCCTGATTTTTGAGGCCTCTCTGCTTTAACCAGTCATCCAGAACAGCTTCACCGCAAACGAACTCCGCCACCTGATGAAAGCTTGATAAAGGTTCTGGTGCTGTTACACGTCCCACTGAGGTTTCCTTGCCAGCAGTTTATCTATGGCAGGGTCATCTGCAACCGGAGCATCAAGCATATCGATGAACTCTGCATATTGCTCATCGTTAAAATTAAAGACTCGGCGTTCGAGGATCACATTCTCGGCAGCCTGACAGGCCATTTCCAGAATGAAGTCTGTACGTGATTTATGGAGGATTTCAGCGGCGGCATCAATGAGTGCCCGCTGCGATTCCTTGGCTCTAAGATTAAGTTGAACATCTGATTTCATGAGACACCTCCGTATAGCATTTGCTTTACAAGCATAGCACGACGGTCACGTATAGCAAACGCTATACGTTATGTTTTAAACTTTGATACCCATAAATGCTAGCGGCATACATACGGCCATAATCATGCATGAGGATCAACGCAATGCTTCTGGATAAGCTGAAAGAACTTGAATGCAGTCTTCACGATGTCAGGCGCAATGATCGGGACTGGCTTGAACTCCTACTTCACCCCGAATTTCGTGAAAACACCCGGTCCGGTGTGATGGTCAATCGTGCAGAGACAATAGAATCTCTTGTTAACGAAAGAAGTGCATCGAATATTCTTAGCAGTGACTTTCAGCTCATCAGCCCGGGCGAAAATTTCGCCATACTCCAGTACAGGTCATGTAATCCTGATGGTAGCCGAGCGTCGTTACGTTCTTCCTGCTGGGTGCGTTCTGATACATGGCAATGGCAGTTGATTTTCCATCAGGGAACACCAGAGGCAGGCAGTGAATAGGTTTCCGGGCACATGCTCATGATAAATAAAAACGAGTAGTCAGGCAGGGACGACATACGGCTTCTTATCCTTTGGTTCGCTAACTGAACATACCAGGGTAGCATGATCCCACCAAGGGTTATTATTAACGCTGATCGCAAGTACATTAAATTGTTCTTCCTGAAGCTCATTGATTAATGCCTGGAGGGGTTTCAGAGTACGCCAGGGCTGTCCCTCTCTGAGTATATGATGTTTCCCGAAATCATAAGCGGAAATGTATTCAGAATAACGAGGCGTTCCGCACATCGAGCTGACCACAAATAGCCCTTCGGGTTTGAGCAACCTTCTCACCTCTGAGAAACAGAGTTGTCTGTCATCATCAATCAGGCAATGCAAACAACTTCCGTCAATAATTAACGCGAATGCAGAATTCTTGCACTGAGAGATATGACAGACACTATTAACAAAAAAGTGTGCGGAGAGACCGACTTGCTGAAAACGATTTTTAGCCCACGTGATTGCTGTTTCAGATAGGTCGACACCCGACACATCATATCCTCGCTCAGCAAGATATTGTGCTGCCATTGCACCGTTGCCACAGCCCAGCTCCAACACCGGAGCCCCTGGTTGAGGAAGATATTGATTGATTCTGAGCCAATGAAAGATTTTTTCCTGTTGTTTTTTTGCCCGAAGATACCCCTCCCCGGCCCAGGCAATAGCTCCATTTGCAATCAATTGTCGATATTCTTTTTCATAGGGATTCATATGAAAAACACCTTTTTATCAGCAACAATACCGTCAGCTTATACACAGATACCCGATCGCGCTGCAGCCGTTTGCGCAACCCGGTTATTGTCTTTATAGACCAGGCAATTCCTGAAATTTTAATTCGCTGAGTCGTAATAACTCCGCCTCACGCCATGCTTCCCATTCCGCCCTGAGTACCTTTCTGTCTGCACCTATATGTTCATCCAACATAGCGATACTCACACAACGGTCTGCACGAAAATGTCGAAAACTCTCTCTCTTTTCGCACCAGGCGATGAGAAGGCAATGGGTCAGTTCATAGCCAAGGACAATCGGCCAGACGACTCTTTCAGAGCTAAGCCCTTCCGCAGAACGGTACTCAATCAGCAGTTTTCGACCATCGCGGATCGCTGCCCGGATTTGGCGGGTATCAGTTTTATTCGTGCCTGAGTCTGTCGGTTTAATCGCGACTGCTGATTGCTCCAGAAACTTCATCATCTTATCAGGTATGACGGAAGCTATTTTCGCCAAAACATCGTTTGCATTGTTGGCGAGTGTCGCATCGGGCAATCGCTGCACCAGTTGAACGCCCAGAAACACCGCTTCAAGTTCCTCTGCGGTGAACATTAAAGGGGGCATATCGTAATATTCACTGAGTCTGTAACCCGTACCGGCCTCGCCTTCAACCGGAACGCGTTGCCCTGCCAAATCAGCGATATCCCGATAAATGGTGCGTTTAGATACCTCAAGTTCTTCCGCCAGCCTTGCCGCGGTGACCGGCAGCTTTGTCCGTCGGAGTATCTGGATGATCTGGAAAAGTCTATCTGCACGCCGCATTTTTTTATACCTGTTGCCACCACGTTGTCAGCAGACCTGAACGATGATACTGCCGAAAGCTGCACTTCTTGCAGTCTGGAGGAAGAGTCTGTGAACTTAGTATCAATACGTCTTATCGTACAAGACATCAGAAAGGTTGTTAAATTTTATGAGCTTATTACCGGTTATCAGGCTGAATGGCTGGCCCCGCTGTTTGCCGAAATTGTCACCCCACTCGCGGTTATCGCCATAGGGAGTGAAGAGACGGTCGCTTTGTTTAAAGAAGATTGCGCACAGCCTGCGGCCAATCGTTCAGCCATTCTCGAATTTATGGTCGATGATATTGATAAGGAATTCCGCAGATTAAAAGCATGTGGTCTGGCGTTTGTCCATGAACCTAAAAATATGCCCTGGGGAAACAGAACCCTGCAGATTCGTGACCCGGAAGGTACGCTCGTGTCCCTGTTTACACCGGTAACGGAGGCTGCCATAAGCCGCTTTAAACGGTGACCGGGTAACTAGCGCTGGTTTCAAAACGGCAGATAACCTGATCTGGGCAAATGAACATTGTCTGCCATCGGCCTATCCTTAAAATCTAATACCCACAGAGTGAGTAATGCTTTAGACAAAAAGGAAGGTTGTCATGAACCGTTTTGTGATGGCGAACAGTCAGCAATGCATCGGATGTCGGGCCTGCGAAGTGGCCTGTGTGATGTCGCATAATAATGAGCAACATGTGTTGAATCCTGAGCAGTTCAGGCCGCGCATCACCGTGATTCGACATCTGCGACAACGCAATGCCGTCACCTGCCATCACTGTGAAGATGCCCCTTGCGCCCGCAGTTGCCCGAATGGTGCGATCAGCCGCATTGATGATTCAGTCCAGGTTGATCAGCAACTGTGCATCGGCTGTAAATCCTGCGTCATCGCCTGCCCTTTTGGCACCCTGGAGGTGCTGGTAACACCGGTTGGCAATGGGCAGATAAAAGCCACTGCACACAAATGCGACCTCTGCCTTGGCCGCCCCGAAGGCCCTGCCTGTGCGCAACATTGCCCCACGCAGGCGCTGCAACTGGTAAATAACGCGACGCTTACCCGTCTGGTGAAGTCGCGCCGCCTGCGAACTGCCAATGCGGAAGCGCCGCTGGGCCAGAAAGTCGGCGCGCTGTCACTTCCGGATGAACACCTCAAAGTACGGCAGATGCGGGCAACAGCAGCGCGGGGGGAACCCGATAAACTCCCGGTGACAGTGCGCAAAAACGGCTTTGATGAAATCTATCTACCCTTTCACCCAGACCAGGCATTGCGCGAGGCACAGCGTTGTCTCGCTTGTGGCGAGCACAGTATATGCGAATGGAACTGTCCCCTGCACAACCATATTCCGCAATGGGTGTCACGGGTGAAAGAGGGAGACATTGCCGCAGCCGTCGAGTTGTCGCATCAAACCAATTGCCTGCCTGAAATCACAGGCCGCGTTTGTCCACAGGATCGGTTATGTGAAAGTGCCTGCACGATACGTGACGAGTATGGATCGGTGACCATCGGTAATATTGAGCGCTATATTTCTGACCAGGCCCTGGCTCAGGGTTGGCGGCCCGATTTAAGTACAGTGCAGGCCGTGGATAAACGCGTTGCGATTATCGGTGCCGGACCCGCCGGACTGGCCTGCGCCGATGTGCTGGTACGCAACGGCATCAGCGCAACCGTGTATGACCGCCACCCGGAAATCGGTGGTTTGCTCACCTTTGGTATTCCCTCCTTTAAGCTGGATAAAACGCTGCTGGCACGTCGTCGTGAGATCTTCAGCGCGATGGGCATCCGTTTCGAGTTGAACTGCGAGATTGGCAAAGACATCACGCTCGAAGCCTTGTTGAGTGACTATGACGCCGTGTTTATTGGCGTCGGGACTTACCACTCAATGAAGGCAAACTTACCTGGCGAGGATGCACCGGGGGTCTGTGATGCACTACCGTTTTTAATTGCTAACACCAGACAATTGATGGGACTACCGGACAGTGCAGAGCAGCCGTTTATCAACACCGCAGGTCTGAATGTCGTGGTACTGGGCGGCGGAGATACCGCGATGGATTGTGTGCGTACATCAATACGCCACGGGGCACATAAAGTGACCTGTGCTTACCGTCGTAACGAGGCCAATATGCCCGGATCACGGAAAGAGGTGAAAAACGCCCGCGATGAGGGCGCAGAGTTTGAATTTAATGTGCAACCCCTGCAACTGGAACTGGACGACAGCGGCAACGTTTGTGGCATCCGTCTGCTGCGCACACAACCCGGCGAGCCAGATGCTTCAGGGCGTCGTCAACCGGTACCGATTGAGGGCAGTGAATTTGTGATGCCTGCTGATATCGTGATTATGGCATTTGGCTTTAATCCGCATGCCATGCCGTGGCTGGAGAGCCAGAACGTCTGCCTGGATAATCGGGGACGTATCGCCGCCAGCGTTAACAGCACGTTCCGTTATCAGACCACGAATCCGCAAATCTTTGCCGGTGGAGATGCCGTGCGCGGCGCCGATTTGGTGGTCACGGCAATGGCGGAAGGTCGCCATGCGGCACAGGGGATGATGGACTGGTTGGGGGTGAAATCACCGGCCAGGCATTAACACACCGGACAAAACATAGCGGAAGTCAGCAAACGTGGGCCTTTGCATTGACCTCATTACTCAGGCTAACTACATGATGTATAAGCTGAGATGTAAGAATTACCCTCAGTTTTCACCTCCGCAATGTGTAGTTATTGCCCTTCCTGTTTGCCTGAAGGTGTAGTCATCACCCTCACGTTCAGAATGGGCAGATGTAGAAATTGCCCTCGGCAGAGCCGCAGCAAAAGTCAGGTGTAGAAAATACCCTCAATGTTTGATTGAGAACCTGATTTGAACCAACAAATGTAGTTTTTGCCCTCAAAAGCGCCGACTTCAGTGGACGCAAGAATCGGAGATGGTGAAATCATGTAGTTTTTGCCATCAACTGAGGGCAAAAACTACATCCGCAAAACATCGGATGTGGTCAAAATGCCCTCAACCACGACACGGACAGAAAAATGGAGTGCAAAAAAATCACCAATATTCAATTTGGTAGCGTGTAATGTGTAGGATTTGCCCTCAGGCTAAAGTCGCTAAAGAGCTTTGAAGTTTACCAGGAAGAAGATGTAGAAATTGCCCTCAGTTCTCTGTTTCCACCCGAGCAGAAGATGTAGAAATCACCCTCAAATACTTTCGTCCAGTACTGGGGAAAGGTGTAGAAATTGCCCTTAGCTTTGCTGGTAGGTGAACTGAAAATGCGTGATACGATTACCTGATTTCTTTTCACTATAAGTGATTGTCATATGGGTCTTTTCTTTGATTTCTTTGACGGCTTTGACCAGAAAACCACGCTTAAACTCCGCCATCTTCAGGTAGGACTTCGGCAATCCGTAGCGTTCAATCATCCACTCCACGCCCAGGATAGCAAAGCCAGAACCTTCAGCATTCTTGTACTGGCAAAGTGACTCATAGAGACGAATGGCATAGGGATTGGTGATACCGGCAACGTCCTTGATTTTAATCTTCGTGAACCGCTTCTCGAGTGAGGTGAAGAAAGGCATCAGATAGGGGTTCAGGTGAACAATGTAGGTGCCGCGCCGCGGAGAGTAAGCTTTCTTTATCATCCACGGATAAACCTCACTCCCCTTCTCGTTTCCTTCATCCTCTTCAGGGCGAAAAATACATACTTCCTTGGCTGTGAACCCTGCCAGGGCATTACGGATATCTTTGCTGGCTTCTGTTGAGGGCAAATTATACATCTCGGCGTATTCAGCAACGGTAAACTCACACAGACCCGCCGATTTATCACCGCCCTTTGTGGCGTTACGAATACGACCTACCGCAAGGAAAAGGATGCGTTTCTGGTCACGCGTCAAGTGGTATGCAGCTTCAGTCATCTCATTGGATTGAGCAATGATCTTACTTACCGGCATTACCGATGCCACCAGCGTCAAAACTTGCCTGTATTTATCCACCGATTCCGATCCTCTGTTGATCCATGTGCGTAAATTTGCTTTTTGAGGGCAGTTTCTACATGTGCCAAGGGCAGATATTACACATGCTGAGGGCGATTTCTACATCAAATCAGGGCAATCTCTACATCTACTGAGGGTAATTTCTACATATTGATCCTTCTCAGGCCGCTTATAGCAAGGTCCAGGAGCGCGCTAAAAAGGTTTAAAAAGAGATAACAATATAAAAAATATTAAAAATATCTCTGTGGGTAAGTGGAAAACTCATTTTATGAATGGCAAGGATCGTGGCGGTGATCAATAACTATCCCGCATGATGAACAAATGGGATCCATCACATCAGCCTGTTGATAAACCGTGGCATTCTGCGCTCCAGATTTATGGTTATGTGATGCCCATCAAAAGACTGACGCGGAAGCGAGTTTCTCTATGTTGGCAGCGACATACTTCATCTTTCACCGGATCCCTTCGGATAACGTACCGCCCTATCGGTACTGAGATGAGGGAAGTGCAATGGATAAGCTGTTATACGGTGTCGCCTATTATCGTGAATATATGCCGGTAGAACGGCTGGATGAGGACATCCGTCTGATGAAAGCGGCAGGGATTAACGTGGTACGCATTGCTGAAAGCACCTGGAGCAGTTATGAACGCCGGGATGGTGAGTTCGATTTCTCCGCTGTGCTGACCGTACTCGAACGCATGTATGCAAACCAGATTGCCGTGATTATCGGCACCCCTACCTACGCCATTCCTGCATGGCTGGCTAAAAAACACCCTTCCGTGATGGCCACCACACCGCAGGGAGTAAACAAATACGGCCATCGTCAGAAAATGGACATCACCAGCCCAATCTATCTGCGTTACGCCGAACGTATTATTCGCGCGTTACTGGCT
Source organism: Pantoea sp. X-Soil-TKNS-1211 (assembly GCF_059730495.1). NCBI lineage: Bacteria > Pseudomonadati > Pseudomonadota > Gammaproteobacteria > Enterobacterales > Erwiniaceae > Pantoea > Pantoea sp. X-Soil-TKNS-1211. The sequence continues at coordinate 365,862 of NZ_AP035956.1, forward strand.
GCAACAGCGCACCATCCTGCGGTGATCGGATACCAGATAGATAACGAAACGAAGTACTACGACACTTGTGGTGAACATGTACAGAGGGATTTCGTCGGGTATCTGAAGCAACGTTTTGCTGGTGATCTGGAAAAACTCAATGCGGAGTACGGGCTGGATTACTGGAGCAACCGTATTGATGACTGGGAAGATTTTCCTCCGCTGGAAAGCACCATCAATGCCAGCCTCGGTGCCGCCTTTCAGCAGTATCAGCGTGATCTGGTCACAGATTTTCTCGCCTGGCAAGCGAAGCTGGTCAGTGAATATCGATTGCCAGACCAGTTCATCACCCACAACTTTGATTTCGAGTGGCGGACCTGGTCCTTTGGCGTGCGGGGCGAGGTTGATCACTTCTCCGCGTCATCAGTCCTTGATATCACCGGCGTAGATATTTATCACCCCAGCCAGCATCAGCTTACCGGGGCCGAAATCGCCTTCTGTGGGGATATCGCGCGCACGACCAAAGACAGCAACTATCTGGTGCTGGAAACCCAGGCACAAGCATTCAAGAACTGGACACCTTATCCGGGGCAACTGCGGCAGCAGGCTTTCAGCCATATTGCCTCTGGTGCCGCCATGATCGGATACTGGCACTGGCATTCACTGCATAACGCCTACGAAACCTACTGGAAAGGATTGCTCAGCCACGATCTGCAACCCAACCCTGTGTATGACGAAGCCAGGGAGACTGGACAGGCACTGGCACGCCTGTCGCCGCAGCTCTCCGGGTTGAAAAAGCAAAACCGGGTGGCACTACTGGTCAGCAACAATTCGCTGACAGCGGTGGACTGGCATCCCTGGCAGGGACATCAATTCGAGCGTCATAAAGAACATCAGTACAACGACCTGATTCGCAGCTACTACGACACCCTCTACCGACGAAATATTGAAGTCGATATTCTGACTGTGGATGATCCACGCCTGTCCCGATACGCGCTGTTGATCGCACCGCTGCTCTATGCCGTTTCTGATGCCTCACTGCATCGGTTAAATCAGTTTGTGGCTGACGGCGGTCATATTCTGTATTCCTTCAAATCTGGCTTTGCCAATGAGCATCTGAAGGTGCGACACGAACGTCAGCCTGCGGTCATTCGTGAGACATTGGGAGCAAGTTATCAGCTGTTTGTCGAACCGCAGGATGTCACCCTGCATTCAGACGTGCTGGATATCCCGCCTGAATCAGCAGCGGTCAGCCACTGGATGGAGTTACTGGAGGTCGATAGCCCGGATACCGAAGTTTGGGCGCGCTATCAGCATCCTTACTGGAAAAAATACGCTGCCATTGTGCATAAGCGCCACGGTGCAGGTACGGCAACCTATATTGGCTGCCATATCAGCCAAACTGCTCTGGACAATGTGCTGACACGCCTGGAGCACAGGATTGAACTACACAGCGGGGCTGAAACACTTCATTTTCCTCTTATCGTAAAACGCGCGATCAACCGTGCCGGCAATACGGTGCTGTTTTATTTCAACTATTCCCGTGAGTCCCAGGAGATCACCTTGCCGTTCAGCAGAGGCCGGGAATTGCTGAGCGACAGGTGTTATCAGCAGGGTGATACGCTGACCCTGGCTGACTGGGGTGTGGCAATTTTTGAACTGGAGAACGCGTGATGGCACAACCTACTACTCACGAAGACCTGCAACGTATCGGTATCCGCGAACGCCTGGCTTTTGGTGTCGGAGATTATGGTACGAACCTGACTTACACGTTGATGGTCACTTTCCTGGCGTTTTTCTACACCGACGTGGTGGGAATGCCTGCGTTGCTGATTGGTTCGCTGATGTTTTTTGCCCGCGTACTTGATGGCATCATCTGTATTTTCGTTGGTATCCGCATTGATAAAACGCGCTCCCGGATGGGTAAAGCCCGGCCGTGGGTACTCTGGACTGCCGTCCCCTTTGGTCTGTCGGCATTTTTAATGGCCACCGTTCCGGACGTCAGCTATGGCTTTAAGGTCGCGTATGTCTGTATTACTTATCTGCTGGCTAATATTTTCTTCACTGCAAACAACATCGCGTATGGCTCGCTGCTGGCGCTCATCACGCGCGATAACTACCAGCGCGGTATCCTCAGCGTATTCCGTAAGGGACTTTCAACCTGTGGTTCCCTGACGGTGGGCGTTTTCACCCTGCCACTGGTCGCATTCTTTGGTAATGGCAGGACGTCCTGGATAATCGTGTTCGCTATTCTGGGCTTTTTCACTGCGTTTTTCCTGCTGCTGACGGCACTGGGCACACGCGAGCGCGTAGAGCCTGTGAGCCAGGATAACAGTCAGCGAATCAACGCTCGTCAGGTCATGCATTCAATGATGGCCAACCGCTACTGGTTAATTATCTTCTTCTATCTGCTGATTACGTTTACCAGCCTGACGGCACTTTCCGCAGTAGGGGTTTATTACTCGAAGTACATTTTGTCTGATGTTTCACTGATTGCTTATATCAGCATGGCGCAGTACATACCGGGCCTACTCACCCTGATGATTATTCCCGTACTGCTGAAAAAACTGGGCAAGCGGCGGCTGGCGGCGCTTGGATTGCTGGTGTGTTGTGTGGCTTACCTGATCCCGTTATTCAATAAACAGGATGCGCTATTTGTCATCGTATCAACGGCGGTTCGAAGTGTAGGCTTTTGCGGCATTGGTGCCACCATGTTCGCATTACTGGCCGACACCATCGATTACGGGGAATGGCGCACAGGTTTGCGCATTGAAGGGATCTTGTTCAGCGCGGGTACGCTTGGACAGACGCTGGGGATGGGACTCGGTACTGCCAGTGTAGGCTGGATATTGGGCGCAGCGGGTTTTGTCAGTGGCGGAAATGTTGCTCAGTCGGCCACCGTCATCCAGACCATTGAGTTCATGTTCATCGTCTTCCCGCTGTTGCTGGCTGCCATTAATCTGGTACTGCTCTGGTTTTATAAGCTGGATGACTTTTACGAAACGGTTGCACATGACTTATCTGCCGGACGTTACCAGCAGGCTGATGTACCTGCACTTTCACCCGCTGAAGAGAGACTACAAAGTCAGGGGTGAGCTTCGCCGCAAATCTGACAGGCAACGTCAATCTGCGCCCGTCGTTGCCGTTATACTTCCCGCAATTCAACAATCGGACGGGTGATGATGGCGGAGCTGAGCGACACAGAAATGGTGAACTACTCACCGCTTATGAGGCGTTTCACCTTTAATGCATTTATGGTGTCTGGGTTCACCCCGATAAGTCCCGGCAGCAGGCTCGATTTCTTCATACACCGCCCTGAAGGCATGCAAGGATATATGCTCAACTTGACGCTTAAAGGTGAAGGCGTCATTCGTCACGCGGACGGTGAGTTTCATTGTGTTGCAGATGAGATGTTGCTGTTCCCTCCGGGCGTTCTCCACCATTATGGCCGGGCAAAGGAAAGCCCGGCGTGGGATCACTTATGGATTTATTTCATCCCGCGTCCTTACTGGATTGACTGGCTGCACTGGGATCGCACCGAGGGGAATATTGGCCGTACGCCGCTGACCAGCTCCGCTGAAAGCAAGCACCTGGCGGATCAGTTCAAGGACGTGATTCGCTGGAATGCTGCATCAGAACCACTTTCTGAAGCTATGGCAATGAACACGCTTGAACGCATTATTCTCGAGTTATTCCAGCGTCAACCTGCCAGTAACCACCATAACAGGGACCCTCGTATCCAGACGGTATGCCATTTCCTGAATGAGCATCTCGCGGAAGATGTACGTATTGATGATCTGGCCAGAATGACCTATCTCTCCTCTTCCAGGCTGACTCACATCTTCAGAAAAGAGATGGGGGATACTATTTTTGGCTGGCGCGAAAAACAGCGCATCTCCCGTGCCTGTGATTTGCTGCAACAGACACAGCTTTCGATAACCCAGATTGCGCGCGCAGTCGGTTACGAGGATCCGCTCTATTTTTCTCGCATCTTTAGCCAGCATCACCACCTTAGCCCGCGTGAGTATCGTAAGAAGTTTGAGCGTATCCCACTTTTCTAGTTCAGATGATGCTCACTTCTGCCCTGTGGGGATACACAACTATCCGAATGTCACCTCCCCGCTAAATGCCCGGGACACAGCGATTGTGGCCTCTGACACTTTGGTTAAGTCCCCTCCCCTTCCATCTGGTACAACGTGACCAGGGAGAGACACATCAGATTCTCAGCACCAGACTCACCTACCTCACCCTCTGGACATGCTTGAGATAAGTAACTTTTAATTCAATTAGTTAAGTAGTTTTCTTTCAGGCGAACCAGATGTCGTTGCATCAGTAACCATCGCCAAAATACACAAATACTCATTTACTCATATGAAACTAACCGTATTTACACATTAACTCATATGTGTTTTACTTCATATGAGTCATAACTCATATGAAACATTGAGGATTTGAGCATGAAGATTATTTCCTTCCTGAACCCAAAAGGCGGTTCAGGAAAAACCACCGTCACTATTAATGTCAGTAGTTGCCTTGCAGCCAGTGGAAAAAAAGTTGCCGTAGTCGACACAGACCCACAGATGAGTCTGACAAACTGGAACAAGAACGAAAAAGCACGCTTTGATGTTTATACCGCCTCTTCCGAAAAAGATGTCTATCAGGTGCGTAAAGAACTCAGCGAATATGACTACGTCATCATCGACGGTGCCGGTTCTCTTTCTGTCATCACTTCTGCGGCAGTTATGGTCAGTGATCTCATCATTATTCCGGTTACGCCAAGCCCACTGGATTTCTCCGCCTCTGGTTCCGTTGTCACCGTACTTGAAGCGCAGGCGTATAATCGCCCGGTCGAAGCCCGCTTCCTGATTACGCGTAAGATCGAGCAAGCGAAGATGCTCAGCGTTCTGAAGGACAGCATTGCCCAGACTGGCATCAAGGCGCTTAAAACTGCGATTAACCAACGACAGAGCTACGTCAAATCCGTCCTGGATGGTGACAGTGTGTTTGAGACATCAGATGGTGCAGCGAAAGGCGAAATCCAAATCCTGACCAGAGAGATAGAGTCTTTTTTTGAGTAACCACTAAATGAGTTAATACTCATACACACTTATACTCATATGGGTATATACTCATTTAAGTAAAAACGCCTTTACACAAACACTCATTTAGAGAGATGACGATTATGGCACTGCAAAAGAAGCACTCATCAGCGACGATGACCTTTGGAGAGCATAGGGACCTTGGTAAAATTGTCTCTTCACCAGCGCAACTTGGTTCGGATAAGCAGAAACGGGTTAATGTAAACTTCGACGAAGCCAAACATGCACGTTTCAAAGCAGCCTGCGCAAAGCGCGGCACTAACATTACAGTGGTTATCAATGACCTTGTAGATCAATGGCTTAGTGATAATGAGTAAATGAGCTTTTGAGCTTTTGAGCTTTTGAGCTTTTGAGCTTTTGAGCTTTTGAGCTTTTGAGCTTTTGAGCTTTTGAGCTTTTGAGAGTATAAAGCTAACTCATATATGTAAATGAGTTTATACTCAAATAAGTAAATACCCATTTGAGTAAATTTACTGATGTATATCTTCCCGAGCCGACCTGCAATCTATGGGCATATGGAGTAAAAGCGCATTTACTCAAAAGAAGTAATGAGTTTTTACTCATATAACCTTATGCACATTTACTCAAATGAAGTTCCATTTCCCGTACTGGAATGCTGAATCATGTAGTAACGCCAGTTGCAGTCATGCCTTTCCTGTCAGTGAGCAGGACTTCCACTGAAATATCAGAAGCAGTAACTCATACGAACAGTCGCAGTTTTTAATCAAGTTCAGGGGAAAGTTAGACCGAAAACCTGGTAATGGGCTTGTACTCAGATCAGTACTTACACATAATTTCACTTACTCACTTACTCACTTACTCACTTACTCACTTACTCACTTACTCACTTACTCACTTACTCACTTACTCACTTACTCATAAGTTACTTTCAGACTTCACGATACAATCCTTCTTCCTCAACGCTCCAAAAGCTGAGTACCGTCTTCCAGTGTAAAAATGATAATCGTTCGGCAGAAACTGAAATGAGCCAATTTACTCAAATGAGTAGTTGAGTAGTTGAGTAGTTGAGTAGTTGAGTAGTTGAGTAGTTGAGTAGTTGAGTAGTTGAGTAGTTGAGTAGTTGAGTAGTTGAGTAGTTGAGTAGTTGAGTAGTTGAGTAGTTGAGTATGTATCGGATTTTGTATCCTTGGAAGTAATTTATTGTTTATTAGTATAAAAAATAAAACTTATTTACTCATTTGTGTTTTTACTCAACCATCAATTCATTGGGAATTTATTCCAAGGTGTGTCTACAAGTACCAGCCAGCCTGCTTTAATGCGAATGAAAAGTATGGAAGGGAACAGGGGGTGGCTGGTCAACGCCAGGGTTTTAAGAACCCACAATTTATAAAATCTGGTGGCGGTTAACGTTGGGCTGAATTCCTGGCGCAATGAAACATGCCTGCAGTTTACAGCAGGAATGTAATCCTGGGTTCCGCTACTATATCGTCATACAAAATGATAGCTAAGAGGCAAAGGAGAAGAGGATGCCGGAAAAGAAAGCCAAGGCCAGGAAGAATGCCACTCCGACCCCGCATGATCTTGCGTTTAAACAATTTCTGACCCATCCCGATACCGCACGGGATTTCATGCAACTGCACCTCCCGGCAGACCTGCAAGCCGTCTGTGACTTTACGACCCTGAAGCTGGAGTCGGGAAGTTTTGTCGAGGAAAACCTTCGTCCCTACTTCAGCGATGTGCTTTACAGTCTGAAAACCACAACCGGCGATGAAGGTTATATACATGTGCTCATTGAGCATCAGTCCACTCCGGACAAACATATGGCGTTCAGACTTTTTCGTTACGCGGTGGCTGCCATGCAGCGCCACCTCGATGCCGGGCATAAAAAGCTTCCGCTGGTGATTCCGGTATTGTTTTATACCGGCAGGTGCAGTCCTTATCCGTATTCGACTCGCTGGCTGGATGAATTCAGCGATCCGGTTCTCGCCGGAAAACTCTACAGCGGTGAATTCCCGCTGGTTGATGTGACGGTCATTCCTGATGAAGAAATCATGGGCCGCCGCAGTATGGCCGCACTGACTCTGCTGCAGAAACACATTTATCAGCGCGACCTGACAGATCTGCTGGATAAGCTGGCCACTTTGCTTCTGACAGAACACATAACAGGACAGCAGCTTTCTTCACTGATAAACTACCTTATCCAGGCAGGCGAGACTTCAGACGCAGAAGCCTTTGTACGCAACCTGGCACAGCGGGTGCCGCAACATGAGGATGAACTGATGACCATCGCACAGCAGCTTGAACAGAAGGGCATTGAAAAGGGCATCGAACAGGGTATCCGGCTCGGTGAGCAACGAGGTATAGAGAAAGGCAAACTCGAAGTTGCCCGTAACATGCTGCAGAACGGAGTAGATCGCAACACCGTTATGAAAATGACCGGTCTAACCGAAGACGATCTTGCCCAGATCCGCCACTAATCCACTCTTCATTTTCTTCTCCCTGCATTTCCGATTGTTCAGATAAGCCGGAGCAGGGAGATTAAACGTGTGTTCCTGCTTGTAAGCATCAGTTTCTCTACAATGATCCAGCGCTATTCAAAACGACTATCGCAATTTGAGGGCGAACGGAACAACTGGATGTATAGTCGTCAAATTGCCCACACCATCTTGCATGCACCGTCACGAGAATGATTGGCTAGGTTGAAGGCTATCTGGCACAACTCCATCACTGAACCACTCCCCAGCTTTGAAGGACAGCTGTTTACTCATGACCTGAAGCGTTCCTGGCAAGCCCAAGACGTTAGGATGACAGCAGACGTATATGACTACTATAGAGAGTAAGTTTACTCACTACAGCAGTCTTCTGTATTCGGCAACAGACAGGGGACGGTATTGATAGAAGAGTGTGGTTACTCTTTGAGGTTGGAATGCCATGAATGAGCTCATTTTCTTTAACTCTCTAAAGTCGTCATACACTCACTACAGTGGTCATTTGAGATATTGGTACCCGACCTGATGAGATCTCCTTTTGATATCTGCTTGTCTAAATACGGATCATTCATCTCTTCATCGAGAAAGCAGTTAGATCGGTTTTAATAAATTGACGAAGAAAAACACAACGCGGATGCATGCCCTTCCAGAGAAGACTTTTCCTCATTATCCACAGGCCAGATCCAATTATTCGATCCTAATATGATCCTAGTTAGATCCTTAACAGATCCCACCAGCGCTGAAACCCTTGATAGATATGGCTTAGACGGATGTTGACGACTGCTGTGGAGAGAGGAATGACTACTGTATTGAGTTGATTGACCGCTACAGAGAGTGCTGGTGACTGCTATGCCGAGTACTCCATGACTGCTGTAGTGAGTAAATGCTTGATTTGGTTGTTTATAAGTCAAAACGTGCAAAGTCTGAGCTAAGCCGCGTCGTAAGCGTGATCAACTGGCTCTCTAAATTTTCGGTGATTACGTTTCAAAGAGTTATGCACAACAAACTA
>NZ_AP035957.1:0-367142 GCF_059730495.1 Pantoea sp. X-Soil-TKNS-1211
CTTTGCATATGACCAGAAACCTTTTGCACCCTACCGGAAACCTTTTGCATATGACTGATAACTCTGATCTTAACTTTAGCCAGAGATACCAAGGCCTGTAGCGATCCGGGGATCGTTTTGGCTTTTATGGGATCGATATAAGATCGTATTAAGATCATATTATTGGATCTACCCTGTGAATAATGTGAATAAGTCAGAAGTGAGAAATTGGCGTTGAACCGATAGAGTGATGGGCAGAGAGGGATATGATGACGATTCATTACGGGCTACTGTTGAGTCTTCTGTTTATCTCATATATGAAGAGGTCTCCAGTCACATCTTTTTGACGGAATCTCTTTTCGAAGTACTCAAACTTCGCATAGATAAATAGCTCAGTCAGTCATGACAAATTGGCCACAAAAAAAGTCACCAAAATTCCAGGTTCATTCACTGTCTTAGATGTCGTAAATGACAGAAATACCCAACCATATAAATTAATTATTTGTATGATTTATATGGTTTTTATTTGTATATTTCATATTGAAATTCCCATTAAAAATACAATTTTGAAATCGATAAAAAATCGATTTAGTTACGTATAAGTAACTTTAGGACGGGATAAATTTGGTTAACTGGTATTGATTAATGACCACTTTAAACCTGATGATCCAGCAAAAGACGGTTTGTAGATTTTTATAATGGTCCAATAAACCCGAAAAGTCCGTTGCCAACTAATTGGAAGTCATCGCAGGTAAAGGTTATTCAATTCTCAATAGCTGACCATCCATACTATTATGGAGATGTGTTATGTGCCCTCCTGAACCTACTCCCTACCATGACGATTTTCTTACTGAGAATACTTAAACATATTGATGCCACATCAAAGTTAGAATTTGAGTAACTGTGGAAAGCAGGCATAAAACAATGGCATTGCTACGTAAAAGTTTGGCAGCGTTAGGTCTGCAAGTCTCTCAGAATTGGCGTAGAAGCGTCTGTAAATTTACATACAAGCAACTTTATTCTTAACATATTGAATTATATATATTTATGTCGTCTCTTAACCAAATGCTTAACCTATCTTTGCTTTTCATCGCTCTTAAGAGATAGTGAAGAGTAAAAAAATGAGTTCTTCACATACGTTTTGATAACTTCCTTTGAGAGGGGACTGAACAAGTGACTATTCATGCACACCTTCTTAAAAACATTCACGTCGGGTAAGAAAGATTCGGGCACAGAAACTGCCATATGTGCCTCCGGTTATGTTTACAATACTCCAGCTTAAACCATGAAATTACCCGAAGGAAAAAATTAACTATCTTATTGTTATAAATGGTTTTTTCATGAAAATTTCAAATTGAAATTCCCTGTGTTTTCAAGCCCAATCCTCCCGATGCAGTAAATCGGCAACTGATGCCTGAAGTATGAAAAGGATCATTGTGGACATTAACATTCGTCGGATTACAGAAAGTTATTATCAAAACTGGCTGGCATTATGGAATGCATATCTGGATTTTGCCGGTGCAACCTTAGAAGACGGTATTACTGAATATACCTGGCAACGAATGTTATCTCTAGACGCCCCACTACTCTGCTGGGTTGCAGATGTTGCTGGAACTCTGGCCGGTTTTGCGGTTGCCGTGCTGCACGAAGGAGCATGGGTTAAGCAACCGATTTGCTATCTGGAAGACCTCTTTGTTGCAGAGCATGCTCGGGGAGCTGGTGTCGGACGTTTATTACTGGAGAACCTGCGTACTGAGGCGAAAAGTGCTGGGTGGTCGCGAATTTATTGGCTGACACGTGAAAACAGCAGTGCACGGCACCTTTATTACAAAGTCGCAGCGATGGGAGATTTTGTGCGATATACCATGAAAATCTGAGGTGTCAGCAGGAAGGATAACGCTGATTATTGATAATGAAGCCCAGAGGTAAAATATAGAAGACTCCAATTTGGCACCCAGAGGATAATTTCAATATATCCCAGGGTGCCAGACTGGCGATGAGATCAATCAGCTTTGTACAGATAGTCCTGATACCACGAATTTAATTGCAGGGTGATACGGTTGTTATTTAAATCAAATACCCTGCCATCGAGTTTTCTTACTGGCGTTATACCCGCCAGCGTCCCTGTGACAAACGCCTCATCAGCAGTCAGTGCCTGCGCCAGCGTAAACGATTTTTCATAAACACGAAGCCCATGTTGGCTTGCCAAATCAATCAGAGTCTGCCGTGTAATACCGTTGAAGCAGTAAAGACCGGTTGATGTCCACAACTCATCATTACGCACAATAAAAAAGTTGGTGGAGTTGCAACTGGCGACAAAACCATGCGGATCGAGCATCAGAGCTTCATCGGCACCGGCATCCAATGCCTGCAATAACGCCTGAATCAGATTCAGGCGGCTGTGCGAATTAAGTCGCAGGTCAAATACATCTGGTGTGCTGGTGCGGTATGTGGAGGTAAAGAGTGCCAGCCCGCGTTTTTTTGCCTCAGTATCTACCACTTTAAATTCGGCGACACATATCACGGTAGCGCCCCCAATAATAAAGCGTGGATCCTGATTCGGAGTACGCTTCCTACCTCTGGTAATCATCAGCCGCAGATGCGCGCCATCGGTCATACCGTTCATCTCCAGCGTTTTATACATGATTGCGGTAATTTCTTCGCGGCTGTGCCCGATCTCAAGCTGAATAGCAGCGGCACCGGCGAACAGCCGATCGAGATGACTCTGCAAAGCAATAAGCTTGCCGTTTACCAGACGCAAACCTTCCCACACGCCATCACCGCAGACATAGCCAGAATCGAAAATCGATACCGTCGCATTGTCACGATGGACGAACTCACCATTAACATAAACCTGAACATTGTCATTCCTTGGGTCTTGCAAATAGGCCTGACTGCTTTGACCTGTACTCATTACGGTTCCTTTTTGTTTAAAATGCCCGTTCGGTAAAACGAGAGAGAAATGCTCGGGTACGAGACTGGCGTGGATTTTTTAAAACCTGGTCCGGGGTACCCATTTCGTGAATTCCCCCGTTCTCAATGAAGATCACTCGATCGGCAAAGTGCCATGCGAAACCGAGTTCATGCGTCACCAACAGTAGGGTTCGGCCTTCATCAGCCAAATCCCGTATCGTGTGCAGGACTTCACCAACTAACTCCGGGTCCAGTGAAGATGTCGGCTCATCAAAAAGCATGATTTCCGGTGTCATGGCTAATGCTCGCGCAATGGCAACGCGTTGCTGTTGCCCACCTGAAAGGCTGCCGGGCCAGGCTTGTTGCTTTTGACTGAGACCAACTTTTTCCAGCTGCCGTTGGGCGAGTTGTTTTGCCTTATCGCGTTGCATCTTTTTTACGGAAACCAGGGCTTCAATGACATTATCCAGCACGGTCAGATGCGGAAAAAGATTGAACTGCTGGAACACCATTCCCACTCGTTCGCGCACCTGACATAACTGCTTTTCACTGTAGATGCGCTGATTGTTTTTGTTGGTTGCACCCAGCACGACTCCATCAAGTTCAATGGTGCCAGCATCTGGAATTTCCATAAAATTCAGGCAACGCAATAGCGTGCTTTTACCGGAACCACTGCCACCAATAATGGCGATCTTCTCCCCTGGGTAGATATCAAGATCTATTCCTTTTAATACTGGCTGGTCGCCAAACTGCTTTTGCAGCCCACGAATACGCATCACCGGTTGTTTATCTGACATGGAGTTTCTCTCTAATTAGGGATGGGGACGATAGCGGCGCTCAAGCCGTGAGGCCAGATAGCTGCCCGGCCAGATCAGGACAAAGTAGAGCAGGGCGACTACGGTCAAAATCTCTACCGGTCGGTAATAAGTACTGCTGAGGAGCCTGCCCTGATACATCAATTCATTGACGGTCAGTATTGATGCCAGTGAAGTCACCTTTGCGAGTTCGATCATGCGGTTGGTAAGCGCGGGTAGCATGCGACGGAAAACCTGCGGCAGGATAATGCGACGCAATGCTACTGACCGAGACATCCCAAGTGCTTTCGCCCCTTCCCACTGCCCACGTTCAATCGACTGCAACCCGGCACGAAAGATTTCGCTACTGTAGGCTGCGGTATAGAGTGTCAGTGCCAGGGCGGCTGCACCAAAGGTGGAAAACTGAATACCGACTATTACGGGGAAAGCGTAGTAAAACCAGATCAGCTGAATCAGTACCGGTGTATTACGAAAAACCTCGACAAAGCTCCGGGTCAGGACCATGGCCCAACGCTGTGAACCAGTTCTGGCAATCCCCAACATCAGACCGATTAATGTGCCGCCAATCCCCGCCAGCAGCCACAGTTCCAATGTCACGCCCAGTCCTTTCAGCAACACCGGGAAATTCTGGCCGATGATGGAAAAATCCCATTGATAGTTCATTGTTAAATCTCCTTAACGCACGTCAGAAACCGCGAGACGTTTCTCAATCACCTGGCTGCACTGGCTGATGATTAACAGCAGGGTGAAGTACATCACGGCAATCACCGAATAGACCTCAAGTGGACGATAGGTTTGACTATTGACCTGCATTGCCTGATACAGCAGTTCGCTGTATGCCAACGAAGAGGCGAGGGCTGTGGACTTTAGCAGTTCGAAAGAGCGTTCGAGGAAAGGGGGGATCATCCGGCGTAATGCCTGAGGTAAGATAATGCGACGTAGTGCCGTAGACCGTGGCATACCCAGTGCTTTTGCCCCTTCCCATTGCCCTGCATTGATGGATTGGATGCCACCCCGATATACCTCGGCATAAAACGCAGCCGACTGCGCTGACAATGCGAGGACCGCCGCGGCGAAAGGGGAGAGGGTAAGAGGAGATACCACCGGTAACGCGTAATAGATCCAAAAGAAATGCACGATGGCAGGGGTGTTACGGTAAAAACCAATTAGCATCTTGGCTGGAATACGCAGCACACGGAGTGGCGAATTTTTCATAATCGCCAGTACCATTCCTGCCAGCATACCGAAGATGATACTGGTCACACCGATTTGAATCGTTCCCCACAACCCTTCAAGCAACAACATGCGATATGGCCAGATGGCGGCAAAATCCCACTGATATGACATGCGAAACAACCCCTAAAAGACGTAATTCAATTTCAGTGCTTTAGAACGGCGTCATCTTAGCAGTACGAAAATGTGATAAATAAATAATATAAAATGCCCCTATTATCTCATTTTGCTATAACCACTTGATCGGGAAGGCTATGAATTACCCCCACTCTCTGACCTGGCAATTGGCAAAATTTGCCTGCCAACTGACACCTGATGCAATACCAGTCGCGTTAAAACGAAAAGTGATTCTGCATTTTATCGACAGCCTGGGATGTGGTGTGGCTGCCCGCGAAAATGACGTGTTACGGATAAGTGCAAGGGTGGCGCGTTCACAATATGCTGCGGGTAACAGCCTCACGCTGGACGGGGGGACTCCGCTTTCGGCAACGGGAGCGGCCTTTCTAAATGCTGCCGCCATCAATGCACTCGACTACGATGACGGTTTTGAAGTGGCGGGCAAGGGGATGGGACATCCGGGAGCAACATTGGTGGCTGGCGCGCTGGCGGCGGCAGGTTCCAGTCCTGTAAAGGGCTCAGCGCTTGTTACTGCTTTGACGGCGGCCTGGGAAATCAATAGCCGGGTAATTCTTTCTCAACAACCGAGTCCTGAACGTTTTCAGCAGGTGTATGGTGTCTGTCAGCATGAATCGCTGGGCGCGGCGGTAGCATATGGTTTGTTGCGCGGTTGCGATGTGTGGCCGCTGGAGAATTGCCTGGGGCTGGCTGCCTCACTTACGCCAATTCCCTCATTGCACAAATATAACTGGCAGCAGCGCCCGTTGGTGTCCTTCAAAGACTACAATGCGCCTGCGGCGGAAGCTGGCGTGCGCGCGGTTGAAATGCATCTGGCTGGTATCAATGGGCCGCGTGATGTACTTGCTGGAGAGCAGGGGTTCTGGCGCATGATGGGTTCAGATCAGTTTAATCCCGAGGTGTTGACAGATAATCTTGGGTCGGTCTGGCAACTGCAACATGCCAGCTTTAAGGCGTACCCAACCTGCCGCTGGATGCATACTGCACTGCAATCGTTCGAGGAGGTGCTGACTGCAATCCCTGACCCTGAAAAAATCCAACACGTGCGGGTTTATGCCAGCCAGCTGCTGGCAAACTTCTTTACCGATACCCGGCCATTGAGTGGCACCGATGCGCAATTCAGCCTGCCGCTGGCAATCGCGTGTCTGGCCTTTAAGGTGCCACGCCATCAGTGGAGCAGTGATGCGGTGCGGACTTCAGGCGACATTCTGGACTTTGCGGATCGGGTGGAGGTACTAGCGGAAGCGCATTTTGATCAACTGATGCAACAGCATCGTCGTCCGGCAGCACGTGTAGAGGTGGTGACGCAGGATGCGATGCTGACGGGAAATACCATCGATTATCCCGCAGGCACGCAAGAAAACCCGCTGTCAGAACAGCAGATTATTGATAAGTTTATCGCTAACCTGTCATCGCAGATGCCGACTGAGAATGCGAGGATGGTTGCTGAGCAGCTGCTCGATCTGGAGCAATGCGAAGATATCGGGACGAGACTCGCCCCGATACTGGGTTAGACTATTTCCACTCTTCTTTTATGACCGAAGGGACTTTACTGATATCAACGCCACGTAACTTCAGTGCGTCTTCGTAGAACTGCTTGCTCTGGCCTGATTTATAGATTTTAACGAACTCATCATTCAGGAAATTGCGAAAGCGCGGGTCGCTCTCTTTACGTAGCGCACCACCGGTGCTGATGGCGATAATGGGTTTCGGCAGGATCAGATCGCCCTTATGCACTTTGGCCTGCTGTAACGCCAGGGCTGGATGGACATAAGAGAGTGCATCGACGCGCCCGGCGTAGAATGCTGCAACCCCTTCATCCATATTGGTGAAACGCACCAACTGCGCTTTCGGCAGCTTCTTGGTTAGAATCAGGTCCGGGCTGCTGCCCAGCGTCACGCCAATTTTGATGTCAGGGCGGTTGAGATCATCCCAGTTTGCCGCTGGAATACCATCGCGGATCAACACGCCCTGGGCGTACCAGAGAAACGGTTGATCGGAGAAATCAGCCGCTTTACGCCGCTCATCGGTTGGATCGAGCACCAGCATGGTATCAATCTGCCCGGCCTGTAGCGCGGCAACGGCATTACCCCAGGTGGTTTCTACCGGCACCAGTTTTACCCCAAGGTCTTTCGCCAGCACTTTACCCACGTTGTAGCCAATGCCGTTCCACTCGCCGGTCGCCGGATCTTTAAAGTACCAGGGTTCCCCCTGTGCGACGCCGATACGCAGCTCACCGGTTTGCTTGATATGGTCCCAGGTGGATTCTTCCGCATGGCTGAAAAAGGGAGCTGCCGCCATAAGTAAAGGCAGTACGATGTTATGCAGTTTGAATGTCATGTGATGGCCCTGATAAGAAAAGAAAGAAAAGTGAAATGCAATTCAGGCATCAAAATAGCGAAGTTTTATATAACTGTAATAGAGTTAATAATATTATCTAATTCCATATGGTTATTAATGTTTAGTACAAGCAAACCCTACGGCAGGTAATTTAACTCCCTGTGTTAAAACACTTTTTTCTCTTTGAATAGTCGAAATTGAGATATGGCGCAAAACGAGGACATGAGAAAATATTTTCCCACATCTCAACCCGCTGGAGTCACCATGTCGACCAATGAAACCCTCACCTTAAAGGTCAATTCGCAGCTGGCCGAAGCGCCGGTGCGTCTGCCCGTCGAGCCTGCCCATGTTATCCGCGATGATGCGGAAGCGATCGCCATTGCCCATCAGCTGGCGGAAGAATTTGCCCGTGAAGCCGCAATGCGCGACCGCGAAGGGATTTTACCGCTCAATGAGCTGAATGCTTTTTCCCAAAGCGGCCTGTGGGGCATGGCGATCCCCAAAAAGTGGGGTGGCGCTGGCGTCTCCTGGACAACGGTGGCGAAAGTGATTGCGATCGTCTCCGCCGCAGATTCTGCTCTGGGGCAATTGCCGCAGAACCATCTGGCGGGTGTGGCGCACCTGCTTGAAGACGGTACTGATGCGCAGCAACAGACTCTGTTGGCTGAGGTGCTGGCCGGACTGCGTTGGGGCAATGCCTTTTCCGAGAAAAACTCGCGTACCGTTGCCGATTTCCAGACACGCTTTGTTCGGGAAAGGGATGAGGTGGTGATCAATGGTGAAAAATTTTATGCCACCGGCGCGTTGCTGGCCCATCGTATCCATGTGGTCGCGGTGGATGATGAAGGACGCGCGCATCTGATTGTGCTGGACCGCGACACCCCGGGACTTTCCATCATTAATAACTGGTCGAGCTTCGGCCAACGTACCACCGCCTCAGGTACCGTGTTGCTGGAGAATGTGCGTGCGCCGTTGTCGCGGGTGATCCCGGTGTTTAAAGCCTTTGAACGCCCGACCGCAGCCGGACCTATTTCCCAGATTATTCAGGCGGCAGTGGATGTCGGCATTGCCCGTGGCACCATCGAAGATACCTTGCGCTTTGTGCGCGAGCGTTCCCGTCCGTGGATTGATAGTGGGCAGGAACGCGCATCCGATGATCATTTCACGCTGGCGGCGGTAGGGGATTTAAAAATCCGTTTGCATGCTGCTGAAGCGCTGTTGTGGCGCGCCGGTGAAGAAATCGATCGGGCGTTGCAGCAACCCAATGAAGAGACCGTCGCTGCCGCTACGGTGGCAACAGCGGAGGCCAAAGTCCTGACAACTGAAATTGCCATCCTTGCCGGAAACAAACTGTTTGAACTGGCTGGCACCCGTTCAACATTGCAGGAATTCAATCTCGACCGGCACTGGCGCAATGCACGTACCCATACGTTGCACGACCCGGTACGCTGGAAATACTACCATGTCGGGAATTATTACCTGAATGGCACACCGCCACCACGTCATGCGTGGAGCTAAGCGGGGGAGGGCGGTTGCATCAACAGCCGCCTTGTTTTGCATGATCGTCAGAAATGACGTCGTACGCGCAATGCGCCGACCGCCAGTACCACGAAAATCAATCCGCCGGTGGCATTCAACAGATAGGCATTGCCGGAGAGCGGCACCCAGGCTTTAACGTTAGCGGCGAGGATCAAACCAACGATACCGGCAATCAATGCGCTCAGGATTAACGCCAAGGCTGTCAGACGTTTGACTGGCACGCCAGAATGCAGCGCAACGTTGGCCTGTTCCCCCATCACGTTCAGCGACCGTCCGGTCGCACTGCGATGCAGTAACTGCCAGAGCGCAAGTGCCACCAGCAACAGCAGCCAAATTGGGATCGGTACGCCTGACAACGTGCCGTGACCGATCGCCGTAAAGCCGTCAGGTAATTTCTGGCTCAGCAGATAAACAGGTTGCCCGCCGTTGGATGACAGCTGCTGTACGCTCTGCCCAATAAACAAGGTGCCAAGTGTGGCAAGAAATGGTTCTACGCCGACCCTCGTCACCAGAAAAGCATTGAATACGCCGACCAATAGCGCTGCCAGCAACGCGGCAATCAGCGCCAGCGGCAGACTGACCTGATGCAGTACCAGCGTGACCAACACCAGGCAGGCAATATCTATGGCCGTTCCCACCGAAAGATCGATCGCGCCAATGCGCGTCACCAGCGTCATCGCCAGCGCGACAATCGCTAGCGGTGCAACATTATTCAGCAGCACGTTGCGAATATTCGCGGCCGTGGCAAATCCCGGCGCGTTAATGATAAAAAACAGCAGCAAAACGGCGAATGTCAGCACCATCGCTGCACGCAGTAGCCCGACTTGTCGCAGACGTTTTGTCCCGCTGGTAAAGGTTAATTCAGACACCTTGTGTACTCCTTAGCTGACGGCGACGCAGCAACGCGGTGAGCGCCACGACTAACAAAATCAGCGCGCCTTCCACCCCATTGATCCAGTAGCTGGAGACGTTGATCAGTTGGAAACCGTTGGCGATCAGGCTGAGAAACAACGCGCTAATCAGCGCACCACCGAGGGTTGGGACCAGACGACGCGAGAACACCACCCCTAACAGGGCGGCAGCAATTACCATCAGCAGGTTGTCATTGACACCCGGTGAACTGCCGCTCAGCAGCGATACTGAAGCGATAGCGGCGAATGCCGCGCTGACACCGCATAACACATAACTCAGCACCCGATAACGTTTGACGCTAATTCCTGCGGCATTCGCTGCCTGCGGATGGCTACCGACTGCCTGTAAACGGAGACCGAAGGCGGTGAAACGGTTCAGGGTGATAGCAGCGAATGCCAGCAGCGGCAGAATTCCCAGCCAGACAATCGCTAACGCGTTAAACAGGCCCATTGCCGCTCCGGTTAACAAAGTCAGCAGCAGAGCCTGCGGAATAGGGTGTCCGGCATTTAACTGGCTGGCGAGAACGGCTGCACATAAGCCGAGATTCGCGGCCACCGACAGGTCAATGCCGCCGGTAATGCCTTGTAGGCCACCGCCACTGAGTACCAGGGTTAAACCCAGTGCCAGGGTGCCGACCACTGCGGTCTGCTGCAAGACATTGCCGAGGTTAATGACTGTCAGGAATATTGGTGAGAGCCAGGCAAATACCGCCAGCACCAGCAAAATCAGCAGCAGAGACACGTGTTGTAGCCACTGCTGTCCAGCTGTTTTGCGCGGATGCTCAACCGGGGCCGATTGGGTGGCGTCAGTCATATTGTCTTCTCCGTCAGCGATCCTGTGCCTGAAGTCCAGGAAAGAATTTCCAGATGACTGGTTTGCTGTGCCGCCAGCGTGGCAACCTGCTCGCCGCGCGCCAGCACAATGATGCGGTCAGCCAGAGTTTGCAGTTCCAGCAGATCCGTTGAGAACACCAGAATCAGGGCACCCTCATCAGCCAATCGCTGTAACGTATGATAAATCGCGGCTTTGGCGGCGATATCGACTCCGACTGTCGGTTCATCCAGCAGATACAAGCGCGCTCCCATATTGAGCCATTTCGCCAGCACCGTTTTTTGCTGGTTGCCGCCGGACAACTGACGCACCGGGGCCAACTGTCCGGGAGCACGAATCTCCAGCTGTTCAATGTTTTTAGCCACTAGCCTGGTTTCTGCCTGACGCGAGACTCCGCCCCAGCGCAACAGACGTTGTACCGTGGTCAGGGTGATGTTGTCGCGCAGGCTGATGTCGAGAGCGATGCCATTGGCACGGCGATCCTCCGGCACAAAAGCGATACCGCGTTTTACCGCCGCGTGTGGCGAGGAGGGGATGCCTGTGACATTTCCCAACCTGACATTGCCACTAATTAAGAACAATATTGGCGTACTTAACTTCGGAGTTATAGAATCTCACGCTCCTCGCCATACCACAGTTGGGAACGTTACAGGTCAATAATCAGCAACTTGATGTGCTGACCGACAGTCGGCAGCGGCTTGCCGGGATGCTGCGCGATGGTGGTCAGTAAATAACCGTCACACTCCCGACCGTCGTCACAAGCGAGCCGGTCAATTTTATCCACAGGGTTTGGCATCAGATATGCACCGTGATTGTGGACAACTTTAAAATATACAGGGATAACAAGGATGCAATGGGAATCGGAACGATTGTTCTACAGAAGGACGACTCTCGATGATCTGGATGATTTATTCAGGATCTACGGTGACCCGGAAACGCACAAATTCAACCCGCGTGGCCCCTATCCAGACATTGAATATGCGCGCACGGCTATTGAACGTACATTGCTTGAATACCAGCAACATGGTTTTGGTGACTGGACCATTTTCGAAAAATCTAACCCCAATAAAGTCATTGGATTCGGCGGGGTGTTTCCCAGCCAGTTTAACGGACGTAATACCAATAATCTTGGGTATCGATTTGAACCCGACGCCTGGGGTAAAGGCTATGCAACCGAGCTTTCGCTGCGTGCCATTCAGTATGGATTTGAGGAAGTCGGGTTACCGGATATTGTGGGCGTGGTGCGGGAGAATCATCTGGCGTCACGCCGGGTGCTGGAGAAGGCCGGGATGACTTTACTGGAGAAAGTGATGGATCCTGAAGGTTTTGCCCCCAGTCTGATGTTCCGTATTACCCGAGAAGAATGGACGAAATGATGATGACGCTTGAGCAAGTGAAGACAAACTACCCCGCCGCATCGTCGTGGTCATTTGGCGACTCACCCGAGATGATGGATGAGCTGGCGGCATTGGTGGCAAGCGGGAGAAAAACCGCCACCTGCGGGTCAATGGCTGGATGTGTAGAGGACGACTGCTTTCCGGTTATTGGTGACTTTGCTCTGGTCGAGGACAGTCAGGGGCATGCAGTTTGTATTATCCGCATCACTGCTATTCACCTGCTGCGTTTCGCTGATGTCACCGCAGAACTGGCAGCAAAAGAAGGAGAGGGCGACCTGAGCCTCGCATACTGGCAAACGGAACATCAGCGTTTCTTTGAACGCGAAGGGACTTTTTCCGCAACGATGGAGCTGGTCTTCCAGGAATTTGAGGTGATTGAGCAGGTTAATCGTTCAGTCTGATGTTGGTGGAAGATGGTGGATCACCTCTACTTCGGAATCGATCTCAATTCCCGGATAATGCTCGCGCATACCGGCCAACAACACATCGTCTGGCCACTCTTTTGACTTGCCAAGATGGTGTGCCACGGCGGAAAGCGGCATGGTCTCCACATTTGTCACCCAGACAATAAGCATATCAGCGGCATCCTCGGCATTAACGTACAACATCGGGCCGGGCGAGATTTTGCATTCCCGCCAGCGGATAGTGTGGCGTTTTTCCCCGCAACGCACATCAGGGAGCAGCCGTGCAACAATTTCAAGACTCTGCATTGTTATAGCGCTCCCTTCAGCGATTAGTGGTTGTGTTCAATCTATCAGCCAGTTCCCACGTTCATGTTTGCCCGGAATATCATGTCAACCATGTAATGTTACTCATCAACCTTAGCATCAGATGGCGTTTTTGGCTGTCAGCCAATGCGTCAAGCACGCTGATTGCCGCAAGGGTAGCGGCATCAGCCCACTTTTTAAACTTCAATGACGTGACTAGCGTGTTTCTGTCCATGACCTTCCCTTCGTACCTGATGAAGGGAGTGTTATATATGACAATTAAGTCAAAGAAAACAATTCATTACTCATCGCGTGGGTTTACCAGCTGGCTATCCTGACGCTGTTGTTTCATCACTGAATGCGGGGTAACGCCGAAGGCTTTGCGAAACGCATGGCTGAAGTGGGAGAAATCAGAAAAGCCGTAATCCATAGCCGCCTGTGAGACGCTGGCGACCCGTCCCTGTACCAACGCATCACGACTGGCTTCCAGACGCTCCTGCCAGATAATCGCCACCGGGGTTTTCTGATGTCGGGCAAAGGCGCGTGTCACAGTGCGAACCGACACATGGTGGGCGAGGGCAATGCTCTCCAGATTCAGGGCCGGATCGGTGAGATGTCTGCGGATGTAATTCCTGATCCTCGCGTATAAATCACGTTCAGCGTGTTCTTTCTCCGGCGTTTGTAATTCCAGGCTCAACACCAGCAGGTCGAGTAGCGTTTGTGAAAAACGCCCGGCCAGATGAGGATTGCTGTACAGCTCAGGGGATTGCACTGCCTGGTAGATCATCTCACGCAGCGGAATGATGCCGGGGCGCGCCTCATCCAGCACGGTGGCGGTCATGGACCCCGCTGCGGGCAGTTTCCCGCACAGTAAATGTCGCGGGATACGAATCAAGTGGTTGTTTTTGCCACCAATGCTGAAACGGAAAGTCTGCGCAGCATCGTAAAGCACCAGATTGGTTGAGCTGAGACTGGCCTTTCTTCCTCCCTGTTCCAGTTGACCATAGCCACCCTGAAAACAACCCAGCCATAAGTCATCCTCTGGTCCGGTGCGTAAGTGTTTTGCCTTACGCTCCCAATAATGGAGGCTGGCGCTGAGGGTACAAATATCGACCAATCCAACCTCACGCACCCCCAGATCACCATCAAATGTCCCTGAGAGAGGTTTTCCATCAGAGGGTATGCAGTGGCGCAGAATCACATCATTCCAGTACTCAAAACGCAGCGGGCCTGCAACCTGTTCGGTGGAATAGCGGACATTACCGGAAGCAAATGTACTGTTCACAATCACACCTCATCGTGGCAATTAATTGTTGGATCTCATCATTTCTGACTGAAAGCAATAATTAAGCCATCGTCATCGGGGGCTTTCAGATCAGTGAGTTACTGCCAGTGAAAAGTGGAGAACGCTCCAGCTCAGGGCAATCTTGCACCATTTCAGTTCTCCCACCAGCCGTTGTTATCTCTTGTCCTGATCAGCCAGGCAGTTGTCCGCCACAGCCAGGTGAGCCGCCGATTTCTCCTTAATATCGAGGGTGATTTTTCTTAACAACACCAGGGAATCACTATGGAATCTGCCATCGACACGCATCTCAAATGTCCCCGCACACTTTCCCGTCGGGTGCACGACGATTATCAACCGCCTTTCCCGATGTTTGCCGGGCGGGCCGACGCAAGCCTGACTCAGGTGGTGATGGCTTATCTGGGCGTGCAGTTTCGTGAAGAACAACGTGCAGCCGCGATCAAAGCCATGCAGCACATCGTTCGCAGCTTCAGTCTGGACAATGGCCCCGGCAATCATGACGTGACCTTCCATACCGATAACCAGGGGTTCGGTAACTTCATTGTGGTGGGCTATTGGCGCGATCCTGCTGCGTATTGCCGTTGGATGCATCAGGCAGAGATTGCCGGGTGGTGGTCATCAGACGATCGCCTGCACGATGGCCTTGGCTATTTTCGGGAAATCATTGCTCCCCGAGCTGAGCAGTTCGAAACGCTGTACGCCTTTAAAGAGGATTTACCCGGTGTTGGCGCGGTGATGGACAACCTCAGTGGGGAAATCCAGGAGCATGGCTACTGGGGTTCCGTACGCGACCGTATCCCGGCGTCCCAGACGGACTGGCTGCAACCTGATGGCGAGCTGCGCATTATTTCTGGTGATCCCGCAGTTGGAGGCCGGGTGGTGGTGCAGGGCCATGACAACATCACCCTTATCCGTTCCGGTCAGGACTGGATGGAAGCGGATGAACAGGAACGTACGCTGTATTTCACGGAAATGCTGCCTCCGCTGCAAGCCGGGATGGATTTCCTGCGTGATGAAGGGCAGGCGCTCGGCTGCTACAGCAACCGTTTTGTGCGCAACGTCGACACCGACGGCAACTTGCTGGATGTGGCCTACGATATCGGTTTCTGGCGCTCGTTGGATCGACTGGAGCGCTGGGCGGAATCCCATCCCACCCATCTGCGTATCTTTACCACTTTCTTTCGTGTGGTGACCGGCCTGCAAAAACTCCGGCTTTATCACGAAGTATCGGTCTCCGATGCACGCTTTCAGACCTTCGAATACATCAACTGCCATCCCCACACCGGGATGCTGCGTGATGCCGTGCGCGGATAACAATCTACAACACCCTTTTCCGAGGAATGATGATGCCAGGAATACGTTTTTGCCTGCTGGGTATGCTGCTGTCTGCGACATCGGCGTTTGCTGTTGAAGTTGCGCCTGGCGATTATAGCCAGTTCCCCGATGGTACGACGGTTGGTCTGCTGTATTACCAGCATGCGACTACCGGCTCGGCTCGCTCTCACGGCGACAAAGTCAGTTCTGATTACAACGTGACCTCCGATATCGGCATGCTGAGGTTATTGCATACCGTGCAGATCAGCGAGATGGCAACGCTCGATCCCCAGTTTTTGCTGCCGTTCGGTCGGGTTTTTGGCAGTGGCGATGCGGCTTCACTGGGTTCAGCCAATGGCACCGGCGACCTGATTCTGACCGTCCCACTTAAAATCCGGCTAAACAGCGGTGGCGATATCTTCGGTTTTGCCCCCTATCTCTATGTCCCGACCGGGAACTATGACCATAACGACGCGCTGAATCTGGGTGAGAACCGCTGGAAGGTGGATCTACAGGCCGCCTGGGTGAAGTTCTTCGGCGAAAAATGGGCGCTGGATTTGGTCGGGGACGCCATCTGGTACGGCGACAACAACGATTACGGCACGGCGTCATCCCGTCTGAAGCAGGACAACTCATGGGCTGCGCAGATCATGGGGCGCTATATGCCTGACCCCACGCTCTCACTGGGACTCGGCTTCGGGCAGACCTGGGGCGGCGAGAGTCGTATCGACGGCGTAGAGCAGGATAACCAGAGCCAGACCACCAACGTCCGCCTGACGGCCACCAAATTTATCACGCCACGCGACCAGTTCCAGATCCAGCTGGGCAGGGATCTGCACGTCGAAAATGGCGCAGCCGAAGATTTCCGCCTGAATCTGCGCTACGCCCGTGTGTTTTGAGATTGTCCTTCCTGACCAGGAGTTTGTCCGTCTCAACCATGTGAACAAACAACAAGCACGTTATGTTCGGGTCAGGGTTCACACCGTTTATGGTTTAAATCAGGGAAAAAATGATGGCTATTGAACGTCCGGATGTAACGCAACTGCATCACCTTGCCAGCCTGCTCCATCTGCAACTCAGTGAAGAGGAGGCGGCTGAATATCTGGCGCTAATGCAACCCAATCTCGATGCCTATGACCTTATCGACGGGCTGCCGGATGAAATTCCGCCCGTCAACTATCCACGCCAGCCGGGCTACCGTCCGGCTGGAGAGGAAAATGTGCTGAATGCCTGGTATTACAAAAGCGAAGTCAAAGGCGCAGCTGAGGGACGTCTGAGCGGTAAAACCGTGGCCCTCAAGGATAACGTTGCCCTGGCTGGGGTGCCGATGATGAACGGGGCGACGTCGCTGGAAGGACATATTCCGTTGTTTGATGCCACGGTGGTAACCCGCTTACTGGATGCCGGTGCCACTATTCTTGGCAAAGCCACCTGCGAACATTTCTGCCTGTCAGGTGGCAGCCATACCTCCGATCCCGCTCCGGTACATAATCCGTGGCGGCAGGGCTACAGTGCGGGTGGTTCCTCGTCAGGCAGCGCGGCGCTGGTGGCAACTGGTGAGGTGGACATGGCGATTGGCTGCGATCAGGGGGGATCCATTCGCATCCCCTCGGCGTTTTGCGGCACCTATGGCATGAAACCCACCCACGGGCTGGTGCCTTATACCGGCATCATGCCGATTGAAGCCACCATCGATCATGCAGGCCCCATCACTGCGACGGTGGCGGATAACGCCCTGATGTTGGAAGTGATGGCCGGGCCGGATGGCCTCGACCCTCGGCAATATATGTCACGCGGTGGCAACTATACCGCTGCACTCGGTAAAGGGGTTAAAGGGCTGAAAATTGGCATCCTCACCGAAGGTTTCCAGTTGCCCAATTTGCAGCCTGAAGTGGCTCTTAAGGTGCGCAATGCGGTGGCCCGACTGGAAAGCCTGGGTGCCGTGGTCGGCGAAATCTCGGTGCCGGGTCATAGCCTTGCGGCGGCCTTATGGTCACCGATTGGTTGTGAAGGGCTGACCGTACAAATGATGCACGGTAACGGCATGGGTTTTAACTGGGAAGGGCAGTACGACGTTGCTTTGCTCGATAAACATGCCGCCTGGCGTGACCACGCCGACGCGCTCTCTCCTTCACTCAAAATCTGCATGCTGATCGGTCAGTACGGACTGACGCGTTACAACGGCCGGTTTTATGCCAAAGCGCAGAATATCGCCCGTCGCGCGCGTGCCGACTATGACCGCGCCTTGGGTGATTTTGACCTACTGGTCATGCCGACGGTGCCGATCACCGCTCAACCCTTGCCTGCACCCGGTTGCTCCATCACCGAGTATATCTCCCGCGCCTTCGAGATGATTGGCAATACCGCTGCGCTGGACGTCACCGGTCATCCGGCGATGTCCGTGCCCTGTGGTCTGGTGGCGGGTCTGCCGGTGGGCATGATGATGGTGGGGCGTCACTACGACGAAAGCACAATTTATCAGGCTGCTGCCGCATTTGAAGCCAGCGGTGACTGGAAACAGCTGTAAGCAATTAACCCACTGTCTTTACGGAGAAACACGATGGCACACGATCATGACCATGAACACACCGAACCCCCGGCAGAGATCGCTCTGCGGGTGAAAGCACTGGAGTCACTGCTGATTGAGAAAGGGCTGGTGGACCCGGCGGCCATGGATGAACTGATTGATACCTATGAACACCGCATCGGCCCACGTAACGGTGCCAGGGTGGTGGCAAAAGCCTGGAGCGATCCTGATTACAAAGCGCGCCTGTTGGCTGATGGTACTCAGGCAATCGCCGAGCTGGGATTTTCCGGGGTGCAGGGCGAGGACATGATGGTGGTTGAGAATACCGCAGAGGTCCATAACGTGACGGTCTGCACGCTCTGTTCCTGCTACCCCTGGCCGACACTGGGTTTGCCCCCGGCATGGTACAAATCCGCGCCTTACCGTGCCCGCATTGTGATCGACCCGCGCAGTGTGCTGGCCGAGTTCGGGGTGACGATTGGCGCAGACCGCGAAATCCGCGTGTGGGACAGCAGTGCTGAACTGCGTTATCTGGTTCTGCCAGAAAGACCGGCTGGAACGGAGGACTGGAGTGAAGATCAGCTCGCCGATCTGGTGACGCGTGACGCGATGATTGGCACCGGCGTGGCATTACAACCTGGCAGCAATTAACGGGAGACACCGATGAACGGGATACACGATCTGGGCGGCATGCACGGTATGGGTGCTGTCATTACCGAACCAAACGAACCGCCTTTCCATCATGAATGGGAACGCCGGGCCTTTTCGCTGTTTGCTTCATTGTTTGTTGGCGGCCACTTCAATGTCGATATGTTCAGACATGCGATTGAGCGGATGAATCCGGCTCATTACCTGGAAGAAAGCTATTACGAACACTGGATGCATGCGTTTGAGACCCTGTTGCTGGAGAAAGGGATGATCACCCGCGAAGAACTGGCAGGCAAAGCCGCTGCCGTGCCTGCCAGCGCTGACACAGCGGTGCTGCGTCCGGATATGGTGCAGGCGGTGGTCAGCACCGGAGCTTCTGCCAGGGTGAATGAAGAGGTGGCAGCCAGATTCCGCGTCGGAGATCAGGTCAGAGCAAAAAACCTCAACCCTGCCGGTCACACCCGCCTGCCGCGTTATGCGCGCGGGAAAGTCGGCACCATTGAGATTGACCACGGTGTGTTTGTCACCCCGGACACGGTGGCACATGGGCTGGGTGAACATCCACAACACGTTTACAGCGTCAGGTTTGCCGCCACTGAATTGTGGGGAGCGGATGCACCTGCGAAAGATACGGTACGCATCGATTTGTGGGACGACTATCTGGAGGCTCTATGAGCAAAAACGTACCGATCGCTATCCCCGGCCATGATGCCGACGCAGCTCCTTTTGAGCATCCGTGGCAGGCCCAGGTATTTTCGCTGATTGTTCACCTGCATCAGGCTGGCAAGTTCAGCTGGAAGACGTGGGTGGAGGTATTCAGCCGTGAAATCAACGCGGCACCGGCACGGGCGGATGAAAGCATCAATGATGCTTATTACCGCCAGTGGGTATCGGCGGCGGAAAAGATGATTTTGTCGCTGGAAATGACCGAAGAAGCCGACATTGCACAACGCGCAACAGAATGGCGTCAGGCTTATCTGCATACCCCACATGGTATGCCGGTGGTACTCAGTAACGCCAGTTGTCCGCCCGCGCACAGCCATCACCACCCGACCTTGCGGGTGCCGGTGGCGGTCAGCCCGGCCGCCCGTACCCCTGAACTTTCATGATTAACTGCCAGAGAAGAGGAATTCATATGAGTCACGTAGCGATATCAAGCCAGGTTCAGGTTGCACCTATCCCGCTCACCACATTATTGCCCTGGACCGCATTCATCACCTTAATGGTGCTGCTGGCGGTCTATTTTGTCGGCGCAGAACAGGGGGCCACTGCCGTCTTCTCCGGCAACCAGGTCCATGAGTATTTCCATGATGCCCGGCATCTGCTGGGTTTCCCCTGCCACTGAGGATAAGTCTATGACCGGAAAACTCCTGTTGCAGGGCATGATGGCCGGGATTCTGGCGGGCATCATCACCTTCGGTTTTGCCCATATTTTTGGTGAGCCGCAGGTTGATCGGGCAATTTCTATTGAAGAACAGCTCTCCCACTCGCATCAGCATGCTGCTGCGGAGAATGGTCATCACCCTGATGAGGCTGATGGGGAAGTCTTTAGTCGTCAGACGCAGTCTGGTGTTGGTCTGCTAAGCGGGATGATCCTGTTCAGCGCTGCAATGGGGGGCGCGCTGGCGCTGATCTGGTCTTTTTGCTGGCAACGTACTGGCCCGGCGCATCCTCGTGCGCTGGCACTGGCCCTGGCGATTGCTGGATTTCTGGTGATGAGCCTGATGCCGGGCCTGAAATATCCGCCGAACCCACCGGCGGTCGGGGATCCGTCCACCATTGGCTATCGGACCGGCCTCTACTTTGTCATGCTGCTGATCTCCGCCGTGATCATTGTGGCTGCGGCGTGGAGTGCGCATCAGTTGAAACCTCGTCTGGGTGCCTGGAATGCCGCGTTGTGGGGCTGCGTGGCAGGCTGCATCATGATGATCGTTGCTTGTCTGCTGATGCCCACGATTAATGAGGTTCCGGCCAGCTTCCCGGCGGATGTGTTGTGGCGTTTTCGCCTGAGTGCCATAGGCAGCCAACTGACGATGTGGTGTGTGATGGGGCTGCTGTTTGGTGCTTTTGCCGAAAAGATTGTGCAGCGGCCTGCTTTCCGCCAGTTGGCGGATGTGCGTTGATATTATGCCTGCCATTCTGCAACTGATTTGCCAGGGGGAAACCCTGGCAAACCGGCAATCACGTTTTCCCGCGGATGATCCTTTGTGCGAGCAGGCTTTGCCGCAGCGGTGTAACGGCTGCGGGTCGTACAATAAAATATGGACTGCGACAGACGTGGCGAGCATCCAGACCGCCCAGGCTTTGGGGCTAAGCGGGGAGCTGGTGACCGCGCTGGTGGAACCCGATTATGGGCGCTGGGCGGGGTTAGCCATCCGGGAAGTGATGACGCAGGAGCCAGATGTTTTTATGCGCTGGATCGAAGGCGAGGCACCACCCGATGGAGAATCTCTCCAGCAACTGATGACCCGCTGTGAGGCATGGCTGTCGTTGCGCGTTGCCGAACGGGGGCAGCATTGTGCCGTGGTGTCTTCAGCCATCATTCGGGCGATGGTGGTCAGCCTACTGGGCGCGCCGGCCCGTGCTTTTAACGCTATCGATGTTCATCCCCTGAGCGTGACGGCACTGCGCAGTGACGGTAAACGCTGGCATTTGTGTCTGGGGAAGTAGCCCATTTAGGCTGCAAAGACCGGAGCGATTAAGTCACTATCTACCCTGATTTCAAAATCAGTAAAGAGCGCTTTTGGCGTCGTTTTATTTCCAGTTTTGTGCAAGCTGACAAAACCGTGTCCCTCGAGTGTCTTAAGTGTGACTGACAGGTTACTGACCTGGCGCCCAGAAAGTTTAGCCAGTTCAGTGATGGTCTGAGAGGCGTTTTGATTAATCAGTCGCAGCAGGTTGATATTCTCATTGCTCAGTACCTGACCGAGCGCGTTAAGCGATGCAAACCAGATTTTTGGCTCATCAGGTTGTGGCTTGTATTCACCTTTTGCCATAGCCAGCATTCTGCTACGGAGTTTTTCTGCTGAGATGACACCGATGAGGGCTTTCATAGACCACCTTATGCGTCTTATTTTACTAACTCTTTGATTGTATTATCTACAGCATCAAAAAAATCAGTTAACAAATGCTGTGCTGAGGTAAAGGTGTAGCCCTTCTGGGGCTGTTTAATCGCATGAGCATTATCCATGCCCTCTTATTTTCAGTATCTTAATTTATTGTATTTTTAGGGTTATCGAATCCTGTTTATCATTTTCTGTCGTTCATACAACACGTTATCTGAACAGGCCCAACAGGTACTTCATGCAAATGTGAGATGTATCGCAGTAATGATCGCCGGAAGGATCAGTGTCTACCTGCCCCTGTGGCCTATAGCTCGTTCTGCTTCAGACGGAACGGCGGTGTGCTGTTAACATCAACCGCGTTTTGCAGGTTAGCGTCGCCGGAGTGGCTGCCGTTGCCTGCTTTCTCCCACACCAAAAGGAAAACATTGTGTCGATCGTTAATGAAAAACTTGCCTGGCGCTACGCGACCAAAAAATTTGATGCCAGCAAAGTGGTGCCTGAAGACAAGCTGGAACGCATTATTGAAGCGGTGCGCTTAACCGCAACTTCCAGTGGCTTACAGCCGTTTGAGCTGATGATCATTACCAATGATGACATCCGGGCCAAAATTCGCGCGGTCGCCTGGGATCAGGCACAGGTAACGGATTGTTCTCACCTGATGGTGTTTGCCGCCTGGGATGACATCACGCCGGAACGCGTCAATATGATGTTCGATCTGACCAATGAGGTTCGTGGCTTCCGTAATGAAGGATGGGAAAACTACCGTCAGATGCTGCTGGGTATCGTGGGTGAGCGCGGTACTGAGGCGAACTACCAGGCGGCAGCGCGCCAGGCCTATATCGCGCTGGGTAGCGCCCTGATTGCGGCGGCGTTTGAAGAAGTCGACGCCACGCCGATGGAAGGTTTTGATCCGGCAGCCGTGGACGAGATCCTCGGCCTGAAGGAGAAAGGCTTACGTAGCGTGATCATTCTGCCGCTGGGTTATCGCGCGGCTGAAGGTGACTGGCTGGTCAACCTGCAAAAAGTCCGTCGTAGCCGTGAAAACTTCGTGACTGAAATTAAATAAACGAACCGTCGCGCGCGACGGTTTGGGTCCCGCCATTACGCCGAACGTACACGCAAGGTGGCGGGAAGTATCACCTGATTTTCTGCCGGATCCTGTCCCTGAATCATTTGGGTCAGCATTGAGAAACACTCCTGTGCCAGGCGCGGTACGTTCTGTGCGACGGTGTCGATCGGCACGGACAGTGAATCGTACAGATAGTGATCATCAAAGCTGGCAATCCGGATATCACTGGTCAGTAAATGATGCTGACTCATATAACGCAGCACCCCTTCCAACAGGCCACAGGCGGCGGTAAATAACGCTTTTGGTGGACGCCCCAACCGGGCGCACAACGCTGCAAACATCTCATAGCCGCTGCTCGGGTGGTAGTTGCCGTGAATGATCCATTCCGGGCGCGGCGAAACGCCAGCGCGCTCCAGTCCCTGCATAAAGCCCGCCAGGCGGTCTTTGGTGGGTGATAAACGCGGCTGCCCACCCAGAAAATAAATCTCGTCAGGATTGGCGCGTGCCAGTCGTTCGACTAAATCGGCGGTGGGGGTGACAGAGTCGGTAATCACCAGCGGCAGCTGGGTATCATTCATATGACGGTCAAACAGCACAGATTTGTCATTCATTTCGACCAAAATTACGGGCTTGGCGATATGGACAGCGGTGAGATAAGTGCTCTGCCTGACGAACGGGTGTATCATCACTCGCCCCGCAAATGAACGCATTTACCATGTCAGTTAGTTTCTATATAACTATATGATTTATAAGGTTAATGGTGCGCCGTTCTTGATCGCTCACCTGATCATGAACATGGCTCATGATGTATTGAAATTAAATCACTTTTCACCGTCCAAAGGCTCTGGCATAAAATATGCATTATCTACATTAAGCCAGATAAAAAATACTGAATGAGAAAACCGCACAGGAAAGCTGGGGGAATTTCATTCAGTATTTATCTCAGAAATCAGGGTGCCAGATTGCGATGAATAAAGATTTTATATTTTCTATTAAGCGTATTTCTTTCGACGAAAATTACAACCCCTCGAAAAATACGCGCGCAACAACTAACTTTGCTAATTTGGCCAGAGGAGCGAAACGCCAGGAGAACTTGCGTAACGCTTTAGTGATGATTGACAACCGTTTTAATTCTCTGGTGTATTGGGATAACCCCAATGGCGATCGTTACTCTGTTGAGCTTGAGATAATTTCTGCTGAGCTGAATATCGGCGTCGATGCAACCTTCCCAGCGATTGAAATACTAAAAACCAGTATTGTTGATAAGAAAACTAACGAACGCATTGACGGCATTTTAGGAAATAATTTTTCTTCTTATGTGCGGGATTATGACTTCAGTGTAGTGCTGCCTGAATACAATAAAAACCAATCAGGATTTAGTATGCCAGATAATTTTGGCAATCTACATGGGAATATATTTAAGGCTTTCCTGATTTCCGATGCTTACAAAGAAAATTTTAATAAATCACCGGTTATTTGCCTGAGTGTTTCAAGTAAAAACACCTATCGTCAGACCGGAAATCAGCATCCGGTGCTGGGCATTGAATACCAGCAAGATGAGCTGTCCCTGACTGACCATTATTTTAATAAAATGGGATTACAGGCACGCTATTTTATGCCGCCGAACAGTGTTGCGCCTTTGGCCTTCTATTTTTCTGGTGATTTACTCAGTGATTACACGAACCTTGAGCTGATCAGCACCATCAGCACAATGGAAACGTTCCAAAAGATTTACCGGCCTGAAATTTACAATGCGAACTCCGCGGCAGGAAAATGCTACCAGCCAAGCCTGAAGCATCAGGATTATTCCTTAACGCAAATTGTTTATGATCGCGAAGAACGTAGCCAGTTGGCTATTGAACAGGGAAAGTTTACTGAGCAGCACTTTATCAAACCTTATCAAACTGTTCTTGAGCAATGGTCTGCTGATGCCGTTCTTTGATTAACCGAAAGTACAAGGTCACCTGTGATGAAAAAATTATTACCTACTTCGACTGCTGGCAGTTTACCCAAGCCCTCCTGGCTGGCACAACCTGAGACACTTTGGTCACCCTGGAAATTACAGGATGCGGAATTAATTGACGGCAAACAAGACGCGCTGCGTCTGTGCCTGGACGATCAACTTAAAGCCGGTATCGATATTGTCAGTGATGGCGAACAAACACGCCAACATTTTGTCACGACCTTTATTGAACATCTCAGTGGCGTTGATTTTGAGAAGCGCGAGATCGTTAAAATTCGTAACCGCTATGAAGCGAGTGTGCCGTCCGTCGTGGGTGAGGTTGCTCGTCAAAAGCCAGTTTTTGTCGAAGATGCCAAATTTTTACGTCAGCAAACGACGCAACCCATTAAATGGGCCTTACCAGGTCCCATGACGATGATTGATACGCTTTATGATGGACATTATAAAAGCCGTGAGAAACTTGCCTGGGAATTTGCCAAAATTCTTAACCAGGAAGCCAAAGAGTTAGAGGCGGCGGGTGTCGATATTATCCAGTTTGATGAGCCTGCATTTAATGTCTTTTTTGATGAGGTGAATGACTGGGGGATTGCCGCCCTGGAAAGAGCCATTGAAGGGCTTAAATGTGAAACTGCGGTTCATATTTGCTATGGCTATGGTATCAAAGCCAATACGGATTGGAAAAAGACGCTGGGATCAGAGTGGCGGCAATATGAAGAAGCGTTTCCCAAACTGCAAACCTCGAACATCGATATCATCTCACTGGAATGCCATAACTCGCATGTTCCAATGGATCTGCTTGAACTGATCCGCGGTAAAAAAGTCATGGTAGGGGCCATTGACGTGGCAACCCATACCATTGAGACGCCAGAGGAAGTCGCCGATACGTTACGCAAAGCCCTTCAGTTTGTCGACGCCGACAAACTCTATCCTTGCACCAACTGCGGCATGACGCCTTTACCTCGTCAGGTTGCCAGAGGCAAGCTGAATGCGTTAAGTGCGGGTGCCGAAATCGTCCGCAAAGAGCTGCTGGGCTGACGTTAACTACGAGATCGTAATGGCGCGATTAATCGCGCCTTTTCCGTATTGAGAGCTCGTCAGTTGCGCACCAGTCCACCATCCACCGCATACTGGCTACCGGTAACATAAGCCGCATCATCAGATAATAAAAACAACGCCACGGCCGCGGCTTCTGCTGCCGTACCCGCTCGTTTCAACGGAACCTGACCCACCACAAAATCCTCAAACTGCTGTCGTGCCTCATCCGGCATAAAATGACGAAAGTTTGTCTCGATCGGTCCGGGGACCAGGGTATTGGCGCGGATATTTCGTTCCGCAAGTGCTGCTGCCCAACTCTTGACCATCGCCACCACGGCGCCTTTGGTTGCAGCATACAGGCTGGTCATTGCGGCACCTTCATACACTGAGGAGGAAGCGGTGACTACCACCGATGCGCCAGGATTGAGCCAGTTAGAAAGGCGGGCAAGTTGCAGCATCGGCCCGCGCACATTAGCATTCATCATGCGGTTAAACGCATCGGCTGTCACCGATTCTGGCGGGCCCACTTCCGCGTAACCGGCATTTAACCAGAGCGCATCGAGGTTGCCCCAATTTTCTATTGCGGTGCCGAGCGCGTCAATGTCTCGCTCGTTCGCGGCATCGCTATGCAGCACCAGCGACGAAGCCGGTAACCGCTCGCGAGCTTGCCTGATACGTTCCTGATTCAAACCGGTAATGGCAACTTCTCCACCTTCGCTGACGATACGTAACGCCCCGGCCAGGCCCATCCCGCTGGTGCCGCCTGTAATCAGTACCCGTTTGCCGCTAAAACGGCCCATGTTTCTCTCCCTTTCTGCAAGACGTGATTGAAAAATAGCTGATTTATTAACGCAACACTTAAAAGGATGTGCTGTGGCCAGCAAATGTCTACGGGAACGGGGTCTCTCCATAGATACTATTTCCTTATTATACAGTTGGTTTATTGTTCAGGGGGTGCGGATGATAAGAGGAATATACTCAACTGCAATAATTATTAACCGGGAGTAATGAGCGACGACATAATTATATTTTGAGCGGTCATGATTTTATTATTTCAGCCGACAGAGGCCAAATCATTGCGGTGATGTGAACGCGTTCGCGCTAATACCATAAACACATCAGATTTCTTTATGATACATCTTTGCGCAATCGGACCCTCCCTCTCGTGTTACCGCGACGGATATCAACAGAAGTTGGCATCAAAAGTCTTGCCAGATGCCGCCCGAATTTCGCCCGATAAAGCAACTACCAGATTTGGTAGTGACGATAGCCACTGCCAGATTTACAGTACATACCGGGCCTTGCGGCGATTTTTTGCTGGCAGTAAAGGTTGTATAACACATAATCCAGTCTTAATTTTCCTTACGGAATATTTACATTTCCTTTTCGATATTCTTATTATGTGGGAGTACCCCACTGAATTGATAAAAAGCGTTGGACCGAAATGGTCTGAAAGCGCAAGGCCGTTCGTTTAGCAGTCATTCATAAGTACTGATCTTATCCAGGGGAAGGGAAGGCATGGGAATTTCACAGGCAAAGCTAATTACTTTGCGTCGTATGCAAAGTGGTACGAAACACCGGCTGCGAGGTGATAAAGCCATCGGGCTGGAAATGAAATGTGATTTTGAAATTGAAGTATGCAAACGAAGGGATATTACCTGCCGGAGTTTGGCGTCATTGATGCGGTCGGGGCTGATTGAATTCATTGCCTCGCCGACGGATATGTCACGCTACTACGAGGTCAGGCTAACGGAAGAGGGTGAAAAGGTGGTG
This sequence comes from Pantoea sp. X-Soil-TKNS-1211, assembly GCF_059730495.1. NCBI lineage: Bacteria > Pseudomonadati > Pseudomonadota > Gammaproteobacteria > Enterobacterales > Erwiniaceae > Pantoea > Pantoea sp. X-Soil-TKNS-1211. Next base: position 27,499 of record NZ_AP035957.1, read on the forward strand.
AATGACTATAGGTGATGCCGCCTGGTTGACCTCGACCAGCGCCTTCGGGTGCTGGTTTTTAGCCCAGAGAATTTTGTGTAATCTAATGAAAAGTATGATTTTTGTAAAAAGGACGCTTTTAAATGAATGGAAATGTACGTATTTTGAGTATTGCTGCTTTATCCCTCCTGTTACTGAGTGGCTGTGCACAGACAGACACCAGCGCCAAACGCCACGCGATTAAATTCGTCTATACGGTTGAAGATTCTGATCCCAATTTCATGATGAACAGAGCCGATTCGATCCGCATGGCAACACCTTTTTTTGAACAGTTTTGGCAACTGGGCAAAAAAGATCGCTCACAGGGTGTCTCCAGTGCAGATGCGCAAAAGCGGGTCAGCTATTTCCACAGCGATGAGTTTATAAAATCAATCAGTGGAACGTCGCGATTTGCTGGCAAAGAGTATAAAGATGATGCCAGTTTATCACCACGCTGGCGCAACAATATGTCGGAGGCCGTCGCACAAACCTATATGGATGGTTATCTCGGTAAAGAATAGTTAACCTAACTGGCGGTGCCCGATGGTGATTGGTTAGCTGTATCGGGTATCCGTCATCCCGTTATTATCTTCCGGGCATGCAGCGTATGGATCAGAATTACTTTAGCTTATGGATTTTCCTCTGTAATTCCTCATGGCAACCTCTACCTGATATTTCTCTGTTTATTTTGCACGCTCAATTGAAGTGGATTTACAAACTCCTTATAGTTACGAACAGGGAGGTGGTGATATATCTTAATTAAGCGTCATCAGGGAATAATTTTAATATCATGGAATGTTGATGAAGAGGTTATCATGAATAATCGCTGGGTTATTGCTGCCGCAGCTGTGGGTATCCATATATCGTTGGGTTCAGTCTATGCATGGAGTGTGTTTAAAAAACCGTTTATGGATGCTTTTGGCTGGAGTGAATTTGAAGCAGGGATTCCCTTTGGTCTGGCTATTTTCGTGCTGGGAACTTCTGCGGCGATCATGGGGCATGTGGTTGAACGGCGCGGACCTCGCTTTTCGGGTTTCATTTCAACATGTTTATGGGTTGCTGGCTTGCTGGGAGCAAGCTTTGCCACGTCAGATATGGTTACTGACAATACACTACGGTTAGGGGTGTTACTGTTTGCCTGTTTAGTGGGGGGCGTCGGTCTGGGAACGGGTTATGTCACCCCGGTGTCGATGCTGATGAAATGGTTCCCGGACAGGCGTGGTCTGGCAACCGGTCTGGCAATTATGGGATTCGGTTTTGGGGCTTTTTTAGGTGGACCGATTATGAGTCTCCTCATAGCCTCGATAGGTATCTCTCAGACCTTTTTCATGCAGGGGATGGTTTATGCAATCATCATGTTGATTTCATCATCTTGTCTGAAGTTACCGCCGGAAAACGGGCAAGCTGCCGGTCTGAATATAAAAGAGGGAAAATTACCTGCGCGGGGTGTTATGCCAATGTCGGCTAATGAAGCTGTCCGTACGCGTTGTTTTTTCGGGTTGTGGTTGATGATGTTTATTAATATTACTTGCGGCATTGCCTTAATTTCTGTGGCTTCTCCGCTGGCTCAGGAGGCAACAGGTATATCAGCAGTCGCCGCAGGATCACTGGTAGGGATGATCGGGTTATTTAATGGGCTGGGCCGAATTATGTGGGCATCCTTTTCCGATATTATTGGTCGCCCCAATACCTACATAATCTTTTTCATTCTGCAAATTCTGGCGTTCTGGCTGCTGCCTGGTTTGCATGATGTTTTATTATTTGAAATCGTTCTGTTGTTGATCATGACTTGCTATGGCGGCGGATTTTCCACGTTACCTGCCTATATTGGCGATATATTTGGCTCACGTCAGGTCAGTGCTATTCATGGATATGTGTTAACCGCCTGGGCGTTGGCGGGATTAGCCGGATCTTCAGTCTCTTCTTTGCTGCGACAAAGCACTGGAAGTTATGAGGCCATGATGCAGGTATTCGTCTGGGCACTGGCGCTGGCATTGCTGGTGTCTGTGGCAACGAAAATCTACCTGTTACGCCAATTGCAACCTGCCGTGACGTAACGTTCAATGAAGCACATTGGTAAGAGACCTGATGTGCAAGCGGCTCTGGCTGCCGCAGCTGAAAAGTGACCGTCTGTCGCACGACCACAAGCTGCCTCCTGTCTCAGGCGGGCAGCATTTTTCATGTTCATGGCAGGTCGGTACGGTCGCCGCGTGTCGTGGGGTGAGAGATGACGATAAATTCTACTGAGTCATCGCTGTCGTTTCGGGCCTGATGTTTTGCTTCTGGGGGAATTTCGATACCCTGCAAGGCAGAAATTTCCTGCTTTTTCCCTGCCAGTTCCATGGTCAGCACGCCCTTCACGACGAAGAAAAATTGTCTGGCGACGGAGTGATAATGCCTTTTTTCCTGAGTATGTGGCGGCATTTTTTCGTGAATCACCAACATGTCCTGGCGCTTGACCAGATACCAGCCATCGCATCCCTCCCCCCAGATGTAGTGCTCGGCATTGTCCTTCGAAATCATCTATTCCTCCTGGTTGTGATGCAGGCTAAGAATATGCTGGCGTACAGCTTCTTGTACCTGAAAAATACAGTCAAGGTGCGTACTGTGCGGCATAACACGGAAGTTAAGATTATCGTTGCCATGCTGATGCGCAAAAGCGGACATGGCTTGCGGGTCAAAGAGTTCGTCGTGTTCAGCCGCGAGCATCAGTGTCGGTAAGGGCAATGCAGCCAGCTGTTTGGCTGGGTAGCGCGGCGTCAATGCGTTTGCCATATTGACGCTGTAGCGATGCACGAAATCGGCTCTTGCAGGTAAATTCAGCTGCACTGCGGGGTAATGACCCAACAGCCATCCTCGTGACAGGGCGTTTACAATAAAAGGCCACTGGCACACCCTGGCAAAGGGGACTGCGGGTTTTACGCGCCGGATCCCTGTGGCAAAAGGGCCGAGTTCCGGTGCCACTAAAATTAAACTATTCACCTTGTCAGGATTGGGCTGGTGGGTAACGTAATTGAGCAGCATCCCGGCACCGCTGGAATGCCCCATCAGGTGAAGGCGTGAGTAAGGTAGATGTGTTTTCAGTTCATCGATAAGCCGGGTAACATCCTGCCAGATTAATGATGGAGAGGAGACGTGCCCTCTGGCTCCCGGCGAACCGCCGTGTCCACGCAAATCCACCAGACAGACTGCCAGCGAGGCTTCAGCCACCAGTTGGCGTGCAAGGATATCGTAGCCTGCGTCGATATTAACGCCCCCACCATGATAGACAATCACCAGATCCTCGCCTTTAACGGTTGGCTGATATAAGCGGTAGCGCAGGCCATCGGCATAGGCGGTTGCGACGTCGTCGGGGAGGGGGACGCTGGTGTTAGATCGCGCTGCGACGTCATTAAATTGGGCAAAATCAATCATGGTACTTTTCCCTGTGGACTGATTCACAACGCAGTCGCAAACAACAATTCTCGCAACCAGCGATGTCCCGGATCGCGATGGGTTCTTTCATGCCAGGCGACGGACTTGGTAAAGCCCGGGATATCCAGCGGCGGTGCCACGATTTTTAACCCGGCGGTATTCAACGCCAGTCTGCGCGGCACCACGCTGATTAAATCACTGACACGCAGAATTTCCGGTAACACCAGGAAACTGCACACCGACAGTGTCACCCGGCGAGAGCGGCCAAGTGCCGCCAGGGCGTCATCGGTGACACCGTGAAAACTGCCCCCGACATACGATACCAATGCATGATCCTGTGAACAAAATTCGTCCAATGACAAGACACCGGATTGCGCCAGCGGATGATCAGCACGCAGCAGGCAAACATAATCTTCGGCATACAGCGTTTTTGCATGCAGCTCGGGAGGGGTGGTGTCAGGGGTGATCAGCGCGACATCCACCGCGCCGCGCTCAAATTGCATGGGCAGCAGATCGTTATTCACCGGTAGCACCGCCACGCGAATCCCCGGTGCCTGCTGACGTAAGGCCGCCATAAAGGGCACCACAACGGCGCGCAACGCATAATCTGTCGCGGCGATATTGAGGGTCATGTCGGCGGTTGCCGGATCAAACGCGCGGGGCTTCAACAGTTCCCCAACTTCCGTAAGGATGGTTTTTACCGGTGTGGCCAATTCCAGCGCGCGTAAGGTGGGTACAATGCCACGCTGCGCGCGGGTGAATAACGGATCGTCGAAACATTCACGTAACCGGGTGAGCATCCCGCTGACAGCGGGCTGGGTCAGGGACAATCGCTCAGCCGCGCGCGTGACGCTGCGTTCATCCAGCAGCGCATCAAGCGCTTTCAGCAGGTTGAGATCCAGATTTCTGATATCAGTTTTCATGTTATTCACCTGAAGGATGAGATAAAGATATTGCGAAAAATTATATCACGGAAAATAAACCCTCTATTCTCGTTATTTCACATCATCAATAAAACGCCGTGACGTCAGCGGGCAGCAATATGCAGAAATGTGATCAGCGCGTGATATATTTATTTTGTAATCGATTACTTTTCATTGCGTCGTGAATTGTAATCGATTACTTTTCTCTGTGAGGCTTATATGGTGTCTACAACACAAGATTCTGGGAACACGGCTGTAGCACAGCGCATGCTGGTTCCACGCTTGTCATTGATGATGTTTTTGCAATTTTTTATTTGGGGAAGTTGGTCTGTCACCCTCGGGCTGGTCATGACGCAACACAACATGTCGCTGTTGATTGGCGATGCGTTTTCCGCCGGACCGATTGCTTCGATCCTCTCGCCTTTCGTGCTCGGTATGCTGGTGGACCGCTTCTTCCCGTCGCAGCGCGTACTGGCGGTGATGCATCTGGCAGGAGCGGTGATTCTGTGGTTTGTTCCGCAGGCGATGATCGCCGAAAACGGCGCATTACTGATCGCGCTGCTGTTTGGTTACACGCTGTGCTATATGCCGACCCTGGCATTAACCAACAACATTGCGTTCCACAGCCTGGCGAGCAGTGAGAAGAGTTTCCCGGTGGTGCGTGTGTTTGGCACCATCGGTTGGATCGTCGCGGGGATTTTTATTGGTGTCACCGGCATTGCCGCGAGCACGACGATTTTCTCTCTGGCGGCGGTTTGTTCGGTGGTTCTGGCGGTTTACAGTCTCACGTTGCCGCACACGCCAGCACCCGCCAAAGGTCTGCCGTTCAAGGTCCGGGATTTGTTTTGTGCGGATGCCTTTGCTCTGTTGAAAATCCGCCACTTCTTTATCTTTTCCCTCTGCGCCATGCTGATCTCCATTCCGCTGGGCACCTACTACGCCTATACCGCTTCATGGTTAGCCGATGCGGGCGTCGAGAACGTCAGCACCATCATGTCTTTCGGTCAGATGTCAGAAATCTTCTTCATGCTGGTGATCCCGCTACTGTTCCGCCGTCTGGGCGTGAAATACATGCTGTTGGTTGGGATGTTTGCCTGGTTTGTGCGTTACGCGTTGTTTGCCATGGGGATGGGTGAAGAGGGACGTGCGCTGATCTGGCTCGGCATTCTGCTCCACGGCGTCTGTTACGACTTCTTCTTTGTGGTGGGCTTTATCTACACCGACCGCGTCGCTGGCGAGAAAGTGAAAGGTCAGGCGCAAAGCATGGTGGTGATGTTTACCTACGGTATTGGCATGCTGCTTGGCTCGCAAATTTCGGGTGCACTTTACAACCATCTGGTGGCGGGTCAGGTATCTGCGCAGAACTGGGCCATGTTCTGGTGGATACCGGCGATTGCCGCTGCCGTTATCGCTTTTATTTTCCTGTTCTCGTTTAAGTATCGTGATTGATTTTTTGGGAGGTGGTTTTGCAGACATTAAAAGGTCCGGGAATTTTTCTGTCGCAGTTTATTGGTGCGCAGGCACCTTATAACTCGCTGGAGGGGTTGGCGCAGTGGGCTGCCGCGTTGGGATACCAGGCGTTGCAGATCCCTTGTAATCATCCATACATTTTTGATTTGGAAAAAGCAGCAACCAGTCAGACCTATTGTGACGAGGTGACGGGTTTACTGGCGCAGTATGGTCTGGCGATCAGCGAATTATCCACCCATCTGGAGGGGCAACTGATTGCCGTGCATCCGGCACACGATGTGGCATTTGATGGCTTTGCGCCGCCAGCGGTACGCGGCAACCCTGCCCAACGTACCGACTGGGCGACACAACAGGTGAAACGGGCGGCAGCCGCTTCGGCCCGGCTGGGGCTGACAGCTCATGCGACGTTTTCGGGTTCACTGGCGTGGCCGTATCTTTATCCCTGGCCTCCACACAACCCGATGTTGCTCGAGGAGGCGTTTGCCGAATTGGCGCGTCGCTGGCGGCCCGTACTGGATGCTTTTGACCAGTATGGCGTTGATGTCTGTTATGAACTGCATCCGGGTGAAGACCTGCATGATGGCGTCACTTTCGAACGTTTTCTGGCAGCAGTGGATGACCATGCACGTTGTAATATCCTGTTCGATCCCAGTCATCTTCATCTGCAACATATTGATTATCTGCAATTCATCGATCTTTATCACTCGCGGATTAAGGCCTTTCATGTGAAGGATGCCGAATACCTACCCAATGGACGTAGCGGGGTATATGGCGGCTATCAACGCTGGATCGATCGGGCCGGGCGTTTTCGTTCCCCCGGTGATGGACAAATCGACTTCAAGGGTATTTTCAGCAAGCTGGCGCAGTACGACTATGCAGGCTGGGCGGTGCTGGAGTGGGAATGCTGTCTGAAGGATGCGGATACCGGCGCGCGTGAGGGGGCGGAATTTATCCGTCGGCATATTATTCCGGTTGCGGATCGTGCGTTTGATGATTTTGCCGCAGGCAGCGATGCGCACGCCAGCGTCCGCGCCCAGCTCGGCCTGACGGGAGGGGCTTGAAATGATTAACGTCGGTATTATTGGCACCGGCTTTATTGGTCCGGCACATATTGAAGCGCTGCGCCGACTCGGCAATGTTCAGGTGGTGGCGATTTGCGATAGCGATCAGGCCAGCGCCGAGACGCGTGCCGCGCAGCTCAATGTCCCGCATGCGTATAGCGATGTTGATGCGTTTTTGCGTCATCCGGGTTTACAGGCGGTACATAACTGCACGCCGAACCATCTGCACGCGGCGATCAACCGCCAGATTATTCAGGCCGGTAAGCATGTATTCTCAGAAAAACCGCTGTGCATGACGCTTGAGGAGGCGGATGAGTTGGTACAGCTGGCGACTCAGGCAGGCGTGGTGCATGGCGTCAGTTTTGTCTATCGCCAGTTTGCCATGGTGCAACAGGCTGCCAGTATGTTGCGTCAGGGGGATTTGGGCAGGCTGTTTGCGGCGCAGGGCAGCTATTTGCAGGACTGGATGCTGGAGGAGACCGATTATAACTGGCGCGTGGAGGCTGGTAAGGGTGGTCTGTCCCGCGCGGTGGCCGATATTGGTTCACATTGGTGTGACACCATTCAGTTTATTACCGGACGTAAAATTGTCGCGGTAATGGCCGACCTGGCGATCGTCTGGCCGACGCGAAAAGCTAATCTTAATGCTGCCTCCACCTTCAGTGCCGGGCAGCAGGAGGCAAACTATGAAGATCGCGCCGTCAGCACCGAAGATATGGGATTTGTGCTGTTTCGTTTTGACGATGGCAGCAAGGGTTGTTTCAGCGTGTCGCAGGTCTCTGCCGGGCGCAAAAATCGTCTCAACCTTGAAGTGAATGGCAGCGCCGCCTCGTTGGCGTGGGATCAGGAGACGCCGCAGCAATTGTGGCTGGGTTACCGGCATCAGGCTAACCAGTTGTTATCAGACGATCCTTCACTGATGAACGCCGATGTTGCCGGTCGGGCGCGTTTCCCCGGCGGCCATATTGAGGGCTGGCCGGACGCCTTTCGCGCCATGATGCAACAATTTTACGCCGCAGTGCAGCAGGGGGAGATGCCTGCCCGTGGTACGGCAACCTTCGCTACCTTCGATGATGGCGCGCAGGTGATGGCGATTGTCGATGCCATCGTCCAAAGTCATCAGCAGCAGCGCTGGATGTCGGTCACGTGATGACGTCTTAGCCCGGTCGATGCCGGGCTAACGTATTTATGGTAGCCTGCATGCCATCAGTTTCTCAGCAGGAAATATTGCCAACATGTCCATCCAAAAAATCGCCAGGCTGGCGGGCGTTTCCGTTGCCACGGTTTCGCGCGTGCTGAATAACAGCGACACCGTAAAGGAAAAAAATCGGGTAAAAGTACTGGAGGCAATCAAAGAGAGCAACTATCAACCGAACCTGCTGGCACGCCAGTTACGCACGTCACGCAGTTCGATGGTGTTGGTATTGGTGTCTGATATTTCCAACCCCTTCTGTGCGGAGCTGGTCAAAGGCATTGAGGAGCAGGCCGAGCGGAACGGTTATCGCATTCTGCTGTGCAACTCAGGTTCTGATATCAACCGCTCGCGCTCCAGCCTGCAATTGCTGTCTGGCAAAATTGTCGATGGGGTGATCACCATGGATGCCTTCACCACTTTGCCAGAACTAACCGAGTTGATTGGCACCACACCCTGGGTGCAGTGTGCCGAATATGCTGATGCCGGGGATGTTTCCTGCGTGGGTATCAGCGACATTGATGCCTCGCGTCAGCTGGTACGTCATCTGGCCGAGAGTGGTCGTCAACGCATTGCCTTGCTTAACCACGATCTCAGCTATAAGTATGCTCAGCTTCGCCAGCAAGGCTATCAGTTGGAACTGGCGGCACATCGCCGGGATTGGCAGGCGATCACCTACGCCAGTGAACTGAGTTTCCATGCCGGGAAACAGGCGATGGAAGAACTGTTGCAACGGGAAACGCGTCCGGACGCGGTGTTTGCCGTCTCCGATACGCTGGCGGCAGGGGCGATGTCGGCGATTGAACAGGCCGGTCTGCGGGTGCCGCAGGATATCGCGGTAGCGGGTTTTGACGGCACCGAACTGGCGGAAATGGTCTCGCCGCCGTTGACCACCATCGTGCAGCCATCACGTAATATTGGCCGCAAAGCCTTTACCCTGTTGCTGGAGAAGATCGATAACCCGGAGTCCCCGGCGGAGAGGGTGATGATGGACTGGCACCTCGAAGTGCGTGCCAGTACCTGAGAATCTTAGTGCGGTAGTTTTTCCAGTGCCGCGCGCAGATTCTGATGTGACGTGGTGATGATATTCCACGGATCTTTCGGCAGATCGTGTTCAACGATAAACCATTGCACGCCGCTGGCTTTGGCGGCGGGCAGAATGGTTTTCCAGTCGAGCAGGCCTTCACCCAGCGGTGCAAAATTCATTTCATCATCACGTACCCCGATGCCGGCATTGTCTTTGGCGTGAATAGCATAAACCCTGCCCGGATAGGCTTGCAGCAGACGGGCTGGATCCTGGCCGCCGCGTGATATCCAGGCCGCATCCATTTCGAGCTTGAGGTTATCGCGTTTTGTGTGGTTGAGGATGATTTCAAGCGCGGTGATACCACCGTATTTCTTCATCTCAAAATTATGGTTGTGGTATCCCAGCTGCATTCCGTCCTTGCGCAATTTCGCCCCTAACTTATCCAGCTTTTGTGCGTAATCGATCCAACCTTGTTGGCTGTCCGGGCGATCCTGTGGCTCAATCCACGGCACAATAAGGGTGTGGTTGCCGATCGCCTTATTAAACGCCACGGTGGGTTGATAATCCTGCTCCAGCGCCGCCAGTTGCACATGCGCTGAGGTGACGGTGAGTTGATTGTCTTGCAACAGCGATTTCATTTGCGCCGCATCCAACCCGTGCGTCCCCACCAGTTCCACATGCCTGAAGCCTGCTTTATGCGCCATCGCAAACTGTTCAGCCGGGGTGCCAACATTACGCAGGGTATACATTTGCAGCGCGATTTCGTTCTCCACACCGGCTGCGGTGGCTTGGGTAACGGGGAGAGCCAGTGACGTGACCAAACCAGCCAGTACCATTAGTTTTCTCATCATTTTTCATAGCCTTATTTTTAAGTAATCGATTACAAATTACATAAAAAGTAATCGATTACAATTTGTATTGGCCATAATTTATGTTGGAAAGGCAAGAACATGAACTTGTTCGCAAAACGGCAAAAAAGCGGTTGCTTTCCCGGACCAGGAATCTGGGAGTTGCGCGATACAACGCGCACCTACGGATGATGCGTGGCGCGATTTATCGCGCCATTTTAATATGGCGGGAATCAGTGGTATGTCACCTTGCGCATCACCAGGCTCATCGCCGCGGGCAGAACCGTCAGGGTCACCACGGTGGCAACACATAACCCGCCAATAATGGCATAGGCCATCGGTCCCCAGAATACCTGTTCTGCAATCGGCAGCATGCCAAGTATCGCCGCACAGGCGGTCAGCAGGATCGGCCTGGCCCGGTGTTGTGCTGCTGTGATGATCGCCGCCTCACAGGACATCCCGTGACGGAGATTGTGGTCCGCTTCACTGATAAGAATGACCGCGTTGCGGATGATCATTCCCGCCAGGGCGATAACGCCCAGCAGCGCGACAAATCCCATTGGCGTAGCGGTTGGCAGCATTGCCAGCACCACGCCGATCAGCCCAAAGGGTGCCATCAACAGGGCCAGCAACATCAGTGAGACACGCTGTAGCTGGATCATCAACAGTACCAGCATCACGACAAGCGTTAACGGCAGCATGGCATACACTGAGCTGTTGCCTTTGTTCGACTCGGCAACCGCACCACCTTCTTCTATCTGATAGCCGGGTGGCAGCGTGGCACGCAGGCGGTTCACGGCCGGTCGCAGCAGTTGTGAGACGGTCTCAGCACGCATCCCCGGTGCCAGGTCGGTTTGTACTGAAATATATGGCAAGCGTTGGCGTCGCCAGATATCCGGATCATCCACTCCCCATGCAGGTGTAGCCACCTGGCTGAGGGGAATTTTTTCCCCCTGGTCATTCGTCAACAGCAGAGCGGACAGCGTAGTTATATCCTGACGCTCCGCGTCATCGGCACGTAGCACCACGTCGATAAGACGATTGCGGTCACGCAGGGTGGTGACGATCGTACCGGACCAGATGGTATTGAGCATCTGCGCGATACTTTGCGAAGAAACTCCCGCCGCCCTGGCGGCCGTTTGGTTAACTTTCAGGGTGATCGTTCGCTCCGGTTCCCCGGATGTGAGGTTGACCTCGCGCGTGTACGGGCTGTGACCAAGCGTTGACGCCAGCGTCTGTGCGATCACCTGCACCCGCTTATAATCAGGGCCGGTGATGCGGTATTTCACCGGCCAGCCGACCGGTGGGCCGAGTTCCAGTGGGGAGACGCGGGTGGTGATGTCGTTGAACTGTTTAGCCAACAAGTTTTCCAGCTGTTTTTTCAGCCGGTCACGTGCGGGGAGGTCTTTCGCCACGATAACCAACTGGGCGATGTTTTCATTTGCCAGCAGAACATCCATTGGCAGGTAGAAGCGGATGGCCCCAGAACCTACGTAGCTGGAAAAGTGGTCTATGTTCGGATTGTGCATCAGCGCCTTTTCCAGCCGTGCGGTCTGACGCCCGGTTTCGCTCTGAGAGACGTTAGCGGGTAGCGTCAGGCTAACCAGTAACTCAGGCCGATCGGAAGCGGGGAAAAACTCGCCCTGCATCAAGGTTGCACCGTATGCCGCCAGGCCCAGCAGCCCCACGGCAACCCCAATCGTCAGTGTCCGGTGGTGCAGAACGGTAAGCAGCAGACGTTGATAGCCACGCCTGAGTCTGCCTGGAGGGCTGCTGTGATCCAGCGCGTTCAATTTTGCCGGTAACATCCACACACCGATCAGCGGCGAAAACAGGATGGCGACCACCCAGGAACAGAGCAGGGCAATCAACATCACGGCAAACAACGTAAAGCAGTATTCCCCGGCACTTGAGGCGGCGAAACCCACCGGAATAAATCCGGCAATCATTACCAGCGTACCGGTTAACATCGGGAATGCCGTCGTCTTAAAGGCATGCGTGGCAGCGTCCCGAGCGGAGTCTCCAGCCTCCAGCCGAGAAATCATGGTTTCCACCGTGATCATGGCATCGTCCACCAGCAACCCGAGTGCGATAATCAGCGCGCCAAGCGAGATACGTTGCAGGCCGATACCGGCAAACATCATGCAGGTGAAGGTTAGCGCCAGCACCAGAGGGATTGCAGCCGCCACCACCAGACCGGCGCGTAGGCCAAGCGATACAAACGACACGGCAAGCACGATAACCACCGCCTCAGCCAGGACCCTGATGAACCCACCGATGGCGCTGGCGACCACGGCTGACTGGTCGGCAACCTTCACCATCTCAATACCGTGCGGGAGTTGCTGGCTAAGCGTAAGCATGCGTGCGTTCAGAGCCTGGCCAAAATTCGTCATGTTGCCGGTGGCAGCCATAGAAATGGCCAGACCGATAGCGGGCTGGCCGTTCACCCGAAAAACCGGTGCGGGTGGTTCAGCCGTTTCTCGTCGGATGGTGGCAATGGCGCTCAAGGGGATATACCGATCATTGACGTACAGCGTGACGTTGAGCAAGCTCTCTGCCGAGGTTAGCGCGCCGCTGACGCGCAGGGCCACTTGCTCGTGGTCGGTGCGCAACGTACCGGCAGGCTCGACGATGTTCTGTGCCTTTAGCGCGTCACTGACCTGTTGCAGGTCAAGCCCCATGCCGGCCATCTGCCGTGGAGAGAAGGTGATCACCAGCTGTTCTTCCTGCTCTCCGATAAGACGGATTTTACCTACGTCCGGCAGCGACATCAGCTCGCGACGGATCGCCTCCACCCGGTCGCGCAGTTCCCGCGAGGTAAATCCCTCGGCGGTAAATCCGTACAGCGTGCCAAAGGTGTCATCGAACTCGTCATCAACTGACGGCCCCTTCACGCCTGACGGCAGCGACGTGGCAATATCCTGCATCTTTTTGCGCACCTGATACCAGATCCCCGCCACCTGTCCGGGCGGGGTATCATCCCGCAGGTTAACAAATACCACCGCCTGACCGGCGTGTGTGTCGCTTTCCACGTAATCCAGATACGGAATTTCCTGTAGTTTTTTCTCCAGCGTGTCGGTGACCAGATTTACCGTATCCTGCACGCTGGCTCCAGGCCATGAGGCTGATACCACGGCGGTTTTGATGGTAAAAGCCGGGTCTTCGTTACGCGGCAGCTGTTGATAGCTGATGATGCCTGCTGCCATGACCAGCAGCATCAAGAAGACGATGAGCTGCTGATGATGCAGCGCCCACGCAGACAGGTTAAAGGTGAATGGTGAGGATGGCTGGCTCATTCAACATTATCCCCGAAGGCGACGGTCTCGCCCTGTCGTAGTTTGCTGACGCCAGCGATCACCACAGCCTCTCCCGGCACGACACCCGCAGACACCAGGATACCATTGGCGGTATAGCCACCAGGCGTGATGTGCCTCAGTTCCAGTTGGTGGGAGGCTGTGTCAACCACGAAGACCGCCGGTTTCCCCGCTGTCCAGGTGAGAGCCGAAGCGGGTAGTGCAATCATGGCTGGCCCTGCTCCAGACTGCATGACCTGTATACTTGCCCCCAGCGCCATGTTGGGCGGTGGGTCATTGAGGCTGATGCGCACGCGCCAGGTGCGCGTCTGCGGGTTCGCCTGCGGACTGATATCACGCAGGGTGCCACTGACGATGACGGACGGGTCGTTCACCAGTGAGATGCTGAATAAGCCGGTGTGGTGAGAAAACATCTGCGGATCCGCCACGTCAATGACGGCGTCACGACCACTGCTGACCGCGAGGGTCAACACCGGTTGTCCGGCACTGAGCACCTGTCCTGGTTGCGCGTTGACCTGCGTGATCACGCCCGCAGCCGGGGCGGTCAGACGTGTCCAGCTCAGATCTTCACGCGCGGTCTTCAGCGCGGCCTCACTGCTCTCGCGGCGGGAGACGGCGGCCTGCCAGTCTGAGCGGGCGGTATCAAGCTGGACACGAGCAATAGCACCGGAGGGCATTAACGCTGTCATGCGTTTCAGGCTGAGCGTTGCCAGACGCTCAGCGGCAAGCGCGCTGTCGAGCTGGTTTTGAGTAGGACCACTCTCCAGTGTACCCAGTAGTTGTCCGCTGGTCACACTCGCCCCCACGTCCACTAACCGTGTCAGCAAACGGCCATCGAGACGGAACCCGAGCGTCACTTCATCGTGCGGGCGGACTTCACCGGTCTGGCAGAAAATGTTGGTGCGTGATGGCGGTGGTGCTGTGATGGTTCGAACCGGTCGTGGTGGCGCTGCCGCTTGTGTATCAGACTTGCCGCCACAGGCGGTAAGCAGCAGAGCGGCAGGTAGCGCCAGTATGCAATATCCCAGCAGGGTCAGCCGGTGGGGAGTAAAGAGGTGGCGTAGTACCTGCCGCGCGCAGTCGGGCAGGTCAGAAAGGTTTTCCGTCATGGCAGTGTTCCTGAACAAGATTACGGCCATTCAACCGCAACAGTGTCAGGATTTACCCCCGCGTTCTGTCAGGAACCTGTCAAGACGGAAAATTTATGCGCGGATATTTCCAACGGGGAGCGTTATGGTGATCACCAGCCCCTGGTCCTTGCCTGGAATGGCGTGAATGCTGCCACCGTGTGCTGCGCAGATACCGCGAGCAATGGATAAGCCCAGTCCGCTGCCACCGGAATGGCGCGCCCGTGATGATTCTGCACGGGCGAAGCGTTCAAACATGACCGGTAGAAAATCAGCGGGCACGCCCGGACCACGATCGCAGAAAACCATTTCACACCCGGTCGGTGTTTTTCGGGCCAGGGCCGTCAGCCCGCCACCCTCTGCCGCATAGCGCAGGGCATTTTCCATCACAATGGTCACCACCTGTCCGAGACGGACCGGGTCAGCTTCGCAGAAGCAGGAAGCGTCAGAGGTGATATTGAACTTCATGCCCGCCTCCTGTGCCTGGGGTGCCAGCCAAGCTGCTCGCTCGCGCAACAATACGGTGAGGTCCGTTACCGATTTATTCAGGCTTAGCTGACCGGCATCAGCCAGCGACAGCAGGTGCAATTCATCGGTCAGTCGGCTGAGGAGTTGCAGCTGTTTCATGACCATCGACAGTTGCCGGTGGTCAGGGGTAAATACGCCGTCCATCATGCCTTGCAAACGACCAATGGCCGCCGTCAGGGGCGAACGTAGCTCATGGGCCATCGCCACATGGGACGCCCGCAGTTCACGGTCATAGCGTGCCAGTTGCTGCATCATGGTATTGAAGTCTTGGGTAAAGCGGCCCAGCTCCAGCGGGGCATCATCTACCTGCTCAGCCTGCGCACTGAAATTCCCCTCTGAAACCGCGCTGGCAGCCGCCGCAAGGTGGCTGAACTGAGCCGCAAGTGGCCGTGCAGAACGCAGCCCCAGCACCACAATAAACGGGATAATGACCACCACCAGGATAGCGACCGTCAGCCAGTCTGCGGAGGCGATTGAGGGATCGGAGAAGCTGATGCCCCACCATGCATCGACAATCTGATGAAAGCGGGCGGGGTCCGATGTCGGATGTGCACGCAACAGCGCAAACTCGTCGCGCAGAGCCTGTGGCATCTGGTGCTGTATCCACAGGCTCTCAACGGTATATCGCAGCCACATGCACAGCGCGATAACCACCACGGAACCGACCGCCAGCGCCAGAATTCGCACGCAAATCCAGCGCCACAGCGTCTGCTGCTGTAGCGTCTTCATGGCTGACGGAACCGGTAGCCGATACCGCGCACGTTAACCAGCACGTCAGAAATACCGGCAGCTTCCAGCTTTTTGCGCAGGTTATAGACGTGGGTATCGACGGCCCGCTCCAGCGCATCACTCTCCGGCAGACAGCGTTCAAGCAGGGTCTGGCGTGAGAAGGGGCGCACGGGTGCCCCCATCAATGTGGTCAGAAGACTAAACTCCGTGGGCGTCAGCTCAAGGGTAGCGAGATCGCCCTCGTCATGCCGGACACTGGCCGTCATCATGGCGGCGTCCACCTCCAGACCCTGCCAGCGCAGTGACTGCACTTCAGGTTCTCGCGTGGCACGGCGTAGCACGGCCTGTACGCGTGCCACCACTTCACCGGGATTATAGGGTTTGACCACATAATCATCGGCACCGTAACGCAGTGCACCAATTTTATCTGGCATATCGCCCATCGCAGTGACCATGATAATCGGCGTGTTCTCTTTGCGCCGTATCGCTGCCAGTACCTCAGTACCCTTCATTCCCGGCAGCATCACATCCAGCAGAATGAGGTCCGGGTGCAGACGCTGGCTCATCTCCAGACCAGCCGGACCGCTGTCTGCCACAAAGACGTCATAGTTTTCCCGTCGTAAATACGCGTCCAGTACATCGGCAGCGTCCGCATCATCTTCGATAATCAGTATTCGTTTTCCGGACATTCAGACACCTTGACCGTTTCTTCATAAATCCCTGACAGTTTACTGATACTGCCTCCGTATATTCACCTGGCATACACGGCCACCGCGACAACGGCACGTTAATGAGACAGGTACGGAGCAGTCCCAATGATATCCAGAAAACTGAAGTTGTATATGGTCTGTTTTACCTTTACAGGCCCGATGATGGGGGGATGGGCCGCACAGACGAGCCTTACCGTGGGGGCGGTAGGGCAGAACCTTCCTCGCTACAGCGGATCGGATAAACGCCGTTGGCAGGTGATGCCGCTGGTACAGGCGCGGGATGGCGCATTGTTCTTCGATTCACAGAAAGGTCTGGGCTATGACTTGCAAAGTGACAGCGGGTTTTACCTGGAACATACGCTGGGCTATAACCTCGGACGTTCAGAACAGAATTCGAACTGGCGCGATGGCAGCGACAAACTGAAAGGTATGGGAAATATTAAAGCGTCGGTCAACACGGCCATCGCGGTTGGCTGGACAATAACCCCCTGGCTGACGTTGGAGAGCAAAGCGACCCTACCGCTGAGTGACAGTCAGGGGACGAATTACCAGACTTCCGCCACCCTGATCCCGCTTCAGACCAATACGGATACGGTGGCACTGAGTACGGCGGCATTGTTCGGCGACCGTCGCTATATGAATACCTTCTATGGTGTCAGCGCCAGACAAAGCCGACGCACAGGCTACACGCAATATGATGCGCCCGGAGGTTTTTATGGTGCTGACACCAGCCTGACATGGAGTCACCAGTTCACCCCAAATTGGGGCGCGCTGGTCAGTGCCGACTACATCTGGTTGGATAAGCACACAGAAGATAGCCCGATTGTGTTCCGGCGCAATGAAGCGTCGGTGCTCCTTGGCGTGTTTTATACCTGGGTTAGTCAATGACAAATCTATGCCTGTGGGCCACAGTGGATCAGATGGCGAAATTGTTTTTCTGACGCGAGGCTTTTGATGCATATTTTGCTGGCTCCGTGCAATCTCGGACTCAGACCGTTGTATCCGGGCCATATTCCTGGCACCTGGCGCGCACCGCAGGTATTAATGGCGCATGGTCTGGCGACAAGGCTGAACGTGAATACTGTGACTGCATTATCACGGCCGGATTATTTCCCTGATGCACAACCCGGTACGCGGATACGCAATGGACATGCGATTCGCGATTTCTGTTTGCGGCTGGCAGCCGAAGTTGACGATGTCCAGAGGCGGGGAGATTTCCCACTGGTTATCGGTGGCGACTGCTCTATTTTGCTGGGCGCGCTGGCGGGTTCTCGCCGTGCGGGTCCCGTTTCACTCATTCACATTGATGGTCACAGCGATTTTCGCCATCCCGGCAATTATGATCCCACTCGGACTTTGGGGGCGGTGGCAGGAATGGATCTGGCACTGATTACCGGGCGCGGGGAACCCCTGTTAACAGAGTGGCCGGGCATCATTGGACCACTGGTGGCGGAGCAACAGATTCTACAGTTGGGTGAACGCGAGTCACGAAATGCTGATTTTGCCTGGCCAGATATTGCACAGACACAAATCCATTGCATTGATGTCTTCACTGCGCACCAGACAGGTGTCGCGAAGATTACTTTTGCCATAAACCAGCTGATTAATACTCGCCCCGAACAACGTTTCTGGCTTCATTTTGATGTTGATGTGCTGGATCAGGCCGTGATGCCTGCGGTGGATTCTCCCGGTAGTCCGGGAATTGATCCGCTCTGGCTGGAGAAGATTTGTTATCCATTGCTGCTGAATCCTTTGTGTTGTGGAATGACGGTCTCCGTGTTTGATCCTGATCGGGATCCGGATGGGAAATGTGCCGAATTAATCGTGAATATGCTCGCAGCGATGTTTTCCGCACACCAATAACGCTGCCTTCCTGGATGGTCCCAACATGCAGATCTATCTTTCAACCCGTTGATTATTCATTAGGATTGAGCGCGCTATCCTGTGAACCCATTTTTATCAAATTTTCAGTGGACTACATTTACATGCGTAAACTTTCGATGCTGGTTGTCACGTTGGGCCTGTTGTTGTCCGTCACTTCCCAGGCGCGGGCAGAAGGCTGCCTGAAAGGTGCGGCTGCCGGTGCCGCGGTCGGGCACCTCAAGCATCATGCCATTATCGGTGCTGCGGTTGGCTGTGTGGTGGGTCATCATCTTGCCAGCAAGAAGCAGGCAAACGCGGCAGAAAAACATTGATTTATCAGTCAGAGGAGCCAAAACCCCCCTCTGACTGAATGCGAAACCCCTCAGATTTGCTGCTGACTAAGGTCCTGTGCCAGCTCGTGAGAAAGCGCCCAGTGCTCTTCAATGGACACGCGGGAACGTTTACGCTGCGTCACTGGCAATGTCGGTTCGGTCCACAAGAAAGGGAAAAAACTATACACCTCGTTTCCACTGAGCGAGGAGATCTCCTCCCGCCACCCATTCCACCGTACCGTCTGATAAAACGTAGCCAGATCGCCGTTGAATGCCCACTCCAGAAAGCCAGAATAACCAATGCCCAGGCTTTCCCATGTGAGGGAATCAGGTGCAAAGTAGTATATCCCCCCCTGATCTTTGCCCAGCCCGCCGCCATTCAGGGCGAAAAAACCACCCGATACATCATCAGCGATTAACAGGGCCTGAAAAGCGTGGCGTTGGGAGAGTAATCGTGTCCAGACGGCAGGATTGCGGGGTAATTCTGGATGACCAGAACCCAGGATACGCAACCAACCCCCATCAATTAACATGCCACCGGTTTCGTAAACGACCGCGCCCAGCGGTGAGCGTGTGGTTACCTGGAGGTCAATTAAAGCCTGTGCGGCGAGGTTGTTATCCTTAACCAGAACATCGACGCTGTTAGTGGCATCAGTTAGCCATTGTTGTACGCTGTCCCAGCCAGGTTCCTGGCGATTAATTAATTCATCCAGTCCTTTCATAAATACTCCCGTGACGTTTTTAATGCCTGCTTACTCTGTTTCTACCACGATTCTACGGTACGAGGTGAGGGACGGCGTCCCGCTATCGGTCACCGCCAGAATAACGTGCTCCGTACCCGGATTACGGATTTTTATCTCCGCCTGATTTCCGTTCTCTTTCGTCACCTGCAAAACCGGCGGAGCACTCAGATAGTCTTCACCACGCACCCCCTGAACTTGCTTGATGTCGATCTGCTGCGAAATGGCCGAGGTCGCTTCAGGATAGGCGAACCATTTATAGCTGAGTGTATCGCCGTCAGGATCTTGCGTACCTTTGGCATCAAGGTGCAGGGTTTCGCCCACTTTCGCCTTGATAAACAGCGGTTGCTGCCCTGATGAGCCATTTACCACCACCTGCGGATTATGGTTGCTGTGCTGAAAGTCTTTGATGGTCCAGTCCATGCGTGCCGCAAAATCGTGTTGGAAGGCTTCACGCCAGCGCCAGATGGTGGCCTGATTGGAGGTATATTGTTGCCCATCGGCACCGGTCACCGTATCGGCACCATTCGGGTTGCCGGGGAAAAAGTCACCGCCACTGGTCCAGATCGGATGCGGTTCGTTTTGTGGCGTACGTACGATGTAACGCCCGCCCCAGCCGCCCCAGCCTGGGTTCATGTCGCTGTTAAGCCCGTTGCGAATCAACCCGAGGAATGCCGGGGTATCTCCTTCCATGATAAAGGCGTATTGCAGATAACCCTTGCCCATCGGCCCTTTGCTGCGGATGTTCTTGTCCAGCCAGGATTGCGAAACGGTGGTGAAATCTGCACCTGCGCCGTTGCGGTAATAACGGTCGCCGCTAATCCCGGTCCAGGTCGCGCGCGCATAATCCTCACCTTTCTGACTGGAAGGATCAACGATGTACGTGATCTCCGGGTAATGGATGCGAATCCAGTGCCCGGCATCGTCCTGATCCGAGATGGAATAGACGATCAGGTTTTTCGTCAGCGCCGTTACCTTGTCAGCCGGATGGCTGGCTGACAGGTCGGTCAATGCCTGTGCCAGCGTGTTAGCGCCGCCCCACAGATTGATATACAACGGGCGTTTGCTGTCTGTGGAGCGTTCAATGGCTTTGACCAGCAGGGACGAACCCGCAGTCGATTTCCCGGCTCCCACATCGGCCATCCCATAATGCGTTTGCCCAGCGGCAATCAGCGCTTTCAGCGTGGCAGCACTCGGATAATCTGGCTTGTGTTTCAGCAGGTTAGGTTGCACCTCGGCATAATGTCCCACCACCAATTCCATCATCTCCGGGCTGACTTTACTGCGTTGCCAGGTCGAGGTGGTGGCGACCAAACCTTCAATGTTCATTTCATTGCTGTACAGCAGAAAACGCGTGAGTGACATCTGATCATCGGGTTCGTTACCGATATCGGATAACACGAATACTCGTGGTTTCGCCTGGAATGGCACAGTTTTTCCCGCGATAGACTGAACGGTTTCTGCCGCAAGGGCGTTGAAAGGCGTGATCAAAACCGCCGCCAGGGTAAGTACCGGCAGGGCTATGTTGTTGTTATGACGTTTCATCTGTTTCCTGTGGGTTTGCCATTTAATGATGGACTTCCAACTTAGTTAACCAAGGAAACAAAGTAAAAAGAACGTTGGCAGAATGATGTTCAGATCACAAAAATCAGCCAATCAACGGGGTTATGGCATCCGAACTCAGTCGGACTAATCCTTTCATGCTGTAAAAGCGTTGTGTCTTGAGGTAGCGCAGCTGGATGGTGTTGATGTGCTGGCTGGGATGGCTGGCCAGACGTTCGGCAATGTGCGGGATAAAGTGAGCAGGGACATCATCAAAAAATTCACCGGTCAGAATCACCTGCTTAATATTGTGTAACGGTGCCGTGCAGTGGATGGCAAAAAGCAGTGCATCGATGCTGGCGGCAATCTGTTGATCATCGGGTTTGCCTTTGAAAGCAAACGCTTTTTCCAGCCCACCCGGATAAGGGAGATGGACAATTTCGGGATAGAAACCGTTATCGCCAAACACCGGTTTGCCATCGATATAGTAGCCAAAGCCGAGGCTACCCAATCCGGGCATCAACGCGATCCACGATCCCTTCAGCTTTCCCGTTTTTGCCAGCAAATAGCTGGAGCACCAGGCAATATTCACTACCGCAACACTGATGGCGGTGGCCGCCATCAATTGTGTTTTCAGGGCGATCTCGCGCTCAAGAAACGCCGGGCACCATTTCACCACGCCGGTATCCTGCTCAATGCCGCCCTGTAGGGCGATGCCAACGTGTTTCAGGCGTACGGCTTCAATACCGGCGACCCGGCACAGACGGATTGCTAACCCCTGCACGGTTTCAATAAATAATTTCAGCGTGACCGGCGCGTCAAACGTCATGGTTTCCGCAGCCAGAGCCAGCTCGCCCGTGTGATAATCATTGATGGTTGCTTCCACCGTCAGCTCGCGCACCATGATATTGAGGCTGAAGTATTGACGTTTGCGCACTGCCAGCAGTGTTCTGGGTCGTCCACCGCCCGAACTCAATTGTTCCGTCTGCTCAATGACCCCTTCTGCCAGCAAGGTATTGGTGAGTTTGGTGATGTAGGGACGTGTGACTTCAAGCTGCTCTGCCAGCGAAATACGCGATTCGGGAGCGCTGTGCAACATGTTCAGCAGTTCATGCCTGAAGTTCATGAGTTCCTCATAAAATGCCGTTGGTTATTGAAGAGTTCACTGTACGTTAAGGGCCATGTATACACCTCACTCACCATTACTGGCAGAATTCCCTTCTTCAAAGGCCGAGCGAACTGCATTGATAATCCTTTCCGATCGGCCAGCATCTGCCAGGACGGGATATTGCTTTTGCAATTTGCCGGAAACCTGCCAACCGTTCTCTTTGAGCGAGCGAATAATACGGTTTGCATCCTGGTCCGGCATTTCCAGGATTTCTTTAAGCCTCTCCTGGGCTTGCTGGAAAATCACCAGCACTCTGGCTTCATCCGCCATTTCTTTGCGTACGGTGTGTTGTACGACGCGTGCGATATACAGGACGTGTTCAGTTAAATCCGGATAACGCCAGGCGAAGCGTGCATCTTCATAATCATCAAAATAGAAGTTACTGGGAGTGCCATCCTGATAAGTGACTAATTCACCAAATCGGTATGATGATGAATAGCGTTGCATAAACCGCTGTGAAAAGACGTCAAGTGTACGATCATATCCGGCACGGAAATCCAGCGAGCTGGTGATGGTTGCGGATACCGGCAGGATCACGCCCTCCGGGATAGCCTTATCTCGTATTAGCGTATCATTAATGAGAAACCGATGAATTCGACCATTGCCATCGCGCATGGGATGGATATAAACAAAGCCGAATGCCAGAACTGCCGCGCGGGCCAACGGCTCAGCGCCACGCGTTGCTTCGTCGAAGGCATTAAGTCCTGTCATGAACTGTGGTACATCTTCAAACTGCGGAGCAACATAATGCACAATATCTTCACGCATCGTTGCCTGGCCAACAAATACGGGTGAACGACGCAGGCCTAGCCCAATAGCATCATGACCAAGTATCCCTTTTTGCAGGGTATGTAAACTGGCATCACTCAGGGGAGCGTTAATACGACCACAGTATTGAGCGATAACATGTGCAAAACGCTGGATACGGTCGGCCTGATCGGCTTCCTTTTCAATCAGAAAGCTGGCCCGTGACTCTTTAAACGTTAACCAGCTGGCGGTGCGCAGCAGAATGTCGGCACCAAATGAGTTATCCAGCTCTTTCAGCGCACTGCTCAGATCAAATTGCAATGCCTCCTGGACCGTTGCTGTGCGGCGCACCAGGGGACAGAATAGTGAAGTTCCCGGCAGATTATTATTGATCCTCCAACGCTGCACCCGTTGAACTGCTGTCCGGGTGAGATAATGCTTTGGCGAGATCACATCGACATAGCTACCATTACTGACATCTGGCACATCCAGCCGTTGCCCAGTAAGCCATTCATACAGGAATCCAGTACGCCTGGCATACTGGCCAAAAGGCTCCTGTCGGCACCAGGCTTCAATTGGCTCAGGACCGACGACCGCAAACAGACGGGCAAAAAACTCCAGATGGATCTCTTCGTACTTCAAACCGAATTCGAAGTGACCTGCGAAGTTATCGGCAGGCTGGTAACTCGGCGGATATCGGTTCTCTATATAGCCACTACGCTCATGGCTGGTACGAACTGTTCCAATAAATGACTCAACACGCAGAGGTTGTGCCAATTCGATGTCATACTTTTCGGCGAGAACCACTAAACCTATACGCATTGCCCAAATCCCCTAACAACACCGCGAAAACGATAACGATATCTCAATTTAGCGCGAAAAGGGTAACAGGAAAAAAAATTCACTAATAAAAGTGGCTATTTCAACGAAAACGTTAACATTCTTGTCCTTCGCTTCGGTTGCCTCCCTTCAGCTTGTTGACTAAGGTGATTATTAACATCGCTACCCAGCTGGATGCCATTCACTAATAAGGTCTCCGGGGTAATGATGTGTCTGCCAACGCGAGGCAAAATCATGCAAGACGCCACCTCAACTCCCGCCACAGACCCTGATTTTCAAAACGATGTTGTCCGAAATCTGATTTGCCGCCAGGCACGCTATCCGGATATCGCCACGCCTCAGGACTGGTATATGGCGCTGGCTTTCACCGTGAAAGATCGCATGCTGGAAAGCTGGGCAGCGTCGACCAAAACCTATGCGGAACACCATGTGAAGGTCGCCTGTTATTTATCGGCAGAGTTTCTCATCGGGCCACAGCTTGGCTGTAACCTGTTAAGCCTCGGACTTGCAGATGAGGCACGGGCAGCGATGCGTGCGCTTGGACAAGATCTTGATGCGTTGCTGGCGTTGGAGGAGGAGCCGGGATTGGGTAACGGCGGTTTGGGTCGGCTGGCGGCGTGTTATCTTGATTCGCTGGCGACGCTGGAGATTCCGGCCATCGGCTACGGTATTCGCTACGAGTTCGGCATCTTCGATCAGGATATCGTTGATGGCTGGCAGGTTGAGCGTACCGACAAATGGCTGAAAATGGGCACGCCGTGGGAAATTGTCAGACCGGACGTCAGCTTTTACGTGTGTTTTGGCGGATACACGCAAATGCAAACCGATGCGCAGGATCGGTTGCGTGTGCAATGGATTCCGACCCGCCAGGTTAAAGGCGTGGCATACGATGTGCCGATTCAGGGATATCGCGTCAATACCTGTAATTTGTTGCGGCTGTGGAAGAGTGAAGCGGTTGAGTCTTTTGATTTTGAGGACTTCAACGCTGGCGATTATTACCAGGCGGTGGAGGAAAAAGTTGTCTCCGAAACGCTGTCAAAAGTGCTTTATCCCAACGATGAACCGGAAGTGGGTAAGCGGTTACGCCTTGCTCAGCAATACTTTTTTGTTTCCTGCTCGTTGCAGGACATGCTGCGGCTGATGGATATCAGCCATACCCCTATTGCTCAGTTTGCTGAACGTTTCGCGGCGCAGTTAAACGATACACATCCCTCTATCGCCGTGGCTGAACTGATGCGTCTGCTGGTGGATGAACGCCAGATGGCATGGGATGACGCCTGGTCAATCACCCTGAATACCTTCGCTTATACCAATCACACCTTACTGCCCGAGGCGCTGGAGACCTGGGGCTTGCCGTTGATGCAAAATCTGCTGCCCCGGCTGCTGGAAATCATCTATGAAATCAACCGACGCTTTCTGGAAGAGGTGCGTAACGCTTTTCCTGGGGATGAGGCGCGTGTCGCGCGTATGTCATTGATCGATGAACAGGGCGAGAAAAAGGTGCGTATGGCCCATCTGGCGACTGTGGGCAGCCATGCGGTTAACGGCGTGGCTGCACTGCATTCCGAACTGCTCAGGCAAACGGTGCTGCGTGATTTTGCCGACATGTACCCGAAGCGATTTCTCAATGTCACCAATGGGGTGACGCCACGGCGCTTTCTGATGCTGAGTAACCCAGGTCTGGCGCGTTTACTTGATGAAACCCTGGGTGCTGGTTGGCGCAGTGACCTGACCCGACTCGACGCGCTGAGTGACTATGCTGATGACGTCGCCTTTCAGCAGCACTGGCGCGCCATTCGCCTCAATAACAAGGCGGCGCTGGCCGGATGTATCAGCCAGTTGAGCGGCGTCAGGGTTGCGCCTGAGATGATGTTCGATATTCAGGTGAAACGCATTCATGAATACAAACGCCAACACCTTAACGCGCTCTATATGATCAGTCTGTATCGTCGTTTATCTCGCCATCCTGAACTGCAATTATCACCGCGCTGTTTTATCTTCGGCGGGAAAGCGGCACCGGGTTATTGGATGGCTAAACTGATGATTCGCCTGATAACCGGCATCGCCGAGGTGGTCAATCATGATCCGGTGATCGGGGAACGGATGAAGGTGGTGTTCTATCCCGATTTTAACGTTAAGAACGGCCACCAGATCTATCCGGCGGCGGATCTGTCCGAGCAGATTTCGACCGCAGGCAAAGAAGCCTCAGGAACCGGCAACATGAAGTTCATGATGAATGGCGCATTGACCATCGGTACGCTGGATGGCGCGAATGTTGAGATTCGGCAGCAGGTAGGCGGGGATAATTTTTTCGTTTTCGGTATGACCGCTCAACAGGTGGACGCGCTCAAACACACGGATTATCATCCTGCTGATTACGTGCAGGCCAATGAAGACCTGCGTGATGCGATCGAGCAAATCGCTGCAGGGCGGTTCTCACGCGGGGATAAGGAGCTGTTCCGTCCTCTGCTCGATAATTTGTTGAAATATGACCCGTTCTTCGTCCTGGCCGATTTTGCTGACTACGCAGCCTGTCAGGAATGCGTCAGCGAGACATGGCAGGATCAGCGCCGTTGGACGCAGATGTCGATCCTCAATTGTGCCCGTTCTGGTATTTTCTCTTCAGACCGGGCAATTGGTGAATATTGCGAGCAGATCTGGCAAACGCAAAAATCAGCATCACACCTCTGAAGGCAGGCAGGATAAAATGCCTGTCTGAGCTCGCTAATTCTCAGAATTTACGCCTTTTTTCAATCGTACACGTATTGTATACTTTCCAGTAAATGTCTTAATGGTGAGTACCAAGTGACCTCAGTAAAACAACCCTCTGCAGAAAAGTTAGGTGAACTGGCCTACCAGACGCTGCGTCGTATGATTTTGGAAAAAACCCTGCGTAGTGGCGGGGCGGTGGTTGAAGGTCGACTGGTTGAAGAACTCAATATTTCCCGTACGCCGTTGCGTGAAGCGTTACTGCGTCTCGAAGGTGAGGGATTGCTGGTCAGATCGAGCGCCCGTTCCTATTCCGTGCGCTTTATCAGCGCGCAGGAATATTTTCAGATCATGAAAGTGCGCGAGTTGCTGGAAACCGAAGCCATTGCGCTGTCCATCAATAAGATTGAACCTGACGTGATTAATCAACTCGCCGACCAGGTGCAGTCTCTGGCGGCAGGCCAGCCGGAACAAGCCTACTGGGATGTTGACGATATCGTGCACACGCTGTTCGCCCAACATTCAGGTAATGCGGTGCTGGCCCGCATGATTGAACAGGCCCGTACCCAGAGCCGGATGTTTGAGTTGATCACGCCATTTAACCGCATCGAAGAAGATCGTGAAGAACATCTGGCAATTCTCAATGCGTGGAAAAGTGGCGACGCTACAGCGGCCAGCCAGGCGGTCAGAACGCATATCAGAAACCTGTCAGCCTTCGTGCTGAAAAGGATCACCGAAGGCAATTAAGCGCAGCAAGGGTACGCGTCAGCCGCGTACCCTGTCAGCCGCTTATTTAATTGCGCCGGGACAGCAGGGGCATCCCTCAACATGCAAGGGATTGCGCACCTCCGCCCCCGGTTTACTGCGCAGCAATACCGGTTGAAAACTGACTTTTCGCTCGGCGTTTTTCTGACAAATCGGGCAGGGCGCGGGTTCATCGCGCGCTGCAACCGAACGGCGCAATTCAAATGCGCCGCAGTCTGAACAGAGATAGTCATAGTAAGGCATCGTGCTCTCCTACCATTTACCCACTTCACCACGCGGGATAAAGCGTCCCTGACCGGTTTTACCTACCCATTGGTCATCGCTGACCAGCAGTTCGCCGCGCAACAGGACTTTCTTCACTTTGCCCTGCACCTGGTGTCCTTCGAACAAGGTGAAATCCACATCGCTGTGTTGTGTTGCGGCGCTGATGGTGTGCTTTTCATTGGGATCAAAGATGACGATATCGGCATCACTCCCCACCGCGATGGTGCCTTTTTGCGGGAACAGGCCAAACAGTTTGGCCGGGGCGGTGGACATCAGCTCGACAAAGCGATTCAACGAGATACGGCCACTGCGTACACCGCCGTCATATACCACCGTCATACGGGTCTCGACGCCGGGCACACCGTTGGGGATTTTGGAGAAGTCGTTCGCACCCAGCGGCTTCTGATTAATTTTTCCTAAATGACCTTCTTTCATGCAGTACGGGCAGTGGTCAGTGGAAATCAGTTGCAGGTCATCGGTTTTCAGCGCCGTCCATAGCGCGTTTTGCGCCTCTTTTGAGCGCAGCGGCGGACTCATCACGAAACGCGCGCCATCAAAGCTGTCGGATTCGTCGCTATCAGCGTAAGAAGACTCATCAAAGAACAGATAATGTGGGCAGGTTTCAGCGAACACAGGAATGCCGAGGTCGCGGGCTTCCACCACATGTTTCAACGCTTCTTTGGCCGAAAGATGGACAAAGTAGACCGGCGCTTCCGCCAGTTCCGCCAGCTTGATGCCGCGATGGGTCGCTTCTCCTTCCAGCAACGCGGGACGCGTCAGGGCGTGGTGGCGTGGCGAAGTGTGCCCCTGGGCCAGCGCTTCCTGAATCAGCAATTCGACGATGGTGCCGTTTTCCGCATGTAACGCCACCATGCCGCCATGCTGGCCGACCATGCGCATTGCCTGGAAAATGGCCGCATCATCGGACATCACCGTGCCCGGATAGGCCATAAACATTTTGAAGCTGGAAACGCCTTCATGACGGATGGCGTAGCGCATATCCTCCAGCACCTGCTTATCCACCTCGGTGATAATGACGTGGAAGCCATAATCGATACTGGCGACGTTATCCGCCTTGGACTGCGCCCGCTCGATGGCCTGCAACGGGCTGGTGCCATGGTTCTGTAACGCAAAATCGATAATGGTGGTGGTGCCGCCATAGGCGGCTGAACGGGTGCCTGATTTAAAGTTATCGGCGGTCACCGAGGGGCCAAAGGTGTTTTCCATATGGGTATGGCAGTCAACGCCGCCCGGGAACAGCAGCATGCCGTTGGCTTCAATCACCTGGCAGTTGGCACCAGGTTGCAGATTAAGGCCGATGCTGACGATCTTTTCATTCTCGATAAGGATGTCGGCGTGATAATCGTCTACCGCAGTGATAATGCGCCCACCGCGAATCAGGGTACTGGTCATGTTGGTCTCCGCTTGAACTTAGGGGGTAGCCGTAAAGGATTGTGCAAAAGTTAGCGCCGTCGCTAACCGCTGGCGCTGCACGTCATCGACGGCAGGTACCGGTGGGCGCGGCATGGCATGAGGAAGATGCCCGGCGAGATGCAGACAGGCTTTTAAGCGCGCATTGGCATGGGTGCCCGGCCAGGTGCCGTAAATTTCTTTCGCCAGCGGATAGACAAACTGATGCAGGCGCTGCGCTTCCGCCAGATTTTGCTGCTGCATCGCGTTGTACAGTGCTACCACCAACTCCGGCACCACCGCCGCCAGGCTCACCAGGCTGCCATCGGTGCCGAGAGCAAAACAGGTCAGCAGATGTTCATCACCTGAGGCCATCACCGCCACATGCGGCGCAACTTCACGCACCAGCCGCAGGTTGGCCTCATAGGTGGCGGTTTCCCAACTGCCTTCTTTCACCGCTACCACGTTGGGCAGACAAACCAGTTGTTGCAGCAAAGCCGGAGGATACGCCATACCCCCGCTATTCACCCCTGATTGGTACAACATCATCGGTAAGGCGGCGTTGGCGTTAGCGATATGGTGGTGATTCAGCACCGTTTTCTCGTCAGTGGAGAGCGTCCAGGAGTAGGGCGGAAACAGCAGAATGGCATCGGCACCGGCCGCTTTGGCATCATCAGCCTGCGCCTGTGCATCAAAACTGTCCTCGGCGTTGAGACCGGCCACCAGCAGCGTTTCCGGCGGGCACACCTGGCGTGCCAGCGTCACCACCCGTTGTTTTTCTTCACGCGAGAGCGCGAAGTTTTCACCAGCGTGGCCGTTAATTAACAGCCCACGAATGCCCTCCACCTGTGAAACCTGACGCAAATGCGCGATCAGGCTCGCTTCATCGATGTATCTGCCACTCTCGTCCATCGGACAGACAGTCGCCGCATACACACCCTGGTAATGGTGTAACTCTTTCATTTTATTATTAGCCTCTGGATAAGGATGCGACTGCATGGTCATCAGTGGGCAGCAGTCGTGATGGATCAAAAAGCGGCATTTCTGGCTGTTGGCCCAAAATCTGCTGTGCCAGCAACTTGCCCATATACGGCCCGCTGGTATAACCGGAGTGGACGCAGCCGATAACGAAGAGGTCCGGGTGTTGTGCCACCGGCCCAATCATCGGCATCGCATCTGCGGTTTCGGACTCCAGGCCGAGCCAGATACGGGCGACGCGGGCGGAGGCCAGCGCCGGGACGGCATGCTGTCCGAGGCGCAGGTTGCCGATCAGGTTTTCGGGAATGGTCTCCCGACCACCTAACTCGCGCGAGCCGATGCCCTGCCAGCCACCGCCAATCACCACGGTGCCATTGGCAAACTGCTTCATGGATAACAAACCATTGGCGATGCTGAGTACGGAACGCATCACGGTTGGCATTCTTTCGGTGACAATCAGTTGGTTGATCAGGGTTTTTACCGGGATAGTTATGCCGACCATCGCCAGCATTGGCTCCAGCCAGACACCGCCCGCCAGCACCAGGCGGGTAGCGTCGATGGATTGGCTGCGATCCGCGGTGGACACGCGATAACCGGCGTTTTGCCGCTCAATCTGGCCGACAGGAAATTGCTCCATGATGGTCACACCGGCCTCACGCAGCGCGGCATAAAAGGCACGACCGGTCAGATAGGCACTGGCGAAGCCATCGATTTCACAGAACGCGGCCGCTTTGATCGAACCATTAATCCCCGGATCGACCTTCATCGCTGCCTGCGGTGAAATGATTGAGATATCCGCGCCATATTCACGTCGGGCCGCCGCGCGCTCCTCCAGCATCAATACTTCGGCATCGGTGAAGGCGAGGGACAAACCGGGCGCATGGGTCGCCAGCACGCCCTGACCGAGCCAGGTTTCTGGTCGCATCCACATCTCCCACGCCTTGATGGCGTAGGGCACCAGTGCCGCGCGGGTCATATGCAGCGTGAGCGTCCCAGCATTGACACCGGATGCGCTGCGACACAAGGCATTGCGTTCCACCACTGCCACGCGCATCCCGGCTTTTGCCAGAAACAGCGCAGTGGAGCAGCCCATCACGCCGCCGCCGACGATGCAGACATCAAAGCGTGAGGAAGTCATAGCGGGGCCGCCTTAGGAATAGGGATATCCGCATAGTCATAGTCGCCGGTCATATCGCTGATGGTGAGCGGACGCAGCGGGGTACGGGGCGAGAAGATCCCCACCGCTTCCCGTGGTACGCCCAGTTTGGTTGCCAGCAGTTCGGCGGCGATATCACCGCAGGTACGCCCCTGGCACGGCCCCATACCGCAGCGCGTCCAGGCTTTCAACTGGTTCACATCATGAGCACCGGCTTCGCAGGCCTGTTCAATCTCGGCGCGCGTCACGTCTTCGCAACGGCACACCACCGTTTCCGGCGGGATGCTTTCCACATGACCTTCTCGCAACGCCATCATCGCGGCCATTTTCTGCCCGAAGCGAGCGGCGTGTTGCCAGGCCTGGCGGAGGTGTTCGGCTTCCGGCTCTGGCCCGGCATTGCCCTGAATGATACCGACGCAGGCCAGCCCGACGCGTTTACCCTGTTCCAGCGCGGCGGCGGCACCACGAATGCCTGCGCCGTCACCGGCAACAAACAAGCGTTCGCGGCTGGTTTGCCCGTTTTCATCGGTTTGCGCAATCCAGCCACCCGCCTCGCGCGAGTAATGATGTTTGGCATGCAGCAAACGCGTAATGTCAGTTGATGGCGTCAGACCATGTCCGACAGCGACACAATCCACCAGAATCTTTTTCGTTTTACCGGCAACAGGCCGTGCCGCTGCGTCACAGGGCGCGAGTTCAGCCAGCAACTGATCGCCCTGCGCGCTGACTTTCACCAGCGTATGACGTGAATAAACCGGGGTTCTGGCGCGCAGGATCGGTAAGCCGTAACTCAGGCTTTGTTTGAAAATCGCCGGACGGCTGAGCAGGGCGGGCGCTGTGCCAAGCCATTCACCGCGTGAAGCAATATCGACAATCGCTTTTACCTCGCCGCCCGCTTTCAGGGTACTGCCCGCCACTGCCACCAGCAGTGGGCCACATCCGGCCACCAGGGTGGTTTTACCCGGCAGGGTACGCTGTGATTTGAGCAAAATCGTGGCGGCTGCCAGCCCGATCACCCCTGGCAGTGTCCATCCCTCGAAGGGCACCACGCGCTCGGTGGTGCCAGTTGCCACCAACAGCACCGTGGTGGTGCAAGCTATCGCGCCATCCGGCCCGAGGGCGTCAACACGGTAATCGCCGGTAACTGCCCAGACGACATGCCCCAAAAAGGGGCGTACGTTGCTTCGTGATAAGGCATCGCGCAAGGTTTCACCGGCCCTGAATTCAGCACCATCCATTTTTGCGTCAGGCATGATCGGCGCGCGATAAACCTGCCCACCCGCCGCCGCGTTTTCATCAAACAGCGCCACCCGCAGCCCTTTTGCGGAAGCCATCAGTGCCGCTGAAACGCCCGCCGGACCGGCACCTAAGACGATCAGATCATAATGATTCATAAGGATCGCTATCCGGAACAGAGTGAACAATCAGATCAGCGCTGGCCTCAGTTTTGCAAGCTAATACCCGCTTACCCTCCACCATGACCAGGCACTCCTGACACGAACCCATCAGGCAAAACATGCCACGGGGCTGATGTTGATGGGGACTGAAGCGTAACGTTTTGACGCCGCTGGAAAAAAGTGCGGCGGCAATGCTTTGGCCCGGTAATGCCATATATCCCTGATTGTCAAAAACGAAACGGACGTTTTTCCCTGAAGTGTGCTGCATAACGTCTCCCTTTTTGGTCGACAACTGCTCATTGAGACTTGACAAGATGGATGCCATGGTATCGTATACCAATCGTATATGTAAAGCATACGAAGTTTATATCGTTGGTCATTTGCCAACACCAGGGTAAGCAATCAGACGACACCGGGAGTGAAATAATGAGTAGAATGAGTATGTTAGGAAAACTGGTCATCGCGAGTTGTATCGCCAGCGCGCTGTTTGGTGCCGCAACGGCCAACGCCAGATCGCTGGATGAAATCATGAAATCCAAAACGCTGATCGTCGGCGTTAACCCAAATCTTCCACCGTTGGGGGTGTATGACGATAAAAATCAGATCTCTGGTTTTGATGCGACAGTGGCGAAGAAAATTGCCGATTCTATGGGCGTGAAACTGGAGCTGGTGGCAGTGGGGTCGAATGACCGTGTGCCGTTTATCATGTCGGACAAAATTGATGCGGTGATGGGTGGGATGACCCGTAACGATGATCGCATGAAGGTGGTGGATTTCACCGATCCGGTTAACACCGAAGTGCTGGGCATTCTGACCACCGACAACAAGCCGTACAAAAAATGGCAAGACCTGAATGATCCGTCGGTAAAACTGGTTCAGGTGCGTGGCACCACGCCAATCAAATATATCCAGGACAATATTCCCAAAGCCCAGCTGTTAATCCTCGATAACTACCCGGATGCGGTGCGCGCCATTGCGCAGGGCCGCGCTGATGCATTGATTGACGTGCTCGATTTCATGCTGGATTACACCAAAAAATACCCCACCAAGTGGCATGTGGTGGATGATCCGATCGAAGTGGATTATGACTGTATCGCCGTCAGCAAAGGCAACACCGCGCTGCGTGAGAAGTTAAATACCGAGATCGCCGCGCTGCATAAATCTGGTTTTATCGGCAGCAGCTGGAAGAAATGGTTTGGTCACGCCATGTTGCACGACCCAACCGCCTCGCCGACGAAATACTGAGTTTCGTTCTGATTTATTCGGGCGCCCGCAGTTTGGGGCGCTCTTTAGCGATTGAGCGTTGTTCTGATGAACCTGAATTTTTTCCCCATTCTTGACCAACTGCCTTACCTGTTGGGTGGCGCCTGGATCAGCCTGCAACTGGCGGTGCTGGCCTTCGCCTTCGGCATGGTGATTGCGATGATCTGTACCAGCATCCTGCGTTACGGTCCCAAACTGGCAGGCAAATTTATTAACGCCTATGTGGTTTTTGCCACCAATACGCCGCAACTGGTGCAGATCTATTTTCTGTTTTTTGCTCTGCCGGAAGTGGGCATTTTGCTGTCACCCTTTACGGCGGTGCTGATTGGTGCCACCTTCAACGCCGGCGCTTATTTGTGTGAAATCCAGCGGGCGGGTTTTGATTCGGTACGTCGCATGGAAATTGAAGCGGCGGAAGTGCTGGGATTCTCCCGTGTCCAGATTATCCGTTA
Source organism: Pantoea sp. X-Soil-TKNS-1211 (assembly GCF_059730495.1). NCBI lineage: Bacteria > Pseudomonadati > Pseudomonadota > Gammaproteobacteria > Enterobacterales > Erwiniaceae > Pantoea > Pantoea sp. X-Soil-TKNS-1211. The sequence continues at coordinate 61,486 of NZ_AP035957.1, forward strand.
CGTCATCCTGCCCCATGTGATCAAGGTGATGTTTCGACCGCTCTCCAACCAGTTCATCGTGATGACCTTAGGCACCTCGATGGCCTCGATGTTTGGCGTCGAAGAACTGACCGGCCGCACCTATAACCTGAGTTCACAAACCTATTTATCGGTGGAATCCTTCTCGGTGGCGGCGGTGATTTATATCGTGATCACCATTGTTGCCACCTTTGCCCTGGCCATTATGGGTCGGTTTCTTTTCCGTGCCAGAACAGGGGTATTTTGATGAGCTACTTTGACTGGTCGGAAATTACGGGTTTGTTCTCGTACTACAACCTGTTGTTGTTATTGCAGGGGTTGGGTATCACGCTGGCGCTGTCGGCGTTTGGCTGCCTGGTGGGTTTTTTTGCTGGCTTTGTGCTGGCGGTCACCATTAACACCAAAGCGGCGATCCTGTCACCGCTGCGCGCCATAGTGCATGTTTACTTCTTTATCTTCCGGCGCATCCCGTTCCTGGTGACGTTATTTCTGGTGTTTTTTATCAGCCAGTATTCCGGCCTGCGCTTTTCCACCTTTACCGTGGCGCTGGTCAGCGTGTGCATTATCGCGGCCGCCTACCTTGGCGAGATCATCCGTAGCGGACTGGAGTCTGTGCATCATAACCAATGGGAAGCCGCGGTGACGCTGAACTTTTCCTATTTGCAGACGCTGCGTTACGTGATTATTCCGCAGTCCCTGACGGTGGTGATCCCGCCGACCTTTAGCTTCTTCGTTATGTACATCAAGGACACCACGCTGGCCTCGCAGATTGGCGTGATGGAACTCACCTCCGCCAGCAAAATCCTGTCGGATAAAGGCTACTCGGCCACGCTGGTGTATGCCGTCGTCCTCATGCTGTATTTCATTGTGTCTTATCCGTTATCGCGTCTCGGTAAGCGTCTGGAGAGAAAAATTGCCACAGCTCGACATCATTAATTTAAAAGCCGCCTATAACGACCAGCCGGTACTGGAGAACGTCACTTTATCGGTGGAAAAGGGCGATATCGTCAGCCTGATCGGGCCATCAGGCTCCGGCAAAAGTACCTTGTTGCGGGTGCTGATGGGCTTGCTGCTGCCGAAAGAGGGGCAGGTTTTGCTGGAAAATAACGTGGTGGATTACGCCAATAAAGGCGAATTGCGCCAGCTGCGCGAGTCGATCGCTATCGTGTTCCAGCAGTACAACCTGTTCCAGAATATGACGGTGCTGGAAAACGTGATGATCACGCCGACCAAAATCAAAGGCTGGCCAAAGCAGCAGGTGGAGCAGGACGCACGCCGTTTGCTGGAGCGAGTTGGGTTGTCGCATCGTATCAACGCTTACCCGGATCAACTCTCCGGCGGTCAGCAGCAGCGTGTCGCCATTGCGCGTGCGCTGGCGCTGAAGCCCACCATCCTGTTGCTGGATGAGGTGACGGCGGCGCTCGACCCCGAGATGGTTAACGAAGTGCTGGATACTATTCGTGAGCTGGCCTCGGAAGGGATCACCCTGTTTATCGTCTCCCATGAGATGAGTTTTGTGCGTGAAGTGTCGTCAAAGGTGGTGTTTATGGCTGATGGCCAGGTGGTGGAGACCGGTTCGCCGCAGCAGGTGTTTGATGCCCCGACTCACGAACGTACCCGCCAGTTTGTCAGCAAAATATTACGTCACTAAGGAAGATGCTTTGAACCAGCCTGTTTTCAGCCAGCTCAATCCCCCACAACGCCTGTTAATGGGACCTGGCCCCATTAATGCCGATCCACGCGTGCTGCGTGCGATGTCAGCGCAACTTATCGGACAATACGACCCGGCGATGACGGCGTATATGAACGAAGTGATGATGCTGTATCGCTCGGTGTTCCGCACCACCAACGACTGGACGTTGTTGGTTGATGGTACATCGCGTGCCGGGATTGAGGCGATTCTGGTCTCTGCCATTCGACCGGGGGATAAAGTTCTGGTGCCGGTATTTGGTCGTTTCGGCCATTTATTATGTGAAATCGCCCGTCGTTGCCAGGCGGAAGTTCACACCATCGAGACGCCGTGGGGCACGGTGTTTACCCCCGATCAGATTGAAGAAGCGGTCAAACGCGTGCGGCCCACCATGTTGTTAACCGTGCACGGCGATACCTCAACCACCATGCGCCAGCCGCTGGACGAGTTGGGCGCGATCTGTCGGCGATACGGGGTGCTGTTTTATACCGATGCCACCGCCACCCTCGGCGGCAATCCACTGGAAACCGATGCATGGGGCCTGGATGCGGTCTCTGCCGGGATGCAGAAATGTCTCGGCGGCTCCGCGGGTACTTCGCCGATTACCCTGAGTGCGCAGATGGCTGACTCAATTAAACGTCGCCGTCACGTAGAAGCGGGGATTCGCGATAGCCGTCATCTGGACGGTGACCAACCCATCATCTCGTCCAACTATTTTGATCTGGCGATGATCATGGATTACTGGGGCAGTGAGCGGCTCAATCATCATACCGAGGCCACCACGGCGCTGTACGGCGCGCGTGAATGCGCACGCCTGATTGTGCAGGAAGGTGTGGAGGCGGGCATCGCCAGACATCAACTGCATGGCGACGCGTTACGTGCCGGGGTTGAAGCGATGGGGCTGGAGGTGTTCGGCGACCCACGGCATAAGATGAACAACGTGCTGGGGATTACCATTCCCGACAGCCTGGATGATCAGCAAATCCGTAGCTGCATGCTTAACGATTTTGGTATCGAAATCGGCACCTCATTTGGTCCGTTAAAAGGCAAAATGTGGCGCATCGGCACCATGGGCTATAACGCGCGTAAGGATTGCGTGTTGCAAACCCTGGCGGCTCTGGATGCCACGCTTAATCGTTATGGTTTTAAAACAGTGCAGGGCGCAGGGATGGAAGCCGCGTGGAATAGGTACGCCAACTGATCGTAGCGGCGCAATTTATTGCGCATCTTTTAATCCGAGGTTCAGCGCGATAAATCGCGCCGCTACAGACGCGGTGCGTTCTGGATTTCAGCAGAATTCGTAAGCATAGCTGGCGGGTATCGTCTATCCTTACCCATTGTTACTTAAGCTGTTTACTGATGAGGTCTCTATGCCGGGTTCTGCTTTACCATCCTCACTGAGCATCTTATGAGAAAAGTGCTCAACGCTTTTCTCCCGTTATATGTCACGACATTGTTGATGTTGCTCGGTGCCGGGCTGCTCACGACCTATGTGTCATTGCGCCTGGCGCATGAGCAAGTGAACGGCACGCTGATTGGTGCCATCACTGCCGCTAACTATGTAGGGCTGGTGATTGGCGGCAAAGTCGGACACAACCTGATCGCCCGCGTCGGGCACATCCGTAGCTATGTCGCCTGCGCCGGAATTGTAACCGCCTCCGTGCTGGGTCACGGGTTGACGGACATGATCCCGATATGGGTATTTTTACGCCTGATCATCGGTTTGTGCATGATGTGCCAATATATGGTGCTGGAAAGCTGGTTAAACGATCAGGCAGAGTCTTCCCAGCGCGGCACGATTTTTGGTTTGTATATGGTGGCGACCTATCTTGGCCTGAGTGGCGGTCAGGTGATCCTTGCGATGCAGGATGGCTTTGGCATCAGTACCTTGCTGATTGTCGCGCTGTGTTTTGCCCTCTGTCTGGTGCCGATTGCGCTGACCACCCGCACCAATGCACGGGCAATGTCACCGGCCCCGATGGAGCTGGGGTATTTTATCCGCACCATCCCGCGTCTGCTGGCTACCACGCTGGTGAGTGGCATGGCGCTCGGCGCGTTTTATGGCCTGGCACCGGTTTACGCCAGCCGTCAGGGTTTTAGCACCGAGCAAACCGGTTTGTTTATGAGTGTGAGTATCTTTGCCGGACTGGTGACCCAGTTTCCGCTCAGTTGGTTATCGGATCGCTTTGACCGCCAGCGGTTGTTATTTATTGTCGCGTTGCTCTATGGCCTGGGTGCGCTAACGTTGGGTGTGCCGTGGAATCTCTCATTTCAGATGCTGCTGGTCATCGCGTTTTTTGTCAGCATGATGCAGTTCGGGCTGTACCCGCTTCAGGTCGCCCTGGCGAACGATCAGGTGATGCCGGAACGACGCGTCTCCCTGAGTGCCTGCCTGCTGATGGCGTTCGGCATTGGTGCCAGCATCGGCCCGCTGGCGGTAGGCGCGCTGATGCAACCCTTTGGCAGCCATGTGTTATATCTGTCTTTTACCTTATGCGCGCTGCTGATCGCGCTGATGAATCGTCCGGTGAAAGTCCAGCCATTGCCGACTACCGAGGTGCCTTTGCCGCATGTGGTGATGCCGGATAGTCTGGCGACCTCGCCGATAGGCGCAGCATTGAACCCGGTACTGGAGGAAGAGGCGATTCAGGCGACGATGGTGAATGAGGGGAATGAGGAAGAAGACGATGCTAAGGCTGAAATCGCCCGCTAATAGGTTTAGCGGGATAGCGAATTGAAGGAAAAATCCCGCACGTTATCCGGTTGCGGCGACTCCTGATCAATGTGACGCGCGGTTTCCAGAATGATTTCATCTGCCATCTCTTTAATACGTGTCTGGCTCTCCGGGGAACGGGTTGCCAATACTTCCTCTAATGTCCTCATTAATCATCCTTTATCTTGTTGATAATGCCTGAGTATATCAGCGACAGTTTACAGTAGATATAATCATAAAGCGGCATGGGTTCTGCCAATCATTAGGGGCACGCGATGAGGGAAAAGGATGAAAGACACCCCTCGTCGTGATGATGCCTTTCATCAACATTATGCTAACTACCCAGCCAACACCTTCAACGCATGCGCAAAGAAATCTCTCCGGCCAAAATTCCCTGATTTCAATGCCAGCGCCAGCGGTGCTTCCGGGTGGGCTAACAGCGCCGGAACCCCCGGATCAATCTCTTCGCCAACCTGCAACGATCCGAGGTTTAACGCACTGACCACCGCCCCGGACGTCTCTCCACCACCGACCACCAGGCGTTTGATACCCGCCTCATACACCAGTTTGCGCGCGGCATCACCAAACAGTTTATCGAGCTGGCGGGAGATATTGTGCTGACCAAACTGCGCCTGTGCCTGCTTAACGCTGTCGGGATTACCGGAGGAATAGACCAGCGGGCAATCCTGCTGGTGTGCCAGGATAAATTTCACCACATCATCAGCACTGATGCGTTCATTCATCACATCGGTGATATCCAGCGCCAGTACAGCGTGGTGTTTTTGATGCTCCTCAATCTGCCCGCGCGTGGCACCGGAGCAACTACCAACCAGAATGGCGGTTGTGCCGCTGACGGCCGGGTTATTCCCTTGATGTCCCTGCGCCAACCCGGCTTTGATAAAGTTATGCGGCAGCGCCCGGGCAATGCCGGAGCCGCCGCTAATCAATTTAAGCCCCGCCGCGGCGATACCAATGATCGTCAGGTCATGATCGCTCAGGGCATCCACGACCACTAACTGCGCGGTGTCATCATCATGCGTTTGCAGTCGGTCACGCAGGCCTTCACTGCCTTCCACCACCTGCTGCCAGCGGATATGGCTGACGGGGGTGTTGGCCTGACGTGCCAACAGGCGACGGATATCCGCGTCCTTCATTGGCGTTAACGGATGATGTTCCATACCGGACTCATTCAGTGGCCGATCGTGGACAAACAGATTGCCCTGATACAGGGTGCGGCCCATCGCCGGGAAGGCCGGACAAACAATTACCCGGCGTGCCTGCAAGCGCTCGGTCAGGGCATCCAATACCGGTCCGATATTCCCCTCATCGGTGGAATCAAAGGTCGAGCAATATTTAAACACGATCTGGCTACAGCCCTGCGCCAGTAACCATTCGCAGGCGGCCAGGGATTGCGCTACAGCCTCTGGCGCAGGCAATGAGCGTGATTTCAAGGCAATTACCCCGGCTTCCACTTCAGCGTGTGCCGGTTGTTGCGGCACACCGAGGTATTGTGTGGTGCGCAAACCGCCTTCACCGGGCAAACCTTGTGACAGTGTCACTGCGATATCGCTGGCACCGGTAAAATCATCTGCAATGACGCCGATTAACATGATGTCGCTCCTGTGGCTGCCTTCATCTTCTGTACTGCTGCATGGGGAGCCGTTAGCACCGGGATATCCACGCGTGCGCGAACTGCCTCTGCGGCGCGGGAAGTGGAGAAGTGCGCCAGCATGATCACATCACAGTGGCTGAGCTGCGGCGCGTATTCGGCCACCAGACGGTTATGCGTGTCGACATCCCCTTTGCGTAACCGGTCGATAGCATCCGGCACCAGCACGGTCTCCAGTCGGGCAGAGGATCCGATTTGCGCGGCATACTGATCGAACTCAGCGCACATGGTCACCAGCGAAGGGCCGAAGGTGGCTAACATGCCGATGGTTTGGCCTTGCTGCAATGCCGCTTCGAACATCGCCTCGTTGGGTTTCAGCACCGGCACCGGCACGGCTGCTGCCAGTTCATCAATTGCCGGGCCGAATGCCGAGCAGGTGACGAGAATACCCTGGGCATCCATGCTGTAGCCGTAGCGGCCAAAAGCCACGAAACGATCCGTCAGAGAGCGTGACAGCTGTTCTTCTTTAGCACGGTCAATGGTCAGTCCGTCATCCAGTAAATTGACCACCTCAGCCTCAGGCCACAGGTCATTGAATGCTTCCTGAATCGGTGTCATCGCCACCGGGGTAGCGTGCAGTAAAACTATGCGCTGGTTCATGGTTATCTCCGTCAGCAGCGACGATCAAAGTGGACTACAGCACACCATACTTAATCCGGGTTGAAAATGTAAGGGCTTACATTTCTGTTAATATGGTGACGATGATCACACAAAAAAACTGAGCGTCTGTCAGGATATAAACAGGATAGTCTCGGAATAACCCCGGATTTGAAATCGCTTACTTTCCATCATACTGAGAACGCACTATGACAACTCGTGGAGACACCACCGCTATTAACATCGCCGTGACGCCAGCCGCGCAGACGCGTCCCGCTAATACCGTACCGCGCCATTTTCGCGATCTGTTGGCGCTGGATGACTTCGAACGTCATGCACGCAAGCGCTTACCGAATATGATTTTTCAGTACGTCAAAGGTGGCGTGGAGACCGGCAGAGGTATTGCCGCAGCCTATGAGGCGTATCAGCAATATGTGTTTGTACCGCGTATGTTTCGTGACGTGTCCGGGCGCGATCAGCACGTCAGTCTGTTGGGGCATAACTGGTCTCATCCCTTCGGCGTCGCGCCACTGGGGGGCGCCTCGTTTGTCAGTTACCGTGCCGATCTGATGCTGGCGAAGGCGGCACGGGCAATGAATGTGCCGATGATCCTCAGTGCTTCGTCCCTGATTCCGTTGGAGGAGGTGATCGCCGCCAACCCGGATGCCTGGTTCCAGGCGTATCTGGCGGGCGATCAGCCGCGCATTGACCGTCTGGTCGAGCGCGTTGAGCGCGCCGGGTATAAAACGCTGGTGGTCACCGGCGATACGCCGATGCTGGGCAACCGCGAACACAATACCCGCAGCGGCTTCAGTATGCCGATCAAAATCACGCCAAAGGTGATGTGGCAAAGCGCCATCAGTCCGCGCTGGCTGCTCGGCACCGTGGCACAAACCTTCCTGCGCCACGGCGCGCCGCACTTTGAAAACACCGATGCGGAGCGCGGGCCGCCGATGATGTCCAACAAAGTGCGTAACACCAACGCGCGCGACAAGCTGAGCTGGAAACACGTTGAGGCCATCCGCAAGAAGTGGAAAGGCAATCTGGTGATCAAAGGGTTGATGTCACCGGAAGACGCCTTTATCGCCCGAGATTTAGGGGCGGATGCGGTAATCTTGTCTAACCATGGTGGGCGCCAGCTTGATCACACCGTGCCGCCCTTGCATACCTTGCCGGAAATCGCGGCGGCGAAAGGGAACATGAAGGTGATCATCGACAGCGGCATTCGCCGGGGTACGGACGTGATGAAAGCCATGGCGCTGGGTGCAGATTTTGTGTTTCTTGGCCGTCCATTTTTGTATGGCGCGGTGATTGGCGCACAGGCAGGCATTGAACATGCGATGCACATTCTGCGCGATGAGATTGATCGTGATATGGCGTTGATTGGTGTCACCAAACCCGACCAACTGGATGCCGCATTGTTGCGCCGTGCGCCCTTGTTTGCACGCGAGGGATAATGATGACGTTACATATTTACAGCGCGCTCGCCCTGAGTGCGCCATTCAACACGCTGATTGATGTGTGGCAGTCGGCACACCCTGATACGCCGCTGGCGATGCGTTGGCATCCCAGTACCCTGATTGAGCAAGAGCTAAACCAGGGGGCGGAGGCGGATGTGGTGATCGCCACGGTGGACACCGTCGATCGCCTGATTAATAAGGGGATTGCTGCTGCTTCCAGCCGCATTGAGGTGGTCGATTCTCCGATTGGTGTGGCAGTACTGGCCGGGGCCGTGCAACCGGATATCAGCAATGTTGACCGGCTGGTTGCCAGCCTGCTGGCGGCGCGCTCGGTGGCCTGGTCGGAAGCGGGTGCCAGCGGCGTCTGGTTCTCCCGGCTGCTGAAGCAACTGAATATCGATGAACCGTTACGTGCGCGCGGCACGGTGATTCCGGCCGGTTTTACCGCCGGGCAACTGGTTAACGGCAATGCGGATTTGGCGGTGCAACAGATCAGCGAATTGCTGATGGTGGAGGGAATTGACGTGGTTGGCCCGTTACCGCCGGAGGCGCAGCAGGCGATCTCGCTGTCGGCGGCGGTGCTGACGCATGCGCAGCAGCCAGAGCGGGCCAGCGCCTTTCTGACCTGGCTGAAAACGCCTGCGGTGACAGACATCTTCAACCAGTTCGGCATGCAACGCCGCGATTAGCGTTCCAGACGGGGCACAGAGCCACTGCTGCCCCGGACAATCAATTCAGTCTGGATCAGCGTGTGCTGCGGGGCAGGTAGGTTATTCAGCGTGTTCAACAGATAATGCGCGGCATGCTCGCCGATTGATGCCAGGTCAACGCGCATGGTGGTCAGCGGATGTTCCAGGTGCTCGGCATATTCATAGTCGTTGAAACCGACGATGGAGATGTCTCCCGGAATACGCAGATAACGCTCGCTGGCCCCGCGCATGGCACCAAATGCCAGCAAATCGTTACCGCAAATGATGGCGGTTGGCGGCTCCGGTCCGTCCAGCAGACGGAACACCGCTTTGCGCGCATCGTTCATGCTGAAGGCGTTATCGACAAGATGGCTATCAGGCAACGTCAGACCTTGTTGTTGCAACGCCCGTCTTGTCCCCTTCAGACGCTCTGAAACGCGATCGTTCGATGGCGGTGTGCCGACAATTACCGCAAATCGCCGATGTCCCAGTTCCAGCAAATGCCTGGCAATGGTCTCCGCAGCGCCTTCGCTGTCATAGCCTACGCAGGGCTTCTCGCTGTCATGGGAGAAGGTCTGGATACAGGCGATCTCCTGCTGGTTGATGCGTTCCCACAGGCGTGGGTGATGGGTATTGCCCACCAGCATCAGGCCGTCTATGCCGTATTCAATCAGCTTGTTAACCTCTTTTAACTCGGTGTCCGGGTCAAAATTGGAGTTCGCCAGCAGCAACGTATAACCCGCCTCATGGATTAACTGTTGAAACGCCGCCAGCGCGCGGGAAAAGGTTTCCGTCGCTAATGTGGGCACCACGGCACCAATGGTCATGCTGCGCCGTGAGGCGAGGGTGCGCGCCGCGCGGTTAATCACATAGCCGAGTTCTTCACAGGCTTTCTCCACCGCTTCACGGCGCGCCGTTTTGACGGTAGTACTGCCGTTCAACACGCGAGAAACAGTGGCCGTTGACACGCCAGAGAGGCGAGCAACATCTTCCAGTGATACGCGGCCGGATCCATTTTGTTTTTCACTCATCAAGTCACTCCTGCTGAAAGAGTGAGCTTGTCCACAAAATTCGCAGACAACCCACTATCAATTTTGAAAGCGCTTACTTTTGGCTTGACTGAATTTTGTAATCGCTTACTTTTTACATCATGTTATCAGGTCGGGGATGCCTGCTCACGTTTTTTTAACAGTTCCATGATGTATCTCCCCGATTTTTAACGACACCGGTGGCGGTTGCTGACCAAAAGCGGCAAAACCTCCTGTAACCCATAAATAAATCATAAAGGAATTCACCATGCGCAGATATCCACGAATTCGCTGGCTGATGATCGTGTTCTGCTTTTTCGCCATCGCTATCAATTACATCGATCGTATCAACCTGGCGATTGCTGCTCCGCATATCAAAGCCGACCTGGGAATTGACGACACCAGCATGGGGCTGATCCTCGGAGCCTTCTTCTGGACTTATGCCCTGATGCAGATACCCGCCGGTCGCCTGATTGACCGCCTGGGTGCACGTGCCGGACTGGCGCTGGCCGTGGGCTGGTGGTCGCTGTTTACCGTGTTCACTGCCTTTGGCAAAGGTTTTGGCTCGATTTTTGCCGCTCGCCTGGCCTTAGGGATCGGTGAAGCGGGCGGGAATCCGGGCTGCGTCAAAGTGGTTTACAGCTGGTTTGCCAAGAAACAACGCGCCACCGCCAGCGGCATTTTCGATGCCGGTCCGCGTGCCGGTAGCGCCATTGCGCTGCCGCTGGTGGCCTGGTTAATCAGTACCTGGGACTGGGAAACCTCTTTCGTGGTGACCGGGGCGTTAGGTTTGGTCTGGGTGGTTATCTGGCTGCTGTTTTATCGCGAGCCGGAAGAGATGAAAGGGCTGGACGAAACCGAACGTCAGAATTTGCTGGAAGATCGCGCCGTACCCACCACGCAGAACAATGGCAAGATTGAGATGTGGTCGCTGTTCCGCCATCGCAACGTGTGGGGCATGATGATTGGCTTCTTCTGCATGAACTTCGCCACCTATTTCTTCGTCACCTGGTTCCCGACCTATCTGACTATGGCGCATGGCTTCTCATTGAAAGAACTGGGCACGCTGGGCGCGATCCCCGCGTTGATGGGTATTCCCGGCAGCTTACTCGGCGGCATCGTATCCGATGCACTCTACCGTAAAGGATTTAGCCTGACGGCGGCGCGTAAGACCTGCCTGATTACCGGAATGCTACTTTCCAGTGTGATCGCCTTTGCCGCTTTCACCGACAGTATCACCGTGATCCTGACGCTGTTCTCCATTACCTATGCGGGCCTGGCCTTCACCGCCGCCAATATCTGGACATTGCCGGCAGACGTGGCACCCGCCAGCAACTATGTTGCCACCCTCGGTGGTATTCAGAACTTCGCCGGTAATCTGGCTGGAATTGTCACCGCTTCCTTTACCGGCTTAATGCTTACCCTGAGCCACGGTTCGTTTGTCGTGCCGTTACTGGTGGCGGGTGGCATCTGTGTACTGGGCGCGCTGACCTTTATGTTCGTGCTCGGCAAACTGGAACCCCTCCCCATCAACACCCACAGTGAATCGTCTGTCGTTGCCACGGCGAGCGAGTGAGGAGATCAACTTATGCAAAATGAACAGTCGTTACGCGAAGAGATATGCCGGGTAGGGGCAGATCTGTTTACCCGCGGCTACACCACCGGCACCGCAGGCAATATCAGCGCTCGTCTGGAAGATGGCTGGTTAATCACCCCAACGGATGCCTGTCTGGGACACCTGGAACCGGCGCGTATCGCTAAGGTGAACCGGGATGGCGAATGGGTTTCCGGTGATAAACCCTCGAAAACCTTGCTGCTGCATCGCCAGATTTATGATCGCAATCCCGATGCGCACGGCGTTGTACATACCCATTCAACCCATTTAGTGCAGCTGACGTTGGCGGGAGTCTGGCAGCGCGACAGCATTCTGCCGCCGCTGACGCCGTACCAGGTGATGAAAGTTGGCCGTATCCCGCTGATCGACTATCGCCGTCCTGGCCACGCCGAGGTGGCTGAGCAGGTTGCCGGTTTGGCTAACGAGGTGCGCGGCGTGATGCTGGAGCGTCTGGGGCCGGTGATCTGGGGCACATCGGTTTCCACGGCCAGTTTCGCATTGGAAGAGTTGGAGGAAACCGCGCGTTTATGGCTGAACTGCACCGCAAAACCGGCTGCCCTGCCGGAGCAGGCGGTGCTGGAGCTGTGCGAGCACTTCAACACCCGTTGGTAACTTAATCTCTGAACCCTACAATAAGCGACGATAAAAAAATGAAAAAGACAGTCATGGCCGCAGGAATGATGTTATTTGCTTCAACTGTGATGGCACAGGAAAACGCGTATGTTTATGTTTCGAATGGCGACAGCGGAACGGTGACGGCGTATACGCTGGATAAGACGCAGCACCAACTGAAGCCGATCGGTGAATATCCCACCGGCCTGAAAAGCATGCCGATGGCGGTATCCAACGATAAAAAGACGCTTTACGTATCGGTGCGCAGTCAGCCTTATCATGTGTCGACCTGGCATATTCAACCGGACGGCACGCTGAGTCATTTTGCCGATACGCCACTGCCGGAAGCGATGGCGTATCTGGCGTTGGATAAGAGCGGTCATTTTCTGCTGTCCTCGTCCTACGGGGGCGATCTGTTTAGCGTCAATCGTATTGCCAGCGACGGTAAAGTGGAAAGTGCACCGGTTCAGGTGGTGCACACCGGGAAGCGGGCGCACTCGATTCAAACCGATCCCAGCAATCAGTTCCTGTTCGTGCCGTTACTTGGGGCCGATCAATTGCTGCAATATCGCTTTGACAGTCACAGCGGCAAGGTGACGCCTAACACTCCGTCGTTTGTGAATATTCAGCGCGAAGCCGCCACCGGACCACGCCATTTCGTCTTCGCACCGCAACGCGATGAGCGGGGTGAGCAAAACATGTATTTGCTGACTGAGATGGCGGGCAATATTTCACGCCTGACGCTGAATCAGGATGGCACCATGACCGAACATGAGGCGACGCCGTCTCTCGATCCGGCCATTGCCAGCACTATGCAACGTGGTGAAGCGCGTCCACTGACCGGTGATGATGATTTACCCAAGTCGGCTAAACCCCGGTTGTGGCAGGCGGATATCCATATCACGCCGAACGGCCGTTTTCTGTATTCCACGGAACGTACCAGCAGCAATATCACCGCATTCCAGGTTTCTCCCGTCGACGGGCGACTGACGTTGATTAATAGCACCCCAACCGAAACCCAACCGCGCGGTTTTGCGATTGATAATTCTGGTCGCTATTTGATCGAGTCAGGACAAAAATCAACGCAAATTTCCTTGTATTCGATTGACCAGAAAACCGGCAGGCTATCATTAATTGAACGTGTGCCAACCGGGAAAGGGGCGAATTGGGTCACGATTGTTGAGTAAATAACCCGTATCACTATCTTTAATATTGTTCATTTACCTCGAGTACGAATGATATTTATGCTTTAAATAAAGGAGTCGTCATGCCTAAAGTTCGTCAGACGTTACTGAATGCCTTATTATCTTCTGCAATTCTGGCTGCAGGGGTACAAGCCAATGCTGCGGAAAAAGTTGTGGCTACCGATCTGGAACCGTTGCATCACGTTATTCTGGAAAATAAATATGTCACGGTGATGCGGGTACTGATCCAACCCGGACATTCTACGCTTTATCACGAACAACATCTGGATTACGTCAATACCCATATTGAAGGCAGTCCGGTGAAAATCGAATATCCGGACAAACCCGTCAACAATACCGAAATGAAAACCGGCAACGTGAAATTCGGTGAACATCAGGGTAAGTCCGATACCGATAAAGTGACCAACACCGGTAATACCGTTAATCATCAGGTGGCGTTTGAAATTAACATTCCGGGACCACAGCATTTTGGTGGCGCGACCCGTCCGTCAAATCCGGCTTTCCAGCAGGTGCTGGATAAGAAAACCGTTAAAGGCTGGAAAGTGACTCTTAAACCGGGGGAAAGCACCGGCGAATACACGCAGCACGGGCCGGGAGTGCGGGTGTTCTTTACCGAAGGCCGGGTGTTGATAGCCGATCCAACCCATGCCAACCGGGTTAAAGAGCTATGGGTTCATCCCGGCGATGCCTTTTTAACCGAACCTGGCAAAGTCGATTTAACCGCAGCCAGCAGTAACAATATTGTTTTTAATGATTACGAACTGTTATAGCACTGTTTGTATTTTGTATGGATTTACAATCTGTTAACCTGCGCATCTGTGGCATTGCTACAGATGTGCTTTTCTTTTTTAATAACACTAATAATTATTAACCGGAAGCAATTACAATGAAGGCAAGAAAGGTGAGACAGAGTTGTCTGCCTTTCGCGTTGAGCATTCTGATGTCTGCTACATTTTCAGCCCATGCTGAAAATGCGGCTGACTCTGCGTCGCTTATTGCGAAAGGCAAGTATCTGGCTATTGCAGCGGACTGTGGGGCCTGCCATACCGCACCTGATCACGGTGCAGAAATGTCGGGGGGCTATATTATCTCCTCGCCACTGGGAAATATCGTTTCCAGCAATATCACCCCATCGAAAACAGCGGGAATTGGCAATTATACCGAACAGGATTTTGCCAAAGCCGTCAGAGAGGGGATTAATAAGCAGGGGCAGCATCTTTATCCGGCGATGCCCTATACCTCGTACGCGAAAATTACCGACAGCGATATTCATGCCTTGTATGCCTATTTTATGCACGGTGTGAAAGCTGACGATAATGTGCCTGCGCAGACGGATTTACCCTTCCCGTTTAATATCCGTTCAAGTATGTTCTTCTGGAATATGTTATTCGCGGATGCCAAACCTTTTACCCCTGACGCCAATAAATCGGCTGAAATTAATCGCGGTGATTATCTGGTGAATGCACTGGCCCACTGCGATACCTGCCACACGCCACGTAATGCGTTGATGGGGCAGAATAACGATCAGGCCTTAAGCGGTGGCAGTCTCGGTAGCTGGTATGCACCGAATATCACGCCGGATAAACAAGCGGGTATTGGTAACTGGAGCGATGCACAAATCGCGCAGTACCTGAAAACCGGTCATGTGGCGGGCAAAGCCCAGGCCGCAGGGCCGATGGCTGAAGCGGTTGAGCACAGCCTGCAACATTTGTCTGATGACGATATTCAGGCGATGGTGGCCTATCTGCGTCAGATCCCGGCGGTGAGTCAACCGATCAGCCAGTCACGTGACAACATCGGCCAACCGGCAACCACTGAAGCGCTGCAACGCGCGGTGAAAGACCCGGATGCGGGCTGGAAGGTTTACAGCAGCACCTGCGCCAACTGCCATCAGGCGGATGGTTCCGGCAACACCATCTATCCTTCGCTGTTCCATAACACCACCACCGGCGCACCGCAGGCCGACAATCTGATCGCCACCATCGTTTACGGCGTGCATCGTCAGGTTGACGGCAAAGATATTGATATGCCTGGTTTTGGTCCGGATGCGCTGTTTACCGATCGTCTGACCGATCAGCAAATCGCCGATGTCAGCAATTATGTCCTGAAAAACTTTGGTAACGCCGAGCTGAATGTCACGGCCGATCAGGTGAAAACCGTGCGTGAAGGCGGTGAGCGTCCAATGATTGCGCGTCTGGCCCAGCCCGCAGTCTGGGGCGGTGCAGCCATCGTGGTGATTATTCTGCTGGTGGCCCTGGTTTCACTTTCGCGCAGGGGGAAAAAACATGGCGCATAACAACTCTTCCGCCATTTCCCGTCGCCGACTGCTGCAAGGGATGGGGATCCTGTCTCTCGGCGCGATGTGCAATTCACTGTTTCCTGCGCGTGCGCTGGCGGCAGATCAGTTGGCTGATTCGGGGTTTCTCCAGGTGTCGCAATTCCTCGTCAGCCGCCCCTGTGGTCCGCTGCTGGGACAACGCTATTACGACGCGCTGACGCGCCATGATGCGCAGTTCAGTCAGAAGCTCAGTAGCCTGAAAACCCTGTTGCAACAGCGTAATTTTTCTCATGTTGATGATTTCCTCGCTGCCTTCACCGCTGACAACAGCGACTGGCAAACCGCCAAAACCATTATTTCTGCCTGGTACACCGGCGTGGTGGGTAGCGGCAGCGATCTGGAGTTGATCGCCTATGCCGATGCCATGATGTACCTGCCCACCAAAGATATCCTCGTGGTCCCGACTTACGGCGGCGGCCCGTTCTATTGGGCAGTGACACAAAACGGGCAGGTGGCAACCACAGGAGAACACGCATGAGTGCACAAAAAGTCGATGCCGATGTCATCATCATCGGATCAGGAGTGATGGGTGGTCTGATTGCGACCCAGATGGCAAAAGCGGGCAAATCGGTGATCATCCTTGAAGCGGGACCACGTGTGTCACGTCAGGAGATCGTGGAGCGCTTCCGTAACTCGCCGTTCAAGATGTCACTGACCAACATTAAATTGCAGGGCGTGGGTTCGCCGTATCCGAATCCGCCGCATATCCCCTCGACCTACGGCGATTATCTGCAACAGGTTGGGCCGGTGAAATACCCGACTAAATACCTGCGCGTGGTCGGTGGCACCACCTGGCATTTCGGTTCTGCGTTGTGGCGCATGATCCCGAACGATTTCAAGCTTAACAGCTTGTATGGCCGGGGGCGTGACTGGCCATTTGGCTACGATGAGCTGGAGCCGTGGTATGGCAAAGCGGAACATGAACTGGGTGTTTCCGGCGTAGATGGTCAGGATGAAAGTGGGCAGGGCGGCAAAGCCTGGCCGCCGCGTTCCACACCGTTTCCAATGCCGGGCCTGCCGACCAGTTATCTGTTTGACCGTCTCAGCGACATGCTCGGCAAAGGGGGTTATAACCCGGTACTGGAGCCGAACGGACGTGCGACTAAACCGTGGGGCAAACGCCCGATGTGCGCCGGTAACAACAACTGCAACCCGGTGTGCCCGATTGCTGCCAAGTACGATGGCTCAATGCACATTGATGAAGCTGAGCGCCTCGGGGCGAAGCTGCTGGATAACGCGGTGGTATACCGTATCGAAGCGGCGGATGACGGTAAGATCACCGGCGTCTGGTATAAAAAGCCGGATGGTTCCGAACATCATCTGACGGCGAACTACTTTGTGCTGGCGGCCTACGGTATCGAATCGCCGAAACTGCTGCTGATGTCGACGTCAGAGAAGTATCCCAACGGTATCGCTAACTCTTCCGATCAAGTTGGACGCAATCTGATGGGTCACACCGGTATCAGTATGAACGTGATGATGTCGGAAGACGTCTGGCCGGGCCAGGGACCGACCGAGCTGCTGGTCTATCTGAACAATCGCGATGGCGCTTTCCGTAAGGACTTCCCCAGCTACAAGATCAAGGTACGTAACACCGTACCGACCGCCGATTACGCTGCATCGCTGATCGCGAAAGGGGTGCTGGGTTCGAAACTTGACGCAGAAATCCGCCGTCAGTCGGCTCGTTCGCTCAACTTCGCTATCGATTTTGAGACACTGCCGCTGCCGGAGAACCGTGTGACGCCGAGCAAAACCAAAAAGGATGCCATCGGTATTCCGTTGCCGGAAATTTATTACAGCGTGACCGATTACTGGCACGCCGGTAAGGATGAAGGCATTAAGGATTTCCACAAGTTTGCCGAGCTGTTGAATGCGGAGATTTTGTCGATCGATACCAAGTACCAGGACCGACAGCACATTATGGGTACCACCATTATGGGCGATGATCCGAAAAACTCGGTGGTAGACAGCAACTGCCAAACCCACGATCACCCGAATATGTGGATTGCGGGCACCAGCGTGATGCCTTCGGCATCGTGCATGAACCCGACACTGACCGGCGCGGCGCTGAGTTTACGTCTGGCGGATCATATGCTGAAGTCGATGCAGGAGAGTTGATGTAAGTTAGGATGGAGCACCTGCCGAATTGGCAGGTGCTCAGAAACCTTTGCCGGAGGGACGTTTACGGTTAAATCGCACGTAATTCGTTGATGAGGGTGGGATTACGTTCCAGCATTAATAAGATCTTGAGTGATGGGCCGGAAGGGATGCGGCGATCTTGCTCCCAACTTTGAACCAATGAAGCGCTTACGCCAACTACCTCAGCGAATTCGTCTTGTTTCATACCACTGGCTTCGCGCAGTGATTTGACATTGGGTACATGGTGGCGGTGTACTCGGGCAGGTTCCATCTCGCCTTTTTCAATCGCGTTCATCTGCTTGATGCTTTCCACCAAGCCTTCGAAGAGTTCTTTTTCCATAGTATGAGCCTCTGGAGAAATGCCACGCTTTCACATGGTTTTAATTCAATTTAAGTTTCCGATCAGAGATTTTAAAATAGCTTTTTCGGACTCAGAAAGATCATCTTTAGCGTTCTTAGGGTAAACCGTTAGCAGGTAAAGCCTGCCGCTACGGGAAATGGCGTAGTAGATTACCCTTACTCCTCCTTGTTTACCCATTCCAGGACGGCTCCATCGTATTTTCTTGCAGCCACCCGTTTTGCTTATTGTGTCACCATCTTCATGATGTTGAAGCAAATATGCCTGAAGCTCCCTGAAACTGTCATCATCCAGTAGCATTGCACGCTGCTTGCTAAAATATGGGGTTTCTACAAATTCTAAATAGTCCATTATTGTAACCTCCTGGTATGAATTTTACTCGTACTCAGTACGAAAGTAAACGTTAATTCGTACCGAGTACTACAATGTGAACGCTTCGGTACCCTACATAAACCCGGCACTGACCGGAGCAGCGCTGAGTTTACGTCTGGCGGACCATATGCTGAAGTCGATGCAGAAGAGTTGATGTAAGTTAGGACTGAGCACCTGCCTGGCGTGAGGTGCTCAGCAATTCTTAACGAATTTATGGGTTTTATATAAGCCATTAAATCGGTTAATGAATCATAGGGGAATCAAAATACTTTTCTGTGTAATGCTCCAATCTTCCTCAATTACTCCGCCGGTGCCTCTGCAATCCGCACCAGATGGACGATCAGCCACAGCAGCTCATCATCTGTCATCTCAACCTCCAGCATTTTCTTCACATAATCATTAATCACCAGCGCACAGCGGTGCATACGCGGGTGCTGGCGGATGATTTGTGGCAGCAAGGCATTACCCTGGCTGTGGTTGAGCTGACCGGCGAACATCCGCTGGATAAAGAACTGCATATGGATCAGAAAGCGTGAGTAATTCAGCGAGGACGTATCGATGGTGATCCAGGCGTGGTACTGGATGATATTGAAGATATCTTTCAGCATGCGCATCGCCAGCAACGTCTGGCTGGTGTCGCTGTGCTCCGACTGGCCGTTTACCAGATGAAAGGCGATATTGCCCGCCTCTTCAGGGGGCAATTCAAGCTGGAACTGACTGTTGAGTCGCGCGACCACCTGTTGCGCGAGGTTAAATTCGGCTGGCCAGAAGCGCTGTACCTCAAACAACACGCGGTTTTGCAGCATGATCCCTTTGCGGCTGCGCTCCACGGCGAACATCAGGTGGTCGGTCAGGGTAAAAAAGATTTGCGGGCGTAGCGGATGGCTCAGCCCCTGCTGCGCCATCTGCATCACCAGTGCGGTCATCTGGAAAACCTCTTCCGGCATGGCGGCGAAAGCATTCAGATACTCCGCGCCGGGCAGGTTTTCCTGCACCATAAACAACTTCTCGACTTTTTCCCGTGGGATCAGGTCGCCAACATGGCTGTTAAAACCAATGCCTTTACCCATCACAATGGCTTCTTTGCCGTCGCCATCTTCGATCAGCACCAGGCTGTTGTTCAGGACTTTAATGACCTTCATCTGCTAACGGGTGTCCTGTAATTGGTGTCCGTTACTGGCGATAACCTGCTGATACCAGTAAAAACTACGTTTGGGTATGCGCCGTAAATCGTTCAGCGTCTGCTCGTGGCGATTAACATAAATGAAACCATAGCGTTTCGCATAGCCCTGATGGGTGCTGACCACATCAATCGCTGACCAGGGGAAATAGCCGATCACTTCGACACCATCGGCCAGCGCCAGTTGAATCTGCTCAATATGCTGACGCAGAAAATCGATGCGATAGCCATCATCGACCGTACCGTCGGCGGCCAGGGTGTCGGGGGCACCGATGCCGTTTTCAGTGATCATCACCGGCAGACCATAGCGTTCGCACACCTTGCGCAGCGTTAAACGCAGTCCCACCGGATCAATCACCCAGCCATAAGGCGTTTTCGCGGTAAAGGGGTTCTCCTCCGGTCGGTACACACCGGGTTCGCCTAACATAATCTGCTGATCCCCGGCGCGTGGTGCGACATCGGAGGCATCACCCCGGCTGGCGGCGATAGTAGCAGTGGAGTAGTAGTTGATGGCGACAAAATCCGGGCGCGCGACGGCCAGTTGCGCGGCATCGTCCGGTAACATCTGAGGCGCCAGGCCGCGATCCTGTAAATAACGCAGGGCGAGGGCGTTGTAACGGCCATGCACCGCGACATCGAGAAAACTCCAGCAACGCAACGTTTCCCAGTTGTGCGCGGCAATGGCGTCCTCCGGGCGACAGGTGGCGGCGTACATTGACGTGGTGTTGATCGCCGGACCAATTTTTGCCTCGGGCAGCAACTGATGACAGCGCTGCATCACCTGTGCCTGCGCCACCAGCATGTGATGGCTTTGCTGATAGAGTGATTTTTTATCCGGCAACTCGCGCCCCGGCGGCGTACCAATCGCGCCGGGATGCAGAATCATGGTGTTCTGTTCATTAATCGTCAGCCAGAAACGCACCTTGTCGCCTAACGCGCTGAACAGCACATCGGCATAACGAACGAAGGCGTCAATGGTGTGGCGATTGAGCCAACCGCCTTTCTCTTCCAGTGCCCAGGGCAGGTCGAAATGGTACAGCGTGACGATCGGTTCAATGCCGTGTGCACACAGGGTGTCCACCAGGCGACGATAAAAGGCCAGGCCCGCCGGATTGACGTCGCCATCGCCATCAGGGATCACCCGCGACCAGGCAATGGAGAAGCGATAAGCTTTCAGGCCGAGCTGCGCGAACAATGCCACATCGCTTTCCATGCGTTGATAATGGTCGCTGGCGACGGTGAAATCTGCCTTGCCTGCCGGATGGGTCAACATATCCACCACTGACGGGCCTTTGCCGTCGCTGTCCCAACTGCCTTCCACCTGATAGGCCGAGGTGGAGGCTCCCCACAGAAAGCCGTCTGGAAATGAGGCTTGCGTCTGATAAATCATGCGGCCTGCTCCCTGATACTGAGTTCCATAATCGGCTGACCGAAATCGACCGGTGCTGCTGCGGCTGTGGTGATGGCATATTCATCGCTGTTAATCACTACTACCGGCGTGATCAGGTCGTAACCGGCGGCGGCAATCGCTGCCAGATCGAAACGCACCAGCTCATCGCCCGCCTGAACGTCGTCACCCACCTGCAAGGACGAACTGAAATGCTGGCCGCCCAGCGCCACGGTATCGAGTCCGATATGTACTAAAACCTCCATACCGTCGTCGCTCATCAGGCCAACGGCATGACAGGAGGGCAGGAACGTCATCACTTTGCCGCTCACCGGGGCTCGCAACACCCCCTCTTCAGGACGGATAGCCACGCCCTGACCCAGCAGACCGTTGGAGAACACATCATCTTTGACTTCAGCTAACGGCACCATCTCACCGCGCAGCGGGCTGATAATGGTGCCAGGCTTAAGGTTCACCGGAGCCGGAGCGGTTTTCAGGGGCGGGGTGTCAGCATCAGGAATATCGTCGAAGCCGAGGATCCAGGTCAGCGCGAAGGTGACGACAATCGCAATCACACAGGTGATCAAGGCGTGCACGATGTTCATCGGGTTGGCGCCGATGAAGGCAGGCAGGGCGGCCAGTCCGGGGGAGACGAACGCATAACGCACCAGGCCACTTAACCCGGCATAGATACCGGCACAGCCGCCACCGATCATCGCGGCGATAAGCGGTCGTTTTAACTTAAGGGTCACGCCATACAGAGAAGGTTCGGTAATCCCTAACAACGCGGTGAAACCAGCGGAAGACGCGAGCTGACGCAGGTTTTTATTACGGGTTTTCAGCGCCACACAAAGGGTTGCTGCACCCTGAGCGATGTTGGACGCCAGCATGCCGGGGCCGTTGATCATCTCAAAACCGTTCTTGCTCAACTGACCGGTGGCAATCGGCGTCATCGCCCAGGCGGTGCCGGTGATCACCAGGAAAGGTTGCAGTCCACCCATCAGCATCGGGATCAGCCAGCTGGCATGGCGGTCAATAATCACGGCACCGGCAGCGACGATATCGTTCAACCAGATACCCAGCGGGCCGACCACCACCAGCGCCAGCGGTGCTGTCACCAGCAAAATAATCATCGGTTTGACGAAGAACTTGATGATGGAAGGTGAAACGCGTTCGGCAAAGCGTTCGATGTACGACATCAACCAGACGGTAAGGATGATGGGTAGCACCGAACCGGCATAATCGGCCAGCTGGAACGGCAGACCGAGGAAATCCACCGGTTTGCCGCTGGCGAGCATTTTGCCAATGTCCGGATGCAGCAGCGCTCCGGCAATGGTCATCGCCAGAATCGCGTTACATTCGAATTTCAACGCAGCGCCATAGGCAAGCAGTACCGGCAGGAAGAAAAACGCCGCATCGGAGATGATATTCAGCAATTGCCAGGTTGGGCTGCTCTCGTTCATCACGCCGGTCAGTTTGCAGATCGCCAGTAATGCCTTAATCATCCCGGCCCCGGTAATCGCTGGGATCACCGGGGTGAAGGTGGTGGAGATCACGCTGATGATTTGAGAAATGATACCGCCACGCTCTTGTTTGGCCTGGGGCGTTACTGTGGTTTTGTTGCCGCTGGTGGCTTTTTCCAGCACGCGGAACACCCGTTGTACGTCATTACCCACCACAATCTGGAACTGTCCGCCGCGTTCGACCACGCTGATCACGCCGGGTAATTTTTCAATCTGCTCGCTATTCACGGCGGCACGATCGTTAAACTCCATGCGCAGCCGGGTGGCGCAGTGTGTCAGGGTACGAATGTTACCGCCCCCATTCACCAGACGCAGGATTTCATCAGCTAACTCGTTATGACTCATCATTTTCCCTTTTCGTTAAGGCAAAAAAAAAGACCAAAACAAAAATGCACTCCAGATAAGACTGGAGCAGGCATTTTTATTTTGGTCTTGCCTGCCGAAGCAGTAGCACGCCGCAATAAAACGTATGTGGATGTTGCGCCGGGAGTATTCAGTACGCCCGCCAACATTGGCAATAACTAATAATAAAAATTGTGAAGCGGCGCAATCATTTCTCGATGGGGGCGTGTGGGACTATGGTGTTAAACAAGCGTTAACCATATGAGAATTTTATTGTTACAGTGGTGAAAGGCTGGCGGGGGGTGAAGTTTGCCGCTGCAAAGGAGATACAGGTAATAGGAAAATCGTTTCTCCAATGTTGTTCCTGGTTTGTCAGCGATTTGGGTTCACCATCTTCACCAGCGCCAGATCCTTATCCAGCAGATACGGGCGCAGATAGCCCACCGTATTCGACAACAACAACACATCCTGATGCAGCCTGATATGCAGCACCTGTTCGACATAGCGTCGCCGCACCTGCATCCGCTGCCAGACTTCCGGGTAACTCGCGGCAATCTCCTGTTGCAGCTGCACATCGGCCAGCGCCACCGTATCTTCGATGCTACATCCACCGTAGCCCGGCACCGAGGGGATGATATCGATCTGCAATAACATGCCACTGCCCAGTACCGCGGTGGATCCTGCACTGACAGGTGAACAGAGCCACTCTTCATCGGCAACCAGATGGCCCGGATTCAGATGCCAGTGCCAGGTCTCCTTCGGCAACACGTTTTCCACTGTCTGATAGAGTTCGCCGCCGGTGATGCCGCATTTGAGACTTTCCAGCCAGGTGACGACCGTGTGGTAGTAAGGCTCCGCCACACGCGTGAGATAATCCGCTACCTCCACGGGGAGATCGCTGGCAGAGGCGGCAATATACGCTGCCCTGCTGCTCAGTCCCCCTTTGTAGCCGACCGTCAGGGAAAACCGGTCGCCCAGCGCAATCAGTTTGTCGCGGGGATAAAGGGTGGCATGGGAGAAACGATCGCCGGTGGCGGCGATGCTGATCACGGTATTAGGCTGTCCCGCCGCCGCCAGCCGTTGCCCAATGGTTTTTTCGCTTTGGCCGATTTCAACAGCATTCAGCGCGCCGAGCAGGCTGCCCGACGCCAGATTGGCACCGTATTCATAGAACGCCACTTCCGCCGCGCTGTTACGGATGCGCACCCCGTCATGTGGGGAGATAAACAACCCGGTCGCGTTGCTGACATGCTGTTTGCCACCGGAGGCCTGAAACACGGCGTCCGCGACAAATGCCGGGACATCAAACATTGCGAGATCGGCGAACAATTTCCAGCCGACGATCCCGCTGCGACTCGTTGTGCCAATACCACAGCTTTCCAGCAGCTTGTGTAGCGGTTGGTCGCCGTCCATTGGTTGATTCGGCAGGGAGAATACCGGGGCGTGCAGGCAGTTGCCGGGGTTGCGGGCAAAGGGCACCAGCTTGAGATTTTCATTGCCCATGATGTAGTTGAGGAGGCCGTCCGCGCTAACTACCAACAGCGCTTCCTCAAAACGTGGGATAAAACCGGCTAGATACTCAAAGTTGCCGCCATGTTCTTTATCGGCGTAGATGACCAGATAATCCAGTCCTCGTGTATTCATCCGCTCCAGCAGGTTCGCCAGACGCTGGTGCATCACAGCATCCGGGATAACCACGGAAGTCGCATCCTGAAATGTCGCTGGGGCCGGTATGCTGGTGAGCCTGTAATGTTGCTGCTGCGTCATGATCCGTCTCCTCAAACCTGTGGTTTCAGCGTGGAATGATCAAGTTTCCGCGCAGCGTATAACAACCCAACATGTCTTGCGTCTTTCTGGTCAGCCAGCCAACAATTCTGGCGGCCATCGCATCCAGTGAATACTCAATTGCCGGGATGGTGGGAACACCAGGTAAATGCACCGAACCCGCCAGGCTGAACACCATGATGTCACCCGGCACGGATTTATTAAAGGCCTGTAACTGGGTGATGACCTGTTGTGCTTCCTGATCGTTGGCCGTCAACAACGCATTAAAATTCAAGGTGCTGGCATTGTTGAGTAGCACCTGTAGGGCGACCGATGATGAGGGCGCATCCATAAACACCAGATTACGATTATAGGGCAGAAGGTTATTTTCCAGCGCGAGTTTATAACCGCCAAGTACCTGCTCGCCGGCGCTGCCGACCTCAGGGTAGATCAACGCAATCTGACGCTTACCTTGGCTGATCAGATAGTTACAGGCAGTCTCAGCGGCAAAAGCGTGGTCAAACTGGATGCTGTTGGGCCAGTCAGTTTCGGCACAATCGACAAGGATCACATTATCATCCAGGATATCGAGTGGGAAGCGTGCGCCAATGATCAGCACGTCATCGCACAACCCACAGCTCAGTTCATCGAGCGCATGTAACACATCGGCTTTGTTGTTGGCGAAGCGCAACAGGAGATGTTTCTGGTGCTGGCTGAGTTGTTTTTCCAGTGCATACAGGTAGCCCGTGGTTTGGTTGATGTTTTCCTGGGCGCAGATGACGCCAATACAACCGGTTGACTGGCTGAAGAGTGACTGAGCAATAACGTTAGGTCGATATTTGAGTTCTTCAACCGCTTTCAGCACTGCCTGACGGCTGGCTTCCTTTACCCCGCGCGAACCACTCAACACCCGAGAAACCGTGGCTTTTGACACCCCGGCTAAGCGCGATACATCGTTGATCGTAGACATCTTTCTCCCCGGAAACCCTGAGTAAACTTTAGCCAACAGAAGTATAGCGACTTCCCTTATGCTTGGAAACCGGATTTCCATTTTCGCTCAAATTCACCATCCTCCGTAGCGGCGCGATTTATCGCGCGTCTTTTTGGCATAGTTAAATATCGCGCGATAAATCGCGCCGCTGCGGTTGAAATTATGAGGTTTTGTGATGCAATTCTAATAAAAAAACCGCCGATTTATCAGAAATTGATGCAGGTCACACTTCCCTTAACCTTTCATGGAAACCGGTTTCCGTATGATATCCAATCGTAACCACATTGAGGCATATCTTTGAAGGATGGATGGCGATGATCAGGATTATGTTGTGTTGTTCGGCGGGGATGTCTACCAGCATGCTGGTACGCAAGATGAAAGAAGTGGCGCAGGAACGAGGCCTGGCTGTCGAGATTGATGCGTATGGCGTGACCGAATTTGACGAGCAGTTTGCGCGTTATCAGGTCGTGTTACTGGGTCCGCAGGTGAAATACATGCTGAAAACGCTGGCGGACAAAGCGGCAAGCGCCGGAATCCCCGTCCAGCCGATCGAAATGATGGACTACGGTATGCAGCGCGGTGACAAGGTGCTGGATTACGCTCTTGCGCTTATTGAGGCGGCTCACTAAAAAGGTGAAGGTATGAGTTCGTTATATCAGTCGATGATTGGCGTGATCGAAAAAGCGATCACGCCACTGGCCGGACGTCTCGGGCAACAGAAATACATCATAGCGATCCGCGACGGCTTTACCGCTGCGCTGCCGTTTATGATTATCGGTTCTTTCATGCTGGTATTTATCTTTCCGCCGTTCTCGGCCACCACCACCAACGGCTTTGCCCGTGCCTGGCTGGATTTCTCCGCGACCTATCGTGAACAGCTGATGCTGCCGTTTTACCTCAGCATGGGCGTCATGACCTTTTTTATCTCGGTGGGGATTGGCGCAAGCCTCGGACGGCAGTTCTCGCTCGATCCGGTGATGTCGGGATTGCTGGCCTTTATGGCGTTCCTGCTGGTGGCCGCGCCTTACTCCAACGGGACCATCTCCACAGCCTATCTTTCGGGTCAGGGGATTTTTACCGCGTTGATCACCGCAATTTATTCGACGCGTGTTTATGCCTGGCTGAAGCAAAACAACATCACCATCCGTTTGCCCAAAGAAGTGCCCACCGGCGTGGCGCGTTCCTTTGAAATCCTGATCCCGGTAGTGGTGATCATTGGCACCCTGCATCCGCTGAATCTATTTGTCCAGGCGCAGACCGGGATGATTATCCCCGAAGCGATTATGCACCTGCTTGAGCCGCTGGTGTCCGCGTCTGATTCACTACCCGCGATCTTGCTGTCGGTGCTGCTTTGCCAGTTGTTCTGGTTTGCCGGTATTCATGGTGCGTTGATCGTCACCGGGATTATGAACCCGTTCTGGATGGCCAACCTCTCGGCCAACCAGGCGGCGCTGGCGGCAGGCACCGCGTTGCCGCATATCTATCTGCAGGGGTTTTGGGATCACTACCTGTTGATTGGCGGTGTGGGTTCCACCTTACCACTGGCTTTCCTGCTGTTGCGCAGCCGTGCCACCCATCTGCGTACCATTGGCAAGATGGGCATCGTACCGAGTTTCTTCAACATCAATGAACCGATTATGTTCGGTGCGCCGATCATTATGAATCCGATGATGTTTATCCCGTTTGTCTGCGTGCCGATGGTTAACGCCATCCTTGCATGGACCGCTACCAAAATGGGTTGGCTGGCCCAGGTGGTGTCGCTCACGCCCTGGACCACACCGGCCCCGATTGGTGCCTCCTGGGCCGCTAACTGGGCGATCAGTCCGGTGGTGATGTGTCTGATTTGCATGGTGATGTCAGCCCTGATGTACCTGCCTTTCCTGCGTGCCTATGAGCGTTCTCTGATGAAAACCGAAGAACAAAAAGCGCAGGAGCAGTCGGCAAAAACTCAATCCGGAGAGAAACGTAATGAAGTATCAGTTTCCTGAGAATTTTTGGTGGGGCAGCGCCAGTTCGGCCCTGCAAACCGAAGGTGCCAGCCGCACGGGCGGAAAAAGTGCCACTACCTGGGACCATTGGTTTGCACAGCAGCCGTGGCGTTTTCATCAGCAGGTGGGGCCTCAGCACACCTCGACCTTTTACCAGCATTGGCAACAGGATATCGCGTTACTTAAACAGCTAAACCACAACAGTTTTCGTACCTCGATCAGTTGGTCGCGATTAATACCGGATGGCACTGGTGAGGTGAATCCTGACGCGGTGGCTTTTTACAACCGGGTGATTGATGAGTTACTGGCGCAGGGCATCACGCCATTCCTCACTCTGTTTCATTTCGATATGCCGCTGGCGATGCAGGAGAAAGGCGGCTGGGAGAGCCGTGAAGTAGTGACGGCCTTCGGTCGTTATGCGCAGGTGTGCTTTGACCTGTTTGGCGATCGGGTGTTGCATTGGTTCACCTTCAACGAGCCGATTGTGCCGGTGGAGGGCGGGTATCTCTATGATTTTCACTATCCCAACGTGGTCGACTTCCGACGGGCGGCGACGGTGGCATATCACACCGTACTGGCACATGCTGCGGCGGTAAGTGCGTATCGCACCGGGGGCTATCGCGGTGAGATCGGCGTGATTCTTAACCTGACGCCGTCATACCCGCGTTCACAACATCCTGCCGACCTTACCGCCGCGCACCATGCGGATCTGCTGTTTAATCGCAGCTTCCTTGATCCGGTGCTACTGGGGGAATATCCGGCAGACCTGGTGGCGTTGCTGCAACAATACGATCAATTGCCTGCGTGCCAGCCGGGGGACAGCGCCCTGATCGCGGCAGGTAAAGTTGATCTGCTGGGCATCAATTACTATCAACCCCGTCGCGTCAAATGCCGTGAAAATGCCGTCAATCCGGCTGCGCCATTTATGCCTGAGTGGTTCTTTGACCATTATGAAATGCCGGGGCGCACCATGAATCCGTATCGTGGCTGGGAAATCTACCCGCCCGGCATTTATGACATTCTCACTAATCTGCGGGTGAATTACGGTAATCCACGCTGTTTTATTTCCGAGAACGGGATGGGCGTGGAAAACGAGCAGCGTTTTGCTGAAAACGGGCAGATTAACGACCAATACCGGATCGATTTTATCTCCGATCACCTGAAGTGGCTGCATAAGGGGATCACCGAAGGCAGCAACTGCCTCGGCTACCATATGTGGACTTTCATTGATAACTGGTCCTGGTGCAACGGCTACAAAAATCGCTACGGTTTTGTTCAGCTCGATCTCACCAGCCAGACACGGACAGTGAAAAAGAGTGGCGAATGGTTTGCTGCCACTGCGGCAAATAACGGTTTTGACGGGGAGCGATGATGATCGATTTAGAAGAGGCGGTGATGGAGATTATTGTTAACTCCGGTCAGGCGCGCAGTTTGTGCTTTGAGGCGTTGCAGGCAGCGAGGGAAGGGCATCTCGATCAGGCGCAACAATTGTTGCAACAGTCCGACACCTTCTCCCGGCAGGCACATAAAATGCAAACTCGCCTGATTGAGCAGGACGCCGGGGAAGGTCGCCAGCCGATGACGTTGATTATGGTGCACGCACAAGATCACCTGATGACATCATTGCTGGCACGTGAGTTGTCGGCGGAGATCGTACACCTGTATCAACGTTAAACTTGCCTGGCCCAGGCGGCAGCCTTACGGAAGAGTTCATCTGAAGGCTGCACGCCGGTATACAGACGGAATTGCTCAACCGCCTGGATGGCAAACACCTCTGCGCCGCTGATCACCGTTTTATGCTGCTCACGGGCAGAGCGGATCAGCGGCGTTTGCTCCGGCAACGCCACCACATCAAACACCACCTGGGCCGCCTCAATCGTTGCGGGTGAGAATGCCAGCGTTTCCGCATCCGGGCCGCCAGCCATGCCCAGCGGCGTGGCATTGATCAACACATCCGCCGTTATCCCTTCCATGGTGTAGCGATGTTGATAGCCATTTGTCGCCGCCAATGCCTTGCCGCTCTCCTCATCTCTGGCAATGATGTAGCCGTGGTGAAATCCGTGATTTTTTAGTGCACAGGCGACGGCGCTCGCCATGCCGCCGCTGCCTTGCAGGGCAAAGGTGAGTTGCGGTGCCAGCGCGTATTTCTGTAGCAATTGTTCGATGGCGATATAGTCGGTGTTGTAGCCTTTCAGATAACCCTCGCTATTGACGATGGTGTTCACGGAATGAATAACCTCAGCAGACGGATCCAGTTCGTCAATCAATGGAATGCACGTCCGCTTAAACGGCATCGATACCCCACAACCGCGAATCCCCAACGCTTTTATTCCGCCAATCGCCGCCGTCAGATCCTGAGTGGTGAAAGCTTTATACAGATAATCGAGTTCCAGCGCCTCGTAGAGGTAATTATGGAAGCGGGTGCCAAAGTTGGTTGGCCGTGCTGCCAGCGACATACATATGCGGGTGTCTTTATTGATCATTCGGCTCATGGTGGTTCTCGTTGGTTAGATTGCCTGTGGGAAAATAGTGCGTTAAAAAGAGGAAATGAAAAATTGATGTCTTTTGCGACATAGAGTTCATCTTTTATGGCTACGCAACGCCTTGAGCAGCATTATCAAAAACTATTGACCCTGTTCCCGCAGCGTGAGGCATTGACCACATTACAAACGCTTGCCGACGCGTTGTATTGCAGCAAACGCCATATGCGCACCTTGATCAT
Source organism: Pantoea sp. X-Soil-TKNS-1211 (assembly GCF_059730495.1). Classification (NCBI taxonomy): domain Bacteria; kingdom Pseudomonadati; phylum Pseudomonadota; class Gammaproteobacteria; order Enterobacterales; family Erwiniaceae; genus Pantoea; species Pantoea sp. X-Soil-TKNS-1211. The sequence goes on from NZ_AP035957.1 coordinate 91,886, forward strand.
CCAGATGCAATCCGCAGGCTGGCTGGAGTGGCATGCCCGCCCCGGTCGCGGGCATCTGGCAAAACTGGTGCTGCGCTATTCGCAACAGGAACTGATGCTGGCAAAGGCAGAACGCCTGTTAGATCTGAATGATATGCACTGCGTCCTTAAGTTGTTAGGCGATGAGAAACATCATCTGGCCGCGCTCTTGCGTGGGCGGCTGGGCTATAGCGTGCATGATGAGCGCCAGTCACTACGTGTGCCTTATTATCGAACGTTGCAAAATCTTTACCCCGGAACGCCATTGCGGCGCACTGAAATTCATCTTATCCGGCAGATATTCAGCGGTCTGACGCGCATTGATGAACAGAGCGGGGAAGTGGAGCAGGATGTCGCGCATCGCTGGCGCAGGCTCGATGCGTTGCACTGGCGCTTCTATCTGCGTCCTGGGGTGCTATTTCATGATGGTACGGCGTTAACCGGCCGCGATGTGGTGGCTTCTCTTACCCGCAGCGCACAATCACCGCTTTTTTCTCATCTTATAAGCATCCAGGCGCAGGGTGATCTAAGTGTCGTGATCACGCTGAGCCACGCGGATGAATTACTGCCACAGCTGCTGGCCGATGCTGCCGCCTTGATCCTGCCCGCCGACCATCAACAGCGGTCGCATTTTGCGTCGCATCCTGTGGGTTCCGGTCCTTACCAGATCGTAGAAAACAATGAATGGCACTTGCGCCTGACGGCGTTTGATCGCTACTTCGGTTTCAGAAGCCTGTTGGATGAAATTGATATTATCACCTGTCTGGGACCGGCCCCCTCCGACCGACCTGCCGCGTTGCTAAGTTCCGGGATGAGCGATATCGCGTATGTTGCCGCACAGGGGCAACAATTTTCCGCCTCTGCGGATGACCCGGTGCTGGAGCGAGGCGGCTATTTTTTGTTATGCGACAGCCGTTCCCCGCTGTGGCAAAACATTGCCCATCGCCGCTGGATACGCGCGCAATTAACGCCGGAAGCCATCAGGCAGCAAATGCCGGAAGCCGTTCGTCAGTTGTGGCTACCGGCAGGGAGCCTGCTATCTGACTGGTCACATCATATTGACGAAGGGGAGATATGCCAGCCCGATGTGCAACGTTTGCGGCTGGCGTACCATCACCAACATTACGAATTTCCGATGTTGATAAGTGCATGCCAGCAGATTCTGGCAGCCAGCGGCGTTGCGGTTGAGGCAATAGAAATGTCTTATGAAACCTGGGCTGCCGGAGAAGGTGAGGCTGATTTGTGGTTAGGCACGGTGAATTTTACTTTGCCGGAAGCGTGGAATGTCGGTGCCTGGCTAACCGGCATGCCCTTATTAAAAACCTCGATTTCTGGCGGCGACGAAGACTTATTTACCCACTGGCAGCAGCAATGGCGTGCAGGAGAGTTTTCTGCACAGCAACTGACGGAAAACATCATCAGGGAAGGATGGTTACAGCCGTTGTTTCATCACTGGATGCGTTTGCAAGGACCAGTGCAGGCGCAGGGGATGCATTTTAATAATCTGGGCTGGTTCGACTTTAGTTCAACCTGGATTGAGCCGTTGGACGCGTGATTGGTGGGCAGCCTGAGCTCCGCTGGTGCAAACACATTGATTGAAAACTGTTTTTGCCATAATTCCGGGCTGGCATTATCCACACGAGCTTGTTCGGAGATGGCCGCAGAATGCACCAGCACGTTGATAGCGGGCAGTGAGTCAATAAAACGCTGCTGCGCGTTAAAATCCAGTAAATCAATTTTCACTGCTTCGACGTTTTGCAGTGAACGTAATTCATCCAGTGCCGCGTTATTACGTCCTAAGGCGTAGACATGATGGTCACGTGCAAGGTTATGGACAATGGCTAAACCGATGCCGCTGGTGCCGCCGGTGACAATGGCGACCGGCAAATTAGGAGAATGGCTCATGGTGAATTCCTGTGCGTAAATATGGGCCAATCATCCTGACATAACCGGAGATCGTCAGTTATATGAATAGCTAATATCCACATCCACGCTGTTCATATGGGGCGGGTTAGCGCAGCTGACTGTCCTTGCTGCCACGACGGTTGTAACCGCTATGGCTCGCCTCGCGTTTATCTCTCTCGCTCTGGCATTTGACGCAATAACGGACACCGGGCAATGCCAGTCGTCGCGCTTCAGGGATCGGCTCGCCACATTCATCGCAATAGTGGGCACTTTCCCCCTGGCCGAGGTGACTCCGCGCCCTGGCGACTGCATCATCCACGGTGGCGTCAATCTGATCCTGTACCGCACCATCACCAGACCAACCGCTAGCCATATGCTATCTCCTCTGTCTCAGTTAACCTTTAAAGAGTAAAGTTAAACGTCAATATTTGAGAAATCGTACGTTGCTATTTTTAAGGTGACCGTGATGATCAAACCAAAAATCAATAACAGGTTGGACGAAGATATTTGTGTGCATATTTTCATGGCTTCGTCCGCGATGGTCGGCGTTTGCCTCACGGTCATCGGTATTTTTCAGGTTGTGACAACCTTAAGGCGTGAAAACACGCTGGGTGATGATCTGCTCGCCATCAACGCCATTCTTTATCTGGCGACCACCATTATGTCCTACATGGCGCTCCGCACCCGCAATCAGCGTCGTAATCACCGGCTGGAAAAAATGGTGGATATTCTATTTCTGGTCGCACTAACCTTCACCACGGTGGTCGCCGGGGTGATCACCTGGGCCATGACGTTTACCTGAACGGCCATCACTCATCAGGCCAGCGCCAGGCGGGTACGTCCAGGATGTCCTGCCCTTGGATCTTCGTTTGCCCTAACTCTTTTTCCAACTGAATAATGTGACATTCAGGGTCGCGCATCAGCGCATTAACCAGCCGGTTCGCGTGCGATATCACCCAAAGTTGCGTATGTTGGGATGCCTGAAGGATCAATCGTGCCAGTGCGGGCAGCAGGTCCGGGTGTAGGCTGGTTTCCGGCTCGTTTAGTACCATAAGCTCCGGTGGGCGAGGCGTTAGCAATGCGGCCACCCAGAGAATAAATCGCAAGGTGCCGTCGGACAATTCGGCGGCAGAAAGGGGGCGCAGCAGCCCCTTTTGGTAAAAGGCGATCGCGCTGCGTCCCTCGCTATGATGGATGACTTCCAGCCGACTTCCGGGAAATGCGTCGTTAATTGCATGGGCAAGGGCGTGGCGATCGCCGGTTTCCATAATGGTCTGCAATGCCGATGCCAGGTCTCTCCCGTCATGGTGCAGCACCGGAGTTCGCGTCAGCAGTTGTGACTGGCGAGCTGGCGCGTCTTTATCGGTACGGAAATGGTCGTAGAAGCGCCAGTTACGGATCATTTCGCGGACCTGGAAGACTTCAGGGGCGGTGGTGGGGTCGGCCAGTTGGTCAAACATGCTGCCATAGACCGGCACATGCTGTGCGGCGACTTGCCATTGTCGGTCCGCGCGAACTTTAAGCATGTTGCCTTTTCGCTCAACTAACGAGGAAGCAGGGCGGTAGTACGGACCATTAAAAATCACCTCCCTCTTAATCTCAGGATCGAAGGCAAAGGCTGATGAACTTGGTGTTGGCAGACCCAATGTGATGGCATAGCCGAAATGGTCACTGGCAAAACCCAGCTTCAGCCGCACGACATTATGACGTGGCCCCCCTTCAATCGGTACATCTCCACGCTTCATGGCGCGTGACAGGCTTTCCGGCCCCGCCCAATAGGTTGATGTCAATCCACCTTCTTCCGCCAGGGAGTTAATCACGCCTTCTTGTGCCGTCTCGGCAAGCAGACGCAACGCCTTGTAGAGATTCGATTTTCCGCTGCCATTTTCTCCCGTTATCACATTCAAGCGTCCTAACGGTAGGGTGAGATCGCAGATAGAGCGATAATTCGCGATTGAGAAACAGGTTAACATAGGCGTGATCTCTCCCTTGACTGGCCTGGGGCTGAAGCAGCAACGGCAAAACAGCAGATTAACCTCTGGGTAGCCATTGTCGAGAGTATTTTGGTGAGTTATTGGGCAGTTTTGTTTCTGTTTAAGCAGATATCACCTGCTTCAATCCAGAACCTCATTGCTTAGCGGATGAAGTAGCAACAAATGACGGAAAATTCCCGGCGATGAATAAACCTAACATGATGATAAATTTCGGATTCGAACCAACATTTCAATTTGAAATTCCCGTAAACAATAAGGATTTGATTCCACATCACCTCGAGTGATTGTTCGATTTTCAACAGAAAAAAAAAGTCGCCCCGAAGGGCGACCATTGTGGGCACAACGTTTGGTGATTTTCTGTTATTTGTAGAGTTCAGCCGTCATATGAACACGGTTATTGGTATTTGCTTCGGTAATTTTGTACTGTGCGCCTTGCTGTTGTGCCTGCGCGGCGATTTTAGCTTCTGCACCGTCCAGAGTGGAGGCGGTGACGGATACGCTCTGCGCAAAGCTTGCGGCAGACATCAGTGAAAGAGCAGCAACGGCAGCGATTGATAATGCTTTGATAGTTTTCATGGTCTTATTCCTTGGTTTGTTTGGTGGGAAGCGATGTGCTTCCGATGAAACAAATGATAACCATTGTTATTATTGCCATGTTAACAATAAGTGCTGGTATTGTGATCATGCTAACTATCACGGTGATAGGCGTAAACAATGAACACGCCACCGCTCCGCAAGCTAAAGGGCAGAATCCTTTGTTGGGGTTGCGGCAGGCCAATGATGTTCCTGGGATAATTTCGCGCAGGAGCGAAAGGTGGATGGCTTCATATTCTGCCATTTTATAAAAGCTCTGCTGAACGCTTGCTGCGATCCAAAACCGTGCCGTAAGGCGATCGCAGCAATACTTTCCTGGCCTTCTGTCAGATCTTTGGCTGCCCTTTCAAGACGACGCAAGCGGACGTAAGCCAGGATAGAGATCCGATTTACCTGCTTGAACATATGCTGGATATGCCATCTGGAGTAGCCTGAACGCGCAGCAACGTCGTCAATGCTGTGCACGGCATGCAGATTCAAGTCAATCCAGTGCGTCAGATCTTCAATTATTTGTTCTCTGTGAGGCAAAATCTGTTTTCCCGTTTTTAGTGCGTCAGCGAAATGATAATGCCTTTCAGCATAAAAGTAATCGATTACTTTTATGCTGAAACTAACCAAAAGGCCCAGAGTCAGGCTGGCGGGTTGATGATTAGCCGGTTTTGTTCAGGTCGTTTTAATCCTGGTTATTGGTTCTGCACGATGCTAACGACCATCATCCCTGGATACACACAGCTGATAATCACATTTCTTATAAAGGCGAGGTTTTTCAGGTATTCAACCAGCGGTCCGGGAGATATCCGCTCCTGCGCCTGCTTACGGCGTAGCAGGTTGCCACTGCGGGGGGATTCCTATTGACGGGCATCTGCGGGTGCGACTCCATTCCATGGCGTTAATCGATTTTCCAGGGAATCATACCCTCCATATTACGTGATTGAAAAGACATCTACGACGCTGGCGCACTGGGATAGAAGCTGCGCCGGTTGTCCTCATGCATTTCAGAAATCATTGATCAATGACCAGGTATCTCTTATTTAAAAAATAAGGTGGGATATAATTATCCCAGCCCTGGCAATAGCAGTATTGCAGTAAGCTTGAAGTATTCAGAACGCCCGCTTTTTGACAGCAACGTATTATCCGGTTTCTCAACGTAAAGGTGCTAATGCCAAGAATGTCTGACATTATATGCTGTTTAACCGAGCAGAATAATAACAGGATAACCTCCCACTCACGGTCTGTAAAAAAATCTGACGGCTTAGCGAACACCAACGATCTCCGACTGGAGTGTGTAATAAAAGTCGAGAAGTAAACGTTCGCTAGCTCAATATAACTACAAATGATTCCGGGAGAGCCATCCTTGAAACACCAGCGGCGTTTTTCGACTCTGTACGCTTTCAGTTCACCATTATTACCATAATTAAATATTTTTACGACAATACTCATTCTACCTGTGTGGGTGATTTTCTGATCGTCAAGTATGATGCTTTCATAAACGCTATCAATATCATTTATCAGGTCCCTGTCTGAACAGCCATTGATTCTCTCTGGAGGAAGGTTGAAGTACTTGCAGGCTCTGTCATTTGCATAGACGTATCGGGATGAACTGTCTTTCACAGCCCATCCCAGCAATGAGTTTTTAAAGTAAAATTCCATTTTCTCAACCAGTTATAACGATGTGGCCTTTTTTAAGAAAAAACTGGGGTATATAATTATCAAATCTGTTGGTTCTACAAAAATCGACTAAGGCTACTGACGAATTTACACCGGTTTTTCTGAACGAGCTTCGCAGTCTCCCATTGACGGCATCAACGGAAATGCCAAGCACATTACTTATCTCTTTCAGGCTGAGATTACACAGCAATAAATACATCACCTCCCACTCTTTTTCGGTAAAAAGTTCGGATGGGGTCTGAAAAGTGGCATGTTGATTCAACTTTCCATTCAACAATGAAGTGGGGGTGAGAATATTCACATGTCTGACGCTGATTACGGTGCCTATACACAAGCCATTTTCGTTATAAAGTGGTTCCTGTATATTATAAACAGGTTGCATTATTTTTTCCCGACCCTGTATATGCGTCGTTATTGCTCTTAAAACCGTTCCTGTACTCTCTACAAATCTTTCCTGTTGCTCGAATATATCTGCGAATTCAGCGACAGGTACGGGTACATCATGAATCTTCAGACCCTCATAATCATAAGAAGTGGAGATTGTTTGCCAGATCTTAAATGCTTTGTTGACATAGACAAACTTTGAACTTCTGTCTTTGATGGCCCAACCTACCACCGTGTCATTCTCAAACATCTGAATCAAATTCTGAGGTAATGATAATGTCTTCATAAAGCCTGTCTCTCCATTGACTAATACTACATAAAAATAACCCTACATAAATTTGACCCTGCCTGAAGTCAACCTTTCATATCTGAATTAAAACAGCATACTTTCAGTCGGCAAATGCATCACCAGGGAAATACTAGTAAAAATATAAAATAAAGGAAGTGATCTTCGCCCATATCTGACCCGGGAATGGGCTTTTTTTTAAATGTAATAATTATTCATGTTATCCATTGTCAATAAAGGAGAGCATACACCCACGAAGTAACCATTATTGGTTAAGTAATCCCCTGGCAATATTATCAATACGTTCAGGGGACGTAGGTTTTGCAATGACCGATAACGCCATCCTTACCGGATTTCCTTCATCCTGGCATTAAACGTTCGGGGATTCATCCTCAGTAGCTCAGCCGCTTTGGTACCACTATTCGTCACTTTTTGTGCTGCGATGAACAGTCTGCGTTCCCATTCAGCTAGCAGCTCCGAAGCATATACAACGTTGCCTTTGTCCTGCATTTCGCGCAGGTAGATGGAACAACGCGCAATGGTGGGCAACTCATCCTGCAATGACTCAGGCGAACCCGTGTGAGAGTGACTGTCACCCGATTCTTCACTTCTCAGGGTAGCAAGCTCTGCATTGACGAGGTCGCGACTGACCGAAAGCAGGCGTCCACTTTGCAGGCCACCCACCAGCAAGCGTCTTGCCAGTCTTTCCAGATCACGGTAATTGCCGTCGAGGCGCATAGACTTTAGTGCCTGAACAATATGATGCTGATGCGGACGAAATTGCTCCCTGTAGTCACCGGCGAGTGATGCGTGGCGATCGTGCTTGACGGCGCGTTCCGGCTCGTGCTCCGCCAATTCTTCACAGGCCCGTCGCACCACTGATTTCCAGATATTCTCCAAATCCTCGCGGCACTCGCGTAAGTCAGGTAGCTCAATGATCAGCTCTGAGATGCGATCGAGAAAATCTGCCGCCAGTGCTTCTTTTAATTCGCTGCGTGATCGGTTGGTGGCAGCAATCAGGCGGAAGTTAGCTTTGATGCTCTCTCCACCGCCAATCTTGCGGAAACTTCCGTTACGTTGCAGTGCCAGCAGCAATGCGCCCTGAGCCTGGGGGTCCATCCAGTGGATTTCGTCCAGAAAGACACAGTCGCCTGCCGCTTGTTCCAACAGGCCAATAGAATCTTTCAGGGCCGTGCTGTGAGAGCCTTTGACATAACCGAACAGGGTGCTGCGAAAGATGGTCGGATCGCCCTGAAACTCGGCACAGTTGATCTTGTACTGCCAGTCTGTTTTCGCTTTCACCTTCCAGTCGAGATATTTCTGGCGCAGGCTGTTCGCAATGTGTGTTTTGCCGGTCCCGCGGTTACCAATAATCAGTACCGGAAACGGTACGCTGCCGTAGCGCTGTACCAACTCGGCAACTTTGCGCAATTTTTCCGAGCGAGCCTGGGCGATAGTCCACTCTTCATCAGCAATGTCGTGATCATCGCTTTTCGCGATTTCGGCGAGGAGGTTCCAGTTAACCTCCTGCATCACCTCTTCGGTTTTTCGCTTATCTTTGGGGATCCCCTGATAAGCAAGGACATTATCACCGACGATCCTCGCCTGAAGCGCTAACAGCATCACGGTTTGCGCGGCAGGTGTGCCTGGGCTTAGATTGACGATAATTTGTGCTTTAGCATGGTTACGCCGAATTTGTGCCAACGCGCGTGCCGTGAAACGAAACAGTTCTTTATGATCTGTCGGTGAGGCATCCGTGTCCCAGTAAACCATCTCGACATCAGGACCGTTTTGTCTTTTTATCTCACTCTCAAGTTCACTGGCGACGTCGACTTCGGCGCTATGAACCCGACGGCCTCCCGCTTCAGCTGTCTCCGTTCGGCGTACCAGCATGTAATGCTTTTTTATCTGACCGGCAACAGGCGATTTCGGGTTAAGAAGGAACTCAAGCGTGGGGCCAGCTTCGCGTTCCCCCTCGTGGCGAATGTAGCCGCCATCCCTCTCACGGCGGTAGGGATCGTTATTGAAGGAAACCCACGATACGCTGATTTTTTCAGGATTCATGAACGCGGTCCTTTTTTATTGCCTGTTGATTGTTGTACCGGGGCATCGGCCAAATGTAGCTTCAGCATACTTTCAGCCAGCCAGCCCCTATTACGCGCATTGCCATTGCTGAGGTGTTGTTGCAAACGCACCACGTCAATGCGCCGCCTGGCGTCGTCCACGTTAATATGTAAAACCAACCCGTCGGCACTGCGCAGTAGCTGCTGTCCGGATATTTCCATCAGTTCAACAGGATGATGTCGGAGAGAGTGGATCAACGGCTCAGTACGCGTTTTTGCTGGCAGCCTCAGCTCCCACTCACCGGGTAAAGCGATAGGGAATCCGGCATCGACCAGTTGGCGCACGGAGGGTGAAATCAGGGGGGTGTGGGTCCGACGCTGCATGACGTTAGTGGTCCAGCGGCTTACCGCGGCCGCTACGCCGCTATCTTCAACCACCACACCCACTTCAATGCCGTCATACCAGCCATGTCTGGCATCCAGATTACCGGTCCAAAGCAACACGCATTGGTTGTCGGCAACGATGGATTTGGTATGCGTGCGTCTGTGCCCATAAAGGTGCACTTGTTTGGGCGCGAGTCTGTACAACCAGTTCAGGCAGAGACGTTGGGCTTCAATGTGATTTCTTGGCTGCACTAATAAGTTAATGATGACGCCGCGTTCAACGGCCCGCTGCAAGGCGGCGCCTATCGGGTGATCTTCCATGCCCATGAAACTGTAAGTTGCAATCGTCAGGTGGTTGCTGGCCCGATCGATGACGTCAACGGCGCAATCCAGCAGCGAGGTTTCACTCTTCCGGAGCGTTGCCGCCGGGCGGCTGTTGTTGGCAGCGACCAGAGGACGCCATGGCACATTCTTCAGGGGCGGTAGTGAGTGGACATCGAGCCTTACACCGGGCAGAGATTCGAGGGAGGTCAGGTGTTGCCAGATATGGGCGAACAGGCGACCAAATTCACGTGCTACCAACGGTTGATGCAGGGTAAGGCCGTCTTCCGGATTGATTTCGTAGGCTTCTTTGGTTGAGTTAGCCGAGGTGATGATGGCACAGGTGTCATCGGTCACGCAGAACTTGGCGTGGCAGTCCTCGGCGCTGCGCAACCAGGTCCCGGCTTGGGCCAGCCGTCGCAAGTGTTCTTCATGTCTTTTGGCGCGTTCCTGCAGTCTGGCCGTCTGCGTATCTATTTCGTCGTCCAGTTCCAGCACTTCCGCACGCAAATGCTTGCCCAGTGCCGTCAAAATATATACGCCGCCGTGCAGGCGCTCAGCGGCCTCGCAAAGTGCCTGCACGATCTCGTCGTCAGCAAACAGGAAGCTACAGAACATCACTTTATGTCTGGCTGCCTGAATCTGGGCGATAAGCTCAGCACGGATGTGCGCCGTTTTACTGAGATCGTCGGTGGCCCGATGTACGATGTCGCCACGGCCAGTGTCCTGAACCTGATAACCGCTGCCAGCCCCCGGTGACTTGTCGGGCATAAACAGAACACCCTTCATCCGTTGCTGACCCAGGTAAATGGTGGCATCGCTGGTTTTCGCGTGATCGGGATATTGCACGTTATCAACCATGTTTAATTCTCCTGCTCAGCATAAGGGGTGACGAGATCACGTTGCAGCCGGCGCATGCACAACGCCGCACGCAGCTCTGGCTGAGACCATAAGTGAATGGCGGCCTCGTCTGCTGATGGCAGGTTTTGCTGCCAGCTCCAGTATCCGGCCAGATGGTCGCTCATGGCTGCACAGGTTGCGTCGAAGTCTTTGCGTAGTGCCGCATCACTGCGCTGGAGGAAAGCGAAGAAAGCCTGATGTGCCGCATGGTTATCCAATGGGGTAGGGTGAATGCGCAAACCTGCGTGCCAATGCTCGTGCATCGCCTGCATCCAGCCATCTGCCGGTCGGTCACTTTTACCGCTCAGGTTGATTAACATCTGAGCTTCACATGCCAGTTCATAGGCACCGTCGTTACGCAATCGGGTACTGCCCGGCAGTGGCAGATGACTATTGATGGCGGTCAGCAGGCGTCCAGGATGCACAAAATCAGCCTCGATCAGTTTACTGGCGTCAAGTTGTGGACAGTCCTGCAGCCGTGTTCCTTGTTGCAGAAAGCTGCGCCAGTAAAGTTCGGTGCTTGAAGGGAAGGCCGCAAGTACCAGTTTCACTGCCAGAGGTTGTAGCTTACCTCCTGCACGATGGGTAGCTTTCCGCACTTCCCACTGTGAACCTGGCGCAATCTGTTGCAGTTGACCACTGATGCCAGGCAGGCTTGCCGCGATACCGCAGGCTTCCAGACGCTGCGTGGCGGGTAAAGATAAAATATTGTCGAGCGAGCGTAACGACTTCGGTACGTCTTCCGGCGGCAAAGGGCGTTGACGTTTAAATGCCGTATTGCGTTGCTGCTTCTCATCTTCGACGTTGATGAACAACAGAGGCTCAGCCAGGAACAACAACCGTGCCTTGCGTGTGCGCTGCTGCAGCATCGTACCACGCCGCAAGGCTTCCCCTCCGGTATGGCTTAACTGGCAGAGCGGGGTGGTTGGGGCAGGTGAGTTGTGTAATTTACGTGCCTGCGTCTGCTGTTTTTCTGGCTGCTGGGTTGCCGTTGTCCCATGACCAAAAAGGGAGCGGGAAGCCATAAATTGCCGGAGGAATTCCTGCATACCGCCCACGTTTTTCACTGGAGGGATAGCATGCTGCTGCAATAAATTATCACCCAGCAAACGTCTGACTATCGCTTCAGATACCACCTCTCCCAGCCCAAGATATTCATCGACCAGGCGTGGTGATACCTCCCCAAGAGACTGCGCCAGTGCTAATACGGCCCAGTCTGCCGCACGGAGTCTGCTTTCTTCTGTGAATTCCAGCGCCGCGAATTCAACTTCATACAGCGGCAGCTCCTGAGCCAGTATCGCGGTCGGGTGGCCGGGAGATCCGGCGCGACTCAGGGCGACGGCAATCGCATGAAAATTAAAGGCGCTCATTGCTCACCTCCCAGGGCATGACCCCATTTTTTCTTCTGCTCACTGCCCTCATACAGGGAGACCAGGAGATCGCCGGGATCGCGCGGACGGCCGCCTTCCTGGCCAGCCAGGGTGGTCGAATCGCCGATGACGATACGCTTGTGGCGCGCGCGCGTGACAGCAACATTCAGACGGTTAAGGTTATCGACGTGACCCCGATAGCCTTTGGGATTGCTACGCGTGGTGCACAGGATCACCAGATCCTTCTCCCGCCCCTGGAATCGGTCAACGATGCTGACATGAATATCTATAGCGGCATTGTTTGCGGCGGGAATGGCCCATTGTCGCCGCCATGGATCATTACCCGCACTGACCTTCAGGCGGCGAAAAATTGCCTCACGTAACTGACGTGCTTGCTCAAGGTAGAAACAGACGACGCCGATCTCGAACGGTGCATCGGAACTGTTTCCTTTTTTGCGTGGGTCACCATGCCAGCTATGGACTGCCCAGTTGGCACAGGTCTCCACCAGTTCTATGGCAACATCGATTTCGAGCGGATTGGTATAGTTACCGCCGCGCCAGTGCTGATCGCGCGGCAATTCGTAACGCCGTTTGGCGGGCTGATACGCCGTATCCAGCCAGATAGAGGGTGCCTGCAGGCCGGGAATATCCAGCCCCAGCTTACGGGTGCTGCCTGCTGACGGGTAATCATTGCCATAGACTAATTGGCTGGAAAACGCGGCCAGCTCCGGCGCCATACGGTGCTGATAGTTGAGCTTAACCACCCGGCTGGACGGCAAATTGGACAAATGTTCAAACACGCTTGGCAACGCCAGCCTCTGCAATTCAAGCAATTCAGCCCCGAGGCGCAGCGCCGACTTTTTGGCATTCACGTCATCATGGCTGGTTGCAGGACCTTTCGATGCAACTCGCCATTTTTCAGGTTCAGCCCCCAACAACACGAACTCTTCACGTGCTGCGTCATCGATGTTGAAGGGTTGGCAAAGTACCTTAACCAGTTGACGCCAGGCACGCACCTGACGCTCAGGATCCGGGTGCATACGGATATCAAAATGCTGGCGTAACTGGCTGCTGACCTCGCGTATCCATGCAGGGTCATCCAGGTCGAAACTGGCTCGCCTGGCACGTTCCGACACCACCGCTTCCAGCTCACCTAAATCGACATAGGGTGGAAGTTGGTAATGGTCGCCGACCAGAATCCATTTGCGGGCGCGTGCTGCGGGGACGAGGAAATCGGTAATCGTCGCCTTACTGGCCTCATCCATAATCATGACATCGAAAACTGCCTCAACATCACGGAATTCACGTGCCATAGCAATGCCAATCGGCGTCGCACAAAGGAGGTTGGCATTGAGCAGCAGCATCGCGCCGACTTCGTCATCATTCTGGATTCGTTCGGCCCATTTTTGCTGAATCTGGGTGACGGGGTCCTGCTCACGTCCTTCTCTGGCCGCCTGGAGGAGGTTGTGCGAAAGCTGGTGAGATAGATCACGGCTGCGGTGATGCAGCAGGAATGGCTGAGCCTGTGCCTCGACATTTTCAGCCGATCCCAAACGGATCGCCGTCACACCGGGGGTGCGGCCCACTCTTTCCAACACATTGTCCAGCGCAACGTGTGTGGGGGCGACCAGCAATACCCGCTTACCGGCCTGTGCCAGTGCCTGGATAATCCTGCAAATGACCGTGGTCTTGCCGGTACCCGGTGGCCCCTGGATGAGGGCGATATCCGGCGTGTTCAGGGCAAGTTCACTGGCTTGCAACTGGCGTACTTCTTCATGATTGTCTGAAGACGAACCGGGAGGTGCGATTTTTTGCAGTCCTTCAGGTTGTGTGAGTGCTTCAAGCAGATGTTCATAGGATGCATCTTTGCCCATCGCGATGGCATCGAGCGCTTCACGCATGCGCTTAAAGGCGTCGTCACCCGGTTTAAGGCGCAATTCGCCTTTCTCTGGCACTTCTGCGCGTTGGTCCATAAAGGTGGTTGATAGAACTTCTCCGTCATCGCTAATGTCGTCGAATGTCAGAGTCAGCATTCTGCCGCTGCTGGACGATAGTTGCAGCCGGGTTCCCGGACGGGTAAAGCTGCGTGGCCACACGTCGGAATCAAGGGGGCGTAACCGGACTGGGGTTTGATCTACCAGCTCGTACCGCGCGCGCGGCGTTGAGGATTCGGCATAGTTGCGTAGCGCTTCCAGATAACGGCGCACATTACTAATAAAGGTGCGGTGCGTTTCAGATTCGCGTTCCGCATCACGTGGATCAATACAGGCACGTAAGCGTGTCTGTGCGGCCACCATCTGGCAGAAGGCCGAGAGATCGAAACCAAATTGGTTACCGTGCGCGAAACTGGCGACCAGCAGAAGTGCGATTGAGGGGGGCTTGATACGAAATGCCGTGAAAACGCGCAGGCTCTGGCCATCGCGAGCCGGACTACAGGCAAACGCAATTCGTGTGGTCGCCAGTACCAGGCAAAAATCATTCTCCTGCAACTTGCCTTCACTTGCCTGCATCAGAATGTGATTAGCGGGTTCGTGAAAAGCCGGTGCCTTAAATTTCCCGTCGATGCCCTTGGTCTGAAACCAGGTCCAGACATCACGTTGGTTAAAGTCATCTACTGCCGTAACAAAGTCCAGTGTCGGGTCTATCTTCCTGATGAGTTCTGGCACTTTGGGTGAAAAGGTAAGGGGAATCGCGATATCGACTTTTAGGGTTCCCGCCAGGCCAAGACGTGTCTGGCCTGCAATGCGTGGAAGGGGGATGTCCAGGCGTTCTGCCAGACGAGCAATACGTTGAATGAGCATACAAGGATCTTCTTTATTCAGTTCATTAAGAGCCTTACAGATAGCAATTAACGATCCAGAAATTTAATTATTTAAAATCATCGAGTTACAAAATCAACTTTCTCTCCTTCAGATGTTATCGGCCAATTACGGGCAATTTTTAGCTGAATTATTCAATGAGCAGAAAATTTCCTAATATCGGCAAAATTTCGCTCATCTTCTGATGTAGCCTGACAGTGTATTTTTATAACTAATTGAATTTATGCAATAAAAAATTATGGCACGGTTCTGGCAATGGATTGTTTGCAACCCACAAAAATCAGGAGCTGACATGAATCGCACCAATCATGGCGAAATTCGCCAACAACAACGTGGCATCCCATCCGTCATCGTTGACCTCGTTTTGCAGTACGGCAGAAGTGAATACGACCACCGTGGTGGCATCGTGAACTACCTCGATCGCCGCTGCCGTAAAGACATTGAGGCAAATATGGGGCGAGATTTTATGAAACGTCACAGCGATCAAATGAACGTCTATGTCGTTCAGAGCGCTATTGATGGCTGTGTCATTACCTGTGGGCATCGCTATGCCCGAATTAACCGTAACTAAGCAAATTAACCTCGGAATATTGAAAATTATGAATAACCCAATGAAGAAGAAATACCGTGTTCAGGGCGCTGAGATTGCACATCTGACTCAAGCACTGAATATCAACAACCTTACGGGTATCACTGAGTTGATGAAACTGGTTGAAAGTGTCGAGTCAATTAATCTGAGCAAGGCAGCGATGTCTCTTGATAAGCGTGCAGGTTTCATTTTCGAAGAGATGCACGCCGGTACTTTTAACGCTGCTGCACGCAAAGCCGGAGACTTCAGCACCACCGCGTTGACCGGCAGCAACGGCGGGTTCGCCTGTGACCCGCGTGTCGATATTCGTGTGGTACAAAGCGGCAAAGTGGTGGCTGAAGCCCAGGCAAAATGCTGTGGCAGCGCAGCGCGTAGCGCAGTTTCCAGTGCCAAACCGCAGTATGCAGGTACGCAGCGCATTGTGCCCGACGACCAGGCATCAAGTGCACGTGACTTGCTGGCTAAATCAGCCAAAGCAAAAGCCACTTCGACAAATCAGAGAATGCAGGAGCTTGGTGCCAATCGTCAGGAGGCGGCAGCAAAGATTACCGGGAAGTTGCAAGCCGCAGGTCATGAGAGCAAAGCGGTGACACATGCTGAAGCCCAGGCTCTGGCGTCGGGAGACACGTCCAGCATTACGCGCGTGATCGTGTCTGAAACCATAACCTCGGCGGCGACGGGTGCGGCGAAGTCTGGCCTGATGGTCAGTGCTGCAACCAGTGCTGCGTCCGGATTATGCAAAGTGGTCAAAGGTGAGATGTCTGCCGGGGAGGCGGTGAAGGATGTGGTGGTCAACGGTGTCAGTGGCGCAGCACGCAGTGCCGCGACGGCAGTGGTTGCTGAAGGCGTAAAAGCGGCAGTGTCCAGCACACTGTCTTCGGGTATTGCGAAGGCGTTTGTTGCCGGTTCTGGCCCATTAGCCGTAGCAGGATGTGCGGCCGAACTGGTTACGGATGCCTGCAAGGGCGAACTTACGGTCGAGAAGGCCGCACGCAGTGCTACCCGAGCCGCAGGTGGCTGGGCCGGTGCCGAAGGTGGGGCGTTGATTGGTAGCGCGATTTGTCCAGGGGTAGGGACGGTGATTGGCGCGGTTCTGGGTGGTATTGGCGGGTCATTATTAGGCGGATTATGGTAGGCCTAAAGCCGTAATTATTCATAAAACAGCATTTTTAAACTATCGATAATGCTTTCTGGTGCGATCAGGGCTGGTGGGATTGATTTGCTCTTTTGCAGGGCAGGCAACTCTGCAAATTGTTGGTCAAAAGAGCGGTGTTTTTTGAAAATAAACTCGGTTATAACCGGTTTGTCAGCGTTATCCACCCGCCCTTAAGCATTAAAAAAATATTGGTTAAATAAGCATGAAAAAAATCTCTGATTACTCCAGAGCGGATTCGCTCGTTTTGAATTCTGTCGCCCTGTCTGATGAGCGACACATGGTTAACCATGGAAAGGGAGCTTCACGTTTTGAAGACTGCCAGCTCACTAATGTACAGATTGATATTAAAGATGAGGTCAACAGCACCAGTTCCCTGAACATCTTAAATACTGAAATGATGGATTGCACCGTATTGACGGCAGGGGCCTTGCATTACCGCAAGGCACGCCTATCCGCTACACGGATGACCTCGGCCACAGAAATCAATATAGAAAATTCAATGTTACGTCAGTGCTTTATCCGTCTGCAACCTGGCTGCGGCTTACGCATGCTGAACAATGATATTGATGGCCTAAACCTTGAAGGACTCGACAGCTTCAGCCACGCATTTGTGCTTAAAGGGCTGTTCACCGGGAGCCGCTTTGCCCGACTGCTGGTAGCAAACGGTCATTTTCAGGCAATTTTTTACCGTAGTCATTTTCGCAATGGGTTGTTCAGGCACAGCGAACTCAACGCCACGGTGTTTAATCGATGTGTACTTGAGGATGTGCGTTTCCACGATAGTACTTTCACTGACACTACCTTTTCATATTGTCATCTACAAAATGGGCATCTGGAATTCGTCAGATGTAATTTTACCAACGTACGTTTTATCGGTATTCAACTCAGCCAGTGCCGTTTTGTTAATTGCTTTGGCATTCATCCGCGCATGTTCAGTTAGCCACAGTGTTAAAGCATTTCTGTTTGTGGACGATTAATAAAGGATCAGGATGCGATTTCTTTTGTGCATAAAGGATAAAATGAAAAACGACACCATTTTTAATGATTACACCGAGCTGAATCTATCCGGAAAATTGCTGGTTGTGCAGACGGTGGCAGGCAACGAACATCTCCACATCGATCCGCTAACCGGGAGAGGAACCACCGGAATCTGGACCATTGGTGCCAGGCATACTTTTTCTCACGTGGTGTTGCGCGTACAAGAGGATGATATCTGGCGCGTCTATGTTGCCAGATTTGTTGAAATGGAGACGGTCGCCGGAAGAAAACCACGGGGTAATAATCGCCGCGTTCACTTTGCAGACTGCGTTAGCCGTGGGGTATCGACGGTGATACTGTCTGAATTTTGTCGGACCCTGACCACGAAAGGGGCATGGGTCATTGAAAACGATGCGGAAACCCGCGAAGAGGGCGATGAATTCAGTGCTTCTTTGCCCGAGGAAAAGCGCGAAGGAAAAGCCATCACGGTGAAGAGTCGCCCGACGCAGAGGGAATTTTCGCGACAAGTATTTAATAACTGCGGCGGTGTTTGCCTGGTGACAGGGAGTAAAATCCAGGCGCGGTGTGAGGCTGCCCATATTATTCCGCATAAGGATCAAGGCGTCGATCACTACAGTAATGGTTTATGGTTGCGGCGCGATATTCATGCACTTTTTGATGCTTTTCTTTGTGGCATTGACCCTGAGACCCTGACCATTCATTTTTGTAAAAACACACTGAAACATGACCGTGATTTGGTCATTTTTGACCAGAAGCCACTTGGGAAGACGGTTTACCCCATGAGCAAAGCGTGTTTGAGTGAACACTGGAATATGTTTACCAGACGGCAAACGTGCAAGGAAAGTTGAGATAAAAACGCGGTGGGCTGATAATTAAAACACGTGGCGATTCAAAATAATCAATTTTTTATAGTCTGAGCTAATACAATCTTCTTGGGCTCGGATATGAACGCACACCCGAACCCACCCACTGATCTACAAACATGACTTTACCGTCTCAGCTGGCGATAAAAACGTAGTTATAAGGTCAGGCAGATAGCTTCTAAAACGTTCGAAGGTACATATCGGGGTCTGATTCCATCGACCTCAGGTTATACACAATTACCCGCAAACGATCAGATCAGGATACTGGCATCCTTTGATGCTGCTACTGGCAATACATTCCTGACTTTCAGTCAGAAAAAGAATCTAAAAAGAATAAGAAGATGTTCAGCAGCATTAGTTCGGTTGATCAATGGCTGGCAAGTGCACACCAATATAGTATTGGTGTGCACATGACAGGAATCAGGAGTGTATGAAGGCTAAACATGTGTGGTGTTCACGGGGGACTGATTGATGGACATAATGACTGCTTTTGAGTTCATTACAGCAGGAGCTGGGAGGGAAGAATATGCCCTTCTTTTTTAGTTACAACAAACAACATTATTAGTGTTGATAAGAGGAGTACTCAACCACAATGCCCCTCTCAACCAAAACCGTGCGAACTTCTGACATGAGACCGCATGAACCCACTGCAAAGCGCAGCCGCCCCGGCCCATTGGGCCGGAACAGCGTTGTGTTGAAAATGGATGTTGTAATTAGCATTCTTGCTGCTGTGAGATGTACGGCTGTAAAATGGAATAACACACCCGTAAGCGGCGCTTACAGCCCCGACCGGCTTTGCCTTGTCGGGACCATTCCGACGGCGCACATGTGTTTCTGTTTCGCTTTAAGCCCGTATCGCTTTGCAGGGAAAAGAGAGATTGGTGAAATATGTCAGGGCGGAGACGGCTACGCCAGGGCATAGTGCAGTTTACTATTGAACTCATCTTCAGCTACAGTCGGCACCTCTATGCCACCATACGACATTTACAATCATTTTTATTCTGGTTAAATTTACGGTCATAACAGATAAGAAGAACAATGGATTTGGTATCCGTCCATTTCTTTTGTTTGTGGAATTCTTTGAACGGGTATGTTGAGAAGGATGAGCCGACAGAAGGTCGATTACGGGGTCGCTTTCTGTTATACCTGTTGCGTTACCCAAAGCATTTTAAGGATGAAAGGCAATGAGAGTAAGTGAAGAAGCACTGCTGCGCTCCGGCTTCAGCCCCTCAGACCTGCGGAAAGTCAAAAATAACCTCGAAAGCTACGGCGGCACCCTTGGTGATGCCATTCAGGATCTGTCCAGGCGCTTCATAATCACTATGATCGTGGTTCTGTGTTGTATTGCCGTCTTTATTTTTCTGCTTTTTTTCGGTTCCAGCGAGGCCGTGTTTTCCGGAGGGATTGCGCTTCTTTGCGGTATTGCGGTTGCCATTTTTGTACAACCGCCGGTGTTGTCTTATAAGTCCTGGCGATACCAGAGAACGAACAGGAATTAGCGACTTTGCTGATCGGTAGTGAGAAGGTCAAAAATCACTTTCGCTTTGACGCCATAATCCACGATTTTCATCGTTAATTTTGGTCTGCTCATGGTGTCAACTTTCCGGTAATAGTCACGGGGAAGCCACGGAACAGACGCCAGGCGCCGGGTTTTCTTGCCAGCCCGAAAACACTGTAAACACTGGCGCTCAATGTTGCTGCATTATAGAACGCCAGCCCTGTGTTAGCACTGAATCCCATGAACTGCGCAGCTTCCATTGCCCCGTCTGCAAAGATGCCTTCTGAATGTGACTCTTTGCCGTAACGAAGATGGCTGGCTTCCTTTGATATGCCGTTAACGCCGTCTATAAACAGTGTGGCACCGGCCAGCATACCAATGGGTGTCATGGATGAAATCATAATCATCCCACCGAACATAGCTACGCCGGATAAAACAATATGAACGGCAGAAATGACGTAACCGACAATTCTGTTATTTTCCCGGATAAACTCAACTTTAGCGATGAGCTTTGCGGTCTGCATCCGTAGCAAGCGATCCTGTTCACGAAGGTTCTCAGTCTCTTCCCGCAGGTTTTTTATGCAAGAGATACAGTCTTCATCAGTTTTGGCCTGACGTGCAGCAGCAAATTGTTTCTCAACAACATCCCTGATCTCCTGAACAAACTGAAGCCGCGTAAGGCTATCGCGTAGATGAAAACCTGAGATCACATTAGCGGCTTCAACCAGCTTTCTCGCCTCCAGATTGACCATAGTTTCGGCCCATGCCCGGTTCCGGCCATCTGAACGCATCATTGAAAGTAAGGCAGCATCCATTTTCACTCTCCCTGTAGTTTTTACCGTTCAAAAGATAATAAACCATTCTCTCCATGTGTAAACCATACACTGGACAGGTAGTGAGAAGATTTCGACGCGCAGGATAGTCACTTTATTGTTCATTATTTTTATTCCTGCCACAGGCATAGAAAATGCAACTGGGACAAATACCTCCGGCTGCTTGCTAAAATAAAGCAGACTACCTAAGCGCTGGAACTGTGATCAAAGAATTGTCACCTTTCAACATTTGATTTCCCATGAGTATAAAATAAAAAACGAACAGATTAACCCAATGCCTGATTAGATACTGTCCTGTAAGCAGTCTATTTTATCGTAATGTATTTATCTGCACCTACAGCATACTTTATCGGAAGTGGCGTACGCTGGTCTGGCGCAGAACCATTCAAAGACATGAAATGAATAAGATATGTTCCAGGAGTTTGTAGCGTATGAACATAAGATAACGAATAGCTTTCACTTGCACCAATATCAATCCAGCCAAGAGCCACTCTGTGCGGCGAACCGGGATAACGACCAGTGTTTAGATTTACAGGTTTTTGAAAAGAGGGATGTCCGTCATTGAATATGACCGGAACCAGTGACAGGGACTCATTATCTAAATCAACACGCGCTTCTCTGTTCCCATGATTGGACAGAATAACATTAATCTGAAGCAGGTGCTGACCATCAGCAAGTGGTTCAAGAATCGTTTCAAGTTTGGTTTCAATATGTGGCGTTTGCTCTGTTTTTAGTGCCAATTCTTTTAGCGTATAGTCAGTAACTTTCTTCTCTTGTTTGACATACAATGCCGAATAACATGCCCATGCGCCAACAAATATAGCAGCTATACTCATGAGCACGTTGTTCATAATTTGGCTTCGATGAAGATTAATTTCAGTTTTAGACAATCTATCCGTCATATATCACCCCGTCCTTTGGAAGAAATAAAAGTTCTGTAGGTCAAATTTAGAGTATAAAGGGAATCTGACTAAAATTAAATAACAGCATAAGCAACAACGTGGATCCTGTCCTTCACTGGAATTTTTTTTGTATCCAGAACGATTTGTTTCGTCTGACCTGTGCCATCGAAACTGCCAAAGAAATGCACTGGGTCTATCGATTACTCAGCGATAAAGAGTGGACCGGTCGCCACGCTGTCATAATCAATCCTGCCGTTAATGGTATCTATCTCTCCCGCACGGTTCTCGATGTCGCCTTCAATAATGATGGAATGCAGATTGCCCCTCTGACGGCAAAACTCACAGGGAACATTCCTGCACTGGAGAAACTGCTTAATCGTTGTCACTGGAATGTTTCAGCCAGTAGCGGTGACAACGGATCTTCTGTGTTCAGCCTGATCGCTCAAACTGATGCACGGGATCCACAAAAACCGCCATATTCACCTGAACAGGATATGTATTCTCATATCCCGATGAGTGAACGATATATTTAGAAAACATCAGGAAACGGGCAGGCGGGAACTCATCTTAGAGTCATACGTCTGGATCATCAATTCTGGAAATTAGGTCTGCTCTCTGATTACGGATATTCCCCACAGCTCGACTCACCGGATACCATGCAAATTCAGATTCTGGGAGACCTTCATGAGAAACCATCTCACCTGCGCGTTGCGAACTGGTTTCCGGGCTGAGCCACTCTCTCAATGACTGGCTCGAGAGGA
Source organism: Pantoea sp. X-Soil-TKNS-1211 (assembly GCF_059730495.1). Classification (NCBI taxonomy): domain Bacteria; kingdom Pseudomonadati; phylum Pseudomonadota; class Gammaproteobacteria; order Enterobacterales; family Erwiniaceae; genus Pantoea; species Pantoea sp. X-Soil-TKNS-1211. The sequence continues at coordinate 114,193 of NZ_AP035957.1, forward strand.
CCAACGGTCGCCGATCATGAATATCAACCAATCCCCGGTTACTGCTCTCCGTCAAAATGACAAAACCTTCGTGGCCATGATCGTTATTGAAAGGTGCCTTGCCGATAGCGGAAAAATAATGGCTGACTATTTTTGTGACAGATGAACCAGGGCTGTTTTCTGTGCCCCGGACCTATGCAGTCAGATCCCCAAGACTGTGCGAAGTTTCTTCAGCGCCGCCTGGTGTTTATCTGCTGACATCTTTTCGAGGTTTTGCTGTTTCCATCTCACTGCGGGAAGCCTGTCGATACCCTCAAGCCCCAACAAAACCCAGTCAGGTTGCCGCGTTTTAAAGCTCAGCAGGAACTGGCGCTCAGAGTTGGTTAACGAGGCGTTGACTTGCTCTATCAGTATCTTGCGGGAGGTTTCCAGTTCAGCCAGCGGAACATCAACTTCCGCCATATGACGAAACTCCCCTTCATATATAGCGCTGATGTCTTTCAATTGTGGCTGTAACAGTTCCGCAATCGGGCGTGGGTGGCTGATGATGTACACCAGCAACGCCTTACGCAGTTCTTCTGTGAGCCCTTCATTATCAAGAAGGAATTTGACATCAAAGAGATCCCTGGGATGCTGGCGATCCAGCGCTGCACAGATTTTGCCAGCATAAAGGTCCGGAAACGCCACTACAGACATCTCAGCATAACCAAACTCCTCTTCCACCACTTCACTGACCGCCATCATGGCGCTGTCATAAACTGTCCCACGTAACACAGGCGAAAGCTCAATCTTTATCATAACACCGTCACGATCGACCGTCAGACGCAGGGCATCCTTTTTATCTTCATAGGACCTGGCGACTTTACTGCCGGGCAGCACTTTTACGGCATCAGTTGCAATCTCATCTAACGCCGTTTTGATCGCAAGCAATGACTCTGCTCGCGCCATAACCGGTAAAAAGACTAAATCGATATCAACCGATAAACGGGGCAGATCACGGATAAACAGGTTAATCGCCGTTCCGCCTTTTAAGGCAAAACAGTCGTGTCTGGCAATCACCGGTACCAGTTGCAAAAGAAACTGAACCTGCTGGTAGTAAATATTGGTTCTATCCATAAATAATCACATCCCCCTGGGTACGGTAATATTCCATGTTTTATCCAGGCGGCCATCCCGGGCGAGTTCGCGTTTACCGGACCCAAAATCATAGTCCTGAGGCGTCAGATGCTTCAGCCACGCATGCTGGTACCGCTGGGCTAACCACATAAACAGCCTCTTTGATTTGATGCTGGTACTCGCGCGCATAACAACATCGAGCTTGCGCGGTGAGAGCGTTGAAAGCCCCTGCATAAGTTGATCAACATGCTCAAAGCTAACCGCTTTGGGCACATCAGCCAGTATCTCGATAATGGCTTTCTCCGGTGCCGAATAGCGCACGGGGGGCAGGAATTCACGCCAGTGATCCTCGCGGAAAAGTTTTTTATCTGTCATGAGCGTATCTGGCCACAGCTGACGTGTCCCATGCCACTGGAAATGCCCGATTCCACTATCGAGTTTATCCAGCCACGCGGGCAAATGTACGGCTGAATAAAGATGAACTGACGTCAGCGTTCCCCGCTCCTGATAATGGGCCAGCCCCTCAATATTGAGGGCCGTAAGCCCACCGACAAGGACGGGGAACTCCGCCATCCGCTGTAGCGAGGCGACTACACCTTTCCAGTTGAGTTTAGCTTCATCCCGTGCATACAAGCCGGGATGAAGAACCCTGAGCAAACGTCCTTTCACCGCATTATCGATAAAATGCAGACTCAGCCCCTGCTGCTGCAACCATGACTTTGTGGCTATCAGATCAGCAGGCAGCAACGCTTTCAGCTTTTGCCTGCTTTCATTATTCAGCATCAAATGCACCGGTTTACAAAACAATGGATTTGCGGCAATTATTGCCGTGAATTGCATAACAGTCAAACTAAGCATATTTTCTGGTTTGTTTTTATTCAAAATCACGGCGATAATTGCCGTGGATTAAATAAATGATAAACCATAGACCAACTGGCATGATGCTGATTATTGCGGAAAACGATATAAATATTGTAGTCAGATGAAGTTATCGTCATCGAATCATGAGCATGAGGGTGATATTTGCAATTCCACATAATCAGCAGAATGGGCAACCACGTAGCTCCTCAGGACCGAAACTCCCTCTACGAACTGGTCTGGAGTGAGCCACTGGCAGAAATAGCAGCCAGATACAAAACGCGGGAAGACACAATTATTTTCCACTGTATTGACCTTCAGATACCGCGACCTATGAAGGGTTACTGGAAAGCGAAGGAAAAAGGGAATGCTCCGGCTCCACCGCCACTGCGACCAATGAACACTGCCAGAAACAGAGTCAGCACGATATCGGCCCAGGATTCAACTTCGGGCAAAATACCTGATGAGAAAGATAACACCGCACATTCAAATCGTAGGGTACGAAAATCTGTCGTAACAGTGGTCAACGGTGCATCCCTGTTGAACGATGTGAAGACTATTTTTCATTCAGCTCCTGTAACACATATCGGCCATTTTAAACCCACCACACGCAAACTGCTTGACCTGAATGTATCCGATCACAGTCTTGAATCGGCGCTTACAGGATGACCTGTGTTACATACACCGTTACCTCAATCCTGTTATGGTCAGGGCTGTTAATACCTGTTAAGGCATGATGGATACGCTCGCGGATAACCCTGCCACTAACTCAATGCCTGCAGGCAAGGTGTCTAACTGGATGCGCACCGGTACCCGTTGAGCCAGCCGAACCCAGCTAAAGGTGGGATTGACATCAGGTAACCCAAGCCCGCCAGTCTCATCGTTGCTGTCATCAATCCCCCGCCCGATACTCTCCACATGGCCCGTGATCAGCGGATCAAAACCCATCAGCGAAATCTGCGCGGTTTTCCCGACGCGGATATGACGCAGTTTCGTCTCTTCAAAATAGCCTACCACCCAGAAACTGTGCGCATCGACAATGGCGACTTTTGTCTCTCCCGCAGTGGCATAGTCACCGGGGCGAAGACGGAGATGCGTGACATAGCCATCCACCGGTGATCTCACGGTGGCATGCGCTAAATTAAGCTGCGCCAGTTCCAGCGCGGTCAGTGCACCCTGATAATTGGCCGCCGCGATGCTTGCCGCACTGCCTGTTTGCTGGATGTCCTCACTGGAAATCACCCCTTTGATCAGCGCCCGTCGCCTGGCCGCATCCTGGCGCATCAGCATCTCATGACGTTTTGCCTCAACATCAGCCTGTGCACTCAGCACGGCCAGCTTCAGCCAGTGCGGATCGATGGCGTAGAGAACATCGCCACGGTTAACCCACTGGTTATCGCGGACCGCCACGCGGCTCACCGGCCCGGAAACATCCGGTGCAATCTGCACCACATCCGCACGAACCCGCCCATCGCGTGTCCAGGGTGTCTGCGCATAGTGTTTCCAGAAAATAAAGGCCACGAGTGTCGCCACAGCCACTGCACTTAACGTCAGCGCATAGCGACCCAGCAAAGAGAGTAAAGATTTCATGCAAATAATCCCAGAGTGGTCAGGCCCTGCTCAAGCAGGAAAAAACTAATGATAAAGGTTGAAAAATCAATCAACGGGCGAAAGGGCAAACGGCGGTAAAGCCTGCTGAAAGAGAAAATTGGTACGAGTGATAACGTACAGATCAGCGCGATGAGCGCAGTCACCAGCAGGCCGGGGACAAAAACACCCCCGATATTGATGTCATTTATCATTTGTGGGTTCCTCGTCCTGCGTTCGTAACGCGCAGTGCAGATCAACCAGTTTGTCGACTAACTGGCGTGATGGTTCATCAGTGGCGGGCAAGCAGAGATCGGTTATCGCAGCGATGCGCTCGCGTAAGGCTTCTGTCTCCGTACAGCGGGTAAGGTCATAAAGGATGGCGTTGATGCCACGACCTGAGGGCATGTCGCAGCGGCGAAGATACATCACACTAAGGCCAACGCGCAGAAAGTGCATCAGGTGAACAAGTGCCCGAGCAGATGACGGCCTGCTACGCGGCATGCGTGGCAGCAGCAGGGCAGCCCGATCAATCATCAGGTTGGTCCAGTACGTTTCATCGCCTTTAAAAACGCCGTTCACGCTCCGGCGGATATCACGCTGGCAAAGTTTCAGCAGGCGGTTTATTGCCGCGTCGGCTTGCACGGTTTGCAGCAGGCTCATGCTAAAGACCGCAAAACCGGTTGCGAAAAATAACGCGATGGCGGTGTTAGCCGCATCGGCGAAGTTGCCGCTGTAGTGCGCACCCAACTCGCACAATACGGGCAGCGTCAACGTTATTCCCATCGCCATAAACGTGGTGGGCGGCCGTGCCTGGAGTGACCCGGCAAGCAGGTAGACCGGAGCAAGCACGGCAACCAGTACGGGAAAATCGTTGAGCTGGGGAAGCAGGACAAAACTATAGATGAAACTTATCAATACGCCCCAGAAGGAGCCGATAATGTATTTCACAATATGGGGTGCAGGTGTGTCGAAACTGCCAAACAGCGTGCAACAAACCCCAAGAATGGAGACCGCCGTACCGCCATCTGACCATGCTGAGTCAATCCATATCAGACAGCCACTCAGGATGATGACAAACGCGCCCAGTGCCGTGCGGACTGCACTCAGAGGATCGCGATGAAAAACATACCCTTTCGCCGCGCTATCTTCCGCCCGTATGGGCGCGGGTTTCGCGTGAAATATAGCCTGCGAAAGGCGCTCACACTGGTGAATAAGGCTAATCAACTCCGCTATGTAGCCTAAGACGTTCACCCTCAGGGCGTCCTTAAAGGTCAGTGCACGCACCGCACGCTCCTGTAGTAACAGGGTGCTACGTTTTTGTAGGGCACCTGCGATGCTTTTGCGTTTCCCGGCATTGTCGCAAGTGAGCCAAGCCTGAACATCATCCAGCAGCGTCTGTATATCGGCGGGCATATCCGTGATCACCTGCAAGCGATCGCGTAATTCACCGTTCACGATGACTAATCGTGCCAGCCTGTCATGGAGTGCTTTTCTGGCCTGCCGGACCGGAACTGAAAGGGCAAAATCATACGGGATGTGGTGGCTGATGCCCTGCAGGAATTGCAGTGCCAGCGCGAGGTGCAAGGGGGCTGAAACCGCATCAGACTTGCCCGCCAGGGTATCGGCAATACGCTGTCGCGCCGCGTGTAGTGTCTGCGTCAATTTGCTGTTGAACAGGCCGGATATCCGACTGGGCAGAATGTACCGGTGAATCAGCGCGGCGCAGACGATGCCGATCGTTATTTCCTGCACCCGTATGATAGCAATGTTAAACACCGAGCCAGGGTCGGATACGGCGGGAAAGCCAATCAGGCTTGCGGTGTAACCGGCCAGCACAAAGGCATAGGCGCGGGGAGTGCGTTCTAGCAGGGATAACCAAAGGCAGAATGTGATCCAGCCTGTCAGCATCACGCTGCATAAAATGGGCATATTCACAAACATGGGCACGATCAGCACCGTTGCCCCCGCGCCAACCACCGTGCCTGCAAGACGATAGAGACTCCTGCTCAGCGAGGCCCCCACCGACGTTTGCGAAACGATATAGACGGTGATAATGGCCCAGGAGGGTCGTTCAAGACCAATCGACAGGGCGATGTAATAGGCGAGCATCGCTGCGGCAAAACTCCTGACGGAATAGAGCAGGGCGTGGGCATCGCTCAGTAGCATGGGAGTTATTATGCGGCCTGACCAGCGGCGTATCGCGTGCCAAAAGGGGATGATTGTATTCATGCCGAGAATTATTCCCGGTTTGCGCACGTCACTAAATACTCTATTCTGTCAAAAAATATCTAAATGTTGCCAATAATATGACATCCCGACTTGCCAATACGTTGTTTGATCCCGACAGCACGTCGAGCCCGGCAGTCGCTCGTCATATCGATTTCGTCGATTACGCAGCCGAAGTGCCGGTTCATACGCACCGTAAAGGGCAGTTGATTATTGCTCTGTATGGGGCGGTCATTTGTCGTGCGGCAAACGATATCTGGATTGTGCCACCCGATTGCGCGGTGTGGATCCCAGGTGGAGTTCCTCATAGCGCCAAAGCGACCTGGAATGCTCACCTTAACTATCTGTTTATTGAACCCGGTGCTGCCGCACTGCCGGATAAATGCTGCACGCTGGCAATTTCACCGCTGATTAAAGAATTAGTTGATCGCTTAACGAATGAAGACGTTGATTACACACCACAGAGTCATGTTGGCAGGCTGACCAGAGTGACGCTCGATGAACTCGTGACCATGCCGCAGCAGAAATTGAGCCTGCCGGTCTCTGCTAACCCTAAAATTCGCGCGATGGCCGATGCGTTGGTCAGCAATCCAGGCGATCGGAGCACATTCAAAGTCTGGGCAAAGCGACTGGCACTCAGCGAGCGCTCGTTAGCGCGCTTAATGCTGCGTGACACCGGTCTGACCTTCGGTCGCTGGCGTCAGCAACTGCACTTGATTATTGCCCTGCGGGAGCTGGCAAGTGGTGTGTCGGTACAAAACGTGGCAGCAAACCTGGGGTATGAGTCGGTTAACGCGTTTATCACCATGTTCAGAAAAACCATGGGCAGTACGCCAGCGCACTATTTTGCTGTTCGCAAAACGGCAGATTCATAGACTTGATACAGTGTGCGGCTCTTGATTTACGCGTGGGCAAGAAGCGGGCAAGCTTACTGAGTTGAATGTCTGCTTTGAGCGATCTGCGGACATTGCTAACAGCGCTTTGTGTCAATTAACCGGGAGCATGTCACCCTGGGCGAGAGGGCATCGCGTGTCCACAGATCTTCAGTAATAGCTTCGCGACCAAAGCGTGCCAGAGCCGGTGAGACAGAACGAATATTAACTTCCGAAATCGCTGAGTTTCAATATACAACATAGCATTACCTCTTGTTTCCTCAGCATTAGCAAAATCAGAAATGACAAGCGACATGGCCGCCGCTGCAATTACGCTTTTCATGTTAATCCTCACTGGTCAACGGTGCTGATCCTATTTGATTCCGCCTTTGTTACGAAGAAATACTGGTTTTACTGGGATAGCGTTCTTTTTGGTGCTCATATGCGCCGTTTGTCTGAGATAGTCACGGAAGTGCGGCGTTTGTCGATGTAATTGATAGTCCTCCTCACTGGCGTAAATCTCATAAAAATACCAGCGGTTTGGAGTTTGTGAGTCTGTAGCGGCATACATGGCTAACACGCCTTTCTCTACTTTGAGCGACTCCGCCATTTCAGGAAGGACAATGTTTTTAAATTCGGTCTGAAATTCAGGCTTTACCTCGACGACTACCAGATTATTGATGGTTCTCTCATTCGGTATGATGTGTTTATCCCCCAGAAACTGTGGCTCCAGGGTGATTTTCTTTTTCCGATCGATAATGTCAGGTGCACGAGCAGCGAATGCTCTGTATGGGGCGGCATTGAGATGTTTGCGGTAAGCACTCTCGTTTTCGTAGAGTTCGACCATGAATGCCTGACGTGGATTGTCGCTGCGTTGCATGGCGAACATCGCCAGCGTACCTTCTTCATGATCAACCGAAGCGGAAATCGTCTGTCTGGCCACGTCTGCAAAATCTTTGTCCCGAGCGGGCCGGACACCTATCTCGAAGATATTCATCACTCGCTTATCCTGCGTGTCCGGTTTTGTTGCTAAAACAGGACTACTTATTAGCATGCAAATTAAAAGCATAAGGCTCTTTTTCACGATAATCCTTTTAATGAAATTACTGTTTAAGACGTTCGATAAGTTGGTGTTGATAGGAAGGTAGCCGATCGCTACGGGCGCTCTCAAAGACCAGGGGAGGAAGCCACGTCATACCTGCGTGCAGTGCGCTGGCTTTCATCGGTAAAAATACATCCGCAAGCGATACCCCGATCCTGCCGTCTGGCCCGTAAGTGGAGCTTCCACCTGCAGCCGTGCTGACAACAAGCATCTCCTTTCCCTGCCACAAACCGGGCCCGACACTCCCCCAAGTTTCATTCAACCAGGCTTTCATCATCGGTGTTATATTGAACCAGTGTGTCGGATAGATAAAAACGACACGACGGTGCTCACGCATCATTTTTCGCTCCGCGTCGCCATTTATCCGACGTGTGTCATAACCATACAACGTCTCAAGGTTGCGAACCGTCACGCCTTCCAGACTCTCAGCGGCTTCCTGCAACCCTCTTGTCAGAACTGAGCGTTCCGGATAAGGGTGAGAGACGATAACGAGCGTTTTAATGTCGGTCTTTTCACGGCTATGAGCATGACTAACAGGCATGAGGAAGATAAATGCAAACAAAAACAATGCTGCTGTTCTGCGCTGACGTAACCACATCATAAACCCTTCTTTGTCTTAATAAGGCAGTAAAGCGCTATGGCGTAACAGGAGTCAGTTCTGGTAATCCTTCGACAATATAGGTTCGCGAATTGCCTGCACGGTGACGGATAGGAATGATCTTCTGGTACGCAGCCGAGTTATACCAGTCCTGGGCATTTTTGAGACTCTCAAACTTAATAACAACAAGTCGACCCTGTGCTCCAAACCCTTCTTTTACATCGGGTTCACCACCTCTGACGATGAACTGTCCACCAAAGGGCCTGAAGGTTGACTCAACTTGAGCACTGTACGGCTTTATTGCTTCACGATCGGTCGCCTGAAACTCTGCGATATAATAAGCAGGCGTTGCCGCCACTGCTGAAGCAAGCCCAGAGAACGCGAACAGAAAGGCCACCGCTGTCTTAAAAATCATTCTTCCTCCTGATTAAATTTAATGAAATTGAATAAGAGCTACCGCGTCCAGACCTGCTTAACGTCTTTCGTTTGCGGCGTGTTTTGCGCCATGATCCCCGTCAGAACATGCGGCTGGTAGGTTTCTTCAAGAAACTGAATTTCTTCCTGGCTCAGTTGAAGATGTACTGCGTTTACCGCGCCATCGACGTGATCTTTTTTTGTGGCCCCTACGACAGGAGACGTGGTTTTTGTCAGCAGCCAGGCGAGTGAGATTTCCGTCATAGTTACCTGATACCGTTCGGCAAGCTCGGCTACGCGCTCAATAATGCTCCGGTCCTGTTCAGCCGTGCTCTCATATTTCCCACGCGCATAGTCATCCTCCGTGGCTCGTCGCGTGTGGCCTTCCTTACGGGAGAGACGGCCACTGGCCAGCGCGCTATAGGGGGTCATAGCGATATTATCTTCAGCACACAGACCAAAGAGCTCTCGTTCATCTTCACGCATAATCAGGTTGTAGTGGCTCTGTACGGAAACAAAGGACGTCAGCCCTTCGCGTTCGGCAAGGGCGTTCGCCTTCGCCAGCTGCCAGGCATAGCAATTTGAAATACCAATAGCGCGCACTTTGCCCGCAGTAACGGCGGCATGCAGCGCTTCAAGCACTTCAATAACGGGCGTGTTGTAATCCCAGATGTGGTAGATGTAGAGGTCGATGTAGTCCATCTCCAGATTCTGCAGGCTCTGGTCGAGCGATCGGGCTATTGCCTCTTTTCCGCCGATCCCCCCGGCAATTTGCGCGGCGGTTCGTGGCAGAAACTTGGTGGCCACCACCACGTCCTCGCGTTTTGCCATCTCCCGCAGCGCCCGGCCAACGTATCGCTCGCTGGAACCGTTCTGATAGGCGATGGCGGTATCGTAAAAATTGATGCCGTTTTTGAGGCCGTAGCGAATGATGTCACGACTTGCTGTTTCGTCCAGCGTCCAGCGATGCTGGCCCGTCAACGGATCGCCAAACCCCATACATCCCATGCAGATGCGGGAGACCAGTAAGTCACTTTTACCGAGCCGGGTATACTGCATCGTTATTCTCCCTCTGGATTATTCACGAACGGTATTGAGCAGATCGACAAGCCTTGAAGCGTGTTCCCGGGCAAGCGTTTTTTGCTGTGCGATTTTGTCGGCATCCCGGTCGGCATAGCTGATACCGCAGGTATAAACCGGCGCCAGCAGCTCAAGATTGCACAGCCTTGCCGTGGTCTCGAACGGAATAAGATACTCTTCAATGGCATGGCCAAAGAAACCGTCAGCGGTATAGAGCACCTGTGGCGCTCCCGTGGTGAAGGAGAGGACCAGCTTTTTACCGCCCAGTTTCGCCGTTGAGCCATGCGCGAAGCCGTGGACAAAGACCTCGTCCAGCCACTGTTTCATTAACCCGGGCAGCCCATACCAGGAAAAAGGGAACTGCCAGACAATCACATCGGCCCTGAGCAGGCTTTCCTGCTCTGCGGTGATGTTGAATTTGCCGTCCGGATAGAGCCAGTCCAGACGACGAATTTCAGCATCGGGAAGTGCGGTCGCCAGTTTATCAAGGATAGTGGCGTTGGCGACGGAATGGGTAAGCTCAGGATGACCTGAAACAACAAGGATATTTTTCATTTCAATCAGTTAAATATTATTGATGAATATTTAACCCAGTATAAAGTGACAACATTATTTTTTTTAGAGCAGTAAAGGCTCATTCACTTTTAGACAAAAACTAATAATTGTCGGCTGATCTCATTGTACTCAGTCATCATGAACCGGTGAACTAAACCGTGATGCCAAGGAAACGCGCTGCATTGCGAAACGCGATGGCCTCTTTTTCAGCCTTGTTGACGGGCAGACTGCCGATAAATGTTTTTACACCGTCCAGGGTCTGATAGGGATAATCAACGGAGAACAGGATCCTTTCTGCCCCCATTAACTCGTAGATAAACTTGAAGTGTGGCAGTGTCAGCATACCTGGCGGGGTAACGTAAACGTGCTCCTGGAAGATCCTCGTTAGCGTGCGTGACAGACCCGTTGCAGCCAGTGGAAGGCTGTCATCAAGACGCTGAAGCCAGAAGGGTAGCATCTCCCCCCAGTGGCCACTGATAACCTGCAGGTGGGGATATTTATCAAATGCGCCCGATAACATCAGCCTTAACAAATGGATCCCCGCTTCGTGATGCCAGCCCCAGCCAAACATAGTGAGCCTGGCGTTGATCTCTGCGCTGAAGCCAGTGAAGTAGGCCTGTTGCACGCTTTTAAACGGTAATCCGGGATGAAGATAGAGTGGCACATTCAGTTTATTAAAGCGGGAAAGCAGGGGGGCATAGTCAGGATGATCGAGAAAGCATGAAGAGGGTCTGCCATTCAGAAGTGCCCCCTTAAAACCCAGTTCTTCAACTGCTCGGACAAGCTCTTTTTCGGCCTCTTTCGGCTGTGCCCAAGGAAGTGTGGCAAATGCCGCGAAGCGTTCCGGGTGATTGCTTACCGCCCCGGCAAGGCGGTCGTTTGCCGCCGTGTTTAATGTTACCGCTTCATCCTCGGGTGCCAGCTGCGGGAATCCGCCCACAGAGAGGATCTGCATGGTAATTCCAGCCTCATCCATATCTCTGAGGCGACGGCTTCCCAAATCAACCCCTTTCTGGTGTATCAGCGCATTCTTTTCTATCTGCGGCCGGCTTCGGTCCGGATTATGACCATCAGCGACGGTTTTCCCCCAGTCGCCAAGGAAAGGCGCCTGCTCAAGCGCAACAGGCATACACGCTCGCCCTAACTCGCTGTCGAGATAATGTTCTTCGAGGCAAATGATTTTCATATTCTCACTATTCATACACAGCAGTAAAAGTGATGCATATTAGAATCACCCGGAACAGCCCATACGTGAGTGTCATTCATGACAGTCTGTCCCGGCCGGGGTTTACACCATCGGTTTTTCCCAGCCGCCACGTGTATCAACTCTGGTCTCTGTTGCGAGTTTTTCCAGCAGGATAATTTCCTCATCGCGTAACTGGATATCTGAAGCGCTGGCGGCGTCCAGAACGTGATGGACTTTAGTCGCGCCGATGAGTGGAAGGGTCCCTTTCGCAATAGCCCATGCGATGGCTATCTGTGCAACGCTGGCATTCCTCTCGGCTGCCATTTTTTTCATGGCGGCGGTTAATCTCTCTATCTGCGGCAGCACTGCGTTATAACTTTCGGCCCGGCCACTCCCAGCAGGCATGGGATGATTTGAATCATAACGACCACTGAGCGCGCCTTGCTCAAGGACCATGTAAGCAAAGAACGTGATGTTATTTTGTCGGCAATACTCAAGAATCCCTGCCTCTTCAGAAGCGCGATAGAGCAGGCTGTAATGATTCTGTACTGCACTGATGGAATAACCGGAGGCGTTAAGGATCTCGTTGGCGCGTCTGATTTGTGCCAGATTGTGGTTGGAAACACCGACGCGTTTTGCCTTACCGCTTTGTAAGAGTGGGATCAGTCCTGACGTCCATTTCTCGACGTCGAGGGGATTATGGATCCAGTAGATATCAATCGCTTCCACGCCCAGGCGTCCGAGGCTGGCCTCAAGCATATCGCTGACAGGCTGCGCTGACTGTTCGTCCGCAATCTGCGGCGTGAATTTGGTGGATATAATCATATCCTCGCGGGAGAACTGACGGACTAATGCTCCCAGCGCTGCCTCGGAACTCCCCATGCCATATACTGCTGCGGTATCCCAGAGATTGAGCCCTTTACTCATGGCCGTGGTGAACACTTCTGACATCTGAGTATCAGAAAGATGATTGCCGAAGACGGTGTCGCCACCGGCAAAGCCTGTGCCCCAGGACCATGTGCCCAGCGCGACGGGAGGAAGTGTTTTCATATTCAGCTCCTGAAAAAATGCCGGATCGTTGCTGACTTTAACCGGCCAAAAGAGGGTGAGTAACGGTGATATATAGATGAATAGATTAAGCTGTCTGGCGGAGTGCATTTAACAGCGCCACACCTACACCGTGCGCTGAAGCGGGATTTTGTCCGGTGATAAGGCATCCGTCGGTAATCACTTTTTCAGACCAGTTTGGGGCTTCATGGTGAAGCGCGCCATGCTCGCGGAGTGCCGTCTCAAGCAGGAAGGGAACCACATCTGTGGTTTGAACTTCCTCCTCTTCCTTGTTGGTAAAGGCCGCCACGTTTTTGCCTTTCACCAGGTATTCGCCGCTACTGAGCTTGGCGTCAACCAGTGCCGCAGGGCCGTGGCAGACGGCTGAGACAATCCCATTGCTTTCATACACTTCGCGGATAATACGCTGGGCATCCAGGCTATCGCGAAAATCCCACATGGTGCCATGCCCCCCCGTAAAGAAAACGGCGCTGTAATCGGTACCGTTCAGCTCGGATAACGCAGGCGTTGTTGCCAGGCGCTGCTGAGAATCGGTTTCGTTCCAGAACCAGGCATTGACAGGGTCACTGAGGTCAAATCCATCCACCGGCGGCTGTCCCCCGCGAATGCTGGCTATCGTCGTTTTTAGTCCGCCATCTTCCAGTACTTTCAGCGGATGCGTCAGCTCGGCCAGGAAAAAACCGGTTGGTACACCGGATGCGCCTTTAATCGGATGGCTGGAAACGACACACAGCACGGGTTTATCTGCAGGTCTCATATCGGGCCTCACTATTTATTTTTAAATTCAGCGGCAAAGAGATTTTCCCAGTTAATAAAGGAGCCAAGCGGAATGCACTCAAAGCTTAATAAGCCTGCTTTTGCCAGCGGGAATTCGGCCATTACGTTCATCGCTTCATCGACAGAGTCACATTCAAGAAAAATAGCAACGCCAGGTCTGTCCTGACGGAAGTAGATGTCGCGGATGAAGCCTGATTTATACAATCCCCAGGCGTGCAGCGCTTCAGCGTTAATGTGTGGAGCATATTTTTCCAGCGATGCTCCAGGTGCGGGGATATCCAGACATAAAATTCGCATCATAATCTCCTGAACTCAGGTCGTTATAGAAAGAGATTAAAGTATAAGAGGCGCATTTTATGAAGATTAGAGGGGCATTGACTTAAGCATCTTTAGACTGTACTTAATAATCAGGCGGGGATTGCTAAAGGAAAAAACTATGAATAACGCCCTGTATAACCAGATACGCATCTTTCAGAGCATTGCACGTGAGGGTAATATTTCGGCAGCCGCAAGAAAACTGCAAATTACGCCTCCCTCCGTCAGCAATGCGCTTAAGCTGCTGGAAGAGCATATTGGCCATCCGCTTTTTGTGCGTACAACCCGCCGTATTGAGCTGACAGAAACTGGGCAACTGTTGCTGGAAAAGACCACTGCAGCGGTGGAATCGCTGGAGACTTCACTTGAAAGCATTCGCGACCAGAATCAGGAGCCCTCTGGTATCGTGCGAATCACGCTCTCGCGTTTTGCCTATCTGTTAATTCTTAAGCCTGCAATGGCGGAATTCTGTCAGCAATACCCGGGTATACAGCTGGAAATATCGGTTTATGACGGTACCGTGAATATTATTGAAGAGCGTTTTGATCTTGGGATCCGTTTTGGCGATATTCTCGAAGGTGGGGTGGTGGCTCGACCGTTAATGAAACCCTTTCGTGAAGGGTTATATGCATCCTCAGCTTATATCTGCGAGCATGGAATGCCCGAGGTGCCGTCAGACCTCAGTCAACACAAGCTGATTGGCTACCGTTTTATCACTAACAACCGCATCCTTCCGTTGATCCTGAACGATCTCGGAGAGCAGTTGACGGTTGAGATGCCCGGGCAGTTAATCAGCAACGATATTGACGTTATGGCTGACGGGATCCGTAACGGCCTGGGAATTGGACGTTTGTTTGAACCCATCTGGCAGTTACAGCCCGACAGGGAGCGCTTTATACCCGTGATGGAGAGCTACTGGAAAACCTACCCGCCAGTGTATCTCTATTACCCAAAAAACGCGGGTAAAACGAAAAGAGTGAAGGCCCTGATTGATTTTCTGATATCGGCTACGGGGCGATAAAGACGATAACGCATCGTTCAGTATGGAAGCGCTATTTCACAACCCCAGCGGCCTGGCCTCCTGTATGAACTCAATCAGAAGGCGAAGCCCGGTCGGCAATTGCCGACGGCTTGAATAGTAGATATGAAAACCTTCCTCCAGCGGGGACCATTCCGTAAGCACCAGGCGGAGCCGTCCGTCCTTCACATAGGGTGCAACAAGAGGCTCCGGAAAATACATCAGGCCGGCACCGCCCAGTACGGCTACAAGGCCCGTTTCAGCCTGGTTATCGGCGCCCTGTGGCTAAGAGCCGTCCTTATCTTTTTCTGGCGCCTCCATACCACTGACGCGGCATTCACGGGACAGACTGCACACGACTTGCCCGTCCGGCTACGCCTGAAAGCTAAGTGCTATACAGGTGTCTGAACAGCAGCACGTATCCAAACTGACTCTTTAAAGAGTTAAAGCCAACGGAACCAAAAAGAGCAGGGGGGGGTAAAATTTATGACAAATATTGAACCATGCTCAGTATTTTGCTAATGTATACCCTGAAAGCACGCATGACCTCCAATTCCGGCAGGTCAGCAATGAAGGAGACTGTAACTGGCGGACGCTTTCAACCGTGCAGTTACACCATTAAGTAAGAGGACTCGACATGACTACCATTTCGCAGAAGTCTGCACGAGAGATGCTTGGCACTCCGCAGAGCTTCAGAGGCGGTGTGTATGTGACTAAAAACGGTGCAGCTGAATTGTTTATCCAGACCGCAGAAGAACGTGAAGCGGAGCTGGCTGAACGTCATCAGCAGCAGCAAATAAACGCCATGCTAAAGCTTGTTAGCTTATCCCAGCATGATTTTGAAAATAGCCGTCACGAATCAGCTCGTGAGCTTCTGGCACGGAGGCGATCCGAACGGCATAAATGATATAAGGACCACTAAATGACGGTAGCACTAACCACTCAGGTAACAGAACAAACTCTCTCAGCAATTGAGACTTATAAAGCGGTAACAATGTCAGAGGAAGATGCTCGCGACTTTGCGACAGATTTGCTCGAACAGGCTATCGTCGGTATTGAGGAAAATCCTCTTCAATATCCTTTTGAACAAAATGCGTTGGCCAACGGCGTGCAGTTGAGGCGCTGGTTAGATCCCACAGGGAAATACGTCTGCCTTTTCCGTTACAATAAGCATACTGATGAGGCGATACTCGACATTTTCGCCAGCACGCGGCAGGACTATTTAACACTGCTTTATCTCGTCCAGATTTCAAGGCCGTAATTCTACGTGAAGACGATAGCCCCCAGCGAATAGCTGAGAGGTTCACTTCGCATTTCCGCAGGTCTGTTACCCATAACCAGGATTCCTAATCGTAGTGGGCCAGCAAGCCAAGTGCGATTTATTGGCTTTAATTAACTGATATTTAACATAATTATGATGTTATATCCCGGAGATGTGTTGCTGTTTGCCCCGAAATCTATCTTTGTACCTGACATAGTGGGGGGGATTACCATCACACCTGATGAAACACCCTCATGATCCCTTTACCCAATACGTGCTACCCAGCTTGAACATCTACACACCAGCCACATTTCATTCACCAGTACGTAATGGCGATACTTCATCATGCGCAATGACCAGTTTCACCTGGCAGCAAGGCTGCTTGCCTAATGAATAGCGCTCACTGCACCAGCATTTATACCACGCTTTTATCGCCAGTCTTATCTGACCTGTCTCCCGACACAGGGGAGATATTTCCAATACATTACCCTCACCAAGCATCACACCAAATATTTGACTTAATTAATTTACTCGAAATGTATTAACTCGAATACCCCACACCCTGTCGTTTTCCTGGCAATCCAGGAAAAAACCGATTGTTTAAGTGTTATCCTGCCTTCTCGTATTTACACAGCCTTTACAATCAGAATAATTAAACTTTTCAATGATGATGGCAAAAACACGGAAGTGGCTGGCACTCGGTGCCGTGCTGATTTCGGGTAGCGCAGTGGCTGCACCTTTAACGCCCGGCGACCGCGACTTTATTCAGAACCAGCAGCAACAACGTCTGCAACAGGACCAGCAGCAACGTGATGCATTGTGGCAGGCAGCATCCCCGCAGAGCGCACCCAGCATAGGTTCATCGCAGTCCGGACCTTGCTTCACTATCAGCAACATTGATATTCGCAACGCCACGCTGATTTCTGCCAGCCAGCAACAGGCACTGACCCGACCTTATATTAATCGCTGCCTCGACTTGACCAAAATTAATTCTCTGGTTCATGACATTTCTGACTGGTATATGCAGCGCGGCTACATCACCAGCCGTGCCTTTTTGACCGAACAGGATTTGTCACACGGCGAGTTAATTATTCCGGTACTGGAAGGAAAGCTCGACACCATTCAGCTCGACGGCAAATACCCTTATATGTTGCGGATGGTGTTCCCCGGTCTGGCAGGTAAGATTCTTAACCTGCGTGATATTGAGCAAGGGATGGAGCAGATAAATCGACTGCGCAGCATACCGGTACAGATTGATATCCGGCCCTCGCCTAAAGTGGGTTATTCGGTAGTGAATCTGACGGAAAAACCGGAATTTCCGGTAACCGCCTCACTCGGATTTGATAACAGCGGCCAGAAGAGTACCGGCGTGGGTCAGCTGACCGGGTCGCTGGTCGGCAATAACCTGCTGGGGCTGGCAGACCGCTGGTTTATCAGCGGTGGACGCAGCAGCGCCTTCAGCACCTGGCGTGACGCACAAAACGTACAGGCAGGCGTCAGCATACCTTACGGCTACGGGCTGCTGGACTACAGCTACAGCTGGAGCAACTACCACAGCAGCTTCGTGAATAATGGCTTCACCTGGTACAGCTCTGGCGACAATATCTCGCACCGTCTCAGCGGCTCCTGGGTGCTTTTCCGCAACGGTGATATCAAAACCGGCGTGCAGCTCGGCCTGAACCATTATTCCAGCCACAACTGGCTTAACGACACGCTGCTGGAAAGCAGCAGCCGCAAAATCACCAGCGTTCAGCTTGGCATCAACCATACGCAGAAGATTGTGGGCGGTGTCGCCACCTTAAATCCTGCCTTCAGTCGCGGTATGCCGTGGTTTGATGCCGAAAGCGATGCGGGTAAAACCGGCGACCTGCCCAAAGCGCAATTCCGCAAATGGAGCATCAGCGCCAGCTTTCAGCGTCCGTTGACCAACAGCCTGTGGTGGCTGAGCAGCATTTACGGCCAGTGGTCACCGGACAGGCTCTACGGCAGTGAACGCCTGACACTGGGGGGCGAAAGCTCGGTACGCGGCTTTAAAGAGCAGTATCTCTCCGGGGACAGCGGTGGCTACCTGCGTAACGAACTGAATTACAGCCTGTTCACCCTGCCGATCCTTGGCGACGTCAGCGCACTGGCCGCGGTGGATGGCGGCTGGCTGAAAACCGACAAGCAGGACCGCGAGTCCACCGGCACCCTGTGGGGCAGCGCCGTTGGCCTCAGTACCCGTGGCCGCCATTTTTACACCCAGTATACGGTGGGCATTCCGCTCAGCTATCCCGGCTATCTCAAACCGGATCACGTCAGCATTTATGCCCGCATCGGGCTGGTTTTCTAAGAGGTCATGATTATGGACGATCGTCAGCCTGTTTCACCGTCCCGCCGTATCCTGAGTTATGTCGTCTGTTACCTGATTGCGGTACAGCCGATGCTGCCTGCGGCGGCCGCTGCCATCACGCCGGTCACACCCGGCACGCAGATGGATGCGGCGGGCAACGGTGTGCCGGTCGTCAATATTGCCACGCCCAACCAGGCAGGGATCTCGCATAACCAGTATCAGCAGTATAACGTCGGCACGGAAGGGCTGATCCTCAACAACGCCACCGGGCAGCTGAATCAGACGCAGCTCGGTGGCCTGATCCAGAACAACCCTAACCTGACTGCCGGGCACGAAGCCCAGGCCATCATCAACGAAGTGACCGGTGCCAGCCGTACCCAGTTGCAGGGCTACACCGAGGTGGCAGGTAAAGCCGCCAGCGTGATGGTCGCCAACCCGTATGGCATCACCTGTAATGGCTGCGGATTTATCAATACGCCAAATGTCACGCTGACCACCGGTAAACCGCAACTGGATGCGAATGGCAATCTCGCCGCGCTGGAAGTGACCAAAGGTTCCGTAACGATCGAAGGACAGGGACTGGACGGCAGCCGTGCCGATGCAGTGTCGATCGTGGCGCGCGCCACGCAGATCAACGCCGGGATCTACGCGAAAGATCTGTCGATCACCGCCGGGGCTAACCGGGTCGGGGCCGATGGTTCCGTCACGCCGATTGCCGGGGAAGGGGAACTGCCGACGGTGGCAGTGGATACTGGTGCGCTCGGCGGGATGTACGCCAACCGTATTCATCTGGTGTCCAGTGAGAAGGGGGTAGGCGTTAACCTCGGCAATCTGAATACCTCCGTTGGTGATATGCAGATCGACGCCAGTGGCAGACTGACGATCGGCAATGCGACATCGGCGGGTAAATTATCCGCCAGCGGGCAGTCCATGGCGCTCCAGGGCAGCCAGCAGTCGGGCGGTGATATGACGCTCACCAGTCAGGGAGAACTGGCGGTGCAGGGCAACCTGACAGCCGGAAAAAATCTGCAACTCAGCGGCGAGAGTCTCAGCAATAACGGGCTGATCGCTGCCACCGGCAATGCTCAGTTGTCGGTGCAGCACCTGACTAACAGTGGCACAATCCAGGCGCAAACCCAGACGCTTCACGCAACGACACTGGATAACAGCGGGAAGTTGCTGGCAAGTGGAGCACAACAAATCCAGACCGGCACCCTGACCAACAGCGGCACGCTTCAGGGACAAACCCAGACACTTCAGTCAACAACGCTGAGTAACAGTGGAAAATTGCAGGCAGCGGGATCGCAACACATTCAGACAGGCAGCCTCGAGAATAACGGTACCATCGGTACGGATGGCGCATTACAGCTCACAGTGGATCAGGCGCTGACACAGGGGAGTCACGGCACCCTCACCGCTGGTGAAGCCCTGGGGATTACCGCCGGACAGGCGACGCTTGCAGGCTCCATCAGCGGGCAGCAGGACAGCCAGTTAAATTTTGGCTCCCTCCGTACCCTCGATGATTTCTCCCTATCCAGTGCAGGCAAGCTTGCGCTGACCGCTGACCACGCACAACTGGGTGGCTTACTCTCCGGCGAGGGTGTCATCACCGGGCGCTTCGGACAGCTGACCACCGATTCCGGCTCACAACTCCAGTCCGGCAGCGATGCGGATATTCAGGCCACCGGCAGCACCCTGCTGAACGGTAATCTGCGCGCCGGGCAGAACCTGCATCTGGTAAGTGGTTCGCTCAGTTCCGGCAAAGGCGCACAGACCTACGCGGCTGGCAATGCTCAGGTCAGCGCCGGTAACAACGGAGTGTGGAACGGGAGCCTGACGACGGGTGGCAATCTCGCGGTCAATGCTGCCAGTTTCACCAGTAACGGCACGCTGGCGGCCGCCGGGGATACGCAGTTCACTACTCAGCAGTTAACCAACAGCGGGCTGATTCAGGCACAGGGCAGCCAGACGCTGAATACCGGTGCGTTAAGCAACAGTGGAAAAATGCAGTCGGGAGGTGCACAGCAAATCAGTGCAGACACGCTCGACAGCCAGGGACTGATCGGTTCGCAGCAGGCACTGAATTTACAGATTACCGATAAGCTGACGCTCGGCGAGCCGGGGTCGTTGTTTGCCGGCGATCAACTGACCCTCAACGCGGGTCAGGCAACGGTCAACGGTGCGCTGACCGGTAAATCCGGCCTGACGCTCAATACCGACTCGCTGGATGCAGGTCAGAGCGCGCAGATCACCAGCCTCGGGGATATGCAGCTTAACGCTTCACAGCAGACGCTGGACGGGCAGCTATCGGCCAGCGGTGACGTCAGCCTGCATGCCGATGATCTTTCCGTCGGTGCCCAGGGTAGCGTGCACAGCGATAAGACGCTGTCGCTGAGTGCCAGCAACCAGGCCACACTGAACGGGACACTGGACGGACAGACGCTGGCCGCCAGCGGTGGTGCACTTAAGGTCAGCAATACCGGCGCGCTGACCACCACCGGTGACATGCAGCTATCCGCCCGCCAGCAGCAACTTGATGGCATCACCAGCGCCGGCGGCAATCTGACCCTCAGTGCCGATCAGCTCAATGCCGCGCAAAGCGGCAGGACGTCGGCACAAAACGATGTGCAGGCCACGGTGACGCAGGGCGGCCAGTGGTCGGGTAGTCTGATCGCCGGGCGCGACCTCAATTTCAGCTCGGGCGATTTCAGCAACAGCGGCACGCTCGCCGCGAACCGTAACGGGCAGTTCAGCTTCAACAGCTTTACCAACGAGGGGCTGCTTCAGTCGCTCGGTACTCAGCAGCTGACCGGTGACATCTTTAACAATAACGGGACGGCGCAGTCCGGCGATGACCAGACGTTAACCCTGAATCAACTGAATAATCAGGGGCTGACCGGCACCAGCGGCAATCTGGTTCTGAATGCGCGTGACAGCGTCACGACAGGCGACAACAGCACGCTGCTGGCCAACGGATTGTTGACCATGAAAACCACCGGGGCGACTCTGGGTGGCAGCCTGAGCGGCACGCAGGGGGTGCAACTCAACACCCACTCGCTGACCAGCCAGGCCGGATCGGTACAGAGCAGCCAGCGGGATATCAGCGTCGGTGCGGATACCGCCAGCCTCAACGGATTCCTCTCCGCCGATGGCAATATGGCGCTGACCACCGGCCAGCTCACCACCGGCAGCGACTCACAGACCCAGGGTAAACAATCACTGGGGATCAGTGCGTCTGAAAAAGCCGATTTGGGCGGCAAACTGGTCACCCCCGGCACGCTGACACTCCAGGCCGGAAACCTGACCAACGCAGCGGCACTGGGTGCCAACAGCGTGGATATTAATGCCGGTCAGATGACCAACAGCGGAGCGATCACGGCCGACGACGGTCTGCATATTCAGGCTGATAACCTGCAACAGCAGGGTAGCCTCACCGCTCAAAATCAGATCAACTTTGACGGCCAGGTGCTGGACAATCACGGCACCCTTTCCACGCACGATCTGGACATCAACGCCACCGATCGTCTGATCAACCAGCAGAGCGGGGTGATCGCCGCCGCCGGTAACGCACAGCTCACCACGCCGATCCTCACCAACAGCGGCACGCTGGCGACGCAGACGCTCAGCGTCACCGCCAGCGGCATCAGCAATAACGGCCTGATCCAGGGCACCGGCGGGGCCACGCTCAGCGCCGATACCCTGAAGAACGGTGCTGAGGGGCAGGTGTTGTCCGCAGGCACACTGGATGTGCATGCCACAACCACGCAAAACCAGGGACGCCTGCAATCCGCCCAGCTCAACATGGCTGGTAACAACCTGACCAATGACGGCACCGTGCTCGGGACGAAAGGTCTGAATGCGCAGATGCAGGGCGACCTGAACAACAGCGGCAGCCTGCTGTCATCCGGCGACGCTACGGTTAACGCCGCCACCCTGGAGAACAGCGGCCAGCTACTCAGTGAAAAAGCCGCCACTCTGAATGCCGCGCAGCTGACCAACCGGGGACAGATTCAGGGCGATATCC
Source organism: Pantoea sp. X-Soil-TKNS-1211 (assembly GCF_059730495.1). Lineage (NCBI taxonomy): Bacteria > Pseudomonadati > Pseudomonadota > Gammaproteobacteria > Enterobacterales > Erwiniaceae > Pantoea > Pantoea sp. X-Soil-TKNS-1211. The sequence goes on from NZ_AP035957.1 coordinate 136,564, forward strand.
TTGCACTGAACGGCACGGGTGCAGAGAACAGCGGGAACCTGATCGGCCTGAAAGCGCTGACGGTGCAGCTGCAACAGGACCTGAGCAACGCCACCACCGGTAATCTGCTTACCCAGGGTGCACTGAAGGTGACAGCCGATCACGTCACTAACGCCGGTAGCTGGCAGGCAGACAGCGTGGACCTGCAGGGTCGCCAGTTGGATCTCAGTGGGGCGATAGAGGCCACCACCCGTGCCGGGCTGAACCTGAGCGGCGCACTCAATACGCAGGTGCAGGGTAAAATCGTCTCTACCGGCCTGGCCGTTTTGCAGGCCGCCAGCCTGAATAATCAGGGCAGCTGGTCGGCCGATAATCTCAGCCTGGAAGGTGGCTCACTCACCAGCAGCGGCACGATCACCGGTGTCAGCGCACTGAACGGCACGCTCAACGGTCAGGTGCAGGTGTTGCAGGGCGGCGCACTGCTCAGTGCCGGCACCAGCACGCTGAAGGCGAATGACATCGCCAACAGCGGCAATATCCAGGCGAATAACCTCGTGGTAGATACGGGCAACCTGACCAATGCCGGGCAGCTTCAGGGACAGCAGAGCCTGCTGGGCACGGTGCAACAGGGTGTGACCAACCAGAATGGCGGCATGCTGCGCAGCCAGGGCAGCTTCGATCTCACGGCACAGTCACTGCTGAATCAGGGGCAGGTACAGGGTGACGGGCTGAGCCATCTGACGCTGACGGGCGAACTCAATAACCAGGGCACGCTGCTGACCGGCGATCGCCTGACACTGTCTGCGCCCGTCATCAGCAACAGCGGGGTGTTGCAGGCGCAGGGGCTGACTCTCACCGGCACCAGCCTGACCAACAACGGCACCCTGAGCGGGCTGGGCAGCAGCACCCTGCAACTCGATCAGGCCGATAACCAGGGGCAGTTGCAGGGCGATCAGCTGCAACTGACCGCTGACGCGCTGCATAACATCGGTACGGTGTTTGGCAGCCAGCTGCTGGGGCTGAACCTGCAAAACACCGATAACCAGGCTGGCGGCAAACTTTACAGCGCCGGGGATCTGACGCTGAACACGCCCAGCCTGAATCAGGCGGGCAGCCTGCTGGCGCTGGGCAATATGACGTTGCAGCTGGGGTCAGGCTTCACCCAGACCGGCACCCTGGCCGCCGGGCAAAATCTCAGCCTGAGCACCCAGGGTGATCTCAACATACTCGGCACTCTCCAGGGGAACGGGATCCAGCTCAGCGCCATTGGCGATATGGTCAACAATGGACAGCTGCGCGGTGGCAGCGGCACAGTGGGGGTAGATGCCAGCAACATCACCCTGAATGACAGCGGCAGCGTGCAGTCTGGCGGTAATATCCGGCTAAGCAGCCGTGGTCAGCTCAGCAATGACGGTTTTGTTGGTGCAGCGGGTGATGTGCTGATGTCCGCTAACGGACTGATGCAGAACAGCGCGCTGCTGTATGCCGGCAACAACATGCAACTGCTGGCCGACAGCCTGCACAACAATCAGGGCGATATTCTCGCGGGCAACAGCCTGTGGATGCAGAAAGATGCAGCGGGCAACGCCAGCACCGAAGTGGTGAATAACTCCGGCAATATCGAGACCACCGACGGCGATATCAGCATCAGTACCGGGCATCTGCTGAATCAGCGCGATGGCCTGAATACCACCAGTACGACAGTGGCCGCAGATACTCCGGCAGGCGATGGTGCCACGGAAATTACGCTGCACTACGCCGACTTCGACACCAGCGAGCTCGAAGCCTACACGGTTACCACCCATGAAGGCAGTGACGGCAAGAATAACGGTATCACCCGAACGACCAACTATGTAAAACCGGTAGACACTGGGCTGAAGAAAACCTTCCTGGTCAGTACCTCAACCTTGGGTGTGGTAGCCAGTGGTGGCGCAGGGCGGATTGCGGCAAACCATAATCTTAACGTGTCGGCTGGGACGCTGGATAACCTCGCCGGGAACATGCTGGCAGGCCAGGATATCACGCTCTCCGGTAACGTGCTTAATAACCAGTCTTATCAGAATTCGGTGCAACAGGAGTATCTGACCTATGCATTTGATACTACGCAGGGCAGCCAGGTATACCGGGTAAAAAGCGGCAGCTCTGAGAGAAACGCCAGCTTTAACTACTTCCTCAGCGGCACGCCGGAATATGAAACCACCGTCACCGGCGAGGGGTATCGTGCGGTCATTCAGGCCGGTGGGGCGGTGAATGCCAGCTTCAGTAACAACATCAGCAATACCACCACCACCGCCAGCGCAGGCAGCCTGATCCACGCCATCAGCGCCCCGACCCTGAACGGGACAACCGAACTGCAAACCGTCAGCGGCACGCAGAGCCAGCAACTGGCGGGGGACAGCCATCTGGCGGTCGGCTCGGTGCAGTGGACCAGTTCGGTCAACAGCGCGCTGCAGCAGCTCGGTAATCAGGGCGCGGCACTGACTGATTATCCCCTGCCAACCAGCAACAATGGCCTGTTTGTCGCCAGTAAAGATCCCACCAGCCCGTATCTGATCACCACCAATCCACAACTGGGCAGCGTGGGGAAAACCGATCCGTCGCTGTTTAATGCGCTGAACGATTATCTGGCAAAACCCACAGCCGCCGTCTCTGCTCCGGAGCAAAAATCAACCGCAGCAGCCCCGGCACTGACGCTGGCCGGAACATCAACATCGGTTCAGGTGACAACCCCTGCGGTGCAGGCGGCAACACCCGTCACTGCCCCCCGTACGGAAACAGCCGCTGTCTATACCGATCCGGCGCAGTTCATCGGCTCATCGTACCTGCTGGATCGCCTGAACCTGGCACCGGATACGGACTATAAATTCCTCGGCGATGCGGCCTTCGATACCCGCTACGTCAGCAACGCGGTGCTCAGCCAGACCGGAGAGCGTTATCTCGGCGGCACCGGTTCTGATCTGGCGCAGATGCAGTATCTGCTCGATAACGCGGCCCAACAGCAGCAGGGATTAGGGTTGCAGTTCGGCGTCAGCCTGACAGCGGATCAGGTGGCCGGGCTGACGAAAAGTATCGTCTGGTGGGAAAAAACCACCATTGCCGGCCAGACGGTGCTGGTGCCGAAACTGTACCTGTCACCGGAAGACAGCACCGTGGCGGAGGGCAGCGTGATTGCCGGTAACACGGTCAATCTCGATGCCGGAAATATTGTTAACAGCGGCAGCACCCTGAAGGCAGAGATGCAGCTGGCGGCGAAAAGCAGCACCTCGCTGGATAACCTTAATGCCGGGCTGATCGCCTCGGGTGGCAGCGTGCAGATGAGCGCGCTGGGTGATATCAACAACATCGGCTCCTCCATCGCCGGACAGACGGTGGCACTGGCCTCGGTCAGCGGGGACATCAACAACGTCACCCAGGCACAGCAGTGGACGGCGACGCCGGTCAGCAGCGGCAAGTCCTCTCAACTGACCTTCAGCCAGACTCTGACTGGTGATACCGCCAGTATCACCGCCAGCAAAGGACTGTCGCTCAGTGCCGGTAACGACATCAACAACACCGGGGCGAAGCTGACGGCGGGCAGCGACCTGCAACTGGTGGCGCTGAATGATCTCAACATCAGCGGTAATGCCCTCAGCACCAGTAAAACCACGAAAAATGGCGGTTCGCAGAGCAGCGATAGCCAGACGAGCGAGGTCAGTACCGGAGGCGCTCTGGTCGCCAGCGCCGGGAACAATCTGACCGTTGCGGGTAGCGCCGTTACCGCGCAGGGCGATGCGACGCTGCTGGCCGGAAATGACCTCAGTCTCAACACGATGGATAACAGCAGTCATCAGACCAGCGGCAGTAACAAAACTGATGACAACAACGCCACCCGCACGGTGGTGAGCAGCGGTGCCGACCTGATGCTGAGTGCCGGGCGGGACCTGAACTCGCAGGCCGCACAGCTCACGGCAGATGGCAACGCCGCTCTCAGCGCTGGCCGTGACGTTAACCTTAACGCGCAGCAGAGCAGCACCTACAGCGAGCAACACGGCAATCAGAGCGTCAGCATCCGCGAAGCGGTGAGACAGGATGGCACGGAAGTTGCCAGCGGCGACGACATGTCCATCACCGCCGGACGCGATATCACCAGCCAGGCGGCTCAGGTAAACGCCACCGGTGACCTCGCGCTGAACGCCGGTCGTGATGTGAACATCACCACGGCGACGGAAAGCGATTACGCATACGACGAAGCGACCAAAACCAAAAAGAGCCTGTTCAGCAAGAAGACCACGCACACCATTGCTGAGGACAGTTCCACTACCGAAAAAGCCTCGCAGCTGAGTGGCGATCAGGTCTCGATCGTGGCGGGTAATGATCTGACGGTGAACGGATCTTCCGTCGTGGGTGAGGGTGATGTCGGCCTGAAAGCCGGCCATGACCTCAGCATCACCGCCGCCACAGAGGAACAGAGCAGCTACCGCCTGAGCGAAACGAAGAAAAGCGGCATGTTCAGCGGTGGTGGCCTGGGTGTCACCTTCGGCAGCGCCTCGACACGTCAGCAGCTGAACCAGGATGGCACCACCCAGAGCCAGAGTGCCAGCGCGGTCGGCAGCACCGGCGGCAACGTCACCCTGGTGGCGGGCAATGATGCCCATGTGGCCGGATCTGACGTGATTGCAAAACAGGATATCAACCTGGTGGGCGGCTCCGTCACGATCGATCCGGGTAACGATACTCTGACGCGCCACCAGTCTTACGAGCAGAAGCAGAGCGGCCTGACGTTGCAGCTAACCAGTCCGATTACCGACGCGCTGCTGACACTGGGATCCCAGGCGAAGGAAGCCAGTGAAGCCGGTAATGATCGCCTGAAAGCGCTGGACAGCGTGAAGATGCTGGAGAGCGGCTGGGCGCTGTCCAAAGGGGCGACGCAGTCCGCCACAGCGCTCGCGAAGGGCGACCTGAATAACGTCGGCATTACGATCTCGCTCAGTGTCGGGTCCAGTAAAAGCAATTCCAGCTCAGACTACAGCAGCAACACCGTCAGCGGCAGCTCGCTCAGCGGCGGGGGTAACGTCAATGTAATTGCGACCGGTGCCAGTGGCAGCAGCGGTGATCTCAATATGGCAGGCAGCGGCATCACCGGCCAGAACGTGACGCTGGCTGCCGCCCATGACCTGAATCTGGTCGCCGCCAGCGACAACACCGACCAGAAAAGCAGCAACTCATCCTCCGGCTGGAGCGTGGGCGGGCATGTGTCCATTGGCAAGGAAACCGGTATCGGCGTGCAGGCCAGCGGTTATCTGGCTGACGGCTCTGAAAACGGCAACAGTACCGAATACGTCAACAGCCGTGTTAACGCCAGCGACACCCTGACGCTCAGCAGCGGCAACGACATGCTGCTTTCCGGCGCGCAGGCGCTGGGTAACCGCATCGTCGCCGATGCAGGCAACAACCTGACTATCACCAGCCTGCAGGACATCGACAACTACCAGAGTAAACAGCAGAGCGTCAGCGGCGGATTCAGCGTCACCTGGGGCTCCATGAGCGCCTCCGGCGGGTTGAGCTTCAGCACCAGCAAAGTGAACAGCGAATACGCCAGCGTTGGCGACCAGAGCGGGCTGTTTGCCGGCGACGGTGGCTACGACGTCTATGCCGGTAATCACACCCAGCTGAACGGGGCAGTGATTGCCTCCACCGCCGATGCGGCGAATAACACTTTCTCCACCGGCACCCTCGGCTGGGACAGCATCGAAAACCATGCGGAGTACCACGCCAGCAGCGCCTCAGCAGGCATCAGCGGCAGCTATGACAGCAGCCAGAAACCGGGCGAGCAGTACGCCGGTGGCTTTTTGCCGACGATGGTAAATATGTCGGACAGCGCTTCAGGCACCACCCGTTCGGCGGTGGCGGACGGCACCATTACGGTACGCGATGCGCAGAACCAGACGCAGGACGTAAACGGCCTCAGCCGTGATACCGACAGTGCCAACGGGCATATCGACAAGATTTTCGACAAAGAGAAAGTCGAAAACCAGATGGCGTTCGCTCAGGGTGTGCAGGAACTGGCTCAGCGCGTGGCGGGAGACATCAAAACCTACAAGCTGGATGCGGCGGAAAAAGAAGCCTCTGACCGGCTGCTGAATGAACATCCAGATTACGCAAAGCTGACGCAGGCTGAACTGCATGACAAAGTGATGGCAGACCAGAGCTATAAGGATGTGGCGGCAGACTGGGGGACGGGAGGGACTTACTCAATGGTCACCAGCGCGGTGGCCGGGGCTTTAGGTGGACTGAGCGCCGGGAACTTTGGCGCGGCGGCGAGCGGAGCGATGGCACCGTATATCGCCAACGCGATAAAGAAAGCGACCACTACCTATGACGCCAACGGGAAGGAGGAAACCAACCTGGTGGCCAACACCATGGCGCACGCAGTGGCGGGCGCGGTGCTGGCACAGCTGGCGGGGAACAGTGCCGCAGCGGGTGCCGCCGGGGCTGCCAGCGGTGAACTGATGGCGCGGGCGATAGTGGCGTCGTTGTATCCAGATGTGAAAAACCCCAGCGACCTGACGGAAAGCCAGAAGCAGACGGTCAGCGCACTGAGCCAGATAGCGGCGGGACTGGCCGGGGGGCTGGCATCGGATTCAGGGGTGGGCGTAGGGACCGGGGCGGTTGCAGGGAAGAATGCGGTGGAGAATAACTATCTGCACGTCAGTGAGAAGACGGAGCTGGAGATAGCGAAACAGAAACTTAACAGTAGCGACCCTGCCGAACGTGAAGCGGCGCAGAAAAAGGTGGCTGAATTAACGGAACTGGATATCAGTCGCGACCAGAAAGTGATGGATGCCTGTGGAAATGGTAAAGCTGCAAGCGCGGGCTGTGCCGGAGCCAGGCTGGAAGTTATCTCGGCCAAAGGTGAATACGAAACCGGGCAGTACAATAACAAAGTCAGTGATATGTATGCTGACTCTTATGGTCAGATAGTAAACCTGCTGAATATCACCAGCGTTGATGCACAGAATCAGCAACAGGTGAAGGATGCCATGGTGAACTATGCAATGCAGCAGTTTGGTATAGATGAAGCGACGGCAGAACAGTACATATCCACTTATGACGGGATGAAAACAGTAGCCGCTTCGATGGCGCCAGTGTTGGGGGCTGCGGCTGCTAATAAAATTAGTGCATTAGGTCAGGGTGTTGTTAAGGAAAGCGTACCTAACAACCCGAACTCTTCAAGTGCAATTACTGATGCTGAGGCCGGAGGTTATTCTTACTACGACAGATTTAAGAATGCTGATGGTGGCTGGGATTGGCCTAAGAATTTGGGATTTTCAGGAGAACCAGTTAAAACGACTATTCCTGTAGGAACTACATTGGATCGATATGGTGATAGCAATGGTGCATTTCTTGCGCCAAAAGATACTCCTTATGAACAACGTGCCCTTGCCCCAGGATCACAAGCTAACGGTTATCATGAATATGAAGTAATGAAACCCCTTCCAGCCATCCAGGGGACAATCGCACCAGCGTTTGGTCAAGTCGGTGGTGGGACACAAATTTTACCGAATATGACTGAGCGAGTTAATGTTCAATGGTTGATTGATAATGGTTACTTGAAGGAGATTCATTGATATGTCCGTGTCGATAGAGGAAATCCAAAAAATTGTTAACTCTATGTGTGAAAAGATCCATGCTCCGCAGAGCCATGTTGGCATTTCACCGTTTGATGATGGTCGTCCTTACTTATCTGTAGAAAATGATGAATACAATTATATCTACTCAGAAAGAGGGTATGAGTTTTCTAGGAAAAAAACATCATCGTTAGATGAACTGCTTTATTGGATTATGTACGATATTGTGCACCAAATGGCAGTAAATTATGAGCTTAATCATAGGATTGAAGGATGTGATGTTCGGCGTGTTATTTTTCGAAAAGTAATTGAATATCTTTCTCAGCTCAACTATGAATGGGGTACTAAAACTAGGGAGGAATTTAATAAAATACTTGTTAAAAATCCTTTCAAGGATAATTAAAAACTTTAATCCCTGCCACCGCGAACAGGGCCGGGATTTACCACCCATTCCATGGTGGCAGGTGGCACCATCACCGCAAGGGCCCCTAATAGACAGATGCAGGATTTGGCCTGTCTCAGCTGTGATACCGACAGCGTCAGCGGCAGTATCGGAAAGTTAATAGCCATATGAAAAAACCTGACCACAGTGCCGGATTTGCTATTTTATCAGTCAGTTACCTTTCAGCAGCCAATTTGGTGTGATGCTGGAACCCGGCAAGCCAACGCAGAATGCCTTTATCGAACGGTTCAAGTTGCGTTCGGTAAAAATGAACGTATCCGATCATTGCATTCATGTTGAGCGAATTAGCTGCCGCTAATCGCTACGGGAGAGGTGGGCGCTTCGGGGATGAGTCGGATCCATTACTTAACATAATAATGATTATGCGCATTAGATTTGTTACTCCAAAACGCTAATGTCGTACGGGGAGATGCGGATGTTTTCCTGGACTGCTATGTTGTGATCCCCAGATGCTCCCGGTACTTCACCGGACTCATCGCACCTAATGATATTTTGATTCTCTTCTCGTTATACCAGCGTATGTACCTGTCCAGGAAGCACATAAAATCTTCCAGCGATGTGCCCGCCCAGTTTCTGCCATAGTACATTTCATTTTTGACCCGCCCGAAGAAGCCTTCGCACGCCGCATTATCCGACGAGCAACCCTTGCGTGACATGGACCTTATAAGACCCGATCCCTTGATACGATCCAGCCAGCCCGGCCATCGGTAATGGCTTCCTCTGTCACTGTGTATCACCGGCCTTTCATTTTCGCTAAGCGTATCGATCGCATCATCGAGCATGGCATTTACCAGTTTTGCGTCCGGACGTGTCCCTATGGCCCAGCTCACTTCGCGTACTTGTCATGCAGTCGCAGGCTTGCTTTGTGATAAAAATAGCAACTGCGGGCAAGCTGAAGAGCACTGAGCAATTCAGCAACGGGATAAATTTCCTTAAGGGCATCAACGAGCCGGGTCTTCTCCCTGTTCTTCAGGGTCAGGACGCTGATGCCCATGTCTTTTTTTATCAGTTCATTCGCTTTTGTCAGGATGTCACGCTCAAGCTGTAGCTGATGAACCTGCTGTTTAAGCTGCTTTATTTCATCGCGCAGTTCATCCTGCTGCTTATCCTGAGAAGCTGGTTTACGTTTACGCATGGATTGATAAGCCTCATCGTCGATCAGGTCTTTCTTCCATTTGTACAGGACCGGAACGCTGATACCTATCTTTTGTGCCACTTTAAGGGCGGTTCCACGTCGGGTGCAGAGCTCGCGAACGGCCTGCGTTCTTTCCTCCGGGCTGAAGCATTTGTTTGTATTCGAACGAATAATCAGTGGGCGTCGTCCCGGATAAATCTCTTCGATCCAGCTCTTGAGCACTTCGCTACTGGGATAGCCAATGGCGCGACGCGTGAAGGCCAGGCAACCACCATGCGTAAGATAATGCTCAACCGCGGCGACTTTCTGTGCGTGTGAATAGCGTTTTCTTGGCTTTAATTCCCTGGGTAAGTCACCGGCCTCTTCATAAATTCGAACCCACCGGGAAAGCTGTTTAACGGATGGATAGCCCAACTCTCTGACAACAACTGTCAGCCTTTTGCCATACCTGAAGTAAAGCTCCACGGCCCGGATCCGATCCTCATATGAGTGCATGAATTATCTCCCGAAGGTCCAGGAAATCGTCCGCACCCCCCGGAACAATTTACAGATTTCGTCCCTGAACTAGTCTTAAATTTCCTCAGGCTCAGCTCAGGATGCAGACTTTATGTTGGTGACCATGACAGATAAGGATCTTTACCGGCTCGGTATCATTCAGCGCGTTAACGACCACACTCTGCTCCAGCGTGAAGCCGCACGCCTTCTCGAACTCACGGTTCGTCAGGTGCAGCGTGTTCTGCGGCGTTACCGTGAACACGGTGCGGCGTCGATTGTGTCTGCCCGTCGTGGTCGGCCCGGCAACAACCGCATTCCCGAAGATTTACGCTGCGCTGCGCTGCAACTGATCCGGCAGCACTACGCGGATTTTGGGCCAACGCTGGCCACCGAGAAGCTGCTTGAACGACACGGCATTCCGGTTTCCGTTGAGACTGTCCGCAACTGGATGATCTCAGACGGACTCTGGCGGCCACATTCACGGCGTCAGGTTCACATTTATCAGCCACGACACCGGCGCGACTGTCTCGGAGAACTGGTTCAGCTGGACGGATCTCATCATGCCTGGTTTGAGGATCGCGCACCGAAGTGCTGCCTGCTCGTGTACGTTGACGATGCCACCGGTCGCCTGATGCACCTGCGCTTCTGCGATTCGGAGTCAGCATTCGATTATATGACAGCAACGCGGGAGTATATTGATTTACATGGGAAACCCGTCGCATTCTACAGCGACAGGCATGCCGTTTTCAGGGTTAACGGCACGGACGCACGCCGCAGCGGTACCACACAGTTTGGCCGTGCACTGCGCGACCTGAGCATAGAGCTCATCTGCGCCAACAGCAGCCAGGCAAAAGGCCGCGTGGAGCGCGCCAACCAGACGCTGCAGGATCGGCTGGTGAAGGAGCTGCGGCTGCACAACATCAGCTCCATCAGCGAGGCGAACCGCTGGATTGAGGGCTTTATCGACGACTTTAACTGCCGTTTTGCGCGACCGCCAAAGTATCCGAAGGATCTGCACCGCCCGTCCGGTCTGACACCGGATGAACTGGACGATATCTTTGCCTGGCAGGACCAGCGGAAGTTATCAAAATCGCTGACTTTTCAGTATGATAAAATACTCTATCTCATTGAACCCTCTGATGCCAACACCCGCATTGCGGGTGAAAAAATCACCGTATTCGAATATCCTGACGGCAGGATCAGCTTCCGTTATGCCCACCGTGAGCTGCGTTATCAGGTTTTTGACAAGCTGGCCTGCGTGGATCAAGGGGAGATCGTCGATAACAAGCGCCTCGGTACCGTACTGCGGCTGGCACAGGAAAAACAGGATGCGCTGGAAGCTGAAGGTAAACGCTCACGCAGCAAAAAGATGCCGCGACGGCGGGCGCAGAAACGCGCGCTTGAAGCACTGAGGGCAGTCAATCCGGTGCTGGTCAGCCCGGAGGACTTTGTCTCTGACCTCAAGCGCTGAGTCCCTTCCCCTGCCCGCTTCAGCGGACACAACGCCACAGGGAGGAAAAATGAGTCAGGAAAAAAAGGTCATGACGCTGCAGGAACAGCTGCGGGCCGACCTGATTGAGATGTATCTGGCAGGCGACATCACAGTGGCAGAAGCCGCGCAGTCGATGGAAGTCTCTCCCCGCCAGTGCCGGCGTCTGGTCAGCCGCTACCGTGAATCCGGTCGTGACGGCGTGGTGAATCTGCGTCGGGGAAAACCCGGCAACTATCAGCTGAAGGAAGACCTGAAAACTCAGGTCGTGAAGCTTATCCGCACCCGCTGCCGGGGCATGAGTCCGACCGGCGCATGGCGGTTACTGAACGCAGGCTTCGGGCTGAGCATCTCAAAAGAAACCGTCAGAAAGCTGATGATGGCTGAAAATACCTGGGTAGCCCGCCCCAGAAAAATACTCTGAACAGCCAGACTCTTTTCATGTCACAGATGACACTTTAACTTAGCCACTGAGACGACATCTTAATAATGGATAGACATTGCATATAGAGGCAAAGCTGACCTGGCCGCTTCGGAGATGCGGAGTTTTTCACGATGAACGAAGTTAACCGGCTTAAAGTGATTCAGGACGTTGTTGACCGGCGGCTGACAACACATCTCGCCGCGGAGCGTCTCGGTATTTCTGACAGACAGTGTCGCCGCCTGCTCCAGCGCTACCGCGTCAGACGCAGTTCGGACGTGCAATGAACGAGCTGAACATCACCGGCATCTGCGCCAACACCAGCGCTGCCAAGGGCCGCGTGGAGCGTGCGGATCTCACGTTGCAGGACCGTCTGGTCAAGGAACTTAGGCTGCATGGCATCAGTATGCTGATCTTGGGCCTACGCTGGCCACCGAAAAGCTTCAGGAACGTCACGGGGTTAAGATCTCTGTTGAAACGCTACACTGCTGGATGACTTCTGACGGACTCAGGATCCAGCATGTACCCCATAAGCCCCGCATTTATCAGCCACTACATCACCGCGACTGCCCGGCTCACACCATGACTGGTTTGAAGAACGTGCATTAAAATGCGGCCTGCTGATTTACATTAATGATGCTACCGGTCGTCTGAAGTGGCATCTAAATTCTGACTACAACAGACATACCTGGTTTTAGCTGCTCCATCGAATCTCCTGAAGGACTAATCACAACTGCAAATTTTTGCGGTATCTTTATGAAATTCCCGGCAGCATTACTGGCGTTAACTGTACTATTCTCACCCAGGGAAAAAGGGGATACCTGACCTGCCCCCAGTATTAGATACAACCTTCAGTTAGTAATATCGGTTGATTTTTCTTCATGTTTCCCGTTTCGCCAGCCTGCTGCAAATTCAAATGGCGTCTGGTAATTCAGCGATGAATGAGGTCTGGACTCGTTATAGTCCTGCCGCCAGCCATTAATGATTTTTCGGGCATGAAGAACATCGCTGAACCAGTGTTCATTCAAGCATTCATCCCGAAAGCGACCGTTGAAACTCTCAATAAATCCGTTCTGAGTTGGCTTGCCCGGCTGGATTAAGCGCAACTCAACACCATGCTCAAAGGCCCATTGATCCAGCGCGCGGCAGGTAAATTCCGGGCCCTGATCAGTTCTTATCGTCGTAGGATATCCACGAAACAGCGCAATGCTGTCCAGAATACGTGTCACCTGAACGCCTGTAATCCCGAATGCCGTGGTGATCGTCAGACACTCCTTCGTGAAATCATCCACGCAGGTCAGGCACTTAATCCTGCGGCCGCTGGCAAGTGCATCCATGACAAAATCCATCGACCATGTCAGGTTCGGCGCATCCGGACGAAGAAGCGGAAGCCGCTCAGTCGCCAGCCCCTTGCGGCGTCGCCTGCGTTTTACACTCAGGCCGTTGAGATGATAGATGCGGTATACCCGCTTGTGGTTGACGTGAAGGCCCTCCCGACGCAATAACTGCCAGATGCGCCGGTAACCAAAGCGGCGGCGCTCAAGTGCCAGCGCTGTGATGCGTAGAGACAGCTGCGCGTCAGCAGCCGGACGCTGAGCCGAATAACGGCAGGTGGACAGGGACAAACCTGCCAGCCTGCAGGCACGACGTTGCGACAGACCCGTTGCCTCACACATGACTTCCACGGCTTCCCGCTTCTGGTCTGTCGTCAGAACTTTCGGCCAAGAGCCACCTGAAGCGCCTCCTTATCCAGCATGGCTTCAGCGAGCAGCTTCTTGAGGCGGGCGTTCTCCTCTTCAAGCGACTTGAGCCGCTTCACTTCGGGAACTTCCATGCCGCCAAACTTCTTGCGCCAGGTGTAAAAGGTGGCGTCTGAAATAGCATGCTTGCGGCAGAGTTCCCGGGCTGAAACCCCGGCTTCGGCCTCGCGGAGAATACTGATGATCTGTTCGTCGGAAAATCGCTTCTTCATAGGGATGTCCTCATGTGACTGATGAAGACATTACTAACATCGCGGTGTATTAATCAACGGGGAGCAGGTCACACGGTATAATTAATTTAGATTAATACAATTTAGCTGTTAAAAACATTGAGTCGCGAAACGTACGTTCGCGACTCATGCCATCATATATAGAGCCAGACCAATACAGTCAGGACTAAAAAACAGGTCTTGTCACGACAACTTATAATCACAGACTCTGACATCACTGCAAGTGTATTATGCGGTAGGCATCCGATAATATGCGAGATGCAGTTCGTCTAAAATAGTATTGAACGCGCGATTAGAAATGGTCTCATTATATTCCATTTTCCCTGCAACATCTGCGCGCGGATAAGTAAAAGAATGTACCGCGCCCTGATAGTTTATAAACATGAAGTCGGCTTCAGCTGCGGCCATTTCTTTAGAGAACTCACCAATCTGTTCTGCCGAGACGAACGGGTCGGCAGCTCCATTGAGAACCACGACTTTGGCAGGTACTTGTCCTTTCTCTGCTGGTGACAGCGTATCTAGAGTACCATGAACACTGAACACTGCACGTATTGCAACTCCTGACCTTGCGAGTTCAAGCACACAGTGTCCACCATAGCAAAAGCCAACTGCAGCTATCTTACTGCTGTCCACTCGCGGATCGGTAGAGAGTTGTTGCAGAGCGGCCCGCATTCTATAACGTTCTTCAGGTGTATCTTTTAAGGCATGCATAAGGGACGATGCTTCATCCGAAGATGATGGAGCCACGCCGTATAAATCGGCTACCAATACGGCGTACCCCGCACTCGCCAGGCGTTCTGCATGTGCGATGTTTGAAGCTGTAATTCCCATCATATTTGGAGCCATTACAATTCCAGGCATCGGCCCAGGGGCGTGTACATCATAAATAAAGGCACCTTTAAGCGCGGTTTTTCCGGAAGTGTAATTTACATGCTCTTCAGCGATTTGAATCATTGTTACGAGCCTTTATTAATTACGCGAAACAGACTTTACAAAATTTCAGGTAGTTGAAACGATGTTCAGTCAATTTTTTACCCAACGCTTGTATTCATCCTGCCAGTCTGGATGCCAGCGAGATAAAGCAGGCCTGTTTTCAGTCATATCTTGCATAGACCATGAAATGCGCTTTTTATCAAGCTCAGATGTAACGGCGTTATCAGGACAAATGATATAAAAATCACCTGCCCTGAAATGTTCAATGAAATAATCTACCACCTGGCTTGAAGTCCACGCCTCGGGAGGCTTACTACTAGTAAATTCATCCATCCCAGGAAAGTTCATATCTGTCCACGTGTATCCAGGGACCAGAAGATGTGCTGTAATTCGTCCTGAAGTCGATTTGAGAAGCTCATGAGAAAGTTGTTCTGTAAGGACTTTCATCGCTGCCTTTCCGACACTGTAGGCCGCATTACCCGGTGGTGTAGTGATCCCCTCTTTCGAACCAAGATTGACTACGGCAGCAGGAACTTCAGAAGCTATCATGAAAGGTACGAAAAGGTGCTGAACTGTGACAGCTGACAGCAGATTAGCTTCTAAATTCTTCCTCCATTTTACTGGAGAATCCCACGGCCCACCTCCTTCCTTAATTCCAGCATTATTAATAACCATCGCGACTTCGCCAAATTTTTCAATGGTCACATCGCGAAGGCGCGTCAAATCATCAACACTGGTTACATCACCTATGACAACGCAATGCTCAGTATCTAATGATGAAGCTAGTGAATTCAATGCTACACTGTCACGGTCAAACAACGCGAGACGCATCCCTTCACGACTGAGACGACGAGACAGTGCAGCGCCAATCCCTTTTGCCGCACCTGTGATAACTGCCACGCGACCTGAAGCAATGATTGAATCTGTCATTTTTGACTCCTTCTGTTATTTAGAACGGATAACCACATAAGCAAGATCGCAATCGCTGAAAAGACAACGCCAACCCAACCTGTCGAAATCCATGATCCTCCAGAGGAAATCACCAATCCTCCAAATGCTGCACCCAAGGCATTAGAAATATTAAATGCACTATGTGTCAGTGAAGATGCAAGTGTTTGAGCTTCGCCTGCGATATTCATCATGTGTGATTGCAAAGCAGGAACAAGGGCAAAGCCATTTCCAAGCAGAAAAATTATAATAAGCGCGGGGAGTTTAAACTCAGCAAAAAGAGAAAAAAGACCCAACATTATGAGGTTCCAGCAGAGCATTGCAAATATAGAAGGAATCAATGCCTTATCTGCAAGACGACCTCCGATGACATTTCCTGTCACCATCCCAACTCCCCACAAAACCAATATCCACGGAATATAGCTAAGCGGAAAGCCAGTTATTTCCGTAAGTGCTGGTGTTATAAAGCTGTATACCGCGAACATCCCTGCAAAGCCAACCGATGCGACACCAAATGTTATAAGGATCTGAGGACTACGCAACGCACCAAGTTCTTTCAATGGTGTAGAGTTCTCATTGGCGGCTATCGAAGGAACAAAGAGAATCACCATGATTGCTGTAAGTACGATACCTGCTGCAACGATAAAAAAGGAACTTCGCCAGCCCATAGTCTGACCAACCCACGTAACTAACGGTACTCCTGCCACATTAGCGATCGCGAGTCCAAGCATTACATAACCGATATAACGGGCTTTAAGACTGGGGGATACCATTGATGCTGCAACAAGAGCAGCGACACCATACCAGGCGCCATGTGGGAGACCGGAGACAAAACGTGCAACCATCAGTGAAGAAAAATTCCACGCTGAAGCGCTCAGTCCATATCCCACTAGAGCAATTGCCAGTAGCAGCAAAAGAAGATGTTTACGCGGCCATTTAGCGCATAAGATAGCTATTGCAGGAGCACCTATTACTACTCCGGCTGCATAAGCTGAGATATAACCTCCCGCAGAAGGAACAGACACACCAGTTCCTTTTGCAAGGTCTGGTAAGAGGCTCATAGGAGAAAATTCGCCTGTTCCTATACATAATCCGCCGGCCCCCAATGCAAGCATCGCTGGCAAAAGCGATTTAGGCTGACTGGCCTTCTCTTGCTCTATAGTGAATGTGTCATTGGACATAAAATAACTCCCAAGTGAAACGCATAGCCTCATAAGCACAAAAAAGAACTGCCGGGTGGGGCCAGCAGCTCCCAGCCAAAGTTGGCTGTTGTGTCGAATTCAGCCCCTATTCAGGGGACGACAATGCAGTGGAATTGTTGAAATGCAATACACTATAAACGAAATCTTGATCAATTTTGATTAGCTTTACGGCATGCTTTGTTGAATTTTAATCAACGATGGAGATTTGAGGTCGGTGAACGTAACGTTATTAACGTTATTTCAGAGCTCTGGCCAATACGTAAAGGGAACCCGTTCCAAATCCCAGTTCCGTTGCTCACATAAAGTGACATTCCATTCACAGAATAGAGACCGGATACAAAACCATTGTTCGCAGGGCATGCAAGAATATCGAGGCCAGTAATCATCCCGCCGTGAGTATGACCAGACAGCTGTAGTCCAACATCTTTTGCTGCATTCTCATTGGCATTTCCAGGACGATGATCCAACAGTAATATGGGCATATTTTTGGGAATACCTTGTAAAGCTCCTGTGATAGAAGGACCGACCTGCCCATACTGAGTGGCGGCCTCATCATTCACTCCAGCGAGAACCAAAGAAGAACCGTCCTTGGGAAGAATTACATGTTTATTTAAAAGGAAATTTATCCCCATATGTTGATATTCCTTTATCAAATCAGGTGCATTAAAGTAATACTCATGATTTCCTGTTATTGCCCATATTCCATACTTAGCATGAAGACTTGCTAACGGAGAAACATCTTCACGGCGGGCTTCAACTGTGCCATCAGCCATGTCGCCTGTAAGTGTGATCAAATCAGCGTTAAGTTTGTTTGTGCGATCGACAACTGAAGTAATCCAATGACGAGACAACAGACGACTTGCGTGCAAATCTGTAAGTTGCACGACAGTAAAGCCATCAAATGCTGGAGGAAGATTTTTAACTGTTATCTCAAGCCTTTTTACTTCTGGAACCTTAATCCCCCCCCAAATCCCCATGGCTGAAAAAATGCATCCAGCTGTAAGCGCAACAACCTTCAACGGTTGAAGTTCTGTAAAATGACGATGCATAAAAACTTTTAACAAAAACTGAACAAAATCAATTATCAGGAGAAATAATGCAAAGAAAATTGTGGCGCCAAAAAACCAGCCTATCAGGATCATTAATGGGTATGGAAGTTCAGGAGAAAACATACTGCCGTACACAAATCGGCTTATCAGATGAAATTCACAACCTGCTATCACGACTAATGATAGAAAGATTTTTAATGGCAAAGGTCTGTTGAGAGGAAAAACAAATCGGAAACAAACATATAATGCTGGTAATAGTGTCCATAAATGAAACACGATAAGGCCCCCATAGAACCGTCACTCTAAACAAAGAAACAATATTAACATTGCAAATATAAAAACTTGTTTAGTATATTTCCACGAAGCAATGAATTTAACTCATTAATGTAAATGTTATGAACTCTGCAACTTAAAATTCCTGTTAATTTATTCATTGATGCATGTAATTCAACTAATCAATGTAATTGTTACTTCAGATTATAATAAGAATTAACAATAAACAGTAAAGATTGGAAGTGTTTTTTGAATACCTTCCAACCTTCCCAAAGTTGGTTTCTTAATGGATTCGAAAATCACTGAAAGTCAGGTTAAACGAGCTCTTCTGGCGTCTATGACGTCGTTGTATTTTAATGGAGTGATTTTTTCAACATGGGGAGTAAAAATACCCATTGTAAAGGATAAATTTTATTTATCAGATAATACTTTATCTCTATTGCTGGCAGCTGTAGCCATCGGGGGGATTGTCGCATTATCCGCAGCATCGAAAATAATCACAAGAACAGGAAGCCGAACCGGAGCAACGCTAAGCGGAATTATGATGGCTATATGTTCATCATTTATACTAGTCATGCCGCAATTCCCTCAACTACTGATATTGATGATCCTTTTTGGCGTCTTTGCTGCAGTCAATGACATCGCAGTCAATACACAAGTTGCACTTCTGGAACGAAGTACAGGACGGTCGCTAATTGGGGCTTTACATGCAAGTTTCAGCGCAGGGGGCCTTAGTGGGGCACTGCTTGCCAGCAATTGGACAATCACGGATCTACCTGAAGTAATAAATTTCTATTCTATCTCTGTAGCAGGGATAGTAGCTTTAGTGATATCCAGTAAATATATGATTTCACTAAAAGTCGAAAACCAATCAGACGATAAAAATAGATCATTAATTTTTGAAAAGAAAACAAACTCTGAAATTATAGCTAAAAAAAGACTTATAGTTATAGGATCGCTGGCATTTGCTGCCTTAGTAATTGAAGGTGCCTTTTATGATTGGTCGGCTGTATATATGCGTGATGTCATTAAAGCTCCTGAAAACTGGGTAGGCTATGGTTACGCAGCATTTTCAATAGGTTTGGTTGTGGGACGCCTTAGTGGGGACTGGCTTCGGGAACGCGTTGCCCATCAATCTATAATCATTACGGGTTGGATGATAGCATCTACAGGAATAGCAATTGCGCTGTTTATCAGTAGTCCAACACCAGCAGTTTTAGGTTTTCTCCTTACTGGGATCGGGATATCAAATATTCTACCTATACTGTTCTCTACATCAGCGAAGTTAGCAAATAATTCAGGCATGCTTGCTTCAGAAGGACTCGCTGTTACGACACGTATCGCTTACGTTGGTCTTCTAGCTGGTCCTTTAATCATTGGTCCCGTAGCTAAAGTCATTGGGTTAAGGAACTCAATGCTTACGCTGGGCCTTGCTCTCGGTCTAGCCTGCGCGGGGTGGCTGTTCTTGAGCCGACGTACGAAAGGGCTTCCATGGGTAGTTAAAGGTAACGAATGATGCACATTGATATGACTTGGTAAAACTACTTCTAAGAATAAATAGACGTTTAAAGCTCAGCAGAGCTTTGCATTAGGCTTCTTCACCATATGCAATTCGGTTCATAAAAAAACCTCCGATGATAAGAGCATTATTGAGTGTTATTCAATACTCAATTGAATTTTCCCATTAAATTAATAATACATACGATATATAAAGATCGTGTTCACAGTTTCGGTAATTATAGCGCCTCACCGATTTACTAAAACACAACATATATTACAATGTTTATTAATCAACAAATAAAATTCATCGCCATATTAAAAAAGAGGTGTTAATTATGGAGAAGCGTCTTTACCTTTTTCAAGGTGGAACATTGCATTGCAAAGAGCACCATGTAAAAATGCATCAAGGCATCAACAATAATTACGCAATCCCAGTACCTTTTTATCTCTTAACACATCCATCTGGTCACACTCTAATTGATGGAGGTATACCACCAGAGGTAGCAGTTGATGCTGCATCATACTGGGGAGATGTAATTAATACATACCGACCTGAAGTAAGTGAAGATGATAGTTGCTTGGCTCAACTGATAAAATTGGGAATTGATCCGCAGGATATAAAATTTATCGTTCAGACTCACCTCCATCTGGACCATACGGGTGCTATCGGACGCTTCCCAAATGCAAGGCATATCGTTCAACGGAAAGAGTATGAGTACTCTCAGGCTCCAGATTGGTATTCGGCCGGTTCGTATATTAAATCAGATATTGATAAAGCCGGTCAGACTTGGTTTTTTCTTGATGGGAACAGTAACGATTACTACGACATTTATGGCGATGGATCCTTGTTGACTGTTTACACCCCTGGTCATTCGCCGGGGCATCAGTCAATTTTGGTAAGTCTTCCCTCAGGTCAAAAGGTGATCATTGCAGCTGACGCTGTATATACATTAGATCACTGGAATGAAAAATCTCTGCCAGGTTTCCTCGATTCGGCTACAGATTCCGTCAGGTCAGTAAAGAAATTAAGAATACTTTGCGAAGAAACTAATGCATTGCTAATAACTGGCCATGATCCAGATACCTGGCCGACCTTACGACACTCTCCAGAATATTATTCATGACAAGAAAGGCATTTCATATGAAATGCCTTTTTAATTAAGTTTAACGTTTTACTGCATCAATCTTGAGCATTCTCGCTATAACCTTATCCAACTCATCCTGTTCAAAAATGACTTTCCAGTCAGGCTGAATTATTTTCTCACGACCATATTCCATAGCGATCATACAGGCATCGGAGAAAGGATTAGTTGAACGAAACGCAACAGCCAACGCTATTTGTATGTGTCCATAGAGCATTGCACGGGCGGCTTCAAGAGGAACTCCACTGTGTTTAACCGTTTCATCAAGCGCTTCCTTCATGAAAGCACCGGCCATACAGGCCACAGTTTCAACAAGAGTTGGTTCAAGATACGCAAGCTGAGTGACGGTAACCCAATGCACTTCATTGACCGGACCATACATGACCTTGATAACTTCGCTCAGTGACTCTTTTTGCTCAGCAGAGCCCCCTTCAAAAGATGCAGCGATGTGCTGAAGTGCAGCAACTCCACCGAATGCATCCTGGTGCTCTTCCTTCGTGTAACGCTCAAGGAATACAGATGGGTGGCATGGATGGGCAACAGCATATTGAATGTCATTACGCTGCGAGATCAAACCTGCATAAGCAGCCGCAGGATCCAGCGTCAGCAGCACAGCCCCCTCTTTCATCTGAGGCACAACGCTTTCGGATACTTTTCCGAGAACGATATCAGGTACTGCAAGGATAACCACGTCGCTTTTAACAACTACACTCGCTGCATCTGATAATTCGCGCCCCTGTTCGGATACGAGTTGTTGTGCAACAGGAGAGTTTTCGCAGTAGAAAACGTTGTAAGCACTTTTCTGCAGATTGGCAGAAATTCGCATACCCATTTTTCCACCGGCACCAATAACAGTAACGGTTTGATATTTTCTGGCCATAACAACCCCCTTCAATTCATTCTTCTAAGAGCTTCAGATTCAGGCTTCCTGAACCTGTGGAGCTTGCGACTCAATCATCTGGCCAATTCGGTTTACGATCAGAGAGAGAGAAACGGCACCAGCATCAGGTGTACCTAAACTTTTTTCAGCAAGTGGTCGCGCACGCCCCATTTTTGGTAAAAGATTTGCAGTGGCACCCGCTGCGTCACTGGCAACTATTGAAGAAATTCTCCAGGCATCATTTAACGACTTCTGCTGCTGAACCTGCTCGCACAAGGCTTCACTGAACGGAACGAGAACATCAACCAGGGTTTTATCTCCTACCTTGGCCTTACCAAAATGCATGATTCCTTCTTTCGCTTTTTTGATACCATCAGCTACTCGATGCGCATCAGGTACCAGAGAATCGCCGATAGTCGAAGCGATTGAATTTAATGCAACGCCCCAAATAGCCCCCGAGGTTCCCCCCGCTTTATCGGCCCACTCATCAGCAGCTCGTCCCAGCAACGTTCCTGCGCCAGCGCCTTTTTCTAACATCTCACGCGCCTTCTCTACTGCAGCCCTTGAACCACGCTCCATCCCGATCCCATGGTCACCATCACCAGCAACCGCATCAATATGCCCCAGGTACTCACAGTTTGTTTTGATTGTCGAATGGATAGCTTCAAGAATAATAAAAATGCACGCGGCACTTTTACGGGATGCCAGTGATGCATCAGGAATGATTTCCTGCGGCTCAATTTGAACCTCATCAGGGCTCAGAACAGGTGCAGGTTCAACGCTTCCTTTCCTGAACGCAGGAGCATTAGCTGGCTGTTTCCAGAATTTTTCCAGATCATCGTCCAGCCACATGATGGTCAGAGATGCACCAGCCATGTTGAAGCTGGTGACAAACTCGCCCACTTCGGGCTCGACAACAGTAACGCCCCTTTCAGTCAGAAGTTTTGCGACCTTACGGTAAACAACAAACAGTTCTTCATATTTTACAGAGCCCAGACCGTTTAAAATCACGGTCGCCTTTGCCCCATGATTAACGCTGACTCCCACCGGTATTTCTGACATCAGCCGGTCGATGAACAACTCGGCAAGATCATCCGCCAGTGGAATATCTGATTCGCTGATTCCGGGTTCACCGTGAATACCAAGCCCAATAGCCATGCGATTTTCAGGAACGGAGAATAACGGTTCAGTCGCACCAGGCAGGGTGCATCCTGCAAATGCGACACCTAACGTTCGGGTACAGGAATTAGCTTTCTTAGCAAAAGCGACAACTTCATCAAGTGAATAACCCGCGTCAGCAGCTGCACAGGCAACTTTAAAGACCGTCAAATCTCCTGCAACACCACGGCGTTTTTCAATCTCATCTACTGAAGCGCTTGAAATATCATCAGTTACGAGAACAATCTCGCAGGGAATCCCTTCAGCGCGAAGTTTCTCGCGAGCCTGGCCAAAATGCAGTACATCACCAGCGTAGTTGCCAAATGCAAGCACCACGCCCCCACCTTTGTTTGCCGCTTTTGAAACGTTATAAATTTGCTGGGCTGAAGGTGAAGCGAAGAGGTTACCCATCGCAGCGCCGTGAGCCATTCCCTGCCCTACCAGACCCGCAAAGGCTGGATAGTGGCCAGACCCTCCTCCGATAATAACGACAACGCTTCCATCTGCTGTCTTGGTATTGCGTACCACGCCACCTGAAACCTGGCGGAGCTTCTCCGAATTGGCGGCAACAATGCCTTCCGTCAGCTCTTTTGCGAAGTCTGATGGGTCATTAAATAGGTAGGTCATTTGACGCTCCAATGATTAATGTTTTGCTCATATGAACACTAACCAAACATTTGTTGCGTTAAAATCACCTCAATTCAGAAATGTGACGTTCATCAACCTATATATTTTCCCCAATAAATATCATCCGTTACGGTGAGTCAGCTTTATTGTTGTTACTGAAAATGCAAAAAAACGTTTTAAATAGGATGCAACATAAGAACATCATATGTTCATTAGATTTATCTCAACGTGGCGTTAAATTCTATTCAAGAATAAAAGCTGATTTTTTAGTTCCTATCCACATTTAGGGTTGAACTCTGTATTCCACACATGAATTACAAAATTTTTCCTGTTCGGTTTTCAGCCCGTTCTTGATTCGGTAAATCACAAGGTTTCGATTGGAGGTTTGAAGTGACTGTTAATGCAAAAGATATAGAATTTCTTGGCTTTGACGTGTTTGGCACCGTTGTTGACTGGCGTACTGGTGTAGCCAGGGCATCTGAACCCTTTTTACGTAAATATCATCTGGATGTAGATCCTTTCCTGTTTGCCGATGAATGGCGCTCACTCTACCAGCCAGCTATGGAAGAAGTACGTACTGGTCGTCGCGGATGGGTTAAGCTCGGCGTACTGAACAGGGAAAATCTGGAGGCTGTTCTTGCCAGACATAATGCTGAACTATCGGCGATCCCTCCCGCTGAACTCGATACACTGAACGCAGCATGGGAGAAACTCGATCCATGGCCAGATACAGTTGAAGGCTTGAACAGATTGAAAAAGCGCTTTTTCCTGGGCACGCTCTCCAACAGCCATATTGCAGGGATGGTGACGTTGGCTCGTTTTGCTCATCTTCCCTGGGATGCAATTTTAGGTGCAGAACTGGCCAGAAATTATAAGCCGAGACCTGAAACTTATCTGGTTTCTGCAGATGCAGCTGGCGTCAAGCCTTCACAGTTTGCTCTGGTCGCTGCACATAATGATGACCTTTTAGCAGCAAAAGAAGCGGGCCTGAAAACGATTTTTGTTTTCAGACGAACTGAACATGGCCCATCTCAGTCGATTGATCTTTCTGCTGAACACGACTGGGACTACGTTGCGGAAGATATGATTGATCTGGCCAACATTCTGAACTGCCCGTAATCCTGTAGCGCCGGTGCTTCCGGCGCTTGCTTAGTTACCGTCATTACTTTCACCCCTGATTCATCATTCCCACGGTTAACATCGTTCCTGACCTCAGAGCCTGCTTAATCGGCTTACGTAAAGTACGTGATATCAGACTGCAACATCATTGTTCAAATAAAAAAACGCACCGTTTAAAAGGTGCGCTTTTGTTTTTTAATATTTTAATTCAGATACTTACCTTCAGTTTCAGGAGAGACTATTTTTTCAGCGAAAGAACTGCTTATCTTCTGCCGATCGAGTATTACAAGTGTAATGGCAGACATCATCATCGCCCCTCCTACAACAAACATCGCGACCTCATAACCACCAGTTGTATCTTTAAGGAACCCGGTGACAAACGAAGCCACGAATCCTGCAAAGTTTCCAATTGAACCAATCAGGGCGATACCCGCAGCCGCTGTTACGCCAGACAGGAATCGCGCCGGAATTGACCAGAACACAGGAAATGCCGCAAAAATACAGCTGGCGGTGACAGTAATTACGGCGATGGTGGCTGTTGGAGAACCCGCATAAAGTGCAAGCGGAACTGAAATGGCTCCAATCGTCGCCGGCAGAGCAACATGCCAGATAGCAATCCCTTTTTTGTGCACATAGTGAGACCACAACAGGAGTGCCGCTGCGGCTGGAAGGTATGGAACCGCTGTAAGCAGACCGCGATCCAACACGGTAAGCGGAGCACCTATAACTTTTTCGAAGCCTGAGATGATGGTAGGCAGGAAGAATGCCAGGGCATAGAACCCATACACCAGACCAAAATAGACCAGTCCCAGCGCCCATACACGACCATTGGTAAAGGCATCACGGACACGAGGATGTACACCTTTATTACCTTTTGCTGCATCTTCACGTTCAAGCTCGCGAGTTAACCACTCAGCTTCTTCCTTTGTTAACCATTTCGCATCAGCTGGCTTATCTGTGAGATAGAAGAAGGCAGCGATACCAACGAGGATCGCAGGAATGGAAACGCCAAGGAACATGACGCGCCAACCTTCAAGGCCGAACAGGCCATGAGCATTAATCAGCATGCTCGCAATCGGCGCACCAAAAACAGTTGTTAGGGGCTGTGCTACGTAAAATGTGGCCAGAATTTTTGCTCGATGGCGTGAGGGTACCCACACGCTCAGGAAGAAAATAGCTCCTGGGAAAAAACCGGCTTCTGCTACGCCTAGCAGGAAACGTAGCGCTACAAGCTGTTCGTAATTCTGAACCCAGGTGAACAGCATAGATACGATCCCCCAGGAAACCATAATCCTGGAGAGCCAGCGTCTGGCTCCAAATTTGTTAAGTAGTACGTTATTGGGCACTTCAAGCAAGATATACGCGATAAAGAAGATCCCTGAAGCCATTCCAAACTGGGCAGCAGTTAGAGATAAATCAGAGTTAAGGCCATTTGGTCCAGCAAAACCTATTGCCACGCGATCCATGTAGTTGATGAAAAACATCAGCGCCACAAACGGCACGAGCCTGATCATGATTTTCTTAATCGCTGATTTTTCAATTTGTGCACTGTCAACAGTGCCAACTGAGCTTGATTCTATATTAGACATGGTACCCCCAATTACTTGGATGCTTACTCATTTAATAAGGCTCAACATGAGTGAGTCACACTTGATTTTCTGATTTACGGGCTCTAACGCAGAGGCTTCCCTGAATTAAGGCAACGCGATAAAAGGGCCGAATTTTCTGCTCTTATAGCTCAGAGGCTGACTTTAAGACTCTTAACTGGGACCCTTACATATGATTATGTATTGTGCATATGTTATAGGCTAGTTAACGTTTTATTAATAGTGATCCGGCTCACGCATCAATCAGCCTGTAAATAACCCAATGCTTTTCGCTATTTTTTGTGACAATGATCTTCTTTTGTAAGTGTTATCGTTTAGCTTCGCTCACAAACAAAAGAACACAATAAACTCATATGAACGGGGCGAGCGGCTATCACTCCCCCTGAAGAAGAAGAAATGGTGTTTGGAAGGATGGGGGGTACAGGAAAGAGCCACCAGCCGTATATTGACTGGCAGCTGACTAAACGTGACTAACTGTGTCCCATTACAGAATGTGGCACATAGTGTTCTTCGAGAATGCGAATTTCTTCGTCTGAAAGTTCAATATCTAGTGCAGCAATAGCATCATTGAGTTGATCTGGGCGGGAGGCACCGACGATTGGCGATGATACCTCAGGCTTCCTTAATACCCATGCAAGTGCTATCTGAGCCATTGGCACACCCCGCTCATCAGCGACCTGACTGACTGACCGGATAACCCTGTTATCAGCTTCAATAGTGTTGCTGAAGAGTTTTTTATTGATCTCATCTGTATTTGAACGCTGGGTTTCGGTACCCACCGGCCGTGCAAGTTTTCCTCTGGCCAGAGGACTCCAGGTCATTAATCCTACCCCCTGATCTTTACACAGTGGGATCATCTCGCGTTCTTCTTCGCGGTACAGCAGGTTCACGTAGTTTTGCATTGAAACAAACGTGGTCCATCCGTTCTTACGCGCAATCTCCTGTGCTTTGGCGAACTGCCAAGCGTACATTGATGATGCACCTATGTACCTCACCTTGCCGGATTTAACCAGGTCATGCATCACTTCCATAGTTTCTTCAATCGGTGTGTCATAATCCCAACGGTGTAACTGATACAAATCGATGTAATCCGTCCCCAGCCTCTTCAGACTTTCATCAACAGCGCTCAGTACCGCTTTACGTGACAATCCAGCAATATTTTTTCCTGCGCTGGCGGGTGAGATCACCCCTTCTGGAGGAAAGAATGCTTTTGTGGCAATTACAACTTCCTGCCTGCGGGTAAATTCTTTAACGAGCTTACCAACGATCACTTCTGAAGTACCTGCAGAATAACTATTGGATGTATCAAAGAAAGTAATACCATTCTCTACAGCTTGACGAAATATCGGTCGCGCTTCCTCCTCTCCAATAGTCCATGGATGAGCACCGGATTTAGGATCACCGAATGTCATACATCCAAGACACAGGCGAGAGACATCTAATCCAGTCCTGCCCAATTTGTTATATTTCATACTTTCTCCGGTTAACGATTTATTTTAGATTGATGATTAATCACGAATCTTCAAATGATTTTCAATATTGACATTGAACGGAAAGTTTATTTATTGAATATAATTCAATGTTAAATTGAATTATTCACAATGTTCCACATTCACTTCATCACCCTACTAACCCTTCAAAACAATAATCCTCATCATCTCCGAGAGTTACGTTAATCATACTTTTGATTTTAGGTTGGAAGAGTCATCAAATGAACTCACATGTAACATTTGAACCATTAAGCGCAATTTTAAAAGCGACTCACAAGACCGATTTAGATGAATTTAGTTTGTTTTGTGACCTTAATCATATTGCTATCACTTAAATAGCTTACCCAGCAATAGTTGTAGCCTTGATCATATGAACACTGTATGCTCATATGATACAAACCTATCACTCACTACTTAACAGGCTGAATTTTATGAAAATAGCAATCGGTGCTGATGATGCTGCGACAGAGATGAAAAATGCCGTCAAGGCTTTTCTGGTAGAAAAAGGTATTGAAGTAGCTGATTTCAGCCATGACTTACCAGGTAATGCCCAAATTTATCCTGACATAGCTCATAATCTCGCAACGGCAGTTGCTGCAGGCGACTTTGATCGCGGAATACTGGTGTGCGGCACCGGTATTGGAATGGCGATTGTGGCAAATAAGGTTAAAGGTAT
Organism: Pantoea sp. X-Soil-TKNS-1211; assembly: GCF_059730495.1. NCBI lineage: Bacteria > Pseudomonadati > Pseudomonadota > Gammaproteobacteria > Enterobacterales > Erwiniaceae > Pantoea > Pantoea sp. X-Soil-TKNS-1211. Next base: position 164,747 of record NZ_AP035957.1, read on the forward strand.
CAGAGCTGCTCAAGTACATGACAATTATTCTGCCGAACGATCCCGTAAAAGCAATGACGCACAAATTATGACGATGGGCGCACGGGTTATTGGTATTGAGCTTGCGAAATCTCTAGTGCAAATCTGGCTTGATTCAGAATTTGAAGCCGGACGTTCTGCCTCAAAGGTTGAGCGTATTAATTTCTATGATGATGAAAAATAATTATTCCATCCTATCTTTTAACTCTCATCTCGAAGGTGAAAATGAGCCAGTTAGATGAATTAAAAAAAATGACAGTTGTTGTGGCAGACAGTGGCGATTTTGAAGCTGTTTCTCAATTTAAACCCGAAGATGCTACCACCAACCCATCTCTTATCCTTAAGGCTGCTGAGATTTCTCACTATCAGAATCTGATTGATGATGCGATAAAATATGCTGTTTCCCAAGGTGGCTCTGACCAGACACGGTTGATTAACGCATCAGATAAACTGGCAGTGAACTTTGGTTTAGAGTTATTAAAAGTGGTTCCAGGCAGAGTTTCAACCGAAGTAGACGCCCGCTTCTCATTTGACCGCGGAATGAGCCTTTCTAAAGCCAGAAAACTCATAAGAATGTACGAAGAACAAGGTATTGACCGCTCACGCATTCTTATTAAGCTCGCCGCAACTTGGCAGGGCATCAGAGCTGCCGAAGAACTCGAACGTGAAGGCATCAACTGCAATCTGACCCTCATATTCTCATTTGCACAGGCCAGAGCATGTGCGGAAGCAGGTGTATATCTCATTTCTCCATTCGTTGGCAGGATCACTGACTGGTACCAGGCGCGTTCGACGTCAAATTCTTATGACGTTGCCAGTGATAAAGGCGTTAAGTCCGTAACTCAAATCTACAATTACTTCAAAGAACGACGTTACCCTACCATTATTATGGGGGCGAGTTTCCGCCGCACAGATCAGATCGTCGCTCTTGCCGGCTGCGACAGATTGACGATTTCCCCTGGACTGCTTGAAGCGTTGAAAGCGTCCAACGCACCTTTAAATCGCATGCTAACCCCTGAGGTTCCTTACCGAGATCGAGCATCAGCGATGACTGAGGCTGAATTTTACTGGGAACACCATTCAGATGCCATGGCAGTTGAGAAACTGGCAGAGGGCATCAGACAATTCGGTGTTGATCAGATCAAGCTTGAATTAATGATTAAGGAACGATTTAACGAGGTAGAAGTACAAAATGTCTGATCGCAAAACACTCGCTAATGCCATTCGCGCGTTAAGTATGGATGCAGTACAGAAAGCTAACTCGGGACATCCGGGTGCCCCAATGGGCATGGCGGACATCGCCGAAGTGCTTTGGCGTGACTTTCTGAACCACAATCCGACTAACCCGCAGTGGGCAGATCGCGACCGCTTCGTGCTGTCAAACGGTCACGGCTCCATGCTGATTTACAGCCTGCTACACCTCACCGGTTACCATCTGCCGATGAGCGAGTTGCAGAACTTCCGTCAGCTGCACTCTAAAACTCCAGGCCACCCGGAATACGGCTACACCGCAGGCGTTGAAACCACCACCGGTCCACTGGGCCAGGGTATCGCTAATGCGGTGGGCTTCGCCATTGCGGAGCGCACGCTGGCGGCACAGTTCAACCGTCCTGGCCATGACATCGTCGATCACAACACCTATGTGTTCATGGGCGACGGCTGCATGATGGAAGGCATCTCACACGAAGTGTGCTCTATCGCCGGTACCCTGAAACTGGGCAAACTGGTTGCTTTCTATGATGACAACGGCATCTCAATCGACGGTCATGTTGATGGCTGGTTTACTGACGACACCGCGATGCGTTTCGAGTCTTACGGCTGGCACGTCGTCCGTGGCGTAGATGGTCACGATGCAGAAGCGATTAAGAAAGCGGTTGAAGAAGCGAAAGCCGTTTCTGATAAACCTTCACTGCTGATGTGCAAAACCATCATCGGTTTCGGTTCACCAAACAAAGCCGGTACCCACGATTCGCACGGCGCACCGCTGGGTGACGACGAAATCGCATTGACCCGTAAGCAACTGGGTTGGAACCACGCGTCGTTTGAAGTCCCTTCAGACATCTACGCACAGTGGGATGCCAAAGAAGCCGGTCAGGCAAAAGAAGCCGCATGGGATAATAAGTTTGCAGCATATGCGGCAGCACACCCTGATCTCGCGGCTGAGTTCACACGTCGCATGAATCACGAGCTGCCAGCGAACTGGGAAACCGAGTCTCAGAAGTTCATCGAACAACTGCAGGCTAACCCAGCTAAAATCGCCAGCCGTAAAGCGTCTCAGAACGCCATCGAAGTCTTCGGTAAGATCCTGCCGGAATACATGGGCGGTTCTGCTGACCTGGCACCGAGCAACCTGACCATGTGGTCGGGCGCAAAGCCAATAAACGAAAACGCAGCAGGCAACTACATTCATTACGGCGTGCGCGAGTTTGGTATGACCGCAATCGCTAACGGTATTGCTCTACACGGTGGTTTCCTGCCGTACACTGCGACTTTCCTGATGTTTATGGAATATGCCCGTAATGCCGTGCGTATGGCTGCATTGATGCAAGTGCGCCAGGTAATGATTTATACCCATGACTCAATTGGTCTGGGTGAAGATGGCCCAACGCACCAGCCGGTTGAGCAGATGGCCAGCCTGCGCGTGACGCCAAACATGAGCCTATGGCGCCCCTGTGACCAGGTTGAGTCAGCTGTAGCCTGGAAATATGCGATTGAACGCCTTAACGGCCCAAGCGCACTGATCTTTTCACGTCAAAACCTCGCCCAACAGGATCGTACCACTGAGCAACTGGCTAACGTGGCGCGCGGCGGTTATGTGTTGAAAGACAGCGAAGGAACGCCTGAGCTAATCCTGATCGCTACAGGTTCAGAAGTCGAGCTTGCAGTTAATGCTTACAAACATCTGACTGCAGAAGGTATAAAAGTGCGCGTGGTTTCAATGCCATCAACGGATGCCTTTGACAAGCAAGATGCGACTTACCGTGAATCCGTGCTGCCAAAAACTGTGTCAAAACGCATTGCGATTGAGGCAGGTATTGCGGACTACTGGTTCAAATATACCGGTCTGAATGGCGCAATCATTGGTATGCGATCATTCGGCGAGTCAGCTCCTGCTGACGTTCTCTTTGACGAATTTGGCATTACTACTGAAAACCTGATAAAAAAGGCTCAGTGTCTTCTGAACGGTTAAAATACTGAATAATGAGCCCAAACGGGCTCATTATTATTTTGTCCGAGATTAACTGATCATTCTCCTTTATACAGTCAGATTTACCCACTAACTCCCGCCTTACTTGCAGCTCTGCATTACGGTCAGTCTGACATCTATGCTCTGTGTTCTTAATCACCAATTTCGCAGCTTAATCGCGGCTGTTCTCCTTGAGATTTGCTACTTCTGATACAATGTTCTTTTGCATTCAGCCTCAGGCAGGTGGAGAGTAACGTCGTTATGGAACAAGACATTCAGGCACAGGATTACGAGATACTGACTGAAATTGCTATCGCCTACTATCGTGACGAAGTGACACAGGAAGAGATTGCAAATAAGTTCGGCTTTTCGAGAATGAAGATTGGCCGTATGCTAAAAAAAGCGCGGGAAGAAGGCATTGTCGAGATCAATGTTAAATATCATCCTGTTTTCAGCACGCAGCTGGAAAAGCTTTTACTGGAACGTTTTCCCATCAGCCGGGCGTTAATTGCCATAGATCACAATGATGCCGATGAGCAACGTCGCCTTGTTGCAGCTATGGTCTCTAACTACCTGTCTGCAAACCTCAAGGACAATATGATCGTTGCGGTCGGACAGGGGCGCAATGTCGCGGCAGTTGCCGAGACGGTTTCCAGCACCATTCAACCACGTAATACCCGTTTTATCTGTGGAATTGGCGGAACTCATCGGCCGGGTGATGTAATAAACGCCGACCATATCAGTCGCCTACTTGCCCGTAAGTTCGGCGGTACCAGTGAATCCCTTTATGCACCGGCTTACGTCGAAAATGCGGAACTGAAATCCTTGTTCCTGCAAAACGGTACGGTTAAGGACACGCTTGATCGCGCGCGAAAGGCTGACATAGCTCTGGTAGGCATTGGCGACATGAACAGTGACAGTTATATGGTGCAGTTAGGCTGGTTTACGCCTCAGGAAATTAATGACGCCAGCATCCGTTTAGGCGTTACCGGTGATATCGCGGGGTTTGATTTCTTCAACGCTCAGGGGCATCACGTGAATACAGTGATGGATGATCGTGTCATCGGTTTAAGCGCTGAAGAACTCAAACAAATCCCATGTGTAATCGCTATCGCTTCCGAGGGGACCAAAGCAATGGCTATCGTCGGCGCACTGCGAACTGGTGCGATAGACATCATCGCAACCAGTGCTAAAAACGTCAGAACGCTACTGAGTATCAGCCAATAATAAAAAGGCCTTTCGGCCTTTTTTAGTTAAAGGGATGAGACCTCAAAGGTTCGTCTGACGTTGCTGCTTCAACCAGAATGGCAAACGATACTGCACCGGCATCTGGCGTACCCAAGCTCTTCTCGGCATGTGGTCTGGCTCTACCCACTTTGGGAAGAAGACTGGCTGTTCCGAGTGCTGCTTCAGTGGCTGCGGAAGATGCCGCAAGCCAGATGTCGGAAAGCGTCCCCCCATGGTCTTTACTCTCACTAAAGACCTTACTGAAGGGCACCAGCGCGTCGACCATGGTTTTGTCGCCTACCTGGGCTCCAAACTTAAGAATGGCGTCTGTTGAGTCTCGTACTGTGCTGATCATCGTATTAAGATCCGGCACTGCTTCATCGCCAATTCTTGCTCCAGCTGAAGACAATGCCGCTCCCCACAGGGCACCTGACGTTCCGCCAGCACGATCGCTCCAGGCATCCCCTGCAATTTGAAGCAAGCTGCCCGCACCGGCTCCTTTGTCGAGGGCCAACTCTGCAGCACGTACCGCGGCCTGTATGCCGCGATTCATACCGATACCGTGATCGCCATCCCCAGCGACGGCATCAATTTTTCCAAGCAGCTCAGCATTCAGATTGATGGTTTCAGCCAGAATACGCAGTTTTGCAAGTATAAAGGCAGCCAGCTGCTGTGAAGGGAGAGAACCAGGGTTAAGTGCAGCTGACGATTCGTTGTTTCGCGCCATTTCATCTGCAGTTAATCTCTTAGATTCGATCCCTGATCCTTTTTTATACCCCGGCGCGCTGGCAGGAGCTGACCAGAGGGCTTCGAGCTCGTCATCAAGCCAGAAAATAGTAAGTGACACGCCAGCCATATCAAAACTGGTAACAAGTTCACCCACTTCAGGCTCAACAATAACGATACCTCGCTCCTTAAGCAGCATATTGACCTTGCGATAAACCACGAATAGTTCTTCATATTTCACTGAGCCAAGGCCGTTGAGCATCACAACAATTCGCGCGCCCTTTTCAGTGCAGATTCCGGCAGGCCACTCTTGTTTAGCGAGAACAGCTTCAACCATTAATGCGGCCAGGTCATCGGCGGTTGGCGTATCGATTTCATTAATACCCGGCTCCCCGTGTATGCCCATACCGACTTCCATACGTCCTTTCGGTACATCAAAAAGCGGTTCGTCTGACCCAGGCAAATAGCACCCTGAAAATGCCACGCCGATAGATCGGGTATGCTCATTGGCCTTTTCCGCGAGCCTTGTAACTTCGTCCAGTGAGTCACCACGCGCAGCAGAAGCACCGGCTACTTTGAACACGGTAAAATCACCTGCGATGCCGCGTCGCTTGCTCTTTTCAGCAATTGCAGCGCTGTAAACATCATCGGTCACCTTCACAATTCGGCAGTCTATGCCCTCTTTTTGCAACTCTTCAGCGGCATGGCCAAAGTGCAGGGTATCGCCGGCGTAGTTTCCAAAGCTGAAAATCACGCCACCATCATGATGGGCGTTTTTGGCTACCGAATAAATTTGCTGTGCGCTGGGAGACGCAAAGAGGTTGCCCATGGCGGCTCCATGAGCAAGGCCTGGCCCGACAAAACCGCAGAATGTCGGGTAATGCCCAGATCCGCCACCAATAACCAGGGCGACCTCGCCTTCCGTGACCTTGGTCGAACGAACAACGCCTCCCCTGACCTGCATCACGCGATCGGCGTTGGCCGCAACGAATCCCTCAATCATTTCATCGACAAAATCATCAGGCACATTGTGAATTCGAGTCATGTCAATTATTCCACGTCAGAAGGGAGTGACAGCAGATCTCTTATCGATTCGCTTAGCAGTTGAGGTTTTTCTTCAGGAACCCAATGGCCACACTCTGGTACCACAATTTCAGTGACTTTATTCGCCATTCTGCGCAGGGATGTGGCAACTTCTCCACCGCGTCCCCAGTAGCCCCCACCGCCCAGAGCGAGACAAGGGATCGTCAGCTTTTCAGTTCTGGCCTCATTATCACGGATGTCCTGCGTAACCTCACGGTAATAGGCAAACCCCGCACGCAATGCGCCTGGAGTGTTCAGGTTTCGCATGTATTCATCACGGGCTTCACGCGTAATTGCAGCGCGAGTGTGACCGTAGTTCTCAAAGAACCAGTCAAAATAGTATTCTTCTCGCCCGTTGATCAGCGCTTCAGGTAAATCAAGCGTCTGCAGGAATGAGTGGTGCCACCGTTTCCCCCCCTGCCCGATATTTGGCTGACCGTCGCCTGGGATAGCAACGTCAATCACCCCCAGATGCGTTACACGAGTGGGATTATCCGCAGCAACCGCAAAAGCAACAGTTCCGCCCCAGTCATGACCAACAACGGCAAATTTATCTACACCCAGTTTGTCCAGCAGTTCGATTACGTCGCGGCCAAGCGTACGTTTGTCATAACCTGATGCCGGTCGCGTCGTATCCCCCAGTCCTCTCAGGTCAGGAGCGATGATCCGATAGTCTTTAGCAAGACACTCAATGACCTCCCGCCAGCAATACCAGCTTTGCGGATAACCATGCAGCAGGACAAGAGTCTGCTTTCCTTCACCTGCCGTTACATAGTGAACAGTGAGATCGGTCAGCTTTTCATAATGATGTTCAAACATAAGATTCCCATTCTTCATAATGATAGAGATTTAATTTTGTGGGCTGCTTAATCCCGGATGTTTTGCATTTAATTTGTGAAATCGGTTGTAGTACCCGATCACGCATCCCAATATTGCAGCAACGATAAGGATGTAACCCAGTACGTAAAATCCGCCCTGTGCAATGGACTTTCCGCCTGACAGAAAGCCCACAAGCAAAGGGCCGATTACGCCACCGAAGTTTCCGATTGTGAGCACGAGACTGGATGCATAGCCCGTCTGGTTAGCAGGAACTTCATTCAGAGCCCATGGCCACCATGGGCCAAATGCAGCGTGGATACCGACACCGGCAATAATGAGGAAGACAATTTGCGCAGTAATACCACCGCCAATGAAATGCTGCAGAAGCAGTGCTATACCCGCGATGAAGACGGGAACGACAACATAGGGAGTACGATTCGAGCGCGCTTTATCTGAGGCGCTGGCGGCGAAAACCATTCCTATCGCGGCAAAAACAAAAGGAATAGCAGTGAGCAACCCAACCGCTTCGATTCCACTTCCTGATGCTTCCGACAGCAGCGTTGGAAGCCATTGGTTAAATCCGTATAACCCTGTCATCCAGAGCAGGTAGACCAGACCAATGAGCCAAATTCGTAGATTAAAATAGACCCCCCTGATAGCTCCCTTATCGCGGGTATCAGCAGTTGTGTCTTCGGTATGTGCAGAAATGTAATCACGCTCTTTTTCATTCAGAGAGGCATCATGTACCGGGCTTTCTTTCAGCATAATTGCCACCAGTACCGCAATAATTAACGGGGGGATCCCCTGAATCACAAACATTTCTTTGTAGCCCAGACTGCCTATCAACCACCCTCCCATTGGGGCCATGATCAGCGCAGAAATTGGAATTGCGAGAAGACACAGTCCGGAAATGCGCCCTCTCTCCCAGGCAGGAAACCACTTAACAAAAAAGATAGTGATTGCTGGGAAGACAAACCCCTCTCCAAGCCCGAGCAGCAGACGAACGGCAATTAGCTGAGCAAAGTCTTCTGTCAGGCCCGTTGATGCGGAGGCGAGCCCAAACACAATCAGGGCCAGAACCATGCTCCTTTTTGCCCCAAACCGCGTCACGACGAGCCCAGCAAAAGCCAGGCTAAAGACATATCCGCCAAAAAAGGCAGATAGCAGCAAGCCCATTTCTGACGAGGTCAAGCCAAGCTCTCTGATCATGGACGGGGCTGCAATGGCCATATTCGTCCTGTCAATGTAAGCAACCAGATAGGTGATGAAGAGCATCAGCCCCACCTTGCTCCAGCGAATATTGGATGCCCCGGATGGTGGTGGAGGATTAGTAAGTTTTGCGATAGCCATTATTGTTATCTCGTAGTCGTAGGGTACGGGCAGGAAAGGCTTGTTATGCGAGCAGCGGAGACAGACGTCGCACGGCGTCTGAAACTTCTTCATCCTTCGTGGCAAATGGACTGTTGTGGGTTTCCAGCTCCAGTACGTAGTCTCCGTGGTAGCCTAAGGAAGCTGCCGTTTCAAAGAAGTCACGGAAGTTAATATCCCCATCGCCAATGACCCGTCGGATATCACCATCTACCGCATCTCTTAAATGAATCAGGCGAGTTCGCTTTGCGAACGACTGATAGGAGAGACTTACATTTTGTCCGGGAGCGCGGATGTGTGAAGTGTCAAAAATGAATTTCACGCGAGGATCCAAGAGCTTATCGAGTAAATTCACGCGCTCAGGGGTATTAACAAGACGGAAGAAATGCGGTGCTTCAACAGCAATCTCGACGCCATAAGCTGCGCCAAGCTCATAACACCGAGCCAGCCCCTCTGCCACACGACGGATCTGGGTAACTACATCATCCTCAGGCTGTTCTTTCTCGCCGCTGGTCAGAACAATAAGGGGGATCTGGTGCTCAGATGCAAATCTAGAAAGCTTAGTTACACGCTGGTAAATCATATTGTTATCAATATCAGAATTAAAAGATCCTGTATCAGCGTTTATACTGGTAAAACGCAGCGTTGAATTTTTTAAAACGATAGATGCCGCTGTTAATTTATGTGTTTCAGCCTGTGGTGGAATATGTTCACACAATCCTGCAAGTGCGGCCAGATCGACACTTTGAAAACCCATTTCCTCAATCGTTTTTAACGCATCCGCTAAACTCCTGTCTCTGAAACACACTGTTGAACAGGACAGTTGTTGAGGGATTAGTTTATTAGTTAAATTCAACATTAATGGTTCCTCCATCTGAGTATTTTTATTTCTTTAATTAACTAACGCCCATTGGAAAAAACTGTCAATTGGTTTAACCCAAACTTCGTTCTGATTTGCAGAAATTATGAGTGCCATCACAAATGAACAATGGCTAATCATTTGATCTTGACTCAGCTTATACATGTGATAGAACACACATAACAAAAAGTTATTTAAAATTCTTTGGTCAGGAGCATTGCATGTCTACCCTAACTTTTGTAGGTACCGGCGCGATTGGACTTCCAATGGCACAACGTCTTTCAGAGGCCGGCCACTCCGTAACCGGTGTCGATCCGTTTGAGGCCGCACGTGTTCGTGGCCGTGAAGCCGGGTTATCGATGGTAGAGACCTATACTGAGTCTCCCCCAAATGACGTGGTTGTTGTCATGGTTGCAACGCCTGCACAACTGGATGACCTGGTGGCAGAAGCGACTCTTGAATCCAATCGCAACAAAATCGCATCTTCTCTCTGGATCATAATGTCAACTGTAGGGCCTGACTCAGTTCATCAGGCTGCAGTGAAGCTAGCAGAACTCGGTGCGCGGGTTGTTGATGCACCTGTTACTGGAGGCGTCTCCGGCGCTGTTGCAGGTAAGCTCACCGTCTTCGCCTCGGGAGCAATTACCGATGTTGAACAAGCTCAGATATTGCTAGCTAATCTGGGAAATATCCGCAACGTAGGAAGCCTTGTTGGAAACGGTCAGTCGGTTAAGGTCGTCAATCAGCATCTCGCGTCGGTACATCTTGTGGCCGCAGCTGAAGCCCTCGCACTCGCTAAACACCTCGGCCTGAATCCTGAAGAAGTCTTTGAACTGATCCGACATGGTGCTGCAGGTTCATGGATGTTGAATGATCGAGGACCCAGAATGCTCCAGGGCGAAGGTGCCGACGTGCTGAGTACAATCGGGATCTTTGTAAAAGATTCAGGGCTTGTCGCATCCGCGGCAGAAAATGTTGGTGCAGCCACACCACTTTTAAACGCTGCTCGCGAACGGTTTGATCTTGCTGCATCACGTGGTCAGGCCAAAGAAGATGACAGTAGCGTGATTAAAACTTTCCTGTAAGGAAGCTCAACAATGCCAGGGGGCTATTACCCCTGGTTAAATCACTGCCAAAAATGAACCTCATAACGTTTCCACGCAACACACCATATGAACAAGCATTTATCATATGAACGAATGAAAATGACCTCTTTTCTTCCCCCAGCCCCCCTTTAGCGTCATCCCACAAACCTCACTGACGGTTCTTATTGCTTTTGAAAAGAGTATATTCCCCCCCCCCTCACCCTGCTTATATTTTAAACCAGCGACGCACTTTATTGTTGAGAAAAAATACACTCTCCATAGATATAAGGTCACAAGACAACGTTTAACTATACATGTTATTTTTATATCCCTGCAAAAATAAAAAAACATCAATATATTGCACTTCCCTCACTTCTTAATTTCATTATCCTGAGGAATAGTCACAATGAGTGAAAAGAAAAATGAAAAGGTTAACGTTGAAGAGTCTTCAAATACCACTGAAAATATGTCAGGAGTTGACAGAAGGAAATTCCTTCAATACGCAGCAGGCTCAAGCGCGTTAACTGTTTTGGGGGCGGCGGCTGTCACGACATTAAGTTCCGGTTCGGCTAATGCAGCACCTGCCCCAGTTCGCGCAGGCGCACCACTTTCTCTCTATACCCAACCTTTTCCGGTTAAAGGGTATGCAGTACGAACAGCTGGCGGGAAGCTGAGCATCTTCGATTTTCGTCGTCGTGCGGTCGGACCAAATGATGTTGTGATTGACATACATTATTGCGGGGTCTGCCATTCCGATATTCATACCGGCCACGGTGACTGGGGCCCGATGAAATTCCCACTGGTTACCGGTCATGAACTGGCAGGTGTTGTTGTCGCGCTAGGAAGCGGAGTTAGCGAATTTGAAGTAGGCGATCACGTCGGTGTCGGATGCATGGTGAATTCATGTGGAGTTTGCAGCGACTGCAGAGCGGGAATGGAACAATACTGTCAGGTAGGACCAACAATGACCTACGGAAGCCCTGTACCTGAAAGTGTAGAACCCACCGGTGTTACTCAAGGGGGGTATTCCACAGCAGCTGTAGTAAATAAAGATTTTGTTATAAAAATTCCAAAAGACTATGACCTTGCTGCTGCTGGACCAGTTATGTGTGCTGCAGTTACCGTTTACTCTCCGCTTCGCCACTGGCAGGTAAGAAAAGATTCAAAAGTGGCAATTGTAGGTATGGGAGGGTTAGGACACCTTGCAGTGAAGCTCGCCAAATCAATGGGGGCTGAAGTGGTGGTATTTACTACGTCTCCGGATAAAGCAGACGATGCCCGCCGTTTTGGTGCCCATGGCGTGGTTGTAAACTACGATGCAGAAAAATTAAAAAAGTTAAACCGACACTTTGACTTTGTGCTGGACACTGTTCCTTACCAGCATGAACTTGATCCGATCATGAACACGATGAAACGCGATGCAACACTTTGCCTCGTTGGCATCGGCAAGGTCTCTGAGCCGAATCAGTTATCACCGTTTACAACGGTATTGCGGCGCTACAGTTTTGCAGGATCGACAATTGGTGGCATACGTGAAACTCAGGAAGTGATTGATTACTGTAACCTTCACGGTATCAAACCTGACTACAGGCTTATAAAGCCTTCAGATATTAATCAGACGTGGTCGGATGTTGTCGCTAAAAAAGCCAGATATCGCTATGTGATGGATTTAAAGCAGATATGATTTGAACGGTTTGAGTGTCTGACATGATGTAATGACGCTTTTTTTAGAGTTTATACCATGAAAAAGAGCCCGGACCCGGGCTCTTTTAACACTCACCACCCCTGCAATGTAGGATGGATGACAATATCATTTATCGTTAAGTTCTGAGGCTTATCCAGTGCATAAGCTACTGCATCGGCAACCTCTTCAGGAGAGATTGCAATTTCATTGAGCTTTTTCGCAATACCCTTTCCTTCATTATTTTCAACCTTATCCGCCCAACCAGTGTTAATGACACCAGGGCTTATCATCGATACCTGAATGCCCTCACCTACCCCAATCTCTCTTCTCAGGCTTTCTGTGAGCCCCCTGATGAAGAATTTTGTTGCGCTATAAACCCCGCTTGCGTCACCGGTATGGATACCTGCAACCGAACTCATGTTAAGGATGTGACCATGTTTTTGCTTAACTAATACAGGTAAGAACACAGCCAGAGCATTCAGATAACCATGGATGTTGGTATCGATCATTTTCTTCCAGTCATCCAGTGCCACATCCTTCCAGTTGGAAAACAGCATCAACCCGGCATTATTAACCAGATGGTCAATTCTTCCATACTTTTCCAGAACATATTGCCCGAGTGATTTCAGGCTCTCAATGTCGGTTACATCCGTAACTTTATAATCAGCATATCCACCACTATCCTTGATCTGATTAACAATAGATTTTAACTTTTCTTCATTCCTGGCAGCTAAAATAACTGTACCACCATGCTTAGCAATTCGAATTGCTGAAGCGGAACCAATACCTGATGACGCACCTGTAATGACAGTAACTGTTTCACTTGTAATTGACATTAAACTTCCTTTATTTGAATGAATTTCATCACAAGTCAATATAGTTTAATTTAACCACCCAGTCACAGTAAGCAATTTAAAACCTTACGATGAAATAACAAATTAATTTAATTTCTCATTGTTTTTCATGAAGATACATTTGATGTGCTATTTTATAAATGAACCATTGAATAAATATCATCAATAGCAAGCCATTGATTTTAAATACCTTTTACTCTGGATGATGTATTTTGGATTAACCCGAAATACGAATCGGAAAACAAAACATAAAATCAATGCTAGCCTTAAATTGGATTTTTAAATTCAGATGAGGATAATTATGAACAGAAAAACTGCATTGATTACCGGGGCTTCGAACGGAATTGGATACGAACTGGCGAAAATTTTCGCTAAAAATGGCCATAACATAATTGCTGTTTCTCGTGGAGAAGAGAAGTTAAATAAAGCCTGCGAAGAGTTACGGAAATCAGGCACTGAAATATTCTCCTATCCTGCTGATCTCAGCAACTATGATGATATTGAATCACTAAAAAAAAGGATTGACAGCGAAGGCTTATCAATTAATGCAATGGTCATAAATGCAGGCCAGGGCCTTGGTGGTAGATTTATCGGCGGAACTGAGCTTAGCAAAGAGCTCAATTTGATTCGTCTTAATATTGACTCCTACGTCCACCTCTCAAAAGTCTTCCTTCCCGAGCTGATAAAAAACGGTGGGGGTCATGTTCTGATGACCTCATCAGTATCAGGTACATCGCCTATCCCCTTTGAAGCCATCTACGGTGCTTCAAAGGCATTTGTTAACTCATTCTTCTGGGCCATCAGAAATGAGTTGAAAGGACAAGGTCTCAATATGACATTACTCATGCCTGGAGCAACGCAAACGAACTTCTTTAATAACGCAGGCCAGGCCAATACCAAAGTAGGAGCAAGCCAGCCAACGACACCTGAAGAGGTTGCAGAACGCGCATGGTATGCCCTCATGAGCGGCCATGAATACGTGTACGGGAGTGATGATGCTGAGCATGAGGGTGATATCCTTAACCGTATCCAAAGTGAGTCTCAGAAAGCACAGCGACATCGTTTAATCTCTGAACCGGACTCCGCTGGCCAGTAAGTCATCCGGGTAACAACGCCATGTTGTTGCCCCTTTTCCTTTCTCTCCTCTCTACCGTACAGCCTTCATTGGGAGTCATCCTGTCTTCTGTGGATGCTCTTATCTCAATTTTGAAAAACAGTTAATGACACCATTGTTGAATTTAATTAAAAATAGCTCTCACGGGCCTTGTAATAATTGAATATTAATGCAAGGGCCATTTAAAAAAATTCAACGATGGAATATGGCTCATGCCTGTAAGACCAATCGCTAAACTTTCCCGCCGCGATCTTGCCGACCTTAACGCATTCAGAGCCGTTGAACGGCTACGAAGCTTTACCCAGGCTGCTGTCGAACTGGGTATAACGACTTCAGCCCTGAGTCATTCAGTTCGTAATCTTGAAGCTCGCCTCGGCGTTCGCCTTCTGAACCGGACCAGCAGAACAGTCGCGCCTACTGATGCAGGTGCTTCTCTCGCTTCGCGTCTTGAAATTGGTTTCAAAGAAATTGGCGATGCACTCGATGAGATAAACAATTTTCGAGACCGACCCGTAGGGCGACTTCGAGTGAATGCTCTCTGCGATGGCGCCCGTCTCATCCTCGCTAAGCATCTTCCACGATTTTTACAGGCCTATCCTGAAGTGGAAATTGAGATAGCAGTCGATGATAAGATGGTAGATATCGTATCTGGAGGATTCGATGCTGGTATACGTTTCGGCGGTACAGTTCCTGAAGATTTCGTGGCAGTAAAACTTGGCCATGACTTGCGATGGGTTGCCGTTGCATCACCCCGTTATCTGTTTCGTCGGCAGAAACCTGTCGTCCCTGAAGATCTACGTTCTCACTCGTGCATTCAGATCCGTATGGGGTCCGGAACGATTTACAGGTGGGAGTTCAGAAAAGGCGATGAATACCGGGCAATTGAAGTGCCAGGGCAGACGTGCGTAAATGAAACGACAATGGGTGTAGAATTGGCCCTCGGCGATGTGGGAATCACTTATTGCCTTGAAGACAGGGTTAGCGATTACATCAAACGCGGGGAACTTGTCGAAGTATTATCCGACTGGGCTCCGATCGAACCTGCAATGCATCTGTACTATCCTGGTCACAGGCAAATACCTCAGGGCCTCAGAGAGCTTATCGACATGCTCAAAGATGAGACCAATTCATAACTTTTGGTTAAAGGAAGCGTCAACCAAAACGCTTATGTGGGCGATCAGAATTTATACGCCATACTCAGCCAGTATTTTCTGTTTACTGGCTGGGTTTAACCCAGATGACCGAAGCTGCATCATGCATCAGTCCCTCCTTCAGCCCAAAGAGATACACAAGCCATTATAAATTGTCATTCCAAACACTCGGTATGATAACGGTGAGCGGCCATACAGTTTACTGTGTGGTCGGGAAGCGTTGGGCAAGCCGTCAGGCGCGGCAGTCAACTGACGTTATCAACATATCCACTGGATAGATCAATTCTTTCAAGATCATTAGAAGATCATATAGAGATCACCAGCCTCCTATCTTAATGATCTCAAAGCAAAAAACAGCACTTTGGATATCTACTTTCATGAATAAGGTCTCTACTTTCATGAGATGGGTATCCACTTTCATGACAATGCGATCTTTCTGACCTGTGGGTGTGGATAAGTGGGAAACGACAACAAAGTCATAGACATAAACAATCCTTTTGCCATCGTAAAAAAGGATTCAGAAACAGTTTATCTACTGGAGCCGAACAGCAACAAAACCGTTCAGCCGGTGGCATTGCTGCGTCTGAGCGTCTTCACGCCCGTGGCCCCCAAGGAAAAAGGAAAGCGTGACTTTCTGATCGATGCGTCAGATGAGCTCTCAAGCCTGGAAGTTGCGAAGCGCGAAGGTTACACGGACATAAAGATCCAGGGCGCGAAGCTCAGCATGTCGACAGATTTTAAAACGTGGCTCGGCATCATTATGTGTGTGATTCATAGACATCGTTGCAGCCATCGGTTACAGCTTCGGGGCCACCATCGCGATGGATACGAAGCTCGCCAAAATTTCAGCAGCGTCAGTGACCATTGTCAGTTACTACGGGTATGTCCAGGAATCGGCAGACGCTGCCGGGCGGCTTAGACAACAGCTCCCCGCCTTTTACTTTGCACTCTATGCCGAGAAGCTGGAAATGCTCTATTTCATCATTGAGCCGGTCATCAGCAGAAATGCCCACCTCCACTTCTTCCCGTCGTCAGAGGATGAAATCGCTGACGCCATCATGCGGATAATCAGATGAGTAATTACTTCAAAACCTGGCTGCGTCGCCAGCTGCGTTTTTTTGCCAGCACCCTCATTCCTGCAGTGCTGATCATTGGGTTCGGGATGCTCGCGGTGACGTTCTGGCCATCCATAGCGTGGGGGTCAACTGCCCTCTTCGCGCTTGTTGTCATCGGCCTGACCTTCTGGTTAGTTTAGGTCTACCCACCTTTCGTGGTCCTACCATTATCAGGACGTATATAACTGTTTTGGGTGGTGAATCTTTCGCGCATCTTCATCCGGAGATGCCAGCGTTGATACCACTGCTTATCGTTAAACCCCTAAGCACTTGATGGCCGAATAATCATTCGAATGTCATGAAAGTTAATCGTTTAGAGGCAAAAGGAGGGGAAAGCGCGTTGAAACTCAACCCTGCCGACCTGGTACGTGAAAAGGGCAGACAGGGGGGCCAAAATTTATTAATGGTGAATTTGAGACAGTTCTTCTTCGCTCAGACCAGTCATTTTCATGACGGTGTTAAGGTCGAGACCGTTCTGCAGCATGGTGCGTGCGATTTTCAGGGCACCAATGTGTTCACCTTATTCAAGGCCTCGTAGCTCGCCGAGCTCAATGCCCTTCGCGATGCCTTTCTCTATACCCTTCTGTTCCAGCTGTTGTGCGATGGTCATCAGTGCCTCTCCGTGACAGAAGTATAGTCGGCAGAGCGAAGTGAAAGGGGGCATTGTCATAAAACTCAGCCCCTGCCTGTCCGGTACGTGAAAAGGTCAGGCAGGGAGAATGAACAGGTTATCAGTGATGGATCTGAGACAGTTCGTCTTCGCTGAGACCGGTCATTTGGCGAGCGTTCAAAGATATCCACGTCCCAGCCAGCCTGCTGGAGCATGCTGCCTGCAAACAATCCGCCGAGTGATCCACCTATAATCAACGCACGTTTTCTGGTCAGTGTTTCACCTGGCATCTTTCACCTCCGATTTGGATTGGCTGTTAATGGCCTCATAAATATGTTGATGAAGTACTTCTGCCGAAACGGCGCCAGAAATGCGTACACCGCCGATATTGAATGCAGGTACGCTGTTTATCTTGCTACGTCTGGCTAATTCTTCTTGCTGAATAACCTCCGCTTCGCCCTCATGGCCTGCCAGAAATGCTCTTACTTTCAGACGATTCATGCCTGCTTCAGCGGCGATGTCTGCCAGCACGTCATGGTCGCCAATGTCTTTACCGTCCTGAAAGTAAGCGTGGAACAGACGTTCAATCATCATTGCTTGCAGGTTGCTTTTAGCTGCCAGCCACATCAGTCGATGAGCGGCTAGCGTATTAGGCACACGTTTCATTGACGGATAATTGAATGTCAGGCCATCTTCATTCGCAGCTTCCTCGGTGTGAGCATCAAGTTGCTGTGAATATGCCCAGCTACCAAATTTCGCACTACGATACGTCACACGATCCATACCATCGATCGGCATGTCTGGATTCAGTTCAAATGGCAGCCAGTTCACCTCAACCTCAACGCCATCAGGCAATGCCTTCAGGACACCATCAAGTCGGGCCTCAGCGATCCGGCACCATGGGCAGATAAAATCAGATGTCACTTCAATGGTTAATTTCATGATTCACCTCTCTATAGACAGAATCCTATCACTGGCCATGAGAGGTGATAATAGAGTTAAAATGGCTTACAGTGTTGCGTATATCGCAACGATGTCGCTGTAGAATTAAGCAGACCATCACCGAACCGGGAGACAAAAAGAATGGATATGCTGGCCGCATTACAGGCTTTCATTACAGTGGTTGAAGAAGGTGGTTTCGCCCCGGCTGGACGGCATTTATCGGTCGCCACTTCATCCGTAACCCGCCAGATTGATGCACTAGAAAAATCACTCGGTACACAGTTGGTTACGCGTTCAACACGCAGCGTCGCGCTGACAACGGCAGGACAGGCCTATTTCGAACACGCAGTAAGAATAATTAATGACCTCGAATCGGCCAATCAGGAAGCGCGCGATCACAGTGGGGAACCGCGTGGCACACTGCGTATCAGCCTTCCCGTCTCCTATTCCCGATTGCATATCGCACCATTGCTGGCTCCGTTCTCACGCCAGTATCCACTTATCAACTTGGATCTGACATTCACTGATGATGTAGTGGATTTAGTCGAAAAGCGCCTCGATCTATCGATTCGTCTGGGAAAAGTAGAGTCAACGAATCTGATTGCCCGCAAGCTGCTGTCACAGCGTCGGCTAGTGTGTGCCAGCCATGCATTTCTGGAGCAGCACGGTACACCAATGCTGCCAGAGGACTTACCGCGCTTTAACTGCCTGCTGTTCTCGTATTCTTCGGGAAAAACACGTTGGTACTTCAGTGGAAAAAAACAGGAAAGCGTTAACGTACAAGGGACACTGAAATGCAATAACTCCGATATCCTGCGTGAAGCAGTACTGAGTGGGTATGGTATTGCGCTGCTGCCGGACTGGCTGGTTAAGCTGGATATCGCTGAAGGTAAACTGGTGGAGTTGCTCCCCGATTGGCGAGCAGAGGTCAATGCCGCCGAAGAAGATTCGGCAATCTATGCCATTTATCACCCATCCAGACGTAACACCAGGAAGGTCAAAGTCTTTGTGGATTATTTAGTGGCGAACCTGGAAGCTTGACCTGCCCCCAGTGTTAGATACAACGAGCAGTTAATAATGTCGGTTTTTTGACCCTGCCCCCGAATATGCTCCAGTCATAATCTGGAATAACCGGCTTCGGTCTGGCTACCTATTCTGGCAACCGGCAGATGTTTCGGCAAATTCGGATGGCGTCATCCAGCCCAGCGCAGAATGGGGACGACTCTGGTTATAGTGTATGCGCCAGGCTTCGATTTTGCACCGGGCATCCTCCATCGACATAAACCAGTTCTCGTTCAGGCATTCCTGCCGCAGCCTGCCGTTGAATGATTCCACCGTGGCGTTATCCGTGGGCGTACCCGGTCGCGAGAAGTCAATCCGGATATCACGTTCGTACACCCATTTATCCAGCATTTTTCCAGCAAATTCAGAACCATTATCAGTTTTCAGGAGCTGTGGCAGCGGTCGCCTCAGCGCAATGTTATTCAGCATCTCAGCCACTTCTGAGGACCGCAGGTTCTGGCCCACGCAGATCCCCAGACATTCGCGCGTGTAGAGATCGATTACCGTCAGCAGGCGAAGCCGGCGGCCGTCAAACAAGCAAGTTTATTCTGATGACTACAGGGCACCAGTCTGTAGAAAAACATTCAACAATGAATGTGCTGTAATCATGTTGTGAAGAACATAAACCTCAATAACAGTGAGAATCAGCATGTCTACACCAAAAAGAACCGCATTTGTTACTGGAGCAAACGGCTACATCGGCAACGCAATCGCCAAGGCTTTTAACCGTGCAGGCTGGAAAACATATGGTCTTATCCGAAATGAAAAAGATGCACCTGACCTCGCCTTAAATGAAATACATCCAGTGATTGGTTCCCCTGCGGATCTGACGTTTCTGAAACAAACAGATGGCGTGGTGTTCGATGTAATCATTTCCAATACCGAAGACTGGAGCGACATGATCGGACACCTGGAACAGGTCAAAACCATGATCGAAAAGATTGCAGAAAAAAGCCACTCTGCAGGTGTCCGCTCCCTGGTCATGTTCACCAGTGGCTGTAAAGATTATGGAATGATGGATAAAAAACATGGCGATGACGGTCTCGCCCCTCACACAGAAAGTAGCCCGATGAATCCTCCCGCACAGCTGCTGCCTCGCGAACAATATGGTACTTACCTGCTCGAGCAAAAGAATGCCCATTATGATGCAGTAGTACTTCGCCCCACCATTGTTTACGGTCACTCTTCCAGTCATTACGGCCCTTTGTTTGAACTTGCATCCCGAAGTGATAAAACACTGAAATTGATTGCTGACCCTAATGCCATCATGCACTCGCTACATGTAGATGACTGCGCTCAGGCTTACGTCATGCTGGCAGAGTATTCAGACCGTAGAAAAATTGTTCAACAAGCCTACAACATCTCAAATCAGCATTACGAAACCGCGCAACAGATTGGTGAGGTTCTTGCTGCATCTTATGGTCTTAAACTCGAATTTGAAGTACCGACGGAGGAAATTGATATCACTACCGTTCATGGTTTGGCTAATTTCTGGCAATGGGTAGGTTCAGATAAGATCCGTCAGGATGTTAGTTGGCAAGAAACAAAAACTACTTTCATTGACGGAATTAATGAATATCGTCTGGCATATGAAGCCCGTCAAATACCTTAAATCATTAAGTGGATAGACCAGTTAATTAACGTAAATGAAGATTGCGTAAAAAGGATTATACGCAATCCCAACTGACTTTATATTTTCGCCTCAATAAGGCTATCAATAAACAGCCTGACCTTTGGTGACATAAACTTTCTTGTTGGATAAAGCACCAAAACAGGCATCCATTCAGGTTCTAACTCCTCCAAAATCCTGACAAGTCTGCCGTCTTCGACCGCTTGTCTGAGCAGAAACTCGGGCAACTGCGCAATACCAAATCCGGCAACTGCGGCATCCCTCAGCGCTTCACCTGCGTCAAATCTTACCCTACTGGAAGTTTCCATTTGTATCTCCTCCCCCCTTTCGTTTCTTAGCTGCCATGGGAGCAGTTTACCGTGTTGTGAAAAGTGGATCCCCGTGTGCTGTTGTATCTCTGCCAAGGTTCTGGGTATACCCTTTTCTTCAAGGTACGATGGCGATGCGCAGAAACTCAAACGCTGGCGGGCGATCGCTCTGGAGACAAGGTCTTCATTGATATTGTATCCCCCTAACCGTACGGCAAGGTCGAACCCGTCAGCGATAAAATCTATCGTACGATCGCTGAAACTGACTTCGGCATCCACCCTCTGCCAGCGATGAAGATACTTTGAGAGTACCGGCATGACCTCACTTCTGCCAAAAGCGGCAGGAAGCGTCATGCGTAATATACCCCTGGGCTCGTTTCGCTTTGAGGACATATCATCAAGAGTATCTTCCAGGTATTCTATGGTTTTAGCGCACCGTTCAAGCAGTATGCGACCTTCATAGGTCAGCGCGATGATTCGCGTTGTTCGCTGGAAAAGTCGGGTGTCTGTGCTCTGTTCGAGCCTGGCAATGGCTTTCGCTACAGCTGAACGCGTTAATTTGAGTCTGACTGCTGCTGCAGAAAAACTTCCAAGCTCAGCCGCTGCGATAAAAATTCTCAAGACATTCAGATCAGTCATCGTTAAAAAACGCCTTACTATTGTTGAGTAATATTCTTCAATCATAACTACTACTCAAAATTGTGGGTAATAAGTTCTACATTATTGAACCGACGTATTGACGATAATCAGCCAATCCCTCCTAACAGGAAGGGAAGTTTTTAGGCGGGAAGCGACTGACTTGAGCTTTGGTTTAGATTAACCCCTTAGATCACCAGCACAACGGTCAGGGCAGATATCCTGGCAAAGGCACTTCTCCAGCCGATCACCCCACCAAGCCTTGTCCCCAATTGAACATTTATCCTGGTTAAACGGGGTTGAGAATTCATGCAATCCTGTTATGTATCGATCGATGCATTAGTTATTGAGGAAAACTTTGTCAACGATATATGTAACGATTAGTATTTTAGTCGTTGTTTTCAGTATGGCGGGTGAGGCAGGTGGCGTTACGTTGTCACCTGTATTCGGATGCAAGTTCAATTTAACTCACTGTACTCTGTGCAATGCCCGAGCCGCTATGCGAATAGCGCGCCAGGGTTCGCATAAATCCTTACAGCCGTTGCAGCTCATCGAAGTCCCAGCTCCTCTATCTGGTCCGGCAGCAAATTTGAAGTGCAGATAAAGTTACCCGCCTTTTTGCCGATGTTATCCCCCTATAACAAACCGTTACTTTTAAGGATGAAAACATGTCGAAAAAATTGCCCCTTTCTCTATTGGCAACAACATTAACGCTGACCGGATGTGCTTCAAAACCCCTGCCTCCGACTGAAAAGCGCGTCCAGACTGAAACAGTTATGTCAGAAAATCAATCCCAGCTTACTGTTGAAGGTTGGCAGGACCTCGAAACCGATTACAGCCGCCCCTCAGACACACAGTTGCGTTATATCACTCAGGGTGACACCACTAAAGCGGCGGCACTAAAAACACTGCAGTTTGTTTCAATGATATTTGTTGGCGGCCAGATTCAGGGATTTAGCAAGGATCAACTTAAAGGAACGCAAGTCGTTGATGTCATTAATCCTTCGCTGACATACCTGACTCCGCGAGTGAGTGAAGTCCTTAAAGCCGAGATGGATCGTCTGCCAACCAAAAAATACGATAAACCGCTAATTATAAAGCCATTGACCTGGAAGCTGATTTATAAAAATCTCGCAGGCGGGGATGATAATTATCAATTAGTGATGACAACGACACTCACACGTACTGTCAGCGATCCAGCGGGACACCCAACATTCAAACAAATCGAATGCAGCTCGGATGCAACCACGCCGCAATTTACTCTCCCACAATGGCAGGCAAATAATTATGCCAAAGTGAATGAGGTCACGCAGAAACTCATGGATAGCTGCGTGACAACCTTCAGCAGCCAGGTGCGATCCTTTCTTTGATACGACCAACATATAGGCATCATGGGATTTAGCAGGAAATATAAAGAGAACAGGCAAAAAATGAAAAAGTCGATAACGCTGCTGGCAGCACTGACAACGTTGTTTGCAGTCAGTGCGGTACAAGCCAACGATGAAAAGCTGCCCCCGCCGAAGGTCAGCAATGTTTTTATCAATCCTCTTTATTTCTATCGTCAGAATGACCACCTCACCTATGTCACG
Source organism: Pantoea sp. X-Soil-TKNS-1211 (assembly GCF_059730495.1). Classification (NCBI taxonomy): domain Bacteria; kingdom Pseudomonadati; phylum Pseudomonadota; class Gammaproteobacteria; order Enterobacterales; family Erwiniaceae; genus Pantoea; species Pantoea sp. X-Soil-TKNS-1211. The sequence goes on from NZ_AP035957.1 coordinate 187,814, forward strand.
ATGGTGAAACTGAATAATGGTTCCAGAGTTGAACGCTGGAATACCCTGGACTGCGGAAATAAAAAATATTACCGGTTGTACCTCGATATAGTAGATAAAGACGGCAAGCTGAGTGATCGCTTTTACAGCGATAAGAGTTATGCGCGCTATGCCCCGCCGCGGGAAATAACCGGTAATGAGGCAAAGGCAGCCGCAATCCTCTGCGATATCAAAGTTAAAAACAGCGACTGGGTTTACAGCGAAAAGAAAAACAACGTCGGTAAGGATATTGCGGAAGCCTCTTCTCTGGTGGATGTCGCGAATGTCATTAAAGTTAAGGATAAGCTGCTTGTCCGGTTGGGTTACGGCTACGACGAGATTGATTATGACCCCCCTTACGATGCTCCTTTTGATCTTAAAGTCGAATACCATGTTTACGACTGTAAAACCGACCAGGACACGGTGATAGGGGCGACAGATGTGGATCCTGACGGGTTCGTTACCGATAGTTTGATCGGTGAAGCAATGAAAAAGCGTGCATCCGACTTCACTAACAGTCCGGCGGTTATGAAATCACTCAAAACAATGTGCCGCATGGACGAACCACAGCGTTATGCCGGTGCAGGAAAATACCAGATTCATCCGCATAAAACGGTTGCCAAATACAGCGGCCCCCTCCTTCCTGACTTCAGGGATAATAATTCGAACTGGTTAATGAAGTTTCCACTGACACCGGAGGTGGAGTCGAAGGGAATTGCACTGATTGAGAATTGGGCGGCGCCTCGCTTCAGGCAACTTAAATGGTCAGAAACGCAGGCCGGTGATAAGCCGGTGAAAATAATCGCTGATGTTCAGGCTAATGGCCTGGTTCGGCGGCTTGAAGACTATAACGTTTTTCTCGCGCAGCGCATTATGGTGGCTAATGACATTCAACTGGAGGGCGCAATGAGTATCAGCCCTCTTCCGTCCATCACGCAAAGGATCGAAACAACGCTACGTTTCCCTTTATTTAAGGGGCAGCATTATCATCTGCTAACGCTGACCAAGGGGCAAGATGGAGAAAAGGTCTCGCGGATTGAGCGAGACTGCCACGTCGTATCCAGGGATGATGCTGCAAAGATTAACGCTGCATTTACCGGGAATTACTGGCGTGTGGAATGTACGCAGTCAGGTTCGGATGGACCGGAAAAATCAGCCATCGCATGGTTAAATGATTTGCGGATCTTCATTCCCCTCGAACGTACTTATCATGGTGTGATAAAACCGATTGCGATTACGGATGTGGAGATTACCCGTTAATCACGACTCATCAGATATTTGCTGAGTTCAGTACATTTGCGTGGGCGATATAAAGTCAGGGAAGCGCCGATGTCCCTGGCTTTAATTTAATAGTGATAAGTAACGTGCAAAAAATACTAACTTTACATAATGGGAGTTATGTAAAGTTAGGATCCGGCGAAGGATCCGTTTATGATAACGCTCAGCCATGTTAACGGCCTGTATATGCACTGATGCTTTCTCCATTAAATACAAGATTGTTCATAAATCAGGCGTCGCTATGTAAAATCTGTAGGGGAACTACCTATGTGCAATCTCAGAATTTACGTAGCGCGATCAATTCAATAATCGAGCAAATAACACGCGATAATGACGGAATTTGTACAGAACACCGCGCTGACTCTCAACTTCCCCGATGACGGTGATATTTCAGCGCGTCTGAAAGAGTTTGCTCAGGACAGGGATGCGTTTTCATCCAATACCTGGTCACAGCTGATGAGCGTAATGGCTGTCTGTTGGCGCTGGTCGCAGGAAAATCAGCGTAGCTTTTTGCCGATGTTATCCAGCGATCTCCGTGACTACCTCTCGTGGCTACAGCAGACCGGAAGGGCTTCAAGTACCATTTCAACCCATGCCTCGTTGATCTCAATGTTACACCGTAACGCCGGAGTCACACCACCCAACGTCTCACCCCTGATTTATCGTGTGATGAAGAAGATAAACCGCATGGCGGTGACGTCCGGAGAGCGCGCCGGTCAGGCCGTTCCGTTCAGACTGGCTGATCTGGATAAGGTCGATGATTGCTGGGCGGGTTCTGAACGCTTGCAGGAAATGCGTAATCTCGCCTTTTTGCATATCGCCTACAGCACCCTGCTCCGTATCAGTGAAATATCGCGCATTCGCGTGCGTGATATTTCAAGGGCTGAAGATGGGCGGATCATTCTCGACATTTCCCACACCAAAACGATCGTGATGACCGGTGGGCTGATTAAGGCGCTGAGTGCCTTTTCAAGTCAGAGAGTGGATGAGTGGCTGAAAGCATCTGGTCTCAATGGCGAACCGGATGCATTTCTTTTCTGCCGGGTACATCGTTCGAATAAGGCATTACCTTCAGAGCTCCAACCCCTGAGCCGACCGGCGATAGAAGATATTTTCAACAAAGCCTGGCAGATAGCTGGCCAGGCAGTGACTGCCCAGGCTAATAAAAATAGATATCGGCGCTGGAGCGGTCACAGTGCGCGCGTCGGTGCTGCGCAGGACATGACCAGGAATGGTTATCCGGTCGCGCAGATTATGCAGGAAGGAACGTGGAAAAAGCCCGAAACCCTGATGCGCTATATCCGTAATGTTGATGCACATCAAGGTGCTATGGTTGATATGATGGAAAAAAAGAAAGGCAAACAAGACAGCACGCAAGGTTATGAGGAACGTCCACAGTAAACTGATTTGTATTAGTAGGGTGGCACTGGACTGCATCCCTGCAAGCAGCCTTCGTTAAATATGGCATTCAAGCTAAGTTGAATATTGAGAATTCAACCCGCGACCGCAATTGCATCCCCAAAATATAATTCCAGCCGCCGAAACAAAATCCGCCAGCCTTTTTCCGTTCTCACCAGCTCATCATGAAATGCACCATTCGCATTGAAGTGAATGTTCGCCCCCTGATCTGCTCGCCCCCGATGGGTAGCAAAGAAATCGGTCCTGGCCTGCGCTCGATCACCTTCTACAGTCACAACCGGCAGGCTCAACATATGCTGCCAGTTAGAAAAACTACTCATACTCCCGGACTGTCCATTCTCTCCACGCATCCATAAAGCCAGTTCCCGATATGTTCCTGTCGGGCCACCCGCAGCGCTGTAATCGACTTTTCCGTCCTCAGTAAAGGTTTCGTCCCACTGAGTCAGGATAGCCGGGTCATCTCCCTGATGACTGTCCTGACCCAGTGAATAGCGGGCTATGGTGTCCTGAATATCCTGACGGTCCAGCAGGTACTGGAGCTGATCGGCGTTAATTGTTAAGTCGGACATGCTGCTTTCCTTTTTCAGGTTCCTGGCGACACCGCGTCTTCAGGTATTTCGGGCATGTTAGCGACATGGTATATATCAGACAAGAATGCACCATTTCGTTATATACTTACCAAAAAGTAACCATGAGTCTGAATTGTGAAAGAATCAACATGTTCAGCCGGACAGTTGGCTGATGCGCTGCGCATACTTGAAGGTCGCTGGAAGACACTGATTATTTATCATCTTTTTAGCGCACCAGTGATGCGTAACTCCGAGTTGCGCAGAGCGATCCCGGAGGTCTCTCAGAAGATGCTTATCCAGCAATTACGTGATCTTGAACGGGATGGTGTTGTCAGTCGCACCGTATATCCAGAAGTGCCACCGAAAGTTGAATACCGGCTGACAGATCAGGGGCGTGCACTTCAGCCCGCGCTGCAGGCATTACAGGACTGGGCCGCGCAGCGTGACTGATGTTTCACACGAGCGTCTGTAATACAAAATTGCGGAGAACCGGGGAAGTGTCCGCCCGCCTGAATGCCAGCGCCAGTTTAGCAACCGGTGCTTCATCCTCAATCTGGCGGAATATGACCCCATTCACCTTAACCTGCCCCATTGAGGAGGGAACCACAGACACTCCCATTTCTGCTGCGACCAAATTAATCACTGACGCAATCTGAGGTGCAAGTTGCGCGATGTTGGGTTCAAATCCTGATTTACGGCACGCCTCAATTACAGAATCATAAAGCGTGGGACCAATATCCCGTGGAAACAGCAGAAAATCGTCATCACGTAATGTCCTGAGTGCGATTGACGTCTTCGATGCAGCAGGATGGCTTTCTGGCAATACCAGGACCATCGATTCTTCAGAAAGCATGCGTAACTGAAAACGGTCACTACCCGCAAAACCCGGCCGCAGAAATACCGCATCCAGCGATCCCTCACTTAAACCATCAACCAGTCGGGTGGTATTTCCTTCCTCCAGTTGTAGCCGGACTTCAGGATAAGCACGCCGGAATGCTCTGATGGCGGCAGGAACCACGCTGTTAAACGCAGCAGAGGCAGTAAACCCCACTCTCAGTAAACCCAGTTCACCGCGGACAGCTCGTTGCGCCGCACGCGAGGCGCGTTCAGCAGTGGCGGGCATCTCTTTAACAACCGCCAGAAACGCTTCTCCCGCTTCTGTCAGCTCTGCACCATAAGGCATGCGCCGAAACAAAACTGCACCCAGTTCATTTTCCAGATCTTTAATCTGCTGGCTAAGCGGAGGCTGGCCTATACCGAGCCTCGCCGCCGCTCGCGTGAAATGCCGTTCCTCTGCTACCGCCAGAAAATAACGAATATGGCGTAGTTCCATCATCATCTCCAAAAGCTATCAGGAATGCCTATATCATATATTGGATAGATATCAGGCACGAGCGCAGACTGAATGTCACAGGAGGAACGTTATGTCTGATTATCTGAAACATCCTATGCGCAGCTGGCTATTCACTCCCGCAACCCGACCGGAGCGTTTTACCCGATCTGCTGCCAGTGGCGTCGATATTGCCATCATTGATCTGGAAGATTCCGTTGCACCCGCAGACAAAGCGTCGGCGAGACACACTGCGGTGACATTCATTAAATCCCGCCGCCCGGAAGAGTTACCACTGGCGCTACGAATTAATGGCCTGGATACGCCGACCGGAATTGAGGACCTCTGTGCGTTGTTTGACCATGGAGCGCAGCCGGATTATCTGATCCTGCCCAAAACGGAGTCTGCAAGCCATTTACAGATACTGGACCGCCTGCTGACGTCTGTGGGATCACAAACCTCGCTGATTGGTCTAATCGAGTCTTTACGTGGCCTGAACGCTGTGGAAACCATTGCAACGGCCACAACCAGACTGACCGGACTGATGTTTGGTGCTGCTGATATGGCTGCCGATATCGGTTCTGCCGCGACCTGGGAACCACTGGCGCACGCCCGGAGCCGGATCATCAACGCCTGTTCTGCCGGCAGCATCGTCGCGATCGATGCGCCTTTCTTCGATATTCACGACCAGGAAGGACTTGAAGCTGAAGTCCTCAAAGCAACGGTGTTTGGCTTTACCGCAAAGGCTGCCATCCACCCGGCTCAGATAAGCGTCATCAATACGCTTTTTACCCCCACAGAAGCAGAAATCACGCGGGCACGTTCAGTCCTTGCCGAGAACGCCAAAGGTGTTGGCACCCTGAACGGCATGATGATTGATGAGGCTGTTGCCCGCCAGGCACGACGCATTCTTTCCCGCGCTGGCCTGTCTGCCTGACTTCAACAACCCGGAGAATAATATGGACTCTTTACTACCTGCATATAAGGCGGTGGGCGAACGTCGCTTCCGCGAAACTTCTGGCCTTTACTGGGAAGATTTTATTCCTGGCGATGTGTTTGAGCATCGACCCGGCAGGACAGTGCTGGATACGGATAACGTGTGGTTTACCCTGCTCACTCTCAATATTCAGCAGGTCCACTTTGATACGGCGTACGCCAGCAAAACGGAATGGCAAAAGCTGCTGGTTGATTCAACCTTCACACTCGCGCTGCTTACAGGAATGAGCGTGCGCACGGTGAGTGCCAAAGTGGTCGCCAATCTTGGCTGGAACAACGTCAAAGCCACTCATCCGGTCTTCGCCGGTGACACGCTTTATGCAGAAAGTACGGTGCTGGATAAACGTGTCTCAAAAAGTCGTCCCGGACAGGGGATCGTGACAGTCAGGACGCGCGGAATTAACCAGGAAGGTACTGAGGTCATGAGTTTTGAACGCACCATGCTGGTTTATCGCCGTGGGCATTCACCTGAAGAAGCAACCGGATACTGAGGAGTTCATTCATGGACATCAATGCTCTTTATGCAGAGAAACTCACCACACCTGATGATGCTGTCTCAGGTATTCCGTCAGGCTCGCGTCTGTCGATGGGAATGTATGCCGGAGAACCCCCCGCCTTGCTGAATGCCCTGGCGCAACGGGCTGAACGGGGGGAAGTCGGCGACCTCCGCGTGTATTACTACGAAACGGCTAAGATCGCTGGTGACACCATTCTTCATTATGAACTGAACGATCGGATAAAGCCCTACAGTATGTTTGTTACTGGTGTCGAGCGTGCCCTTATTCGTCGTGGCATGGAGGATGGCGGACGTAAGGTCATCAACTATGTACCTTCAAATTTCCACCAGGCACCCCGCCTGTTAGCTGATGAAATTGGTATCGACACGTTCGTGCATACGGTATCTCCAATGGATCAGCATGGTTACTTCAGTTTAGGTACGGGTAATGACTACTCCTCCCGCATCGCCCGCTCCGCGCGCAGACTTATCCTCGAAGTCAACAGCCACATGCCGCGCGTGCAGGGAGATGGCGCAGAGATTCATATTTCCGAAGTTGATGCGATCGTTGAAAACAACGTCCCACTTATCGAGTTGCCGACACGCGCCGCCAGTCCTGAAGATGAAGCGATCAGCAGCATTATCGCCGGGCTGGTCCCGGATGGCGCTTGTCTGCAAATGGGGGTCGGCGCGTTGCCGAACCTTGTCTGCGACGCTTTGCGGGAAAGAAATGATCTCGGCATCCATACCGAGGCGCTGAACCCCGGATTGGTTGAACTAGTCCGAGCTGGGGTGGTAACGAACCGGCGCAAAGCTATTGACCGTGGCAAATCAGTATTTACCTTTGCGATGGGACAGAAGGCCATGTATGACTACCTGGACGGTAACCCTTCCGTGTTCAGTCGGCCGGTTGATTACGTTAATGATCCCCGCATCATTGCCCGGAACGACAATGTCGTCTCGATTAATGCCACACTGCAAATTGATCTGACCGGTGCCTGTAATTCGGAACATATGCTCGGGCATCAGTACAGCGCGTCAGGCGGCCAACTGGATTTTGTCAGAGGGGCATACGCCTCTAAAGGCGGCCGTTCCATTATTGCAGCCCGGTCAACTGCGGCTAAAGGCGTCGTTTCCCGCATTGTTCCCCGACTGGATGGTCCGGTTACGACACCGCGTATCGATACGCATTTCATCGTGACCGAATATGGCAGCGCTAACCTGAAGGGTTTGTCATCAACGGAACGCGCCCTGCGTATCATCGAACTGGCCCATCCCGACTTCAGGGATGAGTTAACTCTTGCCGCCAGAAAAATGCATCTGATTTAAGGAGTTCATCATGGCCAGAACTGTCGCTGACCAGATGGTCAGAACCCTTCATGACGCAGGAGTTAAACGTATCTATGGCATTGTCGGAGACAGCCTGAACGGCTTTACCGATGCCATCAGACGTCACGGAGAAATCAGGTGGCTTCATGTCCGACATGAAGAGGTTGCCGCCTTTGCAGCAGGCGCGGATGCCCAGGTCACTGGTGAACTCGCGGTCTGTGCGGGAAGCTGCGGTCCGGGTAATCTCCATCTGATTAACGGGCTGTTTGACTGCCACCGCTCCAGAGTTCCGGTTGTTGCCATTGCGGCACATATCCCATCACCGGAAATCGGCACCGGATACTTCCAGGAAACCCATCCTGAGCAGTTATTCAGGGAATGTTCAGGATACTGTGAACTGGTCTCGACACCGGAACAGATGCCTCGGGTATTTGAAATTGCCGTGCGTCGCGCCCTGTCAGAACGCTGCGTAAGTGTCATTGTTATCCCAGGAGATGTTGCGCTGAAGCAGGCAAGCGCAGCACCTGCGGCACCACCCGCAGGACTTTTGCCTTCGGCCTCGCTTACCTTGCCACAGAACTCCTCACTGAAAGCACTGGCATCCATGATCAACGATGCCAGCCGTATAACATTGCTTTGCGGTGGTGGCTGTGCCGGTGCTCACGATCAGCTTATGCAGCTTGCTGGAACCCTGAAAGCGCCAGTGGTTCACTCTATGCGCGGTAAAGAGCATGTTGAATGGGAGAACCCCTTTGACGTTGGCATGACCGGCCTGATCGGCTTCTCCTCTGGTTATCATGCAATGGAAAGTTGTGATTTGCTGGTTATGCTCGGGACGGACTTTCCCTACAGACAGTTCCTGCCGCAAAAAGCGAAGGTTGCCCAGATTGATATTGATGCTGCAGCAGTAGGCCGGCGGGTTGCGGTAGACATCGGATTGATTGGTCACATCAGCCCGACACTGACTGCACTGCTGCCGTTGCTGCATGAAAAACAGGACAGGAGCCATCTTGATAGCGCACTGAAGCATTACATTCAGGCACGTAAAGGACTGGATGCGCTCGCCAGCAAGAACGAAGGTGCAAGACTTCATCCTCAACTCATTGCACGTCTGGTCGATAACGCTGCGGATGATGATGCGATTTTCACCTGCGATGTCGGCCTTCCTACTGTATGGGCGGCGCGTTATCTGACCATGAATGGTTATCGACGTTTACTCGGCTCATTCTGGCATGGTTCGATGGCGAATGCCCTTGCTCAGGCCATTGGCGCGCAAGCCTCCAGCCCTGAGCGCCAGGTCATCGCGCTGGCTGGTGATGGTGGCTTCTCTATGCTGATGGGTGATCTGCTCAGCCTGTCTCAGCTCAATCTTCCGGTCAAAGTTATTGTGTTTAACAACAGTGCACTGGGTTTTATTGAGCTTGAGCAGAAAGCATCTGGCTTCCTTGATACCGGCACTGAGCTGAAAAATCCGGACTTTGCTGCTATGGCTCAGGCTGCCGGAATCAAAGGGATTCGCATCGAGTACCCCGAAGAAGCTGAAGGAAAAATAGCCGAAGCGCTTAATCACCCAGGGCCAGTGGTGGTGGATGCGGTGGTAAGTCGAATGGAGCTGGCGATGCCGCCAAAAATCACTGCTGAGATGGCGAAGGGATTCACTTTGTACATGGTAAAAGCCGTACTTAACGGCAGAGCAGATGAAGTCGTTGAATTGGCGAAAACAAACTTTTTACGGTGACATTGTCACCAGCAAGCTCCGATTCCCAACCGGAACCGGAGCTTTTTTTATGCGCTAAACCCGCCATCAATACGCAAAGCAGAACCATTGACGTATGCAGGTGCCTCTCCTGCCAGCCAGCTCACCATCGCAGCAATCTCCTCCGGCTCACCTAGCCGCTTCTGGGGATGCATGCTGCGAAGACGCTGCGCCAGGTCTCCCTCGGACGGCGTCATATCTGTGGCTACCGGTCCGGGCTGTACATCATTAATGGTGATACCCCGCGAGGCAAGATCCCATGCAAGTCCCCGGACCATGCGTTCTACGGCCGCTTTCGTCATGCCATAGACCGTCGAACCCGGACCTCTCGCGGCATCTCCCGCAATACTGCCAATGGTAATAATACGCCCGCCGGAGCGGATATAGGGTAAAGCCGCTTTGATGGCGACGAATGGCCCACGGACGTTCACAGCCAGCATCTGATCAAGGTCAGCAACACTGAAATCATCAATGATGCCGGTGACCAGTATCCCGGCGTTGTAAACCAGAATATCGATCCCCCCCGATTTTTCACCCGCCTGGTTTACAGCCTGCATCAACGCCTCAGCATTTCCGCTGTCGGCAGGGATAAAAAAGGGTGCGACGTCTCCGGGAAAGGGTTCGCTGGCCGGATGCCTCGAGGTGTAGATTACGCTTGTCCCCAGGTCACTTAGCTGGCTGACAATTCGGTGACCAATCCCTCGTGATCCACCAATCACCAGCGCGGTTTTACCTTCCAGTTTTCTGCTCATATATCACCTTATCGGAATGATCATTCCAAAATTAAACGCAGTTAATCTTGCAGAAACCTATGTTTATCTCAGCGCCCGCAAGGCCATTGTTTTCATAAAACGCAGTTCTTCCCGGCTGGTACCTGCCCGACTGGCGATCCGCAACCCATTGAGCAGGACAGCAAGATAAGCCGCCATTTGCGGTGCCGTTTGCTCTGTTGTGAACTCACCACATGCCTGACCACGCAGGATGGTCCCCTCAAACACACGCATCAACCGTTGCCCGGCAACCCTGTTTATCTGCGTAATCTCATCATCCTGGGTGCCAAATTCACAGATCGAGAGAATGCCGAGACACCCCTGAGCAGCCGGACGCGCGATAAACTGTTCGATAGTGTCCTCGATTGCCTGCGCTGGTGAATCGGTGTGAATCAGTGTTGTGATGATTCCACTGACGCTGTCATTCACATACATCGCCAGAGCCGCATCAAACAGCTGCTTCTTATCCCCGAAAGTATCGTAAATGCTTTGCCTGCTGAGTCCCATTGCTGACAAAAGCATTTCCATTGAGGTACCGGCAAAGCCATGTTCAGAGAACACGCTGATGGCACGATGCAGAACGTCTTCACGGTTGAATGCTTTACTACGGGCCATTACTCTTTCTCCGGGATGATGATTGAGAATCTACGCGGGTTTGCCCATAGCAAGTTTTACCGTCAGTGCTTTCTGGAATGATCAGTCCGAAATTTTACACTTTAATCTCTTTCAGATGCTTGTAGACAGTTGCGCGCCCCATCGACAGCACATTGGCTATGTAGTCAGCCGAATTACGCACGTTAAATGCCCCCTGGTGGTAAAGCTCGGTGACCAGCGCTTTTTTCTCAACACGCGTCAGGGTAGAAAGCGAGGTTCGATGTTCAGCCAGCCACTGATGCAGGAAGGTATTTATTTTTTCCTGCCAGTCATGCTTAAACAGTTGCGCAGGTTGGGGTTGCAGGCGATTTACAGACAAAAACAGTTCCAGCGCGTTTTTCGCGTCGTCCAGCAGTGAGGTACTGAAATTAATGCAAAAGATGTAACCCGGATCGCCAGAGAGATTTGCTCTGATGCTGACCGAACGCATCGTCTTGCCATCCCAGTTAAGTTTTTCATACGGACCGGTCAGCCGGTCCAGGTCATGCAGACTGAGTTCTTCCAACCCGGCATCATCACCGATACTGCGTTTAGACAGGTTATTGGCCAGATAGGCAATTTTTCCGTCTCTGACATCATGGACAGCGACTTCAACCGAGGGGAAAAAAAGCGCAGCAATACCGTCAGCGATCGAACACAGAGTATTGAATTGCTCCGTCTTCATCTCAGACGTAAGGTCCTGTGATTTCACATGTTACTCCCGATACGTGTTATGCCGTCTACTGTAGCCGAAACCGCGACGGGTTTCCCTGATTAATGCAGACACTTCGTCTATTTGCAATCACCACGCCTGTATTACTTTCTGGTCAGATCAAAACCGTATATTCCGCTTAAATTTTATTAACTCATTAATAATCATGAATATGATTATTGTTTCATGCCAGTTCTGCACCATACCTTCCTTTTAAAGCAATATACAAAAAGTACATTATAGAATATAAGTCCAAGTAACGGTAACTTTGAGACTAAAAGTCCAGAGGTGATTACCGGGATTGGCGCACACCCACACCGGAGGCCCTTATGCGCGCACTACCTGTTGTTTCTTCCCTTCTATTACTGCTGTCCTTATCGGTGCATGCCGCTGAACTTCCTGCCACGCTGCGGATTGGCACCGATCCTGGTTACGCTCCTTTTGAAAGCAAGGCAGCTGACGGTCGGGTAACCGGATTCGATATTGATTTGATGAATGCATTGTGCGAACGAATGAAAGCACATTGCGTGGTGGTCGAGTCGCCCTTTGACGCGCTGATCCCGTCGCTGAAGGCGAGGAAAATCGATGCCATTATGTCATCAATGTCTATCACCCCGGCCCGCCTTCAGGAAATCGATTTCACCGAAAAACTCTATTCAGCCAAAGCCCGCCTGATTGCCGTCAGAAATTCCCCTGTTCAGCCCACCGCAGCAGCCTTGAAAGGTAAAAATATTGGCGTGCTTCAGGGATCGATACAGGAAACCTATGCCAACAAATACTGGCGGACCTCTGGTGCTAACGTGGTGTCCTACCCATCTCAGGAAGATATCTATGCCGACCTGATTGCCGGACGTCTCGATGCGGCGTTTCAGGATGAGGTGGCCGGCAGTTTCGGCTTTCTGAAACAGCCATCAGGTCGCAACTTTGCTTTCGCCGGACCGGCTGTTACGGATGATCAGATTTTCGGTGTGGGTGTCGGCATGGGTCTGCGAAAAGGCGATGAGGTGCTAAAACAGGCAATCGATAACGCCTTTAACCAACTGAGGCAGGACGGCACCTGGCAAAAACTCAATGCCCGTTATTTCCCTTTTGATATTTACTAAGGAGCCTGTATGGCCATTGATACCCGTGTGCTGTTTAGCGCCCCAACCGGCACTGGCACGCAGACAGAAACGCTGATGCATGTGTTTACCGGAGGTAAGAGTGAGCGTGCGGTCTATATCCAGGCCGGGTTGCATGCAGATGAACATCCGGGAATGCTGGTAATTCAACATCTGCTGACACAGCTCAGTGATCTCCACAATCTTGATGCTTTAGACGGGAAGGTAACGCTGGTTCCCTATGCCAATCCCATCGGGATGATGCAAAACGTGCTGGGCTGCTGGACCGGTCGGTTCAACCTGGCGAACGGAGAGAATTTCAACCGCAATTTTCCTGATGTCGTCGCCGGACTTGAGGCGCTGTCGCCTCCTTATGATCAGCCTGAAGCGCTGTTCGCACAGATGCTGGCGGAAAAAGATCATGATGATGTCATCTTTGCGGCGAAAAAGGCGCTGTTACGTGAGGCCATCAGACACGATGTCATTCTCGATCTGCACTGTGATACCGCAGGCATTCTGCATCTGTACACACATGAACGTTATCCGCAACGTGCCGTGACCCTGGCGGCAGCCATTGGCGCACCCGTGGTGTTACTGGAAAGCTTTGCCGGTGGGGGTGCATTTGATGAAGCCTGCACGTTGGGCTGGCAGTGGCTGGCTGAAAAAGGACTAGCCCCCGCTGCCCGCATCCCCTTTTCCGCGTCGCTGGAGCTACGGGGACAGGCTGATGTCAGCGACGAATTAGCGGCAGAGGATGCACGCCGGATCATTCGTTTTCTGAAAACAGAGGGGATCATCACCAGCGGTGCTGAGGATGTCGATGAGCAGTCCAGGGAAAAGGTCAGTAGTTTTCCACTCGAAGGCGCAACACATCTCCCTGCTCCGGGTAATGGTCTGGTCGTCTGGAAAAAACAACCCGGTGAATGGGTTTCCCGGAATGAAATCATCGGTGAAGTGGTGGTGATGCAGGGAACTACCCGTGGGCATCGCCTGCCGGTTGTCAGCCCCATTGACGGGATCATTCTGGTTCAACCGTTAATGAAACTGGTCCGAACCGGACAGCGGGTGGCGCTCATCGCCGGAGGCACACCGCTGCCCGATCGGCGACAGGGAAAGCTGCTGATGCATTTCTGAGTTAATAATAAGCCCGGCTAAATCAGCCGGGTCTTTTTCAGGCGCACATCTGTTCCAGAATACTGAGTGCTATCTGAAGATCTTGCACGCCTAACCCGGTCAAATCTGCAATCGTGATGTCTGCTTCGTTCCGTTGATACAGTTCAGGTCGGGCCAACAATGTCCCGATTTCATGCACCCTTAACTTCACCGTACTTTCTACCCGACTCAGTTCACCGTAGGCATGGCACTGGCTGGCAGAATCGACCATGATGCACTGAGCCACCTTCACCAGCGCCGGATCCAGCTCCTGTTTACCTGGTGCATCAGCTCCGACAGCAGTGATGTGTGTTCCGGGGGCAATCCACGCTTTCTGTATCAGTGGCAGCGTCGAAGGCGTTGCCGTTACAATCAGCTGTGAATCCCGTGCAGCGATTTCTGCGTCCTGTGTGACCTGAATGTCCGCGTCCAGGTCAGACACTTTTTGCATAAAACGTTCAAGAGAGGCAACGCTGCGTCCCCATACCATGACACTGCGACAGGATGTGACGTTCAGCAGTTGCCTGAGTTGTAATTCTGCCTGTAACCCGGTGCCGAAGATACCTATCCGCTCCACACGCGCAGGCATCAAAATTTCTGCGGCAATACGGCCTGCCAGCGCGGTACGCATTGCGGTCAGCCAGCCATGATCGTTCAGCAATACCCGGGGCTGCCCGGTCACTGCTGAAAGCAGCATGATCAGTCCATCGTTACTGGCTAAACCCAGCTGTGGATTGCGGTAAAAACCGGTCGATATCTTCACGCTGAAGCTGTCGCCGCCGGTAACCCAGGCTGATTTGACACAGCAGTCGCCACCGGCCTCATCAAACAGAAACTGCTGCACTGGCGGCATCTGTACCCGCCCTTCAGACCAGGCGATGAAACCCGCTTTCAGTTTTTCCAGCGCGGGGGTTTCCTGATACAGCGCTCGGATTTCCGGTTCACTGAGGACTTTCATTGCACAGCTCCGATGAATTTCTCCAGGGTAATATTTCTGCCGCACAGAATCACCGCAACCCGCTTACCACGCCAGATATCGGCCTGTTGCATAAATGCCGCCATCGCCACACCCGCAGCCCCTTCCACTATCCAGCGTTCATGACGAGCAAGGAGTTGCATGGCTTCACGAATTTCACTTTCACTCACCAGTACACCTTCATCTATCACCTGCTGACACAGCGGAAACGTAATGGTGCCGGGCTCCAGCCCGCCCGCCGTTCCGTCAGAGAGGGTATCGTGCTCCTCTGGTTCGACAATTTCACCTGCGCGTAATGAGGCATACATCGCCGTTGATGCCGCAGGCCAGCAGCCAATGATACGGGTAGCCGGCGACAGTTGTTTCATCACCGAACCGATACCGGATATCAGCCCACCGCCCCCCACCGCCACGAACACGGCATCGAGCTGTTTTTCCTGTTCCAGCATCTCACAGGCAATGGTTCCCTGACCGGCGATAACATCGGCATCGTTATAGGGAGAAACAAAGGTGATCCCTGCGCGTTCAGCTGCACGCGCAGCCTCAAGCTCCACACTTAATGCATCAGTTTCCAGCGTGATGACCTTTGCGCCATAAGCCCGAATAGCATCCAGTTTCAGCGGCGAAGCACTGGCCGCTGCATAGACAGTGACCGGCACGCCCGCCAGGGCTCCAGCGAGAGCCATACCCTGCCCGTGATTGCCGGATGAAGCCGTGATCACTCCCTGCCCCTGCTGAGTCCGGGTCAGCAGGCGTATTTTGTTACTTGCACCCCGAAATTTGAATGAACCGGTATGTTGCAGGTGTTCGGCTTTCAGGAACAGCTCACAACCATACTGCTCAGAGAAGCGGTGGCTTTTGTCGAACGGGGTCATACGCACCTGCGGACGCAATGCGGTGTGAGCCAGTTGGCTGGACTGGCAGACGTCGGTTGGAAGTGACATGAGAACTCCTTGGTATGTATTTATTGTCCAATATAGACATTTAGTACATTATGTCTACCAGCAATTTTTTCATCGCTTTTCAGGCAAAGGAGAACCCATGAGTCATTACACCCAGCCGGACTATCGTCACTCGGCTCTGATCACCATTGATACACAGCGAGACACACTGGACGGGCAACCGCTGGAAATTCCCGGCACCAGCGCTGCATTGCCTAATATCGTGAAACTGGCCCAGGCATGGCGTGAAGTCGGTTTACCGGTCGTACATATCGTGCGCATCTATCAGAGTAATGGCAGCAATGTGGATCTCTGCCGACGCGAGGCGGTAGAAAGCGGCGCAGCTATCCTGCTGGAAGGTTCAGAAGGATGTGAGCTTGCGCAACCCCTGTTGCCGGAACCCGATATTCGCTTCGATAACAAGACGCTGCTGAATGGCGGTATTCAGCATATCGGATCGGGTGAGGTGATTATCTATAAACCCCGCTGGGGCGCGTTCTATCAAACTCCGTTGCAGGAATGGCTGGCCGGGCAGCAGATCGATACCCTGATCTTTGCCGGGTGCAACTATCCAAACTGTCCACGCACCTCGATTTATCAGGCCAGCGAACGTGACTATCGCGTCGTGCTGGCACAGGATGCGCTGTCCGGGCTGTATGAAAAGGGGCAACACGAACTGACCGGAATCGGGGTGCAGTTGCTGAATACGGATACCATCGTTAAGGCACTGAAGCAGGCTTTAATCAGCTGATGCTTCTTCTGGCTGCGCGCTGCGGCTACATTGCCGGTACTGACCCGGGCTGTAACCCGTAGCGCGTTTAAACGCGATACTGAATGCGGTATCAGACTGATAACCGATACGCCAGGCCAGTTCGCTTAGACTTTCGCTGCTGTGGCGCAGTGCTGTTTTTGCCATTAACAACCGCCAGCGGAACAGATAGTCGAGCGGTGTGTAACCAACCACCTTGCGAAAATGACTGGCAAAAGCGGTTCTGGACATGCTGACCTCCGATGCCAGTCCCTGTAGCGTCCACTTCCTGGCTGGCTGGGCGTGCATCATCGTCAGCGCACGCCCAATTTTGGCATCCGATAATGCGCCAAGCCAGCCGGTCGGTGATGTCGTACTCGCGATCCATGCACGCAGAACATTCACCAGAATCAGCGCAGCCAGACTGCTGCGAGCAACTTCTCCGCCAATGCTTTCCCGGTTGACCTCCTGTCTCAGCAGATTCATCAGGAGAGACAACGCAGTCGTATCTGACTCACTGGCTTTCAGATGGATCAGGGGCGGGAGATTATCCAGTAGCAGATCTGCCGCATCATGCTCAAAGGTGAAGCGCCCGCTGGCGAGACTGACGGGTGAGCAGACCGCATCCTCGCTGCCGCTAAAACGCACCACCCCATCTTCATTTCGATAACGCCGATAATTTTCGGGTCCGTCGAGAGGACGTGTCGAGGGATCGCTGGCGGAATAAAACGGATTCCCGCTGGTCAACAGGTAGATATCACCGGACTGTATCCGCACCGGTTCAGCGCCAGTAATCCCAAGCCAGAACTCCCCGGACAGCACACAGCCGAACTTGATGTGTTTATAAGCCGGAAAACGCAGCGCCCAACGCCCCACCCCTTCAAATCGTGAGGAGAACATGCTGTTAACCCGCAATGTTGAAAGTACGTCAGAAAGTGCATCCATTGTACTGTTAATAACCTTTTACGCGATTTATATTATTTAAAATACACCTCGCAGGCGAAATAATCCACGGCACTGACAATCAATCCGGAGCGGTTTCCTGCTCCAGCCTGTGGAGAGTCCCATGAAAGCCTGGCAGCTCGATTATCTCGGTGGCCCGTTTAGATTAAACGACGTCCCTGTTCCTGAAGCCCGAAGCGGCAGTGTCGTTATCCGGATGCATGCCTCATCCCTGATGTCCTATATGCGCGATTACGTTGAAGGACGCCTGTCGGTCTATCGGGCACCCGACAAACCTTTTATTCCCGGTGGTAATGGTACGGGGACGATTCATACCGTAGGAGAAAACGTCTGGCATCTGAAGGCCGGCCAGCGTGTCGTCATTTCCCCGCATCTGATGGCGCATGAAAACGTAAGCTCCCCCGGACAAATTCTGCTCGGCGTGACCGGACAGGGAGACGTCGCTGGCCGGATGCTGAACGACTGGCCCGACGGCACCCTGGCAGAGTATGCGGTACTCCCGGCCAGTCTGGTCACCCCGGCTGATGGTCTCGATTTCATGAGCGATGCGCAGCTGGCGATGAGTATGCGTTACACGGTGCCTTATGGTGGTCTGTTGCGTGGACAGTTTGCAGCGGGAGAATCTCTGGTGGTATCTGGCGCAACCGGAGCTTATGGCGCTGCTGCCGTATTACTGGCACTGGCAATGGGTGCCCGGCGGGTGATAGCCGTGGGTCGTAATGCTGCCAAACTGGATGCGCTGATTAAAGTGACAGGTTCCCGCGTAGTGCCGGTCGTTGTCACGGGCCATCCGGAGACAGACACTCAACTTATCCGCGACCATGCTGACGGCGATGTGGATATGGCTTTTGATATGGTCGGGAATGCCGGGGACCCGGCGATGACGCTGGCCTGTCTCCACAGCCTGCGCCACGGTGGACGTATCGTCCTTATGGGTAGCATGTCGGTCCCGCTTCCCCTCTCTTATACCGAACTGATGCTCAATAGTTGGGCGATTATCGGCAATTTCATGTACCCGCCTGCAGCTTACCGGCAGGTGCTGAACTTCTTTCGTGCCGGGCTGCTGCCGCCCGACGCCATCACTTCCCTTAATTACAGTCTGGCGGATGTGCCTGTGGCGATGGACGCCGCACGGCAGGCGACCGGTCTGCAATCCGTTGTTATCAATCATCAGGAGTAACTCTATGCGTCTCGTTCACCATGCATTCCGTCTATACCTTCCATCCGCTGAACTGGATGGAACTATCGCGTTCTATGAAACCCTACAGGGTATCCACTGCGATAAACGCCTGAGTTTCCCGGAACGCGGTATCGAGGTTGCCATTGTCGGGGCATTTATTCTGCTTGCCGGCAGCGACAGCGCACTGGAGGAGGTTCGCGCCCCCCAGGCACTGCTGGTTGTGGATGATCTGGATACTGTTCTCGACTGGCTCTCTGCTCAGGGCGCAACGCTTTTGCATGGTCCACAAGTGGCACCTGGAGGCCGCAATGCCACTGTCGCCCATCCGGATGGTCTGATTGCTGAATACTACCAGTCTGAATTCTGATAATTGATGTCCGGGGTCGTTCATCCCGGCCCCGTATCAATAAAGAGGTCATATCATGTCTCAAACCGTCCTGATAACTGGTTGTTCTTCCGGATTCGGTCTGGCAACGGCACAACTGCTTGCCAGCCAGGGCTGGAATGTCATCGCCACCATGCGAAAACCCGATACCACCCTTTTTCCGCCGTCAGAAAAGATTCTGGTGACACGACTGGATGTGGAAGACCCACACTCGATTACTACCGCCATCACAGAGGGAATCCGGCAGTTCGGCACCATAGATGCCGTGATTAACAACGCCGGATGGGGAATCAACGCCGTGTTTGAAGAGGTTCCCCAGGCCAGCATTGAGGAAATTTTTGCGGTGAACCTGTTTGGCGTTATGGATGTTACCCGTGCCATTCTTCCCCACTTTCGTGCTTACAGGAAAGGGACCATTATGAATGTCAGCTCAGGAGTGGGGGTTTTTGGTTTACCCCTCGCCACGCTGTACAACGCTTCAAAGTTTGCTCTGGAAGGGTTTTCAGAATCCCTGTCTTACGAACTGGATGGACTGGGCATCAGGGTAAAAATCGTTGAGCCGGGCGCAGTGCCAGAAACCGCGTTTTCCCGCAAGAGTCGCGCGCGTTCCGCAGAATATACTGCAATTGGTGACTACGATCGTTTCCGTTCTGATATGGCACGTCTTTACCAGGGATTCCGCTCTCGTGCAGATGCCGATGCAGTCAATAAAGTCGCCGCAGGTATCTGTGAGGCATTGATGGATGACGGTAACCAGTTGCGGTATGTGCTCACAGATGACATCAAGCCTTTCGTTAATGCACGCCGTGGTTCATCCGAAGAAGAATACATGGCTTTTATGCGCAGTGTATTCACGCCCGGTTCGGATGACTCACAGGATAAGTGATAAAATCCCGCGCCCTCAACGGCGCGGTGGTTAGCCTCACTCAAATGCTATCTGTAACTTCCCGGGCTGCCGCGATTGATACATCGCGTTGATGGCGCAGGGAAGCGCCTCGAAGCCCTGAACCGCATGGCTGTGTGGTTTCAACTGACCGGAAATCAACAACTGAGACAAGGCGTCCTCAGCCTGAAGTCGCTGATGGTAAAACTGATCCACCGTCCAGACATGGGAGCGGATATGTCTTTCCGCGATACGCTTCTCCACTTCATCACTGAGGCCAAAGTTCTGGCGCATGGTCGGTCGTACCGCAGGAGCGCTGCCAATTGACGGTGCATAGTAGGACGCAGCCGAACCGTAAGAAAACAGGCGACTATGGCGATTCATCCGGCGGGTTACGCGTTCAGTCAGCTCTCCGCCGACACCGTCAGAGAACAGGTCGATCCCTGCAGGAAATGCCCGTTGCAACAACCTGTCCAGCTCAGGTGAGGTGTAATCGATACAGTCATCAATCCCAAGCACTGATGTCACCCAGGCGCAGCGATCTGCGCCTCCGGCAAAGCCCACCACCCGACATCCGGCAGCCCGGGCGATTTGCGCCACGATGGAGCCTACTGAGCCGGTAGTCGCTGCAACAGCAACAGTATCCCGCGCCAGCAGCGGTCCATTCTGCTGGAGGCCAAACCATGCGGTCATGCCAGAGGTGCCAAAAATCTCCATCAGGGTTGAGACCGGCCACATCCTGACCATCGCAGTCCTGAAAACGTAGGCCCAGGGAG
This sequence comes from Pantoea sp. X-Soil-TKNS-1211, assembly GCF_059730495.1. NCBI lineage: Bacteria > Pseudomonadati > Pseudomonadota > Gammaproteobacteria > Enterobacterales > Erwiniaceae > Pantoea > Pantoea sp. X-Soil-TKNS-1211. Next base: position 208,224 of record NZ_AP035957.1, read on the forward strand.
AATGGGTACCGTTCAACGCCTGCACCAGCTGGTTCGCTTCAGAGAATCCCACCGGAGTATCCCGACTACTGATCACCTGGTACTCCTGCCATCCGGCCTGACAGGCGATGATATCACCGACACAGAAAGCGGCATCGCGAGAGGCAACAACTTCCGCACAGGCATAATTGTTCAAATCCGTCTCGCCGGATTTAATCATGCCACGCAGGATACGCAGACGTGTAGCAGAGTGGATATTAATCAATTTCACCCGAATCAACGCTTCACCGTCTTTCAAAAATGGCATATCGCACTCTTTCATGCGGAAATGTTGCTCGTTCAGATCAGAACTATCAGTGATCCCGTCAACAACCCATTTACGGTAGGTGGCGGGCAGGAATGTGGGTGATGATATAGAGTCAGATTGCATAAGACAGGTTCTCCGCTGGCTGGAAAACCTTATGCTAACGTGGTCTGATATTAATTCGGATAACCAAAAGGCTGTATTTCTTATTTGAGAGTACAGAAATTCAAACAGACCTGCTCACAGCTCATTATTTATTATCTGCTCAGAGATAAGCCATAACTCACCGGCCAGCCCTGAGTCATCGAGTAAAGGATTTCCCTTTGCTACACGGCAATCCGCCCAGTATTCGCCCGATACCGATTCGGCAACCGGTGACGCAGCCAGCAGGCACTGCGTTGCCGCGCCCTGCCCGGGCGACTTCATAAAATGTTGTGCAATCAGCATCACCGCCTTCAGCGGAAAGGCGAGGTTAGCGTTAAGCTTTGTGCCCGCCGTTGCGCCCGGATGGAATGAATTCACACTGATGCCACGTGCACTGACCCGCCGGGACAGTTCTTTTGCAAACAGCGCTGTGGCAAATTTGGACTGGCCGTAAAACGTGAAAGGTTTATAAAACTGCCTGCCGTCCAGATTCGTAAACATCACCCCCTCCTTCGGGGCCTGCTGGATACTGGCGCTGGAGCTGCCAATAACCACCCTGCCGCTATTATCCGGTAACGGACATAACCTACATCAGGACCCACGAAGGCTGGCTGTATCTTGCCGTGGTTGTTGATCTGTTCTCACGCAAAATTATCGGCTGGTCCATGCAATCCCGGATGACAAAGGACATTGTCCTGAACGCACTGCTGATGGCTGTATGGCGGCGTAATCCCCAAAAACAGGTGCTGGTTCATTCGGATCAGGGCAGTCAGTACACAAGCCATGAGTGGCAGTGGTTCCTGAAATCACACGGCCTGGAAGGCAGCATGAACCGTCGCGGTAACTGCCACGATAATGCGGTTGCAGAAAGCTTTTTCCAGTTGTTGAAACGCGAACGGATAAAGAAAAAGATCTATGGAACGCGGGAAGAAGCCCGCAGCGATATTTTTGATTACATCGAAATGTTTTATAACAGTAAGCGTCGGCATGGTTCGAGTGATCAGATGTCACCGACAGAATATGAAAACCAATATTATCAACGGCTCAGAAGTGTCTAGATTATCCGTGGCGATTCAATTTTCCTTTAGCAGATGAAACCACAGTTGATGTCACTCGTGTATCTTAACGACAACTTTGCCCTTCGCATGTCCCTCCGCAAGATAGCCAAGCGCATCCTTGGTTGCTGCAAAGGGGAAAACCTTGTCGATCACGGGGATAATGTCTTCCGCTTCCAGGAGTTTACTAATTTGAGTCAGCTGATCGCCATCAGGTCGGACAAAAAGAAAGGAATATGCCAGGCCCCGCTTTCTGGTAAGGCGCATAATCTTGCGGCTCATCAGTCCAAACACTAAACGCAGGAGGAAGTTTAGTCCCCGTGTCCGGGCGAACGCAGCATCTAATGGGCCAACAAGAGAAACAATCTTTCCACCCGGCTTGAGAATTTGGGTAGACTTTTCAATTGAGTCACCTCTGATGGTGCCAAGAACCACATCGTAGTCACTCAGCTGTTTTTCAAATTCCTGTTTTTTATAATCAACCACTTCCTCTGCGCCAAGATGACTTACCCAACCGACGTTGTCTGTGCTGGTAGTCGTTCCCACCTTTGCACCAAATTGTCTGGCCAGCTGGATGGCAAAACTGCCGATCCCTCCGGAGCCTGCCGGGATGAAGACCTTCTGTCCGGGCCGCAAACCGGCGCGCTCTGTCAGCGCCTGCCAGGATGTGAGACTCACCATCGGGAGCGAAGCCGCCTGCACGAAATCCAGGTTTGCAGGTTTCATGGCCGCAGCGCTTTCAGGCACCAAAGCAAATTCGGCAAGAGAACCCGTTCCCCTGTCGAAAATGCTGGCGAAAATTTCGTCGCCTGGCTTGAAACGCGTCACGCAACTCCCCGCAGCGATGACAACCCCGGACAAGTCGCTGCCCAATGTGGCGGGGAGTTTAAAATGCAAAACCGGTTTGAATATTCCGGTTGGGATCATGTTATCAATCGGGTTCAGACCCGCAGCGTAAACTTCAACCAGGATTTCATCAGCAGCGGGGGCTGGATAATCGATGTTATCGAATCCAAGCTCAGGGGATTTACCGTAGCGTTTAAACGTAAATGCTTTCATCGTCTTATTCTTCATTTATTCTTTCGCATCAAGCTGAAGACTTTTGCGCACCACTTTATCCAGGAATGATGCAGGGGCGAATCTGAGAATAAAATTCAACTGACCTGCCAGCTTTCCCGCCGTATAGCGAATCTTTGGACGTGAAGTCTGAGCCGCTTTAACCACCACTTCAGCCACCACCTCCGGACTTTCCGCCTCAGCCATTGCCTTTCTCACCACTTTCGTCAGCTTAGCCCGGATCAGGTCATACTCTTCAAGCCTGGCATCCGGCTCAATATTATTGGCTTCAAACAGTGTTTTTATATAGGCAGGTTCAATAACAGAAACTCTGATGCCCTGCGTACGCAGTTCATGATCCAGTGCGCCCGTATACCCTTCCACCGCATGCTTACTGGCTGCATAAAGTGCCACATACGGCAGCGGAACGATGCCGAGTATCGAACCGATATTGATGATGCGCCCGCTGCCCTGATGTCGCATATGAGGGATCACCGCCCGGCTCAACCTGACGATGCCCAGAAAGTTGGTGTCGAAAATGTGTTTGGCCTGTTCGACAGAGCTTTCTTCCGCCGCCGCCGGAGCGACCCCAAAACCCGCATTGTTCACCAGAACATCGATCCGCCCCTCCAGACGCAGCAACTCCTCAATGGCGGCTCCGACAGAAGCGTCGTCCGTCACATCCAGCGTCAGAAACGGAAACGGATGTTTTCCCACCCGGGCGCCACGCCGGCTCGTACCATATACAGTAAATCCAGCGGCTAAAAGTTTACGGGCAGACGCTTCGCCGATACCTGAGGACGCACCGGTAACCAGTGCTATACGTTTTTTTATCATGCTGAAAAAGCCTTCATGATGTGTTTAAGGTTTCTCATCGCTGATGAGACGACAGGCTGTAAGGGATTTAGGTCGAATAACAGCCGGAAGACCGTTCTGCACAGTGCACCTCATTGATTACAGTGCTTTATATCGTTCAGCGGCTTCATCTTGTTTGATGTCTGAAAACAGAGCCTGACGCGAAGCATCAAGAGTGTCCCAGCGGGTTGCATTATGTAAAGGCGGGATGGTAACCAATTCACGGCGATCAAAGCCGACCAGTGCGGCATCCACTAACTCGCCCACTTCCATGAATTTTGCCGAATTACTGATGTCGATACCTGCACGGTCCCAGATTTCCGTGTAGGTGCCGGCAGGAAGCACCGCCTGGACATAAATGCCTTTAGATGACAGCTCTACATTCATTCCCTGAGAGAGGAAAAGAACAAAGGCTTTGGTTGCGCCGTAAACCGTCATGGCAAATTCCGGAGCGAGGCCTACGATAGAGCTGATGTTGACGATCGATCCTTCACCCGCTTGCACAAAGCGAGGTGCCACGGCCCTGGCCAGTCTGGTCAGGGCTGTGACGTTGAGCGCGATAAGGCTTTCTATCGAATCAGGCGTCTGCTGTGTAAAACTGCCAGACTGCGCGATACCCGCGTTATTGATGAGGATGCCAATCTGCGCGTCTTCACGCAGGCGGGCTTCGACCGTGGCTAAATCACTCGCTTGCGTGAGATCAGCAGGCAGAACGTCGACAGAAATAGCATTTTCCTGTTGCAGACGTGCGGCCAGTATCTCTAACTTCGCTTTGTCGCGCGCGACCAGAACAAGGTCGTGGCCCCGGCGGGCAAAACGTTCCGCGTAAACAGCACCAATACCCGTGGATGCGCCTGTAATCAGAACTGAAGCTTTAGTCATAAGTATATCTTCTTTATTAATGTGTAAGCAGAATCCGCAATGTGTGATGTGTGCAGAACCGGGACAGCAATGCTTTACTTGCCGGCCTCAGTAAGCGACGGGTAATCGGTATATCCCGCAGCGCCACCGCCATAAAGTGTTTCAGGATTGAGTGAGACCAGAGGCGCCCCCGTCTTCAGCCTTTCGACCAGATCCGGGTTAGAGATGAACGGGCGACCAAACGCGAACAGATCGGCTTTGCCCTGCGCAAGCTGATCAGAGGCCAGTGCCAGGTCATAGCCATTGTTGCCAATGTAGGTGTTTTTAAAACGCCGGCGCAGGGCGTCGTAATCGAACGGTGATACATCACGCGGACCGCCTGTCGCGCCTTCAACTACATGGAGGTACACGATTCCCAATGCATCGAGTTGTTCAGCGAGGTAATTATATTGTGGCTGCGGATCACTGCAGGAAATCGCATTAGCAGCTGAAACCGGTGAAATACGCACGCTAGTGCGCTCTGCACCGATCTCATCTTTTACGGCCGCTGTGACTTCCAGCAGCAGGCGCGCACGGTTCTCGACAGAGCCGCCGTATTGATCAGTACGCTGATTGGCACCGTCTTTAAGAAACTGTTCCAGCAGATACCCATTGGCACCGTGGATCTCAACGCCGTCAAACCCGGCGGAGATGGCATTGGCCGATGCCTTTCTGAAATCGTCGATAATTCCCGGTATTTCATGCAACTCCAGCGCACGTGGCTCAGAGACGTCAGCAAAACTGTTGTTCACAAAGGTCTTGGTCTCAGCACGAATGGCAGAAGGAGCTACCGGTGCAGCGCCACCGGGCTGTAAATCAACATGCGAAATTCGTCCTACGTGCCATAGCTGTACAAATATGCGCCCACCTTTGGCATGCACAGCGTCGGTCACTTTGCGCCAGCCATCAATTTGAGCCTGCGTATAGATCCCCGGCGTATCCTGATAACCCTGCGCCTGCGCAGAGATCTGCGTTGCTTCGGTAATCAGCAATCCTGCTGATGCACGTTGGGAGTAGTAGGTCGCCGCCAGTTCACCCGGTACCAACCCTGCTCCTGCACGGTTACGCGTCAGTGGTGCCATCACGATATGGTTGGCAAGTGTTACAGTCCCAAGGACGTAGGGTTGAAATAGTTCTCTGTTCGTCATGTTCAATACCCAGCTAAGTGATGATTAATGGCAATAATTTAATGATGATGATTGTAATCTTTAAAGTCAACTGGTTTGATTATGACCATCATCAATGTATACTCAGCCTTATATTTCGGGAGGATTGAAAACATGAAAGTGTCAAAAGAGCAGGTTCGGGAAAATCGAATGCGCATTGTTGAAACGGCCTCAGAACTTTTTCGTGAGCGCGGTTACTATGGTGTAGGCGTTGCTGAATTGATGGCAGCCGCAGGCTTAACCCACGGAGGATTCTACAAGCACTTTGGTTCCAAAGCTGACCTGATGGCCGAGGCAATGAGCTGCGGTTTCACGCAATCCGCAGAAAGCACGGCGAGTGTGGACCGTCAAAAATTGATTGAATACTACCTCTCCCGAAAGCATCGCGATGATATGGGTAAAGGGTGTGTGATGTCGGCACTCGGTGCCGATACAGCCCGTCAGTCTGAGTCAATAAAGGGGGAGTTCGCCGCCGGCATTGAACGCCAACTGGCAGTTTTAGGAACTGAAAATGGAACGCGTGCTGATCTGATAGACACCATTGCGCATCTTGTGGGCGCCTTGGTGCTCTCTCGTGCTTGTCCTGATAACTCAGAGCTGGCTGATGAGATTCTGGCTGTATGCCGCATGCGGCTTCTCAATCAGAATGCTCATACGGACTGAATGTGCCGGGCTCCGGTTATTATTTTCTGAACTGTGCATATAAATAAATCACCAACGCATCTAACGGCCTGTGTCCAAATATCTTTGGCCGAAACGAGCAAAAGCAGACGTTCTCACTCAACGGTGAATGACTAACGTTGTTTGGTGAATCATAAATATGGCGTGAGAGCAGCGCTTCGGGCCGCCCCGGATTGTCCGGCGTGTGGGCCTGCACCGCAAAACTTTGGCTATTCCTTCCCGTCACATTGTGACGACTTCGCCAGCACCTTCGCGGGTTCCGGACCGTTCCCATCACCTGGCTTGACCTTAAGCTGCCAGCAGTTCTGCGCAGCCCTAACCGAGGCGTGAGCAGGCGTCTGGATATATAGGGTCAAATCCACAGGATAAAGGTGAAGTTTTTACTTAAACGAAGCGCTATCGCTTCGGTAAGTGCTTTGAGGTCAAATCCGTAGACTCACCAACAGTGGAGTGAGGCTAATTCAGTACATGAAACGGAGGTCTGATCTTCTCACGCTAAGCCAGTGACACTGGAGCATCTGCTCGCGTGTCGCTGAGGCCATTTACTTTTTCGGGGGGATTCTGCGCCGCAGGTAATTGGCTGCAAGTGCCGCAATGAGGCCGCACAGGCTCATCAGCAGCCAGGCTGTAAGGAAGGAGTCGGGTGTATCAGCTTTCCCGCTTAGCGCAACAAAGAGCGCCACTCCGATCGCCGCACCAATCTGGCGTGAGGTGTTGATGAGCCCTGTACCTGTCGAATACAAATGTGCCGGAAGCCCGGAAATGGCTCCTGCCATAAAGCCCGTTTGTGCGATACCCGCACCGAGTCCTGTCATAATTAGACCGGGCAAAAAGTTCAGTAACCAGGCATCATTTGTATAGCTGCGGAGCGTACTAAACCACCAGAGTCCGCTCAGGAAGTACAGTACAGAGCCTGCGACAGCAAGGCTTTGCGGGCTGGCCTTTATCCTCCCAATAAGCAGCGAGGCGATAACGGCAGTGCCGGGTCCTGCAGCAAAAGCCAGACCTGCCTGCGTGGCAGTCAGGTGCCATGCCTGAGTCAGGAACATCGTACCGCCGAGTAACATAACGGCAAAGCTTATATAAAAACATCCCATGCCTATTGTTGCCGTTGTGAAAGCCCGGGAATGGAAAAGGCTCAGGTCCAGAAGAGGACGGGAGGATTTCAGACAGTGGTAAACAAATACTGTCAGAATAACGATAGCTCCCACACCGCCCGTGATAATACCGGCTTCATGGATGGCCCATTCCGATGCGTGAGCTATGGTGCTCGTAAGGAGTGCTATCCCAGACGTCAGAAGAGTACTTCCCATGATATCCGGCGCCGGCCCGGTATGTGTTTTACTCTCCTGGAGGAATCGGGTGCAGATCAGCGCCCCGACAACAATCGGTACATTGATAAAGAAAATCAGATGCCAGTCAGCCTGAACCAGAAAACCGCCCAGTACCGGACCGGCCGCAGCTGCAATAGAGCCAGTGGCTGCCCAGTATCCAATTACCTGCTTATGCCTTTCCTGAGAATATGCACCCAGCAGCAACCCAAGGCTTGTCGGGATAAGCATTGCCGCCGCAACCCCCTGAACTGCCCGTGCGGCGATGAGTATCCAGAGCGTGGGGGCAATTCCGCAGAGCAAGCTTGAAAGACCAAACAGGGCCAGACCTGCGGAAAAAATGGTCCGGCGACCATATCGGTCGGCAAACCGGCCACTCAGCACCAGTGTGGAAGCAAAACAGACTGAAAAGATTGTCAGGATAAGTGAGAGTGAGGCGGCTGGCTGTCCGGAAAAGCTGCGGCTGATCGACGGGAATGCCAGATTGACGACAAACAAATCCAGTGAGCTGAGGATGCTGCCCAGCCCAATTGAAAGCAGGCCTGCCGGGTGCATCCGTGACTGTGAACTTTCTGGCATAGCTGTTGAATTAAGGTTCATTGTTCCTCTCTGTAGGAAGCTTTGCTCATTGACGGCGGGTTTGCAATATGCGCGTATATACCCGCATATTGCAACGAGCGGCATCGCTTTACAACCCGCAACTTCATAAACAACCTGCCCAGCGCGTGTGGGTGTGTAAGTATCAGAGGGCCCCTGTTCGCGAGTGGGCTGTGGACTCAGAGATAATGTGGGTATATGCTCGTAACCCATCTGGTTTGCTGAGTTTGAAACGAGCACTGAATATGAGTTCTCCCTGCTACTGTAAAAATCTGCGTGATTTCACACGAAAGATGACAGCTATTTACGACGCTGAGCTGGCTGCCTTTGGTATCAATATTGCGCAGTATTCATTAATGAGACTGGTTATCAGTAATAACCCCATCAGCCTGACGCGGCTCGGTGAGATCGCCGGGCTGGATCGCTCAACGATAGGACGAAACGTTACCGTTCTTGCGCGTCAGGGGTGGTTACAGGTTGACCGTGATGGCGGAGACAAAAGACAGCAACAGGTTTCCATTACCCAGGAAGGTAACGCGTTAATCAGTAAAGCATTGCCGGCCTGGCAGCACTGCCAACACATCATCGAAGAACGTCTTGGTGCAGACAAAGTCGGGGTACTGCAGCACATTTTTCACCAGATCTGAATTGCAGATTACCAGCTTAAACGCATAAGATAATTTACGGGTATATACCCGTAAATGGGTCTAAGTCTTGAAACCACTAGATCATGAGCAAAAGGCAGAGGTGATAATGTGAAATATCAGATCCTTGGAAAAACCGGCGTGAGAGTTTCTTCAGTGGCACTCGGGACGGCAAACTTTGGTATGCGGTGGGGGCATGGCGCATCGTCAGAAGAAAGCCGGGTGATTTTAGACGCCTATGAAAACGATGGTGGTAACTTCATTGATACCGCCGATGTGTATCAGTTCGGTGAGTCTGAAGAATTTCTGGGTGCCCTCCTTCAGGGACGCAGAGACGATTTTCTTCTCGCGACAAAATATTCGAGCGGCGCATCTAAAACGGCCGGCAGGCTGGTTACGGGCAATAGCCGCCGGGCGATGGTGTCCTCAGTGGAAGCAAGCCTAAAGCGACTCAGAACAGATCGTATTGATTTGTACTGGATTCATCATCCTGACGATATTACTCCGTCTGAGGAGCTTGTCCGGGGGCTTGAAGATCTGTCCAGAGCCGGAAAAATTCTTTACGCCGGTTTGTCCAATTTTTCGGCCTGGCGACTCGCTCGCGCAGCAACGCTTGCCGAGCTGTCTCATGCGGTGCCGATTGTGGCCTCTCAGTTCCAGTACAGTCTGGTTGCTCGTCAGCCAGAGCGTGACATGCTGAAAGCCTGCAGAGCGCTGCAGATAACGCCCGTAACCTGGTCCCCGCTGGGTGGTGGAATGCTCACCGGCAAATATCGGACCGGTGAAAAAGGCAGGGCTGAAGGGATGGGTGGAAAGGTGTTCCAGGCAGAAAACAGCGAACAGCGCAGCGCCATTCTTGACGAAGTTTTGGATATTGCTGCCGAAACCGGCGCAAGCCCCGATCAGGTCGCGATTGCCTGGGTTGCCGCACAGGACTGTATCCCTATTATCGGTCCCCGGACTCAGGCGCAGTACGTCAGTAATGCCGGTTTTTCAGGGCTGAATCTGACAGATGCACAAATTAACAGACTGAACAACGTCAGCCAGTTTGACTATGACGTTAAAACTGCGCCCGTTCAGGCATCTCTGGGGCAGGTTATACCGGGTAAGCCGGTGGCATAAAACTGAAGCAATGTCCCTGAGGAATAAACTGACATCAGAACTGTTGTCAGTTTATTCAACTGAAGTGTCCGGGACACGAGCATACGTAATGTCACTGTCTTACAGCAGCATATCCACTGCGACCAGCACAAGCGCTCCTGCCAGGATCAAATTGACCAGTCGGCCGTGCCGGCGGAGAAGTGCCTGAAACAGGTGCCCTGCCGCCGCCCAGCAGAGGTTGCCAAAGGCGCCGATCATGGCCAGCAAAACGCTGACCAGAATAATCCAGACCTTACTGCTGGTATAGGGAATGACAAAAGTGGAGAGTGCTGTGATCCCGTAAAGGATGATTTTTACATTCGCAAACTGCAGTAAGAAACTGGTTCTGAAGCTCAGCGGGATATCAGAATAGGCGTTATTTGCTGGGTGGCTTCGGGCAATCTTCAGCGCCAACCATAGAATATAAACCACGCCTAACCAGGTCAGCCAGTGGGTGACGGAAGGTAATGTCCGGGTTATCGCCACGGTAAATAAGGCGCACAGAAGCATGATAATGAGAAATCCCGCTCCCATACCAGCCAGGGGACGCAGGCTTTTACGGAATCCGTGCGTGTGTACGCTGCTCAGAGCCAGGATGTTATTAGGGCCTGGGGTCAGCGCAGTAATGAAGGTGTAAGCCAGAAAAGCACCAGCAATTGATAGTGACATAATAACTCCTCTTTTATTCTAAATTTAGAGGATGCTAATAAGAAAAAATATTGAATGTTTTCGCATTCATGATTCAACTTTATGAATACTTTACAGGAGACAATCTTGGACTTACGTCGTTTGTTTACTCTTAAGACCATTCTGGAGGAGGGATCCTTTGCCAAAGCAGCCAGCAAACTCTGCTGTACGCAGTCAACGGTCACATTCCAGATAAGACAACTGGAGGCGGAGTACAGCGTGCAGCTGTTTGAAAAAATAGGCCGCCGCATGGTACCAACGGATGCCGCCAGGAATATGATGCCGCATATTCACGAAATGATGATCGTCATGAATGGCATTAAGCAGGCCGTCCAGCAGAGCGCTGTACCGGAAGGTGAACTGCGCATCGCCATAGGTGAGACGTTGCTTTCCTACAGGATACCGCAGGTGTTGAAGAGCTTTAAGGTTCGGGCGCCGAATGTGTTGCTGTCTCTCCAGTCCCAGAACTGTTATACGATCCGTGACAGTCTTCTTGCCAATGAAACAGACCTGGGGATTTTCTACCGGGTAGGTAATGATACCTCTTTGATCATGCAAAACTATGGCGTCCATCCTCTGGTACTCGTTGCTTCTCCCGAATTAACAACGGTTGATTTTACCCGGGACAATCAGCATATTCCCGTGAGTTTCATTATTAATGAAAAACAATGTGTATTCCGTCTCATGTTTGAAGCGGCCCTGCGGCAAAGAAAAATAACGTTTGATTCCACCATTGAACTCATCAGCATCGAAAGCATTAAGCAGTGCGTAATGGCGAACACAGGCATTACTTACTTGCCCCGGTTCACAGTGGAAAAAGAGCTACGTGCCGGGCTACTGCAGGAACTGCCGCTCTCACCGGTCCCTGAAACCCTTTCTGCAGTCTGTGCTCATCATTCAGGTAAGATCATAACTCCGGCAATGGAATTGTTCATTCAGATCTTACGGGAGAGCCTGGACGTCTGACCGCACACCTCTCATTGTTGTGCAGGATTGCCCTGTCGGTTGCCATCCACCGACAGGGCTGACAATGGTGAATGGCAGAAGGGGGTACCGTCAGGTCAGGTACGAAGCAACTCAGGATCGGAACAAGAAGGCTTTACTGATGCCACTCCCACGGATTAAGCAACTTAACACCTAACTCTTCAAAATCTTTCACATTCCTGGTAACGACAGTCATGTCATGCCGGTATGCGGTCGCAGCAATCATGGCATCATTTGCCGAACGCTGATCAGGTACATGCAGGCTTGCACAGTGTATGGCGGTTTCCGTATCAAAAGGCAGTACGCGCCCGGAGAACTCACGCAACACCATTTGTGTAAACCACCGTCGCAGCATCTCCCCCTGGAACGTATCTCTTCGTAAAACCTGGAGAATACCTTTTTCAATCTCCATAATGGTGATCGCGGATATAAACATATCGCCCGCTTCAACCGTATCAGTCCAGTTTGATACATGTTGATCTATCCTGGGTGTTCTTGCCTTACGAAGTTCCGATATAACGTTAGTATCGATCAAATACCTCATGAAAAATCCACGTCCCTGAATCCGATATTCGCACGCTCTGATTCAAATTCAATGTCAGCCACACCCGGCATAACCAACGCGTCCTGGATGTTACGCCGTGTGCCCGTAAGTTTTTTGTACTCTTCGAAGGTCAGCAGGACGTGTGCAGGCTCACCACGATCCGTGATGTAGACAGGACCATTTTCTGCCATCTTTTTGGCAGCTGAAACTTGCTGGTTGAATAACCGGCTTGAAATCGTCGTAATGCTCATAGCGATCCCCCATAAAGTAGGAACATAGCTACATTATAAGCTGGTTGAGCATTTTTTCAATTGTGACACTCTTTGCCCAGACCACGAGCTGATACTCCCCTGCCCGCCCTCATTTTTTACGTTTTGGTAATTCCGGCATAGCAACCCAACTAATCCTGTCCATAATGACGGCTTCGGTGATAAATTTGACTGGATTAGATCGTCCTGAAGTAGCGAACCTTTTTATAATCAGGTTGACGTTGGTTATCGTTTCATCCGAATCGCAAAAGGAGAAGACATGAAATTATTCAGCCACAGCTTTAATGACGGGGATGTCATCCCCGGTAAAAACAGTTTCGCGGTTTATGATGCACAGAGCCATGTGCGTCTGTCTGACAACCTGAACCCGCATTTCGGCTGGTCAGATCTGCCTGCCGGAACGCAGTCACTGGTGCTGATTTGCCATGATTATGATGTGCCGACCAGCGGCGAAAACGTCAATCAGGAAGGGAAAGTCGTGCCGGCGTCTCTGCCACGCACCGATTTTTATCACTGGTCGCTGTTTAATATTCCGGTGACGCAGACCGAGATCGCTGAAGGTTCACAGTCAAACGGCATCACGGCCAAAGGGAAATCCGGACCTGAAGCACCGGGTGGACTGAAACACGGCATCAATGATTATACCGGCTGGTTTGCCGGTGATGACGCCATGGGTGGGACTTATTATGGTTATGATGGCCCCTGCCCACCGTGGAACGATGAGATCGTGCATCATTATGTTTTCACATTATATGCGCTGTCAGCGCCAACCCTGACATTCGAAGGCGAACCAACCGGTGCCAACATCCAGCGCGCCCTGGATAATAGTGATGTTCTGGCTGAAGCGAAGCTGACCGGGCTTTACAGCCTGAATCCGAACGTGAAGATTTAACAGTACTTCATCAGGAAAAACCATGACCAGTGAAAGCGCATTACTTGTTGAAGCCAGGTCGTTGCAATGGTCTGGTTTTTCCCGCGACAGTCTTAGCCGTACTAACTTAATCTCCGTAGCCTGGCCAGAACTGAAAATTCAGCAGAAGGCGAGTTCTTTTTTCTTTTATGAACCTACGCTGTTGCTGGTGTTATCCGGGAAGATTGAATTCTCCCACGGCGAAAAACCTTATCAGCTCAACACTCCAACGCTATTGGGGGTGATCGATCAAGGGGTAGATGCCGACTATATCAAGTCTCCGGCAACCGATGCTTCTGCATTTCGCTCGCTGTTTATTTCTATCAACTCCGATGTCATTGACGGTTTTTATCAACATTTCCCGCAATATCTCGCCGGTTCCAGAAAAAATGCGCAGATAACCACTGTGAAGTTATTGCGTAACCAGGAAGACTCGATACGCGATTTGCTGACAACGTTAGAGAACCCACGGATAAGTGATGATCGGGTCCGCCTGCGTATCTTTGATCTGTTGCTGGTACTGGCTGAACAGAATATCCGCTTTTTATTGCCTCAGCAGCAGGGGATTTTCCCGCGATTGAGCAAGCTATTACGAGACGCGCCGGATCAAGGATGGACGGCCAAAGTCGCCAGCGATGCACTGGCGATGAGTGAATCGACGCTACGCCGCCGATTGCGGCAGGAGGGCGTCCGATTTGAACAACTGTTGCTGGATATTCGTATGCATCATGCCCTGATGCTGATTCAAACCACCCACTGGAATATTGCCCAGGTTGCTGATGCATGTGGCTACAAATCGGTATCTCGTTTTAGCGAGAGATTCCGCTACCGCTTTGGCAATTCGCCTGCACAATTGCGATGACAGAAAAGTATCTGACCAGTCACAACTATCCAGCACGATAACCTTATAAAAACCAGTTAGCTATCCTCAACACTGTATTCATCAGTACAATAACCACAGCAACGCTGATGATAGCCGCACTGATGAATATGTACGCAGAATTACCAGGGATCAATGCCATAAAGGATGAAAGAAATTGCCCGGAGAAGATGGCCATCGACAAATAAGCCAGATTACGCCCACGAACATTGGCATGACTTCGCTCAACCGTCATATGGTTGACCAGAGGCACTGACAGGCCAAAACCACATCCCATCAGAGCGCCGCCGGCGACAAAAAGCGGTACAGAGGATGCAACAGAAAAAATTAGGTGTGCCAGCGCATAGCATGAGAAAGCCAGATAAAGCGTACCTGACTCTCTAATATGAAATATAACTTTTGGCATCGCCGCCGCAGCGAACACGGCGACAAGAGAAATGAATGACAGAAAGTAGCCCGTTTCTGCTGCCCCAATACCTATTTTATGAAAATGCTGCGGGATGATAATGACGGCTGTAAAGAAAACGATCATTGAAAAAACGGCCGCAAAATAAACGGCTCTAAGGTTTTCAGTGGGTTGTGACTTTACGTGCTTTTCATTCGCTGTAGATTTCTCACCTGATTTTGCCAGGGGCTGAGGGACAAACAGAAGTTGCATCATCAGTAACAACCAGGCAACCAGATACAGAACGAAAGGCCAACGCCAGCTGAGAGTCGCCAGCAGTCCGCCAATAAAAAGAAATATCACGCCGCCCAGTTCAATCGACATCCCCTGTTTGGCAATCATTTTCAGGCGGGCATCTCCACTATAAAACGTGGAAATTAATCCCGTACCCGCCGCCATGACTATCGCGGTGGCTCCGCCAAGCAACAGACGATCGAGCATGACCGGTAGCAAACCTCGCAAAAACACCCCGCAGCTTCCCAGCAGTCCATACAGGAAAAGCCCCCATGTCAAAGCGCGCCAGGCTCCGGCTCGATCAATAAATCTGCCCGCGAGTGGACCGAAGATAACCACCCCAAGCGAGGGCACCGTGACCAGCCAGCTCGCAGCAGAAGGGGTTCCCAGACTATCGGCTATTTCGCTAAGACCCGGCACAATGACGCAGCCGACCATGATGGTCAGACAGGCCACCGCCAGCAAAGTAAAGACTCCCGCCCTGGTTATATCTTGCATATTTCCCTCTCAATAACTAACCATTATATGGATACATAATCCAATATATGGACGCCATTTTCATAAAATCTCTTTAACAAGTCAATGACCGACAAGCCAGAACTGCATGGCATCGCCGTAATCAGGAGGACTGTCCACACTGTCCACCTATTGGGCACATTGTGGTAGAATGGCTTGATTTTTGAAGTGGAGAAGATTGATGAGTATTGATGGAGACAACAGCGGCTCTCAGGTTATCGCCCGTGCTGCCACTATTTTGCGCGCCCTGGAACTTATGCCGAAGGGGATGACTATCACGCAGCTATCCCGCGAAACCGGCCTTCCTCGCTCCACGGTTCATCGTCTGGTTGCCTCACTGGAATCACAACAATTGCTGATTACGGGAAACTCAGGCGTCCGTCTGGGGCCAGCGCTGGCGCGTCTGGCGGCTTCCGCGCATACCGATGTCATATCGCTGTCTCGCTCTCCAATAGAAACGCTGGGGCGTCGCACACGTGAGACGGTGGACTTGTGTGTGTATCGGGGTAGCCATGCGGTATCCGTCAGTCAGTTTGTTTCAGATCAGGAGCTTCGCGTCGTCTCGGCCGTCGGTACGGCCTTCCCCTGCCACTGCACAGCACACGGGAAGGCCATTCTGGCAACATTAACAGACGAGCAAATTGAAGGTGTGCTCGGCGGGCGACCAGATGTGAGAACGGATAACACCCTGCATAGCCTGCCATTGATTCTGGATGACATCAGAGAAACCCGGTTGCGTCGCTACGCCATTGACCAGGAGGAACACGCGCGTGGTGTCTGTGGCGTTGGGGTATATCTGCAACTGGGTTTAAATGATCACTATGCTCTCTCCCTCGCCGTTCCATCACTTCGCTTTGAAGAGAAGTTTGATCATTTAGTTAGCTCGCTGATGCAATGTAAGGCCGAAATCGAAGCATTGATAAAATAGCTTCGCCTTAAGGGTTAAGAATGCTGTGAATCTGTTGTGACGTAAGGTCTATGCCGAAAAATTGGCGGTAAAAATCATGCGTTTCTTTTGGCACTAAACCAATGCTCCGCAACATTACGCGCACCCGCTAAATCCATCCAGTCCTGATTGAGCGACGGTCGGCCACTGGTCATCAGTGGTAACCCCATGCTGTGATAAAGTGTCACCTGTCCACTGTCTGGCAACCCTTGCAGTCGTTGCTTAATCAGCGCGATATTACGGTCAAAATATTGCTGGTAACGATCATTAATTATCACAGCGGATGGCCCCAGCGCCTCTGCCGTCAGTGATACTCGCTCACACAATGCGCCCATCGAGTTCGCTTTTAATTCCAGCGTTATTGTTGGCGGACCAAGAATAAAGCATTCCGTGCCATCTGATTTGACGGTGCTATTCATCCTGGTTAGAACCTTGGGTATATTCACGTTGATAAAACAGAAGGAACATTATGTCTGCACAGCAACCTGAAGCTGTTATTGAGGAATTTTTTAACCGTGCCGCCAGCGCGCAGGATGTATCAATCATCGCGGACCTGGTCAGCGATGATGTTGACTGGTATATCGCCGGAGATGTTGCCACTGTGCCGTGGATAGGACGCAAACAGGGCAAAGCGGGTGCAGCTGAATTTTATCGCCAGATTCGCGAGCACATCACCTCGGAGCATTTTGAAATCAGTGGCATGCTGACGCAGGGCAGCAGAGTACTGGTGCCAGGCAAACTGGCCTCACGGGTAAATAACACCGGCAAGTTGATTGAGACCGAGTTTGTGTTTGATTTTACCGTCACTGATGGCCTGATCAGCCGTTTCCGGCTGTTTGAAGACAGCTTCGCGGTGTCTCAGGCCTGTGTCAGTTAACGACTCAACGGGTAAGCTGGTAATAAGGCACGCGCCGGGTTGTCCCGGTGAGTGTATCGAAGACATCGGTTTCTGCGGTAACAATCTGCATCCCCGTTTTTCTCAATCTCTGCACCTCGGCGGCAATGCGTTGAAGTCCAAACCAGAACAGCCCATCCAGTGCCGTCACCGGTAATCCCGTCTCAAGCGCCAGTTTCAGTCGTTCACGTGGGGCTTTAACCTCTTTGGCAATTTGCTGGTAAGGTGCCGCACTACCACCGGCTGCATCCACTCTGCGGATGCGGGTCGACAGGCGATACTGGAATTCGTCCGGTATTTGGCTTAAATCGGTGTTCAGGCTGTAAACGCAACCAAAGCGCTTGCCGTTGAACAGCACGTTTTTCTGCTGGATTTGCAGCTCATCCCGCAGTCCGGCGATCAGTTGTGGTGCACGAATCAGCAGCAATCTAAAGGGAAGTTCAAAGCTGGTAACATAATCAACGTTCAGCAAAGCGATGCGCAGACGCTCCTCAGCACCCGCATGACACTGGCGGCATTCTTCCAGCACTTCCTCCCACTGCTTTACCAGCCTTGCTGGTTCAGCGCTTTCAGTAAAACTGTACTTCTCAATCTGATAATCAATTTTCCCGCTCACCCTGAGTTCCCTTTTGATTATGCTGTCGAACCTATTGCACCTGGCACCCAAGCCTGAATATACCCGATCACGCGATGCCGGGCTAAAAAGTTATCGCTGGATCTCGTGGTAAATCCTGATAAATCAGCAAATCCGATGCGGAATGCGTAATTCTTTGCTACCGTTGCGTTACAGCACCTTCATGCCTTATGGGTTAACCACGATGCCTGCACGCCTGATGTTATTACTGTGTCTGATCCTACCGCTCCCGGTCCTGGCTGTGCAGAAAGAAGACAGCGAGCTAAGTTTATATTCCGTTAATACCGGATCTTTTGTATATCACATCATTGGCAATCACGGTCTTTACACCGAAAAGTTTGATAACGCCTTTTTTTCCGCTGAGAGAAAGTTTTCCGCCGATTCAGATTACAGCTTTCTGGCCGGAACGTTGAAAAACAGCTACGGCGATCGTTGTATCGCATTAGGTGTACGCAGGGACTGGATAAAGGACAGCAGCTGGACCTTTAAAGGAGTGTACGGCTACACCGGGGAATTCTTCTTCGACGCCTTCAGTCACTGTGGCGATGAAGGGGTTTATCACTCCTTCGAAAAAGTCACCGGCATCGGCTTCGCACCTTACATTTATCATGCCGTCCAATATAACTTCACCGATTACTTTGCCATTGAGAGCGGGATTATTTTACCCGCCGTATTTGTCATCAGCGTGCAATGGAGCTTCCGCTAGGTGCGAACCGATCAAGAGCCTGACTTAACCGGCGATTTTTTCATTATTTTTACCAGACAGTGGCCCGCAACCATCACCAGGGCAAGCACCATCACGGCCATTAAAATACTCAGACACCTGATTACCCCGGTTTTGGGTTCTGCGAGCCACAACTGATTCTGGATAAAAACAATAATCCAGGCGACGGTAAACTGACGACCTAAATAACTCATGTCCGGGGTTTTCTGTTGCCACTGACACCCCAGCCATAATCCCGCTACCAGCGTAATAATGTAAACCGGTGGGGATCCATGTAATAGCGGCAATAGCAGCAGGCTCAGTCCTGCGGCAATAAAACAACCGGCAAAACGCTGCTGCATGCGTTGTTTTACCAATGACGTTCTGTCCTTGTTGGTGTTGGGCAGAATCAAGATTGCCAGCACGGAAACCATCGCTTGCCAGAAGCCCGACATATCAAATCTCAACAATATTGCTGCGACCAGCGCTAAGGTGATCGCAGCCGGTATGGCAAGCTCAAGGCGCAAGGACGGGGTTATCTTGCCTTCAGGTGAATCCTGATGCAGAACCGGGTCGGGTTGAGGGGGATTAAGGGGTTGGAAGAGTAGCACCGTAAAAACACAACACGCACAACCAATTATAACCTCTTCAAGACGTGCCAACGTAAAGCTGAATAGCGCCTGAGTCTCTTCACCCGTTTGCGCTTCAGCCAGCACCATCATTGCCGTGACGGCTCCCAACACCCAGGCATAGGCACGGGAAGACGTCGCCGCTATCCAGACCGCCACTCCCCCAGAGAGCGCACAAAACAAGATCAAGAGATAAGGGCTGAAAGCCAGAACCGGCACCAGAATCAAAGCAGTGAGTCCGCCGATAACGCTCCCAAGAACCCGATGTAGCGCGCGTGTTATACTCACACGCACAGACTGGCTCATAACCGCGAAACTACTCAGTGCAGCCCAACCAGGATAAGCAAGGTGCAGCGCGTCGGAAACCATAACCGACAACAGTAAGGCGATAATTACCTGAACAGTAAAGACTTGATGAACCAGCGCGACACGGAAACCCACCCAACTCTTTGTGAGACGACTGACCAGCATCTGCAAACGAAACTTAAGCAGTTTATGTCTGGTCATGCAGATACCCTTACCTGTGCTGCTCGATACGATTCCTGCCGTTGCGTTTAGCGTCATACAACGCAACATCAGCCCGGTTGAGTAACTGATTATAGTCCGGGTGTCCATCATGGACGGTAAAGCCAATACTCACCGTGATCGGGATGTTTTTGCCGGAAACCGCCTCAAAAGGCGTGCTGCTGACGATGCGACGAATACGCTCCAGCAGGGTATACGCCTCGGACTGCCCCGCTTCCACCAATACAATCAGGAACTCTTCCCCACCGTAGCGGAACACGTAATCACTGGCGCGAATATTATCGCTAAGTAAGTTGGCCACATGCGTTAACGCACGATCACCAACAGAATGTCCCCATTCATCATTAACCTTCTTGAAAAAGTCGACATCAATAATCGCTACGCACAATGGCAAATGATTTTCCATCGCCAGGCTGACTTCGTGTTTCAGGACAATCGGCAAATAACGCTTATTCAGTAAATTCGTCAGTACATCTTTACCGTCTTGCATATGTGATACGTCATTGAACAGCATTTCCATATAGGTGCCAATTTTCTGACAGCAGGCATGGATGATGCGCAACAAATCCTGCATTTTCTCTACGGGTATTTCTGCCGTAATATCCAGGCCAGCCATCTTTTCGTCAATGGTTGTCATCAGTTGGCGTATTTGTTGAATCTGATCATTTTCACCAAACTGACGCGCACATTTATGGCGGAACCATAAGCCAAAATTGGATTCGGAAATTTTAATCAAAGGTTCCTTCTGGTGAATACCACTGACCAACCCGTAGATAACGGAGTTTTCCCAGTTGGAAAGTGCAGACTGTTGTTTGCCTTGTTCCTGATAAGCGTTATTCATCAATACATGCATGCGATAGGCTTCTTCATTGCGCGTTGCACGATAGTGTGACATCGCATAGGCGTGACTCATCATTTCGATCGCAATATCAATGGCCATCGCGGCATAATGCATGACCTGCAAACCCAGATAAGTGGCAATATTATGGTCGGTTATATAGTCATAAATGCCATATTTAAGCTGCCGGGCACCACGCTGGACAAACTCTACCGGAATACCGATGCGGGCGTGTACTCCACCAACGTGATATTGCTGTTGTCCCAGTGCTTCAAACTGACTTTCGTCCTGAGTCAAAATTGCCTTTACCCATTTAGACAGGGAACGACTCAGTTGTTCCTCTACCAACTCATAGGACAAATGCCTGGCAATTGCCGGATCTTTAAACAAACCTTCATAAAATCGATGAGCTAAATTGTCTGATTGTTCTTCGGCAATATTTCGCAGAATGACGATGACATCTTGTGGCAGTTCTGCGCGTAAAGGCTGCCATTCTTTAAGAATGACAGAGATATATTGTTTAATTTCTTCCTGCATCTTTTTATCGACCAAATGTTAGCTGGAGAGTCTGGTGAAAATAAAAGCGGCTATCCTAACATACCTGATCCAGTGGTCTTGGGCTTTTAACGCTTCCCAAACAAAAATAAGAGTTTTGCAGCATCAATGGCAATTGGGATATCTCCATTCGTTAGATATAAATCAATTGTCGGGGGGCAAACCACACTCAGAAAGTTATCACGCAGCAGAATCAGTAACACCACCGCTGGCTGGCTGAATCTGTTGCGTCATGGCCGGTTGCGTGATGAAAGACTTTATCCAGCAGGGTATTAAGATTCTGGCCTTTCCGGAAATGTGTCTCACCGGCTACTGGCACGTTCCCGACCTGACGGCCCAACAGATTACCGAGCTGGCAGTACCGAACGCGGAGAAGACGGGCTTAATTACAATTCCTATGCGATTTGTATGCCGGACGGCT
Source organism: Pantoea sp. X-Soil-TKNS-1211 (assembly GCF_059730495.1). Classification (NCBI taxonomy): domain Bacteria; kingdom Pseudomonadati; phylum Pseudomonadota; class Gammaproteobacteria; order Enterobacterales; family Erwiniaceae; genus Pantoea; species Pantoea sp. X-Soil-TKNS-1211. The sequence continues at coordinate 229,691 of NZ_AP035957.1, forward strand.
GCGTGCATATGCATCGAAAAATGTACGCGTTTGAGCATCCCGGCATTGTGCGGCGATAGTGGGCGCGGTTAGATCATGCGCTGGCTGCCATCCAGAGCGCACAGTAACGGCCTGTTTATTCTGTTTAGTAAGAAGAAATAGCCAAAGCTACCACGCTTAAGCAACACGATAGATGCACGGGAGAAAAGAGGAGACTTTCGTGTTTCTGGCTGAACTAAGCACCTGATGAGAACGGCAGAAATAATACACGGATGTATTATCCTAAGAAAAACCGACTAAAAATCGTCTTGTTAAAACTCAAAAATAAAGAGCATTGTGTGTTTTTTCCCTGATGTCGTTGATGTTCATTGGGATTTTTCTTAATTGAAACTAATATCAGGCCTCCAGGGGACTACATATAACTTAAGAGTTGCTTTTATGATTAGTCGCACGATATCAGGAGTGGCGGGTGCCATTCTGTTAGCTTTATCACCTTTAAGTCAGGCAGCAAATTCATCACCCGCACCAAAAGAAGCTGACTGGGTCGCCAAAGAATTTACCTTTAATAACGGCGAAAAACTGAAAGATCTGCGCATTCATTACTACACGATCGGCGATCGCAGTAAACCTGCGGTATTATTACTTCACGGAACTAATCAGCCCGTTAAAGCGTTACTTGCTCAGGGTTTTGCCGGTGAGTTATTTGGTCCGGGACAGGCGCTGGATAGCAGCAAATATTTTATTATCATCCCGGAAAGTATTGGTTCCGGAAAGTCATCCAAGCCTTCGGATGGTTTGCGCATGGCATTCCCTCACTACGATTATGACGATATGGTGACCGCACAATATCGTTTAATTAAAGAGGGTTTGGGTATTTCTCATCTCCGCCTGGTGATGGGATATTCTATGGGAGGTATGCAAACCTGGCTATGGGGTGAAAAATACCCGGCGATGATGGACGCGCTGGTACCAATGGCCTCACAACCCAATGAGTTGTCCGGTCGTAACTGGATGCTGCGCCGCATGTTGGTCGAATCGATCAAAGGTGATCCCACCTGGGCCGAAGGCAATTATCGCCAGCAGCCTGCGACACTGAAAACCGCCAATATCATGTTCAGTATCGCCACCACAGGCGGTACGCTGGCGTATCAACACAAAGCACCTACGCGCGCGCTAGCGGATAAGCTGGTTGATGAACGTCTTGCAGCACCGGTCACCGCCGATGCTAACGACCTCATTTATATCTGGAGTTCATCGGCAAATTATAATGCGCTGCCTGCCCTGAATCATATCAAAGCGCCGATGTTAATTATTAATTCAGCGGATGATGAACGTAACCCGGTTGAAACCGGCATTCTCCAGGGCGAATTACATCAGATAAAACAGGCTGAATTGCTGCTTATCCCGGCGAGTGCGGAAACCAGCGGGCATGGCACCATGATGCAGGCAAAGTTTTATCATGAAAAACTGAAAACGTTCTTAGCACATACGCCCGTCGCAACGGAAAGTCATTAATATCTTTCTTTGTCAGGAAGTAACCCCGGTTACTTCCCGTTTTAATAAGGGATTTATTTTCGACCGCATTCTCCATTTCATCATTTAATCGTTAGCAGGGAATACTCTATGTTTCGTAGAATAAAGATCCGCACTGCACTCAGCATAATGATCTTTTCACTGACTGCACTGTTACTCTTCGTAGGCATTCTGGGATTATTTGCCGTGCAGTCGGGGAATAAATCCTTTGCCACAGTGGATACCGAAGTTTTGCCGGGATTAGTGGCGCTGAATGAAAGTTCAGAGCTTTTATTACGTGGCCGACTGGATTTGCGTTTATATGAATCACTGATGGGTAGCGGCGACACAGTAAAAGCCAAAGTGGCACTGGAGCGCGCTCGCGGCAAAATTGATAGCGCCAGCGCGAAATGGCAGGACTACCTGAAATATCCGCAATCGGCAGAAGAACGTCCGATTGCGGCAGAAATGGCGACGACCCGTGATGCATTGATGAAAGAGTTCATTAACCCGGCCTTTGACGCGCTGGAAGCCGGTAAGCTGGACGAATATCGTCAGCGCGCCGGAAAGTCGACAGCCTTGTATGGTGCCTTTGATACCGCCTCCAAAGCCCTGGTTGCCTTTAAATTGAAAAGCATTGATGTCGCCTATGACGACTCCAGTGACCGGGTGAAACGCATGGAGTTTGTGTTGTACTTCTCCATTGCCTGCGCCCTGGTGCTGGCCGGTCTGGCCTGGTCGGTGATGACCAATTTGATCGTCAAGCCGCTGAATAATGTGATTAATGTTTTTGACCGCATTGCGGAAGGTGATCTACGCGCACGCATTGATATCAGCGGGAAAAACGAGATAGCCCAACTGTTTGCAGCCGTACAGCGCATGCGCGATGGGTTGGAAAATATGGTTCTGCTGGTACGCAACGGTACAGATGCGATCGGAACCGGTGTGGAAGAGATCGCCTCCGGCAATATCGACCTCTCCAGTCGCACCGAGCAACAGGCCGCTTCACTGGATGAAACCGCCTCCAGCATGGAGCAGATTATGGCGACTGTGCAAAATAACGAAGACAACACCCGCAAGGCGAATGCGCTGTCACAGAAAGCCTCAAATTCCGCTTCCCGTGGTGCCAACGTGGTGTCTGAAGTGGTATCCACCATGAGTTCGATTGAGAAAAGTTCAGCCAAAATTGGTGACATCGTCGGTGTTATTGACGGCATTGCTTTCCAGACCAACCTGCTGGCGCTGAATGCCGCCGTTGAAGCGGCACGTGCCGGAGAAGCTGGGCGTGGGTTTGCTGTGGTAGCATCAGAAGTTCGCGTATTGGCGCAGCGCAGCGCCACGGCGGCGAAAGAAATTGGCACCATGATCAATGACTCGCTCAGCAGTATTGAGCAGGGTTCCGGGCTGGTGAAACAGGCGGGTGTCACCATGAATGAAGTCATGGTTGATGTGAAGAAAGTGGTCGAGATTATGGATGAAGTGATGCTCGCCTCCGGTGAGCAGACACGCGGTATCTCGCAGATCAATATCGCCATTCAGCAGATGGATGGTGTCACTCAGCAGAATGCCTCGCTGGTGTCTGAGGTGGCAACGGCAGCCAGCTCGCTGCAAGAACAGGTGGTGAACCTGCAACAGTCGGTCACGCGTTTCCAGGTGGACGACGATAAAGCCAACCTGGGAAATGATCTGTATAGCGGAGCACATGATCTGGCGTTGATTAACCTGAACTAGTTGCAAATATCCGAGCCTTTTCTCCTGTGGAATTAAAGGCTCGGATGAAATAGGGTTAGGTCACCCCACCTCTGCAAATCCCATTTTACTGCCCAGCCAGCCTCAATCGATCCCCCTTGCAAGATATATCTTTAAAAGCGAAATATCCTCTCTCCCGATGAAATAATGCTAAAAAAATCATAACGTCCAACAACTGCAATCTCGCTATAGTATGATTGATCATCACCTATAACATCAAAAAAGAGCACAGAGAATGAATGCTTATTTTTCCACCAGGTACTCAAAAATAAAAAACTTACCCTTTATTCTAAAGGGAAATAGTGCCGAGAGAAAACTGCGCATGACCATTCTCATCTCTGGCATCTCCAGCATTCTGGCCGGATTATATATGGCCATCTTAAATTTCACCCTCGGCGATCGCTTTATATTCCTCTTTTATTGTATGACTACAGTCCTGGGTGTCTATATTTCAGCCGCTGCCTTCTGGAACAAGATTAATCGACACATATATATTATTTCTCATGGCTTGTTGATTAGCATCATCCTGCTTTGTTTATTTGATAATAATCATGATTTCGCTAAGCATTCAGAATACAATTACCTTGTTGCCTTGACAATTGGTGCCGCATTGGTGTTACGACAGCAATCCGGGTATTTAAAGCAGGTATTCCCCTTGATTTGCCTGCTGGTTTACCTGTTTTTTGTCTCCACCGGCACCATATGGCAGGATGGTCGCTTCCAGACTGATATGGCGCATGTGTCCGGTTTCTATATCGCCAACTGTTCTGTTCCCGTCGTGGCGCTTTTGCTGGCCGTTTTTACCGCACGTGGGAACTACTCTGAAACCGACTTAATTAAACGCGAGCTTTCCCTGGCCATTGAGAGAAACCAATTACAACTGTATTACCAACCACAGCTGGACAGTAATAAAGTATTGATTGGATTTGAAGCCCTGCTGCGCTGGAAACATCCGGCCAAAGGGTTTATCTCACCTGAAGTCTTCATTCCGATTGCGGAGAAAAGTGGTTTGATCATCGATATCGGAAGATGGGTAATGGAACAGACATTACGCCAGGTTGCTGATTGGGAGCGCCTCCACAACCTCGGTGACATCGCCTTCTCCATCAATATCAGCCCGTTACAGTTGATGCACAGAGACTTTACTCAGGATACTCTACTAACGCTTTCAAACAGCAAAATCCGCCCGGAAAGAATCAAGTTTGAAATTACCGAAACCACGTTTATCTACGACCAGGAAAAAATTGCCGACGTTATGCAACGCTTTAGTGGACTGGGCATCAAATGGGCGATTGATGACTTTGGTGTTGGGTACTCATCGTTAAAATCAATCAGTGATTTCGCTGTTGATGATATCAAGATCGATAAGTCACTTATTATGCAGGTATTCAAAAATGAATCAGCATCCATCGTGGTACAAAAAACCATCGAACTATCCCGGGAGATGGGGTTAAACGTGCTCGCCGAGGGGATCGAAAATGAAGAGTATTTCGAATACCTGAAAAAAATGGGATGCCAGCTGTTTCAGGGTTTCCATTTTTCCCGCCCCCTGCCTGCGACAGATGCCCTGATGTGGATTAAAAAAAAAGGTTGTAATGGAAAGTTCGGCTCCTCCCACGAGAGTTAACTTTTGAAGTAGTGAGATGAAATAACCTATAATCCCGATAATTACACTTGTGCTTCAGGGAAGAAAATGACTTTGCTTGCAACCACACGTACCGATATTTATCTGCTGACAGAAAATCTCGCTGAGGCTTATCTCGCCTTTTTAGTCAATAACCGGGATCATTTCGCCCCCTTTGAACCCGTACGCGCGGAAGAATATTTCACCCTTGAACACACCCGTCAGCGGATTGCCGATGCAACCGCCGATTTTACCGCAAGGAAAAACCTGCTGCTGGTTTTTACGCCGAAAGGTGAAGACAAAATTATTGGCAGCATCAACTTTACCAATTTCGTGTATGGCGTTTTTCAGGCGTGCTATCTGGGCTTTTCCCTGGACAGAACATATCAGGGCAAAGGGTTAATGCACGAAGCGCTGGAGATGGCGCTCACGCATGTGCAGAAAGAATATGGTTTGCATCGGGTGATGGCGAATCATCTTCCCACTAACCTGCGAAGTAGCAATACTCTGACGAAGCTTGGTTTTAGCCGGGAGGGTTATGCAAAGTCCTACCTCAAAATCAACGGCAGCTGGCAGGACCATGTTCTTAATTCACTTATTTTCCCTGAGCATATCTGACTAAAATCAGGGAAATCTTCCAGCGACTTTTTACAATTTCCCCCACTCAGGAAGCCTGTTCACGTATTTACGCCAGCGGTGAAACGCGGCCATCATCAGCCCGAAGAATAAACCCGCCATGACAGAAGAGAGTAAAGCAGTGGTAAGACTCGCGCACTGAGGTTGCCAGGTGGTAAACCACATTAATATCCCCCAGGTGAGACCAAAACCGGGACCGAACAGCAACACATTGGTCCAGAAGAAGGTAAAGGGCGGTGGTGGAATATTTACCCCCAGTTTCCATAACAGACGATGCAGTGGCGGCGCATAATTGCTACGCCACATGCCCTTCGCGGCCATTATTTCCAGTGCACGTTCTTTCTTCCTGTCGAAATTCGCATTCTTTGCCATTGTAAACCTCCGTTGTCTTCTCCATTAACCTACAGCAGCATACAGGGCAGAATTGATTGGCAAAATACTCTGTTATTTTTTTCCTGCAGAAAGTGTTCTGTATCGAAGCGCATCCACTACCAGGGTAAATGCGGTAGAAGGCTGGCGGCGGCTGGGATAATAAAGATAATAGCCGGCAAAGGCGGGACACCATTCTTCCAACACACGCGTCAGTTTGCCTTCGCTGATATAGGGTGAAAACTCCTCCTCAGGCAACCAGGCAATACCATGCCCCGCCAACGCCGCATCGACGACATGCAATGACGTATTAAATAAAACCTGTCCGTCCACCCGGACATTCACCTGCTTGCCTTCATGCTCAAAATCCCAGACATACAGACCACCGGAGCTTACCATTCGTTGATTGATACACTTATGATGTGTCAGATCGCGTGGTGTCTGTGGCGGCGGATTGGTAGCAAAATATTCAGGTGATGCAACGACCGCCATACGTAAAGGAGGTCCAATCGGCACAGCGACCATATCCTTATCGATAGTATCACCCAGCCGTACCCCGGCATCGAACCGGTCTGCAACAATATCGGTAAAACCGTAATTAACGTTAAATTCAATATTGATATCCGGGTACTGGTGCATCAGCGGGGAAAGTTTTGGTAACAGGGTCGTACGCAATACATGATCACCACAGGTAATACGCACCGTTCCTGCTGGCTTCTCACGCAGTTCCGTGAGGTTTTCCAGCTCCAGCTCAATCTCGTCAAAATGCTGACCGATGGACTGCAATAGTTTTTCCCCCGCTGCTGTGGGTGCAACCCTGCGCGTGGTGCGGGTCAACAATCGAATTTGTAACCGGGTTTCTAATGCCGTGACTGACTGGCTTAACGCAGGTTGCGTCACGCCTAACAAGGCTGCTGCACGCGTAAAACTGCCCTCGCGCGCCACGGTGATAAAAGAAATCAGATCATTTAGGTTGCGCCTGAACATCCCCAACTCCTCAGAATTTATAAGTTGTACTTATAAGCTCAGTAATAATCCATTAGCTAGTCATACTTTGCCACAGCTGTCATATTTATCCCATCACCAGTTATGACGTAACCCGCTCAGCAAACCCCGTCGCGACACGGTTATAAGCAAAATCAGCAACCCTTGATCAACCGGTCTACACATGCGTTATCCGCATGCGGGAACACTTATGGCGAAAAAAGGTAACGACAGGAAAACCATGAAACCTATGCGGAGGAAAAACCGGTTATGACGGATGCAACACGCGAGTTAACCCATGAGCCAACCCGAGAAACGGCGAACTGGAGCGGGGTCATGGCAATGACATTGTGTGTCTTCGCCCTCGTCGCCTCAGAGTTTATGCCTGTGAGTTTGCTCAGCCCGCTGGCTAGTGATCTTCGGGTGAGTGAAGGACTCGCCGGACAGGGCATATCTGTATCCGGTGCTTTTGCCGTCGTCACCAGTCTTGCGGTTGCAACGTTAGCGCGAGGCCTCAACCGCAAGCATGTATTGCTCGGCATGACTGTGCTGATGACCCTTTCCTCCGCGATTATTGGTCTGGCGCAAGACTATCTGACCTATATGGCCGGTAGAGCGCTGATTGGCATCGCTATCGGGGGGTTCTGGTCCATGTCTGCTGCTACCGCCATCCGCTTAGTGCCGCCACAGCGTGTAGCGCGCGCCCTGGCGATCTTCAACAGCGGTAATGCGCTGGCAACCGTGGTAGCCGCCCCGTTAGGGAGTTTTCTCGGAGCCATGATCGGATGGCGAGGCGCATTCTTGTTGCTCATTCCTGTCTCCCTGTTGGCATTGATCTGGCAATGCCTCGCCCTCCCTGCCATGCGTGTGATACCCGCTTCAGGCAAGCAGACTCCTATCTTCGGGCTGTTGAAACGACCCGCAGTGGTGATGGGGATGGCAGCCTGTGGCGTGTTTTTTATGGGGCAGTTTGCGCTGTTCACCTATCTGCGCCCCTTCCTCGAAACGGTGACTCAGGTTAGCCCAACACAACTTTCACTGATCTTGTTGTTCATTGGTGTCTGCGGTTTTCTTGGCACCCTGATGATTAACAGCGCGTTAAAAGTCGGCTTCTTTTCGACTCTGGTCGCGATTCCTTTGCTGATGGCGCTGCTGGCGGTGGTACTGACCGGCGCTGGCACACATGCCTGGTTGGTACTCCCGGTGCTCGGATTATGGGGATTGATCGCAACTGCGGCACCCGTGGGCTGGTGGAGCTGGGTAGCAAATACCCTGCCGCAGGACGCCGAAGCCGGTGGAGGATTAATGGTCGCCGTCGTACAGCTCTCGATTGCGCTCGGTTCCACCGCAGGCGGCCTTGCTTTTGATACCAACGGCTATCGCGCCAGCTTTGTACTGAGCGCCGGAATATTACTGTTGGCTGCCATCCTGACCAGGCAGCTGGCTAAAAGAGCACAACCCTAAATCCTTGTTCTTTCATAACCATCAGGAAATTTATAATGAAGAGATTCACACTACTTCTGGGATTGTTATTCAGTGCATTCGCGGCTACCAGTGCCGATATGTCGCACGGTGCAGATAACTTTTATCACAGTAATAAGGTCACGAGCCAAAAGGTCACCTTCAAAAATCAGTATCAGATGGATGTCACGGGTAATCTGTTTATGCCGGTCGGCCTCGACCAGAACACCAAACACCCGGCGATCATTGTGGGTCACCCGATGGGGGCGGTGAAAGAGCAAAGCTCCAATCTGTACGCACAAAAGCTGGCGGAGCAAGGATTCGTCACTCTGGCCATCGACATCTCCTTCTGGGGAGAAAGTGCCGGACAGCCACGCAATGCGGTGTCACCCGACATCTACGCCGAAGATTTCAGTGCCGCAGTGGATTATCTCGGCACCCGCACCTTTATCGATCGCAAGCGCATCGGTGTGCTAGGGATCTGTGGCAGTGGCAGTTTTGTTATCAGTGCGGCAAAAATCGATCCCCGCATGAAAGCCATTGCCACGGTCAGCATGTATGACATGGGTTCAGCCAATCGCAACGCACTGCATCACTCGTTAACCCTTGAACAACGTAAGAAGATCATCGCTGACGCCGCTGAGCAGCGTTATGTTGAATTCACTGGCGGGGCAACCCAGTACACCAGCGGCACCGTGCATAACATCGATGCCAGTTCATCGCCAATAGAGAAGGAGTTTTACGATTTTTACCGCACGCCACGAGGGGAATTCACGCCAAAAGGCACCACGTCGCAATTCACTACGCACCCGACGCTGACCAGTAACGTCAAATTTATGAATTTCTATCCATTTAACGACATTGAAACTATTTCACCACGTCCGATGTTATTTATTACCGGTGATCAGGCACATTCAAAAGAATTTAGTGAAGACGCTTATAAACGCGCTGCGCAGCCTAAAGAGCTGTATATCGTTCCCAACGCAGGCCATGTCGATCTCTACGATCGTACCGACCTGATCCCCTTCGCTAAGCTGACGTCATTCTTCAAAACCAACTTGTAATGATCATCGCCCCCCACTCTCGGGGGGCGACGAGAACCCTACCTAACTCGTTGCCAGCGACATCGCCTTACGCAACCCACTCACCCCGGACGAGTTGATCGGCGTCACCAGGGCATAGTTGTAGTGCTCATCACTCCAGTACTGTGCCATGACATCGTCGGCCCGGCGCTCACCATGCGGTAATTTCACCGGGTCCAGCGGGCGGATATACCACCCTACCCGTGTTCCCTGTGGGTCCTGATACATTATCAACGCGGCGGGCCCCTGCGCCGTCGCCATCAGCCGCGCCCCCACCAACCTGAAGCCAAACTGTTCAAGATTGGGCGGCGGATCGCCGTTGATAAAATAACGCGCCACCCAACTGCTCAGTTCGGCGTGCTGGCTCGCCATCACGTCCATCGGGGTTTGTGTCTGATTATCAAAGATCTTATAAGCCTGCACCGCGTCTTCCATCGGCTGCGGGCTGGTAATGACCTGCGACTCTTTCAGGTGCCAACCGGTGAAACCACCGACACTTACCGCCAGCACCAGCATGCATGCCGTCGACAGTTGCCGTAACCGTTGTTGCCGCATCTGACGCCGCAGGTATTGCAGATGGGGGCGGTCAACCACCCGCGTATGCCGGCTGATGGCCTGACGTAATTGTTGCGCGTCAGCCCGCCAACCGGCAACTTGCGCAGCGGCCTGCGGGTTTTCTTTCAGGTAGCGTTCAACGCGCTCTGCCGTTGCCTCATCCGCTTCGCCATCCATCCAGGCATGGAGATCGTGTTCATCCGGTGGCAAAGTCATTTTAGTCTCCTTAGCGGCAACGGCGTCGCCTTACCTTCCAACTGCTCATGCAGCAACTTACGTCCACGCGATAACCGCGACATCACGGTCCCGAGTGGGATATCCAGCGTTTCGGCCGCCTCTTTATAGCTCAGTCCCTCAACGCTCACCAGCAACAAAATGACGCGATAATCCGTGGGTAATGCCGCAAAAACCGCCAGCGTATCGTCGGCAATCGCCATTGACTCGGTGGATTGGGTGAACATCTCCTCACCAGTGAAAAAAGTCAGCAGCTTCATATAACGTTTGCGCCGCCGTTCGCCATCAACAAACTGACGGTAAAGAATAGCAAACAGCCAGGCACGCAGACTCTGTTCACCCTCGCCCTGCCGCTGGCGGGTTAACGCTTTCGTCAGGCAGCTTTGTACCAAATCTTCCGCGCTGTGCGGATTGCGGGTCAACCACAGCGCAAAGCGTTCCAGATGTGGCATCACCTGGCGGATTTCATCATCGGTCAGTTGTGACATGGTGATCCTTTAGCGTCTGCGAGCGCCCGACATACTCGAAAAAACCCCATCGCGCAGTATCAGCGCATGGAATAGAGCGGCGGCTAAATGCAGCAGTACGGTGATAAACAACATCAACGCCACCAGGGTATGCAGAGGACGCAGTATGGCATACCAGTCATTATCCACTGGCAAAATCGGCGGTAGCAACCATTTGCCACCTAAAGAGATTGGCATTCCCGCCGCAGACAACATCGCCCAGCCGATCAACGGCTGAATCAGCATCATCGCATACAGCGCCCAGTGCGAGAGATGCGCCATGCCTCGCTGCCAGCCGGGTAGAGAAGCGGGTAATGCCGGGGTGACGGTAGCAAAGCGCAGCCACAGACGCACTACCACCAGCACCAAAATCATCAGCCCCAACGGTTTATGGACCGTGACCAGCAGGCTATGCAGCGATGACACGGTGGCGACCATCGCCACGCCAATAAACAGCATCGCCACAATCGCGGCCGCCATTAACCAATGGATAAGACGCAGCACAGGGTGAAAATAGCCGACATGTTTCATAAGTGGGTCCCCGCCTGTTCACGTGTACGCAGGTTATAAGATTTGGCATACGCCGCCGAACGCGCATTGAGTAACGGATCATTGGATGCGGCAATCCCATCAGGAAGGATCAGGGGATCATAATTGATGTCGTTGCACGGTCCCTGTTGCTGCGGCAACGCGCGGGTTAACACCAGGGTCCCGGCATTGATGGTTTGGCGATCGGCAGGCCAGACTTTGGTCGCATTGCTGCCATCATCACCCGGCTGCGCGACGGTGATCACGAGGTCCCATTTCAGCGGTCCCTGATTCAGGCGTTGTTGCAGGTCCTGCTGGAGAAAATCTTTATCATTTTTATCCGTGGCACTAATCGGCTGATAGTCGGCATGGGGCACCATACTCCAGCGCACCAGATGTGCCGCGCCCGCTTTATCGATAAACCGGAACGCATTCAGACTATTGAAACGATCGCTGGCCCAGCTTGACGATGGGACATATTGCTTCGCCCAGGCCAGAAACGCCTTAAATTCAGGATGTTTTCCCACAAAGGCCCCTACCTTTTGCGGATCAGGTTTGCCCGTCGCCGGATCGGGAAGCGTGGCGGTTTGCAGCTCATAAAAACCTTCAGGGGTTGCCACCGGAAACAACGGCATGGCATTCATTCCGGTGCGCCATTGCTCGCCATCTCGCTGCTGAAAAGCTAACGCCATGCTGCGCACCGGTACCGCATAATCCGGCGCTGACGGGTTGCCGCCTGCGATAGCGAAGCGTCCGGTCACCGGGGTCTCACCCGGCGCGAAAAGCGTCGCGCGCGATAACCCACTGGCATTGCCGTTGGAAGCAAATGTGCCAATCACGCAGATCCCTTTGGCATGATTGCGGCGATAACCCGGATGCTCACCGCCCGCTTGCTGCAACACCGAAACCAGTTTGTCGGAGGTTAGTCGTGCTGGCGTCAGCCAACCACCAGCCCATAAGAACAACACAAGTACAACCAGTGGAACCAGACCGATCAGCAACAAACGCCGCATTTTCTGACCGGTAGAAAGTGGAGTTGGAATCATTTTTTTGCTCACCCTGCTCACATTGAGCGAATAAGACGAATGGGCGGCAGGTTTATTCCCGCAACAAAAAAATTTTTTACTCAGAGGATGCCAGAGAGGGAAACGGTGCACATTCAATATTGACGGGGGGCACCACAAAGCAGCGCGTCTGCTCCTTCAATTCACCTTTCGTGTTTTATGATCGACTCCAGTCCTCCAACAACAAATCAGTGACCCGCTCAAACTCTCGCGTATTGTTGGTGACCAGAATGGCACCTGTAGCCACTGCATGTCCGGCTATGGCGGTGTCGTTAGGTCCGATGGGGGTTCCGGCGCTTGCCAGCCATCCCTTGATCTCCGTGGTCGCATCAACAGCCGCCTTGTCCCAGGGAAGAATAGCATCAAGACGAGCGCAGAATGCATCAACAAGCAGCGCATGCCGCGGAGAAGCCTTCTTGCCAATCGCGCCAAAGCGCATTTCAGCGTAGGTGATAGCGGACACCACGATACGGTGACCGCGCAACACCCTCTGCTCAAGACGAGTGATCACCGCCTCCGGTTGCTCACGCATGATAAATGAGCAGATGTTCGTGTCCAGCATGTAGGTCTTATTCACAGTTCAAAGCGTCCTTCGTCGCTGACAATGTCCCCGCGCTCTGTCATAAAATCTGAGTCAGCCTTTTCAAATTGACTGAACGAACTCCAGGTAGGCCGAACAGGGCGTAAAATAATGCTGTCACCTTCACGAATAATCTCTAGTTCACTAACACCTTCAAAATCGAGATCGCGCGGTAAACGAATAGCGCGATTGTTACCATTTTTAAAAATCGAAACGGTTCTCATCATATTCTCCTGGCCGTTCGGCCTGACCAAAGCGCACCACGCGCATATGTACAGTATAGGCAGATGCTAAGCATATGTATAGTTCCTGGATACGTGGCCGAATTCAAAAGAAAGATAAACGCTGTTTCTCCAGAAAGGCCTGTTCATCGGCCGATGACGCCCTACCCAATAACGCATTACGATGTGGATAGCGGCCAAACCTCAAGATAATTTCGCGATGTTCCCGCTCACTTTGCGCATACGAGCCACCTTTAAGCTGCGCAAACAGTTCTACCGCTTTTTCATGAATTTCCGCAGACTCTGAATGCATCCACGGCATTAACATAAACCCCTTTTCGTCGAGCGTGAGATATTCCCATCCCTCAATGTTTAATGCCTCCTGAGCGAGGATCAAGGCCATGCCATCCTGACGCCAGGCGGTGTTACTTTGGCGATTCAGGTTGCGGGAAAATTGGTCGAGAACAATGATTTCAGCAAGGCGGCCATACAGATTCTCACGCCAGGTAAACAGTTCTCCTCGGCAGGCTGACTCCCAGCAACAGCCGAATAACCGGCGTATTTCGTCGTCAAACGCCTGTTCATTTTTGAACCATTTATCTTTGCTGGTATGACTGAACCAGAACTGGAGAACATCTTCGTAATGCATGTTATACCCTCCACCGTTACGGAATGTGCACGAGTGTTAGATGGAAACATGGTGACTGGTCAGCACATTATCGACATAGCGATGAATCATTAGTGCCGGAGGGTCGTTAACCGGGGGAACCGTATCTGTACCAAACCAGACGGGATTCGCCGGGCACAGCGAACCGCAGATATAAGCCGGAACCCCGGCTAAAGAACCCGCTATCGGCCGATGGACATGCCCGGTGGCAATTGCCAGAACCTTGCCGGGCATACGCCTGATCAGCGCGGCCAGTTCCGCAGCCCCTGCACACATCGTCTCGTCCAGCGAGGGGATCCCCGATGCAAAAACATGATGATGCAGAAATAGCAGCGCTGGTGACGTATGGATATCCCGGAGTTGTTGCTCCAGCCAGGCAATATGGTTGACTACGCTACCTGCGGATGTATTCGCCAGCGTGGAGTCCAGACCGATCAGACGCAGATCGCCAGCATCGTAATTAAAGTGTAGGAACTCATCCGGGGCAGCTGCATCCCAAACCGCACGCATCTGGCGGCGATCATCGGAGTTACCAGGAAGTACTCGCGAAGGCCACTTTCTCTGGCTTAACCGCTCAGCAATCAGCGAATATCCAGTAAGCCACTGGTCATCAATCAAGTCCCCGGTCAGCACCAGAACGTTCGGGTTAAGCTGATCGAGCCACGCAAGGGCTTTATCAAACCGTTGCAAATTATCATTGTCAGGCGAAGCATGAATATCTGAGATCTGCGCTACCAGCATCTTTACCTCAGCGTGCGGCAAGGGAACGGATCACGGTGATGGCGCGTTCCGTATCATCCCAGGGGACAAAAATATGATCATGGAAGTAGCCTGCGACCACGTTACAGCTGATGCCATCCTCTGCCAGTGCCGCAGAAAATGCTGCGGTCAAGCCAACAGCGGCCAGCGAAGAGTGCACTTCGAGGGTGATCCATCCGGCAATGTACTCGTACCCGATACCTTGCGCCAACGCCACCGCCTGCGGCAACACCAACGTGATCCCCTCACGTTCCCGCACCACCACTATGGCCTGCGCCAGCAACTCAGCCGCAGGGTTCTGCAAAGTACAAAAGACGAACTGCCCCTCATTGCGTCTGGGTGACGCCGTGCGCAGTAAAATCTGAAGATTATTTTCACCTGACATCATCGTTACTCTTTTCATCATCGACTCGGGTGGCAATCCCACTAACAGGATAGCCGCTACCCTTCACGGCGTGTATTCTGAGCCAGATAATTTCAGACATCTGATCGGGAGAAACTATGTTGTTGTCCAGCCTGTTGGCGATTGCAGCGGTGTTAATGATGGGCGTAATTAGCCC
This sequence comes from Pantoea sp. X-Soil-TKNS-1211, assembly GCF_059730495.1. Taxonomy (NCBI): domain Bacteria; kingdom Pseudomonadati; phylum Pseudomonadota; class Gammaproteobacteria; order Enterobacterales; family Erwiniaceae; genus Pantoea; species Pantoea sp. X-Soil-TKNS-1211. The sequence goes on from NZ_AP035957.1 coordinate 244,761, forward strand.
TGGTCCAAGTTTTATCTACGTTGCCCGCAATGCTGTCGCGCGCTCACGATTGCACGGCCTGATCACCGCACTGGGAATGGGAACCGGGGCCGCTATCTTCTCGATCATGGCGATGTTTGGTCTGGAGAGGATTTTGATTGCTCTGCCTGAATTGTTTACCGTGCTTAAAATTGCCGGTGGCCTTTATCTGATCTGGATGGGTTATAAGATTGCGAAGAATGCGTCAAAACCTTTTAGTGTGACCTCAGAATCGTTAGCAGAAGCTCATTCCTTGTTCGCCACCTGGCGCAACGGATTGTTGACCCAGTTGAGCAATCCGAAAACCGCCCTGGTGTTTGCCTCCATCTTTACTGCATTGTTACCCAAAGAGATTCCCGGATATTTCTATTATATTATTCCGTTGATGGCATTCGTGATTGATGCCGGATGGTATTCACTGGTCGCGGTTTTATTATCAGCGAAAAGACCACGAGATATCTATTTGCGCCTTAAACGCGCCATCGACACCGTCTCCTCGACGATTCTGGTGTTGTTAGGGATTAAAATTATCCTCACATCGTTTCAGAAATAACCCGCAACTAAACAGGCTTCCACACATGAAGCCTGTTTAGTCATAGTCCTACAGTGAGGGAATTGCCGGAAAATCAACTTCAGTATCATTCACCCGATTAAGCATATTGGTGAACAGAATCGCGGTCACCACACCGATGGTTTCAACCACTTGCTGGTCACTAAACCCGGCATCGCGAAATGCACTGACATGATGGGCTGATAAGGTGCCGCGCGTTGACACCAGCAGTTGCACAAACTTCACCAGCGCATCGATTCTGGCATCATCGACCAGAAATCCCTGACGTAGTTCAAGCGTCTGCGCCTCGCTGTAACCGGCTTTGATCGCCTGCGGCGTATGGGCAGCGAGACAATAATCACAGCCGCTCTCCTCACTGACTGCCAGATTGATCGCCTCACGTTCCCGTGCGCTGAGGCTGCTCCTGGTCAACGCCGCGTTAAGCTGTAAGGTTTGCGCCAGAATATCAGGGGCATTGCTGCCAATGGTCAGATACGCATTGGGGACTTTCCCCATCGCCTGTTTAATGCCTTTGAACAGCTCGGCGGCTTTGCCACTGGCTTCCTCAAACGTATTCGTATGTAAACGACTCATCTTATTTCTCCTGTGATCCCAGATAACGCGTGGCTGGGATATTGTGTGAGAAGTCCTGAATCACCGCCTGGCGCGCCTGTTCCCATTGTTGCAAACGGCTTTCGTCATGCAGTGACGGGATGGTGATCAGCTCGCCGCGCTGAAATCCATTTAATGCGGCATCAACCATGTCTTCTGCTTTCATTACAATCCCCGGGTCAAGCTGGCTTAGCGGCAAACCGCCGTTATCCCAGAACGGGGTGGCTGTCGCGCTGGGCAGCACCACCTGCACCTGAATCCCTTTTCCCGACAACTCATGGTGGAGGGACTGGCTGAATGCCAGCACAAAAGCCTTGCTGCCACCATACACCCCGTTCAGGATCTCGGGCGCGATACCCACAATCGAAGCGATGTTGATGATGGCTCCCCGCCCGCGGCTGATAAAGCCAGGCACAACGGCGTAGGTCAGCCGGGTTAACGCGGTAATGTTGAGATTGATCATCGTCGTCATTTGGTCGACATGGCTGTCAACCAATGGCGTGTGCGTACCTATACCGGCGTTATTCACCAATAACGTAATGCTGGCATCATTGCGTAGTTTCTCCTCCAGCGCCGCCAGTTGCTGTGCGTCATTCAGGTCTGCGGCCACCACTTCCACGTTACGTTGGCTATCTGCCGTGATATGGCTGGCCATCTGGTTCAGACGATTGTGGTTACGGGCGACAATGATCAGGTCATAACCCATCTTTGCCAACCTGGCGGCATAAATGGCCCCCATACCGGTCGAAGCGCCTGTCACCACCGCCGTGCCTTTCACTTCCTCACTCATCTTATTCACCTTTCGGGATGTATTGGATGCATTGAGGTTACGCCATCGCCGCAGGGAGAAAATGACGTAGAAGGGTGCGATTTCGGACATCTTTCCACCAGAAAGAGATTGATTGCAGGGCATGATTCTTTCAGGATGGTTTGCCCATCGATGTTGTTGCCAACACAAGGATCCCAAAATGCATCGGGTTGGATTGCTGATTGCCGACCAGTTTCAGTCACTGGCGTTGTCGACACTCACCATTTTCGAGTTTGCCAACTTAGTGCTTGGCGAGCCTTTTTATCAATGCACGGTGTATTCAGAAAATGGCGGCCAGGTTTCATCGTCTTTTGGGATCAGTGTGCATAGCCAGGTCTTGAACGACGAATCTTCAGTCGACACCTGGTTAATCGGCGGGGTACTCACGCCGGTCAAACTTCCGGCCACCGAGCGGGTGGTTCATTTCCTGCAGAATCATGCGCTGCGGGCGCGCCGTGTCGCCGGGATTTGCACCGGGGCTTTCGTGCTGGCGCAGGCTGGTTTACTTGCCGAACGCCGGGCCACCACCCATTGGGCTTATGCCCAGAGCCTGAAAACATTGCATCCCAGCATCCGCACCGAAGACGATCTGATTTATATTATTGATGACCAGATCTGGACCTCTGCCGGAATGACGGCAGGCTTAGATATGGTGCTGGCGATGGTGGAAAAGGATCACGGCAGCGACGTGGCACGTAGCATCGCTCAACGTATGGTGATGAATCAAAGACGTTCAGGAGGACAGCACCAACACTCGGAGCTGCTGGCGCTATCACCGCGCAGCGATCGCCTGCAAACAGCGATAGAATATATCCGCAACAACCTCACCAAATCGCTTAGCGTTGAGCAGCTCGCGGATGCGGTACATCTCAGTTCCCGGCAACTTAACCGCTTATTTTTGGCGGAAACGGGGAAGTCACCGGCACGCGTTATTGAGCGTCTGCGCCTTGAGGCCGCACGCCTGTTGATAGAACAAACCCGGCTCTCACTGGATGTGATTGCGCGTGATGCAGGATTTCGCGATCGCCGCCATATGCGCGATGTTTTTATGCGGGGCTACGGCATCCCGCCTCAGGCGCTGCGCACCGGCAAGAAGGATTCCTGATCACTCGCCAGGCCGTTTTTATAGCGCACGATATCGGCCATGATCGACAGCGCAATCTCAGCCGGGGTTTTGCTGCCAATCGCCAGCCCAACCGGTGCATGGATGCGACTTAACTGATGTGCCGCAACGTCGCCATACATCACCAGGCGTTGCTTACGACGCAGGCTGTTCTTATGAGAACCCATCGCGCCGATGTAGAAAGCGGGCAGGTTGACCGCTTCCATCATGGTCAAATCATCAATACGCGGATCGTGGGTTAACGACAGGATCGCGGTCCCCGGATGGCACCCTTCCCGCTCCAGATAAACCGCCGGAAACAACTTTATCAGCGTCACCCCCACAGCAAGATCGGCGGCCAGATTGCCCAGGACATCCTCCCGATGTTCACAGACGAGGGTTTCAAACCCCAGCGCCAGTGCGAAATTGGCGCAATACACCGCCACGCTCGACAGGCCACCAATAACCAACCTTGGCGGAGCAGAGAGGGTTAACGTCACTTCATCCCTCATGATGCAGGCAGCGGTCCTGCTGCCGTATGTAGCGGGTTCAAGTGAAGTGCATGGTGCAGGCAAAGTAATCCTTTTGGTTAGCGCTGTAGCGCTGACCAGGGCGTCGTGCATCTGCCCCAGATAGCCGCTAGCCTCATGACCTGGGGCCAATCTTTCCACCAGAATGTCCAGTACCCCACCGCACGGCAGCGCCTGGTCAGGCTCATAACCACCGTCGCCATAACGCACCAACTGGCTCGATGCAGAAAAGGCATTATCACGAATCCGCGCGATAAAACTCTCTTCAACACAGCCACCGGAAAGCGAACCGCAATATTGCCCGTCTTTGCGGATCACCATCATCGCTCCCGGCGGCCGTGGCGAGGAGCCGTAAGTGCTCAGTACAGTGCACAACCATAGCTCATGGGTTTCCGCCCAGTGGCGGGCGGTGCTGACAACCTGCACATCAAGATTCTGCATCACTCGCTCCTGAAGGCCCTGGTTAACGCATTTGCAGGATAATCACGTTGCTACTGGCCGGGTCGGTTTTGTCACGCAACTCACCCACCGCCTTCGCATCGGTTTTTTCCCCCTGATTACCCCATGAGGAACGAATGAAATTCAGCACATCAGCCGCTTCCTGATCGGTAAGCTGTTTGCGGTAAGGCGGCATACGATAGGCATCAGGCACGCCATCCGCCACGATGCGGGCCGAACCATTCAGCAGCACGTTGATTGATGAAGCGGCATCGACCTGCATCGAAGTCGCGCCTGCCAGCGGTGGGATCCACGGCACCTGCCCACGTCCGTCCGGGCCGTGACAACTGCTGCATCGTGCCAAATAGGTCTGACTGCCGGGTTGTACTGCCGCATCGTTATGCTGATACTGCCACCCCTTGCCGCTGTTATTACTGCCCGGCGGCAGGGACTTCAGATAATGGGCAATGGCGCGCAGGTCGTCGTCACGCATAAACTGGGTAGAGTTGTTAAATGCATCGGCCATAGAACCAAATACCACGGCGTGCTGATTGCGACCTTGCTTCAGGAACTCCACCACATCCTCTTCGCTCCAGCGGCTGAAACCGGTGTTGGCATCGTTGCGCAGGCTGGGCGCATACCAGCCATCCAGCAGTGCACCCGCCAGATAATCCGGGCTGCTGGCATCCAGGGCTTTCTCATTAAACGCCAGTCCACGCGGCGTATGGCAGCTGCCGCAGTGTCCCGGACCTTCCACCAGATATGCGCCGCGATTCCACACCGCGTCCTGATTTGCCACCGTCTGCTGCGGCCCGCCGCGCGAGAACGCTGCGCTCCACAGCGCCAATGGCCAGCGCATATTCAGCGGCCAGGGGATCTCAGTAGCGCGATTCTGACGTGACACCGGTTTGACGTCATGCATCATAAAAGCGTAAAGCGCCGCAACATCCTCATCGCTGAGCTTCTGATAAGAAGGAAACGGCATGGCTGGGTAGAGACGGTGACCATCACGCGCCACGCCATGCCGTACCGCACGATCAAAATCAGCCAGCGAATAGTCGCCGATACCGGTTTCCCGATCCGGGGTGATGTTGGTGGTATAGATTTTCCCCACTGGTGTAGCCATCGCCAGACCACCGCTGAAAGGCGCGCTGTCCGGCGTACTGTGGCAGGCGACGCAATCACTAAGCCGGGCAACGTACTCGCCACGACGGATAAGATCGGCAGAAACGGGCGTTTGAGCCGAATTTGCCCCATCAAACGTGGAGGAAGGCGTACGCAGTAGCCACATCAGTACACCTGTTGCCACACACACCACGCCAAGAACGATCAGGCCAAGCCTTTTTATAGTCATGTCATCCATCCCTTAGGCTCAGGTAAAGTCATAGCGTGAAAGCGGCATCGAGCGAATACGCTGCCCGGTCAGCCGGGAAACGGCATTGGCGACAGCCGGGGGAATGGCAGGTAACGGTGGTTCACCAATGCCGCCCATCTTCGCCCCGCTTTCCAGGATGCGAACCTCCACCTTCGCCATCCGCGACGGTGGCAGGATCGGGTACATGTCGTAGTTACGCGCCACCGGCTGTCCCTTCTCATACACGCTCTCTTCAAGCAGTACCTGAGAGAGTCCAAGCGCTATCGCCCCATTGACCTGCGCATCCACGATCGCCGGATTGACGATGCTGCCGGGGTCAACGGCTTCCCACACCTGATGAACCTTGACCTGGCCGTTTTCAATCGACACCTCGGCAATTGCTGCCGCTTCAGTGCCGAACGGCGAAGCCATCGCGACACCCCGGGCGCGACGGCTGCCATCTGCGGCTGTGTAAGGCCCGGCCTGCCAGCCACCCGACATCTCCGCTACGGTGTTAAGCAGTTTGGTCAGTCGCTCGTTACCCTGTAACAAATGCAGACGCAGGGCAAAGGGATCAATTTTGCCCTTATCCGCGATTTCATCGAGGAAACTCTCGTAGAGGAAATCATTCATCGAGTTGCCTACCGAGCGCCAGTAACCCAGCCGCACCGGACCTTTTTTGTAGATCTGGGCGATGCGCACATGCGGAATGGCGTAGGATTTACCGGCCAGCCCTTCTACTGCCGTCGGGTCCAGCTTGTCGCCGTGTTTTCCGGCCAACCCCTCCGTTGGGCCTTCACAAATGCTGATGGCTTCGAGCGCCAGTGGATAACCTTGGTCATCCAGACCAGCACGAAAACGCACAGCGGCCATCGGTCGGTGGGTATCGCGTAAGAACTCTTCTTCCCGGCTCCAGATCACCTTCACCGGACGACCTACTGCTTGCGCCAGTTGGATCGCCTGGGGATAGACCATCGCGGTGTCATAGACAAAGTGGCGGCCAAAAAAGCCGCCCAGCAGCGGTGAATGGATAAAGATTTTTTCTGCGGGCAACCCGGTGCGTTTTGCCGCATCGGCCTGAAACATTTCCGGGGCCTGGTTGGGTAGCCACAACTCGAGGGTGCCGTCGGGATTGAAACGCGCCAGGGCAGACGGCGGCTCCAGTTGGGCGTGATTGAGGTACTGGCTATGATAAGTCGCATCCAGCGTGGTTTTCGCCGCTGACATACCCTCGGTGATGTTGCCTTTTACCTCAGCGTCTTCACCGTTGCCTGGTTCTTTCGCCAGCGCTTCAGCATAGGCCGCAGAGGAAAAATCAGCCGGCATATAGCGACCATCTGGCGTCTGGGGTTCCTGCCACTCAACCTGCAAGGTTTCGGCGGCACGCTTGGCCTGCCACCAGCGTTCGGCCACCACCGCCACCGCACCGGGTAGCACATGCACCGAATGCACGCCTTTCATCGCCTTGACCTGATCCGCGTTACGCAACGGGCCAGCGGTCAGACCGAGACGCGGCGCGTGCTGAACCGCCGCATGCAGCATGTCGTCAACCCGACAATCGATGGTGTAGATCGCCTGACCAGTAGACTTCTCATGCATATCCAGACGAGGCACCGGTTTGCCGATCCAGCGAAATTGTGCAGGGTCCTTCAGGCGAACCGCGTCCGGTGGTGGAACCGGTAAATCGCGCGCCCGCGCGGCCAGCTCACCGTAGGAGAGTGAACGCCCGGAACTACCGTGAATGACTTTGCCGGGTTCGGTACGCAGCTGTTCAATCGGCACGCTCAGCGCGCTGGACGCCGCCTGAAGCAACATCTGACGTGCCAGCGCCCCGAGGCGGCGCATGGTGGTGTAGCTGGTACGCACCGACTGGCTGCCGCCGGTGATACGCATCCCGCTATCCATCACTTTATACTGTGCCCCTGCCGGTGCGTTCTCCACCACGAACGTGGCGGGGTCGGCATCCAGTTCTTCGCCGACAATCTGCGCCATCGCGGTGAAAATACCCTGTCCACCCTCAATAAAAGGCGAGAGGAATTTCACGGAGCCATCCGGGCGGATTTCGAGAAAAGCAGGAACCAGCGTGCCCGGCGCGGGAGCGGCACCCGTGGTTTGTGCGCGGCTCTGACTCACGGGCAAGCCAATACCCAGTACCAACGCACCTGCCACGCTGCCGGTTGCCAGCAAAAAACGTCGCCGGGAGAGGTTCGCGGGCCGATCCTCGCTCAGTGATGCCATCACCTCATCGTGGTCGCTCATGCTTTCTCTCCCTTATCCGCCACTTCATGGATGGCCGCGCTGATGGCGTTGTAAGTACCGCAACGACACAGGTTCACCATAGCTGCTGCGATTTGGTCATCTGAGGGGTGAGCATTTTGCTTAAGTAACGCTGTCGCCGCCATCACCTGTCCTGACTGGCAATAGCCACACTGCGGCACCTGATATTTGACCCAGGCCTCCACCACCCGTTTACCCATCTCATCCGCTTCTATCGCTTCGATGGTGGTGATGTGTTTGCCCACCACCTGATCAATTGGCGTGACACAGGCGCGAGTCAGCTTGCCGTCGATCATCACAGAACAGGCTCCACATTGCGCCAGTCCGCAGCCATATTTGGTGCCGGTCATACCCAGATCATCGCGGATTACCCACAGCAGCGGCGTGTCACCGTCTGCATCGACCTGCCAGACTTTGTTATTGATGTGCAGTTCCATAGGTCTCCGGTATTAATTAAATGAGATGATGCAAAATTGGTAAGCGAGAAAATATCCGGGGCGGGAAGGTCGTAATATAATTATATTTACAACGACTCTCTCGTCCGTCCGGGAAGGAATAGCGAGCACACTTAATCTCCGATTATTATTAAGCGTAGCGCAATGTTTAATAGTTAATATCGAAATGCCGTTATGAATTAAATTCACCAATCAACTTATGGACGCCGCGCACAATCCCCAAGGTGAATGAGAAATATTCTTATTCAATGTTTATGTTTAATCTTCTGTGCTAAACGATTCAGCCAAGGCTAAATGACGTGGATTGCGTTGAAAAGATCGGATAATTTGCACCTGGTTGTGAAAAATAATCACAAATAAGGCGCAGACAGAATGAATGATATACAGGCGTTTATTGCCGTAGCCCGAGAAAAAAGTTTTACCAAAGCTGCGGCCATACTTGGCGTCAGCCCTTCCGCCCTCAGCCATACCATGCGCAATCTGGAAGCAAGAATTGGCGTTCGCCTGCTGGCGCGGACCACCCGCAATGTTGCGCCGACCGAAGCTGGGGAAAAATTGTTGCTCTCCGTCGCCCCGTTATTTGAGCAAATAAACTGCGAAATTGAGCGTATTGCCGAATTACGCGACACGCCCGCCGGGAATATCCGCATTACCTGTTCCGATAATGCCGCAGAAGAGTTATTGCGCCCGATGCTACCCGCTTTTCTGGCGCAATATCCGGATATCAGCGTCGAGATCTGTATCGACTACGGCTTTACCAATATTGTCTCCGAACGTTTTGACGCCGGTATCCGGCTGGGTGAATCAATCAGCAAAGATATGATTGCCGTGCGCATGGGACCCGACTGGCGACTGGTGGTGGTGGGTACACCAGAATATTTTCAGACCAATCCTGTTCCGCTGACACCGCAGGATCTCGCCCGACATCGTTGTATTAATATCCGTCACTCTCCTGCGGGTAGCGTCTATGCCTGGGAGTTTGAAAAGGATGGGCGGAAATTGAATATTCGCGTCAACGGGCCGCTGATCTCGAACAGTATCCTGCACGTGATGAACGGCGCGCTGGATGGTATCGGGCTGGCTTATGTACCGGATGCGATGGCTCAGCCACACATTGCCGCCGGACGCCTGGTGGAAGTACTGTCTGACTGGAGTCCGCTATTTGAAGGCTTTCACCTGTATTATCCGAACCGGCGCAATACCTCTTCCGCCTTCGCCGCCTTTGTTGACGCCGTCAGATATCGGGGGAAAATTCGCTGATTGCGGATCATAGCGCGATAAATCGCGCCGCTACGAATGGGGCAAGCCGTGAGCCAATTCAGGCAAATAAACTTTAAAATTGTGACCTGTGCAGCATTCCCTTCCCGATCACCACTAAACAATATTGATAATAAAAACAACGCAGCGGCCAACGAAAGCACGATATTTAATATGACAAGTGTCACAAATTCATCATCAGGTCACTATTTTCCAGCAAAGGTAACGTTTTTACTATATTAGCGCTTCGGCAAACGGTTAAAGATAGCCGCCACAAGGGAGATAACTCAAACCCGTTAACCCGCGTAGTAGCCTGATGCATGGAGTCTCAATGGTGGTGGAAATAACCTATCAATGCGAAATAAGCGAGGGTATCCACGCCAGGCCCGCCGGGCATATCGCACGTCTGTGCAACACCTTTCAGGCCGACGTGGTGTGGCACAACAGCCGTACCCAACTGGAAGCTAACGCCAAAAGCGCCCTTTCCCTGATTGCCACCGATACCTTACTGGCCGATACGTGCGTGATTACGTTGCGCGGTGATGACGCCCGCAGCGCAGCGCAGGCGCTGACAGATTTACTCAAAAACCTTCCGGCGTTTACCATCGTTGCCGAACCAGAGTTGGCATCCGCTGCCGGCATCCTCCCGCGCTGTCTGCGCGAGCTGCAACCGCAGTACCTGAGCGGAATTCGTATCAGCGGCGGCATCGCCATCGGCAAACCTCAGTCGCTCAAAGGGGTGACCTTCAGTGAGTTGCTGGCACACAGCCCCACCGCCCCGGTTAACCGGGAAGAAGAAATTACCCGCCTCGCTGAAGGGCTGCATAAGCTGCGCACGCGCAAAGAAGCAGAACTGGCAACTGCAAGGGGGATTGAACAGGATCTGCTCGAAGCCCATTTATTATTTATTACCGACAGCGCCTTCAGGGAAAGCATCATCAGCTACCTCGATGCCCCAATGAACGTCTGGTCTGCGATTATCAGCGCGGCAATGGGCTTCAGCACCATCCTCGAACGTTCATCCAGCCATTATATTCAGGAGCGCACCCTGGATATGCTGGATATCGCCACGCAACTCCTGAGCGAGATATACGGTGCGCAGGCCATGGTGCAGCCTCCGCTGTGGTTGGATGATGCGACCATCGTGATCGCCGATGCCCTGACACCCGGCCAGTTTCTCGCCCTCAACAAACAACATCTCGCCGGTTTGATTCTGTCATCTACCGGCAAAACCTCGCATACGGCTATCCTTGCCCGTTCGCAGGGTATACCTACCCTTGCGGAGGTCGATGTTTCCAGCAGCCATCTTTCGCCGCAACACGAGGTGGTGCTCGATGGTGATCAGGGGGTCCTGATTACCCATACGGATGAGAAAATCCTGCGCTATTACCGTCATGAATTAGACGTGCAACAACAGATGCGCCTTAAGCGCGATCTCCCACGCACAGGCAAACCGTTGCTGACAACCGAAGTGATCCTGTGGGGATTGGATGCGCTCGACAAAAACGAAGTGATCAAAAAAATGGTCGATAATCTCTGGCTGCAACAGCGTACCGACAACCGGGACAAGCTGTGTCAGGATATCTGGTCGAGGGAGGTTCCTTTCCCCACCGTCGTGGGTTCTGGCTTTGCCATTCCCCATGCCCGCAGTGATGCCATCCTTGATTCCACCATCAGCGTCGCAACACTACGTCAACCCGTTTCCTGGGGCGGAGTGTCTGTGGATAAGGTGTTTATGCTAACCATCAGCCAGACCGCAGCGGAAAACGAGCACATGAAATATTTTTCCACGCTGGCGCGCATGTTGATGAACGATGAGTTTGTCGCCAAAGCCAAAGGTGCAGCTACACCTGATGCTCTCTACCACCTGATAATCAGTACCTTAGCTTGCTAGTTGCCGAATAATGTTATGAGGCGGGTATGTTAAAACTATTAAAAAATACCAAAAGACATTTTATGACCGGGGTGTCGTACATGATTCCGTTTGTGGTGGCGGGCGGTGTCCTGCTGGCCCTGGCGGTCATGTTTAACGATCATGCCGCCATCCCCGATCACGGCTTCCTCAAAGCCATGTCGCAAATTGGCCTCGCCGGGTTGACGCTGTTTATCCCTATTCTCGCCGGTTTCATTGCCTATTCGATGGTGGACAAGCCCGGTATCGCCCCCGGCGCTATTGGCGGGCTGATGGCGTATCAGATGGGAGCCGGATTTTTAGGTGGCATGCTGGCCGGGACGCTTGCCGGGCTGATTGTCTGGGGGCTGCTGGCACTCATCGCCCGTCTTAACATCCCCCATTTCCTGCGCATGGTGCTGCCCATTTTTATCATCCCGCTGGTCGGTACATTTCTCACCGGGATGGCGGTTTATTACATCATCGGTGACCCGGTTGCCGGGCTGATGAAATGGCTCAGCGCCTGGCTGGGCAATATGCAGGGAGCGTCGTTTATCATCCTCGGCAGCGTGCTGGGTTGCATGATCGCCGTGGATATGGGCGGTCCGATGAACAAAACGGCGTTTTTCTTTGCTGTCGCGCTGATCGCCACCAATCCACAACTGATGGCGGCGGTTGCCGCCGCCGACTGCACGCCGCCGCTCGGACTGGCATTGGCGACGTTTCTGTTTAAAGGGATTTTTAACGACGTCGAACGTGAGGCCGGTAAGCCCGCAGTCATCATGGGGTTTATGGGGATCACCGAAGGGGCGATCCCGTTTGCCGCCGCCGATCCACTGCGCGTCATCCCGGCGATTATGCTCGGCAGCGCAGTCGCGGCAGTGATCTCGTTGTGGTTCGGTGCCACCAATGCCGCGCCATGGGGCGGGCTGATCGTCCTGCCGGTGGTAGGCAATCATTTGGGGTATATCGTTGCGGTTGCCGCAGGCACCGTTACCACGGCGCTGGCCGTCAAGGTACTGAAAACCGTGGTTAAACCCCAGGTATAAGGCAGGATATGAGCGCATTTATCCAATCGATTTTGAGCGAGTTTAGCCTGCAATGCGCCACCACCGAGAGCGTGCTGGTAGCAAATGGCAACGCGCAACCCCCGGCGATGGCTTACCATCTGCACGTGCCACGTATTGAGCTGATTGTGAAAGGCACCCTCAGCATGCTGCTGCCGAAAGGCGAGGATAAGATCGTCAAATATCCTCGCCCGGTGGGCACCGTCACTTATATTCCGGCCAACAGCTGGAACTCGCCGTTGTGGGGCAGCCCGGTGATCTGCATGTCGATTGTGTTCTGGAAGCAGGATGTCGGTTTCAGTATCAGCAACTGGGACGGTACACAGTTCAAAGAAGTGGAGAAATTTAACCTTGAGAACTCCAGCAGCTCGGTGCGTGACCGGCTGCTGGAACTGGCGGAATCACTGGCATGGAACCACAACAACAGCGGCGAAACGTTTGCCCATATCGTCTATGCCTTGTTGAATGATCTGCTGTACCAAATCACGGACGGTATGACCAATGCCAAGGGACCGCTCTCGCTATTGGATGAGATCAAAAGTCATATCGATAGCCATTACCAGTCGGATATTAATCGGGAAAGCGTCGCTGAGACGTTCAACATCTCGCCCGGTTATTTATCGCGTCTTTTTTCCCGAGAGTCAGACATAAAATTTAATGAATACCTCAAGTTAGCCCGGATCTCGCGTTCGAAAACTTTGCTGACCAGCACCAACCTAAAAATCAATGAAGTTTCTGAGAAGTGTGGTTTCACTGATACCAACTATTTCTGCAAGGTGTTCCGGGATATCAATGACTGTACGCCACTTGAGTACCGGCGTAAGAACAAGGGAGTAAGTTTATCATGAGCCGAGCAGCAAAAGACGAAGTGCACCCTTTCTCCAGCGAACGCAACCTGCATATCGTGGCAGTCACCGCCTGCGCCACCGGTGTGGCCCATACCTATATGGCGGCGGAGCAGTTGGAAAAACTGGCGAAAACCTACAATTTCACCATCAAAATCGAGACGCAGGGCGTACTGGGGCTGAAAAATCAGATTACCGAGAAAAATATCCTCGAGGCGGATCTGGTGATTATTGCCTCGGATATCACCATTGATCAGCCGTCACGCTTTGCGAGTTGCCGGTTATTGAACGTCTGTATTAACTCCCTGCTGCTGAAACCGGCTGACGTGATCTCGGCGATTCGCAAGTCGCTGACGCTGCCCAGAGGCAACGTGATCGACCTTTAGTTAGTCGCGTTCAGCAAAGCATAAATTTCCTCGATTTTTTCGCCGCCGTGTCGCTCCAGGAATGCAAGGACGCGCCACGGTGAGGCATTCAGAATCCTGTCGGCAGGGAAATCCGCCTGCTGAAGAATGGGCAGGCAGGCGCTGAAATCGCCCAACGCAAACGCGCTGTGCGCATCCGTGCCGAGCGAGAGCATCCCGCCACTGTCGCGCACGGCGGCGACAATCTTGCGACAATTGGCCTCACTGCCGCGCCTGGAGTGGACAAACGAGGCGTTATTCACTTCGAGGGCCACATCACTGGCTTTCGCCGCTTCGACCACCGCCGGGATATCAATCGGGTATTCGGGATTGCCGGGGTGGCTGATGATATGCACCTTACCGCTGGTGATTACCGCGATCAGCGCATCGGTATTGGTCACTATATCCGCCGGGGCGAAAACCTGTTTGTGAAATCCGGCAATAATCAGATCCAGCGCTGCACGCATTTTATCGCTGCAATCGGTTTCGCCCCCTGCTTTTATATTCGCCTCAATGCCACGCAGAATCCCTACCCCGTCTACTACCCGCGGCAAAATACGCATGTTACTAAAGTGAAAAGCATGCGGCGCATCGACCATCTCCGGGCCGTGGTCGGTGATGGCGATCAGTTTAAGATTTTTACGCGCGGCGGCAGCGATATAGTCATGCACCGTGCTATACGCGTGGGTGCTGGCAACGGTATGCATATGAAGATCAACGTTGTACATCGTCCCTCCTGTTTTAAGCGTGGCCCGCGCATCCGGGGCCATCGGGTTAAGCCAGCAACGCTTGCGCCTGCCGTACCACCGCATCCACGGTGATGCCAAACTCTGCGTACAGCTGCTCTGCCGGGGCTGACTCGCCGTAGCTGTTCATACCGATAATCGCCCCATGAAGTCCGGTGTACTTGTACCAGAAGCCGGTAATGCCTGCTTCTACCGCCACACGTGCGGTGACGGCGGCTGGCAGTACGGCCTCACGGTAGGCGGCATCCTGGCGGTCAAACACGTCAGTGGAAGGCATGGAAACCACCCGCGCCTGCACACCGGCGGCGGTTAAGGTGTTCCATGCCGCCACGGCCAGTTCGACTTCCGAACCGGTGGCGATCAGGATCAGTTGTGGCTGACCGGCGCAGGTCTTCAGCACATAGCCGCCGCGCGCGATATCCTGCAATTGTTGTCTGCTGCGTTCCTGCTGGGGCAGATTCTGCCGCGAGAAGATCAAGGCCGTCGGGCCATCCTGTCGTTCCACGCCATATTTCCACGCCACGGCGGACTCCACCTGATCACAAGGACGCCAGGTACTTAAATTGGGCGTCAGACGCAATGCGGCAATCTGCTCCACCGGCTGATGCGTCGGGCCATCTTCTCCCAGTCCGATGGAGTCGTGGGTATAGACCATCACCTGGCGCTGTTTCATCAGTGCCGCCATGCGCACCGCGTTGCGCGCATACTCCATAAACATCAGGAAGGTCGAGGTGTAGGGCATGAAACCGCCGTGCAGTGCCACCCCGTTAGCGATCGCCGTCATACCAAACTCACGCACGCCGTAGTGAATATAGTTACCGGCGCGGTCCTCATGAATCGCTTTTGCGCCCGACCACAGGGTGAGGTTCGAAGGGGCCAGATCCGCCGAGCCGCCAAGGAATTCAGGGAGCCACGGGCCGAAAGCTTCAAGGGTATTTTGCGAGGCTTTGCGGCTGGCGATGTTCGCTGGTTCTGCCTGTAAACGTTCAATAAAGGCCTGGGCGTTGTTGGCGAATTCAACCGGCATGGATCCCTGCATACGCCGGGTAAATTCTGCCGCTTGCTGCGGGAAAGCGTGACTATAGGCGGCAAATTTGTCGTTCCATGCCGCTTCTGTTGCCTGACCGACTTCTTTCGCATCCCACTGTGCGTAGATATCAGTTGGGATCTCAAATGGCGCATAGGGCCAGCCAGCGGCAGCACGGGTGGCGGCCACTTCAGCCTCGCCCAGCGGCGCGCCGTGCACATCATGGGTGCCTGCCTTGTTGGGTGAACCGTAACCGATCACGGTTTTGCACATTAGCAGGGTGGGTTGGTCGGTCACCGCCTGTGCGGCGGTAATCGCGCGGCGGATAGCCCCGGCGTCATGACCGTCAACATCGCGCACCACATGCCAGCCATAGGCCGCAAAACGTTGTGCGGTATCGTCGGTGAACCAGCCATCAACATGACCATCGATGGAAATACCGTTGTTATCGTAGAAAGCGATCAGCTTGCCTAACTTCAGAGTTCCGGCCAACGAACAAACCTCATGCGAGATGCCCTCCATCAAACAACCGTCCCCCATAAACACATAGGTGTAATGGTCCACGATGTCATGTCCGGGGCGGTTAAACTGAGCCGCCAGGGTTTGCTCGGCAATCGCCATCCCGACCGCGTTCGCCAGGCCCTGCCCCAGCGGACCAGTGGTGGTTTCTACACCGGGGGTGTAACCCACTTCAGGATGACCAGGGGTGCGCGAATGCAGCTGGCGGAAATTTTTCAATTCGTCCAGCGGCAGGTCATAACCGGTCAGGTGCAGCAGGCTGTAGATCAACATCGAGCCATGCCCGTTCGACAGCACAAAGCGGTCGCGGTTAGCCCAGTGCGGATGGGTCGGGTTGTGATGCAGAAAATCCCGCCACAGTACTTCGGCAATATCGGCCATGCCCATTGGTGCGCCCGGATGACCCGATTTCGCCCGTTGTACCGCGTCAATACTGAGAAAACGAATCGCATTCGCCAGGGTTTTTCGTGATGGCATGTGAAACTCCATGATTAAATCTTGAGGAAAAAGTCATCCCCGCGCTGATGATGCACAGCGAGGTTGAGGTAATTGTTGATGGTGGCGTAAGTCGCAATATCGTGAACGCCGGTTTGTGGCGTCAGCACTTCAATCACTACATGCTCTGCGGCGCTGGCAGAACGCAGTCCGGCGTCGGAGTCTTCAAACGCGATGCAATGGGCTGGCGAAAGATTGAGTCGCTGCGCACCTTGCAGGAAAGGTTCGGGGTGAGGTTTGCCCTGCTGAATATCCTCGCTGGTGATCAGTACGCGAGGTAACGGAAAGCCAGCCTGTTTAATGCGTGCGCAAGCCACTTTGCGCGATCCCGAGGTGACGATTCCCCACGGCACGCCCAGCGCTTCCAGCTGGGTGAGAAATTCGACGGCCCCGGCGACCGGAGTGATCCCCTCGGTATGGCGCGCTTCATAATCTTCCAGTTGCAGAAACTCCTGCGCGATCACCGCGTCACTGGCATCCGGCATAAAGTGGCGCAGCGTGCTGAGTGCCGGTTTACCATGCAGATAGTGCCGCACCTGCTCCGCGTTCAACCCTTTCCTCTGCGCCCATGCACTCCACGATGCTTCGACAAAATCAAGGGAATTAACCAGAGTTCCATCTAAATCAAATAACAGCCCACGGAAATGCATATTTCTCACCATCAGGGTTTACACCGGAATATGCTGGCTATTTATACCCTTCACGACCCGACATTAAAGAGTAAAAATGGAGTTTTAATAGCAATATCGTTACCCGAACATTGGCAGAAGTCGATTTATGACCATCATCACAAAATAATAACCAGGCTATTTTTTTCAAGCAAAGAACACTTTTTTTCTATTCAAACATCAGGAGGAAAACGGAAGGATATAAATCATCAAGGACAGTACGGCGCGTTCGACTGGCAAAAATAATCAGCATTTATCTTAAAGATTTATTGGGAGTAGTTATGTCTGAATTAATAAGCTATCAATGTGATCTCAGCGAAGGAATTCATGCCAGACCAGCGGGGCACATCGAACGTCTTTGTAATTCTTTTCAATCCAATGTGTGCTGGAAAAATAGCCGAACCGGTCTGGAAGGTAGCGCCAAAAGCGCCCTGTCACTGGTCGCTACCGATACCTTATTCAACGATATCTGCGAAATTACGCTCAGCGGTGCTGATGCCCCGATGGCTGCCAATCAGTTAGCCACCTTACTGAAAAAACTGCCAGATTTTGAAGTCGCTCCAACTGTCGAAAATGCAGCTCCAGCGGGCTACCTGCCACGTTCGCTACAAGAAACGCAGCTGAGTTTTATCCAGGGATCACGTATCAGCGGCGGCGTGGCGATTGCCAAACCCGTAGTAGTCCGCAGCCTTTCATTTACCGAGATGCTGGCGCGTAGCCCGACTCAAACACAGACGCAACAACAGGAAAAAAATGCCGTTACTGAAGGTTTAGCGATCCTGAAAAATGAAAAAATATCGGCTCTGGAAAACAAATCTGGCGTTGAGCACGACATTATTCAGGCCCATTTATCGATAATGACCGACGTCAGCTTTCAGAATGCGATTCAGAATTATATCGACGATGGTAAAAATAGCTGGCAGGCCATTATTTTGGCGGCTATGGATTCTTGCGACATACTCAACCGTTCATCCAGTAAATACATTAAAGAAAGAACCCTCGATATCTTTGACATTACCAACCAATTGTTATTGGCCATCTACGGTGACGATGCCTTACCTAAAAACAGTCTCGATTTACAACAACCGTCAATTATTCTGGCCGACAATCTAACGCCAAGTAAATTTCTCAGCATCGACAAACGCTGGCTGGCAGGCCTGGTATTATCCTCCACCGGGAAAACCTCACACACCGCGATCCTCGCGCGCTCACTGGGTATTCCGACATTAACCGATATTGATTTCCCTGCACTGAGTCTTGATCCGCAGCAGGATATTATTATTGATGGCAACCCCGGCATTCTGATTACCGCGCCGGATGAGCGCGTGCTGCGTTATTACCGTCATGAAATGGTGGTGCAACAGACCATGCAGCAGCAGATGCTGGCAACGGTCAACCAAACCGCCACCACCGCTGACGGGCACCGGGTTGAAATCGCCGCCAATATCGCCAGCCTGGCCGAAGCCGAGGCGGCATTTGACAACGGTGCCGAAGGTATCGGCCTGTTTCGCACCGAAATGTCGTTTATGGACCGGGAAACGCCGCCTGATTATGCCGAACTGGCGGAACTCTATACTCGTGTCACCATGCGCGCGGGAAAAAAACCAGTGATCTTTCGTACCTTCGATATCGGCGGTGATAAACCGGTGGACTACCTCAGTATTGGCGAGGAGGAAAACCCGTTTTTGGGCTTCCGCGCAGTACGTACCTATCGGCGCTATCAGGATTTATTCGCCATGCAGTTAAAAGCAATCCTGACTGCCTCAGCACACGGTAACGCCAAAGTCATGATTCCAATGATCTCTAACGTCGAGGAGGTGATCTGGTGTCGCGAGGTGCTGGCAACGGTGCAACAGGACATGAGCCGTGCAGGGCTACCGTATAACCATGACATCGAACTGGGCGTGATGCTGGAGGTCCCTTCGGTGATCTTCGCCATCCCGGAAATTGCCGCCTATGCCGACTTTTTCAGCGTTGGCAGCAACGACCTGACGCAATACTTTTTTGCTGCTGACCGTGGCAATCGTCAGGTTGCAGATGTCTACGACAACTACGCCCCCTCATTTTTACGGGCGATGCAGTTCGCGGCACAAGAAGTACACCGTGTCGGCAAGTGGATCGGCATCTGTGGCGAACTGGGTGCCAGCCAGGACTTCCTGCCGCTGTTTACCGGTATGGGCTTTGACGAGCTAAGCATGAGCAGCACCGCCATTCCCGGCGTCAAGCACGCACTACGCGAATTGAATTTCGCCAAATGCCAGCAGTTGGCGCAGGAGACGATACAACTTAAACGTTCGGCGGAAGTAAAAGCGGCACTGCAAACGCCAGATGTCAAAGAGGTCAGCACCAAACCGTTGCTGGCACCGGAATTTATCCTCTGCGCGCTTGAGGCCAGTGATAAAAACGAGGTCATTAAAAAGATGACCGATAACCTCTGGTTGCACCATCGCACGGATAACCGGGAACAGTTATGTGACGATATCTGGACGCGGGAAGACTCCTTCTCCACCGCCGTCGGCTATGGTTTCGCTATCCCGCATACCAAGTCCGATCATATTGGCTACTCCACCATCAGCATGGCAACACTGGCGAAACCCATTATCTGGGGCGATCAGGAAGTCACAACGGTCTTTATGCTGACGGTCAACAAATCTGCCGATCCCACTCAACATATGAAATATTTCTCCATCCTTGCCAGAACATTAATGAAAGAGGAGTTCCGCAATGCAATAAAGAATGCCGATAACGTCACCCTACTCTACAACCTGATGGCCAGAACATTAGACGTATAAATTCAAGGTCAGCTGAAAATTTTAATAAACAGCCAAATAAGCAAAGCCAGGAGTTACTTATGAAAATCGTCGGAGTCGCAGCATGCATTACCGGTATCGCTCATACCTATATGGCTCAGGAAGCTATTGAGCAGGAATGCAAGAAAAGAGGTTATGACGTAAAAGTCGAAACGCAAGGCGGGATGGGTATCGAAAATGAATTAAGTGAAGATGAAATTGCCGATGCAGACGTGGTGATTATGGCGGTGGCTATCGGTATTGAAGGTGTCGAGCGCTTTGAAGAAAAAGAGGACGCTGGCCGGATTATTTCATTGAACCCGGCTGAGGTGATTCGTAATCCGGCGGCGATCATTGACAGAGCCGAACAACTTACACAATAAACGCTGGATAAAATAAAGTTTATTTATTTTATCGGCCGAAGAATCGTGTAATACAACATTCAATAGATTTCTGTGAACGTCATATTTCTTGCAAACAGGCCATGCTGCCTGCGGATTAATACGCTCAGAGCGAAGCAATCCGCTGCGGAAATCATCACGTTCGGGAGGAATAAAAATGTCGGATAAGATGAAAACCATTAAGGATGATTTAGTCAAAGCCTTCAGCACCGGCGTGTCCTATATGATGCCGGTGGTGGTGGTAGGTGGGATCTGCCTGGCACTCTCCCTGGTGGGAGGGGAACCCACGCCAGGTAAAGGTATTGTCGTTACCAATCCCTTTTTATTGAATCTGGGGGCGATTGGTAGCGCAGGACTGGGGATGATGATCCCGGTACTGGCCGCCTATATCGCTTACTCGCTTGCAGGTAAACCCGGCCTGACACCCGGTTTGGTCACCGGTTTTATGGCCGCTACACCGCTGGGTGAAGCCCATGTGGTCACCGGTTTTCTTGGCGCGATGTTGCTCGGTATCCTGAGCGGTTACGTTGCCAAATGGGTGAAAACCTGGAAAGTCGGCAAAGTATTGATGCCGGTAATGCCAATCCTGATTATTCCTATCGTCACCTCCTGCCTGGTCGGCATGCTGTATTTGTATGTCCTGATTGGTCCCATCGGAATAGCGATGAAATGGCTGGTCTCGATGCTGTCAAATATGCAGGGCGGCAGCGGCCTGGTATTGGGTTTGATCCTCGGGGCCATGGCTGCCTTTGATATGGGCGGGCCGGTAAATAAAACCGCCACGGCATTTACCCTGGCGCTGATGGCAGAAGGGATATATGGCCCGAACGGTGCCTATCGTATCGCCTGTGCTATTCCTCCGCTGGGCATTGCCCTTTCCACCTTTATTTCGCGCAATAAATGGGCCGAAGATGAAAAACGCATGGGCACCTCCGCCGCCTTTATGGGTTTAATCGGGATTACCGAAGGGGCCATTCCCTTTGCGGTTAAAAATCTTAAAACCGTACTTCCCTCAATTATTATCGGCAGCGCCGTTGGTGCCGGTCTGGCAATGATTCACGGCGTGGAATCCATGGTGCCGCATGGCGGATTAATTGCCATTGCTGGCGTAAATAAAGGTGCGATCTGGTACGTCATTGATATGGCAATTGGCGTAATTGTCACCGCTATCTGTCTGCATATTTTACGTCCCAATATTAGCGACGCGGTTAAAAACGAAACCGTCAAAAAAACCATCACTTCTGATATGAATAAAGCCTAAGGAGTTATCATGAAAAACACCATGAAGCAGTACGTCGATTATATCGTTAACGGTGGTAAAGCAACGATGCTGGGTATTGGCCCGATGTCCCCGGCACTTATTCAGGCATGTTTCGAACTGGGCAAAGAAAAAGATCTGCCATTGATGTTTATTGCCAGCCGTAATCAGGTCGATGCCGATGAATTTGGTGCCGGTTACGTTAATAACTGGGACCAGTTCCGCTTTGCCGCCGATCTCAAAGCCATGGCGGAGAAAGTCGGCTTTGATGGTGACTACTTCCTGTGCCGTGACCACGGTGGCCCGTGGCAGCGTGACAAAGAACGCAAGGACCATATTCCAGAAGCGGAAGCGATGAAACTGGCGCGCCGTTCCTATCAGGTGGATATGGATGCCGGGTTTGATCTGCTGCATATCGACCCAACCAAAGATCCGTATGTGGTAGGGAAAGTGATTGATATCGAACTGGTGCTGAGTCGTACCGTTGAACTAATCCGTTTCTGTGAAGATTACCGTAAGGCCAACAACCTGAAAGAGTTCTTCTATGAAGTGGGGACGGAAGAGACCAATGGTGGCCTGACCGATATCAGCGCCTACGAAGGTTTTATTATCGAACTCAACAAACGTCTTTCCGCCGAGGGTTTACCGCAGCCGCTGTTTATCGTTGGCCAGACCGGCACCCTGACGCGTTTGACCAAAAATGTCGGCCACTTCAACGACACGCAGTCGGCTGAACTTTCGGCGATCAGCACCCGCTACGGTGTGGGTTTGAAAGAACATAACGGCGACTACCTGCCGGATGACATTCTGCTGAAACATCCAGGTCTGGGGATCACTGCAATGAACGTCGCCCCGGCTTACGGCACCATTGAAACCCGCGCCTACCTCAAACTGGCCGAAGTCGAGAAAGATTTAGCCGCGAAAGGGTTTATTCAGTCAGCCTCCAGCCTGAAAAATGTGCTGACCCGTGAGTGCGTACTCAGTCATAAATGGGAAAAATGGATGACCGATGAGCACAAAAATAAATCGGAAGAACAGATCTTTAATGAACCGGAATTACTGAAAGAAATTCTTGAACTCAGCGGTCATTATAATTATGAAAAACCCGCCGTGGTAAAAGAGATGAAGACGATGTTTGCCAATCTGCGCGCGTTTGGTGTCGAACCTGAGCGTTATGTAGTTAACAAAATCAAAGACATGATTCAGAACGAAGCGGAATGCTTCAATATGCCTGGGCTGACCTCTCGCGTCGCTCAGGCAAAATAATCATTTCATCGCTTAATAACAGGGAGTCAGCCGCTCCCTGTTATGTTCCACAATTATTATCAGGGTTACGATTATGAACCAGCTTGAGAGATTAAAGCAGCACACCATTATTGTCGCTGACAGTGGCGATATTGACAGCATCATTGCTTATCAACCCGAGGACGCCACCACTAATCCGTCATTAATTTATAAAGCCGCCCAGTTACCGCAATATCAGCCGTTGATCAACGATGCGGTGAATGCGGTGAAATTACGTCAGCCTGGCAAAGCCGTGTTTCCCTCTACGGTGGCCGACTATCTGGCTGTCAGCATCGGTGCATTGATTCTAAAAAGCATTCCGGGACGGATTTCAACTGAGGTCGATGCGCGACTCTCGTTCGACACCGATGCCAGCATTCACAAGGCGCGGGAACTGATCGCGCTTTATGCAGAAAGAGGCATCACCAAAGATCGCGTGCTGATCAAGCTGGCGGCCACATGGCAGGGGATTCGCGCCGCTGCAGTGTTGGAAAACGAGGGGATCAAGTGCAACCTGACGCTGCTGTTCTCCTTCGCCCAGGCGAGAGCCTGCGCTGATGCCGGTGTGTTCCTGATTTCGCCTTTTGTTGGCCGTATTTATGACTGGTACAAAAAAAACCAACCGGACACCCTGTTCACCATCGACAACGATCCGGGCGTGGAGTCGGTGCGGAAAATCTATCAGTTCTACAAAATGCACGACTATCAGACGGTGGTGATGGGTGCCAGCTTCCGTACGCCGGAACAGGTATTAGCGCTGAACGGCTGTGACCGCCTGACCGTTTCACCGCAGCTGCTGAAGAAACTTCAGCAGAGTGATGCAACTGTCCCCGCCCCACTCACCTGGAAGGGTACGTGTCAGCCAAAACCCGATGCCATTACCGAAGCTGAATTTTATTGGGCGCACAATCAGGATGCGATGGCGGTAGAGAAACTCGCCGAAGGCATTCGCCTGTTTGCGGTTGACCAAAATAGTCTTGAGGGTTTGTTGGCGCAGTATCTTTAAGATTGGGAGACCGCCCCAAAATATTAATCAGGGCGGTGGCGGTCTCTTGAGCGAATCTGTGCAGACGGAACTACAGGGGGCAAATAAAGCACGTTGATCAGTGGCGAATCTGTGCCAGCTCATCTTCAGTAAGACCGGTCATTTTCATGACAGTATTGCGATCGATACCGTTTTGCAACATGGTGTTAGCAACTTCAAGTTTACCCTGGTTGCGACCTTTCTCGATCCCACGTTGTTCGCCAAGTTTAATACCCTGTTCAATGCCTTTCTGTTCAAGCTGTTGTGCGATAGTCATCAGTTCATCCTCATGTTGCGGCATCCGTTGTGCCAGATCGCGTACAAAGGCTTCTGCGTCTGAAGTTTCACCTGCCTGAATCAGGTAGTTTATCAGCGAAACAAGCTGCTGTCCTGTGATGTGTTCTGTCAGAAGCAAAGTGGCCAGTTTATCCAACAGGTCTGCCATGTCCCGTCGGTGAATGTGTTTCTGTAACAGGGTCAGTGCTGACATACTCCGATGGCCCATTATTTCATCATCAGGAATGACTGTCACATCAACCAGAGGGAAATCACCACTGTAGAGCTTCCCGGCAAGAACCGGATCATCAAATTCATCAAGCCAACGTATCGAATACGGATAGGGGCTACGCTTGCCTGTGTAAAATAATACCGGGATTACCAGCGGCAACTTTTTATACCCTGCATCAAGATGACGCTGCATGGCTGCCACCGAGTAACGAAGAAGCCTAAACGCCATATGTTTGTCAGGACTGGACTGATGTTCGATAAGGACATGAATATAGCCATCATTGCCCGTCGTGGTCTTCAGACTGTAAAGTACGTCGCTGAAGTACGGACGAAGGTTCTCTTCGACAAAACTACCGGACTCCAGTTTAAGTGTATTGAAGTCGCATACGGCCTGTAGCTCTGCCGGGATATGTAGCTGCATGAAATCTCGGGCCGTATCGGGATGGGTCAGAAACTGCTTAAATGCAAGATCATGTGGCGTTGGCGTGGCATTTTCACCGCCCTTCGATTTTCTGCGTGACATACCTTTCTCCCTGGCATTAATGGTGACCATTTTTCTGTTCGGCACGTTACTCGAACACGTTAATTTATATCCGTGGTAACCAGCACATCCATGATAATTTAAATAGCTTACACATTAAGACGATCACCAAATAATACTAAAATTTTCCTTCTTACACCATAGGACCACCATTCATCACCGATACATAATCAATATGAGTTAACTTTAACAATATAGCGGCAAGAAATAATGCAATGATTTATAGAATCTACGTCCACAAAGAGTAGCCGAAACACATATTATCACCCGACTAAAAATACCAGAAAATATCCCTGCTGGTTCAATACCGGTTTTAGCCATTTTCTTTATTTCTAAATCTATACGATTGATTCCCAAGGGTGGTTCTGTGCAAAAAAGCAACTCGTTGTTATTACTGGCGCTGTCGGTGGCTGTTTTCGGGGTGATTACCACCGAAATTGCCATCATTGGTCTGTTACCAAAACTGGTTTCCCAACTTCAGGTAACGCCAACCCAGGTCGGTTTTCTGGTCAGTGTTTACGCAATTATAGTGGCGATTACCGGCCCGTTTATTACGTTGCTGCTGTCGGGTTGCAACAAAAAAACCGTGTTGCTGAGTATCTTGCTGGTATTTATCGTTTCCAATCTGATTTACGCCACCAGCTCAGCCTTCAACCTGATCCTGGTGTTCCGCATCCTTCCCGCTCTGGCCCATGCGGTGTTTTTTGCCGTGGCATTGGTGGTTGCAGCCAATTCAGTTCCCGCTGAGAAGCGTGCCAGCGCAGCCGCGAAGGTCTTCGCCGGGGTGGCCATCGGCCTGGTGCTGGGGGTGCCGCTAAGTTCGATGATTGCCGAGCACTTTTCTCTCGCGGCGGCATTCTATTTTGGTGCGGCGACATGTGTTCTGGCCTTTACTGGTGTGTTTTTCCTGATGCCCTCCATGCCCGCAACTCACAAGGTCTCCTTCTCCAGCCAGCTTTCGGTACTGCGGAAAGGTAAGCTGTGGCTGACTATTTCGACGGTGACCTTGATTTTCGCCGCCATGTTCTCCAGCTTTAGCTATGTGGCTGATTATTTGTCAAAAGTCACGCAGCTCGACAATAACGACATCAGTGCCATGCTGATCCTGTTTGGCGTGTGCGGATTTGTCGGTAATTTTGTTTTCAGCCGCTTTTTGCAGAAAAACCTGGTCAAGACCACCCATCTCTATCCATTGTTCTATGCACTGGTGTTCCTGCTGGTCTGGTCGTTTGGTTTTTCCCTACTCGCTATGTGTCTGCTTACCATTTTCTGGGGCGCTTTCCATTCGTCAGGGTTGGTGATTAGCCAAACCTGGCTGATGCGCGAAGCCAGTGAGGCACCTGAATTCGCCAACAGCCTGTATATGTCTTTCTCCAACCTGGGCATTACCATTGGCTCACTCACTGGCGGCTGGTTTATCGCTCACCTTGGCGCACATGCCGTGGTGCTGAGCAGCATTATGTTCGCACTGCTGGCGTTTATCAGCATTGTGATCAAACACAACCTGGACACGCAGCGTCAGGGAATGTTGGTTGAGGAGTGACCGGATCAATCCAGTAGCCCCTGCTCTGCGGCCTTAACCAGCGTATCGACAACATGGCGTATTTTGGGCAGCAACTGACGGCTTTTGGGCCATAGCGCGCTGATCGGCACCTCTCCTCCCGAATGTCCTTTAAGCACCTCTTTCAACTCACCGCTTTGCAGGTACTTGCCAACCAGCCAAAGCGGTAGCTGCGACAATCCGCATCCGGCAAGCGTCGCGGCCAGCATGGCGTCGCCATCGGCGAACTCATGTGTTGCGGGTGGAGTGAAGCGCGTGATTTGTCCATCCTTCCCCTTCAGCAACCAGGAAAGCGGCTGGTTACGACGAAAACCTAACACGCAATGATGTTGACTCAATTCATCCGGACTTGCCGGTTCACCCTGATCCCGCAGATAGTCAGGAGAAGCGCAAACCACCAGCTTCTGCGTCGTCAACCTTCGGGCAACCAGGCCGCTACTGTCGGCCAGTTCGCCGATGCGAATCACCAAGTCGATACCCTCCTCGATCAGGTCGACAAAGCGCTCACTGAAAGTGACGGTCAGGGTGAGTTCCGGGTAGTGGCGTGTGATGTCCAGCAGGATGGGTAGAATACGCTGACGGCCAAATGCCGCCGGAACATCCACCCTGAGTCTGCCAGCAGGCTGTGCAATTTGTGAGGTCAGCTCGGCTTCCGCCTGCTCCAGAATTTCAATCGCGCTCTGACAGCTCGCCAGAAAGCGCTCACCTTCCGGCGTCAGACTCAAATGCCGCGTCGAACGCTGAAAAAGCTTCAGCCCCAGCCGGTCTTCCAACCGTCCGACACTCTTACCAACCGCAGATTTGGTCAGCGACAGGCGTTCAGCAGCAGCGGTAAAGCTGCCCAGTTGCGCGGTAATAACAAAAGCGGTAACGCCACCAAGATGGTCGGTCTTACGCATCGATCGGCTCACAATCACGTTTAAAGGATGGAAATCTACTCTACCGTTAAACAATACCCATGATTGTGGAATTTATGTCTACACAGAAAAAGAATAAAATTGGATTTATTCCTCTTTTTCACCGCGAAGATCAGCGAAGTGCCTGAACACATCATTATCGCGCCCTGCCGTGTGCAGCACCGGAAAAAACCTCACCACTGCGGGCATAATCGGGGCACCAGGATGTCCCGATTTGTCATTGGCGTGTTCACGGCGTGGTG
Organism: Pantoea sp. X-Soil-TKNS-1211; assembly: GCF_059730495.1. NCBI lineage: Bacteria > Pseudomonadati > Pseudomonadota > Gammaproteobacteria > Enterobacterales > Erwiniaceae > Pantoea > Pantoea sp. X-Soil-TKNS-1211. Next base: position 272,348 of record NZ_AP035957.1, read on the forward strand.
ATATAGGTTTCTCCTGAGGTAACGATGTCGGTGAATTACTTCGCCTGGCACACCTGTTCGTAATAACCGATCTTCTCCACTTTCGCGGTCGAGCCCCCCCCTTCAAACTCCGATGCCAGCCAGGCATTGACGATATTCTTTGCCAGCTCCGGCCCAATCACGCGAGAACCCATCGTCATGACCTGAGCATTGTTACTTTTACGTGCCCGTTCTGCGGAAAAGGTGTCATGGCACTGGGCCGCGCGTACCCCTGCCACTTTATTGGCGACAATCGCCACCCCAATACCTGTGCCACACAGCAGAATGCCGCGATCATGCTCGCCCTGCTGAATGGCGGTTGCCAGCGCAAACGCCACATCCGGATACATCGGACGATCATTCTGCGCATCATTGCTGTAGTCCTGGACATCGTACTTTTTATCCTCCAGGTAGCGTTTAATCAGGTTTTTCAAATCGATAGCCGCGTCATCGGCACCAATGGCAATGGTTTTCATACATCTTCTCCAGCAGGTTATGCGCTCATGCCTGCACACTTCACAGGCGATCAACTCTTCTTCATCTACAGCCTGCCACAATATCGTTCATATGTTCAACATAAGTTCTTTTGTTTTATTGCGGAAATATCTCCTCAACCAATCTCGCAAACCGCATACAACACGGAATATGGCTTTATTAAGCCCTGAAGTTCGAATTATTGATCAGTTTCATAACATATGAGCCGTCTCACAATTTTCAGAAATGGCGCTTGAGAGCCGCTCATTTATCCGTGTAATGTTCATTTGTTCGTTACAGATACCAAAGCACAAGAAGACCCTTGAAGGACTCGCATATGTGTAATCAGCCTTGTATCACCTGCCGCCATCGCGCCGTTTGCGTCTGGCCAACACCGCTTATCAAGTTCAACCACGCACGTCATGGAGGTGCGTTATGAGTCAGCCAAATCTGGCGGCAGTGGAGCAATCCGCTATCCGCAAAATATCCTGGCGCCTGGTGCCGTTCGTCGCCCTGATGTTCTTTATCAACTTCCTCGATCGCACCGCCATCTCTTTTGCCGGTCCGAATGGTATGACCCAGGATCTCGGCCTCACCGCGTTGCAGTTTGGCCTGGCGTCTGGCGTGTTCTTTATCGGTTATATCCTGCTGGAAGTGCCGAGCAACCTGGCGCTGCATCGCTTCGGCGCACGTCGCTGGCTGGCGCGCATCATGATCAGTTGGGGGATCGTGTCGTTGCTGTTCACCTGGGTGAGCAGCGTAGAAGGCCTGTATACCCTGCGCTTGCTGCTGGGCATTGCCGAAGCGGGCTTCTTCCCTGGCGCGATTCTCTATCTGAGCATGTGGGTGCCGGCACGCCATCGCAGCAAAATCCTGTCGCTGTTCTACCTCGCACAACCGCTGACCGTGGTATTCGGCGCACCAATGGCCGCTGGCCTGATTGAGCAACACGGTTTGTTCGGGCTGGAAGGCTGGCGCGTGATGTTTATGGGCGTGTCAATCCCGGCAATTCTGATTGGTATTGCGGCATTGTTCTGGTTAGTGGATTCCCCGCGCCAGGCCAAATGGCTCAGCAATGAGGAGAAGGATTGGCTGACCGGTGAACTGGAAGCCGAACACCAGCAAAAACAACACAAGGCACACCACAGCGTACGCTCAGTGATGGGCAATGGCCGTGTCTGGATGTTGTGCGTTATCTATTTCGGCTTTATTTATGGCCTGTACGCGTTGGCGTTCTTCCTGCCCACCATTATCGCGGGCTTCCAGCAGCAGTTTGGCACCACCTTTAACGTGATGCAGAAAGGGCTGATCACCGGCGTTCCTTATCTGATTGCCGCCGTGGTGATGTTCTTCTGGTCGAAAGATGCCACCCGTCGTGGCTGCAAAACCTGGCATATCGCTATTCCTGCCATCGCGGGCGGAGTCAGCGTACCGCTGGCGCTCTACATGGATTCACCGCTGACGACCATCCTGGTGATCGCTATCACCGCCAGTTCGATTTTTGCTGCCCTCCCCAATTTCTGGACCTTACCGACACAGTTCCTGACCGGTGCCTCAGCGGCCGCCGCTATCGCCCTGATCAACACCCTAGGCAATGTGGCCGGTTTCTCCGCAGGCTATATCACCGGTGCGCTGCACGATGCCACCCAAAGCTATGCCCTGCCGATGTTTGTGGTAGGCGGATTCATGTTGCTGTCAGCCGTCCTGATGTTGCTGCTTAACCGCCGCCGTCCACAACCGCTGCATCAGTCAACTTCTCTCGCACAGGAGCAACAATAATGACGTACCTGTTTAACCAACCTTCAGCCTTTGCCGCTGAACTGATCGAGGGATTTGTCGCGGCAAATGCCGACAAAGTCCGTCAGGTGCCGGGCGGCGTGGTGCGCAGCACCCGCAGCCAGGCTAACACCGTTGCGGTGGTGGTGGGAGGTGGTTCCGGCCACTACCCGGCCTTCGCCGGGTTGGTTGGACAAGGTCTGGCGCACGGTGCGGCAATGGGCAACCTGTTCGCCTCCCCATCTGCGCAGCAAATCTACAACGTGGCGCGCGCGGCTCATAACGGTGCAGGCGTACTGCTGATGTTCGGTAACTATGCGGGTGATGTGCTGCATTTCGGTCAGGCCTGCGAGCGTCTGCGCGCCGAGGGCATTGCCTGCGACGTGCTGGCGGTGACCGACGATATCTCCAGCGCCAGCGTTAACGAACGTGAAAAACGTCGTGGTGTGGCAGGCGATCTTACGGTGTTCAAAGCCGCCTGTGCCGCCGCAGAAGCGGGATATGACCTCGCGGCGGTGCTAAAGCTGGCGCAGCATGCCAATGAACGCACCCGTTCATTTGGCGTGGCGTTTTCCGGCTGTAGCCTGCCGGGTGCACAACATCCATTGTTCGAAGTGGAAAAAGGACGGATGGCGCTGGGTATGGGTATCCACGGCGAACCCGGCATCAAAGAAGACGATGTGCCACGCGCCGATGTGCTGGCGGAGATTTTCGTCGATCGCCTGCTGGGTGAGCTGCCGCCGGGCATCGATAACCCGGCGGGACACCGTGTCGCGGTGATTCTGAACGGCCTCGGCTCAGTGAAATACGAAGAACTGTTTGTGGTCTATCGCCGGGTGGCGCAACTGCTGACTGAGGCTAAATTGCAGGTGGTGGAGCCGGATGTCGGCGAATTTGTCACCAGCTTCAATATGGCCGGTGCCTCCCTGACGCTGATGTGGCTGGATGATGAGCTGGAAACCTTCTGGCGCGCCCCGGCCAATACCCCCGCCTATCGCAAAGGTAGCGTTATCACCGCCGAGCCGCTCAGCGCGACGGAATGCCTGGAAAGCGCGGAAGAACCGCTGCCACCCGCCACAGTCGAATCGCAGGAAAGTGCCCAGCGCGTGCTGCAACTGCTGGAGGCGGTGGCTGCCATGTTGCAACGCAATGCGCAGTTGCTGGGAGATATTGATGCGGTCGCTGGCGATGGTGATCACGGTATTGGCATGGAGCGGGGTTCGCTCGGTGCCGTGGCTAAAGCCCGTGACGTAGCGGCACGCGGTGCCGGAGCGGGGAGCCTGTTATGCCGGGCAGCGGATGCCTGGGCGGATAAAGCCGGTGGCACCTCAGGGGCGTTATGGGGCGTGGCACTCACCGCGATCGGCACGGCGATGGGTGATCAGCATGCGCCTGATGCCCGACACGTCGCCACCGGCGTGCGACAGGCCAAAGAGGGCATCATGCATTTTGGTAAAGCCCGCGTAGGTGACAAAACCATGGTGGATGTGCTGGTGCCGTTCAGCGACAGCCTGAATACGGCGGTAGCACAAGGCGCATCGTTGACCGATGCCTGGCTGACAGCCGCTCAGGTGGCCGAACAGGCCGCGCAGGCTACCGCCCAATTGTTACCGAAGATGGGACGTGCACGCCCGCTGGCCGAGAAAAGCCTCGGCACACCGGATGCCGGTGCCCTTTCGCTGGCGATGGTGGTCAATACCGTGGGTGATTTGTTGAAACAGCAAACCACCAGCGAGCAGGGAGCCTGACCAATGTCGCAACCCAAACTCTGGCTTGGCGTCAGCCTGAAAATGTACTTTGGCTATCAGCAGACGCTGGCATGGTGTCGGGATATCGCTGGCCTGGCACAGCATCCGGCCATCCAACAAGGCGACATCGGGATATTTGTGCTGCCCGCCTTCCCGGCAATCCCGGCAGTGGCGGAAATTTTTGCTGATACGCCGGTGCGCGTTGGCGCGCAGGACGTATGCCAGGCCGCAAACGGGGCGTGGACCGGTGAAGTCAGCGCCAGCATGTTGCAGGAACTGGGGTGTTCACTGGCTGAAATTGGTCATGCCGAGCGCCGCCGTCATTTCCATGAAGATAAAACCCAGATTGCCGCCAAAGTGGCGATGTCACTGCGCCACGGTCTGACCCCGGTGCTGTGCATCGGCGAAGAACAGCAAGGCCAACCCGAGCAGGCGATTGCGCTCTGTGCGCAGCAACTGACGGAAGCGTTAGCCAAAGCCGAACAACAGGGCCTGCATGGCAGCCTGTTGTTTGCTTACGAACCGCAATGGGCGATTGGCGCGCCGCAGCCCGCACCGGACAGCTATATCCGGGCAGTCTGTGACGGTCTGCGCCAGTTACCCACCCCACCAGGCATTACCCTACAGGTGATTTACGGCGGCAGCGCCGGGCCGGGGCTGATTCAGCGTCTGGGAGGCAGCGTTGACGGGCTGTTCCTCGGACGTTTCGCCCATAACCCGCAGGCGCTGGCGCAAATTGTTGATGAAGCCACTGTGCTTTTACAGGAGATCCGTTAATGAGCCGTATCGGACTCAGTACCTATGCGTTTTTCTGGCGCATGTCAGCGAAGGTCCCCCAGCCGCTCACCCTTAGCCAGATGCTTGAGCAGACAGCGGCGATGGATGTGTCGGTTTTCCAGATCTGTGATTACCCGGCAATTGAAAGTTGGTCAGATGAACAGCTACAGGCCTTGCGCCAGCAGGCTGATGCACTGGGTATCACGCTGGAGCTGGGCACCCGTGGCCTTGGCACCGCCCATCTGCGTCGTTATCTGCATATGGCCGCGATCCTCGATGCCCATGTGGTGCGCTCGATGTTCTACACCGCCGACCATCGTCCGTCGCTTGAAGAAGCCAGTGCGCTTATCGCTGCCGTGCTGCCGGATTTTGCCCGCCAGCAGGTACGCCTGTGTCTTGAAACTTATGAACAGGTCAACAGCGCCGCAATGATGTCGGTGATCAACAAATTCCTCTCACCGTGGCTGTGTGTCTGTCTTGATCCTGCGAACTGCGTCGCCGGACTGGAGCTGCCGGAACAGGTGATTGCCAATACCGCCGCGCGCGTCGGCAACCTGCATATCAAAGATTTCGCTTTTACCCGCCGTGACGGCTGGGTCGGTTTTACCTTTGCCGGTTGCCCGATGGGTGACGGCCTGCTCGATTACGACCGGATGATCGCCTGCGTGCGCCCGGCGGAACGAGACATTAATCAGATCGTCGAACACTGGCTGCCGTGGCAGGACGATGCCGCCCTTACTTGTGAGCGCGAAGCCGAATGGACGCGCCGCACCGTGGAATTCTTACGTAGTAAACAAGATCAGGAGTCGTAATCATGAGCAATACACTGAAAACCATCACCGTTATTGGCGCGGGCGGCAAAATGGGCATGCGCATTTCTGCCAACTTCCAGAAAAGCGATTATCAGGTGTTTTACTGTGAAAATTCCCCCAAAGCACAGGAGCAGGTCACTGCTCAGGGTCGTGAGCTGTCTGATGCGGCATCGGTAGTTCCCCTGAGTGACGTGGTGATTCTGGCGGTGCCGGATATCGTGTTGGGCAAAGTCTCTGAAGGCGTGGTGCCGCAGATGAAAAAAGGTGCGGTACTGCTGACGCTTGACCCGGCAGCAGCCTATGCCAACCTGATTGCGCAACGCGACGGTATTGAATACGCCGTGGCTCATCCCTGCCACCCTTCCGTGTTCCTGGCGCGTTACACCAAGGAGGAACATGCCGATGCCTTTGGTGGTGTGGCCGCAATTCAACATGTTGCCGCTTCATATGAAACCGGCAGCGACGCGCAAAAAGCGGAACTGAGCAAAGTGATCAGCGTGATGTACGGCCCGGTTGAGCAGGTTCATTGGGTCACCGTGACACAACTGGCCTACCTGGAGCCAACGCTGGTGGAAACCGTGGCCTGCATGGTCGGTGCCTTTATGAAAGAAGCGCTGGATGAAACCGTGAAGCACAGCGGTGTGCCCGAAGAAGCCGCCAAAGCGATGTTGTACGGCCATATTCAGATTGCCCTCGCCGTGGCGTTCCGCGCGACTAACCCCTTCTCTGATGCCTGCATGATCGCGATGGAGTATGGCCGTGAGAAAATCGTGAAACCTGACTGGAAACAGATCTTTGATCAGAAAGAACTGGATATCGTGATCGCCCGCATGCTGAAAATTGACGCGATTCGCCGCTAAACGTGATGCCAATAGCGACTCGCTGCGCCACTGTCTGGCAAAGCGAGTCGTATCAGTGATATAACTCCCCCCTATTGCATATTGATTCACTCAGATATCACGCTGTCAGGCAGGTTTACCCATGAATAAAAACACGCTCTCTCAGGATGCCGAGCTGCTGACGGAAATTGCGGTTGCCTATTATCAGGACGAAATCACCCAGGAAGAGATTGCGCAAAAGTTTGGTATCTCCCGCATCAAGGTGGGTCGTCTGCTGAAGCGAGCGCGAGAAGAAGGCATCGTTGAAATCAACGTGCGCTACCATCCGGTATTCAGCACCCGTCTGGAACAACAGCTACTGGAACGCTTTCCGCAACTGCAACGGGCGCTGATTGCGCTGGATTTGCAGGATGCTGACGAGCAACGCCGTCAGGTGGCGGCGCTGGTTTCCTCACATCTGGCCCAGTCGTTAAAAGAAAACACCGTGGTCGCCGTCGGCCAGGGCAGCAATGTGGCGGCGGTCGCCGATCATCCCGGCCAGGTGCCGATGCGCCAATGCCAGTTCATCTGTGGAATCGGTGGAACACACCGTCCCGGCGATGCCATCAATGCAGACCATATCAGCCGCCGCCTGGCGAAAAAGTTTGGTGGTACCAGCGAAACCCTGTATGCACCAGCTTACGTGGAAAATCGCGCGCTGAAAGATGCTTTCATGCAGAACGGCACCATCAAAGAAACGCTGGATCGCGCACGCAAAGCCGATATTGCGCTGGTGGGCATCGGTGATATGAACGAAAACAGTTATATGGTGAAGCTCGGCTGGTTTAGTCCCCATGAAATCATTGATGCCAGCGTTAATCAGGGCGTAACTGGCGACATTGCCGGGTATGCTTTTTTCAACGCCCAGGGACAACAAGTTGATACGGCGATGAATGATCGGGTGATTGGTCTCAGTATCGATGAACTGCGTAAAATCCCTTGTGTCATCGCCGTAGCCTCGGAGAATACCAAAGCCATGGCGATTCTTGGCGCGCTGCGTACCGGTGCTATCGATATTATCGCCACCACGGCACAAAATATTCGCACTATTCTTAGCCTTTCAAAACAATAAATACCGAAATTGCAGTGGAAAACTGGAGTCACTATGAAGAAATTGAATATCGCCTTTATAAAAGCCAGTTGGCATAAAGAGATTGTCGGCAAGGCGCTGGAAGGTTTTCAGCAGGAGTTAACGCTGCAAAATGTCGCTGCCGATGTGAAAACGCTGGACGTACCGGGTGCGTTTGAAATGCCGTTACTGGCGCAACGTCTGGCGAAGACCGGCAAGTATGACGCTATTGTCTGTGCCGCGCTGGTGGTCGATGGTGGCATTTATCGTCACGATTTTGTTGCTCAGGCGGTGGTGGATGGCCTGATGAATGTGCAGTTAAGCACCGAAGTCCCGGTCTTCTCGGTTTCACTGACGCCACACAATTTCCAACCCGCCGACGAGTTTATTCAGTTTTATGAAAAGCACTTTGTAAAAAAAGGGGCAGAAGCGGCACGTGCGGTGTTGGCGATCACGCAGTTATCACTCGACTGATCACCCCTCAACTGGGCGTTAACCCCCTTCGCGACGATAAACGCCATTCGCTAACCGTAACAGCTCCAACAGCAGGGGTGCGCTTTTTTGCCCCCTGACTTAGTGGGGTTCAGATGCGAAAAAGGCCGCCTTGCGGCGACCTCTTCCGGCACATCCCTGTACGACCATCCGTTATTTGTACAGTTCTGCGGTCATGTGAACACGGTTATTGGTGTTCGCTTCGGTGATTTTGTACTGTGCACCCTGCTGTGCGGCTTGCGCAGCGATTTTGGCTTCTGCACCGTCCAGGGTTGAAGAGGTGACAGAGATGCTTTGCGCGAAGCTGGCTGCTGACATCAGAGAAAGAGCGGCGACAGCGGCGATTGACAGTGCTTTGATAGTTTTCATGGTCTTAATCCTTAATTTGTCTGGTTAGAAGGCTGTGTGCCTTCGATGAAAGCAATAATAACCACAGTTATCATTTCGTGATTGATAATTAGTGCGATAACTGTGATCGTGCTAATTATTACCTTATTTAGTCAGTTCAGCGGACAGGTAAGCACCGTTGTCGACGCGTGCGCCGGTGATTTTGTAAGAGGCACCCGCCTGTTTAGCCTGAGCCGCGATTTTAGCTTCTGCGCCATCGAGGGTGGAGGCGGAAGCGGTGATGCTCTGCGCGAAGCTACCGAAAGAAACCAGTGACAGGGCGGCAACTGCAACGAAAGTTTTGATAGATTTCATGGTCATTTCCTCAGAAGTTTGTTTAATCGGTGAGGCGTTGTGCCTCGATGTGAGAGAGAATAGACCTGAAGACTGCTGAGGAAAAGCTGAGGGATTTGCTGATAAAATTCAAAAAATTGAATGAGATATACACTGACTCGCTACTGTGATTAACGCCGTCTTTTGAACAGCAGAATACAAAGTGCAACCACCATACCGCTGATAATGAATAGTCCGGTCGCCGTATACCCCATCATTACATCGTATTGCCTGACCAGCCCACTTACCGCAAGCGTGACAGGCACAGAAAGCGCCAGACCGGTGGCATTGGCATAACCGAAAAAACGTCCGGTCGTTTCCCGGCGGCAAACACTGTAGATAAGCTGACGACAGCCTATTCGCGCAAAGCCATAAAAAAGGGTTCCCAAAGGGAACAGAACAAAATAATGAGCCAGACCGAAGCGCGGCTGCAAAAAAATGCAGATTGCGCACAGAAGGTATCCGCCAGCAATGATGACAACCAAAGGGAACTGTTTGTGGAAGCGGGTATAAAGCAGCGCTGAAACAATCACGCCAACCCCGGCCAGCGCATCCGCGATACCCAGAGACGTTGCGCTGGCGGAGAAATACTGCACCACCAGAATGACCATCAGGGTATTGGTGACGGTAACAATGACATTGCCTGTCGCATACAAAAGTAATGCTCCTGCGGGTCGGTAATGGCTCAAGACCTGTTGAACATCCGCATCGGTTTCCGCGAATGTCGGAGATCGGTAGCGAAGTGAGCCGATAAGCAAGCCGCTGATAAAATAGGCTATTGCACTGACGAGAAAAACACTGGCCGATGAAAAGTGGTCCATCGCTGCCCCACCGATGGCAACTGAAATCAATGATCCCGCCTGAATAGCAATCTCGAAACGAGAACTAAAGCGTGGGAGTTGTTCTTCTCTGACACAATGCCTGATAAGAGCATTGGTTGCCGGAAAAATCATCGCGGTACAGGCTGAAAGTAAGAACGAGAAAAAATAGAGCGGGTAAGGGGTCAACTCTCCAGACAGCGCCAACAGCAACAGCCCCACACCACCACTGGCACTAATCAGATTCGCAACCAGACAAATTCTCTGTGGTGGATAGTTGTCTGCCATCCTGCCAGCGACAAATGACAGCAGTGCCTGTGGTAAAGACACCATGATGAACAACACCCCAATACTGCCCGGATCACCTGTGGTTTGGCTCATAATGAGCGCTGAAGCGATAACGGCGATGCCATTGCCGAAGGTGTAAGCGAACGTGCCGGATAACAAGCGCCACGCGAGACTTCGTTCCTCTGCCTGAAGGGGTATTTCTGGCGTTATTGACATGAGTTCATCCTTGAATAATGGTTTCCTGTGAATATGACTTAACAGTGAAAGGTAAGCCTGATTTATTTATTCATCACCAAAAACGTTTGATTGTCCTTGCGGCATCACTCTGTCTGCAGACGCAGTGGAGCTTATGCCCTATACCCACTGACCGTATTCTACTCATAAAAATTACTCACGGTACGTTTATTTATTGACTAACTATACTTTAGTCAGTAGATTTTTATTGTTTATTAATTCACCACCCCGCATTAAAAATGCTCATGGGAACGTGGGTTAATCATTAAATTTCAATGGGATATGACATCAAGCATAGGATGAAAGAAATGGAAGCAAAGGAAATGGAATTGTATGCCTTACAAGGATTTAACATCATCGAATCATTGTATACCCGTCAGGAAGTCCGGGTCATGGACGATGAAACGGAAAAGCTGATACAGCAGAACATCGCGGGGAAAGTTCTGGAAGAGGATGGCAAAACAGTAAGAAGTATTAATGGACCAGACCTGCACAGTACACTTTTTCAAAACTTGGCCTGTGATGAGCGCCTACTTAAGCGTGCAGAAGCCCTATTGGGTGGCCCCGTCTACGTGCACCAATACAAGATAAATACCAAACAGGCTTTCCAGGGACAAAACTGGGAATGGCATTCGGATTACTGGTTTTGGAAAAAAGAAGACGGTATGCCAAAACCGGAGGCGTTAACGGCAGTTATTTTTCTGGACGAGGTCAATGATTTCAACGGCCCTATGTTACTGGTGCCCGGCACTCAACATGATGAGCTCATCGATGAGATCCATGCAAAACCATACGGAGACCTTGATGGCGGTGAAAATTGGGCGATTACCACCGCACAAAAACTTAAATACCGTCTTTCCGAAAATTACCTGCGCCACAAAATCGAACATAAGGGGATGGTGGCGGCCAAAGGTCGTCCTGGTGATGTACTTTTCTTCCATTGCAACCTCCTCCACTGCTCCAGCGCAAACGCCTCACCCTGGGACAGAAAAGCCGTTTTCATTTCCTATAACCGGGTCAGTAATCCATTAAACGATGTTTCTTCACCGCGACCGGAGTTTATGGCATCCCGTCAATTCACGCCTCTGAGTGCCAAATTCGCTTTCTGAGAGGAATACCATGAAAACTTACATTCTTGGTCTGTCATGTTTTTTCCATGACAGCGCTGCCGCATTGCTCTGCGATGGAGAAATTATCGCCGCAGCTCAGGAAGAGCGATTCACTCGCATCAAACAGGATTGTTCATTTCCTGAGAACGCGGTGAAGTTCTGTCTGCAAATGGCGGGAATAACGCTTACCCAGGTATCGGAGATTTTTTATTACGAGAACCCCGAAAAAAAGTTTAACCGCATTATGTCTACAGCGACCACCTCGGGGTGGTCTGGCGTTAAGTCGCTTTTTCTCCACGTACCAGGCTGGCTAACCGATAAAATTCATGTCCGCAAAAAATTAAGCAAAGCGCTGAGTTTTTGCGGTACTTCTGTCCCGGAAATCACCTATGTCGATCATCATCGATCCCATGCAGCATCGGCTTTCTTCCCAAGCCCTTATGAAAAAGCCTTAGTAATCTGTATTGATGGCGTTGGCGAGTGGGACACAACAACGGTCTGGGAAGGTGACGCCAACAGGCTCACAAAACTATGGGAACTTCGTTTTCCCCACTCTCTGGGTCTGCTGTATTCGGCTTTCACCTTCTACTGCGGATTCAAAGTGGATTCCGGTGAATACAAACTGATGGGTCTGGCTCCTTATGGAAACCCGGTTTATACCGATCTGATTAAAAAACATCTTATTCAGGTCAACCCGGACGGCAGCTTCGAGATGGATATGTCTTATTTTGACTATGCTATCGGCGACCAGATGACGTCAGAGAAGTTTCATGAACTGTTTGGTGGCCCGCCTCGTATCGCTGAAAGTGAACTCACTGAGCGCGAGTTTAATCTGGCCGCCTCGGTGCAATCCGTTCTTGAAGAAGTGGTGTTACTAATAGCGCGGCACTGGCAGACAAAAACCGGGTCGACCAATCTTTGTCTGGCCGGAGGTGTTGCGCTTAACTGTGTAGCCAATGGCAAACTGGCAGAAACGGCGATATTCAAAAATATCTGGGTGCAACCCGCCTCCGGCGACAGCGGGGGTTCCCTGGGTGCAGCCCTGTCGGGTTGGTATGAACACGTCAATGCCGCGCGCATACCTGAGCCAGAAGACAGTATGAAGGGAAGCTACCTTGGGAGCGATTATACGCGTGATGAAATCCTGACGTTTCTCACTGAACAGGGAGCAGTCTTCACCGAATTGCCAGATGAGAAACTTTGCACGGAAGTTGCCAGAATCCTTGCCAATGGCAATGTGACAGGCTGGTTTCAGGGAAGGATGGAATTTGGCCCCCGATCGTTAGGCGCACGTTCGATCCTCGGCGATGCGCGTAATCGACAAATGCAGACAGTGATGAACCTCAAAATTAAAAACAGGGAGTCGTTTCGTCCATTTGCGCCAGCAGTGCTGGAAGAATTCGCGCAGGAATGGTTCCGTGTTAAGGCACAAAGCCCGTACATGCTCTTCGTCTGTCCGGTTGCGGACGCAAAACGCATTCCCGCACAACCCGACACCCCGCAATTGACTGGCCTGGACCGGCTGAACCAGATCCGCTCGCAAATCCCCGCGGTTACTCATGTGGATAATTCGGCGCGCCTGCAAACGGTCAATGGCCGTTATAACCCTCTTTTTTTCCGACTCCTGAGTGCGTTCCATGCGCGCACCGGATGCCCGGTGCTGGTTAATACCTCATTCAATGTTCGGGGAGAGCCGATAGTGGAATCGCCGGAGAATGCCTGGGTCTGTTTTATGCGCACTTCAATGGACTATCTCGTATTAGGCAACTTTATTTTGCGCAAACAGGACCAACCAGAGTGGAAAGAGCAGACTGAATGGAAGGAACATTATCCGCTGGACTAAATCTGCATAAATTAATCCAGCGACTGCGGGACAAGCACGCCATGCTAATCATTTTTTCAAAGGACGATTAATGAAATTTAAAAAACTGTCGCATCAGGAAGCGGTAAATCGTTGTTATGAACTTACACCACAATTACGTGAGTATGATGAATTCATGTATTTAGGCGTCAGGTGGTTGCCATATACCATGTTTTTCCATCATCAAAATTACCATTCTGATGTTATTAATACAGATAATATGGGGTTTCGTTTAAGTCATTCCCCTTACGGCTGGGTATCAACGGCAGAGTTTCCGAAAGACAAGCCGGTCAATATCGTGATTGGTGGTTCGACGGCAATGGGTACGGGAACAACATCAGATGCGGCCACCGTATCCTCGACGCTCTCCAGACTCACAGGTGAAGTCTGGTTAAATTTTGGTGGCCGGGGATACAATGCCGTACAAGAAGCGATTATTTTCATGCTAAACCAGCATCGGCTCAGCAAGATTAACAACATCATTATTCTCAGTGGATTGAATACCCTGACCCTGGAGGGATTACCTGATGATTATTCAAGTGAATACGGCAAGTACTATTATTCATACGAATTCTCTCATTATATGAACAGATATAATGAAGATTTAAAGAAACGCGCAAACTCTTATGCATCATGGAATGATGCGACAAGTAAAAACTTTATTCCCCGATTGACTGAGAAATTTTACAGCTGGCTAGATGATGATACTGAAAACCCGGCAGATAAAATCATCAATGATACCCATATGGCTCTCTCCGAACGTATTCAGCGCGCAGCCCGGACTACCATAGACGCAGCGGCTCAGATCAATCAACTTGCCCGCCGTAACGGAGCCAGAGTGCATTATGTATTGCAACCCCTTTCCCGATGGAGCAAAAGCGAATTTCATGAGAGAGAAGAAGAGATGTTCCATGCCATTGATTCTTGCGCGAATAATTTCTGGCGGTTATTTGAGAAACTCACTACACCTGATTTACATGAGTCTTACTCCTCGCAGATACGAACCGGATGCATTGGCGAAGATATTCGTTACTTTGATATGAATCTGCTGATGAAAGACTCATCCGTCTTACATGAAAACATTTATATCGATCATCTTCATTTTAATGATGTGGGCTACGCAGAGATGGGAAAAATCATCCATGAAAGAATCATCTGACAAGAAGTTTAACACGTCTTCAGGAAATATCCTGATCAGGGTTTTTCAACGCCTATTCAGGAAGAAAAAGAAAAAAACAGGTTCAACCTATCCACTCAGGTAAACGGAGATAGACTTATAATGAAAGATGAATTAATAACCACCCGACCTGTTGTTGTAATTGTTGATGCCGTTTCCGCTGGTGCACTTCTCACTGAAGAGATGGCCACCCGTTTTGACCTGATTCATATTGAATCAGATGCTTCGGTAGGTGCCTTGTCACACCCCCGGTTTTATAAGCATTTATTCAAGAAATTTTACCGCTGGGATAAAACACAGGAAAAAAATCTTTTGCATGAAATATCCCAATACAACCCCATGGCAATTATTCCTGGTAACGAGTCAGCGGTGATGCTAACCGAGAAACTTGCCTGGCATGTCAAACCTGGTGGAAATAATCCCGATACGACCTCGCTGCGCAGAGATAAATATCTGATGAATGAAGCTGTTGGTCGTGCCGGATTAAGGGTCACCCCACAAACTATCAGTCACGATGCCGAGGTACTAAAAAAATGGTTCCGACAAATGGGCAAGCCAAAAGTTGTGGTCAAACCGCTCGACAGTGCCGGTTCCGATGACGTGTATATCTGCACCCATGAACAGCAGGTTGAAACCGCTGTTTTGACCATCATGGGTAAGCAAAACAGCATGCACAATCACAATGATAATGCCCTTATTCAGCAATTTATTGAGGGTACGGAATACGTTGTTAATACAGTGAGTCTGCATGGTATGCATAAAGTCACCGATGTGTGGCGAGTATCCAAACAGCTTACTGATGGCAGGAATCTGTATGACTATGATGACCTGTGCAATCCATCAGATGCAGAAACTAAGAAATGCATCGCATATACCCTCAAAGTGCTTGAAGCAACCGGAATAGTGAAAGGCGCAGGTCATACAGAACTGATATTAACCACTGATGGCCCTTTGCTGCTGGAGGTGGGTGCCAGAGCATCCGGTGCCGCCAATCCCAAGGCCATCCGTCATGCTACGGGCAGTGATCAGCTTGAGCTGATGAGATATGCCTACACCTGCCCCAGCGCCTTCCACTCGGCAACTGACCTGTACCATTTCGAACGACCATTGCGTTGTGTGCATGCTATCGCCTCAAAATCGACTCCCTTCTCCCCTGCTGCATTGCAGGCTTTTCTGGAAACACTCCCTGGTTTTGTCAGCGTGGTGATGAAAGCGGCCAATGGCGCATTGCTCAGGCCAACAACAGATGTTGCCTCCTGCCCTGCGGCATTCTTCCTGACCGGGAAAACGGAAGGGGAAATTACGCGTAATTATTGCCGCTACCGCCAGTGGGAGGCAGAGCATCTCTGAAAATATGCTATGAAGAAAACTATTATTTTTATCCATCCCTGGATGTGGGCTGAAGATGCTTTTGAGGCCTGCCGTCGCAGAAATTATTACATCCTCTCCGTCATCACCACCTTTGAAATATTGCGTATTGATAAGCACTGGCTCAGCCAACACGCTGACCTGGTGATCCAGTCTGGGGGCAATGTTAATCTGGATGCATTAAATATCAGCAGGTTGCTTCAGGAGTACAACGCTGAAGCAGTTGGTATTGTTAACGGTCTGGATGCTGCCTTTGATTATTCAGATACTCTCAGCCGTTTGTTGCAACTGCCTCCTCTGGCGACTAATGCAGCGGTTTTTTTAAACAAACAGGCTCTCAATTCTCACCTGAGTTCCCGAGGTTTATCTACCATTCCGGGCAGCGAAATAACTTCGCTCGCGGAATGGTCAGCGAAAGAAGCTTTATTTGAGGAAATCGGGTATCCCTTGTTGGCTAAACCCTCTGAAGATACGGCCGCAATGGCTGACGTCGAAGTAGTGTATTGCGCGAATGAATTGAAGGATTATCTGCACAGAATCCTCGGCAAGCGTAATACCTATTATGCTGACCGGAAGG
Source organism: Pantoea sp. X-Soil-TKNS-1211 (assembly GCF_059730495.1). NCBI lineage: Bacteria > Pseudomonadati > Pseudomonadota > Gammaproteobacteria > Enterobacterales > Erwiniaceae > Pantoea > Pantoea sp. X-Soil-TKNS-1211. The sequence goes on from NZ_AP035957.1 coordinate 288,544, forward strand.
TTACCAGAGTGACTGTGCAGCAATACATCCCAGCCACCAGCAGCGAGTTCTTTATTGATTTCCTCAGCAAAGATGGCAGACATTACCTGGTCGGCGCCGGACAGTATCTCTATGATGAAAACAGGACACTCAGGGGAATTGAAATCTATGATGCTGATAGCTCAATACTGCCTGAAAAGGTCATCCGGTATACGTCTGATGTCCTTGACGCTTCGGGTATGCTCAACGGATTCACGCATAATGAAGTCTTTCTGACGAAAGAAAACAACGTGCTGCTTGTTGAGAGTAATCCACGCCATTGCGGTCAACCGAGTGCCACGCTCTACAGCGTGATTTACGGCAGACACCGTATGCATCTGCTGCTGGATGCCATCGAAGGAATTCAGTTATCCGGCAAAGAAGGCATTATCAGGAAAGGCCCTGGGGTCGGTGCACTGCATGTGTATAATTTTTCGACAGATCGACCTGACACAATAAATACGCACGGGATTGAGTCAGAGGTAAGAATTCTCTCATTCAGAGGAAAAGAACGGGAGCGACTTGCTGCTGATTTCTATCTAACCCCGGACAGAATCAACCAGATCTCAGCCATCGCTATGCTAATCAACCCGTCAGATAAACAGTTGATCGCCGACTGCAACACACTCCGGGCCAGGGAAAAATCCGGCACGCTGTTTACGCGCTCACGCCAATCCGAATGTCAGAGAGGTTGTGCTCACTGCCAGAAACGAAACCCGTAATAGAGGTTAACGCTAAACACCCTGACAGTCAGACTGTCGGGGTGTCGTGGGCGTCGTTCACGGTGTATTTATTACGGATGCTGCAAGCGTGGAGACGTCGATCACCCTGGCTTCGCGGGCTGCACGTTACATCGCCTAATCACCGTTCCGCGCCAGCATGACGTTCAGTGACTCAGTTCGGACTGCTTAATTTGCAGCGCATGCGCCACATCAGGCAACATCGGAAAAGAACTTTGTCCACCGTATTTCTGAATCGAGCAGGAACTGATCTCAGCGGCAAAAGGCACCGCTTCCGCTAACGTAATCCCCTTCACAAGGCAGTAGGCAATGCCACCAATAAAGGAATCCCCCGCCCCGGTGGTATCCACAACATCCGGACAGAACACCGCAGGGAAATGTTGTGCGCTGGCGTTGCTGGAAATGACCGCACCCTTTTCACCCAACGTGACGATAACTTCCCCCGCAATGCGTCTCTTCAGATGCATGGCGCAGGCCTGAGCTTCCTCAACCGAGTTAACCGGCGCTGCGTGCATAAAGCCTGCCTCGGTCTCATTGACCACCAGATAATCGACTAGCTTGAGGGTTTCATCGGGAATATGGCGAGCCGGGGCGTTATTGACCAGAATTCTGCTGCCCAACCGGTGGGCTTTTTGAATGGCGTATTCTACGATAGCTAACGGGATTTCCGACTGGAAAATAACCAGCGGCTTATTTTCGAACAATGTGTCGGTAATATCCTCTTCGGTGATCAGATAGTTGGCCCCTTTGATGATTGTACTGCAATAATCACCCGATTCTAATATCTGAACAATGCCAATTCCTGAGTTATTACCCCGTGCAGCAATATGACTGACAACAACATTGTTTTCAGCGAGCGATGAAATCAACTCTTTGCCATAGATATCATTGCCGACGCAACCTACCATGCTAACGTTTAGCCCAAGTTTGGCGCACTGAACCGCTTGATTCGCCCCTTTCCCACCTGGCATCAACATTAATTCATTACCAGTAAAGGTCTCACCAATATCAGGCAGGCGATCCTGTTGAACCAGAATGTCATAGTTCAAACTGCCTATAACCACCACATCAACTTTCATAATAAAGTCCTTAACTGACCGTGCGTTTAGAAGCCACAGCGTTTCTGGTATTGTGTAAACTTTCCTGACTGAATTCACTGGTCTTGCTGGCGATGATGGTGAAGATTGCATCCAGAATATTCAGATGGACAATGCGCGTTGTTGCGTTCTCACCGGTAATCGGATTATTTTTCACTGAAGAAATAATCGCATGGCGCGAGATATGACTTAATGGACTGTTGGGATAATTGGTCAGGCAAATTGTCTCCGCACCCTTCTCATTCGCCATTTTCGTCATATTGATAATATCGGTTGTCTGGCCGGAATGAGACACCGTCAGTAAAATATCACCAGGTCGCATCAACGATGCGGTCATCAGTTGCTTGTGGCTATCACTAAATACCGATGAGAAAATCCCAATCTTAAGCAGCTTGTGATTAAAGTCTTCACATATTGATCCAGACCCACCACAACCAGCAATCACTATCCGTGCGTTTTCACTGCGTTGAATAAACAGTGCGGCAACTGACTTCACCACCGCAATATCTATCGCCTTTAATGCTTCCTGTAGCGCAAGGATTGAATTATACAGCGTACTTTCCACAACTTTCTCAGTATAAAACTCACCACCCGAGACGGGAGGAACGTCAATTAACTCCTCCGAAACAGTGATGTTTTTCCCGATATTCATTTTTAAATCGTGGAAGCCAGTGAATCCCAGCTTTTTTGCCACTTTGGTAATACTGGCTACACTGACATCGAGATAATCGGCAATATCGGTAATAGACATGGAGGACAGCGTTTCCGGGTTATCATCTATAAACCGTGCAATCGATCTCTCTTTTCTACCCAACTCCGGTGCCAGCGTGCGCGCCAGTAAAAATATTTCGTTTCCTTTTAAACGATTATGCATACATCTCACCCGCCAGAATAACCTTCTGCTAAAAAGGTTAGCATGTGGTCTCAACGTGAAAATGTTAACTGCATCACAGGTTGTGAAATGTTTTATTTTTGCATTTTACTCTGAGTAAAATCTTAACCGGCAATTCAAGATTATGATTTTACTTTCAGTATTATTTCAAACATAGCATTTACCCTGCGACCTGGTTGCCTTATAACTCTGCCGATGTTCCATTAAAGGTAAAGGCTATGAAATTCTCATCACGTATCAATTCATTTCGTTCTCGCCCGGAGTTATTCTCAGCAAAGAATAATATGGATACCTGTGATCTTATTACCCGCATGGGGAAAGCTGAAGGATTGACCCATATCGAATTAAACTATCCTGAGCATTTTATCGGTCAGGATAAATCCGCTATCAAGTCATGCATCGCCGATAACGGTTTGCAAGTGGGCGGCATCGCACTCCGTTACAATAAAGAGTTTATTAATGGCGAGTTTACCAATCCAGATGAAGAATTGAGAAACAAAGCCATCCATATTACGCTTGAAGCGGCGGAGATGTGTAAATTCCTTGGTGGTAATACGGTCACATTGTGGTTCGGCTATGATGGCTATGATTACCCTTTCCAACAGGATTATTTCAGAGCCTATGAATTACTGGTGAGCGCATTACAACAGGTGACACAAGCTCACCCTGATATGCAATTCAGCTTTGAGTACAAGCCCTATGAGCCACGGACGTTTTCCTTTATCGGGGACGTCTCGTCAACATTAATGTTGATCGATGATGTGGGTTCGCCAAACTTCGGCATTACCCTTGATTTCTGTCATATGATCATGAAAAAAGAGAACCCGGCTTTTTCATTGTTCCTGTCGGCGCGCAAAAACAAGTTAGTCGGATTTCATCTGAATGACGGCTATGGCCATTTTGATGATGGATTGATGCTGGGTTCCGTCCACCTGATGCAGACGCTGGAATATATCTATTATGCGAAACGCGTGAAGTTTGACGGACTGGTTTATTTTGACACCTTCCCCAGCCGTGAAGATCCAGTGGCTGAGTGCGCGCAAAATATTCGCATGTATAAAAAACTGGCGAATTTTATTGATCAAATTGGTCTGGAAGAAATGGAGTGTCTTATCAGAGATCAGGATGCGATTAAAGTGCAGTCTCTGCTGCTAAAACTGATTAACTAATAAAAATATATTCATCTTACCTCGTCTCTTTATCCATACAGTGTCCTGCACTGGGGGGAACTATGTTTAATCTACTGGGTTTACCTAAAAATCTGTTGTGGGGTTATATTGGTCTGACAATATTCATGATTGGCGACGGTGTCGAGCAGGCATGGATATCTATCTGGTTAGTTGAGAAAGGGCTATCCGTTGCCGAAGCCTCCTTCCTGATTACCGCCTACGGCATTGCGGTCACGCTGGCCGCCTGGGTTACCGGTGTCTTTGTGCAGACATTAGGGCCGCGCAAAGTGATGTTGTATGGTTTGATTGCCTTTGTGGTGGGTAGCATTGGCTTTATTGGTATCGGTTTAAGCTCGATGCATATGGCTGTGATGCTGCCTTTCTATGCCATTCGCGGTATTGGCTATCCGTTGTTTGCTTACTCCTTCCTTGTGTGGATTAACTACAGCACGCCGGTGGAGCGCCGTTCAACTGCGGTCGGTTGGTTTTGGTTTACCTTCTCTCTTGGCTTGAGTGTCATTGGACCTTTTTTCTCCTCGCTGGCGCTACCGGTAATGGGCGAGATCCATGTGTTGTGGACCGGGATGGGATTTGTGATTGTTGGCGCAGCGTTGGCGATCTGGGTGAACCGTGACAAAGTTCCGGCATCCGAAATCCATCCGTTTAGTGCGGCTGAGCTGATTAAGGGGATCACTATCCTGCAACGCCCGGTGATTGCGATGGGTCTGGTGGTGAAATCGATTAATGGCGTTGCGCAATATGGGTTGGCCACCTTCCTGCCGCTGTACCTGATCAGCTTTGGCTACAGCAAAACCGAGTGGCTGCATATGTGGTCATCCGTATTCGTGGTGGCGATATTTGCCAATCTCTTTTTTGGCTTCTTCGGTGACAAATTTGGCTGGCGTAATACCATCCTTTGGGTCGGTGGCGTGGGCTATGCCATTGTGTTAGTGCTGGTCTGGCTGGTGCCTCAGTTGCTGGGCCATAACTTCTACGTCATGGCCTTTGTCCTTTGCCTGTGCGGGGTCACGATGGCAGGCTATGTACCGCTTTCCGCCCTGTTCCCGATGCTGGCTCCTGAGAGTAAAGGTGCCGCCATGTCAGTGCTCAACCTCGGTGCCGGATTGGGTGCTTTTATCGCCCCGGCAATCACCGCGCTGTTCTATACCTCTTTAGGTGCTGGCGGTGTACTGGGTATCTATGCCGGACTGTATATTCTAAGCGCAGTGCTGACACCGTTCCTGAAAACCCCGGATGAGCTGGGTTCTCAAGTGGCGATGAAAGATAAGGCAGCATAATCATACCTCCGTCATCCCTGCCCGGGGGATGGCGGAACAAAGGATCGCATTGGCTTAGCGTTCGTGCTGGGTTGACAGATTTCCACCGTGGAAATGGCCAAAAGAATACGCCGAGTAGAGCCCCATCAGCAGAATACCCAATCCGGCGCTGAAAGCCTGTTCAGCACTACGCAGGTTGAAGTGGCCCACCTGCGCGAGCAGTAAATAAGCCAGCAGGAAATTCACAAAACCCCATATCACGTTAACGCGTGATGATGACAACCCTTTGCCCGGGGGATTGGCGAATGGACTCTGGAATGAGCGCCCCATCATGCCACTGACAAAATGCGGCACGGCATTAGCGAGAAATAGACCGCCAAAAAAGTACGCCAGATCGTGGATGACATGCATATACGAGATTCCTTTGTGGCTATGAGGAAGGTCCGCTGATGCGTCGCAAAAGTTCTGAAGCTTCGTGCAAGGTGCGCAATTCCTCAGGTTGAAGTTCTGTCATCGCGGTCAGTAGCCATGCCTGTTTAGCCGCTGTGCGCAGATGTCTCGCTTCAAGCCCCGATGCCGTCAGCGAAAACAGAATCTGCCGACCATCAGTAGGGTGCGGATGACGTGTGATAAATCCTCGTTCCGTCAGTTCGGCAAGGGTGGCCCCCATCGACTGGGGGCGAACGGCTTCCTTACGTGCCAATTCAGCCGTGGTCATCGCTCCGTCGCGATCCAGCCAGGCCAGTACCGAGGTTTGTGACCAGCTAAGGCCATCAATGTTGGTTTCACTACGCAAACGACGCAACAACTGCCCGACAGCCTGGGAGAGCTCGGTGATCACAATATCGATTGCTGGCATTTCTTCAGAGGATATATTCATAGCAATGAATATAGAGAACAACAGGTAAACTTGCAAGTTTACCTGTTGTTTTTAACTGCGGTTACTCTACGCGCTTATGCATGCGCCTTTCTGTCAGCCAAAAGTTGATCCACAAACTTCACGACTTCCGGTTTATTTCTTTCTATTTCGGCGATTTTATCAGCGAATTTTAGCAAATAGGCTTTATGGGCATACAACAGTTCATCCAGCACCTTGATCGCCGTATCACCCGCCGGAATCAGCGGATTGATGGTGAAAGCATGTAACGCCGCGCCGTAATCGCCGGTGACTGCCGCTTCGATCACCGTCTCTTCCATCGCTTTCATCAGCTGGATCATGCCGCGTGCGGCAGGCGGCAATGCGCCCCAGCGTAACGGTTCAGGGCCGTGCGACGTAATGGACGCCGTCACCTCTACGATACAGTCAAACGGCAGGTCGGCAATCGCCCCGTTATTGCGGGTGGAGACCACCATCAGTTTGCCGCTGTTGTTATGAATCGAAGCGATCAGGTCACAGGCCGCATCGCTATAATGCGCCCCGCCGCGCTGGCTGAGTTCTTCCGGTTTGTAGTTCAGGTTAACGTCTTTATACAGTTCAAACAGCCGCGCTTCGGTTTTTTTCACCACCTCAGCACGGGTTTCATAGCGTTCAAATTCCTCAACCGCATGGGCCAGCATCGGTTCCTGCAAGTAGTAATAGCGATGATAACCACACGGCAGCACGCCAAGATGCTTCACCTGTTCATAGTGGAAGGGGATCTGGTGAATGTTCTTCAGCCCTTCATCACTTTTCGCCCGGTGCTCCGGCGCATAGATTTTGTCAATTAACTCGGCAGTGCGTTCGTTGCCCTGTTGGTCCCACACGCGATGCCAATGAAAATGGTTGAGGCCAGCAAATTTAAAGAAGAGATCTTTCTCCTGTAGCCCCAGCACCTCACACGCCTGGTTGATATGGCCGAACGGCACATTACACAGGCCAACGGTCTTCTCCCACTTGCCCTGTTTAATCGCCGCTTCCGTCACCATTCCGGCTGGGTTGGTGAAGTCCACCAGCCATGCATTCGGACAGAGTTCGCGCATATCCTTGATGATATCGAGAATCACCGGAATGGTACGGAAGGCTTTAAAGATACCGCCTGGGCCGTTGGTTTCCTGACCGAGCAGCCCGTTTGCCAGCGGGATCACTTCGTCTTTCAGTCGGGCATCCAGTAAACCAACGCGGAATTGGGTGGTGACATAATCAGCGTCTTGCAGCGCTTCACGTCGGTCGAGGGTCAGATGCACCTGCCAGTCCAGTTTTGCGGCGGCAATCATGCGTTTTGCCATGTTGCCGACGATCTCCATCTTCTCCGCGCCCGCATCAATATCGACCAGCCATAATTCCGCTATCGGCAACTGCGCCTGCCGCACAATCAACCCTTCGATCAATTCAGGGGTATAACTTGAACCTCCACCGATAGTGACAATTTTTATCTTATTTTGCATGGGACAGCACTCCGTCAGGTTACAGGTCAGGCAATAGCGTGCCAGCCTGATAATGACCAGCATTCGCCCTCACCTCGTGGATGATATTTTTCCTGGAGACTGAATATTTTTATGGAGAATAAGGTTATGGGTCTTATTAATTTTGCAGCGATAAAAACCGTTTAATGGTCATTAACACCGCATTCTCATCATTGGAACGCGTAATAAAATTTGCCACTTTTTTGGTCTCATCAAATGCATTGCGCATGGCGAAGCTGTATTCCGCTTCCGCCAACAACTCGATATCGTTGTAACCGTCGCCGAACGCCATGGTTTCATGACGACCGATATTCAACATCTGCTGGAGCCGTTGGATGGTGGTGCCTTTGTGGACTCCCTCATTGGCAATATCGATCCACGCAGCCTCGGCTACCACGATATAAACCTGATGCTCAAAAGGGGTCAGATGCGGGCGCGTTTGCGGGCAACTCCCGGCTTCGTCATAAACCGTGATTTTGACAAAATCTTCAGTCAGGCTGCTGAGATCCTCCACCTTGCGCAAATGGGCATAGGACAGTCGAACACGCTCGGCCAGATGCGCGGGGGTATCTTCACGGATCACCGCCCCGGAGGGGGTACAGGCAATCACCACATGATGCGGGTTCGCCCGATGCAGGGTGGTGATAATTTTCTGCCCCAGATGATTATCAATCAGCGACTGATACTTAAATTCGCCGTTGCGTTTAATACGGGTGGCGCTGTCTCCCATAATCCATATATCACGCGAATTATCGCCAAATAATTCTTCCACCCGTTCACATTGTTTACCGGTACAGGCCGCAAAGTGGACGCCTTTTTCCTGCATGAGCTGGCGGACTTCTGCATATAATTGTCGATCATAATCGCCCTGACTATTCAGAAAGGTGCCATCCAGATCGCTGATAATTAATTTAATCACAATAATATTCCAGAACATATTCCGTAGCGACGCGATTTATCACGCTCCTGTAAAAGACGCGCGATAAATCGCGCCGCTACGCGTTAACAGACAGCCTTAAAGTTCTTCACCATTGCTGGCGATAACCGTTTTATACCAGTCAAAACTTTTCTTTCTGCTGCGGGAGAAGTCGCCGGTTTCATCATCGTTTCGATCGACATAAATAAAACCGTAGCGTTTGCTGTACTGACCGGTGCCGAATGATACGCAATCCAGACAGCCCCACGGGGTAAAGCCCATCAGGTCAACGCCATCCTCCAGCACCGCTTTCTTCATCTGTTCAATGTGAGCACGCAGATAGCTGATGCGATAGTCATCATTGATCTCGCCATTGGCGGCCACTTTATCGATGGCACCAAAGCCGTTTTCCACGATAAACAGCGGTTTCTGATAGCGCTCATATAACGCGTTAAGGGTGTAGCGCAATCCGACCGGATCGATCTGCCAGCCCCAGTCAGACGCCTGCACATGCGGGTTTTTGCGACTGCCGGGGAAGGCTTCCAGTGGGGTATGTGCGGTTTGCGTCGCGGTCGCATATTCCACCGCATTGCTCATGTAGTAACTGAAGCCTAGGTAATCGGTGCAGCCCTCACGCAGCGTCTGCTCATCACCGGGTGCCATTTCAATGTGGAAACCACGGCGTTCCCACTCCTTCTTAATATATGAAGGGTAAGCACCACGCATATGCACATCACCGAACAGATAACGCTCCTGCATCGCCTTTTGCGCGTACATCACATCATCCGGGTTACAGGACCAGGGATAGAGCGGCACCATCGCCAGCATGCAGCCGATTTTGAAATCCGGGTTGATGGCATGACCGAGTTTCACCACCCTGGCGCTGGCGACAAACTGATGATGCAGCACCTGATACATCACCTCCTCCGGCTTCTCATGGTCAGTGAAAATCACCCCGGAATTGCTGTAACCGTACAACGGTCGGCGCCAGTTGCGCTGATTGTTGATCTCGTTGAAGGTCATCCAGTACTTCACTTTGTGTTTATAGCGCTTCAGCACCACTTCGCTGTAACGCACAAACAGGTCGATCAATTCACGGTTCAACCAGCCGCCGTACTGCTTCACCAGGTGCAGTGGCATCTCAAAGTGCGACAAGGTGATCACCGGTTCGATGCCGTGTTTCAGCAGTTCATCGAACATCGCGTCGTAGAACTGCAAACCTGCTTCGTTCGGGGTGAGTTCATCTCCTTTGGGGAAGATGCGCGTCCAGGCAATCGAGGTACGGAAGCATTTGAAACCCATCTCGGCAAACAGCGCGATATCTTCTTTGTAGCGATGATAAAAATCAGTCGCCAGATGATTGGGGTAGTGTTTCCCCGCGATCACACCGTCGGTGATTTCGCGATCCACCCCGTGTGCGCCACCGGTCAGCACATCGACGATGCTCGGGCCTTTCCCACCCTCGTTCCAGCCACCTTCCACCTGATGGGCCGCCACAGCACCGCCCCATAAGAAACCTGCGGGTAATTTGTCAGACATAATCCTTCCTTTATGTAGATTAACGACGTCTTGCGACATTAATGTGTTTGGGTTTTGCTCAATTCCTGCACCGCGCGGTGCAGATAAATCAGTTCTTCTACCAGGTCACGGCACAGCATGGCGTTCATCAGATGATCCTGCGCATGCACCATGATCAGATTGACCGGAATTTTGCCGCAGCCTTCATCCGCGCCAATCAGTGAAGTTTGAATTTTGTGCGCTTCGCGCGCGGCCTGGCTGGCATTTTCCAGCATGGCATCCACCACGCTCCAGTTGTGTTTCCGTGCCTCCTGCAAAGCCTGCATCGCTGATGATCGTGCTTCTCCGGCATGGATAATCAGTTCCATCACCGTGGTTTCCATATCGTTCATCACTTCATCTCCTCTGCCAGGGTTTCATGGGCCATCTCCGCTTCCTGTTGCAGCAGCTGGCGTTCATACATTTTGAAGAAGGGGTAATAAATCAGAGTGGACAAGCCAATCAGGAAGATCACCAGCACCACCGCACGCCAGTCCCAACCGGTGGACCAGGCCGCGCCAATCGGTCCGGGCGTGGTCCAGGGGGCGAGGGAAATCACATGGTTGATCAGATTGGTGCGCGTGGCCGTCCAGGCGATGATGGCATTCAGCAGCGGCGTGGTAATAAACGGGATAAACAGCAGCGGGTTCATCACCACCGGCGAGCCGAAGATAATCGGTTCGTTAATATTGAACATACCGGGCACCAGGCCGAGACGCCCGATAGAACGCAGATGCGCAGAGCGACTGCGCAGGTAAAGAATGACCAGTCCCATGGTCGCACCAGAACCCCCGACGGTAATAAAGAATTGCCAGAACGGTTCGATAAAGATCTTCGGAATCGGCTCTCCGGCAGTTAATGCTTCCTGGTTGAGACCCAGATTACTCAGCCAGAACGCCTGCAAAATACCACCAACAATCGCCGCACCATGGATACCGGCGAACCACAGCAAATGGCACAGCAGCACGGCGATAAGTACCGCCGGCAGGGAATCTGCTGCCGAGATAATCGGGGCAAACACCGCCATAATCGCCTGTGGAATTAACAATCCGAAATGACTCTGCATAAACAGATTCAGCGGATAGAGCGTCAGGAAGATCACCACAATCGGGATCAGCAGATCGAAGGACTGGCGGATTTTCGGCGGCACCTGCTCCGGCAGTTTAAAACCGATGTTGTACTTGACCAGCAGGTGCATCACTTCGGTGCAGTACAGGCTGATCAGAATGGCGGTAAAAATCCCCTCCCCCCCAAGTGAAGCGACGGAAAGTGTCCCATCCTTCGCGGGAGCAGCCACCACCAGAAACGTCATCAACGAGAGCAGCGCCGCCATCAGTCCGTTCATTTTGTAGCTTTGCGCCAGGTTGTAGGCAATCGCGCCGGTGATAAACACCGCCATAATGCCCATGGTCATGTTGTAGGGCATCATCAGTTGATCGTTGTATTGCTTGACGATGCCCAGCCACCACTGAGCAAACCCCCACTGGCTGGTTTCACTGAATGGAGGATGCGAGAACAGCAGCATAAAAGAGCCAACAATTAAAAATGGCATCGACGCAATAAAACCGTCTTTAATCGCCACCACATGCCGCTGCGAGGAGAGCCGCGCGGCAATCGGGCTGATACGATTCTCGATCACCCCAAATAATGAATCAGCCAGTGTGCTCATTAAACCCCCTTGTGGGAATCAATCAGGGAAAGGGCAGATTTCAGAATTTTTTCACCATTCAGCATACCGTAATCCATAGTATTAATTACGGTGACGGGTTTATTAAATTCTGCGGCGCGTTGTTGGAAATCCGTGAGCTTGTATTTGATTTGAGGACCGAGCAGACAGCAGTCGTAATCGGCGATTTTATCCCTGAACTCCTCCATGCCAACCGCCTCGATACGGGCCTCCAGATTCAGCTGCACCGCAGCCTTTTCCATTCTCTGAACCACCATGCTGGTGGACATTCCTGCCGAGCAACACAATAAGATTTTAACCATGACACCCTCCTTTTTTTCTAAATTCTTACGCGTCACTCGCCACATCTGCAACCGGTTACAGATTCAATTTATCTTTTTTGTGATCTATAACTCAAACGAAGTATTCGGTTATTTTGTGATGAAGTTAAAATAATCTGCAACCGGTTTCAGATTATTCCATCATCAATATGTTTAATTTTAGTGGCATAGATAAAATGTTATTTTCAGGCGAGCTTTTACTGTTAGCGGGATTATTGGTTACAATAGGCAGGTGAGCTAACAAGGAACATGAATGATTACCATGCTTGATGTTGCCCAACGCGCAGGCGTTTCGAAGGCAACCGTATCCCGCGTGCTGGCCGGACACAGTTATGTGTCCAAAACGGTGCGCGACAAAGTGATGCAGGCAGTCGACGAGATGGGATATCGCCCCAATCTGGTGGCGCGTAACCTGGCGACCAACCGTTCGCATAGCATTGGCCTGATGGTGCCCAACACCCTCTATCATGGGCCGTTTTTCAGCGAACTGATGTTTCAGGTGGCGACGCTGACCGAGCAACTTGGCTCCCAGTTGATATTGGCCGATGGTAAACACAACGCACAGCAAGAACGTGACGCGATCCACTTCCTCATCGACAGCCGTTGCGATGCGGTGATCATTTACCCGCGCTATCTGAGCGTGGAAGAAATCGACGCGCTGATCCCCACCCTGAGCAAACCCCTGATCATCCTGAACCGTCGACTGAAAAAGTTTCCCCAATACTCCGTCTGTGCCGACCATGAGAAAGACACCTTTGATGCGGTGAATTATTTAATTCACCGTGGGCATCGCGATATCGCGTTTATCAAAGGGATGGGCAGCTCACACACCGGTCTCAGTCGGTTAAAGGGGTTTCAGGCCGCGATGACCCTGAATAATCTGCCGATGGCACCGGCGTTAATGCTGGATGGTTGCTGGACCATGGCAAGCGGCAAACAAGCCGCTGAAGAGTTGCTGGCACGCAAGGTGACATTCTCCGCCATTGTCGCCAGTAACGACGATATGGCCATCGGTGCCGCCTCTGCCCTGCACAATGCTGGCAAGCGGATGCCGCAGGATGTTTCCCTGCTTAGTTTCGATGATATTCCGATGGCCTCCTACACCATTCCGGCGCTGACATCGGTGCATGTCCCGATGGCAGAAATGGTCTCCAGCGCCCTAACGCAACTGTCAAAAATGCTGGATGGTGAAGAGGTTGCCGCGCTGCCCCTGATGTGTGGCGAATTGATTCATCGACAATCCGTCTGTGATGGCCCCTATACTTAAGTAAAACGTCGTGCGCATCACAATTCATCATTAACCGTTCGGGATTGTTTTGACAGAACTTTGCCGCTGACGTTAGAACTGTCGTCAGGCGTGTAACTGGGTAACCAGGCAAGACCTGAAGCTCGTTTCCAAACTGGAAGCTGGCTTCAGGTTTTTTTTTGGCAAAAAAAGAGGGTGGTATATGGATTATCAAGCCACAGCGAAAGCCGTCATCGCCCATGTCGGCGGTGCCGGAAATATCGACCACATTGAACACTGCTCCACCCGACTGCGTCTGACCCTGCGCGACAATACGCATATCGACCAACCCGCCCTCGCTGCCATTCCCGGCGTGTTGGGAGTGCGCGTCAATGTGCAGTGCCAGATCATCATTGGCAAGGATGTGGTGGACGTCTATGACGCGGTAAAAACGCTGATGACCGGGCAGGCAGCCAGTGACGCAAGCAGTAAGGTCAGTTGGGCAGCGCGCAGTGTAGATTTTGTGATTAGCGTCTTTCAGCCACTGGTGCCTGCCATCGCGGGGGGCGGGGTACTGAAGTCACTGCTGATCCTGCTGGATTTACTCGGTTGGCTGCCACGCAGCAGCGATACCTACAAAATACTGGACAATATTGGCTCCGCCCCACTCTATTTTCTGCCCATTCTGGTCGCCATCACCACTGCCAACAAACTTAAAGTGAATGTGCTGGTCGCGGTATCCGCCGTGTCGGTGATGGTACTGCCGATGATGTCAAATCAGCTGGCGGAAGGTATTGCGCTGTTTTCCTTCGATCTGAAGAATATCGCCTATGCCTCACAGGTGTTCCCCGCCATTCTGTGCGTACTGTTTTATTCCCGCGCGGAGCGGTTCTTCAATCGTTACTCCCCCTCGGCGTTACGCATTTTCCTGTCACCGATGTTATCTCTGCTGGTCACCGTGCCAGTGACGCTGTTGATCCTCGGGCCACTCGGTTTTGAGCTGGGTTCCGGGCTGGCGACGGTGATCCTGTGGCTGTACAGCAAGCTGGGATTTGTCGCCACCGCTCTGCTGGCCGGGGTATTACCCTTTATGGTCGCGGCAGGCATGCATAAACCAATGATCCCTTATGTGGTGGCATCTATGGGGCAGTTCTCGCGCGAGATGCTCTATCTGCCCGCCTCGCTGGCACATAACATTGCCGAGGCGGGTGCCTGCCTGGCGATTGCGTTGCGCAGTAAAGACAAGGTGATGAAGTCTACCGCGCTCTCGGCCGGGATCTCTGCCTTATGCGGCATCACCGAGCCTGCGCTGTACGGCATTACCCTGTTGAATAAAACCGCGCTGTACGCGGTGATTGCGGCCAGCGTGATCGGCGGCGGCTTTTTGGGCTGGATGGCGGTGGAAGCCTTTGCGCTGGTCAGCCCCAGTCTTGCCAGTATCTCGATGTTTATCTCGCCCACCAGTCCGTGGAATATTCTGTACGCCTTGCTGGGTGCCGGGCTGGCATTTGCCATCTCATTTGTTGCCACGTTGTTTTCCTGGCGGGAAAAGGCCGCTCAGGCAACCGATCTTAACCACTTTGTTACCCCGGCTGAAGGGCAACTGATCCCGCTGACCGAGGTGCAGGACGATGTGTTCTCTGCCGGGATCATGGGTGACGGCATCGCGGTGATACCGGCCAGCGGCAAACTGTTCGCACCGGCCAACGGGGTAATCAGTAACGTTTTTGACAGCGGGCATGCCGTAAGCCTACTGACGACTCAGGGGGCAGAAGTGATCCTGCATATTGGTATCGACACCATCAAACTCAATGGCAACGGTTTTCAGCCACTCGTCACTGCGGGACAAGCGGTACAGGCCGGTGAACTGCTGGTGGAGTTCGACCTCGATGCTGTTCAGGCGGCGGGTTTTGATCCCGTCGTCGTGATGGTCATTACCAATAGCGAACGTTTTTCACTCACCACCAACGCTACTGACACCCCGCTCACCCTTCATTCCCCGATCATGACGTTAAAGGAGTCTGTATGACGGTAACGAAAGCCACCTTTCCACGAGGATTTTTATGGGGTGCCGCGATTGCGGCTAATCAGGCCGAAGGCGCCTGGAATGTGGACGGCAAAGGGCCATCCGTGGCTGACGCCATCAACTGGAAACCCAATCTGGATCTCAAGGATTTCACTGCGCATATGGCGGTGACTGATGAGAATGTGGCGGATGCGCTCAATGGCACTCATGATGCTTTCTACCCGAAACGTCGTGGTATCGATTTTTACCATCACTACCCGCAGGACCTGGCGTTATTCGCCGAGATGGGGATTAAAGTGTTACGTGTTTCCATTGCCTGGTCCCGTCTCTTTCCCGATGGCGAAGAGTCTGCGCCAAACGAAGCCGGTTTAGCGTTTTATGACCGCCTGTTTAGTGAAATGCGGCGGTTAAACATCGAACCTTTGGTCACGTTGTCACATTATGAAATGCCGCTCAAACTCAGCGAACGTTATAACGGTTGGGTGCACCGCAATGTGGTCGATGCCTTCGTGCGTTTCAGCAACGTCTGCTTCGACCGTTATAAAGATTTGGTGCGCTACTGGTTGACGTTTAATGAGATCGACAGCATCCATCGCCACCCGTTTACCACCGCAGGTATTCGTGAGGATAAATCGGTTCCGGGTCAGGAAAAGCAGGATATCTATCAGGCGTTGCACCACCAGTTTGTTGCTTCTGCCATGGTGACGCGTGATTGTCACGCCAAAATCCCCGGCAGCCAAGTGGGTTGTATGCTCACTAAGCTCACCACCTATCCGCGCACCTGCCATCCTGATGACGTGGAAGCCACGCAGAAGAAAAACCTCGAAAACCTGTTCTATGCTGATGTCCAGGTGTTCGGCAGCTACCCGCCGCTGATCAAGCGTGACCTGGAACTGCGCGGCATTGAGCTGGTGATGGCCGCTGATGACCTCGATATCCTGCGGCAACACACCGTCGATTTCGTCTCCTTCAGTTATTACATGTCGATGACCGAATCAACCCAGCCGGATGCCGAGCGCACCGCAGGTAACACCGTGCTGGGGGTGAAAAACCCTTACTTACCGGCCTCAGATTGGGGATGGCAGATTGATCCAGTGGGGCTGAAGATTTCGCTGCTGGAGTTGTACGATCGCTATCGCAAGCCGCTGTTTATTGTGGAAAATGGCCTTGGCTGCAAAGATGTGGTTGAAGATGGGAAAATTCACGACAGCTACCGCATCGATTATTTCCGCTCTCACTTTGAACAAATGCTGGCAGCGGTGCATGCCGGTGTCGATCTGATGGGGTACACCAGTTGGGGCACCATCGATATCATCAGCGCGGGCACCTCACAAATGTCTAAACGCTATGGTTTTATCTATGTCGATCAGGATGATGAAGGCAACGGCACACTGGCACGCCTGCGCAAAGACTCCTTCTGGTGGTATCAGAAAGTCATCGCCACCAACGGCAGCGACATGAGTTAACGATGCAGGGACGGGTATCGACGTGATTACAGTGAAGAAATCGCTGAATAACAGCATGCTGCTGGTGGAACATGATCAGCAGGAGATGATTCTGTTCGGTAAGGGGATTGGCTTTGGTGCCAGACCCGGCGCTCAGGTCAACGCGGCCGGGATTGAGCAGGTGTTTATTCCGCTGGAACACCTCAAGTCGCGCCACTATTTCTCGCTGACCAACACGATACCCGTTGCCTGGTTTGATATCACTCATGACATCATCACTCTGGCGCAGGCCCAGTACGCTGAAAAGCTGCACTCGGTGCTGTTTTTCACCCTGACGGAGCATCTGTGGTTTGCCGTCGAGCGCGCTCGTGCAGGGCAGATCATCACGAATAAACTGAGTTGGGAAGTGCAGCGTTATTATCAGAAAGAGTACGCCATCGGTTTGCAGGCCAAAGCGATGGTGGAAGCGCGCTTCAGGGTGGAACTGGGTGATGATGAGGCGGTGCACATAGCTTTCCATCTGATCAATGCGTCGGGTAATGCCGGTCAGGATACGGCTCACCAGCAGGTACAACTGGTGAATCGCATCGCCGAGATTGTGCGTTACAAATTAAACGTGTCGATTGATATGACGTCGATTAACTACAACCGTTTTATTACGCATTTGCGCTACTTTGCCGAGCGCATACTGGCCGGGAAGATCAGCACCGGTGCAGGGGAAGACTTCTATCAGGAATTACTGAAATTCCACCCTGAATCCATGTCCGTTGCCTGGACAGTTCGCGACTATATTCAGGAGAAATATCAGCTGTCGTTACCGAAGGAAGAACTCACCTGGCTCAGTATTCATATCAGCCGCTTACAACACTGATTAGTTCGACGGTTTTAAATCGCCATACCAATAGGACGCTGTCACGCCACCGTCCATCAGGAAATCACTGCCAGTAATAAAGGTGCCTTCCGGTCCCATTAATAAAGCCGCCAACGCACCCACTTCATCAGGGGTGCCGCCACGACCGACCGGGGAGCGCTCCAGCATATTACGGTATCCTGCACCACGCGGGCCGGACAGCTCATCATTCGCCAGCGGGGTATAGATGATGCCCGGGCTGATGGTATTGACGCGCGCGCCACGTTTGCCCCATTTCACCGCTTCTGCCATCACACGTAACGCATTACCGCGTTTTGAGTATTGGTACGCCAGCAGCGAATCGGTGATGGTGTCTTCCTGCAAAAACGGCAGCGCCAATAGGTCTTCCGTGGGCGTGGTAGCCAGTGCTTCATTCTGTTCCACGCTCAGCGGCGGCAGGCGATGGCCGGATTGAGAGGCAATAATAATTCCGGAGCCGCCTTCAGCGATGACCTGACCAAACTCTTCGAGGATCACCGCCGTGCCATAGAGATCGACGTGCAAAATCGTTGTTGATGATGCCTGAGAGGGCGACACCCCGGCTGCGTTAATCACCCCTTTTACCGCGCCAAGCGCGGTGGCGGTTTTCACCAGCGCCTGGATTGACTCCCGCGATGAAACATCCACCTGGCTGGTGGCTACCACAAAACCGGCATCGCGTAGCACTTTCGCTGCCGCTTCGGTGTTTTCAGCACGCAGGTCCGCCAGCAACACCGTTTTGCCCTGGCTGACCCGACGGGCAATCGCCTGCCCAATAGAACCCGCACCAATCACCACAATCACGTCTTTCATATTCACTCCGAAGGTCAGTTATTTTTCACCCGTAATATCGATGGGGAAAATATAATCATTCCGGCGTGATATGACTTTAGGGATAATCAGCATGAGTTTATGAGTGGCGATCATAAATCTGTGCCGTCAGGTTGCCGTGTGGAGAATAGCGCGTAGCGCCGGGGCGTTGGTATTCGCCCGAAAACCGGGGCCACCGCGTTGGAAACTTCGGGCACTCGCCAGATTTCCGGTGATCACCGGAACAGAACCAGTATCCTCAACCAGCTTCGCGACAACCTTTAATGCCTCAGCATCGTCACTGGCGATCGGCACACCCAACTTGTTCGCGGCGCTGGCACTGGCTGACGCCTCAATGGCAGTGGCATCAACGGCACTGAATGCGCGCACATAACGAGTGCCGGGCAATAATCTTTGACTGGTCTCCGCCACGCCGTTTTGGTTGGCCTCACGAGCGAGTGCACTCGGCTGCCAACCTGAAGGATTACAGGCATCCAGCACGATTTTACCCTGCATCGCCGGGGCGAGCTGCTGGCCGAGTTGCGGCAAGGCATCATAGGGCACGGCAAATAGCAGGATGTCACCAAATGCCGCGGCCTCTGCGGGTGTCCCTACGCTGGCATTGGCACCTAAGGGCGCGATCTCGCGTTGCAACTCATCCAGATGCCGGGTGGAAAACATCACCTGGTGCCCGGCTTTAACCCACAGCTTTGCCACCGTCCCTCCCAGCCAACCCGCGCCGATCACGCCAATTTTCAGCGGCTGGCCCGTACCCGTAGCGCCCGGCTGGGCAATCGCGTTACCTAACATACTCATTGCTCCTGTGAGTGCGGCTAACTTCATTAATTGACGTCGTGAGAAGGACATTAGTCAGCTCCTGAGTTGAGGGAAATTAACGGTGATTGGCGGCCCAGCCAGACCGACAGCGCCAGCCAGACGAGAGACAACGGGATCGCAATATACGCCAGCAGGCCGCTACTCCCGGCAAATCCCATCAGCCCGGCATAACTCCAGCTTCCCATCTGATCGCCGAGACGATACACCACCGTATCGATGAAATTTTTCGCCTTATAGCGTTCTTCTTGCGCCACACGGGTAAATAAAATTTCTCTGCCGGGTCGGGCGAAAGCGAAGTTACTGATACGGCGTGCAACCTGGAATACGACAAAAATAATCAGGGAAGGAAATGCCAGCAGCAGCGAAAATCCGGCGAGTGTAACCAGTGGTAAAATGGCGAGGGTCAGGGAGACACCTAATCCTTTCAGCGCCCGGGAGGTGAAAAAGATCTGCGCGATGAAGGTGAACAGATTGACCCACAAATCGATGGTGGCGAAAAACGCGGTGCGCGACGCACGGTCAGAAAAGGCATTTGCCGCAATCGACGCCTGCTCAAAATAGAGAAAGGTGGAGGTCACACTGTATAGCATCATAAACAGGGCGATACCGGAGAGGTAAGGCGAACGCAGCGTGTGGGTGATCCCGGCCAGTACCGATCCCCCAACCGGGCGTTCCGTTGTTGTCCCGGCAAAATTTGTACTGTGCGCAGCAGCCCGCTGCGCCGATAGCAGACTGATTTCCAACAGCAGAAACGCCAGCAACACCAGGCCACGCTGGTCAATACGCTCCACTGCAATCAGGGTCAGAGAAGACCCGATTAGCGCCCCCAGGGTCGCCCCGGCGGAAAGGATACCAAATAGCCGCATCCCCTGTTCGGAGGTAAAAATATCAACGATCAATGACCAAAACAGAGAAACGACAAACAGGTTGAATACCGATAGCCAGATAAAGAAAAACCGGCCAGTCCAGATACGATATTCACTGAATGCCGGGAGCAGCAACACAAAGAACAGCAACAAATTGCTGGCAAAAAAATGGTAGCTGAGCCTGATGACGGTTATTCGCTGATAGCGTTTTACCAAAAACGAAAATAACGGCGTCAATAGCAACATAGCAGCGAGCGTACCGCTGAACAACCAGGGAAGATTATTAACCCCTCCCGCCACACCTAACTCGTCACGTACCGGACGCAAAAGATAATAAGCAACAAATAAAGAAAAGACATACAACATCGACCATGCCAGCGTTTTCAGTTCTTTCGGCCTGACATTTAAAAATTGATAATATTTATCGAAACGCATTCATCGTCACCCAAAGGTCATATTTCAACAGAAGATATTTTAAAGTGCATAATGTTTACGCGAATTCGTAGCGGCACGATTTATCGCGAAAATTAATAGCGCGATAAATCGCGCCGCTACGGTAGAATTGCGGAAATTGAGTATGAATGGATTAGCATTTTGCGGCATTAATGATGAGTTCAATTCATAAAGTCATGCAATTTAAACCCGTAATAAAGGGCTGAATCCTGCTGATTTTTATTCTAAGGTGAAGGGCGCGTTGCTGCTGATAGCGACGCCACGACTTATCTATGCGTCAGGTTAAAGGCCACTTCAATATGAATACGACAGCACCACTCAATGCCAGCCAGCGAGCCATTATCCCTATTGCAGCCTGGACTGCCAAAGGTGATTTACCCGCGCTTTCTCAGGCTCTTAACTCAGGGTTAGACGCCGGTCTGACCATTAATGAAATAAAAGAAGTGTTGTTGCAAATGTATGCCTACACCGGCTTCCCGAGAAGTCTGAATGGTATTACTACCTTTATGAGCGTGATTAATCAGCGTGTTGAACAGGGCATCAACGACCCTGTCGGTAAAGCCCCTTCCCCGGCGCCGCAGGATAAATCGCGCGCAGCAATAGGGGAAGAGATTCAGACGTTAATTGCCGGACGCGTATTAAAGGCTGAGAAAGGAAATTTCATCGAATTTCTGCCGGAAATTAATCGCTTCCTGCAAGAGCATCTTTTTGCCGACGTCATCGCCCGTGACAACCTCAGTTTACCTGATCGAGAAATCGCCACCATTGCCGCACTCACCGGCCTTGGCGGGGTCGAATCCCAACTGAAAGCACACATTGGCGGCGGCCTTAATGTCGGGCTGAGCGAACAGCAAATTAAAAGCCTGTTTGCGGTCTATGACCACACCGTTAATAGCAGCGAAGCCCAACGTGGTATGCAGCTATTAGATGACGTGATGGTCAGCCGTCCGCGTTAATTGAATTTCCTCAGGAGAAATACCATGACTTTAAATGTAAAAGGCTATGCCGCTTTGGCCGCCAAAGAAGACCTGGTACCGCATAGTTTTGTGCGCCGTGATCCGCGTGACAATGACGTTGTCATTGAGATCCTTTACAGCGGTGTTTGCCACTCCGATATTCACAACGCTTACAACGACTGGGGCGGTGCCAAATATCCCATGGTGCCCGGCCACGAAATTATTGGTCGCGTCACCCATGTCGGTAAAGCGGTGACAAAATTCAGCGTTGGTGACCATGTCGGCGTGGGTTGTATGGTGGATTCTTGCCAGCATTGCAGCGCCTGTGAACAAGGCCTTGAGCAGTATTGCGAAGAAGGGAATACCCTCACCTATAACGACATCGATCGCCATGACCATATGCCGACGTATGGCGGCTATTCTGACAAAATCGTGGTCACCGAGAAATTCGTGGTTAAGGTGCCGGATGGGTTGGACCTGAAAAGCGCCGCGCCACTGCTGTGTGCCGGGATCACCACCTGGTCTCCGCTGCGTCACTGGAACGTGGGTCCGGGCAGCAAAGTTGCCGTGATCGGCCTTGGCGGTCTGGGGCATATGGCGCTGAAATTGGCTAAAGCGCTGGGTGCAGATGTAACCTTGTTCAGCCGCTCACCGAATAAATCTGACGATGCTCGACGCCTGGGGGCGGAGCATATCGTGATTTCCACTGACGATACGCAGATGAAGGCGGTGTATAACCAGTTTGACCTGATTATCGACACCGTTCCCTATGTTCATGATCTGAAACCCTATATTCCAACCCTGGCGTTGAACGGTACGCTGGTGCTGGTGGGCTATCTGGGCGATCTGGATCCGGTGCTGAACAGCGCTCCGCTGGTGCTGGGCCGTAAATCTGTCGCCGGTTCGGTGATTGGTGGCATCGCAGAAACCCAGGAAATGATGGATTTCTGCGGTGAACATGGCATCACGTCAGACGTTGAAATGATCAACATGCAGGATATTAATACTGCGTGGCAACGCATGTTAAAAAGCGATGTGAAGTATCGTTTTGTTATCGATATTGCATCACTGAAGGCATAAAAAATAACGGCAGTGGCCAACCCACTGCTGTTACGCATCACGTCTGATAACGCACGGCTTCAATCAATTTCGAAAACGCCGCCGTGTGTTGTTTACGGCTGGGGTAGTAAAGATAATATCCAGCAAAAGGTGCACACCAGTCATCCAGCGCAATCTGGAGCCTTCCCTCGTCAATATATTTTCGTACGCAATCTTCCGGCACATAGGCGACGCCCATCCCGGTTAAAGCGGCATCAACGCGCGAGGCAAGGTTATTAAAAATCAACTGCCCTTCCACTTTCACCCGAATCTCTTTGCCATCCTTGTGGAATTCCCAGCTGTATATTCCGCCGAGGGTGGGCAAACGCATATTGATGCAATTATGATTCTGCAATTCATAGGGGGTTTCAGGCAAACCGTGTTGCGCGAAATATTCCGGTGCAGCCACCACCACCATGCGCCAGTCAGGGCCGATACGCACCGCCACCATATCTTTTTCAACCTGTTCACCCAGGCGTACCCCGGCATCAAACCGGCCACTGACAATATCCGTCAGCGTATTGTCGACAGACAATTCAACATTGACTTCAGGATAGGCTTGTAAAAAGGGCTTTAACAGCGGCCAGAGCGTCGACGCGAGGGCATGTTCCCCAGCCGTGATGCGAATATTACCGGAGGGTTTTCCCTGTTCGTCGGACAATTGCAGCAAGGCTTTTTCGATATCGCTTATCATGGGAGCGACATTCTTTATTAACCGCTCACCGGCTTCCGTTGGTGCCACGCTGCGGGTGGTCCGGGTTAATAATCGGGTGTTGAGTCGCTCCTCCAGTCCCCGAATCGAGTGGCTTAAGGCAGATTGCGAAACCCCAAGCTTGGCGGCAGCACGGGTGAAGCTCTGCTCACGCGCCACCATCACCAGATAGATGAGGTCGTTAAAATTTTCCCTGAGCATCAGTGCGCCCCTTTGTCATCTTTTGTCAGACTCCAGCCTTAACGGCTATACATAAACTGAAATATATGTGAGTTACTCACAAGTTGACCAGATAAAACTTGTCCCATGTGACCGGCGTCATGTTCTAAACTATGTTTCAACGCGACGCTTAACCTTTTGAAGCGTTATTGATGAATTTACCTCATAACGGCTATAAATTCCGGGCCGCTAATAAAGTGTAATTTGTAATGATACTATTATTCCGTAGTTCGTTACTCCCTTTATGATTATGTGAGGTTTCCATGAAAACGTTAATTGCTTCCACCCTTGCTCTGACCAGCCTCTTTGCGGTTAACAGTGCCTTTGCCGTCGATGTCATCCACGACACAGCGGGCAAACAAAAAGTAGGTGTGGTGTCCGCTTCCGGGGCTTATTCCCTCGACGGTCTGACCAATAAACTGGCTGACAAAGCCGAAGCCGAAGGTGCCACTTCGATGAAAATCATCGCCGCAGGCGGTGAAAATAAACTTTACGGTGTGGCGGAAATTTATAAGTAATCGCCCTTCTGAGGACGAAATATCTCTGAACAAGCTCACTGCCAGATTCTCTTAGTTTTGTTGCGCATAATTCCCTGGTGCGTTGGTTATCCGTTCCGCTTGTACTTTATTTCGTCTTTCTTCATCTCTAATCTTAATGTGATTAATAAGGTGCAGAAATGGATCGACACGAAATTATCATCCATGACTTAATTGCATGGATTGATGAAAACATTCGCCGCCCCCTGAAGATAGAAGAAGTTGCTCTGCGATCCGGTTATTCAAAATGGCATCTGCAAAGGATGTTCCAACGCATCATGAATATCAGCCTGGGAAATTATATTCGGGATAAAAAGCTGGAAATGGCCGCACATGATTTAATCGAAGGCCGTGAGACCGTCATTGATATTTCCGTTAAATATGGTTACGACTCCCAGCAGTCATTTACCCGCTCTTTTGCCAGAAAATACCATGTGCCCCCCGCGACCTGGCGGCGATTAAAAACACATAATTTAACTTTTCTGGTTTAACTCATCATCATTACCGGTTTCCGGGAGAAAATAACAATGCCCCATAACGTGGCAATTAAGCCTCTGGCTTTGCTATGCGCGTTCGTCATTTTAAATTTAACAGGATGTGATGATTCATCAGGACAAGCCGCTGAAGTGCAGAGCGCACCCAAGGTACAGGTGCTGACTCTGGCAACCCAGTCACTGCCCGTGACCACAGAACTCCCTGGTCGCACTTCTGCCTTTCGCGTGGCAGAGGTGCGACCGCAGGTTTCCGGCATTATTTTAAAACGCACCTTCACCGAAGGCAGTGACGTGGTGGCAGGCCAGACGCTGTACCAGATCGATCCTGCCCCTTTCCGCGCCAACTATAACAATGCCAGGGCAGCCGTGAATGAAGCGGAAGCCAACGCGCGCATGGCGCAGGTTACCCTGAATCGCTATCGCTCGCTGAGCGGGACAAATTACATCAGCCGTCAGGATTATGACCAGGCGCAGGCGACCGCCGCCCAGTCACGGGCGGCGGTGGATGCTGCCAATGCCGCGCTGGAAACCGCCCGCATCAACCTCGCCTGGAGCACCATCACCTCGCCAATCAGTGGCCGTATCGGGCGCTCATCGGTCACCGAAGGTGCATTGGTGCAGGATGCGCAAAGCGATGCGCTGGCAACGGTTCAGCAACTGGATCCCTTGTACGTCGATGTCACGCAGTCGAGCCAGGATTTTCTGCGTCTGCAACAGGAACTGGCCTCCGGCCGATTGCACCAGAATGCCGGGAAGGCGCTGGTCAGCGTGATCCTCGGCGATGGCTCGGTCTATCCCCATAGCGGCACGCTGGCGTTTTCTGATGTCACCGTCGACCAGACCACCGGCTCCATCACCCTGCGTGCCATTGTCCCTAACCCCGACCACACGCTGCTGCCCGGCATGTTTGTGCGCGCCCGGCTGGATGAAGGCACCGATCCCAATGCCCTGTTGATCCCGCAGCAAGCGGTGACCCGTACGCCGCGTGGTGACGCCACGGCGCTGGTGGTTGGCAGCGATAACAAGGTGGAAGTCCGCACTATTAACGTCTCGCAGACCGCAGGCGACAAATGGCGAGTCACTGGCGGGCTGCAATCCGGTGAACGTGTGATTGTCTCCGGCGTCCAGCGCGCCCAGCCCGGTATGACCGTTAACCCCATCACCGCCTCTACCTCCACAGGAACCGCTGACTGATGTCCAGATTCTTTATTGACCGCCCGATTTTTGCCTGGGTGCTGGCGATTATCGTCATGCTGGCCGGGGGAATATCGATCCTGAAACTGCCGGTGGAACAGTACCCTGACGTTGCGCCGACCTCAGTACAAATCCGTGCCACCTATCCAGGGGCCGATGCCACGACGCTGCAAAACAGCGTAACCCAGGTAATTGAGCAGAACATGAGCGGGCTGGATGGCCTGATGTATATGTCCTCCACCAGCGATTCATCCGGCACACTTCAACTAACGTTGTCGTTCGAGAACGGCACCGACCCGGATATTGCCCAGGTACAGGTGCAGAACAAATTGCAACTCGCCACCCCTTTGCTGCCGCAGGAAGTCCAGCAGCAAGGCATCACGGTGCGCAAATCCTCCAGCGTGTTCTTCCTGGTGCCGGGCTTTGTCGATGACACCGGTCGCATGAGCATGGAAGATATTGCCGACTACGTGGCGGCTAACCTGAAAGATCCCATCAGCCGTATCAATGGCGTGGGTGATACCACGCTGTTTGGTTCGCAGTACGCGATGCGCATCTGGCTCGATCCCAACAAGCTGAACAACTACCAGCTGACGCCGGTTGATGTGATGAACATGATCGAAACCCAGAACGCGCAGATCGCCGCGGGTCAGTTGGGTGGTGCACCGCCGGTAAAAGGTCAGCAGCTTAACGCCTCGATCATTGCCCAGACCCGCCTCACCTCGCCGGAAGAGTTCGGCAACATTCTGCTGAAAGTGAACAGCGATGGCTCGCAGGTACGGCTGCACGACGTGGCGCGTATCGAGCGTGGCGGTGAGAACTATAATTTTGTCGTCAAAATTAACGGCAAACCGGCATCAGCATTGGGTATTCAGCTGGCGGCAGGCGCTAACGCGCTGGATACCGCCAATGCCATCCGCGCGAAAATTGATGAACTGAAACCGTACTTCCCGCAGGGACTGAAGGTGGTCTATCCCTACGACACCACGCCATTCATCAGCATCTCCATCCACGAGGTGGTAAAAACGCTGTTTGAAGCCATCGTGCTGGTGTTCCTGGTGATGTACCTGTTTTTGCAGAGTTTCCGCGCCACGCTGATTCCGACCATCGCCGTGCCAGTGGTGCTGCTCGGCACCTTCGGCATCCTTGCCGCCTTTGGGTATTCGATTAACACCCTGACCATGTTCGGGATGGTGCTGGCAATTGGCTTGCTGGTGGACGACGCCATCGTGGTAGTGGAAAACGTCGAACGTGTGATGGCTGAAGAAGGCCTGAAGCCAAAAGCCGCCACGCGTAGATCGATGGGGCAGATTCAGGGGGCGCTGGTCGGCATTGCGCTGGTGCTGTCGGCGGTGTTTGTGCCGATGGCGTTCTTTGGTGGCAGTACCGGTGTGATCTATCGCCAGTTCTCCATCACCATTGTGTCGGCGATGGTGTTGTCGGTGCTGGTGGCGCTGATCCTCACCCCAGCGCTATGCGTCACTATCCTGAAACCGGTCAAACCCGGCAGTCACGGCCAGCATCGCGGGCTATTTGGTTGGTTTAACCGCAAGTTCGACCAAAGCGCGCATCATTACACCAACAGCGTCGCCCGTATGCTGCATCGCAGCGGACGTTATCTGTTGATCTATGGCGTACTGGTCGCGGGGATGGCGGTGCTGTTTGTACGCCTTCCCACCTCGTTCCTGCCATCGGAAGACCAGGGCGTGCTCGCCACCCAGGCTATCCTCCCGGCCGGTGCGACGCAGGAGCGCACTCAGGCGGTACTGGATCAGGTGAATGATTACTACCTGAACAACGAGAAAAACAACGTTGAAAACGTACTGACGGTGAACGGCTTCGGTTTTGCCGGACGTGGCCAGAACGTGGGGATCGCCTTTATCGGCCTGAAAGACTGGTCACAACGTTCGGGTGACGAGAACAAAGTTGACGGCATCGTTAGCCGTGCCGCGAAAGCGTTCAGCAACATCATGGACGGCAATGTGGTGGCCTTTAACCTGCCGCCGATCATTGCGCTGGGGAACGCCACCGGCTTTGACTTTGAGTTGATTGACCAGGGCAGCCTCGGTCACGACAAGCTGGTGGAAGCGCGTAACAAACTGCTGGATCTGGCGCGTCAGCATCCCGACACGCTGGTGGCAGTGCGCCCTAACGGCATGGAAGACAGCCCGCAGTACAAGCTGAATATCGACCAGGAGAAGGCCACCGCGCTGGGCGTGGATCTGTCCGACATCAATACCACCCTGAGCAGTGCCTGGGGCGGCAGTTATGTTAACGACTTCGTTGACCACGGCAGGGTGAAGAAGGTCTACGTGATGAGCGATGCGCCGTATCGCATGATGCCGAAGGATCTCGACAACTGGTACGTGCGCGCCAGCAACGGCAAGATGGTGCCTTTTGCCAGCTTCTCGACTGCCGAGTGGGTCTATGGCTCGCCACGTCTGGAACGTTATAACGGTCTGTCGTCTCTGGAAATTCTCGGTCAGCCTGCACCGGGTAAAAGCTCGGGCGAGGCAATGGCGTTGATGGAACAACTGGCGAAGCAGCTGCCACCCGGCGTCGGTTATGACTGGACAGGTATGTCATACCAGGAACGCATGACCGGCGAACAGGCACCGGCGTTGTATGCCCTGTCGCTGATTGTGGTGTTCCTCTGTCTGGCGGCGTTGTACGAGAGCTGGTCGATTCCGTTCTCGGTGATGCTGGTGGTGCCACTTGGCGTGTTTGGTGCGCTGGTCGCCACCATGTTGCGCGGGCTGAACAACGATGTCTACTTCGTGGTGGGCCTGCTGACTACCATCGGTCTGTCGGCGAAGAACGCCATCCTGATTGTCGAATTCGCCAAAGACCAGATCGAGAAAGAAGGCAAAGGCGTGGTGGAAGCCACGCTGGAAGCGGCGCGTATGCGCCTGCGCCCGATTCTGATGACCTCGCTGGCGTTTATCCTCGGCGTTCTGCCGCTGGCGCTGAGTTCCGGTGCCGGTTCCGGTGCACAAAACGCCGTCGGCACCGGGGTGATCGGCGGCATGGTGGCAGCAACGTTGTTGGCGATCTATTTTGTCCCGGTGTTCTTTGTGGTGGTACGTAATCGCTTTGGTGGCAAGGCCCGCGATGATGAGGACGACGACGACATCCTCGTGTAATCACCTCGCCCAGCCAGTGTCACTGGCTGGGCGCTCGCAACTCATGAGCAATGCTCATAACTCCAATCGCATGAGGCTATCTAATTACTTAACACCGCGTTTGCTACAGTGGTTGCATCACTCGTGAACGACAAAAAGAGGAACATCACATGTTGAAAATTATCGCTAACGGCTCCGTCCCCTCACGTAAAGGCCCGGAAGACTATTTCACCGGTACGGTCAGGATCGATGCCCCCTTCAGCGGTACTGAGTCAGCGCGGGTCGGTGGCGCAACCGTCACCTTCGAACCCGGTGCACGCACCGCCTGGCACACCCATCCACTGGGACAAACGCTGATTATCACCCACGGCCAGGGTTGGATTCAGTGCGAGGGCGAAGAAACGGTGGTAATGAATCAGGGCGACATCGTCTTTATCCCGGAAGGCGTGAAGCACTGGCATGGCGCAACGCCGGATAATGCGATGACGCATGTCGCCATCGCCGAATCCCTGAACGGCAGCCCGGTTGACTGGATGGAAAAAGTCACCGACGAACAGTACCAAAAATAACCGATACGCGAAGCAGGTAAGTGCCGGAGCGCTTACCATTTCGCGTGGTTTACTCCGAATTTTCCGAAGCGGCGAGAAAACTGTGCTAAAAAAACAGGGTTAAAAGCCGATTTATTAATCCGGGGAACGAGATGAAAAGCGTAACAGCCACCTCAATTCATGACGTCAACGACAAGTTATTGAGCGGTGAGCATAAGGAAGTCATCATCGATTTTGATATCAGCAGTGATGACTTCTTTGCTCTCTCTGATTATTGGTGTGAGCGAGGAGCCAAAATTAAAAAAGAGGGCAATCGATTTATGATAAAACTCAAGAAAATCAGCATTCCTGAATCCCTCGATCCCTGAGCATCACGCCTTTTTCATTTCTCATTCAGGCCTATCAGATTGGTCCTGATAGACTGAATGTTTACTAAGTACCTGTTATCTTTGCGTCTTCATTTCTTCATGGACGCCTGGTAATGACCCCTTCCGTTAGTGCAAAGCAAGCACTGCTCCGCCTGGTCGCGGTGGTGATGACCGGATTTCTCGCCGGTGTGGCGGGGATGATACTCGCCATGATTTTGCACAGTATTCAGCATGTTGCTTTTGGCTATAGCATGGACCGCATCATCAGCCCCGAATCCTTTTTACAGGGCGTGACGGACTCCGATCGACGGCGTCGTATGCTGGCGATTGTCACTGGTGGTATCGTCGCGGGCTGTGGCTGGTGGTTACTGGGACGCTACGGACGCAAGCGGGTGTCGATCAAAGCCGCCGTTGCCCCGAGCGCCACACCGATGCCAACCGGCACCACCACCCTGCATGCGCTGCTGCAAATCGTGACCGTTGCGCTGGGATCGCCGCTGGGGCGTGAAGTCGCTCCACGGGAAATGGGTGCGCTGGCGGGTGGTTTTATGGCACGTCGTATCGGTCTGGAAGCCGATGAGACCCGCATCCTGATTGCCTGTGGTGCCGGTGCCGGTCTGGCTGCCGTCTATAACGTTCCTCTGGCCGGTGCGCTGTTTACCCTTGAGGTATTGTTGTTGTCGTTCAGTTGGGAAAAAGCACTGGCGGCGATCATCACCTCGGCCATTGCCGCCTGGACCGCGACACTGGGGCTGGGCAATGAATCGCAATATCACTTTGCCTCGGGTCCCCTTTCTCACAACTTCCTGGGGTGGGCGATTGTTGCTGGCCCGGTGTTGGGGAGCGGCGCGTGGTTATTCCGTAAAACCACCGGTGCTGCGCGCGCCGGAGTAAAAGAAAACTGGCAGATGCCCGTGTTCTGTTTGCTGGCATTCGCCCTGCTTGCCGTTCTCAGTCTCTGGTTCCCGGAACTGCCAGGTAACGGCAAAGGACCGATGCAGCTGGCGCTGAACGACAACATCAATTTTCACCATGCGGCACTGCTGTTAGGTTTGAAAATGGTGGTGATTCTGGCGGTGCTACGCGGTGGTGCTGAAGGCGGGTTACTGACCCCTGGATTGACCGTCGGTGGGCTGTTGAGCCTGCTGCTCTGCGCGCTCTGGCAGCTGTTTTTCCCCGGTGGTGACACCGGCAGCTTTGCGCTGGTTGGGGGCGCGGCATTTCTCGCTGCGTCGATGCAAATGCCGCTGACCGCCGTGACGCTGGTGATGGAGTTTACCCATATGAACCATGACTATTTTGTTCCCGCCCTGCTGTGCGCCGCAGGCGCAGTGATTACTTGCCGGGTGTTGGAGCAAACGCGGCGTTGATCAAGCGTCGCCCTACACCCTGAGCCGCTTGCGCTGCGTTAGCCATATCAGCAAGGCACAAGCGGTCAACACCATCTCACCGATGGTGATGCCTGACCAACCGCCACGTTGCCACAGCGAACCGGCGAACGCAGAACCGATCGCCCCACCGATAAAATTGCTGACCACAAACGCCGTATTCAGACGACTGCGGGCCTGCGCATCCACCGCGAACAACCGGGTTTGATTCAGTACGTTGATCGCCTGTATCGCCACATCCAGCAATAACACCGCCGCCAGAATCGCGATGATGGAGGTCGCACCGGCCCGGGCAATGATGAGTGAAACCATCACCAGCAGCAACGCAGCCCCGGTCGCGCCGACCGACCAGCCACGATCATGCAAACGACCGGCACGTCGTGCTGCCAGCGCCCCGGCCAAACCAACAAGACCGACCAGGCCAATCTGACTGGCGCTATATCCATAGGGGGGCGAGCTTAGCAAGAACGTCAGTCCCGTCCAGAACAGGGTAAAAACTGAAAAACCGAGGGCGCCTAACACCAACGTAACCTGCACGGTGGGATGCTGACGCACCACCGTGACCACGGAGGCCAAAAGTTGCAGGTATGAACTTGCCTGACGTGATCGATCGGCTGGCAGAGCACGCCACAAAATCACCGCCAGAACCAGCGTCATCACCGCAGCGAAGAGATAAATAGCCCGCCAGCCGAATGCATCCGCCACCAGACCACTGACCGTGCGTGAAGCAAGGATCCCCGTCAGCACGCCCGAAACCACTGTCCCAACAATCCTGCCCCGCTGGTTGTCGGACGCCAGGTCTCCCGCTAACGGAATCAGTAGCTGTCCGGTCACTGTGGTGAGGCCAACCAAAAACAACGAGGCGAGCAGGAAACCAAAAGTGGGCGCGAAAGCGCTGGCCACCAGTGCCAGAGCTGAAACCGACATCATGGCAGGGATCAGCCGGCGACGATCCTGGCTATCGCCAAGGGGAACAATCAACAACACGCCGATTGCATAGCCAATCTGGGTCAGCGTCACCAATAAACCGGCATGGCCCGGCAAGATCTGAAAGGCATCACCAATGTCATGCAGTAACGGTTGAACCCAATACAGGTTACCTACCGCCATCCCTCCGGCAACAGAGAACAGCAGGGTCAGGCTTTGGGACATTCTCGCAGAGGGGGCCAGTTGGGTCACGCTTTCTCCTTCAGATCGCTAAGTGGGGGCCGGGATTCAGCGGCCAACGGCCTTTTTAGCAAAAATCCATCGTAGAATTAACCTGTTAAATACCAATGGTGTTATGAAATAAAATCATCAATGGCGAACCACTTGCCGATTTCAAAGCAGCCAATTAGTCTTTTGAGCATCTGAACTGCTTAATTGTTTTGTGAGAGTCTCATGGACCTGTTATCTGATGTGCTTCAGCTCCTGTCGGCACAAAGTTACGTCACCACCGGGCAAACCACCGGGACATGCTGGTCGATGCGCTATCCGGGCTTCTCCGGCATGAAATTTATGGCTGTCCGTCAGGGCAAAATCTGGTTCCGCCTTGAGGCAGACGACAACTGGCGGGCGTTGTTACCCGGCGACGGGGTGATTATTACCCGCTCGGCCCCTTTTATCATGGCTTCTGACCCTGCGCTGCCCCCGGTAGCCGCTGAAAGTGTGCCTTACATCCGAAAAAATGGTCTGGCCGATTACGGTGGCGAAGACAGTCTGTTGTTGGCAGGTAAAATGGAGATCGACCCGGTTTCCGCAGAACAACTCCTCAATGTTCTACCGGTGGTGATTCCCCTGCACTCGGATTCGGAATCCTCCTCCACGCTCAGCTGGCTGATGAGCAGACTGCATGATGAAAGCCTGTCTAACCGTCCCGGTTCGGCATTGGCGGGAAATCACCTGATGCATCTGGTGATGATTGAAGGCTTCCGCAGCTGGGTACTCTCTGAGGAAGCGCAATTGCATGGATGGATAGGTGCCTTGCGCGACGCGCGTATTATGCGTGCAGTCACCTCCATTCATGCCGAACCGGCAAAAAGCTGGCAATTGATGGAACTGGCCGTTATTGCCGGTCTGTCGCGCGCCGGGTTTGCACGTCGCTTCAGTGAAACCACCGGTACGTCACCACTGAATTATGTCACTCATTGGAGAATGCAGATCGCCAGCAAAGCCCTGCGGCTCAGCGCTGAACCGATCAAGCATCTGGCGTTCCGCCTGGGCTATGCCTCCGAAAGCACCTTCAGCACCGTCTTCCGCCGGGTCTACGGCACATCCCCTTCCGCGCATCGGGCTGAAGGGCGGGATGGCCCGCTGTACCGACTGGCCACCTTCAGGGAAAGAGGTTCAGCATCTGAAGATCAAAAATGAGATTTTCACAAAACAAATATGGATTTTTGATTATTAATAATCCCAACTGCGCGCGATAACATTTCGTCCCAGAGACCAACCCCTTGTTGGTCTGCTTATCGATGGGATTATCATGCATATCAATAAAACAAGTCGGGACAGGCTGTTTACCGCCGCCGTGTGTCTGGGTTTTGTTCTGGTTCAACTGGATGTCAGTATCGTTAACGTCGGTCTGGAGGTCCTCCGGCAGCATTTTCATGCGGGAATCGCCGATCTCGAATGGGTGATGAACACCTATTCCCTGCTCTTTGCTTCATTGCTGTTGGGTGCTGGCACCCTTGGCGATCGCTTTGGGGTCAGAAACGTTTTCGTCGGCGGGATTGTGATTTTCATTGTGGCTTCGCTCAGCTGTGCTTTTGCACCCACGATATATTGGCTGGACATCGCACGCGGCATTCAGGGCGTTGGCGCGGCGTTGCTGGTCCCCAGTTCACTGACGCTGTTGCGCCAGTATTTTTCAGACAGCCACGCGCGTGCCGGAGCGATTGCCATGTGGGCTGCGGCTGGCAGTTTCGCGCTGGCGGCGGGTCCCGTCGTCGGCGGCTTGTTGATTAATTTGTTGGGGTGGAAAAGCATTTTCCTGATCAACGTGCCTGTGGGTCTGCTGAGCGTGTTTTTCACGTTACGTTTTGCTCCGATTAGCCCGCGTTTTCAGCGGAAAATAAACATCGCCAGTCAGGTTTTGATTGTTCTCGCACTCGGACTGCTCACCTTCGCCCTGACAGAATCCGCGCGCTTTGGCTGGGGAAGCCAGATTACGCTATCCACGTTGTTGGTCGGGCTAGTCGCGCTGCTGGGGTTTATGCTGCGCGAGAGAAAATCAGCCGATCCGGTGGTGATAGCATCCGTGCCGCGCAATAAACTGATCGTCAGCAGTGTGACCATTGGCTTTCTCTGCAACATGGTATTTTACGGTGCGGTTTTCATTTTCAGCATTTTTTTCCAGAGCGAGCTTAAGCTAACTGCATTACAGACCGGTCTGGCCTTTCTGCCTATGATGTTGTTTACCGCCGTGGTGAATTTCAGCAGCAGTAGACTGGGCAGACACTTTCGCCTGCGCTGGCTGTCATGCCTCGGCAGCCTGGTGAGCTGTGTCGGATTCGCGCTGCTGTTATTGATTAAACCGGACTGGAGCACCTGGTCGTTGTTTATTCCGATGATGTTGTTAGGTGCCGGAACTTCCCTGGCGATGCCGGGTGTGGCAAATCTGATCTTTTCGCAGGCGACACACGAAGAAGCCGGATCGGCCTCGGCACTGCTCTCCTGCGCACGCCAGATGGGCGGGGTGATGGGGGTGGCGGTCTTTGGTCTGATTATCAGTTACACCGGCGATGCGAACCTGATTACCGGACTGAAACGGGTTGCCGCGACAGCGATGCTGATGTCGCTTATTTGGTGGGGGATCAGCAGAGCGCGCTTACCTGCTTAACGCGCTACGATAAGGGCGGACGACAGCTCCGGCCCTTATCATGTGTATCACTCACGCACGCAATTTCTCTGCTAACGCATCCTGATATTCAGCAATTTTATCGGGGCTTGCACCCGCCACCCCATGGAAGGAAAGGGGCGATTGGTAGTTCATACCACAATATAATGCTGTCGCTTTCATTGGCGTCATCACTTCTTCGACGGTGCTGTTAATCAAACCCTCATGAGAATAGGTAAATTCACTGGCACCCGCCGAAGCAACAACCAGTAATTGTTTGTTTTTTAGGGCATCACCTTCCGGTCCAAATGCCCAGCCATAAGTCCACACTTCGTTTAAATATGCCTTGAGCATTGGCGTAAGATTGAACCAGTGAATAGGGAAAATAAATACCACTCTTTCAGCATCAGCATAGAAAGATTGTTCCAGTGAAATATCAAAACCGGTGACATCATCACCGTAAATATCTTCTAAATTGCGTACGACGACATTGTGTTGCGCTTCAGCGGTATGTTGAAGTGCTTTAATCACATGAGATCGTTGTTTATAAGGATGTGAAACGATAATTAATGTCTTCATTGGTTATCTCTTACGGTCAAAATCTATCAACGTATTTGCTGATCGTGAAATTACACCCCTTCAACAACCCAGCTATCGGTAATCGCTGAAGTCAGTCGATAAGGAAGAATCGCCTGATAGGCAGGCGAGTAATACCAGGCTTTGGCGGTCTCAAGATCGTCGAAACGCAAAATCACAGTCTTCCCCTGCGGAGCTGTACCCTCCAGGCAGAAACTTTCGGCTCCCTGCACTAGCAGTTGTGCATTAAATGTTTTTAGTGTTTCTGCCACCTTTGCCAGATAGGGTTTCATTCCCTCAGGATCGGTCACGGTGAAATTAAAAATTATGAAGGCGGGTTTCATAGGAACACTCCAGATATCACGCATATTTAGGTGAAAGGCAGTACAACGAGGGAAGTATAAAAAATAATATTATTAACCTGAACTACACCCATGGTTGAACTTGAGTTAACCTAAGGTTATTAATTACATCTACAGGAGAGGACGTTGGAGATTTCACGCCATGTCCGCGCCATTCTCACCTTTGTCGAAACCGTAGATAAAGGAAGTTTTGCCGCCTGCGCCCGGCAGCTCGGAATCAGCACTGCGGCTGTCAGTAAAAATATTGCGGGTCTGGAGCAGGCTCTTGGGGTGCGTTTGCTTAACAGAACCACGCGGCGGTTGACGCTTACCGAAGAAGGTAGCGCGTTTATTCATCAGGCCCGCATAGCCCTGAATGCGCTTGAAGGGGCCGTTGATACGCTTGTAGCGCGTAAGGCGCAAATCAGCGGGCATGTCAGGATCTCGACCAGTTCCGCTTTTGGGCGCATCCACATTTTGCCGGTGTTGCCCGCTATGACGGAGCAATATCCTGCGTTAACGGTTGAAATGGATTTTGATGACAGAGTGACCGACCTCATTAAAGAGGGCTATGACCTGGCGGTCAGGGGCGGCAGGATCGTTGATTCTTCACTGGTTTCTCGTTCCGTCTGCCGTATGAACATGATTTTGGTCGCCTCTCCCGCTTATCTCGCGCGTTATGGCGTGCCTGCCAATCCGCAAATGTTAAGCAATCACAGGTTGATCACCCGGCGCTTCCTGGGAGGGCGTATTTCCCCCTGGGGCTTCAGAAACCCTGATGGCAGCCAGTCAATCTTAGAGCCGGAGGGTAACATCTTAACGGTATCCGCCCCCGAAGCCCTGGTAGACGCTGCGTTACTGGATTACGGCATTGCTCAGGTTGGGGTACATAATGCCTTCGAACATTTGCAATCCGGCAAGCTAAAAATTGTGCTTTATGGTCAGCATGACCCTGGTGATTACGAGATGGTGATCCAGTACCCACACCGCGCACTGATTGCCCCACGCGTAAAGGTTGTGGTGGATTACCTGCTGAACGCCTTCCGG
Organism: Pantoea sp. X-Soil-TKNS-1211; assembly: GCF_059730495.1. NCBI lineage: Bacteria > Pseudomonadati > Pseudomonadota > Gammaproteobacteria > Enterobacterales > Erwiniaceae > Pantoea > Pantoea sp. X-Soil-TKNS-1211. The sequence continues at coordinate 325,563 of NZ_AP035957.1, forward strand.
GATGACCGGAAATTGACTATCAATTATGAGGAACTTATACAGTTTCGCGGCTAATGGAGAAATACACGATGTCCACAAGAACGGTGTTATTGGCTGGTGCCACCGGCCTGGTGGGGGGACTGATCCTCGAAGCCCTGCTGGCAGACCAAAACGTCTCGGCAGTGCATGCTTTGAGCCGTCGGCCACTCGCGCTTCAGCACCCGAAACTTCAGGTCCATATTGTGGATTTCAACCATCTTCCCGCTTTACCACAGACGGATGAAGTCTATCTGGCACTCGGCACCACGATTAAGGTGGCAGGCAGCCAGGCGGCGTTTCGTGCGGTTGATTTCGAGGCCAACCTCGCGGTCGCCAGGGCGGCCGGTGCACGGCGGGTGGGATTGGTCAGCGCCGCTGGCGCCAATACCCAATCCGGCGTTTTCTATAACCGCGTGAAGGGAGAACTGGAGCAGGCGCTCAAAGCGATGGATCTCGATGCGTTGGTGATTGCCCAACCTTCGCTACTGCTCGGCTCACGGGAACACCTGCAACAACCACGACGCGTTGGTGAAATCATTGCCAGCCCGATTGCCAGGCTCCTCGCGCCACTGCTGCCCGGTGCTTATCGCCCGGTATCGGCACGTGCCGTGGCTCGGGCGCTGGTCAACACCCTCCCCACCACCAACGGTATGGTGGTCCTTGCCTCCGATGCGCTGGCAAGGTCTGGCCGCGACTGACAATCCAAATAATTTTCTGCCTGCTCGCTTTATATTCGCAAACAGGCAGCGGTGCCTGCAATAATATCATTACGTCCCGTCATTATCTGACCGTAATAAAACCGCATAAATCGATAAAAAAGACCCCATTTTCGTTAAGCGTAAAATGTTAATATCCCGCGCGCACTTTCAGCATTAACAAAATAATATCGAAATTATAAGGCAGACATAACGTGAAAAAGATATTCAAACTTTCACTGGTGGCATCATTAATTGGACTCTCTGGAACGGCCGCTGCGGCACAGGAATCAAACGGATTTCTGGAAGACAGTCACCTTGATGTACTTTTACGTAATGCCTATATCAACAGGGATTACAAAGACGATGGCATTCGTACGCGCCGCGAGTGGGGCCAGGGCATCATCGCCAACTTTTCTTCCGGGTTTACTCAAGGGCCAGTAGGTTTTGGTGTTGACGGTCTTGCGCAGTATGCGGTCAGACTGGATGGCGGCCGTGGCCGCAGCGGTGCAGGTGGTATCGATTTCTTTGCCCAGGATAACGATGGCAAAGCCAAATCTGATCTGGCGAAATTCGGCGCAACCGCTAAAATGCGCTTTTCCAATACCGTACTCAGCTACGGTACTCAGCGTCCGATGCTGCCTATTCTGACGGCGGATGATTCACGTCTGCTTGATGAAACTTATACCGGCTTTATGCTGAACTCGCAGGAAGTCGCCGGGTTAAACGTCACCGCCGGTTACTTTACCGATGAGCAGCAGAAAAGCGACGACAGCCATGACACCGGTCTTAAGTCACTGAGTTTTGCCGGTGCCAGTTATCAGTTTACCGATCAGTTGAGCGGCGCTTTTTACGCTTCGAATGTTGAAGACGTGATTAATAAGCAATACCTTGGGCTGAATTACAAAACTCCGCTGGCAGACAATCAGTCCTTTGGCCTCGACTTCAATGGCTACAATTCGCGTCTGAATCAGGAATACGCCAACCAACTCGACACCGGTCGCAGCAATACCATCTGGAGTCTGGCGGCAAGCTATACCTTTGATATTCATACCTTCAAGGTGGCATATCAGCAAAGCAGTGGCAGCACCGGTTACCATTATGGCGGCTATCGCAACCAGGGCGGCGTCGGGGATGGCGGCAGCACTATCTGGCTGGCGAACTCTTACTGGTCTGATTTTAACGGTGAAGACGAGCGTTCATGGCAGGTTGCGTATTCGATCGACCTGAGCGGTGTCGGCATTGATGGACTGAGCTATGACGTTGCTTATGTGCGGGGTGACAATATCAAAACCGCAGCAACCGATAATGGGCACGAGCATGAGTTCTTTAATCAGGTGCAGTACAAAGTGCCTGATGGTGCCGCTAAAGACCTGAAAGTTAAACTGCGATTCTCCTCGCTGCGCGTCTCTTCTGACGCGGCTGATTATAATGTCGGCGGAAATGAAGTGCGCGTATTTGTTGAATATCCGTTCTCCATTCTCTGATTAAAAAAATGGCAGCCGCGTGCTGCCATTTTTCCCCCATCCGCTCGCTCACCATCAAATATGAAATAAGGCCTATGACCTCCGTTCATCAATAATGCCGCAAAACGTGTAATTATCCGTGCAGCTTAACCATTAAGGTTGTTCTGAACTGAGCAAATTGGATGGGGCCGTATGGAAGATAAAATTAATCTGTCACGTAGGGAATTACTGCCTTTCCTTGCGGGTATTTCCCTGCTGGCACAGCCTGTAACGGCGGCTATCATCGACGGTCAGTCGGATACGCTGGTGGCCTATCACTCACGCAGTGGCAACACGCGGGTGATTGCCGGGATTCTTCAACGCGCCCTGCAAGCCGATCTGCATGAAATCCTGCCACAGACACCCTACCCGGCTGATTATCTGCAGATGGTTGCACAGGCTAGCGATGAACGTAAAAGCGGATTTAATCCGCCCTTGCTGCATGATCTGGCAGAGATAAAACCGTACAAAACGCTCTACCTCGGCTACCCAATTTGGGGAACGAGTTTGCCTTCCATCGTTCGCTCTTTTTTAACGCGCCATGATTGGTCAGGCATAACGATTGTTCCCTTTATCACGCATGGTGGCTATGGGATCGGGGACAGTCTGACCGTGCTGGCGCAATCCGCGCCAGGTGCCAATCTGTTACCGGCTTTTATTATGCAGGCCGATCAGGAACGCCAGACCATGGAAAAAACCCTCGACTGGCTGGTAGCAGTGCAACGTAAAAGCTAACCCCCGAAGATCGATTAGCGCATGTATCGTAGCGACGCGATTTATCGCGTGGGTTTTCTGGAAATGAGCGCGATAAATCGCGCCGCTACGAATTTTTACAGACTGTTAAAACGTTCTTTAAGCAATCAGAACGAGGTTGTCACACCCGCATAATACGCCCGGCCTGGTTCGTTATAGGTCGAAGCCCCTTCGTTTTCACGATAGATTTGCTTGTTCAGCAGGTTGCTGATACCAACGTTGAAACGCAGGTTTTTGTTGTACTGATAATTCACCCCGGCACCAAAGATGGCGTAAGCCCCCACCTCATTTTCCGACAACCCGCTGGCTTCCTTACGAATTTCAGCCGTGGTACGCGGATGCTGGCGACCATACATGGTCCAGCTTAAGGTGGCGGAAAGGGCATCGGTCATCTGCCAGTCCAGCCAGCTGTTTACCGTGTATTTCGGGATCAGAGACAGTGGATTCCCGGTCGATTTATATTTCGAGGTGAACATATAGGTGGCGTTGGTGCGCCAGTTCAGGGTGTCTTCCACCAAAGGGATGGTCAGGTTAGCTTCCAGGCCCTGGGTCAGCGCCTTGCCTCCATTCTGCCACTGATAAATGTCGTACTCAGATGAGTAACGCGCACTGGCAACCTCTACCGTACCCAGCGAGCTGTCGCCAGCCACGATTTTGTTCTGATAATCGTTGCGGAAATACGTCAGGCCTGCGCTGTAACCTTCATCCGTCCATTGCAGTCCGATCTCTTTGTTGACGCTGATTTCGGGTTTGAGGTCAGCGTTGCCCATCAAGTAACAGCCGTTGCTGCCCCCAATGTTACAACCGTTACCGCTACTCGCCAGCAGGTAGCCTTCGCTGGACTGATAGAGATTCGGCGCTTTAAACACACGCGCGATACCGGCTTTCAGCGTGAGGTGATCACCCAATTCCTGCTGAATATTGAGGCTTGGACTCCAGTTACTACCGAAGCGATCGCTGTAGTCAAAACGCAGCCCCGGAATCAGCGTGGTGGAGTCGAAGGCATCAATGGTGTCTTCCAGATAAATGGCGCTCAGCTCCTGGCTGTTTTTGCTGCTGCGCTGAGAAGGATCGCCGGATACACCGTTGATGTCGATACCCGTCGCGTCCGTTTCCTGCATCGATGCCGGATCGTTCAACTGTTCCTTATTCCATTCACCCCCGAGCGTCAGGGTGTTATCCACCAACAGGGTGAAGGGAATGGTGTACTCGTTATTGACGCGCCAGGTTTTATAACGACTGGTGTTATAGGTGTCGCTATTGATCATCCCTTCCACTTTCCCGGTGGATCCTTCGTCCAGGCGGGTGTTGTGGGTGTCTTCATAGCTCAGGGTCAGTTTTGACTGGCCCCAGTCCCAGATACCGTTATGGGTTACGCTGTAGGACTGGCGGTACATGCGATTGGTTTCCTGACCGTATAAGGTCGGCACCAGGGTACTGAGGTTGCTGTTGCTGTACTGAGTATCACCCGCGTAGATGTTGCCCTGGCGGCTGTAGGCGTAGTTGAAATCCATATATTGCTGCGGATTGATCTTCCACTGTACCGCGGTGTTGATATCGCGGTTGCGCACGCCTTCGCGACCTGCCGCATAGGAACCGTTTTCGTTGGTATTGATATCATAGGCGTCAGCGTCAGTCTTGTTGATGTTGCCATACAGGCGCATGGTTAGCACATCATCCACCAGCGGGCCGCTCAGGCTGAAGTTCATGCGTTTAGTCGCGCCTTCATCCTTGTCTTCCGGTTGGTTGGTGTACAGCGACAATGAGCCATGCCAGTCATTGGTCGGGCGTTTGGTGACGATATTCACCACCCCGCCCATTGCACCGGAACCGTAATGCGCAGCGGCCGGGCCACGTAACACATCGATATGATCCACCATCTCCGGTGGCACCCAGTTGCTGTCGCCACGGGTGTCACGCTCGCCGGTACGGCTGTAACGCACAGAACTTCGCGAAGAAACCGGCACACCATCAATCAGTATCAGGGTGTTTTCTGGCCCCATACCACGAATATCAATCTGGCGGTTGTTACCCCGGCTGCCGGTCGCGCTGTTGCCGGTTAAATTCACGCCCGGCATCTTGCGAATGATTTCGGACAGGTCGTTAACCGGCGGGTTGCGTTCCAGATCGTCTTTGGTGATCAGCGATGCACCGGGCTGCTGCTTGAGTTTCTCTTCCGCTTTGGCCGACACCACCATGGTATCTTCGTTGGTCGGATTGACCGTCGGTTCAGTGGTAGTTTTCTTTGCGGTGTCAGATGCCGTATTTGTTACCGTCCCCTGCTCCTGTAACGATAAAACATTCGATGGTGTTTCGACTGCCAGAGAGTAGCCACTGTGGATGACCAGCCCAATCAGTAATGACAGGGTCGTTTTCCTTTTTCCAATTAAGTGAGACATTTTGTTACGTCCAGTTATTATTTTCCACGCCCATAAATGAGCATGCGAATAATTATCATAATCATTCTTGTTTTTGACATAACCGAAATAAACTGACACACCTAATCGCATTAGGTTACGTCCTTTATCTCAATCCTGATGATAATCGCCGGACTATTAAAATTATGGATAAAATAAGGAGATACGAAAAAGAAAGGGAGCAATCAGCGTGATCCAATGTAAACGCGTTTATGAGCCCGCCTCTCCCGAGGATGGCTATCGGGTGTTGGTCGATCGACTCTGGCCGCGCGGAATGAAGAAAACTGACCTGCAATACGATGAATGGAACAAAACCCTGGCACCGTCGACAGAATTGCGTAAAGCGTTCCACGCTGAATTGATCGATTTCACCGCGTTTCGTGAAGGGTATATACAGGAGCTTGCCGGACTTCGGGATAAAGGGTGTCAGTTGCTAGCGAGAGGTAATGTCACGCTGTTATATGCAACGAAGAATACGGCACAGAATCATGCCGAAGTACTGGCGGATTGGCTGCGTTCGTTAACTTAGATTTAGCTAAAGGCTGGCGCTTAATGCCTGGGTATCGCCTGAAAATTTATTGTTTAGCCAGCCGTAATGCGCAGTCGAACCCATTATCCTTGCCTCAGTAACCAAAGATCGATGAACACCATTTCTCTACCTACTGTGCTAACCCGAAATGGTACGAGTTTATGTCCCTGCAAATAGCGCTTAACATCACGCCGCATTCTTCTCATCGGGACATCACGGTGGGTTTGTCCTTTGAGGTAATATGCCAGCGTATTTGGGTTACAGATGCCTTTCGCCATACCCTCGATGCCGGATTCATAAAGCATACCCGCTCGCTCAGGGCTTATGCCCTAATGCCATCAATACGATTATTGAGCATCGCAACTGCGGTACTCGCACATCCAACTGTCGGATGCTTCCACACCGGCTCATGATGTGCCATACGGTTACGCAAATCTTTAATGTCTGTGAGCTGCTTAAATACCCTGGTCGCTCTACGCTCATGCCGCTGAAAATACGGAAATACTGCCGACTCAAGATGAGGCCACAAGCGATCAGTGTTGTTGATATTGTTGTATTTCTTCTCAAATAGACCAACCCAAAAACCAAACATCAATTCAGCCACTACTGCATCTGCAATGACTTTCTTACCTTGGTTAGTCAGTTTGTCTCGCGCTTGTTCCACCATGTTCTCGTGACGTGAAGTCCAGCGTCGTCTATTCAATCGGGGGCCCGTCGAGATACCTTTACGGTAAAAATGATTATCTGTTCCAGGATTTCTTTTCAGCTCTGTCTGAAAGTAATCATCACCTGCTCGTCGTATAACACTGTCAAACCAATCGGTTGTATTGAAATGGTCGGTAGCAGCGCCATGAATTGCATTACGCAATGTCACCTCCAGACATTGAATCAGAGGGTAAAGTGCGGCACCTACGCGTTTATTCCAGATATACGCACCAATATTCCTTTCGGGGTTCTTACTTCCGGTCAATTGCTGATAAGAGTGTAAACGTGGAGGGGAAATGGACTTTTCTATGGCGGCGGTCGTCTGATCTTGCAAGATTGATTCTCCACTGATAAAGTTTCTCGCAACGAACGCGTATGATATTCCCTGTTTTGAACATAATACATATGCCTAAAAGGTTAGGTACCTGAAATAAGTAGGGTGTTTATCCTTACAACAAAAGCGCCGGATGGCGCTTTTGTTGTATCTGACACCATGTCAGATATTCACTGCATAACCGCTGCGGTGTCATAGCGCGGATAGTCGGTGTAACCAACCGCCGAACCACCAAAGAGCGTGGATGGATCGGTGACGGACGCCCGTGGCAGACCCTTGGCAATACGCGCGGGCAGATCAGGGTTGGCAATAAAGGGACGACCAAAAGCCACCAGATCTACCCACCCCGCCCGCAGATAGGTTTCTGCTTTTTCCACCGTATAGTTTCCGGCGACGATTAACGTTCCGCTGAACGCCGCACGCAGCGACTTGCGGAAGCTATCCGGGATGGTGGGCGCATCATCCCAATCGGCTTCTGCCAGGTGGATAAAGGCAATGCCTTTTTCCTCGCACCATTGCGCCAGGGCGAGGATGGCATCCACCGCTTCAGGATCATCCATACCACGTTGAGTAATAAACGGAGCGAGACGGATACCGGTGCGCTCCACACCGATCGCATCGCTGATGGCCATCAGCACCTCCTGAGCAAAGCGGATACGGTTGCTCACCGGGCCACCGTATTGATCGGTGCGCTGGTTTGAGGTGCGACGCAGAAACTGATCCACCAGGTAACCATTGCCACCGTGTACCTCGATACCATCGAAACCGGCATTGATAGCGTTAAGCGCCGCCTGGCGATATTGACTAATCGCCGTTTGAATATCCTGCTGCGTCATCTCACGCGGCACAGGACAGTCAATCATCTGCCCCTCTCCATGTTCGTTAACGATCCATACCTGGCCGTCAAACGGGATGGCCGACGGTGCAAGCGGCTGCCCATCAGGATGGAAGGAGGGATGGGACATGCGTCCGACATGCCATAATTGCGAGACAATTTTGCCACCGACGTGGTGCACCGCATCCGTAACCAGACGCCAACCGACCAACTGTTCCGCTGTATGCATACCGGGTGTCCAGGAGTAACCCTGCGCCTGCGGTGAGATTTGCGTCGCTTCGGTGATGATCAACCCTGCCGTGGCACGCTGCTGATAATATTCCGCCATCAGAGCCGTCGGAATATTACCCGGTTGCGCGGTGCGCGCCCGTGTCATTGGGGCCATGACGATACGATTTGCCAATGTCATACCGCCCAGTTGAGTTGGCTGTAACAACATTTTCTCTGCCATCCCTACGTTCCTCGTTAATAGAAAACGTTGACACTAAGCCTTTGCGGGTATTTTGATAATAACGATTAAAACTGAATCTCTGTTCGGAAAAGCTGAATAATATGGGCAAACTGGAAGACCTGACCTTGCTGGTGCAGGTGGTTGAGGCGGGAGGACTGGCGGCGGCTGGCCGCCGTATGAACCTGTCACCGGCAACCATGAGCGCACGCCTGAAAGCGCTGGAGGAGCGTTATCAGACACGTTTTTTCCATCGTTCGACCCGCGCAATCTCTCTCACCCGGGTGGGTGAGGAATTCTATCAATCGGCGTTGCGCGTGCTGGAAGAAATGGAGCAGGCCGAGGCAAAACTGGCGCAACAGGAGGGCGTGTTGAGCGGGACTTTGCGCATATCGGCACCGTCGGATTTTGGTCGTCAGTACCTTTCCCCGGCATTGCTGGCGTTTTCCCGCCTGCACCCCGGCGTCAAAAGCACCTTGCTGCTGAGCGAGGACATCGAAGACCTGATTGCTCAACGGCTGGATATGAGCATTCGCTTTGGCAATTTGCCCGACAGTAATCTGATCAAACGCGACATCAAACCTAATCACCGGGTATTAGTGGCCTCGCCGGAATATCTCTCCACCCAGGGAACGCCGGGCCACCCGCTGGAACTGCCCCAACATCGCTGCCTGATCATGGAACAGCGTGGTTCGTTACTGAACGTGTGGCGCTTTGAAGTGGAGGGTGAGATCAGGACGCTGGAAATCAGCCCGGCGATGATCACCGATGATGGCGCGCTGCTCCGTGAGTGGGTGTTGGCTGGCGCAGGTATCGCCAGCAAGTCGTGGTGGGATGTGAAGCGCGATGTGGAACAAGGGAAACTGGTGGTGCTGTTTGGCAATCACTTTATCGGCTTCAGTCGTAATGACAGCCGTCAGGTAGGATTAGAGTTCGTCTACCCGCAGCGGCGTTTTCAGCCGTTACAGGTGGCGGCGTTCAGTGATTTTTTTATTGGCTGGCTGGAACAGAACTGAGCGCGCAGATTAATTCGTTAAAATACCGAAAATATCCACTTTAAAATTTTGCTTCTGGCTATCATTTCCAGATTAAAACCACAGCAACGCGGTGATAAAACAGGAACCGATGCAATGAATGCAATAAGAACCAGAATATTAGGATGGCTGGTCGCCGCAGGCGTCATGCTGCTTGCGACGCAGGTCAGTGCGAATGTGAACTTAGCCGTTGTAAAACCGGTAATGGACTGTAGCCAGTTAACGACCGTCAATGTCAGCGACAAACTTGGTGAGAAAGTCACCCTAACCTCTGCGACATCACTGAAAACCGCTAAAGGGACATTCTGCCAGGTTAAAGCCACCATCGCCCCTTCCATTGGCGTGGAAGTGGCGCTACCGCAACAGCAGTGGACGCAACGTTTCCTGCAAGTGGGATGCGGCGGGTTATGCGGCCAGATCAACCTCAGCCCGGCGAATGCCAACGGCTGTGCACCGGCCACTCAGGGCGAATTTGTCGTCGCTGCCACCGATATGGGCCACAGCGGCGGCATGATGGATGCCAGCTGGGCGGAAGACCCACAAAAACGCATTGATTTTGCTTATCGCGCCAATCATCTCACCGCGCAGCTGGCAAAAACCCTGATCCAGGCGTATTACGGTCAGGCGCAAAAATACGCCTACTTTATGGGTTGCTCTGATGGCGGGCGTGAGGCGCTGATGGAAGCACAACGCTTCCCGGATGATTTTGATGGCATCAGCGCCGGAGCACCGGCGGCGTTTTTCCAGTTCCAAAACTCCTTTTTCCACGGCTGGAACGTGGTCGCCAATCAGCGCGCAGATGGCAGCGCTATCCTGCTGAAAGACCGTCTGCAAATTCTGCATCGTGCCGTGCTGGCTCACTGTCCTACCCTGTCGGGTGTCAATGATGGCCTGCTGGCTAACCCCTATGCCTGCACCTTCTCCGCCAACTGGGTGAAAACTTGTGCCGCCAACCAGAGCGATAAATCAGATTGCCTGACCGCCGAGGAAATTGGCGTGGCGGAAAAACTCTACCGCGGTGCTTACGACAGCGCAGGCAATCAATTTGTGGTGGCGGGTTTGCCTCTGGGGTCAGAGCTACGCTGGCCAGTGCCAGCGACCGCAGACGGTCATTCAATGTCGGAGATGATGGCGCTACCTGCGCTGCAATCGGTATTGTTGCCGGGAGGCAAACAGAACATCACTACCATGCGTGATTTCCAACTGAACAAACAGAACTTCACGGCTGTCGCACAGCTGGCACCGCTGTATAACGCCGCCAACACCAATCTGCGTCGCTACATGGAACGCGGCGGTAAGCTGATTATGTGGCACGGCCTGGCGGATGATTCTGTCAGCCCGGCGTTCTCCATCGCTTACTACCGTGGCGTTGAGGCTTATCTCGGTAAGCAAGCCACAGAGAAATTTATCCGCCTGTTTCTGCTACCAGGCGTGGCCCACTGTGGTGGTGGCGAGGGGTTAGATCAGATCGATTTGCTGACACCGCTGATGGCCTGGACCGAGCAACAGGTTGCGCCGCAAGCGCTGATTGCAGGTAAGTCAGCTCAACAGGCCAATGCGGGCATGCCGCCGATGCCACCACAAGGGAAAATGCCCGCTGGCGAGGCGGGGGCTGAAGCACATTTCCACGGTGTACAACGTACCAGTTCACCGGTGGCAGCAATCATGCCGCCATTAAAAGCCACCCGACCGGTATTCCCTTATCCGTATATTGCGCAATATAGCGGGAAAGGCTCAGTCGATCAGGCGGAGAATTATGTGGCGGTGAAATCGGCGGCCTATGACAATCTGGTGGTGGGCAAACCGGCCAGCGATTTTATTGGCCCCAATAATCAACAGAACTATGTCGCCAAAGGCGGCAAGTTGGAGATTCAGCCATAATGATCTCCTGACCGAGCGGGTGAGCTGTCACTCTGCCCGGTTCAGCCGCCACACCAGCGTCTGGCGAGCATGGGCAATTCTGGGCTGGCGCAACGCGCTGGCTAACCATACGAGGTTATAACGGATTTCGGTGTCCCCCACCGGAGCCTGAAGAGCGACCAGATCGCCCTTTTCAATTTGCTGCTGGCACAGAAACAACGGCATCACCGACCAGCCAAATCCCTGAACCAACAAACTGCGCTGGCCGCGTAAATCCTGGCCGACCATTGCGGGTAACAGCGTCTTGTAGTTGATGCGATTTTTTTCCAGCCAGTGGTCGATCAACGACAGTTCCAGGTTATACGCCAGCAACGGCTCTTGCAGTAAATCAGTGGCAAAGTTGGTGCTGGCATTCAGCCGTGACGCCACGCCCGGTGAAGCGACTGCCAGCACCTTATCGCGAAAAATCACCTCGCCTTTTAACCGGCTATCCGTCACCGGATGGGCGGTGATGCCTAAATCACAATGCCCCTCCACCACCATCTGCGTCACCATCGGCCCATCTCCGGTATGCATATGCACCCGGATGCCGCTCTCCAGCAGTGGCAGCAACTCACCGGCCAGCTTATCTGCCATAAAATCGGCGTGGCCGATAATTTGCAACGTACCACTGACATCCATTGATCGCGCCCTCGCCGACGCCAGCGCCGACTCAGCCGTATCCAGACTGCTGCCGATATCCGCGGCCAGATCCTCCGCCGCAGGCGTGGGTATGACCCCTTGCGGTTGGCGTTCAAACAACGGTCGCCCGATAGCGACCTCCAGCCCACTGATGTGCTGAGAAACCGCAGGTTGCGTCAGGTTGAGCGCTCTGGCAGCACCAGATATCGAACGCTGACGGTAGACCTCCATAAAGGTACGCAAACGGACCAGTGACATAAGACCCCATAAATAAATTTATACCCCCACGAAAATAGCCTTGTTAGCCAGCAAAATCCAGCACGGGTAAGCTCGTCGCATCTTAATCAGTGACCCAATTCGACAGGACAATATGATGAACCCGACCCAACACGATCAGCAGTTGCTGCACATCCTGCACAGCATGAAAAACACCCATTTACAGGCGGGGCCAGCCTCTGCGGCATTACGTCGTGATCGCCTGCTGCGCAGCATCGCGCTGATTCGCGACAACCATGCGGCGATTGCGGCCGCGATTAACGCCGATTTCGGCCATCGCAGCGCTTATCAGACGATGGCGGCAGACCTGGTTACCACCATCAATATGCTGCAACATTCCGCTGATAATCTTGAAAGCTGGATGGCAGCGGAAAACGCGGAAGTGCCGGTTGCAGGCATGCAGGCGTGGATTACACCCCAGCCGCTCGGCGTGGTTGGCATTATCAGCCCGTGGAATTTCCCGATTAACCTCGCCTTTGGACCGCTGGCAGGCGTGTTTGCCGCCGGTAACACCGCGATGTTGAAACCTTCGGAACTGACGCCCAAAACCTCCGAACTGCTGGCGGAACTGGTCGCCCGCTACTTTGATCCTCAGGAGCTTACCGTGGTGCTGGGTGATGCTGACGTCGGTCAGGCCTTTAGCCGTCTGCCTTTCGACCATCTGGTATTTACCGGTAGCACCAATGTGGGCAAACACGTGATGCGTGCTGCGGCGGAAAACCTCGTGCCGGTCACGCTGGAACTGGGGGGTAAGTCGCCGGTGGTGGTTGATGTGGATGCCGATCCGGCACTGGCCGCAGCGAGAACGTTGACCATCAAAACCTTTAATGCCGGGCAGATCTGTATCTCTCCCGATTATCTGCTGCTGCCTGAAGGTGCTGAAGCAGCCTTTGTCAGCGCCGCGCGCAGCTTTATGCATCAGGCGTTCCCTACCGTGCAGTCAAACCCGGATTACACCGCCATCATCAGCGATCGTCATTATCAACGGCTGATCAATCTGCTGGAGGATGCGAAAAACAAAGGCGCACGCATTATCAGTCTGGCCCCCGAAGGTGAACCGGCTTTCGATGCTCACAGCAGAAAAATCGCCCCGCATTTGATTCTCGCGGTGACGGAAGAGATGGCAGTCATGCAGGAGGAGATCTTTGGTCCGCTGTTGCCCATCAAAACCTGGTCAAGCTCGGTGACTGAAGCGATTGATTATATCAACGCGCATCCTCGCCCGCTGGCGGCCTACTATTTTGGTAACGACCCGCAGCGTCAGCAGCAGATAACACAGCGCACCACCTCGGGCGCATTGGTGATTAATGACGTCATGACCCATGCTTCTCTCGACAGCTTACCGTTCGGCGGCGTCGGGGCATCGGGTATCGGCGCTTACCATGGCATTCACGGTTTCCGCCGCTTCAGCCATGCCAAACCCGTCGTCGTTCAGGACGAAGCAGGCACCACCAACCTGCGACTGCGCGCCCCTTATCAGGACAAGATGGCGTTACTGACATCACTGCTTACTCAACAACAGTAACTTACTGTGTAAAAAGAGGATTTATCATGAAAGTGTTAATGGTACTGACTTCCCACGAAACGCTGGGTAATACCGGCAAGAAAACCGGATTCTGGCTGGAAGAGTTTGCCGCACCTTACTATGTGTTCAAGGACGCGGGAGCAGAGATCGTGCTGGCTTCGCCGGCAGGCGGGCAGCCCCCGCTTGATCCGAAAAGCGATCTGCCTGATTTTCAGACCGCGATGACCGAGCGCTTTAAAACCGACCCTGCCGCGCAACAGGCTCTGGCAACTACGGTGAAACTGGATAGCGTTGATCAAGCTACTTTCGATACCGTGTTCTATCCCGGCGGCCATGGTCCGTTGTGGGATTTGGCTGAGTCCGCCCAGTCGATTAACCTGATTGAGTCATTTGATCGCGCCGCGAAACCGATTGGTTTTGTCTGCCATGCGCCGGGGGCGCTGCGTCATGTCAAAGCCACCAGCGGCGAACCGCTGATCAAAGGTAAACAAGTCACCGGCTTTACCAATAGTGAAGAAGCCGCCGTGGAATTGACTGACGTGGTGCCGTTCCTGATCGAAGACGAATTTATCGCTCTTGGCGCGCACTACCAGAAAGGCGCTGACTGGATGCCGTTTGTGGTTGAGGATGGCAATCTGATTACCGGACAAAACCCGGCCAGCTCGGAAGAAGTAGCAAAACGCCTGCTGAACAAACTTGCGGGCAACTGATTGCTGATATCCGGCAAATCTTATGCAAACACGGCAGTTGGTGCACTGCCGTCACCATCTTACCCTCCTTTTAATGATAAACATTAAAAGGAACGGCCATGCACACGCGACATCCATTGCTGGCAGGAGCACTGCTGCTCACTGCCCTTTTCTCTTTGACCACCCGGGCGGAAGAAACCTTACGTATCGGCTACCAAAAATCCTCCACCCTGCTGACGCTGATTAAGCAGCGTGGCGACCTGGACAAGACGTTGGCCGAACAGGGGATAAAAGTCAGCTGGCATGAGTTCTCCAGCGGTCTGCCGCTGTTTGAGGCTCTCAATCTGAACAATGTCGATCTCTCCGCTGACGTTGCCGATACCGTACCGGTGTTCGCTCAGGCCGCAGGTGCCGATCTCACCTATTACGCACGAGAAACACCCTCACCCACGGCGCAAGCGATTCTGGTTCCCGCCAACTCGCCGATCAAAACTTTGCAGGACCTGAAAGGTAAAAAGATCGCGGTGACCAAAGCGGCAGGCAGCCATTACTTGCTGATCGCCGCACTGCAAAAGGCCGGACTCACATTCGGCGACATTAGCGCCGCCTGGCTGACTCCCGCTGACGGACGCGCGGCACTGGAGAATGGCAGCGTTGATGCCTGGGTGAGCTGGGAACCCTATGTCACCAGCGCGAAGGTGGAACAGCACGCACGTGTGTTGGTGAGCGGTAAAGGACTGGCGAGCTATCAGCGTTACTATCTGGTCTCGACTCCTTACGCCAAAGCGCATTCTCAGGTACTGAACACGGTGTTTAACACATTGAATCAGGAAGCAATATGGGTGAAAGCCCATCCTGCGGCGGCGGCAAAAATCCTGTCACCGTTATGGGGGAATCTCGCGGTCGCCACTGTGGAGCAGGCGAATGCCCAGCGTAGCTACCAGATTGAACCGGTGAAAAATAGCGATCTGGCAGAACAGCAAAAAATTGCTGATGCATTTTATGATGCAAAACTGCTGCCGAAGCGGGTTGATGCGCAGGATGTGGGGACGTGGCAGCCGGGTGAGCGGTGACACTATCATCCTTATTTCAACGTTGTTTTAGGTGGTTCATTGTAAGTTATATGGAATATGATAATATTTGATAATCTTCATAACCCATGAGGAGATCATTTATGACTGCCATCCATGAGCATCCAGGGGTTTCCACACTGATAGGTACCCCAAAAGAAGTTCAGAGCCGCCTGAATGAGTCTCATGCCAGCCAGGTCATAGCCGTGGCCTTTGAGAACATCAGTAATAAATCGGTTCTGAACGCATTGACTGAGAACCTATCGACAATTGCCTCATCAATGTTTGAACTTATTAAAGAGCGACAGAAGCGTGAGACGCTGGAACATTTAGTGGGTGCAATGCTACCTCGTCTCCCAGCCTCCCCGCATCTGCTCAAAGAGGCCGTGATGCTGTTGCAAGCGCGCAAAGCTGTCTTGGACAGTGGAAATTGGCTTACCGCAGCCGAGGTCGCGCAACTGGCTGGGTTGAGTACCAATAACCCCAGTGCTCAACCCAATAAATGGAAAAAAAACCGTCAAATCTTTGCCATCAACCACAATGGCATTGATTACTTTCCGGATTATGGATTGGACAGAAGCATCAATTTCCGTCCCCTGAAGTCCATGAGTGAGGTGATCAACGTACTGCAAGGACATAAGGATGGCTGGGGGATGGCATTCTGGTTTCTGTCGAGTAATAGCTTCCTGGGTGGTAAACGCCCTCAGGATCTTCTGCTGACGGAACCTGCTCGCGTCATTGCTGCTGCCAAAGATGAAGCAGAAGGGATTACACATGGATGAAAATCATAAAACTACCGCATCCCCCCTGTCCGCAGTTGCGGTAGGGGTAGCAATCACCCCCGTCCCCCATCATCCCCTGAAGACCTCCACGATCACCATAAAGTCAGGAACGATCCTGCATCGTATTCATAATCAAAAGTATGATGCCGACCAGTTCAATCCTGGAACGCGAGGCAATGCGCGTTTTAGCCCTATACAAAATAATAAAGGTGAGCCCATACCTACGCTCTATGGTGGCGCGACCAAAGATTGCGCATTAATGGAAACAATTTTCCACGATGTGCCCTGGTCACCCGGACTCAAAACACTCGACAAAAACAAGTTTGAGGGGCAAGTCCACTCGAAAGTTGAACTTACACAAGATTTGGAACTTGTTGACTTAAGCAGTATCGCTTTACGTCAGTTAGGCATCACGCGTAAGCAACTTATTGATACCGAAAAAGATCAGTACCCTTTAACTCATCTATGGACAAAAGAATTGCATCATTGCTGTCATAATGCACAAGGACTTTCCTGGATTTCGAGGCAAGACGACTCTGCACGAGCAGTTGTTCTTTTTGGTGATCGTATATCGACTAAAACGCTTCGTCCTGTTGGTCATTCAGTGAGCCTGATTAACGACACAACAACCTATAATGAAGTACTAAATCTTGCAGAACGATTGGGCGTGTTCGTTATACCGGGAAAATAGTTGCTTTTGATCGGGAGAAGCTGACTGGTGCCTTTCCCTGGCTGTGTGGAAGATTCTGCTGCCGAAGCAGGTTGATGCGCAGGATGTGGGGACGTGGCAGCCGGGAACACCGTAATTCGGGCGGTTCAGAATCCGTCAATAATGAAATCCAGAGCGGTCCTGATCGTTTCACGCTGGCTGGCAAGGCTACAGACTTCTGTACCCAGTATAGTGAGTTGAACACCTGCCAGCTCATGCGTCATCATCAGATAATCATTACCTTCAACATGTAGAGTTGGGTTTAGACGCTGCACAACTTTTCCCTGATAGAGTTCAATTGGGGTAAGTGGGATCACGATGCGCGAATCAATACTTTCAATAATATCGCTCTGCACATCCAGCAGCAGCGGATAAAACTTAGACGCATTTTTGTTTTTATATACCCGATACTGCATCAGTTAAAATTTCCTGTGCATGTCTGAAAATACACCGTTTTCTGCCATGTGCCGGTTCAAGTCTGAAATGGCCTCTGCATTTTCCCGCTGCCATTCTTCAACCGCATTTTCACGCAGCTTCTCGGCAATCGCATTGGTTAACAGTTGAGACAAACTAAACCCGGCTTCTTTGGCTTGCTGGAGAAGCAACGGTTCCAGAGTCAGGGTGACGTTCTGCTTGCGTGTTTTTTGTGAAATGTTTGGCATGCTGCACCTCCGTCTACATCGATACATGTGTAGTTTACACAGCATTATGCACTTATGGAAACGCATGTCTGATACAGCCCGTTTTAGCAACTTCACCGGGGGGTATACGCCCCCTCCTCTCACCCCACTATCACCCGCACAATATCATTCACAATCTTCTGCCCATCGATGCGGGTTCTACGGTGTAGCGGCAGCAGAAACACCGATCTCGCTGATCGCCAGCTCCGGGTATTGCTGCATCCGTTTTACGGCGTCGTCATAACGCGGCATGGAGTTCGCTGCCCCGGCACGTTCGACGCACACCGAGGCATACGCCGAAGCGAATAACGCCGCCTGCTCCAGCGGCTCACCGGCCGCCAGACGCGCCGCCAGTGCGCCGTTAAACGAATCTCCCGCGCCGGTACTGTCCACCGGTTGCGCCGGATAAACCGGCACCAGCAACATACGTTCACCGGTCGAGAGCAGCGCGCCCTGAATACCGAGGGTGATGATCAGCTGACGCACCCCTTTGTTATGCAGAATCTGCGCCGCGACCTGAGCGGAAACCAGGTCGGTGACGTTGGTGTTGGTCAGTTGACCGGCTTCCGTGCTGTTCGGTGTAAGCAGGTCAACCTGACACAGAAAGGTATCGCTCACTTTTTGCCACGGGGCCGGGTTCACAATCACATAAGTTCCCGCCTGACGAGCGTTATCCACCATGCGTTGAATGGCGCTCAGGTTGTTTTCGAGTTGCACCAGCAAAATGTCAGCGGCTGCGACCGTGGGCTGGCAGCGGTTTACCTCAGCGGCGGTGACCATCAGGTTGGCACCGGGGTAAACCGAGATCATATTTTCTGCATCATCACCGGCCACATAGATCATCGCGTTACCGGTTGGTTTTTCTTTGCAGGTAAACAGCGTGATGGCGTCAAACCCGGTCTTCTCCAAATGGCGACGGGCAAACAGGCCGAAGTCGTCATTGCCCACTTTGCCGATGTAGTGCACCCTGGCACCGGCGCGTAGCGCCGCCGTGGCCTGGTTGGAGCCTTTGCCGCCTGGCCCCATCATGCTGCTGTGCGCCACCAGCGACTCGCCGGGTTGCGGAAAGCGCGACATTTTGGTGACGATATCGAGGTTGAAGGAACCGAATACGCACACTTTACCTTTCATACAGACCTCCCAAACTGCCGTGCTGCCGCCAGACAGGCACCACGACAACCGGTCTGATCGGTGGCGTGGCTGAAAACCATATGCAACCCGGCGCGGGTCACGGGTGGGCGCAAATGCCGGGTAATCTGGCTACACAGCAACTCCAGCGGAAAATCATCCATCGCCAGCACGCCGCCACCGAGGATCAGATATTGCGGATCAATAATATTCATCTCGCTGGCGATGATTTTTGCCAGACGGCTGACAAACTGCTGCAAATCGGGATGATCGCTGTGCCGTGTAAACAGTTGAGACATATCAGTTTGTACGCAGTGCTGGCTCGCCCACTGGCTCAGCCAGTGCCCCGATGTCAGGGTTTCGGCACAGCCGTGATTACCGCAGGGACAGGGCAAATCGTTATTCGCCAGCGGGATATGACCAATCTCCCCGGCGCCGCCGTGCTCGCCGTGGTAGAACTGACCGTTCAGCCACAGGCTGTTACCCATGCCGGTGCCGAGATATAATCCCACAGCGTTATCCGGCAGCGTTTCCAGCTGCATCAAATCCCACAACATCAGATGGTTAACGTCTTTATCCATTGCCACCGGCACACCGGTCATCTCGCTGAGATGGGCCGCCACCGGCGTGTCGTCCAGCGCCTGAATAAACGGCAGCGACACCACATGCTGACGATCGCGGCTCAGGATACCTGGCAGGCCGAGCATCACGCCGTCAATCGGTTGCTGCGCCAGCACCTCTTTGATCAGCCCGGCCAGCGCACCGAGAGCATCGGTTGACTGCGCCCAGCAGGCAGTCGGCAATTTGCGGAATCCCGCCCACTGATTCTCACCGCGCAGGGTGAGCAACCGGGTGCTGGTACCACCAATATCTATACCCAGCCATGTTCGACTCATGCGGACTCCCGTAACGCACCTTTTGCCTGTTCGATGTTGCCCATCATCTGGTCCCAGGCGGTTTCAAGGTTGTCATCAAGGTTAAACAGCCCGGAGGTGCCGACAATCAGCACTTCCGCACCCGCCTCCAGCAGCGTGCGATAAGTACGCTGGTTACAGGATCCATCAATCTCAATCAGGTAGTGGTGACCATGGTGGGCTTTCAGGTCGCGCAGTTCCTCAATCTTCTTCACCATTTCGGTGATAAACGGCTGGCCTGCATAGCCGGGGTCGACAGTCATCACGGTGATCTTATCCAGCAGGTGGATGTAGTGATGGATGTACGACACCGGCGTCGCTGGATTCAGCACCACGCCAACCTTCTTGCCGAGTGAGCGAATCTGGTTGATCACGCGGAACGCATCGCGGTTGATGGTTTCCGCATGTGGGCAGATGTAGTCCGCACCCGCTTTGGCAATCACCTCGATAAAGTCAGTCGGCTCCTCCACCATCAGATGCACATCCAATGCCACCCTGGTGTGTGGGCGAATCTGCTCAATAAAAAACGGCGACAGGGTAATGTTTTTGACGTAGTGACCGTCCATGATGTCGATGTGCAGAAAGTCAGCACGGGTGTCGAGCACCGCCAGCTGCTGTTTAATTTCCATCAGGTTCATGCACATCAAAGAGGGAGAAATTTGGGTACGCATCAGACTTCCTTTTTTTTAGTCAGGCCGGCCTGGCGTGCAAGTAAAGTACTGCGACGCACCGCACGGGAATGAGTAAATTTGGTTTTAAAGAACTTCAGGCCCAGTACCACAATCAGTACCGCACCCCACATCGCCAGACTGAAGTGCTGGCTGATGTTTAACAGGTTGAAGCCGGTGGAGAGGATCTGGAGCGCAATCAGCGACAGCACCACCCCGGTGACGCGGCCAAAGCCGCCGTTGGGATCGGTGCCGCCGAGGATGATCGCCAGCACGGTGATCAGCAGATAGGAGTCGCCATAGCCCATACGCGCCGAGTTAAATCGCGCCATCATCACCAACCCGGCCAACACGCACAGCAGGCTGGAGATGACGTAGACCATAATCAGCAGGCGATGGGTATTCACGCCGCTAAACCAGGTGGCGTTGATATTGCTGCCGCCCATATAGATACATTTACCGGCACGGGTTTTGCCCAGGAACAACGCCATCAGCCCGGCCGTGATAAAGAACAGCCACAGCGGTAACGGAATGGTGAGGAAGGTCTCCGCCCCCAGCGCACGTACCACATCCGGCATGCCACTTACGGCGGCACCGCGTGTTAGCCAGATACCAATGCCGTTGACCGTCATCATGGTCGCCAGTGTTACCAGAATCGGGTGCGCACCCACCCGACTGACCATCAACCCGGTGATTACGCCAATCAAGGTGGCGATCAACGCCGCACCCACCAGCGCCATCAGCAGCCACAACAGTTGCAGCCCGGTGCCCGCTCCGGCAGGCATAAAGTTCAGCAACACCCAAGCGATAAACAACGCCGTCAGGTTAGCGGTGGCAATGATGCACAGGTTAAGGCCGCCGCTGAGGATGGCGATAAACATGGCCAGCGTCAGCAGGCCCAGCTCCGGTAGCTGGAAAGCCATACTCATAAAAGTGGAGTCGGTCAGGAAACGGCCTGGCAGCATAATGCTGAACACCGCGATGCCGAGTGCAATTAGTAGCAGCAGGCCGGGATGCGCTTTTTCACTGGTCAGAAAATTCAGATGTTTCATCACACTCTCCCCGATCAGACGAAGCTGACGTCGGTTTCTTTGCGCTTTTTGTAGTGGGTGACGGTGATGGCGACCATAATCACCACGCCGATCACAATGTTCATGAAGTAGCTGGAGACACCGACCAGATTGAGACCGTTTTTCAGGATGGCGATCAAGAAGACTCCCATCAGCGTCCCGGTGACAGTACCTTTGCCACCCATCAGGCTGGCACCGCCCAACACCGTGGCGGCCAGTACATCCAGCTCACCGCCGACCAACGCATTTGGCACCACTTCACCCACGCGATAGACCTGAACCAGGCCACCCACCGCCGCCAGCGCGCCTAACCAGCCATAGGCGAGGATATGGATCAGTCCGACGCGAATACCGATACGGCGTGCCGATTCCTGATCGCCTCCCGTGGCGTACAGCTGACGACCGAGATGGGTTTTGTTCAGCAACAACCAGGTAATGACAGCGATCACCAGCATGATGGTCAGCGGCAGACCAATCTGATACGTCTGCCCATGCAGGCTAAACGGCAGGATGTTATGCAGCGTCACCCACCAATCCGGCAGGTTGTAGAGGCTGCGCCCTTCGGTGATCCACATCAGCATGCCGAACAGCAGCGACTGCATGCTGATGGTGATGATGATCGAGACAATGCGCAGCCAGTAGATCAGCACCGCATTGATCACGCCGAACAGCGTGCCGCAGGCAATCGCCAGCAGGATGCTGAGCGGCGCATTATCAAAACCAAACTGCACAAACAGCGAAGCGATGACGTACTGCACCACTGAGGCTACCGCCGCAAAGGAGATATCGATCCCACCGGTGACCAGCACCACAAACAGACCGAGGGCAAAGATGCCGGTGACGGCATAGGTTTCCGTCAGGTCGAGCAGGTTCTGCAACGTCAGGAACTGGTCGCTGGCGCAAGAGAACACCACGAAAAAGAACGCCAGCACCCAGGCCAGCCAGCCCTGACTCGACTGGGGTTTGAAGAACGATAAGTCAGGCATTGATCACCTCCGCCAGTTGCTGCTGCGCCACCTGTTGCGGCTGATATTCGGCATGTACGGTGCCATCACGGAAATGCAGAATGCGGTCGCAGTTGTAATACACCTCCGGCACCTCATCGGAAATCAGGATGATTGCCAGTCCCTCTTTCGCCAGTTGATGGATCAGGGTGTAGATACTGGCTTTAGCGCCCACATCGACGCCCACGGTGGGAGAATCGAGGATCAGGATTTTGGGTTGGGTCAATACCCATTTCGCCAGCACGATTTTTTGCTGGTTGCCACCCGAAAGCGTGGAGATGGCATGTTCCGGGTCGGCCACGCGCACGCCCAACTGCTGAATCCAGTCGTGGATCAGTTTGTTTTTGCGGTATTCGTCGATGAGATGGAAACGGTTACGCAGCTGATCGAGAATCGACAGCACCATGTTGTCGGCTACCGACTGCTGCTGCACCAGCCCCAGCGTCAGGCGATCTTCCGAGACATAGCCAATGCCAGATTTGATGGCATCTTCGTGGCTGCGGAAACGCACCGGCTTGCTGTCGAGCCAGATTTTGCCACTGTCCGGTTTGGTCATGCCAAACAGCGAGAGCGCCAGTTCAGTACGACCGGAACCGAGCAAACCACACAGCCCCAGCACTTCGCCCTCATGCAGCGAAAAACTGACATCGTGGTACTGATCCTTGCGACTGAGGTTTTCCACCTCCAGCAGCGTGCGATGCGGATTCAGAGTCGGTGCTTTCAGTTGATAATCGAGTTTCAGCCCGGTCATCAGTTCAGTCAGACGATGGCCGTCCATTTCACTGGCAGGCCAGGTGCCCATTTTTCGGCCATCGCGGATCACCGTGACGCGATCGGAGATCTCCAGTACTTCATCCAGGCGGTGGCTGACAAACACCACGCAGATATTTTTCTCTTTCAGGTAACGCACGGTGCGCAGTAGCTGATTTACCTCGGTACGGGTGAGTGACGCAGTCGGCTCATCCATAATCACCAGACGGGCGTCAGCCACCAGCGCACGGCAAATCGCCACCTGTTGACGCTGTGCAATCGACAGTTCAGCCACTTTGGCATCGAGATTCAGGTCAAACTTCAGTTCGGTGATAATCTTCTCTGCACTGGCTCGCAGTTTTTTCTTGCTGTACCAGCCGAGCAGGTTGCCGAGGTTATGCTCAAAGGAGATGTTCTCGGCCACGCTGAGATTAGGAAACAGCGACAGATCCTGATAAATCACCTGCACGCCAAAATCGCGCGCTTGCTTTGGCGTCAGACGCGTGAAATGTTCACCGCTATCACCGAGGGTAATTTTGCTACCGGCATCCGGGGCATGCACCCCGGAGATCACTTTAATCAGAGTGCTCTTACCACAGCCGTTAGTACCAGCAAGGCAATGCACTTCCCCCGCCATCAACGACAGTGAGATATCACTTAATGCCCGGTTGCCGCCGAAAGTTTTCGACAGGCTCTCGAGGGCAATCAGCGTCTGTGGTTCGATCAGTTGCATATTACAGCCCCAGTTTGACCAGTTTTGGCAGGTTGGTTTTGTCCAGACTTTCGGTGTTGTTGCCAACGATGGTGTGGGTCTGCTCATCGACCTTCACCTTACCGAGACCTTCGATGGTCATGCCGTCGGTAATCGGTTGATTTTTCTGCATCATGCCCGCCAGGCGCACGAAGACTTCACCCGCCGTCATCGGGTTCCAGATGTAGCCGCCTTTGATGGCACCCCGGTTAACCAGCATCTGACCCTGTCCCGGACTGAAGGCACCAATCACGCACACCTGGTCAATTTTGTTACGCGCCATCACCGCGCGACCGGCACCAATGGGTCCCTGCGAACCGAAGGCAATGATGCCTTTCAGATCCGGGTATTTGGACATCACTTCATTGGTGGTGCGGATGGAGTCATCCAGCGATTCGCCGACGCCGAACTTGTCGCCGACCATCTGCATTTTCGGGAAATGTGCTTTTTGATAGGCCACGGCGGAATCCACCCAGGCGTTATGCAGCGGCACCGTCAGGCCGCCCATATAGGCGACATATTTGCCCTCGCCGTGCATGCACTCGGCCAGCGCTTTCATATGGTTTTCTCCGTGGGTTTTGGCATCCACCAGCTCAAAGTCCCAGTTGGCGTATTTCTGATCCGGCGATTCATGCACCAGCACACGGATACCGGCATCACGAGCGCGCTTCAGCACCGGCTCCAGCACTTTCGGGTCGTTAGGCACCACGCCGATAATGTCGACTTTTTGTGCAATCAAGTCTTCAATCGCTCTGACCTGCAACGCCGGGTCAGCCGAAGTGGGGCCAACCATCCAGGCATCAATCCCCTCTTTGGCCGCTTCGCTCTTAATGCCCGCTTCCATCGCGTTGAACCAGGGAATGCCGCCCACTTTAACCACAATCCCCATGCGCAATTTGTCAGCAGCATGGGCGGTGGTGGCAGCAAACAGCGCCAGCAGGGAACAGGCGATAAATGTTTTTTTCATAGGGTTAAATATCCTGAGAGTTCATTAATTGCATGACATTCTGGCGTTGTGAACAATCGATAATATTGACGCCGTTCCAGGCCAGCTCCTGTTGTAATTCTTTATCTTTCATACTGTCGGTAATTAAGAAATCCACTTCACGGTAGTGGCAAATTCTGGCAAAAGAGGGGCGAAGAAATTTACCTGCATCGATAAGTAGATATTTCCTTTCTGATGCCATTAACATTTGTTGTTTTAAATGCGCGTTATTTTCGTTCGCTGCACGTAAATACCCATCGTTACCCAAGCTGCTACAGGAGAAAAATATTTTGTTGATTAAATAATCTTTCAGCGGCTGTTCAGCGACGATGCCATTAAAATCTTCATTGTGACCGGAATATTCTCCTCCCAGACAGATGGTGCGGATATGACCTTTAGCGGCCAGCGTCTGCACGATGCGCAGTGAGTTTGTCAGCACCGTCAGTTCAATATCTGGCAACTGTCGTGCCAGAAACCAGCAGGTGGTGCTGCTGTCCAGTAATATACAGTCGCCAGGCGTAATAAAATCGAGCGCCCTTTTTGCGATTAATGTTTTCGCTTGGGTGTTTTCATTCATCCGCAGACGGAATGTGGATTCATACTCATTAGGTTTATTATTTTTTCCTGCCACCCCCCCCTGGTGTTTCTGCGCCATCACCGCACCACCGTGACTGCGTTGTAATAATCCTTTCTTCTCTAACTGAGATAAATCCCTGCGTATGGTTTCCTGAGAAACCCGACAAAGTTTAACCAGTTCAGTAACCAACACCCGACCATGTAGATTTAATTCCTCCATAATCTGACGGTGACGTTCAATCGGTAACATGATGACCTCCGATGCCATTAAGTTAGTGGATTCGACCGGCGCAAAATGTGCACCAGGCAAAAGTGTCAGGCAGCGCTTTTACTGCCGCCAAAAAAGTGACTTTTATTGAGGAAAAAATGAAACGAGGCGTTATATTCATTTAGCAACGCGACCTTTATCACAAATAACGGCGGTTTTAAGAAGAAAACACAACAAATCACAATGCAGAGAAATAGTTTTAATATGAAACTATCATGACCGACTATGACCGTTTATGTGTGGATGACCGTTTTGCGAACAAAAGCATACTTCGGAAACAAATAAACCCGACGAGGAGATTTGCGTTAAGTGGGGGAAAAGAATGGAATAATGAGAATGATTATTGCTCAATCTTTTGACACAACACCGGCGGTTAAACGATTAGCAATAATCCTGTGACAACGGCATAAGAACCTGCCGCACTGAATGGCGCGGAATCATAGCCCAGGCTATTATCAATGGTAATGGATTCCTCCGACTGACTGCACCAGGCGACGCACCAAACACAGAACAGCAGCAGAAAGGAAAATATGCTGGTCGTCCTGAAGACAGTTCGCACCATTATCCGTGTCGCTATCTTCCTGATGAGATGATGCGCTTACTAAAACCTCGTCGATTAAACGTCGGGGCTTCGTTTTTTTGCTCAGGAACTTTAATTTAAATTATGCCGTTGAAAGAAAGATTCATCCTTGTTGAACCTCAGAATGAATTGGTGTCGCAGTACAACAATGTTGTTGAATTTGCCATCAATCATGCCAGCCAGTCTGGACGTAACGTCAGGATTTGCGTGCCGAACAAATCTTCATCTTCCTGTGAGGATTTCCTCAGCAAGGTGTTTGACGGGCAAATTTACCGCGCGATGCGTAACAAAAAACAATTGATTTCGTCAGGTGTAAAGGTCGGTCTGTTCTCAAGTCAGACGCTGAGGAAAGAACATATCCTGCTGGATGCCGTCTATCTGGTGACGTTCCCAAACGCCGAGCTACTGAGCGTGATTGAGTCGCATGGCCGCAAGGCGACGGTGATCGTGTTCGGCGCAGTCGGTGAAGACACCGATGTGGTGGAGAACTGGGCGCAGCGCTACCAGCCCAAACCCCTCAACCTTGCGTAACCATGGTGTTTAGCATCAGGATTGATGCGATGTTGTGAACCAACTGGTACTGCACAATATCGCATCCAATCGCATTGTTATGCCGTCAGCAGGCGACGCAGAAACTTCCCCGAGAACGTTTTTGGCAACGAACGCCGAAAATGGATCTGTCTTGGCAGGGCAAAGCGACCACATCGGCTCACCAACCGTTCACGTATCTGCTGCTTCAGCTCCCCCTCTTGCTGCACATTTAACCCCTCAGTGACAACGAATAAGGCCACCATTTCACCCAGCAAATGATGCGGCGTGCGGGTGGCGACCACTTCAACAATTCCTGCGATGCCTGCCAGCGCATTTTCTACCTCAGCAGTCGCCAGGCGTTTACCGCCGATGTTGATCACATCATCCATCCGCCCCTGAATAACGATTTTATCGTTCAGACGTACCGCGCAATCCTGTGTGGCGTAGAGCCAGCGTTCATCACGTCGCAACCAGTAACGTTGGTCGTGCTGTGTCTCATCCTGCCATAGCGTTGACATGCCTCCTGGCCCGAGGGTGTCGTTCACCACCAGCATACCGGGCTGCCCCGGAGCACAAGATTCACCGCTAGTGGGATCAATAATATCCACCGAGCGGGTGAATACGGGCGCTAAACCACTGTCCGTTCCCGCCAACAATGGCCAGCCGGACTCGGTCTGCCAGTAGTGATTTTCACACGGGACACCCATGTCGAAGATGACCCAGTCATGGGTGGTATGATCCAGCGGTTCACCGGCAAGATAGAGCGAACGCAGCGTCAACAGACTGGCGCGGGGTTTTCCCTGCTGGCGCGCCAGGCGAATCGCCCCGGCGATGGTCAGCATGCGGGTGATCCCCAGCTCCGCCACCATCTGCCACCAACTTTCCCCAGGGGTATTTACCGCACCGGCCTCACACATCACCGTGGTGATGCCCGCCAACAACGGAGCGTAAATGCCATAGCTGTGACCAGTGACCCAACCCACATCCGCAGTGGTGAAGAAAATCTCATCATCCTGCACATCAAACAGATGCCGAAGGCTGGCCAGCAAGGCCACCGCGTAGCCGCCGGTATCCCGCACGATACCTTTGGGTGAGCCAGTGGTGCCTGAGGTAAATAGCAGATGTGAGGGCTGAGAAGCCGCCACCCAGACACAGGGCACGACACAACCGTGATGCTGCGCCAACGCCTGGGTAAAGTCCGCAGTATGGATATCCATCACGCGTAAAGCGGCGCTCGAGGCCGGAATCAACGGTAACTCAAGACGACCACGCACTTCGCTACTATGTAGCAGCAGCGACGGCTGACTGGCGGCAACACGTTGCGCCAGCGCTTCACTGGTGACGCCCGAGTAGACCACCACATGCACCGCCCCCAGTCGGGCGCAGGCCAGCATGGCAACCGCCGCCATCGGCGTCATCGGCAGCGCAATCATGACCCGATCACCCTCACGAATCCCCCAGCTGATCATCAGGTGACTTAACGCATTCACCTGCTGCCACAGTTCAAGGTAGCTGAGTCGATGTGTTTCTCCCCGGAAATCACGCTGGATAATCGCGCAACGATCACCTTTTTCCGCCAGATGACGATCCAGCGCGTTATAACTCAGGTTGGTACGACCGGCGGAAAACCAGCGGCAACGCGGGCCACCGCCAATATCTTCAACCACGGAAGTGAAATCCTGCTGCCAATAAAGACGCTGCGCTTCCTGCTGCCAGAAAGCCGTTTCATTAACGGTGATCGTGGACATAAACGCCCTCCGCATGCGTCTCGCACGGTTGATGCGTGCTAATCGCCTCTGCCAGCCAGGCCGCATCTTCACCTACCCCTTCAAAGCGGCCAGATCCCCACGTCCACAACCATGGCAACCCCAGGAAATAGAGACCCGGTTGCACCGAAACACCCCGGCTATGCAGCGGATACCCTTTATCATTAAACGCCGGTGCCTCGATCCAACTGAAATCGGTGTGAAAACCGACCGCCCAGATAATGGCGGAGATAGCGGTCAGATCAATCCGGGTGGAGGGAGATGCCGGTTGCCACACAGGCTGATAACGCGCCTCTTCCGGTGCAGCAATGCCTTGCTCCATGATCCAGACATCAATGCTGTCTTTAATTTTTTGCGAGGTGGCATCCGCACCGTCGAGATTCTGTTTCAGGTCATCGGCTGTCATTAGCTCGCCGTCACGGTAGCCCAGCAAGCGGCCATACAACTGCATGCCCTGTAGCGCAAAAACGCGCAGATCGATATCGCGTCCACCATCGCGTCCGGTGACATAATGGTTGGTCTTGCGTCGCGCATCTTCACCCAGCGGATGATCATCCACCGTCAGGCGGTAGTGGCCCATATCATCCAGCCAGTCCACCACATCACGCCCGCGATAGAAGCGCGCCACACGCGGTGCGCTTCCCACACACAAATGAACGCGGCGACCGGCCAGATGCAGGTCTTCGGCAATTTGCGCACCGGACTGCGCTGAACCCACCACCAGCACCTCTCCTTCAGGTAGCTGCTGCGCCGATTTATAGTTAGCGGAGTGCACCTGCATGATATGCGTCGGCAGTTCAGCGGCGATCGCCGGAAAGCGTGGACGATGGTAGTTACCGACGGCAATCACCACCTGATCCGCCGTAAATTCGCCGACCGAGGTGTGTAGCAGAAAACCGCTGTTGGTTTTTACCACCCGCAGCACGTTAACCCCTTCTTGCAGCGGTGCGTCAAAACTACGCGCATAGCGTTCGACGTAGCTCACGATCTCATCGCGCAACATAAAGCCATGCGGATCGTCACCGTCATAGGGAAAACCGGGCAGTTTACATTGCCAGTTTGGCGTCACCAGACAAAAATTGTCCCAGCGCTGTTCCCGCCATGCCCAGGCAAGACGGTGACGTTCCAGCACCTTATGACGGATATTTTTTTGCGTCAGGTTCCAGCTCATGGCGAGACCGGCCTGCCCGCCGCCAATAATGACGACAGGATAGTGATTGTTGTTCATCGTATTCTCGCTGGTTATCAGACCGGGACGGGGGTGATTTTTTCCACAATGACTTGCTGTTCGGCGCCAAACTGCCGGGCTTTTTGCACGATCACCGCAGACTGATCCTGCGCACTGGAACAGAAGTAGCCGAATTTCGCTTTCACTCGCTCACTGGCCTCGTCGAGGGCGCGTGTGGCGATAGTCACGAATTCTTCCAGGCTATAGGGATGGTTAACCTCCAGGTGCTTCTCAATCGCGGTGGAGGGGGAGTAGCAGGTATCTTTGCTGCCGTCAGGCCAGCAAACGACAAAGTGCATGGCAGGCATGGTGTGTTCCTCTGTTAACAGGTCATCCCGGTAAGGGGTTGTGTAAGATCCCAGTAGCAGGCGCGCTGCCGCTGGAATTGCAAGATGAGTTTCCGCTCTGGCGTGAAGCGCCCAACCGCTGCACAAGCGATGTCACGGTGGGCAAAGCGCTGTTGCACTGCCTCGCAATGTTCGTCTTCCACCGCCAGCAAAAAACCAAAGCTGGGAAAGGCGCACAGCCACTGCTCAAGCCCGACGTCC
This sequence comes from Pantoea sp. X-Soil-TKNS-1211, assembly GCF_059730495.1. NCBI lineage: Bacteria > Pseudomonadati > Pseudomonadota > Gammaproteobacteria > Enterobacterales > Erwiniaceae > Pantoea > Pantoea sp. X-Soil-TKNS-1211. The sequence goes on from NZ_AP035957.1 coordinate 355,875, forward strand.
TGTGGGATTGGGATCTGCTCCAGCGCCAGCTCAGCGCCAAGGCCACAGCTTTCCAGCATCATCACCAGCGTCCCGGCCAGCCCCGCCTGGCTGATATCTTTCGCCGCCTGGATTAACCCGGCTTCCGCCAGTTCTGGCAGCAGTGACCAGGCCTGACGCAGGGCAGCGGGTGCAGCCTCGGTGGCTGCATCCCAGTTGTAACCGGGGGGATGCCAGCGTCCCTGTAAATTGATCGCCACCATCAGCGTCTGGCCTGACTGCACGTCGAAGCTACTCAGCGGGAATCGCGTTTCACCCAAAATGGCCACCGCCAGCTGCGGCTGATCGCTACGCAGATTGGTATGCCCACCGACGATCGGCACCTGATAAGCGCGTGAGGCCGCAGCCATGCCCTGTAAAATCTGTTGCGCATGAGGCAGAGCGTCATCCCACAGCGCGTTCACCACCGCCAGCGGCCGTCCCCCCATCGCCGCAATGTCGCTCAGATTGACCATCACGCCACACCAGCCTGCGAACCAGGGATCGTCCGCCACAAATCGGTTAATAAATCCCTCCATCGCCAGCAATTTGTAGCCGTTACCGTCAGGGATCAGGGCGCAATCGTCGCCATTCGGACTGGGGTTCGGCCAGGCTTCCCGCAGTTGCTTTGCCACCTGTTGGATATCGCGCTTATGCGCGATGCCGCTGAAAGTATGCAGGCGCTCAATCAGCGCCGGTAAACTCAGGTTCATACCGTCGCTCCTGTCAGAAATGCAGGCATCTCCACAACCCGCCTGCGTACCGGCGTACTGATAACCATGCCGCTGAGGGGATCATGGCAGGGTGGGTAAAAATTGAGGTCGGCCTGCATACGCGCATGCTGCACACCTCGCAACGCCAGCCAATCCAGCGTGTGCCAGTGCATGCGGCGAAACAGCGGTTCGTTTTGATGTTGCACCTGAGCATAAAATTCCCGGCAACCCAGCGCATGCGCGCTGCACACCGCCAGACGGATCAACGTCGGGCCGAGCTGTCCCTGCCGACGCCAGGCGCTATCCACCGCCAGACGCGAACCCTGCCAGATGCCGGGTGCTGTCTCATGAATGCGCACCGTACCGACCACCGCATCGTGCCAGCCACCGACACTGCCCAGCGCCACCAACAGGCGGGCATGGCGATCGATATCATCAAGATCATGCCCGGCAAACAGCCCCTGTTCCTGGCAGAAGACCCGTTGGCGCAACGCATATGCCTGTTCCCGTTCCCACGGCAGCGTTACCCACTTAATGGTGTAACTTGCGTACTCATTCATCATTCACTCCTTACGCCATCGCCTGCTCGAAGCTGGAAAGTGACGAACAGGCACCGCAACGACCACAACCCGCCTTAATATCACTGGAGCGTAACCGGGCCTGACTTAGCATTTGCCCCAGCGGTTGCAGGATGGATGACATAAACTGGCTATCGGGTGCCGGGTGGTGCTCCAGTGGCGTGCCGCTGATGGGCACGAACGGTACGACGAACGGATAAACGCCAAGGTCGATCAAGGTTTCCGATAGTGACAGAATCGCCTGTGGCGTATCGCCCAACCCCGCCAGGATATAGGTACTGACCTGTCCGCGACCAAACACCGCCACCGCGTCGGCAAACGCCTCAAGGTACTGGTCAACGCTGACCTGCGCTTTGCCCGGCATAATGCGGGCACGCACTTCCGGAGTTACCGCTTCCAGATGCATCCCCAACGCATCAATACCGGCGTCTTTCATGCGCTGAAACCATTTTGCGTCACCGGGTGGTTCGCACTGCCCCTGCAAGGGCAAATCCACAGCGGCTTTAATTGCCAGCGCGCTCTCCACCAGAATGCGCGCGCCGCGATCGCTGCCGGATGGTGTGCCAGTGGTCATCACCATATGTTTGACCCCATCGAGCTCGACCGCCGCTTTCGCCACTTCAGCCAGCTGCTCGGGCGTTTTGCGCGCAATGGTGCTGCCCGCCGCCAGTGACTGGCCGATGGCACAGAACTGACAGGCTTTTGCGCGATTCTCATAGCGGATACAGGTTTGCAATACGGTAGTCGCCAGTACATCGGTGCCGTGCAGCGTGGCAATCTGTGAATAGGGAATGCCCTCCGCCGTCTGCCGTTCATAAAACCGCGGCTTATGAGCGATCGTGATTTCCCGCACCGGAATGAGGTTGTTGAAGAGCCGGGTAGCGCCAGATGCCTCATGCTTCACCTGCCATGGTGACTGGCGGGCGGAATGGGTATAGATCGGCACCATCACTGTCACGCCATCAATATTCATCGCCTGGTGATCAGACGGCCCTGCTCCACCATGACGGCTGACATGCTCCTGCTGTGGGTTGATGACGTTGACCCCTTGGGTCAGTAGCTCAGTGATCAGCTGCTGGCGAGTAGACGGAACGTTCTGCATCGCGCTCTCCTCCGGTTGCGGATTCTTCCTCACGCGCGACCACATAGCGGGCGGGGGTCGCGTCCAGACGCAGGCTCAATAATTCCGGACGAGCGTAATGCCCGACGGAATCCATCATGCGTTTGCGTTTGGTGATCAACGCCATATCCAGATCGGCAATCAGAATGCCTTCGCCTTCCGTCAATGGGGGCACCAGATGACGCCCTTCCGGTGAAATGATGGCGGTATTGCAGCCTCCCCGCAGCCCTTTCTGCAACGCCGGGTCAGAGGTGAGTTCGTTGATTTGCTCCTCAGTCAGCCAGCCGGTGGCATTGATGACAAAGCAGCCGGACTCCAGCGCGTGATGGCGGATCGTGACGTCCATCTGCTCAGCGAAGATCGGTCCCACCAAAGAACCAGGGAATTGACTACAGTGGATCTCCTCGTGCTGCGTCATCAGGCTGTAGCGTGCCAGTGGGTTGTAATGCTCCCAACAGGCCAGCGCGCCGACGCGCCCCACGGCGGTGTCGACCACCTTTAACCCGGCACCATCACCCTGCCCCCAGATCATACGTTCATGGTAGGTTGGCGTGATTTTGCGCCGCTTCAGCACCAGTTCGCCGCTGACATCAAACACCAGTTGGGTGTTGTAAAGCGTGCCGTGATCGCGTTCATTCACACCCAGCACCACCACCATGTTGCGCAGACGAGCACGCTCGCCCACGGCATGGGTGATCGGGCCGGGCACCACCACCGCCTGGTCGTAAAGTTTCAGATGCGCGGCACCCGCGGTCATCGCCGGTGTGATAAACGAGAAATAAGGGTAATAGGGCACAAACGTCTCGGGAAAAACGATGATCTCTGCGCCCTGCTCTGCCGCTTTATCGATTGCCTCCAGCACCCGGGCCAGCGTTTTGCTGGCCTCATGGAGATCTGGCGCAATCTGGGCTGCGGCGGCACGGATAATGCGTGATCCAGCCATAGCGCGCCTCCGCTTACATCGTCCAGGTATCGATAATCACCGCGTTGTCACGCACATGCAGCAGCTTCAGATCCAGCACGTCGAGCGGATTGATCGGACGCACCCCTTCCAGCAACGACGGTTCGCCGTGGCCGTAGAGAGCTTGCAGCGCAAAGCGGCAGGCGTAAACCTTGCCACCTTCCGACATAAATTTGTTCAGTTGGTTGGCGTAGTTCTGATGACCCGGAAAGGCTTCCGCACCGATGGTGGGAAAACCGCGCTGTACGCCGAGCAGCACGCCCGGTCCATACAGCAGAATGGAGGTTTCGAAGCCTTTGCGTTGCAGACGGGTCGCCTGCAACATATTGACGAAACCGATGGAGCCTTCAAACGCAACCGTGTGAAAGGTCACCAGCGCTTTCTGGCCCGGCTCCGCTTTCACATCCTCAAAAACCTTCTCTTCGTAATCAACAAAGAAATCACCGGTCTGGTGGGCAGGCAAGGTAACTTTTGGCATAGCACTTTTCTCCCAGTCTTTATCAGGGGGGAGCCGCGCTCCCCGTTATGGCACATCCGCAGGTGATGCAGGGAGAATGGAGCAAGGGGCGTGCCAGCTGCCGATCGCAGGGATGCAATCAAGATCCCATCAACTGCTCAACTTGTGAGCTAAAAAATTTTTAAACCCTCTGAATGGCACGGGATTACCCGGAGAACATCACGGCCACATACAGATTTCTGCACCAGATTGATGCCAATTCGCACCAAAAATGCACACAATAAAAATCATTATGCAATCATTGATGCAATCAATACCAAAGGTGATTGCAGAATACCTCTCGCCAGGCAATAGTGATGCTTTCTTCTCCATCTGTTGGGACTGAATGCATGCTTACTAAACTCGTCAGCCGCTGGCATCACCATCTGAGTCAGAACACACCACGTCCGGCTTATCTGTTAATTGCCGACATCATTGCTGACGGCATCAACAGCGGCGAGTTTCAACCGCGTGACCGCCTGCCGCCGCTGCGCGAACTGGCGATCCAGCTCTCCCTGAATTACACCACCGTGACACGTGGCTATGCCGAGGCCACCCGGCGCGGGTTGATCGATTCGCGCCGGGGATTGGGCAGTTATATTCGCGGGAAGGTGCCTGCGGTGCCGTTGAGCGGTGGCAGCAGTTATGAAATGACCATGAACTCACCGATTGAACCCGGAGAAGAACTGGCGCAGGCCATCAGTCAGGGAGCAATCAATCTCTTTACCCAGAAAAATATCCTCGGCCTGTTGCGTTATCAGGACTTTGGCGGCCAGGCAGATGATAAAGCGATGGCGAAAGTCTGGCTGGAGAAACAGCTCCCAGCGGTAAATATCGATGAAATCCTGATCGCACCAGGCATTCACAGCGCGCTGGTGGGATTACTGACGCTGCTGTGCCGCAAAGGTGGCAGCGTGTGCGTAAGTGATTTGATTTATCCCGGCCTGAAAGCCATCGCCAGCCAGCTCAATATTACGTTGCAATCCCTGCCCTGTGATGAGGATGGCCCGCTGCCACGGGTGTTTGAACACCAGTGTCAGACCGGCAACATCAGCGCCTTGTATATCAACCCCACCATCCAGAATCCCACCACGTTAACCCTGCCATTGCGGCGACGCGAAGCACTGGCTGATGTGGCGGCACGCTACAGCATCCCGGTGATTGAAGATGAAGCCTATGCAGCACTGGCGACTCACCATATTGCGTCATTCAGTGAACTGATCCCTGAGCTAACCTGGTACATTACCGGCATGTCAAAATGCTTTGGTCCGGGGCTGCGTACCGCCTTTATCAAAGGACCGGGTAAACATCAGACGCAGTTACTGGCGGGAGCATTACGCGCCCTGAACGTGATGGCCAGCCCGATCACCAACGCGCTGGCATCACAGTGGATCAATGACGGCACCGCAGACCGGGTGCTGCAATCGGTGCGCGCAGAATCGGTGATTCGTCAGAAAATGGCGGCGGAAATCCTCAAGGAATTTACGTTCCGCGCCACGCCCCAGGGCTTCCACCTGTGGCTGCTGTTGCCACGTCATTTCAACTGGAATCCGGCTGAAATGGCGGTGCGGTTACGTGAACTGGGGGTTAGTGCGGTCTCAAGTGCGGCCTTCTGTACTGATAATAATCCCCCTGACGCGCTGCGTATCTGCCTTGGCGGTTCCTGGTCTCGTGAGATGTGCGCGGAAAATTTGCAAACCATTGCCCATGTCATGCGTAACCCGCTGCATTTTGGCAGCGTAATTCTGTGATGATCTGAGCTTCAGGTCATGGGCCACAGATCTGAATACGGCATACACAGCCGCAACTGGTCGGCCGGAAAGCGTCGTTTATAAAACCGGCCCCTGTCTGTCCAGCCGCAGGTGATGATGTCGCCTTCGGTTTCCAATACCACCATCACTTTTCTTCTTCTGTGGCGACGAACCAGCGCACCGGGCATCAACATGCTCAACTCCGCCCTGCCCGGATAAGCACGGATTGAATAATAAATTCATTACTTTTTCTCAGCACGCTAATGTCAGGTTTGATTTTGCCGTAGACGCGCATACCTTCAAGCAGCATAAAAATGCATTCCGCCATCACCTCTGCCGGTTCATCAGAGCGGAATACCCCCGTCTCCTGACCTTTGCGCAGGATGCTGCTTAATCGTGCCACGATGCCGCGAAATTTATACTCAACCCGGTTTCGGACTTCATCATCACCTGGCAGCAACTCGCACGCCGCAGCGATGGTAAAGCACCCCTTCTCTCCCTGAGGCCCGGATGAAAACAGCGCGACAAACTCCAGTGTATCCCGCAGCGCGGTCTCCGGAGCCAGTTCCTCATCACGTTGCTTACCACGCACCAGACCGGCGTCCATGTATTGTTGGAGGGCGGCAAGGAAGATCGAACGCTTATCCGGATAGAGTTTGTAGATGCTGGCACTCGCCAGTCCTGATGCCTGCATTAAATCGGCCATCGAAGTCGATCGATAGCCTTTCTGCCAGAAGCATTCGAGCGCTGAATTGAGGAAAACTTGTGGGTCAAACTCTCTGGGTCTGCCTGGGCCTGGTTTCATGATCGCATCATTCTGGTTGAGTGTTGGAATAATTGTAGATCGATCAATCTACAATTGAAAACAAAAAAACGACAGGTTGGAAAATCCGTAGCGGTGCGATTTATCGCGCGGGTTTTTATGGCAACGCGCACGATATTGCGCGATAAATCGCGCTGCTACGGGAAATGTGGTGGTTAAGCTTGTTTATCCGCGACCATTTTTTCTGTCACGGCACGGATCGCTGCATCAAGCTCCGCCTGGAATTCCGCAGAAATACGCGAGAATTCATACGTCACCAGCCGTTTTTCCGCATCGACCTTTTTACGGGCAAACTGTTTCTTGTCCTTAAACACCACCAGATTTTCCGCTGACGCTTTTTTGCCGGGCTTTGGTGTCTTCAAACGACTGCTCTCGGCACGGAAATAACCAATGATTAGCGATTTGGTGACCGGATCATCGATCTCAGTATTATCCTGCTTTTCGATGCGCTGACGTACCCCTGCGACAATGTCGCTGATATCCAGCTTTTTGCTTTTGGCCTTCTCCGCAACATCGAGCAAAAACTGATAATCAGCAATCGCAAGATCGCTGACAGAAGGGAAAACGGCGATCATCTCTTCCGGCACCGACGCAGCCTGGAGGGCTCGGGTTATTTTTGCCGCAGATATACCTTCAGATTTAGCGATCTCTGCCTGGCTTATATTGCCGGGATACATCAGCTCCAGACGTTTGCCCAGTTCACGTAAGGTGTGTTCCTTCGCCGTCTGAATATCAACTGCCAGCTGGCGTGCATCAGCCAGATCCAGTTCATCTTTAGTCACCAGAACTTCAAAAGGCGTCCCGTTATACAGGCAGGCCGCACGGCGACGTGATCCATCGAGAATTTCGATCCGATCATCCACCTCCCTGCCGATGGCCGGGAAGAACTGTTGCAGCGTAATGGTGCGGGAGATATCCGCCACTGACTCAGGCGTCAGCAGTGACTGGTCACGCCCATTGACGGAAGAATCGATATAGGTCTGCGCGTCGATGTCGTCGTGAAGTACTTTTGTGAGGACAAAACGGGCTTCTTTACCGGACTTGAGGACGAATACTCGGGTGCTCTCGCTTTCACTCAGCATTTTAGAGAAGTTTGAGTTCCCTAACGTACGGCCCATTTTCTTCATGACTTTGGTCATTTTATACCCCTCACAAATTCGATCCTTTTAAATACCGCCTGAGTAAATCGCTCAGCCTCACGCTTGGCATTTTTAAGCGCTTCCGCACTGCCAGGATAAGATTGTGGGTCAGCACTTACTATCGTGTCGAAGGTTTCTCCACAACGCTCGAAACCATCAAGGCGTGGCAAAGTGGCATCCAGTATGTAGGATGTAAATACGTCGCGTGCCAGGCCATGCGTCATCTCATGATCACGTTTGGTGGTCATTTTTGACATGAATCCGATGTTGCCCTTAATACGCGGATTAATCCCCTCTTCCTCCAGTTGCTCCAGCATTTCTGGCAAACGCGTCAGGTATTTTAAGGTCGAGTGAAAATCAACCTGCGCGGGTGGTGTCGGGGTGAGCAGCAAATCACTCGCCGCAATCGCGTTCAGCATAAAAGCATCCAGGTGCGGCCCGGTATCCACGAAGATGAAATCGTAATCGTTCCCGACGCGATCAATGATGTTGCGGCGCAGAACTTCAGAAGGTAACAGACCAGGCAAATGCTCGTGCACTAACTCATTCCACTGGCTGGCGACAAAACCATCGTCGATAGAAGCCGGAATGATATCTACACCAGGAATAATGGTTGGCTGGATGATGTCCTTGTGCAGTTGCTCGGCATCCAGGTCGTTCAGCATGGCCTGTGCCGCTGTTTCCATGATGGAACCGATACTGTTGGTATGGTTCAGAAACATCGTGCTGGAGGCTTGGGGATCGAGATCGATGACAAGGTTACGCAGGTCATACTGCAACAAATCAGGATGCACGCGCAGCCCATGAGCAAGCGTTACCGTACTGACCGTTTTCGATACGCCACCCTTCAGGTTCACTACAAATATAACGAACGGGCCTTTTCCCGCATGAATATCGCGATATTTAGGTACCTTACGGTGTGCATAAATATCAACCACATCCTGCACAGTGAGCGCGTAATGTCTGGCATTGCCGGCGTCTTTCTTGCCAAACTCATGACCCGCAGCTTCCATTTCGTCGATAGCCTGTTCAACAGCACGACGGCTGAGCTTGGGCATATTGGCCACTGAGTTTCGGGTAAAGGTCTGATAGTAACGGTCAAGTCCGAATTCATGACGTTTATCGATGATGTCGTCACTCATACTGCGCAGCATTGCGTTAGCCCTGCGGGCAGTTTCGTCCACGCCACCATAGTTACTCTTCATACCATTACTCCATTGGCAAAATTTTCCCTAAGTGTACATGGCATTCTGCTACGTGCAAGATTTTTCGTTTTTCAGAAAAAAGTTGTACGTGTCGATAGCCTCAGGACATCTCGTGAACAAGATATTTGCGCTAACTGGATAATTGGTTGCGGGATATGCCGTAGCGGCAGGATCATTTTGTGATCCTGTCACCTTCGTGATGAAGATTTGAACATTGGTTTCCAGTTATATGCGCCAGGAGGCCACGCTAAAATCGTCTCAATAGATAAAATATGAGCAACTCGCTACGGAAAGCATATAAAATTCATATGGATATGCTGAAACTTAACTGCTCTCCTTCGATGTATCACCCAAAAAGGTTATCGGTCATATGCCGACATGTTCAAAGTGACAGGATCACACAATGGATCTGACCTGCGATCTTTTGCGTCAGCACTCAGAGTTTGCACAAAGGTTTCCCGTCGTATGCTGAACATTGGCGTTCATGCGATTCTGCCCTTTGATAACTAAGCAGTTAGGCAAAATGTGATAAGGATCACTCTTGCAGATGCACTGAAAGGTTATCAGTCGTATGCAAAAGGACTTCTCGTTATTTATCAATGGCGTCTTCCAGTTTTGATCTTTCAAGGTTTCCAGTCGTATGCAAAAAGTTATCTGTCGTATGATTAGAGTCATTGTGGTTGGCGGTCGTGTGCGGATCGCTTCCGCTCACTCTTTGATCTACAAAGGTTGGCTGTCGTATGCAAAAGGTTTCCTGTCATATGCTCAAAGTACAACTGAGATCCTCCGATCGTTCGTAGATTAAACACAATGTTCATAGGCAGGCTATTCGCTGTGAAAGAAGGTTATCTGTCGTATGCGAAAAGTTTCCCGTCATATGCCTGTCTGTCGGAATGATTCAAATACCGTAACTTCTTGTTTTTCAGCATATGATGCATGAAAGGTTTGCAGTCGTATGCTGAAAGGTTATCTGCCATATGCAATAACACCCCCTCCACCGATTTATTGTTGTAGCGAACAAGAATAAATTCTTTATATAAAATCATAATGTTATCCATATTTATTATGGTGCGATAACGAAAGGTTGGCAGCCGTATGCCGGTATCGTATTGAAGAGGCGACAGATCTCTTAAAAAGTTATCGGTCGTATGCTTATGAGGTGCCAATGAGAGGAAAGGTTATCGGTCGTATGCTGTTTTGAGGGTATGCTTGCAGCAAACCGAAGTTTGAAGGGTTGGTTTGCAGGAGATAAAAGCAATCAGCTCATTCATAACTAACTGAATGAGCTGATAAAAGAAGAAAGGTTAGCCGTGGTATGCTGACGAAGTTATCACTGAGATGCCACTCATTTTGAATCGAGGCTAATCAGGATTTTGGCAATCTCTTCCTCACTGAAGCCGGAATCTTTCAGCTTACTGATCTTGGCAATCATCGCTTCATCAACAATCTGAGGCTCATCCTCAGTACTCCTGTCGAGTTTCAACGACTTATCCGGGATCAGGTTTGGATTGCGTTTGGTTATGTTGAAATAGACCGACCTGCCCCGTTTCGTCTCGGTATATTCGAGATAGTTGATTTCCTTCAGCTCTTCGAGCGCCTTACGCACAATATGGTTTTGGTAGGCGATACGCGATTTCAGCCTCAGACGCTCCCTGAGACGTTTCATAGAGACAGGTGCCGGATTCCTGGGGAGACTCTCAATAAACGTATAGAGGGCCTGTGCAGACTCTTTACGGGGCAAATGATCGATGGCTTTGAGACGCAGGTAAACTTTGTAGTCCATCTGATAGAGGTCAGCCAGCCGATGGTCGCCCTCAATCTCGACTTCATTCTTTGCCATGTTGTAATGCGCGCTGTTGACCAGACCAGTTGTCAGTGAACCCGTATCATTACGGAACTGGATAGTCACACCACGCAGGCGCATCAGTGAGTCATCAATACGCTTCTTCATGTCTTTGTTCGAACGTTTTGAGTCAAACCCGCAGTTTTGCAAAAACTTAGTGAACGGCAGTTTTAACTTACCGGCAAAGGTACCGTTATCATAGATCGAACGAATGATCCCCAACCAGACACGGAAATCAGTCGCCATATCAAGGCGTTCTGAACGGATCGAGATGTCCTTGTACCCTTCCCTCTTCACCACTTCCAGATGGTAAAGATCCTCGGTAGCATCCACTGTAGACTTAACGGTGTTGACGGAGCTTTTTGCTTTAGCATGATCGGTATTGGGAACAAAAAGCCCCAGTCGCATCAAAGCCACTGGCTGCACCGTTGCCGCTGCCGAAGGATTTAAGTGGACAACTTCGCCCGTTTTCTTATTAACTTCCTCGGTCATGCTATCTAAGTCATTGACTTTCTTAGCCATAAACAGGATCCATTTATCAACAGTTAATTTTGCCACCGCATATGACCGATAACCTTACCAGCATATAAGCGGAAATCAAAGTGCACCTGACAGATAACT